>NZ_JHEG04000001.1:5276203-6476203 GCF_000760695.4 Tolypothrix bouteillei VB521301 | reverse complement strand
TTGGTTGAATGTTTCTCTGTTCCCGATAATGCTGATTAATCGATCGATGTGCTGTGTCGCCAGATTGATGAATGTTTGATTCCACTCGTTGCGGAGATTTTCCAGCTTGTTATTAATTTCCGTGTTGTTGACGACAATTTGCTGCAAGCGATTATCGATGTACTGGTTTAATTCCTCATTGTTATTCACAATGTTGTGAGTAATCAATTGCAGGTTATTTTGAATCTTCTGCTCGTAAGTATTGTCAATTTGCTGGCTAATGTACTGGTCAATAGCTGTATTGTTATTGACAATCTTTTGGATAATAAGTTGGTTGAATGTCTCTTTCCCACCGATGGTATTAATCAGACTATCGATATGCTGTGTCGCCAGGCTGATGAATGTTTGATTCCACTCGTTGCGGAGATTTTCAATCTTGTTGTTGATTTCGGTACTGTTAGAAACAAGGTTTATAATCTCGTTGTTAATTTCCGTGTTGTTGATGACTGTTTCTTGCAAGCGGTTGTCGATGTACTGATTCAATTCCTGATTGTTATTCACAATGTTGTGAGTAATCAATGACAGGTTATTTTGGATTTTTTGCTCGTAAGTATTGTCAATTTGCAGGCTGATGTACTCGTTAATTTCCGTATTGTTATTAACAATCTTCTGATTGATGAGTTGGTTGAATGTCTCTTTACCACCGATGGTGTTAATCAGTATATCGGCGTTCTGTGTCACTAGGTTGATGAATGTTTGGTTCCACTCGCTGCGGAGATTTTCAATCTTTTCGTTAATTTCGGTACTGTTGGAAACGAGGTTGACAATTTCGTTATTAACCTCCGTGTTGTTGATGACCGTCTCCTGCAAGCGGTGCTCGATGTACTGATTCAATTCCTGATTGTTATTCACAATGTTGTGAGTAATCAATGATAGGTTATTTTGAATCTTTTGCTCATAAGTATTGTCAATTTGCTGGTTGACGTACTGGTTAAGCTCGGTATTATTAGTGACAAGAGCTTGAGTAATTGCGTTGATATGATTGTGTACCTTTTGCTCGAAGGTCTGCTCAATTTGTGTATCAACGTGCTGGTCGATGTGCTGATTGAACTCTTGCTTGGTCACAATATTGTTAACAATGAGTTCAATGTTGTTACGCACCTTTTGCTCGAAGGTTTGGTTGACTTGGCTGTCAACGTGCTGGTCGATGTGCTGATTGAACTCCTGTTTGGTCACAATATTGTTAACAATGAGTTCAATGTTGTTACGCACCTTTTGCTCGAAGGTTTGGTTGACTTGGCTGTCAACGTGCTGGTTGATGTGCTGGTTGAACTCCTGCTTGTTAACGATATTGTTAACAATGAGTTCAATGTTGTTACGCACCTTTTGCTCGAAAGTCTGGTTGACTTGGCGATCGATGTGCTGGTCAATGTGCTGGTTGAGTTCTTGTCTGTTAACAATGTTGTTGACAATTAAGGCAACATTATTCTGCACTTTTTGCTCGAAGCTTTGGTCGAGTTGACGCTCAACATAGCGATCGATGTACTGGTTGAGTTCCTGCTTATTGATAATATTGTTGATAATTAATCCAACATTGTTACGGATTTTTTGCTCAAAGGTTTGGTCAAAATACTGGTTGATCTGTTGATTGATTCTCTTTGAAATCTCAACGTTGATCCGATCTTGTAGTAGCCTGTCTAAGTAGGTAGACCAGCCTTGCAAATGCTGGTTGAGACTAAACTCCATTTGCTGCGTGTAAGCGTCCATCGTGAATCGGACTTTCGCCACTTCTACAGCTAAGTTTTTAAAGTGCTTCTCATAGTTTTTCAGCAGCCAATGCTCGAGCTGATCCCAATATTTCGCTTCTAGTGTGACGTCTTTTTCATCTAGCCCCTTGAGAGATTTGTCAATTTGCTGTAACTGCTCTTCCCACTTTTTCTTGAACTCATCTTCGTTAAAGCGGAAGGTGAACTCTATCGAGTTACCCGCAGTCACTGTTTCACGTTCGCGACTTCCAGATCCACCTGAACCTTCAAAAGTTGTCACAGTCTCGGTCGTAACAGTTGTTTCTTTTGTCCGTTCTTGAACGCTAATCTTTTCACGATTTTCAGAGATTTTGGTGAGTTCAGTGACACTCACTGGCTCTATTGCCAGAACAATTTGTCCTTCATTATCTTCCTTGAAGGTGTCAAAAAATAAACCTGTTAAGGTCGTTTTTTCTTTGACTTCTATAATGACTTCGTCTTTTAGACCATTCAGAGAGCACCAAGTTTCTGCAACTTCAATACCCGTCAGCTTAGTCACAAATTTTCCACCCTGAACCCAAATTAAAGCCCAAGGTTCTATGTTAAATTTCTTGTTATCAGACCAGTAGCTGGCATTCCCTTCCCGAATTTTGATGCGATAGTTTCCGGGATTGAGTTCCACCACATTAGAACCAGATTGTTTCAGGCTCGACAAGTGACTTTCATCCAACACATAGCAATTGCGTTTGCTATCGACTTTTAAAGTGTGAGGATTGAAAAAGGGTTTGTTACTGGTAATTAAAAGGTCAATGGTACCACTGTTATCCGTATTGTTTAGATCGAAGAACAAAGCACACAGAACTGCTCTTTCTTTGACTTCTAATTTGAGGCGATCGCTATATCCATTTAATGTTGTCCAGGTTGCACCTACCTCAAAACCCGTGTTTTTATTGATAAACGTACTTCCATCAACTCCATAGATCCAAAGTAAAACAAATGGTTCTCCTTCTGTTTTTGCTTTAGCATAACTGTAGCGACCGCCAGTAATTTTGATATCAAACGTCCCTTTATCGAAGGTAAAGGAACTAGCAACATGTTGTTGCAAATTGTTCATTTGATTGGCGTCGATAACATAACAGTTATTCTTGGTATCGATGGTTAAAAGGTTCATACTTTCCTCCCTAACAACTTTATTTTCTTCAGTCACTTTTGTCTTTCCAGATTCTTCGTTTGTCTTTCCAGATTCTTCGTTCGTGCTGACTCCTGGAGTGATTTCTGTTGTGACTACCTTCACTGGTTCGTAAATGGTAATACCTGCCCAACGACCAGCAGGATCTGTGGAGGTCACTAAAGTTCCCCGACCGGTGGTAGTATCAATACGGATTAATTGACCGTCTTTACCTAACTTATAGAAATTGCCCGTCACGCCATAGAGAACATCGCCAACAAATTCCATACTGGCAAGATCGGGAAAGCCAATATCACCGATATTTTTGACTTCGCCTGTATCCAGATTGCAGCTTGCTAAAAGCTTTTTCTTGTCGTAACCGATTAAGGTAATATAAGCCTTACCATTAGCATCAAAGGCAACTTCGCCACAGTTATAATCTTTCCCTGCTACCGTGGCAATTGGCGTTCCCTTGCCTGTTTCTAAATTAATTGCTATCAGTTGTTTGGCAGTTGTGGCGTAGAGAGTTCGACGATAGCGACTGTATGTTAAACCAGCTGCTGCAAAGCCAATATTGCCAATGACGGTAGCATTACCTGAATTGAGATCGATTTTAATGAGTTGAGTTTTATCGCCTTCTCGATCGAGCCCATAGAGTTGAGAACCAACAAAAGCAATATCCGAAACTTCTGTCACGATTTCGCCAATTAAAGAAGCTTTACCTGTGGCTAAATCTAGAGTGTAAAGTTTGCTGAATTCATTGGAGACACAATCTTGAATGTAAACCGCTCCTGGCGCGAGCTTTACTGGTTTAGCTGTGCGACTACCACAAATAACTTTTTCTAAGACAGCGCTAAAACCGCTAATGGCATCTTTATCTGTAAAGGCTTGTCCGCCTGTTGAAGTTGCAAGTCTGGCGTATTCAGTTTTGATACCTTCTGAATGCTTGCTTTTGGACGTTCCAAAATAAGTATGAACGGTAATTCCTGCGCCTTGGGCTTTTTGGATTGCCAAATTAGTCGCTTTAATATCCTCTCGATCTGTTTTATCTCCACCCCCTTCAAGGGCTTCATCACCGAGATAGAAAATTGCTCTGGCTGCACCTGTGCGCCAATCAAAGTAATCGGAAATATCTTCGATGGCGCGAGCCGCATCCTCTTGCGCTCCTGCGTCTGCAACTTCTCCTTTTTTTCGACCCCGGAGTTTGGATTCAGACACCTTGCACTTTTGAGTTAAATAAGCTCTGACAGTTTGGTCAAAAGAGGTTCCTTTCCAAGTCCCTTCTATACCCAACCAAACCACTCTCAAGTCGGAAGGACAACTGGATTTAGCTTTTGCGATCGCACTGGAAGCCGCATCACTGAGCGAGCGGGCTTCATCTTTCATTGAAGGGCTTGTATCAATGACAATAACTAAATCAACACTCGGTATGGAGCTTGCTTGCTTACTCACGCTTTTTTCCTTTTTTTTCTTTTGATTGAAACCGAAGAATCTCATACTTAGACTTTTTTATTTGCTCTTGGTTATCAACACTCCTCAATCAAGTTTCCCGGCATTGCTAGAGATAGCAATGATAGCTATCTGGGCTACTGTTTGATGATAAAACAACATTTTTGTATTTTTTTACAAAAAGTACTTTTGTATAATATATTAAAATATCCGTTTTACAAGCAATCAGTTATTGTTACTCCATAAAATGGTATTTTGAATTAAAAAATATGCAATGTTTGTTTTAATTTACAATAATTCTTATTGCCTTCATCACAGTCCCGATAACTGCCATATCATACCAAATCCGTTTTTACCACCCCAAGTAAGCCCTAGTGATTAGAAATCACGGCTATACAAACGAAGTCCCTTCGGGTTCGCTAGTTCCCTACGGCGGGAAACCCGCCTACAGGACTAAACTCACCGCCTGCGCGGACTCTATTATAAAGGGGGTATAAGACGCGAATTTAGTATCACTTGTTTGCCAAATATATTGGACTAAACATGCGTTGATACAAACATATGTGTCTCATCCATGTAACTAGAAACTGCGAGTGAGATAAGAATGCATTTTCCCAACCTTTGCTTGGAGCGCTCAAGCAGGTTTCATACAAAACTATAAGTGTGTAAAGCTTTAAGGTGTTTCTGTTGTCTTATTAAGTATCTCAGTGCTTTTATGAGAATGTCAAGTATTAACTTAGCCACATTTGCTTAGAAATGCAAATTACGATAATCCAGTTTTATCAAAGCTTTCTAGGTTTTATCGACCCGAAAAGGTATGTTACTAAAGCTTCTTAAAAGTTACGAAAAATTACAAGTAGGAAAATTAGGATAAAATTGAGTATTAATTAAAATTTTATTAAATTTTTGAATCAAACACACATTACTAATTACAATCATCATACATAGAAATTACAAATAAACCTTACCCTGTAAGCCCCTTAATTTATATATGGAAAAAAGAAATTGCTTTATTATCTAAATACCTGTTTTAAATCCGGTAAGTAACTGGTCAATAGTTGCTGTTAATTGCAACATTTTGTAAAAAAACCAAACTACTGTATAAGTGAAAAG
The DNA here is from genome assembly GCF_000760695.4 of Tolypothrix bouteillei VB521301. Lineage (GTDB taxonomy): Bacteria > Cyanobacteriota > Cyanobacteriia > Cyanobacteriales > Nostocaceae > Scytonema > Scytonema bouteillei_A. The sequence goes on along the minus strand of NZ_JHEG04000001.1, from coordinate 6,470,749 downwards.
CTGAGTCCCAAGCAGTTGGTTCTCGACGAAATAAATGAATATGAGATGGAATTTGATGTAGTAGCTCTGTTCTGTCTAATACTGTTTCTGCAAAATGTGTAAACTCCGACCATACTTCAACCTGTAGAAGCTTTTGGTCAAGCCAGCTTAACAATTTATTCCAATTCATTTTGATCGTACTTTGGCTCATGCGATCGGCAATTTCTATACCTTCATGATAGTTATATCCATTATCATAAAATCGCAAAATTGATTTTCTTCCAGGAAGATGTAAATCGCAAAATTTAAAATAGTCTTGAGTTTGAGTTTTGCGTTCCAATTGACCACGCACGTTTCTGTCTACAACTTGTTCAAAAATAGGTAGCAGTCCCTGTACGCGTCCTCGGACTTCTGACCATTCAAAGTTAAGGGAACCAAGTTGATTTGAATCATTTTTGCAAATGACGGTTATACCTGAAGTAGATTCTTGAAAGTAACTGACTTGAAAGACTTTAATTTTTTGAATTTCAGAAAGACTCGTCCAAAAACAGGGAATATCAGCATTACGTAGCTGTTCTCCATAATATTTTAGCTCTCCTACTGCTCCCGCTCGATATACGCGCCAACTCCGACTTGGCAGCATCAGTCTTGCATTATAAGCATCAATCTGCATAATTTGAGCAAATTTTTGTGCTGCTTGAGTTTTCAAATCATTGCCAATTGGTTCTAAGACTAAGACTCCCAATTCTTTATTGCCAGAATCAGCTGTTGCTTTCGCTTTCGCTTGCTGTCGCTCCTCTTTTGCGATGTCTTCCAAGCGTTGCAAACCTTGACGTGCTTGTGTCAGTAACTTAGAATTCGTCGTATCGCGTAACAGTCGGCGGTAAGATTTTTCCGCCTCTGCTTGCTTTCCAGTAGATTCATAGAACCTTCCCAAATAAAACTGCACCCAAGGATTATCTGGCGATTCTTTCAGTAACTGTTTGAGTAATTTAGCAGCAGTAGCATAATCTTTACGCTCTAAGGCAGAAGCAACTTGCTCAAGCATGGATTTGGGATTTTAGATTTGGGATTTTGCAGACAGTCAAGTTAAGGGTTTGCAGTATTGGACTCACAGCAGGCGGTAAGTCTTAGCACCAAATTATTATTTATAGTTCCCAAATTTTCCAGATTCTAACTCAGCTGCCACAATAGATAGGGCAACAATTGGAGCTGTGACTGCTCTGAGAATGCGACGCCCAAGCGAAACAGGTTGAAATCCTGCGTCAATAGCGCACTCTACTTCTTTTTGCGTCCATCCTCCCTCCGGTCCCACTGCAATGGCAATTGTTCTTTGTCCGTCGTCATTTGCCATTTGTGTGTTGTTTTGCAAGCAATCTCGCAAATGAGGAGACTGACCGCGAGCAACACAGATGTATTGCCAATCGCTTGCAGATGATAAAGCTGTGCTGAAGGAGACAGGTTCTAAAATAGTCGGAACAAAAGAACGTTCGGATTGTTCTGCGGCTTCTCGTGCAATTCGCTGCCATCTTTCAAGTTTCTGAGAGCTTGGTTTGAGTAAAGTCCGATCGCCGATCGCCGGAGCAATGATAGCAACTCCTAACTCAGTACAGCTGCGTACTACATCATCAAATGCGTTACCCTTAGGCAAAGCCAGTATCAGCGTTATGGTTGCTCTTAATTCGGTTTGCACGACCATTGGTTCTAAAACCCGAGCGTTATCCCCTTCCAAAGACGCCAGCCACCATTGTCCCATTCCATCCATTGCAATAAAGCGATCGCCTGTACGCAAACGCAAAACACGCCCCAGATAATGCTGTTGTTGGGGAGTGAGCAAAATTTGCCCTTGTTGGAGTTGGGATGGCGCGATCGCAATTCTTTGCATTTGTTAAGGGTTAGTTGTTGGTTGTTATTTGTTAGTTGTTATTGGTTTAATTTATTTATTCATTATCCCTCAGCACTGTCATGCTTCCAAACATTGAAACAATCCCGCAGCGCCATATGGCTTCAGGCGATGTACTCTCGTTTCAAGTCTATAAATTTAATGGTGCTCATCCCGGCAAAAAAGTTTATATTCAATCTAACCTACACGGTGCAGAAATTGTTGGCAATGCTGTTATTCACCAACTTATTGAATTTTTGCTATCTGTAGAGCCCACAGACCTAGCTGGAGAAATCTGGCTGGTTCCTGTTTGTAATTCTATGAGTACAAATCAGCGATCGCATTTTTTTTCTTCTGGAAGGTATTGTATTTCGGAAGCTAAAGATTGGAACCGTATTTTTTGGGATTATGAGAAGTTTACTAAAAATATAATGGAATTCGCTCGCTCTCAAATTCATTTAAATATAGAAACAGTACGAAAAAATTATCTTGATGCTATTCAGCAAAAATTTACAGATCTTTTAGAAAAGATTAACTCTTCTAGTAGCGTCTCCTATACAGAAAAATTTCGTTATAAATTGCAATCTTTGAGTATAGATGCAGATTACCTGATCGACATACACAGCCATACAACTCAAGGATTAAACTATGTATATTACTTCCGCGATCGAGAAGAAAGTGCAAAATACTTTTTACTTCCACTTGGAATTTTATTAGATGAATATGATGGCAATGCTTTTGATGAAGCATTTATCAAACCTTGGTTAGCACTGGAAAAATGTTTCAAAGAACTTGGTAGAGAAAATAAGTTTGATGTGGAAGCTTGGACGCTAGAACTTGGAACGGGAATGCAGATGAATCCCGATTCAGTTGAGAAAGGACTTAGGGGTATAAAAAATTATTTAGTCCAGAAAGGAGTGCTGCAAACTGCTGACATTTCTGTAAAAGGAGATTTATTACAAAACACATCCCCTGAGATGAGTTTTAGCACGAGAAGCCAAGCCAAAAAATATTATGCTCCAACAGGTGGAATGATTCAATCAAAAGTTGAATTGGGAAGTTCGGTAAAGGTAGGAGATAAATTGTATCAAGTATTGCAATTTAATAAAGAAGGCAAATTACCAACTGTCATTGATGTCTTTGCCGAACAAGATGGGCTAATTTACGACTCATCAACCAATCACGCCGTTAATGAAGGTGAGTTTGTACTGGGTTTGATTGCGGTGACCAATAACCAGTAACCCGCGAGCGCTCATCAGTGGAACTACAAATATGACCATTAGATTGTTAAACTTTAAGCAAAGGCGTAAGGCAATTAAGAGAAGTGCCAGGGTGATTTTATGTTTTTTCTCTGTTTACAACAAAATTTAGGAATTTTAAAGGTACAAGATGAGGGTGGAGCCAAAGAGTGAATAGTAGTGATAGTAACATCTTCTCTAATTCAGGAGAAGTGATGATTCCGCAGGCTCCTCCTGGATTTAAGTCGGGTTTTATTGGCATTATTGGTCGCCCTAATGTCGGTAAATCTACGCTGATGAATCATTTGGTAGGACAAAAAATTGCCATTACATCACCAGTCGCACAAACAACAAGGAATCGGTTGCGAGGCATTTTAACAACACCAGAAGCACAGTTAATCTTTGTAGATACACCAGGAATCCATAAACCCCACCATCAATTGGGAGAGGTTTTGGTGCAAAATGCCAAAATAGCAATTGAATCAGTGGATATTGTGCTGTTTGTTGTGGATGGCTCTACGGTCTGTGGAACAGGCGATCTGTACATTTCCGAGCTACTGAATCGCAGTCAAACACCAGTGATATTGGGTTTGAATAAAATTGACCAACAACCAGCAGAGTTTCAACAAATAGATGGGAGTTACGCTCAATTAGCAAAGTCACTTCAATGGCAAACGGTAAAATTTTCAGCTAAGACAGGGAGCGGATTGTCGGAACTGCAAAGGTTACTAATTGAACAATTAGAGCCAGGACCGATGTACTATCCACCCGATTTGGTAACCGATCAACCAGAACGCTTCATCATGGGTGAGTTAATCAGAGAACAAATTTTACTGTTAACTCGTGAAGAAGTTCCTCATTCAGTGGCGATCGCAATCGATCGCGTAGAGGAAACTCCGACTATTACCCGAGTCTTTGCTACCATACACGTAGAACGCGATTCCCAAAAAGGCATTCTTATTGGTAAAGGTGGAACCATGTTAAAAGCAATTGGTAGTGCTGCTCGCGAGCAAATCCAAAAGTTAATTGCTGGTAAAGTCTACCTAGAGCTATTTGTCAAAGTACAACCGAAATGGCGTCATTCTCGGATGCGATTGGCAGACTTGGGATATCGCGTAGAAGAGTAAAAAGAATTATGAATTATGAATGATAAATGATGAAAATAAAATTCAGAATTCACCAATTACAATTCATAATTCATAATTCATAATTCATAATTCACAAAAATGTCTTTAGAAAGTTCCTTTCCCTTAAATTTGCCAGCTAATGCTTCTCCCCTACGAGTTCTTATTGTCGAAGATGACCCAATGATGCAACTCGGACTCGAACAATCACTTATGGCTCATCCCCAATTAGAAATTGTCGGACAAGCAGAAGATGGTTACTTGGGCGTTCAAGCAGCACTCAAATTAAAACCAGATCTGGTAGTAATGGATATTGGATTACCGCGTTTGGACGGAATCGCAGCAACACAACAAATAAAAGCAGCGCTTCCAGAGACTCATGTGGTGATGTTAACGTCTCATAAAACAGATACAGAGATTGTTGCTGCTTTATCTAGTGGTGCAGATGCTTATTGTATCAAAGGCGCAAGTGTAGAACGATTGTTGAGTGCGATCGCAGCTGCTGTTGAAGGTGCGGCTTACCTCGATCCCCAAATTGCCAGACGCGTTATTGAAAATCTTAAACCACCTACTCCTAGTGGAAATACAGCAAATTTGTCTCAGCGCGAGTTAGAAGTGTTGAAACTGATGGTAGAAGGATATAGCAATCCAGAGATTGCTGAAAAACTCTATCTCAGTCCCAACACTGTTAAAACACACGTTCGCGGAATTATGAATAAACTCTCTGTTGATGACCGCGTACAAGCAGCTGTTGTCGCTTTACGTTCCGGTCTGGTGTAGAACGTGCGATCGATCCCTATTCCCTTTTTCAAACTCAGGATTGATGAGTTATTTAGCTAAAACTTGACAAAATTGGATTGAGAAATCTTATATGCGAGCCTAGCAAAGGGTGAAGGATGATTAAATCCTGGATGGTGATTGGCGGAGTGGCATTCTTGGTTGCATTAGCTTCTAACATCATTACTCCCAACGATGTCAAGTGGTTTAAGCGTTTGCAAAGACCGAGATGGCTTACTTTTGAGGCAGCAATCCCAGTTATCTGGACTGTAGTATTTATTTGTGGTGCTTGGTCAGCTTATATTGTTTGGGAAAAAAATCCAGGAACAACGAAAACTTGGTTGCTCATGGTTTTATATCTCCTTTTAGAAATTGTTACAGTTGCTTATAACCCGGTTATGCTTCGACTTCGCAGTTTGAAAGCGGGTACGATCGTTGGCGGTACGGGTTTTATTGTAGGAATTATACTAGCAATCACAGTTTTATCTGTTTCTGGTTGGGCAGCGCTGCTTCTTGTTCCTTATTTACTTTGGAGCCCCATTGGTACGTATACTACTGGGAAAATGATACAACTTAATCCAAAGGATGCGTAAATTAGAGAGTGGTTAGTTGTTACCAACTATTAACCACTAGCCATGAAACAATTCCAACTTACGACTGATTAAAATTATGCCCTCAATTGCCACAATTGCCTTGTGTTGCTTGACAAAATGCTTAATAAGGTATAAAGCAATGATTCAATCTTGGATGGTAATTGGGGCTGTCACTTTTTCAATTGCAGTTGGCAGTTTTTTTATAACACCTCGTGACGTTAAGTGGTTTGCACGGTTAACGCGACCCCGTTGGTTAGTCTTTGAACCACTAATTCCCTTCATTTGGACTTTTATTTTTCTTTGCGGTGCGGCTTCCGCTAATATTGTTTGGCAGCAAAACCCAGGGAGTTTGAGAAGTTGGCTCTTGATGGGTCTGTTTCTCTTGTTGGAAATTATTACTATCTCTTACATTCCACTCATGCTTAGGTGGCGGAGTTTAAAAATCGGAGAAATTATTGGATCGATTGGCGTTATTTTGGGTGTGTTACTGACAATCGCCGTTTTACCAATATCTAAACTGGCTGCTTTACTGCTTGTTCCGTATTTAATCTGGAGCCCAGTAGGAACTTATACTACAGATGAGTTAATTCAACTTAATCCTCAAGATGCTTGAGGGTTAGTTGTTAGTGGTGAGTCTATCCCTGTAAGCGGGTTTCCTGCGCCCTGGAGACTAGCGTATAGCTCTTGCGGGCATAGGTTGGTGGTAACGTTTTAAGATAAGCGTCCGTAACGTGCATTTAATGAATTGTCAGGATTTGCTTCATTATTGAGCCAAGCCCACATCTGATCGCCTGAGGAAAAATGCCACCACTCTCTGGGATTGCGCTTGAATCCTGCTGTCTCCATAACATCGCACAGGAGTTGTCGGTTAGCGTGAAACTGCTGCGCTTGTAGATCGGTCGCGTTACCAAAGTACGACGGATGCGATCGCTCTGACATCTCGTCAATAGGCGAACCCATATCGACAATTGCTCCTGCATCATCCACCAATGTAACGTCAACAGCTGCACCCGTGCTGTGAGGTGGAGGTGTTTTTTCATCCAAACTGGGTTCAGCCCAAATTTTATAAACCTCCTCCCAAATCTCGTCGAGCTGCTCTGGTGACAATTTAGCCTCACTTAACCCTCTCATCTGCAAGGCTTGGGAAAAAGCATAACTCACCATAAACTGCTGTACCTCCACGGGACGGTAGGCATCAAAAATTTGGATCAGCCAGTTAGGACGGATTTGCTGGAGATAGTTTTGAGCAACTACCAAGCTATCAACAACGCTTTTACGAAGAAAATAAGGTGAGCGATCGCCATAAGGCGCACCCAACCTTTCATAAGGATGGGGAGATTCTACAGCAAATAGTTCCAAAGGAATCTGTACCAAAGGTTCACCACACTCAATAATGAGTACTTTATGATAGGGTCGCATTTTATTTAAGTATTTATTATTTATCTACCTTGTCTGCCTTGTCTCCTCTGTCCCCCCTATCTCTTTCCGGTACGGGATCGTAACCGCCGGGATGAAATGGATGACAACGGGAAATACGCCGAAGAGCCAACCAACTACCTCGCCAGACCCCAAATCGTTCAATAGCCTGGAGAGCGTACATTGAACAAGTTGGTTGAAAGCGACAGCTTGGAGGAAACATCGGTGAAATAAACATTCGATAAAAGCGAATCGGTAAAATGAGTAATAATTTCATTTATGTTGCTCAAATCTAATAAAGTGGTATTAAAGACTAAAGTTTTTATCTTGTTTTATCTTTGCTAAATTCATTACCTGGTTTAGAATCAATCCCTCCTGTTTACACGCAAATTGCCATTGCGTCAATTTGGGTATTCCTCATGCTTCTGATCGCATGGCGGGTGAATCGTCTTGATGACAAAGACCCTGAAGTTGTCAGAAAGATCGTACATATTGGAACTGGAAACATAATCTTAGTTGCTTGGTGGTTGGGTATTCCAGCCAGCGTGGGTATTACCGCTTCGATTGTAGCGAGTGCAGCCACCCTGTTGTCTTACCGATTTCCTATTCTCCCCGGTATTGATAGCGTTGGGCGCAAAAGTCTCGGAACTTTTTTCTATTCTGCCAGTATTGGTATCCTTATAGCTTGCTTCTGGTCTATACAGCAACCCCACTATGCAGTTTTAGGAGTCTTAGTGATGACATGGGGTGATGGACTAGCAGCACTTGTCGGTCAGCGATTTGGTAAGCACAAATACAAAGTTTTGGGGAGACAAAAAAGCTTGGAAGGTTCTCTCACAGTAACTGCTGTTAGCTATGCGATCGCCAGTACAATCCTACTCAGCCTCCAGGGTAATGTTTGGCAAACTTGGTTAGTTTCTTTGGTAGTCGCCTTAGTTGCGACTGGCTTAGAAGTTTTTTCAATGTTTGGAATTGACAATTTGACAGTTCCTTTAGGTAGCGCTGCAGTCGCTTTCTTTTTGAATAATTGGGTTAGTGGTCAGTTTTTAAAGTAACCAACCACCAACAACTAATTAATACCGATAAAAATTCCCGTTATGCGGAACTCCGTGACGGTATGCCTTACGTGGATGCACTTTGTAGTAATGATAGTGGTAGTGATAGACCTTTTGGGGGTAACGAACAGGGCGGTGATGGTAGCCAGGACAAGGACAACGGTAATTCCTGCGATGATACACTCTGTAATGCCGCACTTTTCGGTGACGAGCTTTATAACAGTCGTAATGCTTGGCTTGTACGATCTCTCCTTCTGATTCCACATTATCTTCAGGTGATAAATATTTTTGTGCTTCAGGTGAAAGGAGATTCATCACTTTTGTATCAGCCTGTGTTTGTAAAGGCTGTTGCTGGTTTTTCATTCTTCGATTTGTCTGTGCTGTGGCTGTCTCAAACCCCAAACAACTCAGCAATATTAAAGCACTGACTGCAAACCGCAAATAACCGTTTTTAGACAACATTCTCTCGTTGCTCCTAGTTTTTTGTTCCCGCTTTGTCTCCTGGGAATCCCTTTTGCAAGGTTTTGGCTGAAGCTATCCTTTTGAATTAGTTGAAGAGAAAGCAAAGCCTATAAAAATGGGTTATCACGCATGACAGATAAAGGAGAGTTATTAGCGATCGCAACTCTATTATTGCCACAATCTTTATTATTTGTTAATGTTTGCATTCCTGGCAAACAAACAAAATTAATCCTCTTAAAGACTGATGAAGACAAGCTATAAAAGTTTTTTTTGGTAAAAGTCAGGCAAAACGATGAACGGCGATCGTGTATTTTTCAATACAAATAAAATCTCACTGTATTTATAGACTCATATATAGTAAGGGTGTTTGCTGTTGACACCACTTGGTTTAATGCAAGAACCCCAACTTCTTGAAGAAGTTGGGGTTCTTACCCAATTTTTGTTGTGATTCTATAACAATTTGGGATTTATCAATATCAAAACCTATTTCATTAGAAGGAGTTTTTGTGAATGAGAGAGTAGTTATTGTTGTTTAGATGTAAAAGGGAGATCGCAAATCCAACAAACGAGAGAATACAACCAAGCAGAAGTCATATCTCAAGAGAGATTCCCGTAAAGGTTTTACTCAATAAATTGAAAGACTAAATATAGCTATATGATGCAAAAAAATAATTTTTTCTTCTGCAAAAAATTCAAATGAACTTTTTTAATAATTCCGTACCGCCTTTACGGCGCAAACAAGCTACCCTAGAAACTTATCGTTTGCAGGGATTTTGGCAAGTTAGCTGGCAAATAGGCAACAGACAACTGTATTCAAATTTTTATACCCGTCTTGACCAATGTTTTCTACTTTGGGGTTTAGCGATCGCACCCATGTTTGTCACTGCCCAGTTCTTCCCTATTAGTTGGCATTTACAAGCAATTTTATGGTCGATACTTTCTATTTTTGGAACTGTAGGAATGGTTTATTGGACTCACTATTGGGTCAAAGAAAGACAAGTCTGTTGGATATTATATTGTTGGGTTGTGTTGATGTTATCGGGTGTGGTTGTAACTGACTTGGGTGTTTTTTTTGGCTGGGGAGAAATACTGTTAAATTTATGTCCTATATGGTTGGGTTTGTGCTCGTTTGGCTATTTTTGTACGGGATTGGCAATCCGATCGCGAACTTTACTGTTCACAAGTGTTATTCACCTGTTGGGAATTTTAAGTTTACCTTATGTAGGTGGTTTGCAGTTTTTATTAACTGGCGCTGTCATGTTTTTCTGCTTATTTCTCTTAGCAGAATTGGAATGGGATCATTGTTAAATAGAATTAGTGGTTAGTCAGTAGTAGTTATTAGAAAAAATACTAACCGCTAACCACGGCTCGCTAAAGCTCACCACCGATTATCTGTTTTTTGATTATAGGGTTCCCCTGTAAATGGTTGTACTCCAATATTTGGATAAGCATCATTAGTAGGAGTAAAAATTCGCATTGCTGCTTCAGAAACAAACTGAGTAAAATCAGCAAGCATTTTGGAGATAGCCATAATACCAATACTCCCTTGTTTGTAATTGCTTAAATTGTTATGTTTTTCTAGTGTAGTTAACAAAATTTTGGTTGTCCGCGATCGGAAATATATTTATACTGTCCGCAACAATAAGAGATAGATATTTGCAATAGTTAAGCAAGGAAAAGGGTACGACTGGGAGTAAAGGATAAGCTTTTCTTACTTTAACGTTCTTCTATTGTTCTTTATTTTTACAGACAACTATTAAAATATTTTAAATAATAGATTAAGATAATAATATGCACCACGTAGAAATACGGGTTTTAGGCATTTTCAAGAAAAAACAGTCTAGTAGTTGACAATATTTATGGTAAAAACTACCATAAATCATAAGCTTTCTTCCAAGGGCGTTATGCCATGACCAGTTTTCCAGTCGTAAATTATGCATCTATAGACCACCAGAAGCAGCAGAGTTTGGAAAATCAAGAGTTAACGTTTTCATCTCTTGATTACAGTTTGCTGACAGACCTTTACCAGTTGACGATGGCAGCTTGCTACACCGGAGAAGGTGTAGAACAACGGCGGGCGAGTTTTGAGTTATTCGTCAGGCGCTTGCCACAAAATTTTGGTTATTTAATTGCAATGGGTCTAGCACAAGCATTGGAATATTTAGAAAATTTTCGCTTTAGTGCAACTCAAGTGGAAGCTTTACAAGCGACAGGAATTTTCACCAATGCGCCTACCCGTTTTTGGTCACTTCTAGCTGAAGGACGTTTTACAGGAGATGTTTGGGCAATACCTGAAGGGACAGCCGTGTTTGCCCATGAACCGCTGTTGCGAGTAGAAGCACCTCTGTGGGAAGCTCAGTTGGTGGAAACCTACCTGTTAAACACCCTGAATTATCAAAGTTTAATTGCAACACGAGCAGCAAGAGTGCGCGATGTAGCATCTGAAAATGCAACGCTGTTGGAATTTGGCACGAGAAGGGCATTTAGCCCACAAGCTGCTTTATGGGCTGCACGTGCGGCTTTAGCTGGTGGTTTGGATGCGACATCAAATGTGTTAGCAGCACTGCAACTGGGGCAAAAGCCCAGTGGTACAATGGCTCATTCTTTGGTTATGGCATTATCAGCAATGGAAGGTAACGAAGAACAAGCTTTTACCGCATTTCACCGTTATTTTCCAGGTGCGCCATTGTTGATTGATACTTATGATTCCATAGCGGCTGCTCGCCGTTTAGCCCAAAAGGTCAATTCTGGGGAAATGGAATTATCTGGTGTCAGGCTGGACTCAGGAGATTTGGTATCCCTGTCAAAACAAGTGAAGTTGTTGCTTCCTGGAGTGTCGATTTTTGCCAGTGGGGACTTGGACGAGTGGGAAATAGCAAAGTTAAAGGCGGCTGGTGCTGAGATTGATGGTTATGGCTTGGGAACCCGTTTAGTGACCGGTTCTTCCGTAAACGGAGTTTACAAACTGGTGGAAATAGATGGTATCCCAGTGATGAAACAATCAACTGGTAAAGGAACTTATCCAGGACGCAAGCAAATTTTTCGCACTTTAGTGGGAGGGAAGGTGAAAGCCGATAAGTTGGGACTGGCTACAGAAGATTGTTTGGAGGAACAACCTTTATTGGAACTCTTTATGAAAGAGGGACAAAGAGTGCGATCGCCTGAAAACATAGCACAAATTCGGCAGCGTACAACTGCCTCAGTCGCTAGTTTACCGGAAGAGGTCAGACAACTGAATAACCCTACGTCAGTACCAGTAAATATCTCGATCCCCCTAGAGGAACTGACACAACAAACCAGAAAACAAACCCTAACCACCAACCACTAACCATGAGAATCGCATTATTTGGTACGAGTGCCGATCCACCAACCGCAGGACATCAAGCTATTATCAAATGGCTGTCTAATAAATACGACTGGGTAGCAGTTTGGGCTGCAGACAATCCTTTTAAGTCCCATCAAACCAGATTGGAACATCGCGTAGCGATGCTACATTTGTTAATTAAGGATATCGATGCGCCTCAAGACAACATTGGATTGGAACAGCAATTAAGTAGTTTGAGAACTTTAGAAACATTAGAAAAAGCAAAAGCTCTTTGGCCAGATCGATCGGAGTTTACTTTAGTCGTAGGTTCGGATTTGCTAGCTCAACTGCCAAGATGGTATCGAATTGAAGAGTTATTACAACAAGTACAACTTCTAGTCGTACCGCGTCCGGGTTTCGTTATAGATGAATCTAGCGTGCATATCGTACAAAAATTGGGAGGAAAAATCGAGTTTGCCAATTTTATCGGTCCGGATGTTTCTTCAACTGCTTATCGAGAAAGTGGCGATAGCGAAGCCCTAACACCTCTCGTAGTTGACTACATTCATAAAGAGCATTTGTATAAATGTTTATCCAACAATGTAGCCTGTTAAACAAAATCTAATTAATCACCGGTCAGTGGTGGAACAAGGGAGGGTCACTGGTCACTGTTAAAAACTTCATTGCTTTGAACAATTGATTCCTATGCCAGGACGCAGCCAAAGAAAGTTTGTTGCTCCACTCAATCAACCCCCTTTAGCGGATTTTAAGGTTGGTGTGGATAATGTTATTTTTTCTGTAGATACTGCCCAAAATCGCCTGCTTGTGTTACTAGTGATGAGACAGCAGGAGCCATTTTTGAATCATTGGAGCCTTCCCGGTACTTTGGTGCGTCAAGGCGAGTCTTTGGAAGATGCGGCTTACCGCATTTTGTCAGAGAAAATTAGAGCAAAAAATCTATATTTGGAGCAGTTGTATACCTTTGGGGGACCGCAACGCGATCCACGGGAAGCTAGTGATAGTTATGGCGTGCGTTATCTTTCGGTCAGTTATTTTGCTCTCGTGCGATTTGAGGAAGCGGAATTAATTGCCGATCGCATGACGGGAATCGCTTGGTATCCTGTCAAGCAAGTGCCACAATTGGCTTTCGATCACAACGAAATTCTGGCTTACGGACACAGGCGTTTGCGAAATAAGTTGGAGTACAGCCCGGTGGCTTTTGAAGTTTTGCCAGAAATGTTTACTTTGAATGATTTATATCAGTTATATACTACGGTTTTGGGGGAAAACTTTTCTGATTATTCTAATTTCCGCGCCCGCCTGTTGAAGTTGGGTTTTTTATGCGATACAGGAATAAAGGTATCGCGTGGGGCTGGTCGTCCAGCTAGTTTATATCGGTTTGATGCCGAAGCTTTTGCTCCGTTTAAAGATAAACCTTTAGTTTTTATTTAACCGCATTCGTGTAACGTTTCCGTAAGGACACAGACGCGAAAAGCGTACAGAGAAGAAAATGAAGATTGCGATCGCTCAACTTAATCCTATTATTGGTGATTTGCCGGGTAATGCAAAAGAGATTCTGGAAGCGGCAAAAAAAGCTGCGAGTGTTGGATCGCGTTTGCTATTGACTCCAGAACTTTCGTTATGTGGTTACCCTCCTAGAGATTTATTGCTCAATCCCAGTTTTCTATTGGCAATGAATTATCATTTGCAACAATTAGCAAGGGATTTGCCATCAGAACTCGCTGTTTTGGTAGGAACTGTTGATGAGAATCTCAAAGCTCATAGTAATGGTGGCAAAACGTTATTTAATAGCATTGCTTTGTTGGAAAAAGGTCAGGTAAAGCAAATTTTTCACAAGCGTCTTTTGCCGACTTATGATGTTTTTGATGAAAACCGCTATTTTGAGCCCGGTTTGCAAGCCAATTATTTTTCTTTAGATGATATTCATATTGGCGTCACTATTTGCGAAGATTTGTGGAATGATGAAGAATTCTGGGGCAAACGCAGTTACACCACAAATCCAATTGCGGATCTAGCAATTTTAGGCGTAGATTTTATTGTGAATTTGTCTGCTTCTCCCTACAGTGTGGGGAAACAGAGGTTTCGAGAAGAAATGCTCAAACACAGTGTCGTGCGCTATCAACAACCGATTATTTACGCCAATCAGGTTGGGGGAAATGACGATTTAATTTTTGATGGCAGAAGTTTTGCCCTCAACCGTCAAGGTGAAATGGTCTGTCGTGCTTCTGGGTTTGAGAAAGACTTGGTTGTGGTGGAATTTGATGAGGTGCAGAGAGATTTGCAATTGAGTTCTATTGCACCAAGATATGAATCTGAAGATGAGGAAATATGGCATGGTTTGGTTTTGGGAGTCCGCGATTACGTGCGTAAGTGTGGCTTTTCCAAAGTTGTGCTGGGTTTGAGCGGTGGTATAGATTCTTCGTTAGTCGCTGCTGTGGCGACTGCAGCATTGGGACAAGACAGTGTCCTCGGTGTTCTTTTGCCTTCACCTTACAGTTCGGATCATTCCATTAGTGATGCTTTGGCATTGGCAAATAATTTGGGGATGAAAACTCAGATTTTGCCCATAGGGAAGTTGATGGAAGGTTATGACAATACCTTAGCTGAGTTGTTTGCAGGAACGGAGTTTGGCTTGGCAGAGGAGAATCTTCAATCCCGGATTAGGGGGAATTTGTTGATGGCAATTTCTAACAAATTCGGTCATCTTCTCTTATCGACTGGTAATAAATCAGAAATTGCAGTTGGTTACTGCACCCTTTATGGGGATATGAATGGTGGATTGGCTGCGATCGCGGATGTTCCAAAAACTCGCGTTTATTCAATTTGCCAGTGGTTGAACACTCAGGCGCTCTTGAGTGGGAAGGGGGTCTTGGGGAAAATACCTTCCCATTCTCAATCTATAATTCCAGAAAACGTTCTGAGTAAAGCACCTAGTGCGGAACTCAAACCCGGTCAAGTTGACCAAGATTCTCTTCCGCCCTATGATGTGTTGGATGATATCTTGGAACGCTTGATTCACCACCACCAATCCCCCGGACAAATTGTTGCTGGAGGTCACGAGCCGGGAATTGTGGACAGAGTCATCGATCTAGTGGCGCGTGCAGAATTTAAAAGGAGACAAGCACCTCCTGGGTTAAAGATTACCGATCGCGCTTTTGGTACTGGTTGGCGAATGCCTATTGCAAGTAAATGGGTGGGTATAAAATATAATGCCTGAGCCTGATAGGGATGGTTGCTAAGATGGAGCTACAATCGCCTTCTGTCTTGATATTCATCCCTGTCATCTCCATCGCGACTGCTTATCCGGTAGTCATTTCTGTCCTCATCATCTTTGTTGCGATCTCGCTTGCGCTCTTTGTTGTCCTCAAAATTCCAATCTTTTGACTTTTGATACGATTCAGATAAACCCTCTAAACTTTCCACGGCACATTCTAGAGCTTCAAAGTATCCTAAAACAGCTTCTGCGTTATCTGGAGAAGTTCGCCAATCCAAGATTTCATCAGCTCTATCTTGTAATCTTTCTATCAACTCAATTTGCCGATTCAGTAATTTTTCTATCCGATAATCCATCGTAGTTACCTCAGTATTATTAGTTATCAATTAGGAACAATTTCGATAAGACAACCGGGCTGTAGCGAAGGAAGGAATGCTCTTGGATTGTCCAAGCACTTATTATAAGCTGTGGGGAGTGCCAATTTCAAATACTGTAAATCTACCCTAGCAAATTAGAATCCAAAAGCGAATGCTCCCAAACTATGAAGATTGTACAAGAAGTATCCTTAATGAGTCGTGGTAGTTTTGAAAAGTCTCAACAGTGGGTGACTATTCAAAACGAAATTCGCAGTGCTATTCAGTTAATAGTTTGGCCTCCTGGCACCTCAAACTTCACAATCAATCCAACACCCCACGGGAATGGAGTCAAGCCTATCAAAAATGCTTGTATGGCTTTTCTTAAGGAAACTTTTGGTTGGCAACTGGAAACAAAAATAACCTATGCAACTAAATCACCTGGACGAGTTGATGCAACAAAAGCTTTAAACGGACATCTTTTTGCTCTTGAATGGGAAACTGGCAATATTTCATCAAGTCACCGTGCAGTCAATAAACTAGTTCTTGGTCTTTTGCGGGGTGTGTTTTTAGGTTCGGCTTTAGTGCTTCCTAGTAGGAAACTTTACCCTTATCTTACTGATAGAGTAGGAAATTATGAGGAATTAGAACCTTACTTTGATGTATGGCGATCGGTGAACATTAATGAAGGATTCCTTGCTATCTTTGTAGTTGAACATGATGCTCAAGACAGCAACGTAGCAAGAATCACAAAAGGAACAGATGGTCGTGCTTTAATCTAGAGCATCACTGAAAACTTATCGTCTGATTTTTAAGAAAATAAATCTAGTTGTTTTGAATCATTGTGCAAAATTTTCGCTTTTTTCTTGCCCCTAGCTGATTCCCATTCTTCTACTTTCCCAAGCGCTAAATCTTTTAGTCGCTTAACTGCTGGCTCAACATCACCAATTTCTGTACCAAGCCAATACCGATGCAACTTCTCTGCGGCATAAAATGTAGTTCCAGAACCGCCAAAGGGGTCGATAACTATTTGTCCTGGGTTTGATGCCATGGCAATGATACGTTCTAGCATAATCGGAGCTAATTCATTAGCACCTCTTGTTTTATATTGGCGGTGTCGTACTGGTGGAATGTCGCTCCACATTTCCTCAAGCTCTGTCCAAAAAGTTTCTTCAGTGCGATCGCCCGATGCATCTTCCCAGACATCTTCAGGAGTATCCCAAATATCCATCAAATTGATGCCTTGAGGATTTAGCTTTTTACGATGTCCGCCGTAATCGCGAATTTCTCCTCCACAATGTCGGCAAACTTGAATGGGTGTATATACTTTATTGAAAACAGTGGGTTCTCCTTTCGTATAGTAAAGCAATCCATAATGAGCCGGGGACATTCGCTTGCCACGAGGAAAAGCTTTTGGCATCCTGCATGCAATCCAATGGCGAAAAAGCATACCTTTTTGGTTGAGGTATGCACCATACTCGATACACCATTTAGGCAAGTTGAAAATAAATAAACTGCCTCCAGGTTTTAAAACACGAATGCTTTCACTCAGCCACTGTTTTGACCATTCAAGGTATTCCTCGGATTTCATTTGGTCGTTCACACCTTTGCCGTAATCCTTACCTAGGTTGAAAGGCGGATCGGCAAATGCTAGATCGACACACGTATCGGGAAGAGCATTGAGAAACTTGAGACAATCGCCTTGGTAGAGAATGCCATAATCGCTTTGATATGCCTCTATTAAGTTTTGATTAGTAGCAGTCAAAGGAGATATGAGGCAAACAGAAGACATTGATGGTTTTTTCTTTTACTCAGGCTGTCACTCAATTCTAATCAATATCAAGCCACTACAAGAAGTGATTGCTGGAATTTCTCTGCGAGCAACAAAACCGCCTCTTCAATGACAAAACGTCGTGGCTCGCTATTGTGTTCGCTCAGTTGTTCTACGATCGCGCCTGCTTTTTCAGAAATTCTGGGTGGCTGATATTCTCTGCCATGACCGACATATCTCCATGGCGTTGGCTCTTTTTTTGGTTGATTGTCTTTGTGTTTCTTGGTTTCGATTTGAATATCTTGTTTGGAAACCTCTTGGGTACAAGCTTTTTCCAATACTGACTTGATAACCTCTATTGGCGTCCGACCCGTGGCTAATTTGTAAAGTGCTGACGGAGAGAGGTGGCGATTGATTTGCTCGAGTTGTTTTGTGGTGAAGTTCCCAAGTATGGGGGCTAGTTTTAACAACTGGTTGGCAATACCTGATATCCATCCCAAAGAGTTGGCTAGGGCTTGTTCATACTGTTTGGGCTTGAGTTGATCTTTGAGGAAAAGCAACAATTGCCCAATTTTGGCGGCTCCTAGTAATAAGGAAGGATTTGTGTAGGTTATCTCGCTGATGACTTCTTTTATCAAGTCTTTACCCGGCTTAGCGAGTCTGCGAATGAGGTATTGAACTTCCCCTGCAATTGTTTCAGAAAAATTCCCAGCGGGAGCTGTTTCCGGTGCTTTAATCATGCTAAGATCACTCCAGAATAATTTAAATAAATTGATTTTTCTGAGGAAGTGCTCTTGCAGTCAACATGAGCGCTTCCTCTTTCACTCATCATACAATAATCCGGAAATTTTTCTTGTAAAATTTTCTGTAGAATTTTAGAGTTTCCAGAGAAAAAAGAATCGCTCCTCATGCTCAACATGAGCGCGAAAACAAGGGAGATTTTCTCGACATAAAATCATCTATTGTAAAAAGCGATAAGCCGAGTACGGCTTGCGCTGTTGAGCGATCGCAACGCTGCAAGTTAAGCATTCTCAGAGATAGCTCATGCCTCATACATCTTCTCCCTCTTTTACCTATGATAAAAATTGGTCGAAGATGCATTCGTCAATTGCCGCCTTACATCCCCATCGCACCCGTTGAATGAGGTATTACGGCGTTTGGATAAAAGCCCAAGAGCTTGATTCTTGGCAATTCAAAGAAACAGGCTTGAGCGTTGATTCTGCATTTTTGGAACAGAGCTAAGCCACCGCAAAAAGTACTTGCTGGAATTTTTCTGCGAGCAACAAAACCGCCTCTTCGATGACAAAACGTCGTGGCTCGCTATTGTGTTCGCTCAGTTGTTCTACGATCGCGCCTGCTTTTTCAGAAATTCTGGGGGGTTGATATTCTCTGCCATGACCGACATATCTCCATGGCGTTGGCTCTTTTTTCGGTTGATTGTCTTTGTGTTTCTTGGTTTCGATTTGAAGATCTTGTTTGGAAACCTCTTGGGTGCAAGCTTTTTCCAGTACGGATTTGATAACTTCAACTGGTGTCCGACCCGTGGCTAATTTGTAAAGTGCGGATGGGGAGAGGTGGCGATTGATTTGCTCGAGTTGTTTTGTGGTGAAACTTCCAAGTATGGGGGCTAGTTTTAACAACTGGTTGGCAATACCTGATATCCATCCCAAAGAGTTGGCTAGGGCGTGTTCGTATTGTTTGGGCTTGAGTTGCTCTTTGAGGAAAAGCAATAATTGCCCAATTTTGGCGGCTCCTAGTAATAAGGAAGGATTTGTGTAGGTAATCTCGCTGATGACTTCTTTTATCAAGTCTTTACCCGGCTTAGCGAGTCTGCGGATGAGATATTGAACTTCCCCGGCAATTGTTTCAGAAAAATTCACAGCAGGAGCTGTTTCCGGTGCTTTAATCATGCTAAGATCACTCCAGAATTATGTTTATTAGTTTATTTTTTCGAGGAAGTGCTCTTGCTGTCAACACGAGCGCTTCCTCTTTCGCTCATCATACAATAATCCGGAAATTTTTCTTGTAAAATTTTCTATAGAATTTTAGAATTTCCAGAGAAAAAAGAATCGCTCCGCATACTCAACATGAGCGCGAAAACAAGGGAGATTTTCTCGACATAAATCATCTATTGTAAAAAGCGATAAGCCGAGTACGGCTTGCGCGTTCGAGCGATCGCAACGCTGCAAATTGTTTTTGCGAGCAGTTTCGCTCTCATTTCTAAGTAACGAATAAAAACCCAAGAGCTTGTTTCTTGGCAATTAAGGGAAACAGGCTTGAGCGCTGATTCTGAATTTTTTGAACAGAGCTAAGCCACTGCAAAAAGTACTTGCTGGAATTTCTCTGCGAGCAACAAAACCGCCTCTTCGATGAGAAAACGTCGTGGCTCGCTATTGTGTTCGCTCAGTTGTTCTACAATCAAGCCTGCTTTTTCAGAAATTCTGGGTGGCTGATATTCTCTGCCATGACCGACATATCTCCATGGCGTTGGCTCTTGTTTCGGTTGATTGTCTTTGTGTTTCTTGGTTTCGATTTGAAGATCTTGTTTGGAAACCTCTTGGGTGCAAGCTTTTTCCAGTACGGATTTGATAACTTCAACTGGTGTCCGACCCGTAGCTAATTTGTAGAGTGCTGACGGCGAGAGGTGGCGATTGATTTGCTCGAGTTGTTTTGTGGTGAAACTTCCAAGTATGGGGGCTAGTTTCAATAACTGGTTGGCAATACCTGATATCCATCCCAAAGAGTTGGCTAGGGCGTGTTCGTATTGTTTGGGCTTGAGTCGATCTTTGAGGAAAAGCAATAATTGCCCAATTTTGGCTGCTCCTAGTAATAAGGAGGGATTTGTGTAGGTAATCTCGCTTATGACTTCTTTTATCAAGTCTTTACCCGGCTTAGCGAGTCTGCGGATGAGATATTGAACTTCCCCAGCAATTGTTTCAGAAAAATTCACAGCAGGAGCTGTTTCCGGTGCTTTAATCATGCTAAGATCACTCCAGAATTAATTATTAAATTTATTTTTTTGAGGAAGTGCTCTTGCAGTCAACATAAGCGCTTCCTCTTTCACTCATCATACAATAATCCGGAAATTTTTCTTGTAAAATTTTCTGTAGGATTTTAGAATTTCCAGAGAAAAAAGAATCACTCCGCATACTCAACATGAGCGCGAAAACAAGGGAGATTTTCTCGACATAAAATCATCTATTGTAAAAAGCGATAAGCCGAGTACGGCTTGCGCGTTCGAGCGATCGCAACGCTACAAATTGTTTTTGTGAGCAGTTTCGCTCTCATTTCTAAGTAAGGAATAAAAGCCCAAAAGCTTGATTCTTGGTAATTAAGGGAAACAGGCTTGAGCGTTGATTCTGAATTTTTTGAACACAGCTAAGCCACTGCAAAAAGTACTTGCTGGAATTTTTCTGCGAGCAACAAAACCGCCTCTTCAATGAGAAAACGTCTTGGCTCGCTATTTTGTTCGCTAAGTTGTTCTACAATCAAGCCTGCTTTTTCAGATATTCTGGGGGGTTGGTATTCTCCAGAGAGTCTGGGGGGCTGAGATTCTCTGCCATAACCGACATATCTCCATGGTATTGGCTCTTTTTTCGGTTGATTCTGTTTGTGTTTCTGCTTTCGAGTCGAATATCTTTCTGGGGAACCTCTTGCATACAATAGAAATTTAAGAAGCCAGCGCTATTCTGCTTGAAACCACTGGTAACAAACAAGCTGAATATCTTCTTCCTCAATAATTTCTGATGGATTTACTTCTCTTTCTTCCTCAATTTCATGATATTGATCTTGATCGACAAACAATTCATCTAGCGCAGAAACTAGTGTATGTAAGTCTTTGTTTTCAAGGTATCTTTCCCAATTTGCTTTTATGTCACGCTCATAGACACGAAGATTAACTGTGGTAATAACCTTTAATACTCGCTGCCTCATCTCTTGATATGTTGGTTCTTCATTGAAAGGTTTCAATTCAGTCAAAGCGTGATAAATTTGCTGTAAACGTTTATTTAGCTTAGGTTTTAATTGGCTACCAGCTTGTTGCTTTTTAAAGTAAGCCATCAAGTTACATATAGCCCCTTCCAAAATATCAAATATAGAGTTGTCAAACTTGACTGGAAGCAGTTTCTCTGGAAGCGGAAAGCCTTCCGCTTTACATTTTAGCCAATTAAAGATTTTACGCTTGTCGCTAATTCGTAGGTCTTGATTAAGGGAAATTACATCATTAATACGGGGATAAAATTGCCAGAAGTGTTTATCTTTGGCACGAAATGCCAGAAATATTCCCCCATCTTTCATTTCAGGGATATGAAAATGGCGCGTGCTGTGAATTCCTAGTGGAATTTCTTCAGCTGCTTGCTCACCTTCTTGTTGGAAAAATTCTAGTAGAGGTAAACGCATTTCTTCTAAAGAAGCCAAATCAGCAACTTGTTCTAGTTCCTCTAAAATTGCCTCTTTATCTGCATCACTCATTGCTTTCTTAAGTCGGTATAATTCTTCCAATGATTTCTCTGAAATGATTTCTCCTAAAACACTAGCATCTAATCCAACTTTCTCATTAATCATAGCAATTCGACTTTGTAATCGCCGCACCAATCCGAGTAAAGCTTCCAAACCTTCTTCGGGAAAGCAGTTATAAATTAATAGTTCTTCATAGTTAGTGCCTAAACGGTCAATCCGACCAGCACGCTGAATCATTCTTACTGGGTTCCAATGCAAGTCATAGTTAATTAAAACACCTGCATCTTGTAAGTTTTGGCCTTCCGATAAAACGTCGGTACAAATAAGAATGTCAATTTCCTGTTTCTGAGAATTTTGCTGTTCTTGCTGACTTTGGTTGTTAGCTTTGGGCGCAAATTGCTTAACTTTTTCTTCTCTTTGCTTACCAGCAGTTTCGCCAGTTATTTTGTCAATAGTTAGTAGACGATCATCTATTGACATCTCCTTTAACCACTCATCATCTGCTATCAACTGTTTGTACAAATAATCGGCAGTATCTTTGAAATAGCTAAATACTAAAACTTTTTTAGCCTTAAGTTCGTTCTTTAGCAATTGTTTAAATTCTACTAGCTTGAGATCGGATTCTTGTCCTATTTTTACATTTTTTTGAATTTGCAATAGTTGATTATGAATACTGGTAAGGATATTAAGATCTGATTGAATACGACTGCTTAACTCATCAATTTGGTAATCATTCAGGTCAATTTCATCCAAAGATTCAATTAACTCATTAACAGAAATATTATCTTCTTCATCTGTCTCTGCTGCTAGAATCTTGCGAAAATTTTTGCTGTCTAGCAGCTTCCCCCGTTGTAACAAAGTAAAAAATCTCTCTTGAAAATCTTTCTGCTTGCAGATACTGCTTTCAAATGCAATTAGAGAACTTTCTAGCCGTTTTAGATACAGTGACTTCATTAAGGCGATAAGGGCATCATTCCGCAGTATGTCATCATTTTCTTGCTTAGTTTTTTGTTGTTTAAAAGCTTTGATGTTATATGGAGCTAAATGTAATTCATCAATTTGATTGGCAATTCTAGCGTAAAGACCCTGGTAACAAGCCTCAAAATTATAAGTGAATTGTTTTAATTGACGCTTAGGAAAGCTAATTTTTTGACCACTAATGTAAATTTCTTCCCCTGCTAACTGTCGCTTGATAACATCTTTGCGAGAGCGTCTTACCATTGTTTGAAACAGCAGTTCAGTAATTTCTGCCTCACCTTTTGCTAACTCTTTAAAATAAGTTTTGAGATTGGGTATTCCCCATCCTTGATAATATTTTTCTGTGTTCCGTGTCAGCAGTAAAATTTGATGATAAAGGTCATAAATGCTAGTGTTTAATGGTGTTGCGGTTAGCAATAATACCCGCTTATTTCGCTTGCCACTACCAATCAATTTCTGTAAATTTATGTATCTATTTGTTGCACTATTACGAAAGTTATGAGACTCATCCACGACGATGATGTCATGCTTGTTGTAACGACGGATGTCGAAGGTTTTACGACTAATTTCTTCCTGAGAAACTACATCTGCCTTAATTCCAAATTCATCTAACTTTTTCAACCACACTAAATCTCGTAATTGGGCAGGGCATACAATCAAGGCACGAGGTACATAACCAGGACGCTTGTCTTTGATCAGATAGTGGTCAAGTACCCGCAAACCAATGTAAGTTTTGCCTAAGCCAACTGCATCTGCTACTATGCAACCTCGGTGGCGCTCCAATAATCTGACAGCACGTTCAAAACCTTCTTGTTGAAAACTAGCTAGTTCTAAACTTGTGCGAATGCTTGTATCTGGCAAGGTGTCTTCTTTAAAAAGTTCGTAAAGTGCTTTTAAAAACACTTGGTAGGGTGTATAAGCTTTACTACCGAATTTAGAGGCATTTAAAGCATTAATTAGTTTGTCTTTGTATTCACGATCAACACTTTTGTCTGCCCAGAATTTTTCAAACCAATTTTGGCGAAGGTCTTGGGCTATTACTAAAGTTTTATTTAATACATTTAATTCTGTATTGCCACTCAAGCCGGCAGGTGTAAAGTTACTGGAGCCAATAATACTATAATTATCAAAAACATAAGCTTTGGCATGTAGAAACTGCGCTCCTTCACCAATGGCTCCGTAAAGTCTGACATGGATATGATCTTGCTGTAGGTATGCAATTAAACGGTCAATTTGCTGTTTATATTTCAGCTTATATTTTTCTACTTCTAACTGTTTTTGTACGTCATGGTGAAAATAGCTGGTTAAGTCAATACGATCGCCCTCTGCTGGTCGAATTGTGGGGTCGCGACCGATCAGTAGACGTAAATTAGTTAAAGCATTAAAAGCTGCTTCTAGCCGTATCCACGCCTCTATTCGGAAAAATCCAGTAGCAATGTCTAGGTTTGTTTGGCTCTCATCTAAAATGAGCGCTCGCAAAACGTCTTCCAGTTTATGTTGTTTATTGTCTATGTAATCGGGGAGAGGCATAAGTTACAAACCTTTTACCACTAAAATAGTCACATATATTGTTTTAGGTTGGACAGTACGGAAGATAGTTGAGTGCCGAGTTTCTGCAACGAAACCAAAGTATCTGCCGCCAAAATAACTTAACCCCCTTCCTTCGTAAAAAATAGGACAGGGGGTTAAGTCTTATTCTCCAATAGCTTCGAGGATATGACCAATAACTGGCTCTACACGCCAATATTCCTGACCGTCTTTCTTACCTACAGGGTTGGCTAGGCTAAGTAGGTCTGCCCATTTTAAAACTTTATTCACAACTTCTGTCTGGAGGTCATGAATAAAATCTACTAAATCATTAAGAGACACTTTGCCATCAGGAGACATTTGACACAATTGAGCTAAAACTCGTAAGACTTTTTGTTGTTCGTAAAGGTCAATCCCTAAATGTTCTGTAGTAAAATAAAGTGCTTCTTGGCTGTCATTGAATGAATCTTTGATTCTTTCTAAATGCAATTCCCAACGGTGTATGTCAGATTTGGAATTTTGGTAGAAACGATGCAGTAATGCTGACCAATTTCCTGTCCCTGTAGTGATTTTTTCTCGACTATTTTTATCACTGGGAAAATTACAATCTTGTAGCCATTGCCGTAGAGCTACATCATGCCAAGGTTTTAAACTCAAAGTGGTTATTCTGTTAACACGATTCAATTCTGTGCTACGATCACAGATTAAGTCCCATGCTATTTGAGGGTCAGCAATAAAAACTATTCGCACAAAAGAATTGTTTGATCTCAACCTTCCAATCTGTGCAATTGCTTCATCAATCCAGTGATGATTCCACTTGGCTAAAGCAGACACAAAAATGATTGTTGTACCTTCTTTTTGGCGATTACGAATTAGACGATTCAAGCTTTGGCTAAATTCATCTAAAGATGAGATGTTATCCAAATATTTATCAAAATATTCCTTTTTCTTACTCACAACTGATTTGGCATAAAGATCCAAGTCATCAAGTCCTGCTGCCTGAGAGCCAAATATAATAGAGACTCCGTTTTCAGCCAGCAGCAGTTTTGATTCTTGCTGGGCTGTTAGGGGACTGCGCCTAGAGTCTTCCTTTATACCAATAGCTGAACGAAAAGTCGCAGGCTCATATTCTAGAGGTATTTCACGAGGCTGCAAGAGTGTTACTTCTATTTCTTCTAGGGTTCCCATAAGGAGTAGTACATTGGGACTTCTAAGGGTAAATCCACCCGTACTAGTGACACGTAAAACCCCTAATCCGACCATTTCTTCTAGTAAAACTAGAATTTCATCTGATGATAAACCTTGGAAACCTTCGTACCACCATGTTAGTATTTCATTACGAATCCAAGACAAATTAAACCCATTTACCATGCCATTTTCGCTCTCTATAGAGCCATAGGCAATTGTGTAGGCAATCACTTCGTAGCGCTGGTCTAATTGCAGTGTCCAGATAAAGCGATCGCGAATAGCTTTACGTAAGTCCTGATTGTTGTAGGCATCATCAACTTGCTGTGAAGTAATAGTATAAGGTGGACCATTGTGGATATCAAAATTAGCAACATCAGGATTAGTAATGTGCCGGAGTAATTGTTGACAATAAAGTTGTATAAGGCTTGGATAATAGTTAGTTTGTGAGAGAATACGCGTGACTAAATCGGGCGAATCAAAGCTATAGCCAATGCTAGCAAATGGTCGTTCAATTAAGGCTCTTGCCTCCCGCATTTCACCATTATTCAACAGTGGACCAATACAAATAGGCTCTCCCAAATGTGCTAAAGGATGGTTCTCCAATTTGGTAGTACGCTGTACGTTGTGCAAGCCAGCAAATACTACTTTGAAACGACGATTTGTTCTGTCCATTAATCCTTTCAAACGAGCAGAACGAATAAAATCTCCTTTTTCGTCATTGTCTGCTGTGCGTTTTTTACCATCAGCTTCCAGAAATTTATCTGCTTCATCTAGTAACAACAGAATCTTGCGGTTTGTATCCTGGTTCAGCCAAGTTTCAATTTCTTTTAGCAGTTCGTCTGCTTTTACACGATTAGATTTATTATCAGAAATTACTCCGATTTTTCTAAATTCTGAGGCCAGTAAATTCCAAATTTCATCAATATCCCTATCGTAACCGATTGCTTCTGATTTAAGGTCGAGCCAAAGTGCAATTTTCCCTTCATTAGGTGAGTGAAACTCACGCTCCACTGAACGCAGTAAAACCGTTTTACCTAACTGTCGTCCCCCGTAAATAAAACAAGAACCCGTAGGAGAAATAATCGAGTCTCGTTCCCGTTCCCGTCCGTAAAACATTTCTGGGGAAACAAACCCTGAAGTAGTCGTATATGGTTCTAAGAAAGTGAAGGGCAAGGTACACTCAAATAATATTGATAGACGTGCGCCCCTTTCTCCACAAAGATAGAAGATGACAGCATCGTCAATAACGATAAAGGTACGACGGCGTTCCCGACACAATCGGGCTAGGTCTCTACGCCTTTTTTCTGACATCCGTCCAAAATGAAACACTAGTACCGCAGAGCCATGAGAAGTGTGTCCAACAGCATTAAGAATTTCTTCTTCTGAAGGTCTGTCCCATACGCAGAGAATACGATAACGACCTTTTGCCTCTGAACCAAAAGCGGGCATGGAACAACGCTTTTTGTCTTGAATCGGCTCAGTGGTGACATCAATCCAGGTATGATTCCCAACTTTTTTGATAATAATATTGTCAGTGTTAAAACCGAAGCTGCTTAGAATTTGACTAGCATCTTTATCTGTGATTGCTTGCTTTCTTCCTTTGACTGCAAACCAAGTATCGAGCATTTTAGATGCTTGCTTTGCCTGGGCACCGGGTACCTGCCGCATCTGTAGAGGTCCAATACTGATGCGCTGAGCAATGTTATTTATTAGTTCGCGTCGCTTGTTTGGATTTCTGTCAGCAGGCTCAAGTACGTCTTCTATAGAAAAATAATTCTCCTTAAAGAAGTCTTTAAAGGCTTCTCTCCTATTTTCTGGTTCGGGTATTTGTCTTCCTTGCTGCACCATATCTATATATTCATTAGCAGTCAGGACATCACCTGTATCCAACACATTGCTAATTCGAGCATATGCAGGATTGTCTTCCCCCATTTCTTCAATTAGTTTAATTAGTTTGCTCCTAGTCTCATTAATGCTTTCCTGCCGTTTAGCATTTATCGCTTGACCAATCTCTGAAAGATATAAGTTTTTTTCATAAAAACGTAGAGTTTTTTTTGTAGAGGCTTCTATTTTTTCTATCTGAGATGCATAGTGTAATCGCTCGGTTTCTCTAAGTAAACCCAAAGCAACATTATCTTCCAGTAATTTTCTAGTATTTTTAACTGTTTTCTCTAATTCATCGCGACAATGTTTAATACTAGCTTTACGTTGCTGCTCTAATTTATCTATATCAATTGATTTCTCTGGATAGACTCGAAGATACTCAATAATTCGTCCAGTTGCCTCATGGTCTTGACAGGTACACCTTGCATGGAAAGCTTGTTCCCAATTGAAATTATTTTCCTTACAAAAATTAATTATTTCCTTCACAAACAAATTTGGGCTTTTGACTTCAGGTTGCCAATTAGAATCCATAGGCACTGAAGGTAATTTGAGCAATTCTGCATTGAGGAGATATTTTAAATCAAATTCTACTGTTGGTAATGTGGCATTTGGTTCAAAAAGATTGCTAATATTTTCGATTGCTTTTTTACAACAGTAAACTCCAGCTTTTATCAGGACTGATGAATTACTCTTATCGAAAGCATTCAGTTGTTGCAAAACAGAAGTGTAAAGGCTTGCCAAATCTTGTTGCAATAGTTGAGCTTGACTGTAGTCATAATTATTACGATTTCTCGTGCAAGGTTCTTGTAAAGAAATCCACTGGCGAGCAAAATCAACGGCTTCCCGAACGTGCTGGCGAATTTGATTGAGAGCTAGACCAGTGATAGTATCACTACTACCACGAATTAAACCTAGTTCGCGCTGTTTGCGTTTGACTTCATCATTAATTTGAGTTTCTGACGACAATTGCCCCACATAATTTTTAACAGCATCTAGCCTGCTCAAATCGTTTTGTTGAATTGGCAATATAAGAGAATAAATAAGTTGATTTGGCTTTATCCACTCATTCCAAACTGCCTTAGCAGGACCATAAATCATATTTAAACGTGGTGCTTGAGTCCACCAAACTTCAACTTGCTTACGTAAAGCAGTAACATCGGCTTCCCACAACGTCTGATTTCTGACTGTTTTAATGGCTGTCGTATCCAAGGCTAAACCTTGGTTTCCGAAGTTACCTATAGTTTGGCAGTACCGATAAAGCTGACTCAGACCTTCTCCCAATCTAAGTGAGAGAAGTATTGCTGGAGCGTGAGTATTTGGGGCAAGTAATGCTGGACGGAGAGCAGCAGTGGCTAAAAGCAAACTAACAGCTTGGTTCCAATCATTATCTCCATCAGTAAAATAGTTATTCGTAAGGTTTGTAAAATCGCTTCTGAGAATGTTAGCAATTTCTCCCAATCCGAAATCATAGCGTATATGGCAACCTAAAATAACTCCTCGAATTATTCCTGATGGTATATTTAATTGAGAATTGGGGTAAATATCTTCTAAACTACGTGCTAAATAATAAGCCAAACAAAGTTGGTTTTCTCTAAGTAGTTTCCAAATTTGTTTGCGAAGGGCTAGTGGTTCTTCTTCGCTGATAGATATAGTATTTTGTTCCTCTATATCTTCTAGGGTTAGCCGATCTTGGGGCTGTACTTCTTCTGTCTTCTTTTCTCCAAAAGCATTCTGGTTTATTACCACTTTGGGCTTATCTGTAATTATAAATTCTCTTTTAGCTAAATTTTCTGGAGTTGTAATTAATGTTTCCTTTGTCTGAAATTCTCCTATAACTTGATTATTATGTGATGCAATTTCTGTGTTCCCCTGTAGTACATTTGATTGCTCTTTAGTTGCTTGTTTCACAGAGAATTTTTCTGTTTGATGAGTTTCGGCATAGAAGCTTTGAACATCAGTTTTAATACTTGAAGGTAATGTTATGCCTTGTATAAAGTCTTCTTTAACAGTTAGTTTTCCTCTTACTGCTGCTATAGACAAAGTTCTACCAAATGTTTCAGACACAGAATCTTGAAGGTCTGCCAAACTATCATCATCTAAATCTTCCCAGTGTGTAATTAATGTCAGTAATTTCGATAATGGATGAGCACCATCAGTTAAATTTTTGATATCGGGATGTTCACACTCTTGGGATTTTATAATGGCTTGGTAGAGTTCGTTGGCTCTTACTTGACACTCTACTAAAGGTTGGAAATCATTTTCTACTCGATGAACAATTGATAAAACACGCTGTAAAATCATCAAAGCTTGATGAACTAGTTGCTCACTATCTAACTTTTTCTTTTCCAACTCGCCTATATTTTGCGCTAAAGATTCGATGTCATGATATGAAAGAAGTTCGATCTTCTTAGGGATAGGAGATACTTCATATTTAACTGCTAATTCTAGGGTTCTGTCACGCAATTTTACAAAATTGACTCGGCATTCGCCTAATTCTGAAATTAATTCTTCGGTTATTGGTATACCAGGATGCTGGAACTCTCTAGCTGCCCTGGTTAATTTTTCACTTAGTTGGTTAAAATCCTGTTTTAAAGAACCAAGTTGTTCAAGTAAATTTTTAGAATTATATTCCATAGTCTGAGCCCTTTGACTTGAATTCATTTTTTTCATAACTTCTTTCATAACAACGATGCCAAGATTGTTCTCTTTTTTAAAGTTATGGATTACGGTTGTTTCTTCTAAATTGAATTTCTTTGTTGAAGCATTTGATAAAACAAAAGTTTCTGGTGTAGAATTAACAATTTGAGGTATCAATTTCGACAATCTGCTTATTCTGGGGATTTCACTATATAATTTACTGATTGTTTTATTGATAATTTGACGAATGCGTTCACGGGTTAAACCAAATTGCTGACCAATTGCCTCCAAAGTTTTCTCGTATCCATCGTCTACACCATATCGCATCTCTAAAATCTGGCGTTCTCGCGGTTGAAGTATTGATAAGATACTTTCTAATTCTTCTCGCAAACAAGTTTTAATTAAACAAGCTTCCGGTGTGTCTCCATCGAATTCAATAACATCTGCTAATACATTATCTTCTCCACTACCAATTGGTGTATCTAAAGAAATTATTGGTAAGGCAGATTTAACAATAGATTGTAAATATTCATCTGTTACATCTAAACTAGCAGCAATTTCTTTTTGTTTGGGAAGACGACCAATTTCTTGAGAAAGTTGCTTAGTTGTTTTTTTAATTAAGGAAATTTTTTCCCACAAGTGAACTGGTAGGCGAATTGTGCGGGATTGATTATTAATCGCTCGTCTTATACCCTGCCTAATCCACCAAGTTGCATAGGTTGATAGTTGGTAACCTTTTGTGTAATCAAATTTCTCAACTGCTTTAATTAATCCCAAATTCCCTTCTTGAATTAAATCTAAAAAATCAACCCCTCGATTTATGTAATTCTTAGTAATGGAAACAACTAACCGTAGATTTGCCTGTATTAGCTTATTTTTAGCAAAGCGCCCATTTGCTATTCGTTCACGCAGCAGTGATACGGATATACCAAATTCTAAGGCTAACTCTTCATCTTGAGGATTACGTTGATGTTGTTTTTGTAATCGTTGTCTAATGTTTTCTAACGCTTCTAACTGTGCAACTTGACGAGCAAGAAAAATTTCTTCTGATGCCTTTAATAATTTAATTCGACCAATTTGTTGTAGATACCAGCGAATTGAATCTTGGGTTTCGTATTGCTTTTGAAGTTCTCTAAATCTAAGTGCTTCATGTTGAATTCGGTGAAGCGTTTGGGGCTCAAGTGAAAAAGCAGCAATTTTTTCTAATCGATTTAGGTCATGATAACTAGGGTCAGCAGTGTTGATGAAATATTTGTTAATATTGAGCCTAAAATTCATTCGAGCATCAAAGCTCATGCGAGGACTTACGAGCATTAACTGGCTGTAGTCCCTTGTGCATAATAATAAAAAATAAGACAATCGCTGACAGAGGCTTTTGGCAATAGCTTGCATTCTATAAGAAACTGCATCAAGCGAAAGCCATTCTGACGGTTTAAGTTGAAACAGAAGAACCTGTAACTCTGCATTTCCTTGGTTTGCAATTAAGTAGACATGATTAACAGCTTGAGTACTACTCTTTGAAAGTTCTAAATCTGTAACATCAAGCAATTCGCAAATGGCTTTGTACCCAAGTTTTTGAAATATTGCTGCTACTTGTTCTGGTTTTCTTATGTTTTTTACATCATCTAGGTGTAGTAATCTGTCAGACATCTAATTATAAGAGAAATCATATCGGTTATTACCAAAATAAAAATCCTTTGCATTCACCCATTACTTTTGCTCTTTGATTGAATTTAACAACTTTCAATAAGTTTTATCAGCCAGTGAAAGACAAAAGTGAACGATTAAGCTAACCAACCTCAAGCTGATTCATTAAAGGTCTGTTGATTGACTTAGGCTGATACAGATTGGGGGTTAGTCATGCCCGGATATCAGCATGACATATTTAGTATATATTATATCGTGTTTTTTGTCCGTATTGTAGATTTAACATCATGGGCTGCGACGCTCATAGAGCTTTTCGGCAGAGCTTATAAATATACTCAGTAGACCGACAAGTTTTGTGAAAGCGATGTTTTTCCTCAATTACTATATTATTTTTTACAATTTTTAATAAAAATTAACAAAGTTGGTCGCTTGGAATACAATGATAAGCTTATCAATTAATTAAGCACAAAGAATCAAACTGGACACAACGAACTCACGCGCAAGCATAATACTGAATCTTCGTCTTGTATCGCCTTTATCATTTAGTCCGCGTAGGCGGACTTCGTTTGTATAGCCGCGATTTCCAATCGCTAGGCTAAAAGGGGTTAGAAAACGGATTTAGTATAAGCCCTTGCGCTTTTAAGAATGCACTTTAAGTACGTTCAAGGACGCCCGTGTCACAAGAGCTAGGTTTCTTGAGGTTGTGCAAGTTAAAGAATTATTAGCTTACTCCATTCAATATTGAGTACAAATGCAAGCTTATTACCCCAAATAAGCTTTTCTAACTCGCTCATCGGTCATTAATTCCGATGCTCGACCTGATAAAGTAATGCAACCCGCTTCCAAAACATAACCGCGATCCGCAATTTGTAAAGCGAGGTTGGCGTTTTGTTCAACCAACAAAATAGTCACACCCGTAGCGCGTAAGTTTTCAATAATGCTAAAAATTTCTCTCACGATCGCAGGTGCTAAACCCAAACTAGGCTCATCTAACAGCAAAAGTTTTGGTCTACTCATCAAAGCACGAGCTATGGCGAGCATTTGTTGTTCCCCTCCACTGAGAGTTCCCGCCAATTGATTGCGCCTTTGTGACAAGCGGGGAAATAACTCAAATTGTTGCTGAATATCTGCTTTAATTTCTGCTCGATCGCCTCGAATATAAGCACCCAATAACAAATTGTCATACACGGTTTGTCGTGCTAATACCCTTCGTCCTTCAGGAGAGTGAGCAATACCGAGTTGCACAACTTCATGAGGCTGACGGCGAGTGATATTGCGTCCGTTATAAAGAATTTCACCACGACGGGGATTCACTATCTTAGATATAGCGCGGAGAGTCGTTGTTTTCCCCGCACCATTAGCACCCACAAGAGTGACGACTTCTCCACTATTAATAAATAAATTAATATTTTCTAAAGCTTGAATACCCCCATAATTTACGTAAAGGTCTTTCAGCTCTAAAATTCTCAAATTATCTGCGTTCATCTGCATTCAGTTAGCGGTTAAAAGATTTATTCATTGCCCAAATATGCTTCAATCACAGCTGGATCGTTTCTGACAACAGATGGCTCACCCAAAGCGATCAATTGACCAAAATCCAAAACAGCTATGCGATCGCACAAACCCATAACTAAGGGAACATGATGCTCGATCAAAACGATAGTTAAGTTAAAGCTTTGGCGTAAGTTGCGGATAAACTCACTCAATTGGTGCTTTTCACTGGGATTCATACCAGCTGCTGGTTCATCTAAAAGTAAGACCTGTGGTTCTAAAGCAAGAGCGCGTGCTATTTCCAAACGCCTTTGGTCACCATAGGCAAAGTTTTTCGCTTTTTCATCCAGGCGATCGCTTAAACCAACCAGCCCTAATAATTCTACCCCTCTTCGTTTGCTGTTTTGTTCTTCTTTAGGAGCAGGAGGCAAGCCCAAAATCCCCTGCATCATACTACTCTTGGTATGCAAATGCCTTGCTATAACAACATTTTCTAACGCTGAGAGTTCGCCAAACAAGCGAATGTTTTGAAATGTTCGCGCAATCCCCAAACCTGCGATTTTGTGAGGACGCAATCGAGAAATGTCTCTATCTTGATAAATTAAATGACCGCTAGAAGGTGTAATTAAGCCCGTAATTAAATTGAATAGTGTAGTTTTCCCAGCACCGTTAGGACCGATCAGTCCAAAAATTTCATATTTATTTACATGAAAAGATACATTATTGACTGCTACTAAACCCCCAAAACGGCGGGTTAAGTTTTTAGCTTCTAGTAAGGATAATTCAGAATTTTTAGTGAAAGTTTCTTGAGTCATCAGTCAGGTGGTCACTCTACCTACGTGCGGCGTTTTCTGCGCTTCTTAAATATATCTGGAGTCACAAGACCTTGGGGAAAAAAGATCGTCCCAATGACAATCAGCAGTCCAAAAATAATTAACCTGCCATCTCGCAATAATTGTGCCAACCAAGGAGGTATACCGCCCGTATCTGCCATTGCTCTTAACACCTCTGGTAAAGCTGTGAACACCATACCTCCTACTACCGAACCTAAAAAAGTTCTGGAACCACCAATTAACACAAAAGTGAGATAGTTAATACTCGTATCAAATGTCCCTTGACGTGAATTCCACGTGTTGAGGACGTGAGCGTTGATTGCACCAACTACTCCCGCAAGAATACATCCTAAAGTGAATGCCAGAACTTTGTAGTAAGTTGGATTTATACCCATTGCGCTCGCAGCTAATTCATCCTCGCGAATCGCCAAGAACGCCCTACCAACTTTTATACGTTCCAAGCGATAAATCAGCACCATACTCACAATCAGTAATGGTAGCGCAATCCATAAATACTCAATTGGTTCGGAGAAAGGTTGAGGAATACCGAAAATACCCACAGCCCCACCCGTAATGTCTAAGTTTAGAGCTAACACTCGCAGAACTTCTACAAGAGCAATGGTCGCGATCGCCAAATAAATCCCCCGCAACCGCAGCGCTGGTACTCCCACTGCTACTCCCAGTAAACCAGAAACAATACCTGCTATCAGCATTTCCAGCAATAGCAGTGGAACGGGAAAAACCCCGGTGGTAGAAAAAATAGTTGTCGAGAGAATAGCAGCAATATACCCACCCAAAGCATAGAAGCCGGGACTTGCTAGAGACAATTGCCCAGCCATCAGAGGTAAGTACAGAGATAGCCCCAGAAGCGCCCCCGATACCATAGAGACGATAAGAGCTCCATAAGTCGTAAAAAATTCAGCCATAAAGTATTGTCACTGAGATGTAGTTAAGAGAAAAATCTCTCATAATCTTCATGTTTACCAATCCAAAACCATGTGACTGTATCACCCTCCAAAATACCAATAGCTCGGTAGCCACGGGTTATTCTAACAGACCAAATACTTTCCTCCTGATTAATACATTTAAAGTGTAAAGATGGGTGAAAAGAGTTTTGTTTCCACAAGCGATATGCTTTCCTCGCACTATTTTTAGTATCATCATTTAAAGAACTATAAGTCTCCCAAAAGGAAGGTAAAGTAGCAGACTTCATAACTGGTCATAATTTAGTGGGGAAGCCTTTCCTTCTGCTATTTCCTGTTTAACTTTTCGAGCAGCAGCTATAAGTTGCTGCTGAGTTTTTTGAAACGTAGCATCCCATTGCATCTCATCTGTTAAATCTTCAATATACTCACGAAGGTGTTCAACAATTTGGTTTTGTAAGTCTTCAGGTAATGACTCCATCATTTTTACCATGGTGGTAATAGCTGTAGATGACATATTCCGACCTTCCATAGACTAGACTTTTTGAATAAACCGACGACCAAGTAAACCTTGAGGTCGCACTAACAGCATAATAAACAAAATGCCAAAAGCAACGGCATCTTTGTAACCGGAATACTCCCCAGGGACAAATGCTTCGACTAACCCGATAAGTAAACCGCCCAAGACTGCACCAGGGATGCTACCCAATCCGCCCAAGACAATCACCGATAAACCCCTCAACCCAAAACCAAGCCCGAAGTACGGTCCAGCAATGCTGACGCTAGTGGCGACTAAAGTTCCCGCGACTCCTGCAATAAAACTGCTAATGAAAAATGTCAGTACGATATAGCGATCGCTGTTTATTCCCAGTAAGCTTGAAGTTGTGGGGTCTTCTGCGATCGCCTGCATTGCCTTACCGTATTTTGTGTTACTGATAAAAAAAGTTAGAATTGTCACAACGATCGCAGAGACAGCAAAAATTACCAACTGAGCGCTACGAATACGAATTGGGCTGTTTGGTGCGCCAAAGTTGATAGAAACTGGTAAGTTACCGTAAGTATTTTCTGGAAAAGTATAACTTTCTGCACCAACTAAATACTGTATTAAGTTAACGATAACAAATGCTACACCCAAGCTAGAAACCACCGTTAGTAATGGGTCAGAACCTCGTTGTCGTAAAGGGAGAAAGGCAATGCGTTCAATCGCCACGCCTATCAACCCAGCCAAAACACTTCCCAAAATCATAGCAACAGGGAAGGGTAATCGTATTGGCAGAGTTGCATTAGCCAGAACACCATTAAATCCAAAAGTACCACCCATAAGTGCATATGTGAAATATGCACCCAAGGTAAAGACTGCGCCATGAGCTAAATTAATAATACCTAAAATAGAGTAAACCAAAGTGTACCCCAAGGCAAAAATAGCGTAGGCGCTACCGATAGATAATCCGTTGAAAAATTGTTGTAAAAATAGACTGAAATTCATCTGTTTGGAAAATAGAGCATGAGGTATTGGGTAAAGGGCATTATCAAACATACATTGATGCCCGTTACCCAAATTTATACCTCTTTGTGTGCGGGAGCATCCCAATTAAAAAAAACATCGGGCGATTGAAAATCGCGACTATACAAACAAAGTCCACCTACGTGGACTTAATACAAAGCCCGCCTGCGCGGGCTTGGTTTGTATAGCCCCAGAATTCTATTCTGACGGAATTTGCAAAAACGGAATGCACCCTTGTGTACGGAATTGATTTTGACTACTTTAAAATAGCAAATTTACCTTTCTTGGCACTTTTATCCATCGTAATTCGAGCAACATAAAATTCTT
This sequence comes from Tolypothrix bouteillei VB521301, assembly GCF_000760695.4. GTDB lineage: Bacteria > Cyanobacteriota > Cyanobacteriia > Cyanobacteriales > Nostocaceae > Scytonema > Scytonema bouteillei_A. Next base: position 6,434,163 of record NZ_JHEG04000001.1, on the reverse strand, counting down.
TTTGAATTACCTCGCCTACAGGAGTAAAAGCAATCTCACCAAGAGGAGTATTGTACTTTCCTGATAGTAGCTCTTTATTTAATTCTGTCCGCAGTTGAGGTAAGGGTAATGTACTAATTTTTGATTTTTTATCTAAAGATTTCAGAGCTTCGACATACACCTGCACTGCGGCAAAAGCTTGACCGCTAAACTGGGGCGGTTCTTCATTATATTGCTTTAAATAAGCAGCACGGAATTCTTTGTTAACTTCTCCAGAATATTCAGGGCTGTAAGCTTGAGCAATAATCACACCATCACAAAATGCTTGACACACTGCGAAAACTTTTCCCGTGTTCAGTCCATTTCCAGCAATGATTAAACCTTTATAGCCCAATTCTCTTAATTGTCGGATTAAATTCCCTCCATCAGCAGCCAAACCCGAAACAACGATCAGATCGGGTTTTAAGTTAATAGCATTAGTTGCTTGGGCTTGAAAATCTGTATCCGTGGTTTGAAATTTTTGAACTGTTACAATTTCCAGTCCTTGATCCTTAACTGTTTTCTGAAAAATCTCTGTTTCTGATTTGCTAAATACATCATTTTGTGCAAAAAAGACTGCTACTTTCTTAATCTTAGGATTTTCTTTAAGAGCAGTTTTGACTGAATTAGGAGCAACAATAGAAACAGGTGCTGATACACGTGCAACATAATCACCTATTTCTGGTACTCCTTTTGCAGTATTTGATGCTCCAATCACTGGAACTTTGGCTTTTTCGGCAAAAGGATCGGCTGCAAAAGCTTGCTGTGACAAAGTTGGACCCACAATTCCAACTACTTTATTTTTGTTAATTAAAGTTTGAAAAGCATTAATCGCCCCTGCTTCATCACCACTAGTATCCTGGAATACCAGTTTAATTGGAGTGCCATTAACGCCGCCTTTCTCATTAAAATACTTCTGGGCAATTTTTGCCCCAGCAACACCTTCTTGACCGAGCAAAGCGACATTACTTGTTTGTGCAAAGGCAATACCGATGGGAATTTCACTTGATGTGTTTGCCGTCGCAGCCGTGTTAGTTGTAGAGCTAGTACTCGTGTTACCATTAGTTTCTGTATTGGTACTAGTGGTTGAACCACCCCCGCATGCTGTCAGCAGCATGGCACAAGTTGCGAATAATGCAGTTGTTAAAGTAGTTGTTTTTTTCATGGTCGAATAAAGCAGGTTTCCGTGTATGCTTGATAAACTCAAGAAAGAGACTTGATATATCAGCTAAGGATTAAAATACTAAGCAGTTGTCAGAGTTAATGCAAGGTGCTATTGTAAAAAATCCGTAGCATTTTTACTAAAAAACGTAACTTAAGATACTGCTTTAAGCGGTTACGTATTGAATTTACATATTTGACATGAAAGCTGTTAGTTGTTAGTGGTTATTGGTGAGTGGTGAAATGCAGAGTGGCTACATCCCACAGCCACTAACTACTACCTAATAACAGTTCTCATGAAAAATCTGTAACTTCTACACTCATTAGCTTATACAGTCATTGGCATAGCAAAAGTTTATCGGCAAACCTAAAAATTGTGAATAACTTGAATTCGCCTTTTTTGCCTGATATGGTAAATATCTGGCAGCAAACCATGAATTGGACTCCCACAGTCCAGCAGCAAGATCTTTTCCAAAAGCTTTACGAGTTGATTTTATCCGGGAACAGCCAACAAAATTTGACTCGCATCACCGATCCTCAAGAGTTTTGGGAAAAGCATCTTTGGGATTCTCTACGGGGAATTGCTTTTTTGCTTTCAAGACAAGCACAAGAAAACACACCTGACAAAGAAGAGTCTACTCCCTCACTTCCTTCATCTCCCCAATCTCCGACATTTATTGATATTGGAACTGGTGCGGGTTTTCCTGGTATCCCAGTAGCCATGACTGTTACTGATAGCACTGTAACTCTTCTAGATTCCACTCGGAAAAAAGTTGCTTTTCTCGATCGCGTCAAAGATGACCTTCACCTGACTAACATTAAAACGGCGATCGGGAGAGCAGAAGAGATCGCTCATCAAAGCCAACACCGACAGCGGTATGATGTTGCTCTCATACGTGCTGTCGGAACAGCTTCTGTCTGCGCCGAATATACCTTACCGTTGTTAAAACAGGGCGGATTAGCCGTCATTTATCGGGGTAATTGGACGGAAGAAGAAGCAACGTCTTTAGAAAATGCCGTTCAACAACTTGGTGGGACAATTGAATCAGTCGAAGAATTTACTACTCCCCTCACTCACAGCATTCGTCACTGTCTTTATTTACGGAAAGTAGGAACTACACCATCTCAGTTTCCTCGTGCTGTTGGTGTCCCTACGCAAAAGCCTCTTTAAGTATAATAAGAGACTACTTCAGTGAAAAAACTTCAAAACTTGATTTTCTACTATTCTTCGGCTTCAGCAAAACGGCGAAGGTGTGAAACATTGGTAGTAGCAATCATTTAATTTTCGTAAAGTTTTTGTCCTATACGAAAAAGTCAACTTTAATAACAATTGACCATCTGCAACTGACTTACAACACTATGAATCAAACCCTTCTTCGCTTTCTAGCTACCAAAAATTATAAAAATTTGTCCTTAGATAAAGAGGTCAATCTCACGAACCTCAATATTTTTATCGGTTCAAACGGTTCGGGAAAAAGTAACTTTATCAACTGTTTAAAATTTTTAAAAGATAGCTTAATTAATATTCCTGATGAAATTAGAGGGGTTAGTAGTTTTGAGAATGGAGTTACTCAAATTGGTGGTAATAGAATTTTAGATAGCAGTGTAGCAAGTCCTGCTGTAGTAAGATTGGCATACTGTTTTTTGCCCTTTTCACAAACTAGCTTTTCTAAAAAAGATGGAGAAATTCTCGATCTGAAAATTTATGTTGATAAGAATACACCTAGAGTTAGCGTCGCTGAGGAATTTTTGTATAGTGGGGAAGATTTATATGAATCAGGTATATCGCAACCTTTCTATTATTATCAATTTCACAATCAAGAAGCAGGAAAAGGTGTTGTATCTGTTTATAAGACACCAGGACAAAGTTTAAGTACTCATTTTAAGCCTTTAGACAATATTAGTACTAGTTCTTTAGGTCTTTCTGCCATTCCTCGATTGCTGGAAGATAGTGAATACCCTCCTGAAAGTACGCCTATTTATAGAATTAGAAGGGATTTGGTTGAATTTATTTCTAATTGGCAATTTTATAATGCTAACAATATGGATTTGAATCAAATCAGAACAGCAGAGCCTAAAATCGGAGGTAGCGATATTTATTTATCTCCGTCTGGAGATAATTTAGCATTGGTCTTAGAGAATTTAATTCAGGAAGATATTGATTTTGATGAAGGTATCAACAACGCCATAAAATCCATTTTACCAAAAACACGTCGGCTCAGACCTATACGCTCAGGTCGCTTATCTCTGACTGTAGAATGGTATTTTCAAGATATTAAAGAAGCTTTTTATTTAAATGAACTATCAGATGGAACTGTTAGAATGCTATGTTGGGCTACTATATTAAATTCTCCAATTCTTCCTTCATTACTAGTTATTGATGAACCGGAACTGGGCTTACACATATCTTGGATGCCAATTTTAGCTGAATGGATTAAAAAAGCAGCAACTAAGACTCAAGTAATTATTACTACATATAGCCCCGATCTTTTGGATCATTTTACCGATTGTCTAGAGAATGTTCTTTGTTTTTATTCAAAAGATGAAACCCATTTCTCTATCAAAACACTTTCCAAAGAAATGCTCAATCAAAAACTTGAAGAAGGATGGCAATTAGGTGATTTATATCGCGTTGGCGATCCTAGTATTGGAGGATGGCCGTGGTAATATGGGTTTTTGCTGGCGGTGGAGAAGCAGAAGTTAGAGGATTAATTCCTTTTTTGCAAAAAAACTTTCCTAGATGTAGATTTGAAAGAAAAACACCAGTTCGTCAAAAACCTGGTCCTAAGCCTAATAAAGGAGTTAGTTATGGAAGAACAGGTCAAAGCTTGGTCGCTCAAATCAGCGACCAACTACCTATTACCTTACAATATGAACCCAACAAATGCGATTTAATTTTAGTTTTTGACGATTTAGATTGCCGAAACCCAGAGAATCAAAGAGAAAAAATTTTGACAACGATATCAAAAATACCAGAAAGTGCTAGCATCTCCAAATTTGTTGGATTTGCTGCTCCTGAATTAGAGTCTTGGATTATAGCAGATTGGAATAATTCAATAGCTAAACATCCAGATTTTAAGAACAGACATCAGCATATGCGTTGGTGGCTAAGTACACAAAGAAATATTCCTTTTGATAGTCCAGAATCATTTAGTGAATATGACTATGAAAGGGATTGTTGTCAAGAAAAGTTATCAGAGGCACTTATTGAGTCAAGTGTTTTAGATGAGTTTGATCGAAGCGTAACACGCTTTTCTAAAGGGTTACATACTCCTTTGCTATTACTGCAAATACAGCCAAATGAAGTTCAACAAAGATGCCCTCTATTTCGCGAACTTTACAATTATCTTAGTAATTTTGGTCAAAATCCTTAAATTTTAAAATTATGTTTGAATTTACGTTTTGTGAAATTAAGGATGCACCCGATCGCCTAAATTGACTCGGGGAACTTGAGTTCCCCTTTAAAGATGAGAAGCAATGAAGATGTGTATCCTTTACTACCTTGTACTTGAGGCAACAAAACGCTTGTTAATTTCATCCCAGTTTAGAACATTCCACCATGCCTTTAAATAATCGGCACGACGATTTTGATACTTGAGGTAATATGCATGTTCCCATATGTCATTACCCATAATGGGGTAGTTTCCTTCAACTATAGGACTATCTTGATTGGGTGTCGTCATCACAGCAAGGTTACCATCTTTAGTCCGCACGAGCCAAACCCAACCACTGCCAAAACGACCGACACCCGCTTCATTAAACTGCTTTTTAAAACTTGCAAAACTGCCAAAACTTTCTTTAATGGCGGATGCGATCGCACCTGTAGGTTCTCCACCACCTTTTGGCTTCATAATTCTCCAAAACATTGCATGATTCGCATGACCGCCACCATTATTGCGTACCGTTGTACGAATATCTTCTGGTAGATTGTTAAGGTTGCGAAGAAGAGCTTCAACGCTTTTTCCTTTCAATTCTGGATGCTTGTTTAATGCAGCATTCAAGTTTTTTACATAAGTCGCGTGGTGTTTATCGTGATGAAACTGCATGGTTTTGGCATCTATATGAGGCTCCAACGCATTGTACGAGTAGGGTAGTGGTGGTAGTTGAATAGCACCTGGTGCATTAGAATTAGGCTGCTTTCTACTGGGAGTCTTTTGTGCAAAAGTACCAGCATCTAAAGCCAAAACACCAGCACTAGATCCAAGTAAAAACAAGAAATGACGGCGATTAACAGTCATATTCAATATTCATAATTTATAATTCATAATTTATCAGCTTTGCGACAACCTCTGTCTTGCTTCACCTGCTAACATCTGATGTGCTTCTATTAAAAAGCGAGGAATTTTTTCTGCGTGAGGGCTGCGGCTGAGACATTCCCGCAAGTCTAATTGCCGTATTTTCTCTGCTTGAGTGCCGGGAAACCAATGACTTCCATTGCCAAGCAGGTTGTATCGCATTTTGGCATAGTCCACCATATCGTATGCCAAAGCCAAATTTCTCAACCACAAAATGACTGGAATGTTCACATACCCTGGAGTTTTCTCATAAGTTGGTAAATTAATATGCCAAGTTTTGACCCAATCTTCTCCTAAAACCGCGATTGCTTCTTCTTCCAATCGAGCCAAAATAGGTGGCAAAATTTCCAATGAATTATCTAGCAAATCTAATGTTTTTAAGTGTTCGTCAAAATCTTGTGGTTTAGCAGCACCCACACTTAAGGTATGAACTTGGGAATGGCTCAAACAAAATAAATCGTTAAAAACCATTGGACTGAGAGGCTTACAAAGTTCTACAAGTTTTTGTGGGGGTTCATATAACATCCCTCCTTTATTAGAGGGGCTAATAATAAATACTCCCATATCAAGGCGGGTTGCAGCTTCAATAGCAGACCAGTTGGCTTGATTGATGTAATACCAGTGCAAGTTGATGTAATCAAACTGGTTGGTATTAATTGCTTGAATAATAATATCTGTTGCACCGTGTGTGGAAAAGCCAATAAACTTCACTTTTCCTTGTGCTTGAAGTTTGTGTACGAACTCCAAACAACCACCAGGACGAATGGTATGATTCAATAACTCAGCATTATTAATACCATGTATTGCTAGTAAGTCAACATAGTCCAGGCGAAGATTTTTTAGCGATTTTTCAAAATCTCGTTGAAATTCTTTAACATTAGCGTTAGGGCTGATTTTGGTTTGAACAATCAACTTTTCGCGCTCAAAAGCGGGCAAGATTCTTCCCAACTGCATTTCCGAACTCCCGTAACCACGGGCGGTTTCGATATGATTAATTCCCAATTCTACTGCTCGTCGAATCGTCGCTTCTAAATTTTCTTGATTATCGCGAGGGACTTGCCACTGTGGTATGTCCTGCCATTTATATTGATATCTCATGCCACCGCAGGAAAAAACAGGCATTTTTAATTCTGTGCGCCCAAATCGTCTGTAAAGCATTATTAGACGTTAAATTTTGGATTTTGGATTTTGGATTTTTAGTTGTATGTTATGACATTAGTGTTGCCTTTCAGCCACACATCTTGCCAAAGATTGATTTACATTTAAATTATGGTCGTGTAAAGAATGGATTTCATTTTTTACTTACCATGGGTTGATAAAAAATACAATACACTAGCTCATTTTAAGTATTTATACCATCTTGACGTATCTGTGTAAAAGCAGTAATACCAGGACGGAATAACGGAAAAGAGCTTGAATTAGGCAATGTACCCGGAAACTTATCCGAGTATTGCGTAAAATGAAACGTTCTCTGTGAAGTCTCGGTTAGTTCCACTAAAAAATCTCCGGAGGTATCAATGCCACATCACATCAGCACTCAGCCAACCACAAATGTGAATACTTATTCTAATTCTAAGGGTGCTGCTGATGCCTATACTCTCAATCTTATAGGCTTTTTTATTATTTCTTTACCTATAGTTTTACTACTCGGAATGACAACTTATAAAAGATATCGTACTGTTGTTCTTCGTCGGCGAAGAGTCTTCCTTGAAAAAATGTGGTTAATGGATGCTAAAGATAATACTTATAGACAAGATTAAATTTTAACTAACTTAAAAAAGTGAGTAGGGAGTCAAGAATATACCTTTTTTACAATCCCTCGTTCCCATGCTCTGCATGGAAATGAATTCATAGGAGATTCCTCGTCCTGTAGTTGGTTGGAAAAGCCAGGTTTCGCCTCGCTTTTCCGCATTCCCAGGCGGAGCCAGGAAACGAGAGACACCCCTACTCCCTACTCGCTTTCTTATTACAATTGCCTAACTATCGGTTGATCGTCTTTAACTTCTCCAATTAACACTAAATCGACACAATTGACAAAAATCCCATTCTCCAAAACACCGGGAATGTTGTTTAGCGTTTTTTCTAGATTTACGGGATCGCTGATTGTGTCAAATTTAACATCTATCACCATGTTCCCTTGGTCGGTAATAACGGGACCTGCTTTTTTAACACCCATGCGGAGTTCTGGTTTACCGCCCAATTTCTCAATTGCTCGTGTCACTGGGGTTACTGCCATTGGGATGACTTCTACGGGTACGGCAAATACGGAACCCAATCGGTCTACTAGTTTACCAGCATCGACAACGACAATAAACCTGTTTGCCAGATAATCAACGACTTTTTCGCGAGTGTGGGCTGCACCGCCCCCTTTGATTAAATTTTTTTGAGGATCGACTTCATCTGCACCATCAATGGCAATATCAATGCGATCGATAGCATCTAGAGTGGTTAGCGGGATACCATACTGCTTGGACAGCACCTCTGCTTGAAATGAGGTGGGGACACCAACAATATCTTTGATTTCACCAGACTTAAGGCGATCGCCCAAAAACTGAATTGCATATGCTGTCGTTGACCCTGTACCCAACCCAACAATAGAACCTGATTCTACCAAAGCAGCGGCGGCTTTGCCGACTTCTTGCTTCATTAACTTGGTGGGGTCTGCTGCGCTCATTCCCAAAGCTCCTCAAAAATAAACTATAGTTTAGGGTAAGGGAAAAAGGTAAAGGTACGCAAAACGGTTTTGAGAGAAAGAAGCAAGCAGTTGGCAACAATACTAAGTCAAAATTCGTCACGGAATGGGTTGGTGTAGCAGAAGTCACTTGAAAGTGTTCTAAATTATGCGTCAGCTTCTAAGTACTCTCTCATTAATCGCACTCCTGCAATCTTTTCCCAATGTAGCGATCGCACTTGAGCAAGGCAATACCGAACAACCCTCCGACCCGGTAACACAAGTCGTTGCTGCTAAATTAATGTCTAACGCCCCTGATGGCAATTTTTATCCAGAACGGTTTGTGAGTCGAGCAGAATTGGCATCGATTATGGTCAAAGCATTTCGACTCGATAAACGACAGGCTGCTACCAAAGAAAATTTCAAAGTGGCTGATGTATCCCCTTCCAATCCCGCGTTTAATGATGTTCAAATAGTTTTAAAAACTGATATTATGAAGGGTTATCGGGGAAATTTATTCTTCCCGAATCAAAGAGTTACAAAAGCGGAGGCTTTAGCAATTTTCGCACAAGCTTACGGCGTTTTTCAATTCCCTGATGAAACAGTCAATGAGATTCTTGCCTCATATCCGGATGCTGCTTCTATTCCAGCTTGGGCAAGGAAAGCACTTGCTACAGCTGCTAGTGAGGGATTTGTCAATACAGATCGACAAGGTAATCTCTCCCCATTGCAGCCTATGACTCGTGGGGACATGGCTTATGTCTTGAGCCAGTATTTACACAGACAGCAACCACAGCCGCAAACTCCGGAAGTTACCGGAGGGAGCGATCGAGAATCTTAAGTTAAAGTCAAGACAAGGGGGACAAGAGCGACAAGGGAGAATATAAATGTTCTCTCGTTGTCTTTTGCTGCTTTAGTTCCTTTTTGTAACTGTTTGACAATGACTCAATAAGCTGATAACCCCACGTGGGAAAATCAGAAATACAAAAAGTAGAGAGGAAAACCCTATAGTTATGCACTTGAGTGAAATTACTCATCCCAACCAACTGCATGGTTTGTCGATTCGCCAGTTACAACAAATTGCCCGTCAGATTCGAGATAAACATCTTCAAACTGTAGCAGCAACTGGAGGACACCTCGGACCTGGTTTGGGAGTTGTAGAATTGACCCTAGGGCTTTACCAAACGCTGGATTTAGACCGCGATAAGGTTATCTGGGATGTAGGACACCAAGCTTATCCTCACAAACTCATTACAGGACGTTACCCTAACTTCCATACTTTGCGGCAAAAAGACGGAATTGCCGGTTATCTCAAGCGATGCGAAAGTCAATTTGACCACTTTGGTGCGGGACACGCCTCCACCAGTATCTCGGCTGGATTGGGTATGGCTTTAGCAAGGGATCTCAAAGGAGAAAAGTTTAAAGTAGCCGCTATCATTGGTGACGGTGCGCTGACTGGTGGTATGGCATTAGAAGCTATCAACCACGCCGGACATTTGCCCAAGACCAACCTGCTAGTTGTCCTTAATGACAACGAAATGTCCATCTCTCCCAACGTGGGTGCTATTCCTCGCTACTTAAACAAAATCCGTCTGAGTCCACCAGTACAGTTCCTTAAAGATAATTTTGAGGAACAATTCAAGCACATTCCTTTTGTTGGGGAATCCCTGTCCCCCGAATTAGGACGCATCAAAGAAGGGATGAAGCGCTTGGCTGTTCCCAAGGTAGGAGCTGTCTTTGAAGAACTCGGTTTTACTTACATCGGACCTGTAGACGGACACAATTTAGAGGAATTGATTGCAACTTTCCAACAGGCGCATCAAATTCCCGGACCCGTTTTGGTACACGTTGCAACCGTTAAGGGTAAAGGTTATGAAATTGCCGAACAAGACAAAGTTGGCTATCATGCCCAAGTTCCCTTTAACTTAACTACAGGGAAAGCTATTCCCTCCAATAAGCCCAAACCACCGGGTTACAACAAAGTTTTTGCCCACACTTTGGTTAAACTTGCCGAACAAAACCCCAAAATTATTGGTATTACTGCTGCTATGGCAACAGGAACGGGGTTAGATAAATTGCAAGCAAAGCTACCCAACCAATATATAGATGTAGGCATTGCCGAACAGCATGCTGTTACCTTAGCTGCGGGACTGGCATCTGAAGGTATGCGTCCGGTCGTTGCTATTTACTCTACCTTCTTACAACGTGCCTACGACCAAATTATTCACGATGTCTGCATCCAAAACCTGCCAGTGTTCTTTTGTATGGATAGGGCGGGAATTGTTGGTGCTGACGGTCCAACTCACCAGGGAATGTATGATATTTCTTATCTGCGTTGCATTCCCAACATGGTACTTATGGCACCCAAAGACGAGGCAGAATTGCAAAGGATGGTAGTCACTGGTATCAATCACACATCCGGACCCATCGCTATGCGTTTCCCTCGTGGTAGCGGTTACGGTGTTCCTTTGATGGAAGAAGGTTGGGAACCTTTAGAAATTGGTAAAGGAGAAATTCTCCGTACAGGAGATGATGTGTTGCTCCTTGGCTATGGCACAATGGTACAACCAGCCCTGCAAACTGCCGAAATTCTTAGCGAACACGGTATTGAAGCAACTGTGGTTAATGCAAGGTTTGCCAAGCCTTTAGATACGGAATTAATTTTCCCACTCGCTCAGAAAATTGGGCGAGTTGTGACCTTGGAAGAGGGCTGTATTACAGGGGGCTTCGGCTCGGCAATTGCAGAAGCACTTTTAGATGCCGATATAGTCGTTCCAGTTAAACGCATTGGTATCCCCGATTTGTTGGTAGAGCATGCCGAACCAAACGAATCGAAAGCCGCATTGGGTTTAACGAGTCCGCAAATTGCTGACCGAGTTTTACAGGCTTTCTTCAAGCGAGAACTTTCTACTGTGAGTTAACACCAGTACTCCACCACATTAAAACCTCATATCACCTCGTTCCCAGGCGGAGCCTGGGAATGCTTTACAGGAGGCTCCGCCTCCTGTTTACTTAGACGATAAAATAATTCTTTTTTTAGAATGATAAGAAAAATGATAAAAATCTTTAACTTATACACCGGAGTGTGCGTCCTCGCCTGCTTGCAAAAATTGGCTTTATTAAGCTTGTGTAAAGTTAAATAATTGTTAGCTTACTTACTAACCATTAGCTAATAAAGTATTACTTTTTACTATAAATTTTTTATAACTCATATCAAATACAAATATTTCTTTACGTCTATTACAGTAATTACCACATCTTAGTTCGTAATTAAGTTCGATTAAAACCATAAGCAGCATGAGTGCGGAACCCGCTTCAAAATGAGTTTTGGGGGGCGGCAGTTATCAAGCGCCGAGCGGCGGCCTGTGCGCCATCGCTGCGTACTGCGGTGGCGATGGATTGGGCACGGGCAGCCACGTCGGGTTGGAGTGCGTGCCTGAGAGCGCTCATCAGGGAGTCGGTGGTCGGTGTGCCGGGAGCGTGCGCGGTTCCGATGCCGAGGTGGTGGATTCGTCGGGCCCAGTAGTGCTGGTCGTACAGCTGGGGGATGACGACTTGGGGCGTGCCTGCTTGCGCGGCGGCGGTCGTGGTGCCTGCGCCGCCATGGTGGACGACGGCCGCGACGCGTTTGAACAGCGTCTGCTGGTTGACCTCGCCGATCGCTAGGCAGTCGGGTTCGTCGTCCACGAGTGACAGGTCGGCCCACCCGCGAGACACGATCGCACGGCGTCCGATCGCACGGGCCGATTCGATCGTCACCAGGCTAAGGTCTTCCGACGCGCGGATGCTGCCGAAGCCGAAGTAGACAGGTGGTTCGCCGGCGTCGAGGAACGTCTCCAGCTCGGGGGAGAGCGGACGCTCATCCGGCAAGATCCAGGCTCCGGTCTGGAACACAGTCTGGTCTACGGGATCGGGCCAGGGCCCCAACGTCGGGTCGGCGGCCAGCCAGGGTCGGTCGGTGAAGATGTGGCTGCGGACATCAGTGACTGGGGCCAGACCGAGTGATGCCCGATAGGAGTTGAGCGCGACGCCGAAGGTGGCGTTGAAGCGTTCTGCATCCCGCGCCCATATCTCCGGATAATCTACCGATGCGGGTGTCGGCATATCGCCGCCCAGACCCAATGGGGGTGGCGCATGGTGTGGCGATGGCAGGACTATCGGGCAGTAGGCGGCGAAGACGTAATAGATTCCCATTCTCTCTGCCACCGAGCGAGCGGCGATCTGTAGAGCTGTTGCTCCCACGATCGCGTCGCAGCCTTGGGCTGCCGCCGCGATCGTCTCGAATTGGGTGGCGACCGTGGCTTGGGCCAGCTGACGCCGGCGCTCGGGCGAGGGTGGGGCTGCTGACGGGCTGGCTTTCCCGGTCGAGCGCAACTCGGGTCCGATAGGCGTGACAGGCATTCCCAGGCTTTCGATCCAGTCGCGGAAGTCGGGTGGCACGCACAGGCGGACCTCCTGACCGAGGGCCCTCAATTCCAACGCCAGCGCCACTAGCGGCTGGACATCGCCCCTCGACCCGATCGTCGATAGCAGCACGCGCATCAGATCTCTCCTCTAGTAGGGGTTGTCTTATTAATCTTATAAATTTCCTCCCCTACTTAACTTAAACAAAAGTATTAAAACTATTAGCTAAGGATACGATGGTTTCTTCTTGACCAGTAAGCAGGAGAATAGAGTCATAATGCCAAATGACAAACATCATAGGTAAGGAAAGGGTTGCAGCTAACCAAACACCCTGACTGGCCGCACGACAGATTCGATCTATCTTGACAGCCCCAAAAGCGTTTGCAACACTCGCACCTACTGCTGAAAGCGCAGAACGACAAACAGAAGCTAAGGTGGAAAATGTTACTGCACTCAAGGCACCTGCAACTAAAGTTTGACCGTTCAGTAAGCCCATCACCATCCCATCTAGCAATGGAATGGATGCCTCCAATATTTGCACAATAACAGAGGTATTGCCAATTGCAAGCTCGCTTGAACTTCCATCAGAAGCTCAGGCGTAAACTTTCTTGAAGTTGACTCCATTTAAATAAAAAAACTTAAGTGATGTGGCAAAAAATTACACATAAGTACGTTAAGTTATATTAATACATAAAGTAGAAATAAGGAATAATTTTGGCAAAAAAATTGGCTGAGATAGGCAGATAAAGAAGTTTCAACTAGCCCCGCAAAGTTTTAAGTAACTCCAACTGTTTTTCTTTTTCCTCAAGTCGGACAGACAAGCTTTGATACACGAGTTCACAGAGTTGAAAAATCACGGGATCGGCAATTTCGTAAAAGACATTAGCTCCTTGTGGCGATCGCATTACGACCCCTGCACTTGAAAGTATTTTGAGGTGTTTGGAAGCATTAGCTTGACCGAGCTGAGTTAGCTCAATAATTTCAGTCACATTTTTAGGACCCGATTTGAGACAGCATAAAATCTGAAGGCGACTCACTTCTGAAAGAACTTTAAAATAATCAGCCATCTGTGCTAGGGCTGATGGAAAAGTTTCCACTACCACTATTTGCTATTCCTCATGAAACCACAACCAATCCCGATATTACCATTTGAGAATATAGTGTTGTAAAGGAAACCACAACTGGGATGGGGGACATCTCCAACCGCTAAGTCCCAATTCCTAATTTTGGTTTCGGAAACATCCACTTTAACTAAACGTCCATTCACTAGAGACATCAATCAAGTTACAACTTAGAATTAAGGAGCATTTACAAGTCGAACTCATTTGTCAACGGTCAACTCCCGGAAACATGGGATAACCGCGATCGACACGAGCGCAAACCTATTTTTTATCCCCAATGTCCAATCTCCAATCCTCAATCTCCGAAAAATGAACCAGATTTGGGTAAGATAGTAAAGCTATCTTTTCTGCGTTGCAGATACTGAAAGCCACTCAAGCCCACAGGAGATATCTAAAATGCTGACTTTAAAAATCGTTGTATATATAGTTGTTGCCTTCTTTGTTGGTCTCTTCATCTTTGGCTTTTTGTCAAATGACCCTGCTCGTAACCCCGGTCGTCGGGATTTCGAGTAAAGTCACGACAAATCGTCCGCGATTGATTGCCGGAAGGCTTATACATTATAGCCTGCGGGCGCTTGTGTCAAGTGGGAAATCCACCCAAGCTTGTGTCCCCCTCCGGGCGGCTTGCCTAAATTTGTGTAAAAGGCAAAAGTCGGAAGGCAAAAAGTGTATTGTCCTTCCGGCTATTTATTGGCTGTTTGTTAGCTAGTTTTTACGATTGATATGCTTCATCCAGTGTTGCCGCCCGAACCTCTTCCCATCGTCGAACCCGTACAATCAGCTAATTCCACCACTCCAATGGTCAGCGAGATTGGCTTGAATGCCATGTCGGAAAAGACATTGGAAAATCAGGAAAAGTCTGAGGGAAGACGGGAAAAACTCAATTTTCAAACAACTCGGAACACTTCAACTGAAAACCAGTTACAAGTTGCTCAAACACTGCCTGCACCCAGTCAGCCAGAAACTTTTCCACCTGAATTTTCGCCTGTTACCGTTTCAAAAAGTGCGGCTTTTTTAGGTGAAAATCTTTCTATTGGTTTTCCCCTACAGCAAGTTCAATCTTTACACCCCAATCTCGGTGAGAACCCCGCTACGCAAGCGAAAGTACTACCAAAATCACTGAAACTTAAGAATTTATCCCAACAGCAAACAGCATCGGTAGAAGAATCAACCCAGCCACAAAATCAAAGCCCTACAAACCCCGAACAATCTCCAAATCGCCCACCAGTACAAATAGAATTTAAAGTCCGTGGTGAAGAAGACACTCAACCCGCTCCAAACCAAACTCAATCGGTTCTTGAAAAGCAAAATAACACCACAACACCACAACAAAACCAACCATCCGGTACAACTTCTGCTCCTAGCACCCCGACACCAGGAGAACGCATTGTTGAAGTCATTTCTGACAGACAACAGTATGACGAGCAACGGCGGGTGATTACGGCTGAGGGTAACGTGGTTGTTAGATTTGATGGCGCTGTTGTGGATGCCGATCGCGTGCAAGTTAACATGGATAACTTGATTGCTGTTGGCGACGGCAATGTTGCTCTCACACGGGGAGACCAAGTTCTGCGCGGACAGAAGTTTACATACAATTTTATTCAAGATGATGGGGAATTACTGAACGGCAGTGGTGAGGTTTTTATCCCCAGTGCGGGTCAGGATTTAAGTTTTTTACCTACGGATGTGACGACAGGGGGAGTCCCAGCACGTCCTCTGAGCGATCGCATCAGACAAAATCAACCATTGCAAGCAGGTAGCTCCGGTGGGCTGAATATCAACTTGGGAGGTGGGGGAGGTGCAAGCAACATACCCGTACCAAAACAGGGGGGACAAGTCAGACGAGTCCGTTTTGAAGCAGGAAGAATTGATTTTTACGCCCGAGGTTGGCAAGCGCGAGATGTTCGTCTGACCAATGACCCTTTTTCACCTCCTGAATTGGAAATTAGGGCAGATACGGTTACCTTGACAAGGGAAGCACCTTTACGCGATCGCATCAAAACACAAAGACAGCGTTTGGTATTTGACCGAGGATTCTCCGTACCAATTCCCAAGAACGAGCAGGTGATTGACCGTAGAGAACGTGATGTCACGCCAGGATTGTTCTCAATTGGTTATGATGGCGACCAACGGGGAGGGGTGTATATTGAACGGAGTTTTAAACCTATAGATACAGAAGGAGTCACCTTCAGTCTGACGCCTCAGTTTTACCCCCAAAAAGCAGTACAGGGTGGCACGGAGAATCCCGCATCGCTGTTTGGTATAAAATCAACAGTGAGAGCTATCGTGAGCCCACGGACATCTTTAGAAGGTTCTGGATTGTTAACCAGCTTCGACCTTAACGATCTAGAAGATAACCTCAGAGCGAGCGTGCGACTGCGCCAATTGCTGTTAGACGAGCAAAAACCCCACACTCTCACACTGGAATATAGCTATCGCGATCGACTCTACAACGGGACTCTCGGCTTTCAAACCGTGCAAAGCAGTTTTGGAGGTATTATTACCTCTCCCATCATTCCTTTAGGAAAAAGCGGTCTTAACCTCAGCTATCAAGGGGGTGCTCAATTAATTGAAGCAAATACAGATCGCCAAGACTTGCTAGAAGCAGATCGTAGAAACAATCGTGTCTCCCTGACTCGCCTGCAAGCCAGTGCAGCCCTTAACGGCGGCGTGACACTGTGGCAAGGGAAACCATTACCTGCTACACCCACTCAAGGATTGCGGTATACAGCGAATCCAGTTGTTCCTTACGTACAAGCGTTTGGTGGATTAACTGGAACCACCAGTCATTACAGTAGTGGAGATAATCAAAGTACCTTGTTTGCAACCGTTGGTTTACAGGGTCAATTCGGTCATTTTTCTCGACCTTTCTTTGACTACACCGGCTTTGTAATTAGCTATTCCCAAGGTCTAAACAGTGGTTTATCTCCCTTTTTGTTTGACCGTTCCGTTGATAACAAAGTACTGAGAGCGGGGATTACTCAACAGATTTACGGACCATTTCGTTTTGGATTTGAAACCTCAATCAATTTAGACACTGGAGAACGCGCCAGTACAGACTACGTAGTGGAATACAGCCGCCGTACCTACGGAATTACCTTGCGTTATAACCCCGTACAGCAATTAGGCGGTATCAGTTTCCGAATCAGTGATTTCAACTGGAGTGGTGGAACCGATCCTTTCTCCGATCCCAATGAAGTTAAGCCAGTTGTTGGTGGTGTTAGACAGCAATAGTGTCAGTTGTTCTCTTCTGTACCCGTTGAGGATGGCGACGAAGTTGGTAAAGGTGCTGTGTTATCAGTACTGGTTGTCACAAAATCGCTGCGTACCCAGCCTTTAGTACCATTCTTGTCAACCTGAACTCGATACCAAGTGTTACCATCATCTCCGGTTTTTTCACTCAAAATTGTCACTGAATCACCCGATCTACCCTTGTGACGGACTTTAGCGCTTTTTGAAGCTCTATTGCGTACATTAATGCGAGAACCTGGTTCAATCGATGTTAGTGTTGCTGACTTATTAACACTTTCTGTTGTGTCTTCTTCTTTTGGTGTTGGTGTAGGGGTTACAGGTGGTTCAGTTGTTGTTGGTGTAGGAGTTGCAGGTGATTGAGTTGTTGTTGTTTCAGGTTGGCTCGTAGCTGATGTTGCGGGTGTGATGGTTGGTAAAGCAGAGGTTGTGCTTTCTACTTGAGGTTTCGAGCAAGCTGTTATCGCCAGCAACAAGACAAATAAAAACTGTTTTCTCATAGTCTAACTTTAATTAAACGTCAATTTTATATTACATAGCGTTTTTGAGTTCTCCGTAGATTTTTAAGTGTCTCATGTTATTAGACAGTTCCGGTACTGTGAAAAAGTCGGTGGGGTAGCCTCCGTCCTCCCCAGACTTGCCATAGTAATTGTAGAACTCAAAGGTGCCAATTTGCTTGAGAATAGGAGCCAACTTCGGGTACTTGTCAGAGCGATCGCAGCTATTAGTTGTACAGCTAGCCTTCACTAAAATCAAAAATTCCGGTGGATAATCTACTCGGTTGCTCCAAACCATATAACGCACGTTGCTAGCCGTAATTTGCACTCAAGAAAAGTAGCTTGTATTTTGTATCAATAGGACAATACTATTTACTGTCAAAATCTAGTTACATAAGTATAAACCAAGCTGCTAGCGATAGTACTTAACCAACTAGCAAAGCTACATTATTCTCTTGTGATTGATACTTTCTTAATTTTTTTCTTTCCGTGTAATACACGGAAAAACTCCGCGTTTTTTGTCGTTATACCGATAATATTGCCGCGCCTAGAACCATTATCTTGGCACCTGTTAGGCTGTAATGCTTATTCTTCCGTTAAGCGATGCCTTCGGCACGCGAAGCCTCTCCATAAGGAGATAGGGCTAATAGCTAATGGTCAAAAAGCAATTAGCAATTAGCAATTAGCAATTAGCAATTAGCATCTTCTTACTTCCCGTGTAAAAGCCCTTTAAAAAACAGAAAAATGTTGACAAGAATCCGTTCCAACCAAAGTATGGCACGGTCTAACCATTCGAGTATGAATTCTAGAGGGTGTTTTACATAACCGATTGTTCTGGCACTCGTTTCTATCCAATCTGGCTTTGCCTCAATAGCCTCAGTTTCGCGATAGGATTTGGTGGCTTCCCCTGTCGTCTTTTGACTGTCAAAGTCTGTGATTTGGGAGTCAAAATTCCCAACCATTAACTTTTGAAAGGACGAAGAACTATTTGTCCCGATTCTCAATTTTTGACGACTGTTGTGATTCCTGCGTTTTTTAGCTGATTGTGGTAAGCCAAGATCTGATATTTGGCGGTTTACCGAACCTAACATTTTCTTTAGCTTTGAGGTTTTGCTTTGAAAGTAATGCCAGATATTTTCCCTTTCGGAGAAAGTTTCAGGAAGAGTGAAATTTGTGTTTGAGGAAGATTCACTTATTTGTGGTTCGCGATTGACTTCATAAATTTGTGGTGAATGATTAAACAAGTCATCCATTGTCAGCCAAGGATCTACTGTTTCACCATCTTGGAATTGAGAGGTTTCAGGTAAAGCTTTAGATGAAGGCGACTGTCCTGAGAATTGAAATTGCCTGTGAAGTTTACGCTCTTCGGGTAATGACCGATCGCTACTGATTGATGGATCGGTTTGCTCGAAACTTTTGTTACGTTGTTCCCCAAAAAAGTAATGAATAGCTTCCCAAATTAAGGATAATACATTTGCTGTTTGATTTTCTCCAACTTCCGTTGATAATACTTTTTCTTTGTTGGTAATTGATTGATTTTTACCATAAAGAAATATATTTAACTGAGTTTGAACGATTTGCAGCAATTCCGAACTAGTACGAGATATTGGAACTAAAGTAGTAGCTTCTAATTTGGCAATAGTTTCGTCTAGGATTGCGAGCCCTTGAAGTGAAATTGGCAAGGACTTCGGTGTAGTTGTGTCTTCGGCGATCGCTTCTGGAAGTAAGACAGGTTCATTGTCTTGTTTACCAGAAATTAGCTTATTTAACAAGCGATCTATTTCTGGTAATAATTGTGCCTCATCTAATGTTGTTTCTATAAGATTTACCTGCTGTGATTCATAAGTTCTCAACTCCTCATAAATCCGATTTTGCAATTTTTTCTGCTGCTGAAATGTCAAAACGTCTAAAATTTCATTATTGGCAGCAACCAGCACTAAATTGCGGTTTGCCAAATTTGAAGCGACTCCCTGAATGTATTGGGAGTTGGCAATTTGGAGTTGGGAACTGGGGCTTGGGGATTGGGGAGTCGGGGAATGAAGAACAAAGGGATGGGGATAGTGGAAAATAGGAAAATAGCGAGATGGGAAGAAACGCTTGTCCCTGTCTCCCTGTTCCCGTGTCTCTTTATCTTTAAATTGCAGGGTGGGTACGACTTTTAAAACTCGCGCAACAGCATCGTCAGCAGATTGAGGCGACGGCTGTTGTGAATCAGTTGCATGACCTTGTAAGCGCAAACTACGTTTTTCCTCAGCCGTATTGAGCTGTCTGTTGGATGACTCGACAGCTTTTTGGATGAGCATATATACTGAATGGAGAAGACCTTCTATAGACCAACTGGTAGTGACTTGTATTTGCCGTACAGTGCGCTCGAACTGTTCGCCCCAGCGCCGAGATTGTTGGTGGAAGAAGTTAAATAGTCTGCTTTGATAACGACCAGAAGAAGCAGAAGGCATGGTAGTTAATTTTTGTTGAGAGTTTTATGAGTAGCCCGACTCCCACAAAACAATAGACGAAAGATTGTTGATGTTTGTCAGTTCTCTCATATTAGCGGAAATATGACATCTCCCGTATCTCAAGCCGATACTAAATCAATTTCTGACGCGATCGCAAAACTGCGTTCTTGGAGTCAGGTAAATATTCTGCCTTCGTGGCGATGTTTTGAAGGTGACTTGAGTGCAGTTGAGGTAACTGCATCCGATCTATCTTCTTGGAACTTTGCCAAGCTGAATCCAAAAGGACAAATTACTTGGGCTGGAGGTCAAAAGGTTTTATGGCTTTTACAAAAATTAATCATTCCTGAGGATTTACAGGGTTATCCCTTAGAGGGTTTGTGTTTGCGGCTGGCGCTCGTTTGGTGGGCTGATTCTGCCAAAGTTTATGTGAACGGACAGTTGATAGTTGAGGGGGATTTATTTGATTCATTTCCCAGAGTGCTTTTGAGTAAAGGGGTAACGCCGGGAGAGGAATTGACGGTAGCGTTGCGTTTGGTGAGTCCGGGTCATTGTGATGGTGCGTTGGTGAAGTCGCAATTGGTTTATGAATCTAACAACGATGGTTCTGTGGAACCTGGTTTTGTGGCTGATGAGTTGGCTGTTGTGGAGCGTTGTTTGGAGTGTTTTGAGCCTGAAAGGTTGGATGCTTTGAGGGTTTTTATTGAGGAGTTGGATTGGAAGGGATTGAACCGCAAAGACGCGAAGGGCGCGAAGGAAGAGTTTGAGGAGTTGTTGTCTGTTGTTCGTCAAAAACTTCGAGGATTTAAAATCCAACATCTAAAATCCAAAATTTTTTTGTTGGGTCACGCTCATCTCGATCTAGCATGGTTGTGGCCTGTGAATGAAACTTGGCAAGCTGCACAAAAAACTTTTGAATCAGTTTTGAGTTTACAGGAAGGTTTTCCTGAGTTGATTTTCTGTCATTCTACTCCGGCTCTTTATGCTTGGATTGAGGAACACCGTCCGGATTTGTTTGGTGCTATTCAACAGGCGGTGGCTGATGGGCGTTGGGAAGTGGTGGGTGGTTTTTGGGTTGAACCTGAACTGAATTTGATTGCGGGTGAATCTATTGTTCGTCAACTTCTCTACGGTCAACGCTACGTATTGGAGAAGTTTGGTAAGTTTTCTAGTGTGGTATGGGTTCCTGATAGTTTTGGTTTTTGTGCAACTTTGCCTCAGTTTTTAGTGAATGGAGGTGTTGAGTATTTTGTAACTCAGAAGTTGCGGTGGAATGATACAACTCGATTTGAGCATGGTGCTTTTTGGTGGAAGTCTCCTGATGGAAGTGAAGTCTTCAGCTATATGTCTGCGTTGATTGGTGAAGGTATCGATCCTGTGAAGATGGTATCTTATGCTTGTGAGTGGCGATCGCAAACGGGGTTAGTTGAATCTCTATGGCTTCCCGGTGTGGGGGATCATGGGGGCGGACCGACTCGCGATATGTTGGAAACCGCCCGTCGCTGGCAAAAATCTCCCGTATTTCCCGATGTTGAATTTTGTACTTCTGAAAGTTACTTGCAGCAAATTAAGGGACAAGGAGAAAACAGGGACACGGGGGATAAGGAAGAAGTTTCTACCGTGTCTACCCCCTCTCCCCCCTCTCCCCCTCTCCCCCTCTCCCCCTCTCCACTCCCCACCTGGGAGGACGAATTGTATTTGGAATTCCATCGGGGTTGCTACACAACTCACAGCGACCAAAAACGCTGGAACCGTCATTGTGAGGGGTTGCTCTATCAAGCAGAACTTTTTGCAGCTTGGGCAACTTTAAGTGTTGGCGCAAGTTATCCGAAGTCCGAGCTAGAATTTGCATGGAAAAATGTTTTATTCAATCAATTTCACGATATTTTGCCCGGTTCTTCTATTCATCAAGTTTATGTGGATGCATTACCAACTTGGCAAGAAGTGGAACGAGTTGGTAGTAGTATCGTGCAACAGTCTTTGAATGCGATCGCATCCCAAATCTCTCTACCGACACCTCCACAGCCTGAAGCACAACCAGTTGTTATTTTCAATTCTCTCAATTGGGTGCGATCGCAAATCGTTGAACTTGAGTTTCCAGAAGAGGATGATGAGCGCCGGGATTGGACGATATATAATTTGGACGGTCAAGAGGTTGAGTCTCAGAGCCGTTTTATGGGATTTAGACGCGAACCAAATGGTGATGAAATACCAGTAAAGTCAGTTTCGTTTTTTGTCAGTGAGATTCCTGCTTGTGGTTATCGTGTCTTCTGGTTGTGTCCGTGTAAACCTACTTTGGAGTCTCTCAAACCATTTGAAGAGTTCGTTTTAGAAAATGAGTGTTTGCGAGTGACAATTGACCCAGAAACGGGAGATCTGTCCAACGTTTTTGATAAAACCAATCACCGTGAAGTTCTCAGTGGATTGGGAAATCAACTCCAAGCATTCCAAGATAGCGGTCAGTACTGGGATGCTTGGAATATTGACCCAAATTATGCTCAACATCCTTTACCACCTGCGGAATTGTTAAGCGTTCATCATTTAGAAAGGGGTGCGTTGCGAACCCGCGTGCGAGTGGTGCGAAGAATAGGTCAATCAACGTTTTCGCAAGATTACATTTTAGAAAAAGAGTCTGCTGTTCTCAAGATAGCAAACAAAGTGAATTGGCAAGAAAATCATGTCTTGGTAAAGGTGGCTTTTCCACTAAACTTAGAAGCAGACTTTGCGACTTATGAAATTCCCTGTGGGGCTATTCGTCGGACAACCAAACCGACAACTCCAGCAGAAAAGGCAAAATGGGAAGTTCCCGCATTGCGTTGGGCTGACTTAACGGAAATCCAAAATCACTACGGTGTCAGTTTGCTGAATGATTGTAAATACGGTTACGACAGCCAACCCAACCAACTCCGCTTGACGTTGCTACGCAGTCCCAATTGGCCCAATCCGGAAGCAGATCGAGGTTATCATGAATTTACTTATGCCTTATATCCTCATGCCCAGAGCTGGGAAACAGCCAATACAGTAAAACGGGGATATGAATTAAATATACCCTTGCAAGTGCTGGTACTGAATCCACAACAGCAAAATCGTCAGAGTTCTTTACCACCAAGTGGTAGTTTGTTGAACTTATCAGATGAGAATTTAATCTTGATGGCTTTCAAGCAGTCAGAAGATGACCCAGAACAGTGGATTCTCAGGTGCTATGAATGCCATGGGAAAACAGCAGAGTTAGAATTGCAAAGTGACTTGGGTTTGACTTTGGATGAGCCAGTAGACTTACTGGAACG
Organism: Tolypothrix bouteillei VB521301; assembly: GCF_000760695.4. GTDB lineage: Bacteria > Cyanobacteriota > Cyanobacteriia > Cyanobacteriales > Nostocaceae > Scytonema > Scytonema bouteillei_A. Next base: position 6,411,007 of record NZ_JHEG04000001.1, on the reverse strand, counting down.
TTCCTTGAATTCTCACGAGCAGAACAAATGTACTGTAAAACCCTGGAAAATCATCAGCTTTAAGATAGGTAATACCGTTTTCAGATAAGTAAAGTCTGGACTCACTGCCTGCGCGGACTTCTTATACTAATCCTATATGAGGTTGCGCTTAAAATTCCCTCACATTAGAAATGTGGACGGCAGGCGCTACAACGGGGGGGACCTCCCGCAGTCGCCTCAACGGGGGGAACCCCCGCACGGCGCTGCTCTGGGCAACGCGCTGCCTCGGCTATACAAACAAAGCCTGCCTACACAGGCTAATTAGATGCATCTTTATACAGAAATGGTATGATTAAATCGTGATTTCAAAGGTTATGATGACATCACGTCTCATGTTGCAACTATCTTGTCTCCTCGGTGTTTTTTGCTTGTAGCGAATGTAATTTCAATCGGGTTTAAAGAACGTCCTGTTGGCTTTCCATCTTTTAACTCAGCTGGTGTATATTGTAATGAACTTTGTTCGCACAAAGAAGCAATAGCCATTCCTACACTAGCCTGAGCAGTCATTCCTGTAAAATCTGCAACGACATCCTCTATCACCCATTCCTGGGGCAAATAGTTATAAATTTTTCTGACTTCTTGATAGAACTCTAAAGGCTCGTAGATATCGTTAATAATTATTGGTTCTGGAATCTTTAGATTGGGAAAATCTTGTTTTAACTTTTTTGCTAAATCAAGGGTTTGCGAAGAACAAATTAACCAACAACGCTCCAATTGTGGGAGATGATATTCTATAGCTTTTCGACAAGGTTCTTCCCGGCTCACTAACAATATGAGTCCCTTGTGCTTTACAGGAGGTAATTTGTCTAAATCAATTTGGGGCGATCGCCCCAAAGTTAACGATTTAGCTGCAGTTAACCCCACCGATTGGGTCAATTCGGATTAGTTGGAAACCTCTTTCTTAAACTTAACTAAAAAATTGGCTTTGTCTTTTCTACCCCACCGATTGGGTCAATTCGGATTAGTTGGAAACGACTGATTAATCGCTTCATTTTCCAATGTATTGCTATACCCCACCGATTGGGTCAATTTGGATTAGTTGGAAACAATTGAGAAGTTACAGGAATACTACCAGGTCTGACTCCACCCCACCGATTGGGTTAATTCAGATTGGTTGGAAACTCTTTGGTATAGCGATCGCAATTTTAAGTATAAAAATTAACAGAAAATGTCCGTATTGACGGAATTTGGCAAATACGTATAATAATACGTATAGTGCGTGCGTTAGATTTTTGCATTCTAAAACGCACATAACATATGAGTTCTACTATGTTGAGTTGTATTTATTCAGATACACTATTTACAGCGACTGAGCTAAACCGTCAACCAGGAAAAGTACTAGACCATGCTTTAGAGCATCCAGTAACAATTACTCGTAACGATGAGCATTTTGCTTTGCTGCGTCGTGAAAAGGTTTCTTCTCTTGCCAAAGCGGCTCAAAATGGTGAATACCTTATCGAGCTTTTAAGCGCTGCTTTTCGTTTACGTTTAGATGAAAAGCTTGGTAGCGAACATCCACATGGCTGGCTTAAAGTATTTGACAAAGATGAGCTTCAAGACTTTACCAATGAGGTAACAGAAGCTTATCGTTCAGCAATTTTGTCTGAACAAGCTTGGGATGAACTAGAAGCTATTATTCATGAATGGCACGAAAGTGCATTAGCGATCGCCAACCCCGATCTTGCCCATGCATTCAGTGATGAGGATGAGTATGATGAAATACCATTAACCCAACCCTTTACTGAGAAATCACCTGATTTCTAAAATGACGGAAATTTCATCAAACGAATCAGAAACTAATAATGTGGAGCCGCCAGAAGTTAAGCTGACGGCTCCTAATTTGTCAGATAGTGAAAAGACAGAGGAAAGTACAATAGATATTGATTTATCTGAAAAATGGTTAGTGGTAGCAAAAAATCGTAGAGTATATCGTGAATGGGAAGCTTTGACCAACCGTTATCCACAAAACTGTTATCGTTGTTATCAAGATTTGTGTACATCACCCACAACTAGAAAACAAGGGTGCGTCTTCCCTTTAAAAGGCAAAGCTTACAAGGGTGTTTGGGAATACGAAGTAGCAAGCGGAGATAGAGTTTACTACATTCCTAATACAGAAAAATTAAAAGTAATTATTTATTATGCGGGAAAACATATAAGCCCTGCACCTAAACCTTAAAGGACGTGGATATCAAAAACTCGGTCAAGCTCAAGAAAATTTATTTGCTGCCAAAAAACATCAGTTTTAATAAATAACCTTTGATTGTTAATGAACTTTGAACATCAATTTTCCCCCACCCAAGTCGCTTTCCAATATTTAGCTAAAGCTGGTGAGTCTCTTTCATGGCGTTTTGCTTCACCCCAAAATCGTTCTAACCCATAGGCGACTGTTGCACGCATTTTATAGGATTCTTTGAAAGCTTGTTTGCTGGGTTCCCTAATATTCTTATCCCCATTAAGAGCATCTTTAACTAGTTTCCGAGCTTTTTCATCTAGAGCATAAATTCTGCATGAATAAAAAATCTTTGAACACCGTTAATTGGTTGAGACAATGAATTATTGAAAGCAGATAAATCTTCATTAGTAAACTGGGGAGAAGCCATTTCTATCGGGAGCATCCCAATTTGGAAAAAACATGCTTGTGATTGAAATCACGCCTATACGAACGAAGTCCCTTCGGGTTCACCAGTTCCCTACGGCGGGAAACCCGCCTGCAGGACTGGATTCACCACCTACGTGGACTTCTTATTAAGTCCGCGTAGGCGGACTTTGTTTGTGTAGCCCCAGAATTCTATTCTGAGGGCAATTGCTGAACCGTATTGAGTTATAGATTAGCAGCAGGTGGAAAATGCTATTTCCAAGTTGAAAGCTCCGCGTGCGTTTGCAAAGCGTAAAGCATTCTCAAGCTAAGTCTGGAAACGAGTAAAGATTTGTAAAGTTTATGAGAATTAGAAGGTTTGGGAAGAAAAGTCACACCTTTTTAGATGCTTGGTATTGTATCTAGACATCTGGTAAAAAATGTAGAGACGCTGTTTGAAGCGGTTATCGGTCTCAAGACTCCAGAAACTTATTTTGCATGGTATAAAACGATGTAAAGACGCACTATGGCACGTCTTTACATCGTTTTATCGATATATCCAGTACACCTGTCACGTGGCTGGCATTAATCTTCGTGATCTTCAAACGGATCGCTCAACTCCTTGCTGGGAGGACCAAAAGAGGTGTAAATAGACAGCGCTGTTATAACGATGACGATCGCACCGACAGAAATGCTAAGAACTGTTGCGGGTTCCATAAGAAGTATATATTATGAGTAGTCTTCCTATAGAATATTACAGAACATTAAAAAATGGTTTGGCAATTCATCTTAGGTGAACTATGGCACAAAGGACGCGGTTGGGAGACATCCTCAGACCTTTAAATGCTGAGTATGGTAAAGTGGCTCCAGGATGGGGTACTACCCCCCTCATGGCTGTTTTTATAGGACTATTTTTCGTATTTCTGCTGATTATTCTGCAGCTTTACAACAAGTCAATCCTGATCCAAGACGTAAGTGTCGATTGGCGGACGCTAGGCAGATAATTCACAAAATTGACAAAACTTGCATAACAAACTATCCCGTACCCGGTTTTTCCGGGTTTTTTCTTTCTGTGGTTAGTAGAGGTAAGAGCAGCCACTAACCAACTACCAACTCTTGCACTAAACTACAAGATGTGAGATGTTGTGGCAGTTGTTAAGTTAAAAGTTAGATCGGTCACTCGAAAGGAGAAAGGCTGTGAACGTATTTGGTATCGGTTTGCCAGAAATGGCTCTTATCTTTATTGTGGCGCTATTAATTTTTGGTCCCAAGAAGTTACCAGAAATTGGTCGAAGTGTGGGAAAGGCAATTCGCGGTTTTCAAGATGCTTCTAAGGAGTTCCAAAACGAATTTCAAAAAGAAGCCGTACAGATAGAAGAAGCTGTTAAGACAACAGCCGAACTCGAACCCAAGCAAATAGAAGCTGCTAGAAAGGATGAAGGATAAAATTTCTGACTTCATAATTCATCATTCATAATTCATAATTTAGATGGCAGAAGCGGTTGCTAAAAAAACTCTTGTGATTCCCCAGCTTGTTGTGGGGTTGGGGAATCCAGAACCAAAATATGACCAGACACGCCACAATATTGGTTTTGCTGCTATAGATGCTTTGTCTCGTGCTTGGCGAATTCCTTTAACAGAGAATCGTAAGTTTCAGGGAGAGTATGGTGAAGGACTTGCAATCAATGGAGACAAAATCCGCCTGCTCAAACCACTGACTTACATGAACCGTTCGGGACAGTCCATACAAGCCGTTACTAGTTGGTATAAATTACCACCAGAAATGGTAATGGTGATTTATGATGATATGGATTTACCAATGGGTAAAACTCGCTTGCGTTTGTCGGGTTCTGCGGGCGGACACAATGGTATGAAAAGCACCATCGCCCATCTTGGAACTCAAGACTTTCCTCGTTTGCGTATAGGTATAGGTAGACCAAAAGGTTCTGCGAGTGATGATTCCGGTACCGTTTCCCACGTCTTGGGCAAATTTTCTGTTGCGGAAAGTCAACTTATGTCTCTTGTACTGCAGTTTGTTGTTGATTGTACGGAAATGTGTCTCAAGCAGGGAGTAGAAAAGGCAATGAACGTTTGTAATAGCCGTTCTTTTGATTTCCCCGATTCTTAAGAAGGTAGAAGCCCGCTCGTTATTAAGAGTAGGGGATAGGCTTAAGGGTAAAGGATAAAGTACGAAGAATGCAATTTTATCCTTATATCCCTCATACTTCATCCTTTACCGAAAGAGCTAATTGATAAAGTTGACGCCGTGTTAGAGAAGTCATTTTTGCTAATTCGCGACTGGCTTGACTTCGCGAGATTCCCTGACGTATTAACTTCTCCAATTCTGCTTTCAGTTCTGCTTCTGAATACTGTACTTGAATTGGTGGACTCCCAGCCACCACTAAAGTATACTCACCTTGCGGTTCCCTCTGGTTGTACTCATTTATGGCATCTGCGATGGTTCCCCGCCAAAATTCCTCATATAACTTGGTTAACTCTCGTGCAATAACAATTTGACGGGAATCAGAGAAAACCTCTGCTAAATCTTTGAGGGTGTCCCGCAATCGATGGGGAGACTCATAGAAAATGAGTGTGCGAGATTCTGCGTTGAGAGACTCAAGATGCGATCGCCTTTGTTGAGCTTTGGCTGGCAAAAATCCTTCAAACACAAACTTATCCGTTGGCAATCCCGCCGCACTTAACGCTGTAATGGCTGCAGTCACACCGGGAATGGGTACAACTTGTATCCCCGCCTCCACACACACTTTCACCAGTTCATATCCGGGGTCGGAAATTCCAGGCATTCCCGCATCAGTCACAAGAGCAATTGCTTTACCCTGATTCAGTTGTTCTAATAACTGCGGAACACGGCTGTTCCGATTGTGCTCGTGATAGCTGACTTGAGGTGTCTTCACTTGAAAATGTTGAAGTAGCTTTCCAGTATGGCGTGTATCTTCTGCAGCAATCAAATCCACAGTCTGCAAAATCCTCACCGCCCGGAATGTCATATCTTCCAAGTTGCCAATAGGCGTACCGACAATGTAAAGTATTCCTGGTTTTGGATCTGTTGTATGCATGATTGGGAACTGGGGATTGGGAACAGATGAGACAGAAAAGACCGCTAACAACTAACAACTATCCACTAACAAATGCCCATTAACGGACTCTTCGTTGGTTTAGTGACTCTGGATTTAATTTATCTTGCAGAGTCACTACCCAAGAATAACCAGAAAATTGTAGCAGTTGATTATACTGTTGCCGCCGGGGGACCTGCAACAAATGCTGCAGTCACTTTTAGCCATTTGGGTGATAAAGCAAGTGTGTTGGGAATTGTCGGTTCTCACCCAATGACACAACTTATTAAAGAAGATTTGGCAAACTACAAAATAGGAATCATAGATTTAAACTCCACCACCCAAAACCCACCACCCGTTTCTTCCATCATTGTTACCCAATCTACTGGCGAACGAGCGGTTATTTCCATTAATGCTGTCAAAACTCAGGCGTCAGAGCAATCCCTGTCCGCAGATGTTTTACGCAATATCAATATTGTCATGATTGACGGACATCAAATGACACTGGGAATTGCGATCGCCCAAATGGCAAAAGCCAAAAATATCCCGGTTGTTATAGATGGTGGTAGTTGGAAACCTGGATTTGAAAAACTCTTGCCTTTTGTAGATTATGCTATTTGTTCTGCTAATTTTCATCCTCCCCAATGTAAAAACGAGGAAGAGGTTTTTGCCTATCTGAGTCAAGTTGGCATTCCCTACATTGCCATAACTCATGGAGAAAACCCCATTCAATACTCAATTGATGGCAAGAAAGGTATTTTAAATGTACCCGGTGTTCGGGCTGTTGATACACTGGGGGCTGGAGATATTTTTCACGGTGCTTTCTGTCATTATATTTTGCAAGAAAGTTTTACAGATGCACTTGAGCAAGCATCTCACGTGGCTTCTTTGTCATGTCAGTTCTTTGGTACGCGCCGTTGGATGGAGTGAGAAATACATGAAAGACTTAAAAGAAATACTGACTGTAGTTCGTTCTGTGGGCTGGGAAGCAGCAGATATACTGCAGTCTTACTACCACCAAACAGGCGATCGCAATCTAGAAGTACAGTACAAGCAGAATGAACCCGTAACAGTAGCAGATGTAGCTGTCAATCAATACATATTAGAAAAGCTACAAGCCGCTTTAGGTACTGAAGATTTTGCTTACATTAGTGAAGAAACATACACAACCGAGCAAGCAAAACAGGAATGGGCTTGGATTATCGATCCTTTAGACGGGACGAGAGACTTTATTGAAAAAACAGGGGAGTACGCCATTCACATAGCTCTAGTGAAAGAAACGCGCCCTGTTCTGGCTGTGGTTGCCGTACCGGAGTTAAAAAAACTGTATTATGCCATAAAAGGCAGTGGTGCCTTTGCAGAAACACGCGATGGAAAAACTCTTCCCTTACAGGTATCATCACGGGAACGTCTTGAGGATTTAACAGTCGTTGTCAGTCGTTCTCACCGCAATGAAAGACTTGAATACCTGTTGCAAAAACTACCCTGTCAAAACCAAAAAGCAGTAGGAAGTGTGGGATGTAAAATCGCTACAATTGTCGAACAACAAGCAGATGTTTACATTTCACTATCCGGTAAGTCTGCACCAAAAGATTGGGATATAGCCGCCCCAGAACTGATTTTGACAGAAGCGGGTGGAAAATACACTCATTTTGACGGTACACCGTTACAGTACAACACGGGTGATATAAATCAGTGGGGAGGCTTGCTTGCTAGCAACGGTCAATATCATGAGTTGCTCTGTCAGGATGCACAGAGAATTTTAGCTGAGTGGGAAAAAAGTTAATAGGTGGCAAAAATACTCACGATTGGGAAAAAGCAGGAACTAGAGGATATTTACCTCAACGAAACACAATATTTCTATAAATGGCTGTGGAATACTCTCTGATGGCAGAGATAATAAGCTTCGAGTGAAGGAAAAGATGGGTTGATGGTTTACTCTGTTTGGAGGATGCAAAAAGCTTTATATGAAAAGTATATTTTATGAGAAATCGCTTCTGGTTGATAGCAATCCTCGGTACGAGCATATTTTTAGGGGAAATATCTGGCTGTACAACTAGCAACGTCCGTCAATCTAGTACTCATCTACCATCTGGCTCCCAAGCGCGATCGGAGATTAAGATTGGCGTTCGGGGTATTACTTATGTAGCAATGAAGACACTGGCTGATGCTTACAGATCTCAAGTCAAAAACGTCCAAGTCTCTTTTGTACCCATCGCTCAATCTATGGCTGAGCTTAAAGGAGTTAGAGACGGACTGCTCGATCTTAGCGGTGTGAGTGAAGAGTTGAAATTGGAAGACAGCACCTTGGAGTATTTGGACGCTGCTCAAGATGCTCTGTTAGTCGCTACCCATTCAAGTGTTAGCGCGATTACTAACTTGACAACGGAGAATCTCAAAGCAATCTACAGCGGTACTTTGAGAAATTGGCAAGAACTCGGAGGTCCTGATGCCAAGATTGTTGTACTGGATCTTCCTGAAGATGATTCAGTTAAGCGCCTTCTGCGGAAGCATTATTTGGGTGAAGATTTGAAGAATTCCAAGACAGCAATTCTTCTGAGGGAAGAAGAGGATGCGATCGCAGCAGTACAGAATATTCCCTATAGTATTGGCGTTTTCTCATCTGCCCGTGTTACATCCAAACAACTCCGTCTGAACCCCAAAAGTCTTAACGGTGTAGAAGCTACCCCAGAAAACGTACAGACGGGTAGATATCTGCTGGTGCGCCCTATCGGAATTATCTCGAGCAAGAGATCTTCCCAAGCTGTTAAAGGCTTTCTCCAATTTGTTCGCAGCAAACAAGCTGCTGCTGTGCTGCGAAGATCGGGTTTTCTGCCACGCTGATAGATGATGTGTAGCGAAAACGTAGTAAAATTTGCGTACAAACCCAAATCCTCACATTTTCTTCATCTTTTTTTTAAAAAATAGTATCGGGAGTACCATCGCCAAATGCACAAATGATGATACACCATAAGTAGGAAGATCCAATATTGATTTTGGGCCTTGCTAAAACAACCGTATTTAATGTATAATTCGAGTTTGCTCGATTTTCTGTTAGGGTATCTACCGCAAAGGAGTTGAAACTTATGTCCAGACAAAAACAGAACAGTAGTAGCGAGCGCCTCCAGGAGCTTATTTCCAGAGTCGATTCTTCTTGCAACACCAATCGCATCAAACTACTCGAACCACCTCAGCCCATACAACAGTTGCCCAAAAAAAGTAGCTAATGTCATTAAAAAAGGCTGCACTCATAAATCCAAGCAGCAAGGGGGTGAGTCACCCGGTAGCTAGTCTTGCATATTGATTTTGTTGAGCGTAATTATATACGTTTCTACGCTAGAGTTCAAGTACGTTCGGGATCGTTTTTGATGATATTGGCACAAAGTGATATACCCTTGACCCCTTGTCCTGGGTCAAGGGAATTCGTTTTTTGCAGTATAGCTTCAATTTATGGGGACATTGGGCATTAAGACAAAAGGATTATTTTCCAACACTAAGTTTGTGAGTGATTGCCTTTGATTGTGTTAGGTACAAGGTCTGCTCTAAGCGTCTGCTCTAAGCGATCGCTTGCAGGCACGGGGAATACCTTTCTTTGTGAGACGATGAATCTGGGGAATGGTTTCCGGTAACCAGAATCTTTCCATCTCCCATGTCCTTACTATGGCAGAAACTCCCCTACAGTGCTGGGCTCACCAGTAACCAGTAAATAATAATAGTAAATAAGAATAAGATGAAGTTGTTGTGTAACTGATAACTGGTAACTCAAGGATTGTGCGCCGATTAAACTCCTAAATTACGGAGTACGGCTTCGAGTCTGACCACGCTTTCTGACTTACCTTGGCGTTCGTATAGTTCTCGAGCTTGTTTGAAAACTGCGATCGCTTCTTTCGATTTTCCTTGCTTCATCAGTATATTACCTCGCAACTCATAAACTTGAGGATTTTTGGGATCTAGACTGACCGCTTGTTCGTATGCCCATTTAGCATTTACGTACTCTCCCAAACGCAAGAGAACTGTTGATAAACCTATGTACGCATTAGCGTTATTCCGATTGCTTTGTATGGCACGTCTGTAGGCTTCTTTGGCTGTTTTGTTATCTCCCAAATTACCACTTACGTAAGCTAAAGCATATTGGTAATCGCTATTGTTAGGATTGAGTGATACAGCACGTCGATACGCCGTTAAAGCTGCGGGAAAATTGCCTTGCTGGGCGTATAAGTAGCCAATACCGGCATATATGGTGGCATTTTTTGGCTCTAGATTTGTGGCTCTTTGATAAACTGCGATCGCGTTATTATAATCCCCTGTATCTACAAGTCGTCGCCCTTCATCTAGAAGTTCCTTTAACTCCTGAGAACTTTGTTGGGGCAAAATGCTTTGAGCGCGGGCTACTGATGGTATTGTTGCTGCAATACTGCTAATAATGAAAATACTTACTATAAAAGATGTTGGCTTGTACACAGTAATTTTCCTGATATTTTTTGCAACTTTTTCAAAGTTTTCTTGATTGCTTGTCCATTAAAACAAAAATATCTTGTTTTGCAAACACCTTGTATTGACTTTTATACAAGAATTATGAAGATTTTTCAGAACTCTGTAAAAGTACGTTACAAGCATTGTTTGATTTCATACAAGTTCTTTGGACTAACAAAAAAAGATTAACTAGCACTCATGTCATGGTAAAGGGGCTGACGTAACTCAATCAAAGCTTCAGCATTACTACCCGTTGATATTAACCACATGAACGGGCAAAAACTATTTTCCTATAAGTTGTGTACCTCAATTCATTTATTTCACAAGCTTTTTGCCCCCTCAGGAAGTTTTTCTAATGTCAATCATGGATGCATGGCTTTGGATAGACTCAAATATATATGTAGATGCGTTAATGAAAAAGCTACCTTTATCGCTCTCTCTATACCGATTAAATAATTAGGTAGAGGAGAACGTTAGCATATCAAATAGAATAAAAACCCGTGCTATTCCAATTAATGCGATTGAGGTTCGATTTATGATTTTGAGTACAACTGATGTCATTCAGGGATCTATCGTTGATTCATATTTGGGCATTGTGACTGCAGAAGTGGTCTACGGAAGCAATTTCCTGCGCGATTTCTTTGCGAGTATCCGAGACATTATTGGTGGACGCACTGGAAGTTACGAACGCCTATTTGAGCAGGGTCAACAAAAAGCGATCGAAGAATTATCCCTAAGAGCAAGGCGTTTGGGTGCGGATGCTGTTATTGGTATCGAAATTGATACTGGTACTATCAATGTTGACCAATCAGGTGTTCTCATACTTATTACAGCAACGGGGACAGCTGTGAAATTGCGCTAGTGGTGAGTAGTGAGTGGTTGTTAATAGAACTGCTAACTACCACTTGCTCACTAATTTACTATTTATTTTTCATCACAAACTGTTCATTCTTCACCGTTTTTATCCAAAATTTTAGAATTTTCGCTAGTATAACAATCCTATTTGAGTCCGAACAAGGAAGACAAGGAAGAGGTGTTTGTAATTCCGACAGGCTCTGCTATGGGTATTGCATACTATAGCACTCCTATTTGATTTATAAAATTATGAATCACAAAGACGAGCTATTGCATTGTGGGGTTTCCCTGTTGTTCAAAACAGCGTCTCCACAGGAGATAGCTCCGGGCGTCGCAAAGAGCACGTATAGCCCTAGCGGGCATAGCTTACAGCATCGCGTAGCGTCTTTGTCAGGAGAAGAAAAGAGAAATTTTACAAATGATTTAGGATTGCTGTAACAACCAAAAGTTAACAAGAAAGTTATTGAATAACCAAACAAAAAGTTTTAAAAAAAAGTTTTTGAAAATAAACTATAGATAACAAATATGATATATTTGAAAAAAGTTTAGAAATCCTCTAAAAATAGAATTAACTAACAAGTCCTATAGGCGATGCCACATACAGTCTTATATGGAGAAATATAGTTGGGCGGGCTGCTTACCAAAACCCTTATTTGCTTGGGAATACCTGCCTAACAATACTTAAAATTTTTCACAAAAGGGCTGGAAGTGCTATATGCCAAAATTCAAATAGGAGTTCGATGATTCTAAAAATAGAAGCTGTTGGTTAGCTTGGGAAAAGCAGTCATTCTCATTCCAAGTTATTCAAAACTTTTCAGTTAATATTTCTTAAAAAAAAGCTTAAATTTCCAAAAATATTATGACCAAAGATAGACAAGGCAAGTATTTCCAGTGGTAGATATTAAAAATCCAAAAAAGCAATTTAATTCTAGTAACTATTTGACTATTTTGAAGTAAAAACTTTACTGGAGTGGTAAGGGGAAAATAGAGTATGTCATACACAAATCGAGTAGGTGACGAGGTTATTAACGAACCTGCTGTGGTAGGTCGAATTACCGATTACCACGATCGCGTTCGTTGGGGTCCTATCATTTCCGGTCTGTTGATTGCATTAGCAACTCAATTAATATTAAGTTCGATGTTTGCAGCTATTGGAGCAGGAACAATTGAGGGGTCGGGCGCACCGAGATCTCTTGCACCCAATGTTGCAGGTAATGTGGGAATTTGGTCAACTATTGCTTTGTTGATTTCATTATTTACTGGTGGTTGGGTCATGGCTCGTGCTTGCGGTCCCATGAATCGCAATACAGCTCTTCTCAATGGTGCCATTCTGTGGGCAACGACTCTGGCGTTAAGTTCTTGGTTGTTAGCAAGTGGAGTATCGGGTGCTTTTGGTGTTGCTGCTTCTAACGCTGGAGAAGTTGTAAACCAAGTGCAGCAAGGTGGTGTCAATATACCCCAAAATACTCCCAATGTAAGTGCTCAACAAGCTGCTGAAATTGCAAGCAATTTCCGTAAAGGTCTGTGGTGGTTTGTCTTTGGGTCCTTGTTAGGTTTACTCGCCTCAATGGTTGGAGCCGCAGCAGGAACCCGCAGTCCGCGTAATAATAATAATTACGCTTAATGGGTAGTTATATCGTGCCTTTAGACTGGAAGTCTAAGGCTATACGAACAAAGTCCGCGCAGGCGGACTTTTTGTTGTTTTATAAGAGCTAGCGATCGCAGAAAAACTACTAACTACTAACGACTCACCCTTCTTACCACTTCAAATATGCAGCATCCACTCCTTGTTCTCGACGAATCTTGCTATCTTTCTCAAACCAAGCAATGACTTGTTGTGCGGTTAAATCCTCAACAGTCACGTTATACTCTTGAGCTATGTGATTCAATAGCCTGAGGGATGAAATAGTTATTCTAGTTAAGAACTTTTCTGGTGAGGACAGTAAAGCAGCATCAACCTTTGCTGATTCTTCTAATGTTAAAAATTGTGGCGGCGATTGGGGTGGTAAGTTCATAAATAAATCATTCAAAAATTTACAATTATCACAATAACCATACACCAGTTTGAAAAAAGAATCTGATAGATAATTGGGTACAATTAAGTCCAAGCGAAACTTTCCCAATCTACCCATCCAAAATCTAAAATCCAAAATGGTATGACTGACTTGACTTGGTAATACCAATTACCAAATACCCATTTTTTATGACCTATGCTTAATAACGAGCTTCTCATTCACAAAGGAAACCGCTCTCATAAAAGCACTTATTTTCTCGCTTGGACTAAATATCCACAACGGTGTTCGCCATTAATAATCCAGTGAGTTCTTTCTACAGTACAATCTGGCAATACAGCAGCAAACATTTCTAATTCATGACCGCAAACACTGGGAAAAGACTCTGCAACGTTGGAAATAGCGCAATTGTGCTCGGTGAGAATGAACTTATTATCATCTAATGAGTTACCTGATGGTACTGGATGACATTCAGCCATGTAACCTTCAGCTTTTCTCAGTTCTACCAAAGTTGCAACTCTTTCAGATAGAGGAGCATTCCCAAGACGCTCTCGATAATCGTGGGCTTTGCGTTCCCATTGTTTTCGTAGAATTGAGGTGACTTCGTCTCGTCCTACCGTTTCCGCTAATGTATCCAGTAGGGAAACGGCAAACTTACCATAGCTATCGCCGAGACCTTCGCTGACTTTTGTGTTTAACCGTTCTTTTCCCTGACGAGTCAGTTGATAGATATGTTGCGGACGTCCCATTCCCCCCTGTACGGATGACACGAGAGATATAAGTTGTTCTGCTTCCAAATCTTTAATATGACGGCGAATTGCTTGCGGGCTAACGTCTAGAGCGTCAGCCAGATCGAAAGCCGTAGCTTGTGAGTGTTTTAAAAGATATTCCAGAATATCTTGCTTGGTTGAGGACTGGTGGATAGTCGCCATCGTCGCCCCAAAAATTTATCGTGACAAAGCTAAATTATGGCTAATCTAGCGTAAAATAAAGATATGTTAAACAACACGAATGTTGTTTTAGTCCTTATACTTATTATGATAGCAGTCGAGTCACACCTCGGCTAGCTTGAAAAGGAAGCCCGGTTAAAGATTCCGTCTTCCATCCTTAAAGAGATTAAGAAAGAGAACACAAGAGTAACAGCCAATGAGCGCCACTGTCAAAACCTTAGTCAACCAGCCATATAAGTACGGCTTTGTTACTGACATTGAAGCCGACACAATTCCGCGTGGACTGAACGAGGATATTGTCCGTTTAATTTCCGCGAAGAAGAACGAGCCGGAGTTTATGTTGGACTTTCGCCTTAAGGCTTTCCGTCAGTGGCAAAAAATGGTTGAACCAGCTTGGCCGAGTGTCAAGTATCCTGCAATAGACTATCAGAACATTATCTACTATTCCGCACCCAAACAAAAGAAACAAAAGCTAAACAGCTTGGAGGAAGTCGATCCAACTTTATTGGAAACCTTTGAGAAGTTAGGCATCCCCCTATCAGAGCAGAAGCGATTGGCAAATGTTGCGGTTGATGCAATTTTCGATAGTGTTTCCGTAGCGACAACATTCAAAGAAAAGCTGGCTAAAGATGGTGTTATATTCTGCTCCATTTCAGAAGCATTGCAAGAACACCCAGAACTCGTACAAAAGTACTTGGGTAGCGTTGTCCCGGTAGCAGATAATTACTTTGCAGCCCTAAATTCAGCCGTATTTAGTGATGGTTCCTTCGTTTACATTCCCAAGGGAGTGAAATGTCCCATGGAACTGTCTACTTACTTCCGGATTAACAACGGTGAAACCGGGCAATTCGAGCGAACTCTGATTGTTGCAGAAGAGGGAAGCTATGTTTCCTACCTTGAAGGTTGTACTGCGCCAATGTACGACAGCAACCAATTGCACGCTGCTGTAGTCGAACTCGTTGCTTTAGACAACGCTGAAATCAAATACTCAACCGTTCAAAACTGGTACGCTGGCGATGCAAATGGCAAGGGTGGTATTTACAATTTTGTCACCAAGCGCGGTTTGTGCCAGGGCGTGAATTCTAAAATTTCTTGGACTCAGGTAGAAACTGGTTCTGCAATTACCTGGAAATATCCCAGTTGCGTGTTGGTGGGTGATAACTCCGTAGGTGAGTTTTATTCAGTAGCGCTGACAAATAATATGCAGCAAGCTGATACTGGTACCAAAATGATTCATGTTGGTAAGAACACCCGCAGCACTATTATTTCTAAAGGAATTTCTGCTGGTAATTCCAGTAACAGCTATCGCGGTCTGGTAAAAATCAATCCCAAAGCGGAAGGAGCGAGAAATTATTCTCAGTGCGACTCCATGTTGATTGGGGATAATGCTCATGCTAATACTTTCCCTTACATCCAAGTGCAGAATAATGCTGCCAAGGTAGAGCATGAAGCTTCTACTTCTAAGATTGGGGAAGATCAACTCTTCTACTTTGCACAACGCGGTATCTCTACAGAAGATGCAATTTCCATGATGGTGAGTGGCTTCTGTAAAGACGTATTCAATCAGCTACCCATGGAATTTGCTGTAGAAGCTGATAAGTTGTTGAGTTTGAAGTTGGAAGGAAGCGTTGGGTAATGTCATGGATTTCTCGTTACCAGGCTCAGCCTGGTAACACGTACTGTGAGGCAGGTTTGGGTAATTCTCGTAACAGGGCTCAGCCTGGTAACACGTACTGTGGGGCTCAGCCTCACGATACATTGGAGGCGGAGCCTCTCGTATGACATTCCCAGGCTGAGCCTGGGAACGAGGTAGAGCGAAATAGAGAGGAAAAAGACACACATCATGATTATTGAGAATAGTGAAGTCGTGCTGTCAGTGAAAGATTTGACAGCAAATGTTGATGGGACACCAATTCTCAAGGGTGTAAACCTTGAAGTTCGGTTGGGTGAAGTGCATGCGATTATGGGACCGAATGGTTCTGGTAAGAGTACTTTTTCTAAAGTTTTAGCTGGACATCCTGCTTATGAGGTAACGGGCGGGGAAATTATTTTCCAGGGACAAAACTTGTTGGAGATGGAGCCAGAAGAACGCGCCCGTTCTGGAATATTTTTAGCATTTCAGTATCCTTTAGAAATTCCTGGCGTGAGTAATTTGGATTTCTTACGGGTGGCTTACAATTCCCGTCAGAAAGCACGGGGTTTGGAGGAATTGGATGCTTTTGACTTTGATGACTTGGTAGAGCAAAAGCTAGAAGTGGTCAAGATGAATTCTGCTTTTCTCAACCGGAGCGTGAATGAAGGGTTTTCTGGTGGTGAGAAGAAGCGTAATGAGATTCTACAAATGGCGCTTTTAGAACCAAAGTTGGCAATTCTGGATGAAACAGATTCGGGTTTGGATATTGATGCGCTGAAAATTGTGGCGAATGGAGTTAATCAATTGACAAGCGCTGAGAACGCGACAATTATGATTACTCACTACCAAAGGTTGCTGAATTACATCGTACCAGACTACGTTCATGTGATGGCACGAGGACAGATTATTACCAGTGGCGGTAAAGAACTGGCGTTGGAATTAGAATCTCGCGGTTATGATTGGGTGTTGGAAGAAAATGGAGTTGAGGTGACTGTATAATGAGTATCCTTGTTTCTCCAAGTCCAGTTCCTAATTCCCATTCCATCGATTTGGCATCTACCGTGTTGGATAGAGATGCTTATTTGATAGATTTGTTGAATCAAATTGTGGGTGGTGTTGAAACACCTCGCGATCGCCTATCCTGGTTGCAGGAATTACGGGAACGCGCCGTTTTATGGGTTCGTCAATCCGTTTTGCCTACAACTCGTGATGAAGAATGGCGCTTCGCCGATTTATCTTTTTTGCGGAAAATTCAATTTCATGTGGGGACGAAGGGTAGCGCGTCTGTTGGCTCATCTTTACGATCGCTACCAGAAGCAGCTACAAGTCGGTTGGTGTTTGTTGATGGTGTTTATTCATCTGAGTTGTCCTCAGTTTCTCTTTTACCAGATGGAGTTGTCGTTAGCAATTTAGCCGATTTATCTGCTACGTACACTCAAGAGGTACAGAAATATTTAGCTCAAACTGAAGGCGCACACGAACTGTTTACTGCTCTCAATACGAGTGGAATGGTTGATGTCGCAGTCGTTTGGGTATCAAAAAATGTGGTGGTCGAGACCCCAATTCATTTGGTATTTCTTGCTACTGGCGAGCAGTCTGGAATTTCTCTTCCGCGTTGCTTGGTTGTGGCGGAGACTGGTAGTAGCGTGACGTTAGTGGAAGAGTATGCGAACCACACAGACGCGGAGAGCACAGAGGAAGAGAGCGTATATTTTACTAATGCGGTTACGGAAATTTGGGTCGGGGAAAATGCTCGGGTGAATCATACTCGGCTTGAGATGGAAAATGCAGAGGCTATTCATATTGGGAAAACTGCTGTTTCTCAAGCTCGTTACAGTTGGTATAGCTGTCACGCCGTAACTTTTGGTGGAAAGCTTTCACGTCACAATCTAGAGATTTTGCAAACTGGGGAGCAGACAGAAACTGTCCTCAATGGATTGACGATAATTGGGGGACAACAGTTAGCGGATACTCACAGTGCAATAGCGCTCAATTATCCTCACGGTACTAGCAAACAATTGCATAAGTGTATTCTGAGCGATCGCGCTCATGGAGTGTTTAACGGTAAAATTTTTGTGCCAAAACCCGCACAATTGACAGATGCGGCCCAGTTAAACCAAAATTTGTTACTATCCTCTAAAGCCAGAATTGATACTAAGCCTCAATTAGAGATTACAGCTGATAACGTCAAATGCGCCCACGGTGCTACCGTTAGCCAGTTAGAGGATGATGAAATCTTCTATCTGCAAAGTCGCGGTATTGATGCGAATGATGCTCGCAACTTATTAGTTAACGCCTTTGCAACTGAAGCCATCAATCAAATACCTGTTCCTTCCGTCAGACAATCCCTTATGCAAAAGGTTAGTGGTTAGTAGCTAGTAGCTAGTCATTTTTAACCAACAACCAACAACCAACCATTCAAAATCCATGACTTATACCCAAGAAAAAACTCTTGCCGATCGAGTCCGTTCTGACTTCCCAATACTCCATCAGGAAGTCAACGGGAAACCTTTAATTTATTTCGATAATGCTGCTACGTCACAAAAACCTTTGCTCGTACTGAATACTTTGCGAGATTATTACGAACAGTACAATTCTAACGTGCATCGTGGCGTCCATACTCTCAGTGCTAAAGCGACTGAAGCTTATGAAGCAGCCAGAGATAAAGTGGCTGCATTTGTAAATGCAGCATCGCGTCAGGAAATTGTTTTTACCCGTAATGCAACTGAGGCTATTAACTTAGTTGCTTACAGTTGGGGAATGAATAATTTGCAACAGGGAGATGAAATTATTCTCTCAGTTATAGAACACCACAGTAATTTGGTTCCTTGGCATTTTGTAGCACAAAAAACGGGTGCTGTGCTGAAGTTTGTGGAACTCTCAGCCGAGGAAAGTTTTGATTTGGAACAGTTTAAAACACTGATTTCTGACAAAACAAAATTGGTATCAGTGGTGCATGTTTCTAATACTTTGGGTTGTATTAATCCTGTAAAAGACATTTGCGCGATCGCCCATGAATATGGAGCCAAAGTTTTAATTGATGCTTGCCAAAGTGTCCCCCACATGCCAATCGATGTCCGGCAATTTGACTGTGATTGGTTGGTCGCTTCCGGTCATAAAATGTGTGCTCCAACTGGAATTGGCTTTTTGTATGGCAAGTTAGAACTGCTGCGGCAAATGCCTCCCTTTTTTGGTGGTGGGGAAATGATTTCTGAAGTGTTTTTAGATCGTTCTACCTACGCCGATTTACCTCATAAATTTGAAGCGGGTACACCTGCGATCGCGGAAACAATCGCTCTAGGTGCAGCAGTGGATTACCTGAGCAATATTGGCATGGATAAAATCTATGCTTATGAATCTGAATTGACTGGTTATCTTTTTGAAAAGCTAGTCCAAATTCCCGGAATTCGTCTGTTTGGTCCATTGCCCAAAGTCGCAGGTTTGGGGAGAGCCGCACTTTCTGCTTTCACGGCAAAAGATGTCCATGCTAATGATATATCTACATTGTTAGATCAAGAAGGTATTGCTATTCGTTCCGGACATCATTGTACTCAACCATTACACCGTCACTTAGGGATTGCAGCAACTGCAAGAGCCAGTTTATCTTTCTACAATACTCGTGAAGAAATTGACATTTTTGTGAAAGCATTAAAGGAAACTTTAGAATTCTTTGGCAGTTTTGAAAGTTAAATTTTAGGGGTTTATAATGCCCCACGCAATAAATTTTAAAATATGCAACCGAAGCCTGCACGCGCAGGCTATGCTGGTTTGTATGCAATTTCCTATGAATGCGATCGCCAATGATTGAGCGAAACTCATATCATCAAAAGAATTTATGACTACTGCGCCAGTCTCACCCAAACCAGTTACTTTTGAAGAATTTACAGCATGGCGTCCTGAAGGTGGACGCTACGAACTGCACAATGGAGCAATTGTCGAGCTGGCTCAACCAACCGGGAAGCATGAAAATGTTGTTGGGTTCTTAGCACGTAAAATAACTGTAGAGTTCGATCGCCTCAACCTTCCCTATCACATTCCCAAAACTGCATTAGTTAAACCACCAAACCAAGAATCAGCCTACTCACCAGATATTTTATTAATAAATCGCGAAAATCTTTCAAACGAACCGTTATGGGAGAACGAATCTACTGTTTCTCAACCTGCATCTATTCCTTTAGTTGTTGAAGTTGTTTCCACTAACTGGCGAGATGACTACTATAAAAAGTTTGCCGATTATGAAGAAATGGGTATTCCTGAGTTTTGGATTGCCGATTATGCTGCATTCGGAGGACGCAATTTTATTGGTAACCCCAAAGAACCTGCTATTTTTGTATGCCGATTGCTGAATGGGGAATATCAAATGAATTTGTTTAGGGGAAACACTGCAATTATATCTCCTAGTTTCCCTCAACTCAATCTAACAGCCCAGCAAATTTTTGATTCTGCTTTGTAGTGAAAGTGTTTTCCTTATCCGCTTGTTCGGATTGCTATAAATGCGATCGCCAAACTCAGCGAAGAGGAAATATATCAATAGAATCAATTTCCGCGAAATTTTCGCCTTTGCTAAAGCGAATTTGGTTAACACCAGTATTTAATTGTACTCTAATAACAGAATTTAACCAGTTGTCCCATCCCGTCCACACATATCTTAATGCTGGAAGCTCCTTACCATTTATGTATAATTTGTGACTTGCTTCCTTGCCACCTTCAGTGCCATTCCCAAATCTAACTGACATATTATATGTTCCCCGTTTGTTTACCCGAACGCGAAACTCTACATTGCTTTGTGGGTTATCAATGTAACCAACCTTTGCTCCGTTTGATGCGTTTGGATTGGATATTATTTTGGCAGCACCAGTAAAAAGAGCATCTTCGGCTTGGTAGCGATCGTGTTGGGGTTCTCCACTTGGTAAACTAATAGGAGCATTAACAGGTGCTGGAGAACCGAAGTTAGGAGTACCATCGCGGTTCCATCCAAATCTTTGAGTTCTGATATGTCGGTTCCATCCAGCGCTTAAAAAATTGGCTGCATGGTAAACAATCCAGTCCTCTTTGTTATTTGGAGATTTTACAAAGCTGGAGTGTCCCGGACTAACCACGCCATTCCCACTTTGAAACACCGGTTCTTTATATTTACGCCAAGCCGATGGAGACAAGAGGTTACTACCAACTTTTGCTGTTAATAAACCCAACGCATAATTATTTGTCCAACCTACACTTGCAGAGTAAATGAGATTAATAGTTTTGTCTTTAATAATAACTTGCGGTCCCTCATTCACCGTGGGCGGGCTACCAAAACTTTCCCATGGATAAGTTGGGCTTGAAATCTTAACTCGAGAACTACCGAGTGTTGTCGGATTGCTCATCGGTGCAATATACAAGTTCTGTTGTACGTTATTATCACCTTCCCATCCAGACCAAATAAAGTATCTTTTCCCACTGACAGTTAAGACAGTACCATCAATTGCCCACTTATCGTTTTTTTTGTCAAATATTTTGCCTCGATCCACAAAATTTCCGCGAAATGGATCGGGGCTAGCATTTTCAAGCACAAACATTCTATGGTTTAGAGTATTACCATCATCTGCCGTGTAATATATGTACCACTTACCATCTAGAAAATGTAATTCTGGTGCCCATATATTTTGACTATTTGAACCTGACTTAGGTGGTGTCCAGACTGTTTTTCTTTCTCCTCCAACAATACCTGAAAGTGTCAAAGACCGAAAAATGGTGATATTTTGATTTGTTAAGTAGGTCATGTAATAATATCCGTCTGTGTGTTTGTACACCCACGGATCGGCTCCACTTGAGGTGAGAACATTATAAAAATTAAAGGTTGGCGATCGGGCAAAACTATTTTTAATTGCAAGGCTGGAATTTGCAGAGAATATTAGATTACCGGGACCGATAACTCCAAAAATTGCAACCGCAAGAAGACTAGCAATAAATAGTACCGAAAATTTCCGAAGATAACGCATTCTATTTTAGATTTAAAGTTTTGGCTTGAGGTCTTATCAAATAAGAGTCTTATAAGTCAACCGACGAGAAAAAACACAAATATATAAAATAACACCAAATCCGTATAAAGATGCGCCGAATTATATAACGAACCGCGAAGGGCGCAAAGGACACAAAGAAAAAACTAAAGAAATTTGGCGCAACCTCATTAAAGAATTGGTATAAGAAAATATAAAATTTCTAGAATTCCGTTCGCAGTTGCGCTAGGAGCGCATACATCATAAATTACGAACTAGTGGTCTGTCCCATTAATTTTGCTAGGCTGTCACAACTCCGCACACCTAGTTCCCAGGCTCCGCCTGGGAATGCCTTACTGGAGGCTCAGCCTCCAGTGGAGCGCGAGGCAGAGCCTCGCCGACTGTGTTCCCAGGCTCCGCCTGGGAACGAGATAAAAACGTTCACCAGTCAAAACTTTTGGGACAGACCACTAGTGATTGTTATTTGCGCTTTATTTAGTTATCAATAGTAGCTATTTATACCAAATTATAAAACTCTCGACCACCAACTACTAACCACTCAACGCATTTTCTTGCGATAATTCTTAAGGGGTGAGACGATGGACCCTGCACTGGTTAGTTATGGGAGGAAAAATGAGTCACGAGCAGTCAAGTTCAAAGTTTGTAAGAACCGCAGGGCGGTTTATTTTAATAGTTCTGACTCTAGTGACAATCTTAACTGCCGGTCAGTCCTTATTATCGAGTTGGCAGCAACCTCAGTTTCAAAGTCGCTTGGAACTTTACCAAACCAATCTTGCACTACAAGCCGTCTCTTTGGAAGCATCGGATAGCGATCCCGCAAGTGTGAAGTCCTTGCAAGATGCCATCCTGGGTGCTAAACCTCTGGATGCAGCAGCACAGCAGTATCAAGAAGCAAGGGAATCGGCTCAAAGTAATTTAGAAAAAATTAAAACTCAACTAGCACAACTCCAATCCCAACCAGCAACGGCTCCTGCAACCTCTCAATCTCAATCGCAACCTCCTGCAACTAACCCCGCTTCCGAACAGCAGCAACTGTTGCAGCAGTCACTGAATCAAGTGCAAAAATTAATTCCTGAATTAGATTTGCGATTGGGAATCTTACAAGCACAGCAAGGAAAAACTGATGCTGCTGTGAAAACGTGGGATGAAATGCAGCAAAGTTTGGGAAGTAATTCTGAATTTGGTAGGGTTGCAGCAGTGATGTCGGGGCTGTGGAGCGATCCCCCCCGTCTTTTGCCTGATTCTGAAGCTCTGATTCAAGCTAATTTAGATGGCTGGTTTAAATATATTGCGTTGGAAAAACTCTATCAACTCCAGCAACGGCAAGATGCTCTCACAAGTTTAAAAGCCTCTCAACAGGAAGTTGCTGAAACAGCGATGTTGAGATTATCACTGATAGGTACTGTCCCGGTCATTGCTGCTCTTATTGGAGTAGGTTTACTGCTCTTTTTGCTCGCAGAACGTTTCTTCAAGGGAAAAACTGCAATACTTGCTCAAAATGCAGATGTTACTTGGTCAACGCCTTGGGATGCAGAAACGATTTTGGTAGTCTTTGTTGTTGGTTTTTTCTTCACGGGACAATTCCTCGTACCTGTAGCAATCAAAGCATTCCTAGTACCTTTAGTAAAATCGGTTCTCCCTATCAAAACCCTCGTCTCTAGCGTGCGAATTCAAGCACTATCTGTTTTTGTAAGTTACTTGTTCGTCGCCTTAGGGGCTTTGTCTGTACTGTATTTAGCTATCAACCGATTTTTGCCTCTACCTGATGGCTGGTTTCGCTTCCGGTTTAAGGATAAATGGTTTTTTTGGGGATTGGGTGGTTACTGCGTAGCATTGCCTGTAGTAGTTATTGTATCTTTGGTGAACCAACAATTGTGGAAAGGACAAGGCGGGAGCAATCCCCTGTTGCAACTGGTGCTTGAAAGTCAAGATTCTGTCGCACTGAGTATATTTTTCTCGACGGCGGCGATCGCGGCTCCCTTCTTTGAAGAAATTCTCTTTCGCGGTTTCTTGTTACCCTCTCTTACCCGTTACCTCCCCGTGTGGGGATCGATCCTCATCAGTAGTTTTTTATTTGCGGCTGCTCACCTTAGCTTGGCAGAAGTTCTCCCCCTGTTCTCTTTGGGCATTGTACTCGGTGTTGTTTATACGCGATCGCGCAACCTCCTCGCTCCCATGCTTCTCCACAGCCTCTGGAATAGCGGAACCCTCCTCAGCCTTTTTATCTTAGGTAGTCCGAGTCAATGATTTTTCTAGCAGCCAACTTTACCAATTCTTTGCTTAAACTTTTACAAAAATTTACTCGTAAACCTTGGTGTTTAATGTTGATAAATGCTACTTTGAAGCAAAGACGCTAAAGTTAAAGATAACTTAGCAACTATGTGAAATCAATAGTGAAAGAGTCACGCTAGTGGTAGCACGATCGATTCTGTCTATTCATAGGTGTAGGTTCGTTTGATGGCATGAATAGCTAAAACCGCTCCCCTGTCTGTTTACTGTTCTGTATGGAAATGGTTAGCAGACAGCGAGTCATACAGTTAGTGCTATTTTTATCGACTTGGTATCCTAACTTCTAGGAAATCACTTCAGAACTTAGAGATCTACACCAGTATTTTTATCACTGTAGAAATATCAAAAGAATCCGGAGAGAGCACAGCTTGACTAGTAAAAAATACTAGAGTCTTTGTATTTTTACGAATCTTGTAGCTAATTCTCCATCGAAGAATTTTACAGCCTAACGTGCTGTAAAATCCCTTTGCCGGATTTTCTAGCTAAAGTAAAGATAGCAGAGTCACGAGGGAGCGCAGCTTCAGCTATGTCTGAAAGCTGTGAGTTGTTCGTGTCGGTAGCGATTCGCCATGCATTGGTGAATCGCAACTTCTGCATATCTATTGTTATCAGTGCTTCTACCGAGATCGCTTGTTAAGTCAACTAAAAGCCTTAATTAGCTACAACTTATAGGTCTTACATATAAATCACTCATAAAGCAAAGGAAATAAACCCATGGCTAAACTCAGCCCCAGTCATGCTACCAAACAACTTTTAGCGGGATACTGCGGTATTATCTTTGGAGGTTTTGGTATCCATAAGTTCGTTCTTGGTTATGCTCCGGAAGGATTTGTCATGCTAATCATTTCTTTAGTTGGCAGTTATTTTACCTATGGTTTGACATTACTCATTATGCAGCTTGTTGGTTTAATTGAAGGAATGATTTATCTAAACAAATCACACGATGAGTTTGTCAGTACCTATTTCTTGAACAGACAAGGTTGGTTTTAGTTACTAACAAGTCACCAGCGATCGATGACTCTCAGGGTATTTCCTGAAGGAGACGCTACGGGTTGCCTTGCAAAGCCGTGGCGTCAGCCGCAGGCTTTGCCTGTAGGGCTATACGCTATTAGCACCCATTTCACTGCCTGTAGGACTGGGTTCACAAGCAACGAATTACTAGCAATTTGTGTTGCCGCATAACATAATACATTATTTCTCGACTCCCTTATCCCTTTCAGGATATTTGTAAAAAATTAAGTGCTTCTACGGTTTGTAGGTAAAAAACTCAACGCTAGCATTGTGACGTCATGATGAGAAATACGGGAGTTGCACTCAAATGTCAAATGGAACCTCAAGCGATGCTAGCAAGAAAACGACTGCTGGTATTTGTGGCATCCTAATTGGAGCATTAGGTATTCATAAGTTTATTCTTGGTTATAATACCGAAGGTATTATCATGCTGCTTGTTTCGTTACTGACATGTGGTATCGGAGCACCATTCATGGGTATTCTTGGTTTGGTTGAGGGTATTATGTATTTAACCAAAAGCGATGAAGAATTTGTCAGTACTTATGTAGTAAATAAAAAGAAATGGCTTTAACCATTTTAAAAGTCTACTGAAGGACGAAGGATGAAATATGAAGTATGTAGAAATATAATTTAAAACCCCATCAATAAATTGAGGGGCTTATATTCATTTATCAACCTATTTTTTATCCTTTATCCTTTTTTGTCTCAGCCTAAAGAAACAGGTGTTGAAATTATCTCGCTCTCCTTTATCTTACAGGGGTCAGTTTGTTCGTTGGGGTATACTTGGATTTTGTAGTACTCCTTTACTGGGAACGCTATTCTACAACCAAGGTTATAGAATAGCTTTCCTAGTTTGTCCGGTGCGACACTTCACTGGAATTCCTTGTCCGACATGCGGTATGACTCGTTCTTTTATGGCGATCGCACGTGGGAATTTAGAACAAGCAGCATCAGAAAATGTGTTTGGGATTATCTTATTTACTAGCTTTTTCATTGCAGTCATTCATGTTGCTGTAGAATTACTGTTGAAACGTCAAATGACTGCTTTCTATTGTCAATTGATAAAAATCAAAAAAATACACTCAATTACTTTTTTTATAGCTTTATTGTATTATATTTTGCGTTTATTTCATTTATTTAAAACGGGAGAACTTTATATTTCTTTTATACATTCTCCTCTCGGGCAATTTCTTCTTTCTATACAAGTCCATTAAGGAGTCATAAATGAGAAGACTGTTAATAGCTAATAGCTAATGGCTAATGGCTAATGGCTAATGGCTAATGGCTTTCTGACTATTAGCAATTAGCAATTAGCCATCCAAATTTTTTACAAATAATTTAGGATTGCTATAGTTGTGTTAGTGTTTATGAGAAACTAAATAGTATTTAAGAATATGTTGGCTCTCAAAGGGAAAAATATAACTTTAATCGCTCTTGCTCTCATGGCAATGGCTTATTTCAGTACTATGTCTCATTTGGAAATACACCCATTTTTAAAAGGGGAATTTGTTCTCATACCATTACAGGGACTCGCGTTAATTTACGTGATGTATTGGCGTTGGTATCATCGTCCCATAAAATAATGAAGAGAAAGGATCGGGGATAACATCCAACGACCTGCGCTTAACAAAACTTAATATGTTTGACAATCTGTCAATGCTTCAGATTTCGCCTACGCTCAAATAAGAGGCGCTTAAATAAGCGCGTTTATATTTCTTTCGTAGCAAATCTAAACATTTCCATGCAATTTGTCTCGAAGACTAACCTTCCCTCAGAACCAGCCCTAACAACAGAGAAAATTACTTTGGATGTTAGGGGTATGAAGTGTGCTGGCTGTGTAAAGGCAGTAGAACGCCAGCTAACTCAACATCCGGGAGTTAAAAGCGCTTGTGTGAACCTAGCGACAGAAGTCGCAGTCGTAGAATTAGAAACTGGTGCAGTACCGCCAGAAGCACTAGCAGAGAAATTAACATCGGCTGGATTCCCGACTCAACCTCGGAAATTACGCGGGCAAGGAGCAAGCGAGACACAAGGAATACCCAGCCTAGAAGAACGCCAGCGCCAAGAAATCAAGTCAGCGCGGCGGCAGTTGGCGATCGCAGCAATACTTCTGGTACTGTCAATTACCGGGCATATTGGCAGCCTTGGCGGACCGATACCGCCAGTTTTGCAAAACATTTGGTTCCATTGTGGCTTGGCAACTGTCGCCATACTTATCCCCGGTCGTCCAATTTTGGTGGATGGGTGGCTTGGGGTGCGGCACAATGCACCTAATATGAATACCCTTGTAGGATTGGGAACGCTAACAGCCTACATTGCCAGCTTAGTCGCCTTAGTGTTTCCCCAACTGGGTTGGGAATGTTTCTTCGATGAGCCAGTGATGATGCTGGGCTTTATTTTGTTAGGGCGTACATTGGAAAAACGAGCCAGAAATCGTGCGGCTGTCGCCTTTAAAGGATTGCTCGCCCTCCAACCGCAAGTAGCCCGGTTGATAGCGAAACCAAAAACAGAGGAAGATACGACTCTTACAGTTTCTGCCAATAGGGAAGTTGTAGAAATTCCTGCTGAAGTCGTGCGTGTTGGTGAATGGTTGCAAGTTCTTCCCGGAGATAAAATTCCCGTTGATGGTGAGATTGTAGACGGACAAACAACTCTAGATGAGTCGATGCTGACTGGAGAAGCAATGCCAGTTATCAAGCAACCGGGAGATTTCGTAGTAGCAGGGACAATAAATCTGTCAGGAGCGATCGCAATTCGAGCCACTCGAACAGGAAGCGATACAACCTTAGCTCAGATTGTTGCCTTAGTAGAAACAGCCCAAACTCGGAAAGCACCCGTACAAAAATTAGCAGACACAGTAGCAGGATACTTTACCTACGGGGTATTGACAGCCGCGCTGTTAACATTTGTTTTCTGGTACTTTTTCGGCACCCACCTTTGGCACGATTTAAGTGTGTCCGTTGGAATGAACACCGCTCATCATTCCCTCACCCCCTTACCCCCTCACCCCCTCACCCCCTCACCGCTTCTTATCAGCCTTAAACTAGCGATCGCAGTTATGGTAGTTGCTTGTCCGTGTGCTTTAGGGCTGGCAACACCCACAGCTATACTTGTTGGGACAACTATTGGTGCGGAGAGAGGTCTTTTAATCAAAGGTGGCGACGTTTTGGAGAAAGTACACCTTCTAGGCACTGTTGTTTTTGATAAAACCGGGACTCTGACAACAGGTCATCCTGTCATAACAGACTGTATCCCCGTTTGGGGAGACAAGGGAGAAAATTCCACCTTGTCTCTCAATCGCCAATTTCTGCTCAAAATAGCAGCCGCTGTGGAAAGTGGAACAATTCACCCGCTGGCAAAAGCGATCGTACAAGAATCACAAAAACAAGGTTTGCCAATCCCCAATGCTACGGATTTTCGTACAGAACCTGGATTTGGTGTATCTGCTCTTGTGGAAGGGAGTTTGGTGCTTTTGGGTAATAGCGACTGGTTGCACTGGCATGGAATTGAGATCGGCGAAACCATTGCACAACAAGCTCAAACACTAGCGGCGGATGGGAAAACAGTTGTTTTTATAGCATTTGAAGGCACTGTAGCCGGACTGATTGCTGTTCAAGACACGATAAGACCAGATGCCAAAGCAACAGTAGACAAGTTGCGCCAAATGGGTCTGCGGGTCATGATGTTAAGCGGTGACTCACTAGAAGCAGCAAAGACTGTAGCCAATCAACTGGGACTTTCAAGCACTGATGTTGTAGCTGGCGTTCCCCCTACAAAGAAAGCCTCTGTCATTCAAGAGTTACAGGGGGGAATAGAAAGTAGCGAATGGGGAGTGGGAATTAATTTGCCCAAGCCGAAGTCCCTCATTGCCATGGTAGGCGATGGTATTAACGATGCCCCTGCTTTGTCTCAGGCAGATGTAGGTATTACGTTACACTCAGGAACAGATGTTGCCACGGAAACATCTGAAATCGTATTAATGCGCGATCGCTTAACAGACGTGGTTGAATCCATCCAACTCAGCCGCGCCACTTTCAGTAAAATCCGTCAGAACTTATTTTGGGCTTTCGCGTACAACACACTTGGAATTCCCTTAGCAGCTGGTGTTCTGTTGCCCGGTTTCGGTTTTGTCTTAAGCCCCTCTGGTGCGGCTGCATTAATGGCTTTTAGTTCAGTCAGCGTAGTCACAAATTCTTTATTGTTAAGACGTTTTGCTCGCCCTGACTGAACTCTCACTGTAGAGGTATGATTTGACAAGGTTTCCCTATTAGCAGACTCACAAAAACAATCACGAGTAGAACGAAATGTTCTACTCTTTTAGGTGAGCATACAATATAACAGTATAAGTACTATTTAATTATCACTATAGTTTAGGGGCATGAGTGCGAGAGACGGGTACAGCTACAGTTTTATTCCGATTAATACCGATTAACGACGATTTAACGCTACCTAGTAACATGACAGAAAAAAATTCTCAACAAATTTTTATTGATAACAGTCCATCTGATTTAAAAAACGTGTCAATGGCAGCAGAAACTAATGAAAGTCATTTACTGATTATAGAAGACGACCAAGGACGTAAAGAGTTCACGTTAGATCGTCCTACTTATTCTATCGGTAGAGATCGGGAGTGCGATATTCGCCTTGTGTCACAATTTGTCTCGCGCCGTCATGCAACTCTCGTTAGGCTACCGCGTGATGATAAAAAACGGGGCTATTATTACCGAATCGTCGATGGTGATGCCAAAGGCAAAACGAGTTCCAACGGTTTAATGATTAACGGTCGCAAAATTCCAGCCCACGATCTTAAAAATGAGGATGAAGTTGTTTTTGGTCCGCAGGTTCGTGCCATTTATTACTTACTGCGGGACAGCATGCGGTCTACAGGACAGACAGATGCTAGTGAGTATGATATTACACTCATTAATCCTGGAATGACAGAGGATCTAGAAGACTGATAACTGAACTGTTGGCAGAAAATTTCTGCTGCTAGCTTGTATGCTCGCTCAAGCATTTTGCTACAAGCTAGCTAATTGAATTGCTAGCTCGAGCACAAGCGTTACCAGCGCTAATAACCTCAGCCAGCAAGACTTTCTATAAGATGCCAATGACGGCAATGTTCAATCTCCTGTTTGATAAACTCAAACATTTGTCGGCAGTGATTATCCAGTTGGAGAGGTAGTTCCTCGTTTTTAATCACAATGCTCATCCGCGTCTCTGTTTCAGTAGCCGAACTTTTATCAATCAACGCTTCCACCGTTACTAATTTAGAAAAGGGTACAGTCCCAGGAATCTCACGTGCCATTATGTAATCAGAAGTATAATATTGTACTTCTAGATTGCAGTCTTGTAGAAGTTCTACCATTAATGGCTGAAGATGGTTGAGAGCAACCGAAAGAATAAACGAACAGGTATAGCGAGCCATAATAGCCCCACGCCGTGCAACACTCCGTCCATCCTATAATATCCAACTACCCAATAGGCAAGTTATTACAGTTTAATTAAAAAGCGAACTGCTATTTAGAGGAAACAGAGAATAGGGAACAGTAGGGTGGGTGCTACCCTTTTAGGTAATATAGCGGAGAGTTCGGGAGTCATTGCTAATTGCTAGTAAAATAGGGGTCTGGTGAAGACTCGCAGTTAATAATGATGAAAGTAGCGATCGCTGGAGCAACAGGATTTGTGGGTAGTCGTTTGGTAGAACGGCTCCAGAAAGAGGGCATGGAAGTGGTTATTTTAACCCGTAGCGCTTCCTTTGCCCAAAAAGTTTTTCCATCTACAGCTTTTCCAAATGTTAAGGTTGTGACCTACACACCCACCGCATCTGGTTCTTGGCAAAGCGCCATTGCGAGTTGTGACGGAGTTGTTAATCTTGCAGGAGAACCTATTGGTGAGGGGCGTTGGACTTCAGAACGCAAGCAGGAAATTTTAAACAGTCGCAAGCTTGGAACGCAAAAAATCGTAGAAGCTATAGCTAGCAGCAATCCTAAACCAAATGTGCTGGTTAACGCCTCAGCGATTGGTTATTATGGCACAAGTGAAACAGCTACTTTTGATGAAACTAGCCCACCAGGTAATGATTTTCTTGCCCAAGTCTGTCAAGCTTGGGAAGCAGAAGCTCAAAAAGTCACCGAAGCTGGCGTGCGATTGGTTGTTTTACGCTTGGGCATTGTTTTGGGTACTGGTGGTGCCTTAGGTAAAATGATTACTCCATTTAAACTCTATGCGGGCGGTCCTATTGGCAACGGTCAGCAGTGGTTTTCGTGGATTCATGTAGATGATGTTGTTAACTTGATTTTACAGGCTTTAACCAGAACTGATATGCAAGGAGTCTATAATGCAACAGCTCCTTCTCCAGTCCGCATGACAGAACTCAGCAAAACTATGGGACAAGTTATGAATCGTCCCTCTTGGTTACCCGTACCTTCCTTTGCAATAGAAGCCCTTTTAGGAGAAGGAGCGATAGTTGTTCTGGAAGGTCAGCAAGTGCTTCCCAAACGCACTCAAAGCATTGGCTTTCAGTACAAATACCCCTCGGTTGAACCGGCACTAGCGCAAATTTTGAAATAGGGCTAATGGCTAATTGCTAATGGCTAATTGCTAATTGCCCTCCCTTGTATCTCAGGAGCACAGACGCTTCGCGATGCGAAGCTATGCCCGCAGGGCTATACGCCCTATCTCAGGAGCACAGACGCTACGCGTTGCGAAGCTATGCCCGCAGGGCTATACGGGTTCGCCAGTCCCCAGGGCGCGGGAGACCCGCCTATGGCGCATTCGCGCCACGCTTCGCTATCAGGGCTGGACTCACCAGTTGCCAGGGCGCGGGAAACCCGCCTACAGCACTGGACTCACCGCCTACAGGACAGAACTCACCATTAGCCATTAGCTATTAGCTATTAGCCATTAGCCAGTCTTCCATTAGCTCTTCTGAAATTTCCTAGACACCCAACTGGTAATTCCACTGACAAGAGCGCCTGCCATTAGGATGCCAATAGCTGGATTAAATACGGGTTGCCACAGCTTGTACCATAAATCTAAGCCAAGTGCGACTCCGCTTGCTTGGCCGATTGCTGCTACTGCTAACCATGCAAAGCCAAACAAGACCAGAAATACGTCCGCAACTAGGATAAAGTTGAGCCAGTTTATGAATTTATCTTTCATAAGAAATTGGGAAATGATAGTTAGCGGTTAGTTGTTATTTGTTAGTAGTTTACAATTACCAACAACCAACCACTAACCACTAACCACTACTCAGGAAACAACCAACCTTTAACTTTTTTCAAACTTTGCCAATCTGGTTTTCTGTTTAAGCCATCTTCTATGCTGCTTTTGATTTCTTCTTGCCAGTCAGGATTTACAAAGATCAGCTGGTGTGCAAAGTCAACGTGCTCGCGCAAACCTTTTTGACCTGTTTCTAACATTGCAACAGCAAGATTGACCCTTGCTTGAGGGTCTTGGGGATTCAACTTGACAGCTTTTTGAGCGGCTTTGAATGCTGCGTTTGCTTTGTCGTTTAACAGATACAGCCATGCCAAGCACGTCCAAGCAGCGCTGTTTTTAGGGGCGCGATCGCAAATTTCTTTAAATACAGGAATTAAAGTCTCTGCTGATTCTCCAGCTTTATAACGTTCTAATCCTGTATCAAAGAGGGTTTCAACTGTTTGAGTCATTTGTCTGAGTCACGGGTCATAGGTCAGGTGGTTACACACCAAACGATTTACCACAACCACAGGTTTGGTTAGCATTGGGGTTGGAAAACTGAAAGCCACCACCAATCATGGCATCGCTATAATCTAGTATTAAACCATAGAGATATAATAAGCTCTTGCGATCGCATACAATTTTGAAGCCGTCATAATCATAAACTTCATCGTGGGGGGTAATTTTGCTGGGGTCTTCAAAATCCATTAAGTAAGACATTCCAGAACAACCACCTTGACGAACTCCGACCCGCAAGCAGAGGTCTGTACCTTGCCTATCTCGCAAGAATTTTACCTGTTGCAGTGCGGCATCGCTAATTTGAATTCCCTTTTGTTGAGGTTGAATGGCTTGTGTCATATGTTTGTTTATACTCCTTACCTCGTTTAAGCTTAACCATACCGCAGCAGAGTGAGAGAATTAAACCTACATCCTGCCGCCAATGTGAGTTTCTCACGCCTTTTTTGCTTCTATTGTAGCGACATTAGTGCCCCGAGTTGGCAAATTATAAATACTCCGTTAAAAGCAGGCCAAGATTTTTATTCTAGAATTGAGAGATTCGGTATGTAAAAATTCAATATTTTTGAAATTTATGCTTTGTAACGGTTGTTATCCGCGCTCGCAAAGCGCAAGCTGTACCCAGTTTATCGCTCTTCACAAATAGCCAGGGCTTTTGGCTCTGGGTATTTGTATAACCCAAAAATTGATTTCTTTATTATTTTTTTGATGAAATGACTCTATGACAAGTTTTAATCGCTCTACCAGTCGTCGGCTGAAGAAATTAACTCAAATTCCTTCTGTATGGGAGGGCGATCGCCGTCCGTTGTTATCACCGCCAAGCCAAAGCCTGGAAACCGAGGTCAAGGGTGAGTGCATTTTGTGGGTGGACGGCACGCAGGGTATTGTCCGGGGTATGGATGTAGTAGCACCAGAAACCGGTCCGGAAGCAGTTGTTCGTACCTTGATGCGAGCAATGGAGCATCCTCACAGTCCGGCGAAACCTGCTCGTCCCCAAAGAATTGTGGTTAGAGACAGAGAAATTCAATTCTACCTGCGCGGAGTCCTCCAAGATTTAGACATAGCAATAGAATATTCACCAGAATTGCCGTTAATTGACGAATTATTTCGTGGGTTTGCTGAAATTTTGGATAGCCAAGTTCCTGACTTACCCCCACAGTACGTACAAGTGCTGCGAGAAAAAGCATTTGCCATTTGGCAAGCAGCCCCTTGGGAATTTTTAGAAGAACAGCAAATTTTATCAATTGAGATCGATCGGTGGGATGTCGGAACTCTTTATGCCAGCGTTATGGGTATGCTGGGTATGGAATACGGAATTTTACTATATCGCTCTGAAGAATCGTTAAAACAGTTTCGAGCCACAGTTTTAAGAGATGATGAATTACAGGGGCGTTTAGAAGAAGCTTTTCTCAAGCAGGATTGTCTGTTTCTCACTTTTGAGAGTACCGATGAAATAGATGATGAAGATGATGAGTTTTTCGATTTAGCAGATTTGTCACTTTCAGACATAGAACCCACCTTCGGTAATATTCATCCATTAGAAGGGTTGAGATCGGTTTTATATGATGAAGAAGCACTCGTGGTCTTCGTAGCGTTAGAAAGCTTATACCGTTTTATTCGGGACTACCGTCGCCAACTAAGTGATGACACTTTCCCCACCCTCAGTCGTCGCTACCGCATTACTCTTCCTGAGTCATCAAATAATGACCCAGGAAAGTCAATTCCTGTTGTTGTCTCTACCATGCCACAGTTAGCAGAAGAGTTAGAGGAAATAGCGGGTTTCAGTTTTGATGATGACGATGATTATGATAGTTATGAAGACGATGAAGACGATGAAGACGATGAAGAAATGTCTCTGTTTCAGTCATTACGAGATGATGTGATACCAGAAGATTCATTCATCAGTTTAAGTGTTGTGTCTTGGGAAACTTTGGATGACTTGCGGAAGGGATCGAACTACCATAAGATTGGTGAAATGACACAAGTAGGTGATGGATTACCTGTCATATTAATTCAAACATCCCGTCCTAAGGCAAAGACCCTAATTGAGAACATAGAACAAGCAGGTGGTTTAAAGGGGATCGGTTTTAATCCTGGTGCAGATCCTTTTGACGAGCAAGATTACGATTTGGGTTTGTTACAAACTGAAAATGACGAATTGATTTTGTTTGGTGAGTTTGAGGATGATGACCCCGTACATATAGAAGACCGACAAAAGTGGAATCAGCGATGTAAAAATACTAAGGGATACTGCGGTTTGGTGATTGCTAAAGGATTAACCGGCTCTTCTCGTGGTAATCCTCAGCCACGGGATATGATGGCTTTGTTTGAAGCGAGATTCCTTTCACCTAAAGATATAGGCATTGGAACTTTACAACTCATGCCTCAACTGCAATTTGAGTAACTGAAGGAAGAATAAAAGATGAAAAATGAAATTTGTTATCCTTCCTGATGCGACATTTCGTCCATTCCACAAGACAATTATTTGTGTTGCAGTCAGCGAAACCCTTTATATTTGAACGAACACAAACCCGGTTTCTTTTAGAAGCTGGGTGAGTTTCTATAAGACTGATTCTCTCAATATCGTAAGTTCGATGAAGTCATAACAGACTTCACTGTATTACACCCCAAACCTCTCTCCTTATGGGAGAAGGGCTTCAAGCCCCGATTGTTTTGGAGTTGCTCCTTCGTTACTTTAGACTTACCCAAAGTTAAACTGTCGCGCCATAATTTGCATATTCTAAGTTTTTGGAAAAACTCAGTCAAACCCTCCCCTTCAACCAACGTGAGAACATGAAATGCTTCACAGCTGACCCAAGAAGGCCAAACATTTCTCGTTACTGGTCTAGCTGAACTCTAAAGCTGAATTCCTGCTTCACCCTGATGATTTTGGCATCATCCCGTGTTCTGAGAGATTGCGGTACGTACAAGTTAGATTTACCCCTTGAATCCTCCCAATACATTGGAGAGAGGTTTGGGGAGAGGTTTGATATTCAGTTCCCTCCCCTTTCACGCTTGAGGTCTAAGGTGGGGTAAAACTGACACTCAAACCTTTATCTGACAAATCTTTCTGACTGGTAGGTACACTGTCAATACTTATCGGGTTTTGCCGTTTTTTCCTCCCCCGCACAAAGTTGCTTGTCTCTCGCGACAATTTTCGAGAGATCTTGCAGTATTGGGCACACTGTAGCTTTTTCAGAGAAGCTTGCTGCACCATTGTAGTTTTTTCGACTTGTAGTAAGTAGCGTTGATTTAGAGGTCTCTCAATGTGTTCCTTTCATCAAGGGAATTTGTTCACTAATTGCAATGAAATGCATTGCTGAGTTCGCTGGTGTAGCTGCAATTTCGTTCTTACTAGAGCTAAAAAACTAGGTTTCTTAATGTTAAGTCAAGTTTGGTTCTAGCAACAGGAGAAATTCTAATTGAATAACATGTAACTTAGATTCATAAAGATAAGTAAAAAAGTTTTTTAATCCTTGTTTCGAGTCTATCAAAAATTCATAAACTACCGTAAATTAAAGAAGGTTTAATTTTTTTAACAAAAATTGTAAAGAGTAAGTAAAGACTTAAAATCTTTAATAAAAGGATATACAATGTGGTAATTAGACACTTTAATTCGTACCTAATTATGGAAGTCTGTGATATCTATTATGGATAAGTAAGAAACCTTCTAACAGAAGAAGCTACGCTGAAATTTTTCATGAATATCTGTATTTTTCAATACAATGTGCCGATCGAATATTGACTAAGAGTGGTTATGAATATCTGACCGTGCAACAAAGAAAGTAATTGTCTGGTGTGTTGCTATCGATTTTCAATGAACGGGAGATGCAGTAAGAATCTCACGAGCCACAAACGTTCTTGTTGGCTCCACCATAAACCAGCCTGTAAATGCCATGCTCCGGGTTGATGGCATATCTTTTTTTTTACAAGGTGCTCGGCTGATTGCTGTTAGCTAATTCTAACAACGTACTAAGCCTCACAATACTAAAATTTGTCTCTTGCTTGATAGAAGATTTTGTCATCAAATTTATACAATTTCTTTATGAAGCAAAGACAGCCTGTTGCTAACTTGATTCAATTGGCAGCAGGTGTACTTTATTTTCACACTTTGTTAGTACATTCGGTTGTTGTACTCTCTATACTCTATCGAAAAATGAAAGATACATTCACAAAACCAAACAAAGTTTTTAGTCTTTACCAAATTACTTGTTTCCTGACAAAAACTCTGATAAGTTATCCTTTTCATCTCTAGTTTGTTCCCTTAGATGATGTTAATAACCAGCAAATACAACAATAAAATGACAAATAAAAAATGGGCTGTAAAACGTATCACTGTCAATTTAGCAACTCAGGAGGCAGAAAAACTGGAAAAGTATTGCCGTCAGACTGGTAGACCAGCCACTGACGTGATCCGCGAACTTATCCGAGCCTTACCAGTTAACGATGATTCCAAGGACGTCACTAACAACTAAGACAAAGCTTGTTAACAGTTAATGCTCAAAGCTTAACAATCAACTGTTAACACCCGTTGGTACGAGGCGCAAATTCCGACACCAACCCAGTTACAATTTGTAAAGAAACTGAGAAGGAAAAACGGAATGCGTGTTGCAATCATAGGTGCGGGACTTGCTGGACTAGCAACCGCTGTAGATCTAGCTGATGCTGGCTGTGAAATCCAGATTTTTGAGTCCCGTCCGTTTGTTGGAGGAAAGGTTAGTAGTTGGGTGGATGGCAATGGCAATCATATTGAAATGGGATTGCACGTCTTTTTTGGCAACTACTACCAACTGTTGGAATTGATGAAAAAAGTGGGAGCGCAAAATAACTTGCGTCCAAAAGTTCACACCCATACTTTCATCAATAAGGGGGGAAAGACAGGAGAGCTAGATTTTCGCTTTTTTATGGGTGCGCCTGTTAACGGATTAAAGGCGTTTTTTACAACTTCCCAACTTTCAATCTTGGATAAGTTGCAAAATGCTGTGGCTTTGGGAACTAGCCCGATCGTCAGGGGTTTGGTTGACTTTAACGGTGCAATGCAAAACATTCGCGACTTGGATAAAGTCAGCTTTGCCGATTGGTTCCGACGTCACGGCGGTAGCGAGGGTAGTATCAAGCGGATGTGGAATCCAATTGCCTACGCCCTTGGCTTTATTGACTGCGAAAATATTTCTGCTCGTTGTATGCTGACTATTTTTCAGTTGTTTGCTGTCAGGACAGAAGCGTCGAAACTACAGATGCTGGAAGGTTCTCCCTATGAGTACTTACACAAACCGATTGTGGAATACATTGAAGCTAGGGGGACGAAGATTTATACACGCCGTCAAGTGCGAGAAATTAAATTTTCTGGGGAAGGAGAACAGACTCGTGTCACTGGTTTAGTCGTAGCAAATGGTGATACAGAAGAATTAATAACTGCTGATGCTTACGTTGCTGCTTGTGATGTTCCAGGAATTCAGCGAGTGTTGCCTGAAGCGTGGCGCAAGTGGTCTGAATTCGATAATATATACAAATTGGATGCCGTGCCAGTAGCAACCGTTCAACTGCGGTTTGATGGCTGGGTTACAGAATTAAATGATGCAGATAAACGCAAACAGTTAAAGCAAGCAGCAGGAATTGACAATCTACTCTATACTGCAGATGCTGATTTTTCTTGTTTTGCCGATTTGGCTTTGACTAGTCCGGCTGATTATTATCGGGAAGGACAAGGATCTTTGTTACAGCTTGTGCTAACACCAGGAGATCCTTTTATTAAACAAAGTAATGAAGCGATCGCAGCCCACGTTCTCAAGCAAGTACACGAGTTGTTTCCCTCCTCGCGAGAGTTAAACATGACCTGGTATAACGTGGTCAAACTCGCACAGTCTCTCTACCGGGAAGCACCGGGAATGGATATTTATCGTCCGGGACAAAAGACACCAATTCCCAACTTCTTTCTTGCAGGGAGTTATACGCAGCAAGATTATATCGATAGTATGGAAGGTGCTACACTTTCAGGCAAGCGTGCAGCAAAAGCGATCTTGGAGACTGTGAAGAAATAAACCGCAAAGAGAAGGGCGCAAACAAATAATGGCAGATTGGTTAGAACACAGCGTACAAGTAGAAGTAGAGGCTCCTATTGATTTAGTATGGGGTCTCTGGGCCGATTTGGAACAGATGCCTCGCTGGATGAAGTGGATTGAATCTGTTAAGGTTCCGCCGGAGAATCCAGATATATCTTTGTGGACATTGAATACTGGTGGTTTGGAGTTTACTTGGAAATCTCGAATTCTCAAAGTTGTTCCAAACCAAATCATTCAATGGGAATCTGTGGATGGGTTACCAAATCGGGGAGCAGTGCGTTTTTACGATCGCCGCGGGAGCAGTATTGTTAAACTTTCTGTTGCCTATGCTATCCCCGGTATTCTTGGGAAAATCATGGACAATTTATTTTTAGGGCGAGCTGTAGAATCAACTCTTCAAGCGAATATGGAACGCTTTAGAGAGTATGCAATTAAGGAGAAATCTTCTTGATGGCTAATGGAAGACTGGCTAATGGCTAATAGTTTATGAAGCGTTAGCAGATGGCTATTAGCTTTTACTCTCTTGGATTGCCAAACAAATTATTGTCAACCATTTACACTATTGCGGAACTCGATTGAATACGAACGCAGATGATATTTCTATAATTTTATGTTTGGGATAACGCGAACATAAAAGTATTTTCTAAAGTCCACACAGGTGGACTTTGTTTGTAGCTAGTTACAATGACTCATCAACCATTAGCTATTAGCCAGTCTTCCATTAGCTATTAGCCAGTCTTCTATTAGCTATTAGCTATTAGCCATTAGCCATTAGCTAATAGCTATTAGCCATTAGCTATTAGCCATTAGCTATTAGCAATTACCAAGTCGGATCGCTAAATAAATTAATGGTCAACTGTTCGCGATCCGGAGGAACTGAACTAATACAAGCGCGGATAGTATCTCCATCTTCTATATCGATCGCGCAAGCAAAACATGAACCCATCAGACAACCTGTAGGAATAAATACACCTGCTCGATCTGCAACATCAAGCAGAGGTTCTCCGACTTCAGCATCAATGGCGACATTATCAGGTAAAAAATGGACGCGAACAGTCATAGCAACTACCCTAAGATAAAAATGCTGTTAGGTCTAAATGGCGTTCAACTTCTATAGCAAGGGAATCTAAAATGCCTTCTCTTTGTTCCCGATAATTGGCAACACCAGTCGGTAAAGATTTTAACCCCCTTTGTTGGCGCAGGCGATTTAACCAAGCGCGTCGCCAAGGACCGTTATCAAATATACCGTGGAGATAAGTTCCCCAAACCGACAGACAACTATCTACTAACCCTAAATTAGCATCATCAAACAGGGGATGGTATGCTTGAGGGTCTACTCCTTGAGTTTCTGTACGCGATCGCCCTTGATGAATTTCAAATCCGACAACGGGTAAGCCCATTTGCGGATAGTTTGATGTCACTTGTCGCTGGCGGGCGATTTTTTGTCCTGTAATGACAGTTTTGATGGGTAGTAAATTCAATCCTTGGTATCTACCGGCTTGTCCTTCTATCCCTTCTGGATCTGCTATCATTTGACCCAGGATTTGATACCCCCCACAGATACCCAAAACTGTACCCCCGGCGGCGGCGTAGTGCTGAATTGCTTCTGCCATTCCGCTTTTTTGCAGTATTAACAAGTCGGGAATTGTGGTTTTTGTACCAGGGATAATGACTGCATCGGGATGTCCCAAATCTTGCTTGGGACTTAAGTATTTGACTGTAACTGTAGGTTCTGATTCTAGAGGATCGAAATCTGTAAAGTTAGAAATTCTTGGCAAGCGGATGACACTGACATTGAGTTCTGTGTTCGATTTTACTACTCTCCTGTCTAGCAAATCGAGGGAATCTTCGGCAGGATATATATGTTCTAAATAAGGAATCACTCCCACAACAGGAATACCAGTCCGTTCTTCCAACCACTTTATCCCTGGTTCGAGAAGCGATCGCTGCCCTCGGAACTTGTTAATGACTATACCCTTAATTAATTGGCGTTCATCTGGTTCCAATAATTCCAGAGTTCCCACAATATGGGCAAAAGCGCCCCCTCTGTCAATGTCTACAACTAATAAAGCAGATGCGTTTAAGTGTTTTGCCACCCGCATATTAGTTAAATCTCGATGTTTGAGATTGATTTCTGCTGGGCTTCCCGCACCTTCGCATACAAGTAAATCAAATTCCGTACTTAAGTGCTGTAAAGATTCTTCAATAGCCCGCCAACCGACATCAAAATATTGTTCGTAGTAATCTGAAGCATTCACTCTACCCACATACTTACCCTTGATGATGACTTGAGAAGTCATATCTCCTTGGGGCTTTAATAAGATGGGGTTCATTTCTACCCAAGGTACAACTCCTGCAGCCCATGCTTGCACTGCCTGAGCATAACCAATTTCGCCACCGTTGGGGGTCACATATGCATTTAGCGCCATGTTTTGACCTTTAAAGGGAGCCACTCGCCAACCACGGCGTGACAACATACGACAAATAGCTGCAGTTAACAACGATTTTCCTGCGTGGGATGTCGTTCCCAATACCATAATAGCTTTCATAAGTCAACGTTCCATCATAAATGGTTAGTAGTCAATGGTCAATAGTCAATGGTCAATAGTCAACTGACTCTGACTATTGACTAAACACCAACATAATCGGGTAGCAATGGTAAAGACTTCATGAAAGAAGTTACAGCTTCCGTATTTATTGTTCCCCTTTACTCCCAACAATTAACAATAACCAGTTAACTGCATACTGTATTACAAGGGTAATTTCAACCAACGAATTGCAGTATCATAAAGGCGATCGCTCCATGAGGGAGCTCTCCAAGGTGTCTGATGGCATTGTTTTACTAACTGACGACCCAAAGGAGTCAGGCGGAAGCTATCTGTAATTCCCTGACCATCTACTTCTCGGCGCAATACACCCACTTGAATCAGCCAGACCAGATCGTTATCTGCGGACAATTCTGACGCCAACCGTTTTGTAAAGCCCTTTTGGACACCTGTACTACCAGTTATCTCACTGAGTGCTACACTGCGAGAGAGCATTGTTTCAAACAAATTAAGCTGAAATGGAGAACACACTAGCGCTCTCTCTGCTCGTTCTATGGTTTTACGAGGGTAGGTAAAGATTTTAGGGCTTGGGGAATTGGTAACAGACATTCTTGCTCTCTCGATCTATTTTCTTTACTGAGAGATATCTAATGGCCGCAACACAAGCAGCACTAGAGGACTAGTTTAGGAGATACTCATATTTTATTTTACTACAAAGGCTCTGTTGGGGAGTTCTGCAAGGTCATTTCCTACCAACAGTTCAAACTATTACCTTA
The DNA here is from genome assembly GCF_000760695.4 of Tolypothrix bouteillei VB521301. GTDB lineage: Bacteria > Cyanobacteriota > Cyanobacteriia > Cyanobacteriales > Nostocaceae > Scytonema > Scytonema bouteillei_A. The sequence goes on along the minus strand of NZ_JHEG04000001.1, from coordinate 6,368,997 downwards.
AAAGAAGTACATAAAATTTGTTACAATGACCCCTGCTAAGAAAAATAACCTCTGTATTTAGGAGCAACACTCACACTATGCCTTTAGCAGTTGGTAGCGATGCACCGAACTTTTCCGTTAAAGACACAAACGGTAACACCGTTTCATTGTCTGATTTCAAGGGCAAAACAGTGGTTTTATATTTCTATCCCAAAGATGACACCCCAGGTTGCACCAAGCAAGCTTGTAGTTTTAGGGATGCCAGCACCGAGTATCAGGGCAAAGACGTAGTAGTTTTGGGAGTTAGTGTGGATGATGAGGCTTCCCATCAGGCATTTACCCAAAAATACAATCTGAATTTCCCACTACTTGCTGATACCCAAAAAACTCTCGTGAATGCTTATGATGTCGATGGTGGTGGTTATGCCAAACGCGTTACCTACGTGATTGATGGTAACGGTAAAATCATTCACGTTGATTCTAGTGTAAATACATCCACCCATGCCAGCGATGTTTTGACTGCATTGGGTTTGTAACTGTTTCCAGAAAAATATAAAGTAAAGACGCGCTACGGCGCGTCTCTACAGGTTCTGTTGGCAATATTTTGGTTTTTTGGACTTGGCTGGCGATCGCCAATCACTGCTGGTTGGTCACTGGAAGGACTGGTTTGTTTTGTTGTTGTGCTCCTTGTTGCTGCAGCAGGTATTGCTGCTTTTTCCTGAATTCCGCAGTAGCATCATTGAGTTGTTGGTCTTGTTGTTTTGAATCCCAAACAGTACTGCCTTGATTAAATCGATGAATGAGATCGAAAAGACCCAAATTATCAACTTCATCGGAACGAGGTCCCAACGGATCGTTACCTCGTTGTGGATCGAGATCTTGCAAAATACTTCTTCCCGTATCCGCTAGGGTAAACTGTTGCCCTAGGATGGTAGTAAAGCTCATGCCTGCAACAGCTATAGCAATCAGCCCTTTTATTGGTAAAGACAGAGTTTTCATAAAAAGTGTCGAGTATGAAGGATGAAGTATGAAAGATAAAGAATCAAGTACGGATGAGTTATTTATCCTTTATCCTTTACCCTTCATACTTTTTATCTTATGCCAGAGTTTGTCGCAATCGAGGTTGAATACTCAATAGTGCGACAATAGCAAAGCCAAACAATACAAGTAATGCACTTCCAAAGGTAACATCACCCCAGAAAGCATGCATGACTACACTGTTTAAGCCCCAATCTTGATGGACGTATAGATAGCGAATTGGTTCAATCGCATAGCTGAGGGGATTGAGAGCAGCGACAACTTGTAACCAACCCGGCATAAATGATAAAGGAGCCAAGGCGGTACTGGCAAACAACAACGGTAAGTTGCTAACAAAAATAACTGCAATCAGTTCAATGTGTCCGGGTAAGGCAAAAGCCAAGCCCAAGCTGATAGCAGTGACACCGAGTGCAAGCAAGAAGACAATTAAGGTGATAATTCCCAACCCTGCAAGATCGGGGACGCCCGCACCAAGAAAAGCCGCAGCTGTGACAATTACAGCTGCTTGTATCAAGCTTTGGCTGATGATAAAAATTGCTGAAGCTAAAACGATGGAAAACCGAGAGGCTAGAGGTGCAACTAACAACCGATTCAAAAAACCAAATTCTCGGTCGAACATCACGGGTAAACCGGCATTGAGAGCTCCAGCAAATGCTGTAAAAACAATAACCCCAGCACTTAAAAATTGACCGTAATTTGTTGTATTGCCAAAAATCCCTTTTGGTGCATTTTGAAATAACGCGCCAAACAATACCAACCACATCACTGGCTGAATAATTCCTGCAATTAAGGTTGAGGGACGCCGAGTCAGTTGAATAAACAGGCGACGAGTTAAAGCTAAAGTTTCTTGAACAAATTCATTGAACACATTGGGAGACGCATCGGCATAACTTTGAGGTGATACGACTTGTTGCCAGTTGATATCCGATTTTGGAGGTAAGACAGTGCCACTCATAATAATTGCTTGCTAATTGCTAATTGCTAATTGCTAATAGAAAATTAACTATTAGCCATTAGCTATTTTCTATCTCATATTTTGTTTTTTCTCAGCTTTTGGATCGCGAGTTGCAACGGCTGCAAGTTCTGCATCCATTAGGGTTCTTCCCGTCGCTGCTAGGTAGACATCGTCTAAGCTTGGACGAGATTGGGCTATACCAAAAATTGGTAACCCTGACGAATTTAGGGATTGCTGGATGGTAATTAAAGCATCTTGTTGCGGTGTGACTACTAAGTTAAGGGAGTTCCCTTGAGCGCTGTTGACAATCACTTCTTGAACAAAAGGCAGCGATTGCAGTAGTTCTTTAGCAATATTTGCTTCTTCGATGGGTGAGAATTCGCGGATGCGTAAAGTAATGCGATCGCCTCCCACTCTATCTTTTAATTCGGATGGTGTTCCAGTCGCAATGACCACACCTCGGTCAATAATCGCCACGCGATCGGCTAAAGCATCAACTTCTTCGAGATAATGGCTGGTAATGACTACTGTTGTTCCCGCTTGGCGTAACTTTTGCAAGAAATCCCAAACGACAAAACGGCTTTCAATATCCAGTCCTACTGTTGGTTCATCCAAAACTAAGACGTCTGGTGCATGGAGCAATCCTGCTGCTAAATCCAAACGCTTGCGTAAACCGCCTGAGTAAGTGCCGGTCTTTTTATCGGCGTATTCCTGCAAGCCAAGTAATTCCAGCACTGTGTTTATGCGCTGCTTGGCAACTGTACTTGGTAGGTGATAGAGTGCTGCTTGTAGTTGTAAAAGTTCTTTTCCTGTCAGAACTTTATCTAATGCAACTTCCTGAGCAACATAACCCAAGCGTTTCCTCGCCGCTCTGGGATTGTCTAATACAGAGATACCAGAAACCTCAATTTTTCCAGCATCGGGAGTGGTGAGAGTACACAAAGAACGCAAAGTTGTTGTTTTCCCTGCACCATTGGGACCAAGCAAACCAAAAATCTCGCCCGGTTCTACCTTAAAGGAAACGTCCTTTACGGCGACCACCGTGCCGTAGCTTTTTTTTAAATTTTCAATGAAAACGGCAGGAGCCATGACAGCTTGTCCTAACTATACAATTCTCAACAAACACTATCTTCATTGTAGTTGAGTACAGTGGGGCTATGCGAAGACGAGGTTTTTCTTAAGGAAATATGACCGATGAGCAGTAACCACCGACCGCTGAGTGCTGGTCTCGTTCTGGTGGCTCCCCGTGGGAATGTATAGCTAGGGGCTCCGCCTCTAGTTTGCGATCGCGTGCGGAGGTAACCATGAAAAAACCTTAACCCTTAACCCCTTTTCCTATCCTATACATAGAAAAAAGTTTTGCATTGCTGTATTTTGAAAGAAATTGCAAATGATGCAAATTATAAAATCGGGAGAATCTGACCATGGGTTCCAAAAAAGCGATCGCCTTATTTCTTTCTTTGGGTTTAGCAGCTACCGTCAGTGCATGTAGCGGTGCAACTGAAAATGGTGGTGAAGGCGGTGAAGGTGGCGAAGGTGGTCAAACAACAGCGCCAACGACTCAACCAACTGCAACACCTACAGAAGGTGGTGAAGGTGGTGAAGGTGGTGAAGGTGGTGAAGGTGGTGAAAGTGGTAAAGGTAAATAATTAGGTCAACGGGCGACTTCGTAATTCATAATTACAAATTACGAATTACGAATTGCAGCGAAAGCTGATTGGCCCTTATTTTCAATTCAACATATGATTCTTTGCATTGATAATGTTCTCACTTCTGATGAATTAGATTTTCTTGTTTCAAAGCTTAAGAATGCTGAATTTATTGATGGTAAAAACACGGCAGGATGGCACGCTAAGTTAGTCAAGAATAATATGCAGTTGCCAAACAATGATCTCACACAAGAGATGAGAGGAATTGTTACGCAGGCACTAAAACGCAATCCTTTGTTTCAAGCAACAGTCAGACCTAAAATTATTCAACCCATCATATTTAGTTGTTATGAACCGGGAATGTACTACGGTTCCCATACTGATAACGCACTGATGGGGGATGGAACTTTCACTCGTTCTGATGTGTCATTTACTCTGTTTCTTAGTCCTGCGTCAAGTTATGGGGGTGGAGAATTAGTCATTGATACATCTTTGGGAGAACAAACTTTTAAACTGGATGCAGGTTCGATGATTGTTTATCCATCTTCAACGTTACATCGAGTCGAAACAGTAACTGATGGTATAAGACTTGCAGCTATATCTTGGGTACAAAGTCTGATTCGCGACTCCGCAGAACGAGAAATTTTATTTGATTTAGAGACTGTTCGGCAAGTGATATTTCAGAAATATGGTAAAACCCCAGAGTTTGATTTAATTAGCAAAACCCATGCCAATCTACTTCGGAAATGGGTTGATGTATAAGCAATCAATGTCCGAGATTCTATTTGACATATTACCAGAAGAAAGGCAGAGGGCAGATGGCAGATGGCAGAAGGAAAGATTTTTATTCTTTAGACAAAGGTAAGTCATCTGTGCTTCCGTTCGCGAAGCGTGTCCGTAAGGACATAGTTTGCCCGGAGGGAAACCAACGCCAGTCCACTCAACGGGGGAAACCCCCGCACGTGGCTGGCTCCTCCTTGCAACTTCTCTCTGCCAGATGGTTTAAAGCCCCTTAATTTATTTGTGGGGATTACATGAATGCCCTCTGCCCTCGAAATAGCTGACTTCTTAATTTTGCTGACAATTGTCCATCCCACCGAAAATTTTTTAGAAAGAATTTAAGGTTTCTATATTTATTAGAGAATGTTTTAAAAGTGCTTGCTGAGGTATCCAAAATTTTAGAACCTCATAAAGTCTCCTGAAAAAAGTTATTTTCTCCCTCGTTTTCAAGAGATTTAGGGAGAGATTTTGAGACAACGATAGACTTTACAAACATCCTCTTAAAGATTTTTGGAGAAAATCAATGAAATTCAATTTTCGGAAAATTCATCGAAAACTTGCTCCCATTCTTTTCCTACCACTATTAGCAAGTGCCTTAACTGGAATTGCCTATCGTGTAGGAAGATATTGGTTTAATATCCCGAATCAAGTAGCCGATTTTTTAATGGTGATTCATCAAGGTGAGTATCTCGGTCAACCATTAGTACCTATTTACGTGCTCTTAGTTGGTTTGGGGCTGATAGGTATGATTGTGACTGGTTTGAGCATGACCGGATTATTTGGAAAAAATCTCCCTTCGCCAAAAGCATCAAAGCTTGATTTTCGCAAAATTCACGGCATTCTTGCTCCCATTACGTTTTTGCCCTTGGCTGTCAGTGCATTAACGGGAATTTTGTACAGATTGGGTAGAAATTGGTTCGGTATGCCTGGGGAACAAACCGCACTTCTTTTGAGAATTCACCAGGGGACGTATTTGGGTCCGCATCTTCGAGTATTGTACGTGATTTTAGTTGGTTTGGGGTTAGCCGCAATGCTGATTACCGGAATTAATATGACTGGAGTATTTCGCAAGCGTCCAACAGCGACCAATGACCGATGACCTTTGCACGGGTCATTGGCGGGCTACCTTTCCATTTAGCGATTGGGTTGGCGCAGAGCCTCCAAGTACTTACGCAACAATATATAGATATTTTTGCAAGCCATTGAAATCGCTGTACTCCAGTACTGTTGCCCGTTTCCTGTTCGGAGTTCCCTCTCTTAATTAAATAATCTATTGTACATGACCACTTAGATCTGCATTCTCCACTGGAGCCACCGGAACGAGAGGGGTCTTGGTCATTGGCGGCTAATAAGTCTTCTTTGTTATATGAATTCTTCTATCTTTAGATATAAATTTCATCTATACTAAGCTGCGGTAAAGTTTTATGAGGAATTTTTACAGAGTTTAATACAATAGTAATATTCCCCAATAAGTATTTTTGCTCAACGCCATGATGATGGATGGATTTCCTTGGCTGACCGCGATTGTCCTGTTGCCACTCGTTGCTTCTACGCTTATTCCATTGCTACCTGATAAAGACGGCAAACGAGTGCGATGGTATGCCCTCGGTGTGGGTATCGCGGATTTTGTTCTGATGTGCTACACCTTTTGGAAGCATTACGATGCAAGCAGTGCGACTTTTCAACTCGTGGAGAAATATGCCTGGTTGCCTCAGATAGGTTTGAGTTGGGCTGTTTCAGTCGATGGAATATCTGTTCCCCTCGTACTGCTAGCAGGGTTGGTAACGACGCTCTCAATGTTTGCCGCATGGCAAGTTAATTTGAAGCCTCGCTTGTTTTATTTTCTGATGCTGGTGCTGTATGCCGCTCAGATTGGGGTGTTTGTTGCCCAAGATTTACTGCTGTTCTTCATCATGTGGGAACTGGAACTGGTTCCCGTCTACCTGCTTGTCTCTATTTGGGGCGGTCAAAAACGTCGCTATGCCGCTACTAAATTCTTGCTTTATACCGCAGCTGCTTCAATTTTTATTTTAGTAGCTGGTCTGGCAATGGCTCTTTATGGAGATAATTTGACCTTCGACATAGTCGAACTTGGTGCAAAAAATTATCCTCTTGCTTTAGAACTTTTGCTTTACGCGGGATTGCTGATTGCTTTTGGTGTCAAGCTGGCAATTTTCCCCTTGCACACCTGGTTACCAGATGCTCACGGTGAAGCTTCTGCTCCTGTATCGATGATTTTGGCTGGTGTCTTGCTCAAAATGGGCGGATACGGTTTGATTCGTCTCAATTTAGAGTTGCTGACAGATGCTCACATTTACTTTGCTCCCGTGCTGGCAACATTGGGTGTTATCAATATTATTTATGGCGCTTTGAACTCTTTTGCCCAAAATAATATGAAGCGTCGCCTCGCTTATTCGTCAGTTTCTCACATGGGATTTGTGCTGTTGGGTATTGCTTCCTTCACCGATGTGGGAGTGAGTGGTGCAATGCTCCAAATGCTTTCTCACGGTTTGATTGCTGCAGTGTTATTCTTCCTGGCTGGCATTACCTACGATCGCACTCACACGATGGCGATGGAAAGTATGGGTGGAATTGCTCAAGCCATGCCCAAAGTTTTTGCTCTATTTACAGCCGGTGCGATGGCTTCCCTAGCTTTACCGGGAATGAGCGGTTTTGTGAGCGAACTTCAAGTCTTTGTGGGTGTCACCACTAGCGATATTTACAGTCCGACTTTCTGCACTGTGATGGTATTCTTAGCCGCAGTGGGAGTTATATTGACGCCAATCTATTTGCTTTCCATGTTGAAGCAGGTATTTTATGGAACTGGTGCAAAACTCACCTGTGATGTTAACAATGCAGGGTTCGAGAATCAGGAGGATGAAGGAACTGCTTGCTTTGGAACAGACTGTCTGTTACCTGCTGAGTCAGCATACAGCGATGCCAAACCTCGTGAAATGTTTATCGCCGCTTGCTTTCTGGTGTTGATTATTGGCATTGGGGTTTATCCCAAGTTGGCTACGCAATTGTACGATATGAAAACTGTTGCGGTAAACACTCAGGTACGCCAATCTTATGTCCAAATCGCTCAAGAGAATCCCCGGATATACGCAAAGGATTTTATTTCTCCACATTTTGGGGAGCCTGAAATAGCAACTGTTTCAAGCATTGTTAAGTAAGACTTTGGTGCGGTTTACTAGATATGTAATAAACCGCAGATGGTGTGTACTTGATTAGCATTAAAATTACTATAAATTTGAAAAACCTGGTTGTTTAAGCACAATCAGGTTTTTCTCGTCTTGTAAATTACAACAAATATATTCGGATTACATTAATTAATTTCTGCAACTTGACTTAAGCGTTGCTGCTGTAATTCAATATCGTCACAATATCTAAGAATATGTTTTAGAGTCCGAAATGCCCCTGATTTTGTTCTTTCAACCCAATATTCAGGAAAGAAAATTTTTGAGCACAAAGGAATAATTAAATCAACCAAATTCTTAGCAGTCAGTGTTTGTGTTTATTGTATTTCAGTTTAGAGGGAGGCGATCGCGTTGTATACTTGCCTGTATTCCCCTTCGGTTACAACAACCCCAGTTTAAGAGCAATCTTCTTTCAAGCTGGGTTCAGATAAACTCGACAGAATCACAACTCCAGTTGCGGTTATTGCCAATGCCGATAAGATAGCATTGCCTAAATAACCAACTTGTGCGTAGACGACTCCTGCGATCGCACCCCCAAGCCCACCGCCTACTTGTCCGATCGCCACCACCAAACTCATGAGAGAACCGCGACGAGCATCGGGAACAAGGGTTGTCAGAAGTGCTTGCAGTGGGCTTAATCTTAATGCCAGTAGCATCATTATCAAGAAAAAGACAACGTAAGCCGAGAGTATATCAAACACAACGAAAGGGGTCACTGCAAATAAGACAGCAGAAACCAAACAGAACAAAAGGGTGGCTTGATGCTTGTACTTCCTACCAAACAAATCAAACCATCACAACGTTGTCCTAATTGTGGGAAAATCCATAAACACTGGGCAGAATTGTCAAATCGTCACCATGTATGCTCAGATTGTGGATTTGAAATACCACGTGATAGAGGTTCTGTGATGGTCATGTACAACGTTGCGACGAATCGGCAACCGGGGTTAGGGACTAGCCTCGTAGACTGTGGATGTCTAAGCTCTACTGATTCGACCAAAAAGCGTAAGCATACTGGCTCGATGAAGCAACTTGGACAGTTGAAGCGTCAAAAACTCAACCATGAGCCAGACGGGGAATTAGAAACCCCGTCCGTCTATACGGCGGGGTAGTTCATTGATGCAATCTCTGAGGCAATGTGATACGCAGAGCTATTGAAATATGGAGCAATGTTTGGAACGCGAGCAAACGACAACTTCATATGCTGAATTATGAATGGTGGACAGTTATGACTCTTGTTTCAATAAGATCGGGACACGAGATGGGCAAAAGATGGGATACGATCGCAAAACCATGTGTTGCAATCAGTTCCGCAACACTTAGATGGCGTTCTTGAGGTTTACCTTTGGGGCTGATGCAGGCAAAAGCAGCAAGACCAGACGCATTTTGTCTCCTTCCTTCGCGAATCAGTGTCGATTCCAGACGGGATAAAGTTTGAGCGAGGGCGACTACGTTTCGTGTGGGAGGAGGGTTGCTGCGGCTCCCGGAACGTTGTAAATCCGAGCAAACAGTTGCTATAAGAGGAGGAAGCTCTACTTTTGCACGTGTAAAAGCCTCTAAAGGACGTTTTGCTCCCCAGGATTTCAGAATGGGCTCAGTTGTGGATAGCCATTGCTCGATAGAATGTTTGAGGGCGATCGCTTCTTGAGCGATCGATTGACCCACTACAGCTGCTGTTCGTAATGCAAAACACTGCTGTTGCAAAGTCTCTAACTTGTCAAAAGCAATCCGAAGTTCTTCGGGAAGACCGACTCTTCCCAAACGGTTGCTAGGGTCATCACTGGACAACAATAAATTTGTTCCTCCTGCATCAACGAGTTGTTTGGAAATGGTGCTATCTAAAACCGTAAATGAAGGACGGGTTACAATTTGAGGCATGGGGATGTTTGCCCAGGTATAAACTTCCCTAAGTTGAGCAAAATATTGCTGTTCGGTGGGACCTGCAACGCAAGCAATGGTGGGTAAGACTGTATCTTGACAAATGGGACGTAATAAGGCGCTTGGTGTAAATCGTTCGGGTTGTTGCTCTAACAAAGTTCTGACTGCATCATCAGTGAGATGAATCTTGCTGTTTTGCAATGCAAAGCCTTCCTTGGCTGGAAGCATGCGTCTGCGAGTTCCATCTGCATCTACAAAAAAGACTTGCAGCACATCGCGATCTGTGGGAATAGTTTCGGAAAGCCCCCGCTCGGCTAATGCTTGGCGGGCGCGAGTCAGAGGTATTTGAGAACGTTCATCACCAAAGAGTTCTTTTGCGATCGCATTACGAGCAAGTTCGGCAAATTCACGAGTTGATGGATCGAGGACAATCAGCCCAAATTCCTTTGTCAGCAAGCTCAACCAACGAGCAAAGGCTTCTGCAAAGGTGGTTCCTGGTTGATAAATGGTTTGTAGGGCTGCAACGACTTCTTGACTGTGAGGGCGTTGAGCGAGTGTTTGTTCTATCTGTTTTAATAGAGCATGAATGCCTTCTCCTAAAGGGGTAGAACCAACTAAACGTTGGGTAACGGGTAATTCCAGGCTGAGTATTTTTGGTTCGGTTTGATGAGCTAATAGCTGAACGTGCTGCACCTCATCAAGGTCACTATCGTAACTTGCCATCCAAAAGATGGGAACTGCAGGAATTCCTTGCACTGTCAAGTGCTGGGCTAGTTGAATGGCTCCGAGTGCTTTATAAAGGGTGTAAGCAGGTCCGCCAAAAACACCCACTTGCTGTCCTGTCACGACTGCAACTGTATGGGGATGAGAGAGTTTTTTGATGTTGGCAAAGGCTGCTTCTGATGACCCCCAGCATTCGGCTTGTTGTTGTAATAGTTTGGTTAATGCTTCTCTTGGATAAAGACGCTGACGCAGATTTTTGTATGCAGACACCCAGTCTCGGTTAATTGCCAGTTTGTGAAGCTTTGGATGCGATCGCAACACAGTGGCTGCAATTAAAGTTCCATGACATCGCGCTTGTAAGAGTTGGAGAGTCTCGAAGCTTGCACTAGGAGTGTCTGTTTTCAAGTCTGTTATCAAGCGTTGGGTTGAGTAGTGCTGTGACTCGTAAGCAAATAATGCTTTCAGTTTCTGTTGGCGATCGATTTCAACTCGCAAGATATTAGAACCCTGATGATGGGTGGGAACCATTGTATAGTGCTGTTCGATCGCCCAGGGAAGCAAGTGAGTCGCTTCTGGAACGATAAAGCCCGGATCGGCTGCTAGGTGGAATGCTATTAGAGCAGCAACTCCCAAACCAAGATGGTGTCCGTGCAGCGAATAGTTTGGATCGACCTCTGGATGCAGTGTTAAGAGTATTTGCGGGCGGTGCTTGCGGATTGTACGCACGAGAAGCGCTAGCGTTGGATCGAGTTCCCATCTTTGCAGTGCATCGGCGGCTGTTGTCGGTTGCATCCGAGAAACATCTCGATATTTGCCAAAATCAACCAATCCCAGGGATTCTACTTGCTCGATATTGAGACATTCAGCTGCACGGCGCAGTTCTAATGCTCTTTGCTCAACTCTTCTTGAGTGTTCGCCTCCACGTCCTGCTGCACCATCTGTTGCGACAACCAATCTCACTCGCTTTCCTGCTTCTGTTAGGGCTGCGATTGTCCCACCAGCATAGATTGATTCATCATCAGGATGTGGCATAAGTACCAATACATCACATTCTGGCTTTCCCTGACGCGCTGACTCCCCTGTGGTCTTCGGTAATGGTAGATGTCTTGGCTTGACTTGTCCCGTTTTAAGTTGAGATCGCAATGTCTCAACTAAATTTTGATTTTCATTACGGACTTTGGTATATTCATATGTCCAATCTGTGGCGAGCGTTCCTGTCATTAAAGGTTGACTGACAAGGTCTAACAAACGAGAGCGATCGACACAGGCGGTTCGGTCTATATCCCGAAGAATGGCTGGAAGCGATATTCCTTGTTGAGAACAACGTGCTACAACTCGCTGATAGACCACGGGGTCTTGGAAATCGCCGCCCTCATAGTAAGCTACAAATGATTGATGGTCTAGAACGGTTAGATCGAGCTGCTGCAGTAGGTGCTCGACAGTGTTTGGATCGTAGAGACATGCGGCTGTGCTAAATTTTCGCCCTTGGGGAGGAATGTAGGTAAATGCTAGCACTCCACCAGCTGCAAGCACCCATCTTAACTCTGCGAGGGTTCGACTTAAATCCTTTGCAAAGTGAAGTGCTCCGCAGCTTAGGACGACATCAAAACTCTGAGCTTGCAAACCGGCTTCAACGAGTGGGTGATTGAAGTCGTGTTCGATCAGGGCGTGAAACTGGGGGTATTTGGATTGAGCTTGTTGCAGCATTTGCGGTGATACGTCTAATCCAGTGACACAAGCCCCTATTTCAAGATAAGGAAGACTTGCTTGTCCAGTTCCAACACCGACATCAAGCACTTGCAAAAATCCCGCAGGGGGTGCATGATGTATTGTGGCTTCGAGCAGAAATTGCGGTGCTGTCCACCCAAAACTGGCGGTGCTTTTGTCGTAAGATTCCGCCCAAAAATCATAGCGATCGCGTGGGTTTAGATTGACGTTGGATACAGTGTTTTGGGTCATCTTAATGACTTCTTTCATAGAAAGTACGCTCTTTGAGAATTCGTAAAGTTCTTAAATCCAGAAACTGAACTCTTAACTCTAAATTGGCGTCACAAATCGTGCTAATTTTGCCTTTATCCCCGTTCTTCTCCCCCAGAGAGAAGGGGTCTCTACTTTGAGAGAGGGTGAGGATAAAGGAAATTAGCTTTGGAAATCCCCAAGCAAGAATTGGGGCGAGATTTTTATGGACTTCTCAGTCCTTGTTATTTTTAGTCTGGTTAATGAATGTGACAAAAAAATGTCAAATCCCTGAATTGTTGAAGTAAAATATCTTCAGATCTCTGACTTCTGTAAGAAATTGGGAAGCTAAGCTTCTTGGAAAATCAAAAATCCAGTAAATCTATAGATATATAGTATTTTATTTTTACATAAAATAAGCTGCAGCAAATGTCTCACAAAATCAATCGTCTCATCAAGTTCAGCCAAGATTTATTTGTTGCTTGGGTATTAATTGGTGCTACTTGGGGTTATTTTTTTCCAAAAATTGCTGCAAGTGGTAGTGGTAACATTTCAATAGCGCTGGGAGTGGTGATGTTAGGAATGGGTTTAACAATCACTACACAGCAATTACAAAGCTTGCGAAAAGCTGGTAGGGCATTAATCTTGGGGGTCTTGCTACAGTTTACTATCATGCCAATTGTAGGATGGTTAGCTGCAACAGTTTTGAAATTACCACCTATGTTGGCATTGGGAGTGATTCTTGTGGGTGCAAGTCCTGGAGGAACAGCTTCTAATGTAGTTACTTTTTTAGCTCGTGTTGACGCACCCACCCCTAGAAGGGGTGGGATTCACGCGAATATGCCATTTCCGCGTTATCCCACAGACTCAGTTGTACTGAGGTTGGCGGGTTCCCAGGCACACCGCGCTCGCCATTGCTGGCACGGTGTCTCCTTTTAATCCCTGTTAATTCAGGGTTGGGCGTTTCAAACAATATTAATTGTTTGGGTTCCGCAGAGTCCCTGCGTACCTTTTTAAGTTTCTTGATTGTTAACCCGTTTTGTTGTACAGCACGGGTTTTAATGTTAACTGCCGCTTGTTTGTCTGCGTGCGCTTCATGTCCGCACGATGTGCAAACAAACTTTTCTCCAAAGCGAGACAAGGCATCAACGACACCACACTTGGAACAAGTACGGCTCGTGTTTTTTGGATCAACCTTGAAAAAACTTTTTCCCGACTTCGCAGCCGCGTACTGAATTTTTTCTATCAAAGTTCCCCATGAAGCATCTGAAATAGAACGATTCAAACCGCGTTTAGCGGATTGACCATTCTTGAGAAATCGACCTTGTTTAACATCATCAGGCTTAGGCTTACACCTTGCTTTCATCCCTTTGATGTTGAGATCTTCCACGCTAATAGCGTCAGCTTTTCTAACTATCTTGCTGGCAACTAGCCATTGGTAGGCACTACGTTTATCAGCGCGTTTTTTGTGGAGTCGAGCCAGTTTTTGCGCCTCTTTCTTGCGGTTTGCGCTACCTTTCTTTTTCCTAGATAAACGTCGCTGCCTGATTTTTAGAGTGCGTTTACCTTTCTTGGACGTACTAGGACGAGGATTGTCAAACTCAGAACCATCTGAGCAATGAACAAGCTTAGTCAATCCCATATCCACTCCCACAATAGTATTAACTTCTTTTGGGGTTGGATAATCAGGAACTGAATCATCTCTAATTAATATACTCGTGTACCAACCATCTGCTTTTTTACGCAGTGTTACGGTACGGATCTGGAATCCTTGTGGGATAGGACGAGAATTATAAAAACGCATCCACCCTATTAATGGCAGATATATTTTATTCCCGTCGAGCTTAACGTCACCTGGCTTGTACTGGAAAGAGCGAAAGTTAGACCTGTTCTTAAATGAAGGAAACCCACGACCATGTTTAAAGAAGCCTTCCATAGAACACTCAAGACGCTTTACCAGCATTTGCAACACGTTTGAGTGGATTGTCTTATACCAAGGTCTAGCTTGCTTCATTTCTGCCAAATAAGCATCTTGCATTAAACTTGCAGAACGCTTTTTGACTACTCCGTTTTTGTCTGGGTTTTTCCAAGGATTGTGCAAATTTGAGTTCTTGCTCAACGAACAAGTTAATGGGCATTGCTCAGTTCTTGTTCTAATATCGCAATACTCACCCATAACAAAGGTTTGATAATAGCCGTCAATACGGTCAGCCAGAAACCAGTTAAACAAACTACGCTGCATATCCAACCACGAATCCATAACTTTTGATTGATTTTCCCTAGGGCGCAATTTGTACTGGTAACTAACTTGCATCTTGACTCATCCTCTTTATCGACCTACGATTAGCTTAATGCATGGAGCTAGTCTATGTCAAATTCTAGACCAAAGAGAAAAGCTAAGAGAAATGAGCCGCTATTGTACGAAGAAACCAAAATACAAAAAGGAATATGGATCACCCCTAGTACCTGGGACAAAATGAAACAAGTGGCTGAGTCTGAAGGTGTCAGTATTAGCGAATTAGTTGAAAGGTGGGGACGGCAGCTAAAGGAGCCAGCCGCGTGCAAAGAGAAGTTGCGGCTTGGGGGAAACCCCCAAGCCGCAAACTATGTCCTAACGGACACGCTACGCGAACGGAGGGTTCCCCCCGTTGAGCGGACTGGCGTCTGCCTACGGCTTCCTCCCACCCCTGAAGGACGTTAAAGGGAGAAAACTTTTCGGTTTTCTCCCTTTAACTGGTGGGCTTCCGCCTTAAATTACTGTGAAGCAGAACCAACCATGACTGAAGCCAAGTCTATTCGTACAGTGCGCCGGGGGAGAGTATTTCCCCAAATCCAGTGGTCAGAAGAGAAGAAAGCTCAATGGCTTGCTGAAAAAGCAGAATTTAAGCAGCGTTGCGAACAGATCTTTAAAAAATTGCAGCCAGAATTAATTGAAACTCACTACAACTGGTATGTGGCAGTTGAACCAGAAAGTGGGGAATATTTTATTAATGAGGATGCCTTAGCAGTTGCCCAGATGGTACATGAAAAATACCCGAATGTGAGGCTGCACGTTTTCCGCATCAATGAAACTGGGGTCTGCGGCAGGATATGATTTCAATGAACTACAAAGGCTCTAAGAACTTGAGGAAAGAAAGAAGGTATTTCCTATCATACATAAATTGTTCCGGTAATTGCAATGTCAGTTCTTACCAAAGCTTTAGACAGAATCTTTCATTCTCTGCAACAACACAGACCGGAGGTAGCATCACTTCTTAAACCAGGATTAACGCTTGAAGAAATTGAATCTCAAGTGAAAAACCTTCCCTTTCGTTTACCACAAGAAGTTTTTGAACTTTACCAGTGGCATAATGGCATAGATTTTTTGAGTATTTCAAGAAGTAATAATTTAATCTTGGATACTAGATTTATTCCTTATTTTGATTTTCTATCTTTAGAGCAAGCAATAGAAGAGTCTCAAGAAATTGAAGAATTTAGATATAAATACACATCACCTAATGCTGAGAATTGTCATAAACCTTGGTTTCCGATTTTTGCGTATGATGATTTGGAATACTTAATTGTTTTTGGAGATTCCACAGATAATAAAATCTCACCTGTCATTCATTGCCATTTAGGAGGTGGAAGCCTACCTCAAATTAAATACCCAAGTCTAACAACTCTCATGTTAATTGTAGCGGAATGCTATGAAACGGGTGCTTACTATATGGACGAAAACTCCGAGTATGCTTCTTATTACATAGCATGTCTTGAACAAGATAAAAAACAAGTAACCCAGAGTGAAAGTAAGTATTGCTTTGAGTTACTAGAAGAAGCCTTAGAAGCATTACGTCACCCCATTTCCTTGCTGAACAGCAAGGTCTTTAATACTTTAATGCGGTTGCCAGATCCAAGAACTCTAGAACCAATGCTTTATGCTCTCCATATTCCTTTATCTGAGGTGGAGGATGAAGAAAAAAACATTGTGATTCGCTTGCGAGCAGCTATGATTCTTGGAGAACTCGGAGATTTGAGAGCGGTGGAACCTCTCATGAGAGCATTAGAGCATCGGCTTTCGGGAGACAGTCGATATGCTGTTGCCAATCAAGCAGCAGAAGCGCTTGGTAAGCTAGGAGATACTAGAGCCATTGGAGCGTTAAAACAATTTTTGCAAAACAATCGATCGATTCTTCCGGTGTTTGTACCATCACTTTCATGGTGCCATCGCATTGCTCTTTCAGAAGCCCGAGAGAAAGCTAATTGGGCACTCAAACAACTTGAACGGAAAAACCTTTAAAACTTGTTTGGGGTCATGCATGAGCCTGTAAGAACGTAATGTACCGATGCTCAGCTATATTTAACAGTTAAGAAGTAAATTAGTTAAAATTTAAATTAATTTTTTTTAAGAATTATTAATTATTTATTTTTCATGATGAATTCTGTAAAGAAATTATGGCATTCAAGTTGAGATTTTTAATTCTCAATTACCTTGAAAACTACAATAAGTGTTTGATTCGATAGAAATCTAATGAGTACTTGACATTTAGTCTGCTTTTTTCAGAAGAAGTTTGATAAATTATTATATAAATGTGACAGTCTTTAGCTATTCGTAATTGTAGAATTGTGCAAATTCAAATTCATTCTCAGTCAGAGGTTGGCCCTAGCGCCAACACTCACATTGAACAGGGCTTGCAAAGAGTTCTAGACAGACTTGTCAGAACAATGCATCGGGATGAATTCATTCGACATACAACCAATCAACTTAGAGAAACACTTGCGTCCGATCGCGTGGTTTTGTATTACTTTTACTGGCAGTGGCACGGGCAGGTAACTTTTGAGTCTTTAAGCCATAATAAATTTTCAATATTAGGTTCAACAGGGGCAGATGATTGTTTTAGTGACAAGTACGCAGGTCTGTATTTAGCAGGACGGGTGAGAGCGATCGCGGATATTGAATTAGAACCCATCCTCACGTGTCACCGAGATTTTCTTCGCAGCATACAAGTGCGTGCTAACCTAGTCGTACCAATTGTGATCCCCAGAGGACTGTGGGGATTGTTAGCCGCCCATCACTGTCAACAGCCCCGTTCTTGGTCACCATCGGATATTGAACTGATGCAAACAGCAGCACAAACTCTGGCAACAGATTCTAACATTTTAGAGAGTTAGAATAGGACCTGAAGAATGTCAAAAGCTTATCTTTTTTATCTTTCTAAGTATAGTGAATCTACTTAACAAAGGCAAAAATATTATTTAACCAAATTGCGATCGCTATTCCTAACAGCAGCCAAATAACCACAATGAATATTGCTGCTATCCAGTTAGTTGGTTTACCCTGCAACTTTTCTATCTCAGCCCGCTCTCGGCATTCGGATAATACAGATGGAGGAATTAACTTCAGAACCAACCAAATACCTAGTGGAATGATAATGAGATCGTCTAAATAACCAAGTAAGGGAATCGGATCTGGAATTAAATCAAGAGGGCTAAAAGCATAAGCAACAATAATAACTGCTAAAACTTTAGCATACCAAGGAGTTCTGGGGTCTTTACTAGCGAGATAAACAGCATAAACTTCTTGTTTAAGTTTCTTGGCAAACTTTTTTAATGACTGCATAAGAAGGCGAACACATTTGAGGGATCGATCTCATTCTGTATGAAAACGAGCCTTACAAGACCCCCCAGGGTGAAGCAGCCAAGAACGTGCCAAAACGGGAAAATAGTACGCGTTCGGAATTCCTCTAAGTTTTGAAACCGTTGCTAGGTAATTGTTTCAGCCTACTATGAATTGTAATTTTTTCCTGGTAGTGGTCTGTCGCAAAAGTTTTGATAGGCTGTCAAAACTTCGCACACCTGGTTCCCAGGCTCCGCCTGGGAATGCCTTACTGGAGGCGGAGCCTCCAGTGGAGCGCGAGGCTCTGCCTAGCCGACTGTGTTCCCAGGTAGAACCAGGGAACGAGAGTCGGTAGTGCGTTCGCTTACCCAGCAAAATTAATGCGATGAACCAGTAGTACTTGACTACATTGATTTTAACAGGTTGCCAATCGTCAGATTGCTTTTCAAGCAAGCTTTCCAGGAAAATTTATCTGTCAAAGTTTGTGTGGTGGACTAGTAGGGTGTCAATACTTGTCGGTTAAGCCGTTTTTTCCTCCCCTGCACCCCCTGCAACCCCTGCACAAAGGTGCTTGTCTGTAGCGACAATTTTCTCAGCCCTTGCAGTATTGAGTAGGGTGTAAATTATCAAGTATTTAATTGCCACAATGAATCAATTTAAACCCTTTTATACTTCTGGATGATTTAGCTCCTGAACTACTTGCTTATTCCGGAAAGTGACAGAAGAGGGTTATGAATTAACTACCTATGAACCGAATGGCACTAAGTTAAGCGTAAACCCTTGATATAACTAACTTTGGGGTGTGGGGTGTAGGGTGTGGTGAATTAAGAAGATGTTGAACGCTTTGAGCAACTAAAATTTAATTGTTTTAAACACTACCCCCTACACCCTGCCCAGACGAGCTTTCAGCTTTTCTTAGTGCCATTCGGTTTAGTATTCTCCAACGTAAACGTCTAAAAATCGCTGACTTTGCTAATAAAAAGGCTTTGAGCGAACGTTTGAAAGCTTTTATCGATGAATGGAATACCGTCGCGCACCCTTTTCATTGGAGTGAAAAGTCAACTTTAAAAATTCTTACAAAATGCCTGAAACAAGACTCCAAGAATATGACTCCAAGTGACCTCGTGATTGCCGCATAATTTCCGACCCGTTTTTCCGGTGACGTGTACTAAGGAATATGTAAATGCCAGATAGGTTTTATACAAGATTTTACTGAACGGTGGTTAAACCTTCTTTCACTTTGCTGAAAAACAGATCGGGTTGTTCAAACCAGGAAAAATGACCCGCATTTTCAATCAAAATGAGCTTAGAGCCTATAATTCCCATATGGAGTCGATGAGCATGGAGTGGTGAGCAAATAAAGTCATGGCTGCCAACTACAACCAAGGTTGGAACACGTATCTCTCCAAGGCGCGGCATCAGATTGGTTTTGTGCCACTGGCATTGAGTAGAACCCTTAAACGCATCCACAGACATTGAGGTTGCAGCATGGTAGACTGCATTCATCTCGATATTAGCGACATCGTAGTAATAGAATGGCAAGATGCTTTGAACCAACGTCGCCAAGGCTGCATCTGACTCTGGCATCCTCTGACTTGTGAAGGCTTGGTAAGCGAGGTCAAACCAGGGTTCGTGCTGGCGTTTCTGGATACGTGCTTCCATATCCATACGCGACTGCTCATCTTGGAAGCTTACTGCGTCAAGAAGGATGAGACCAGCACAATGGTCAGGGTACTGTAAGGCATAATAGAGCGCGTGACGCCCAGCTTCAGAGTGTCCCATTAACCAGACGCGATCTTGTCCTAATTGATATCGGAGCGCATCAACATCGGCAGCGAATTGATCGTATGTATACGCATTTGCTTGTGTCGGTCGCTCTGAGTGACCAGTGCCGCGTGTATCGAGATAGACAAGGGTGAACATCGTTTCGAGCGGGGTCAATGTCTGAAAGTACATATCTGAACTCGGCCCCCAGCCTGGAGTAGGCATGATACAGATAGGACCCGTACCGGAGACTTTATACCAGAGCTTGAGACCTTGAGTCCTGACGATCGCTTCTTCTGAATGCAACACAGTACTTTGCTCCTTGTTGTAAGGTGACAATTAATTCCAGCACATTGAAATCGAATCAAACTTTGTTAGCTGCATTGCATGGCTAAGTGCTTCCTCATATGATTCCGTTGTTGTATCAAACACGATTTGATTGGCATGAGTCTAATTGATGGCAGTAAAAGCGCAGTTTCTTCTTCACTAGTTAACTCTAAACTTGGTAAAATTGAGTTTGAAAAAGTTATCCACGCTATTGGGCAAATCCGGACAAAACCAATTTGCCAATCGTTCGCCCAGATTCCAGTTGAGTATGGGCTTTGGCGAGATTCTCTGGGTTTAAAGCTCCCAAATGCTCGGTCATTGTACTTTGAATTACTTGTTGATCTATTAATGTAGAAACTTTATTCAATATTTCATGTTGAGCTTGTATGTCATCAGTTTCATACATAGAGCGCGTAAACATAAACTCCCATGCAAACGTTACACTTTTGTTCTTGAGTAAATTCATGTCGAGGGGATGTTCTGTTTCCACGATCGAGCAGATTTTCCCTTGCGGTTTAATCGTCTCTGCCATATTTACCAAATGTTGCTCTGTGTCATTCAAACAGAGAATATAATCTACTTCCTGAATACCAATCTTCTTAAGTTCTGTCTTGAATGGTTGATGGTGGTTGATGGTGTAATCCGCTCCCATGTTGAGACACCACTCAAATGTTTCAGGTCGGGATGCTGTTGCAATGACCGTTAGTCCAGCAACCTGTTTTGCCAATTGGATGGCGATTGATCCGACACCACCTGCACCACCAATAATCAGAATGTGTTTATCACGTTTACTGGCTGACGTTTGTGGGGCGATCGCCATTCGCTCAAACAACGCTTCCCAAGCTGTAATGGTAGTCAATGGTAGTGCCGCCGCTTGTTCAAACGAAAGGTAAGCAGGTTTTCTACCGACAATTCGTTCATCGACAGCATGAAGCTCACTGTTACTTCCAGGACGGGTAATACTGCCTGCGTAATATACCTCGTCTCCCGGCTTGAACAAGCTGACTTGTAACCCGACCTGTTCTACCACTCCAGCCGCATCCCATCCTAAAATTCGGGGTGTAGATTGTTTGTCTTGAATAGATGAACGAACTTTGTAATCGACTGGGTTGACTGATATTGCCTGTACGCGCACTAGCAAATCTTTTGCCCCAATGGTGGGTTGTTCAATCGTAATTTCAGCAAAGCATTCTGGTGTATGGTTAGGACGAGTGTAATCAACTGCAATTGCTTTCATGGTTTTTGTCAGATATCTGTGAAAATCAATTTTCTCTGCCCCCTTAACGGCTGTAGACCGCCGTCTCATCTCTGTACCTTTGCTAAATTATTGTCCATACCATGCTTTTCTCCACTGCTGCATGTGAGAAATTTCTTGCTGCTGGCTATTGATAATATCTTGAGCCAGCTTTTTGGTTTCAGGGCGATCGCTCTTCTCCAAAGCTTCTTTCGCCATCGTCAGTGCGCTTTGATGATGAGGCAGCATGGCGTTGAGGAAGCGCAAATCAAACCGATCATCTGCGGCTCCCAAATTGCCATTCATCATCATGCTAGAACGCATAGAATCCGTCATAGGCATGTCCATTTTCATCTGAGCGTCATACATCACAGGTTTTGCACTAGCAGTCGGATACCAAGCTGTCCGCCATGCTTTCATCTGAGCAATTTCTTTTTCCTGAGCATTGATGATAGCTTGAGCTAGCTGCTTGATTTCTGGTCGCTGTGACTTCTGTAAAGCCTCTTGCGCCATTGTCACCGCTCCTTGATGATGGGGAGTCATGCCATCAATGAACCGCAAATCGAAATTTGCATCTTTGGGCCCCAGGTTCATATTCATAGAACCCCGATCCATATTGCCTATTGGGCTTTGTACCACATCTTGCGAGGGTGAGGCAGATTGATAGCCGACAGATGAGGTCCTAAGGGCATTTGAACAAGCGGCGAGAATTAAGTTGCCAGTAAAAGCGAGCGCAAGCAAAGGAGTTGCTAATTTCATAAAATTCAGTTACATCCTGTTCAGAAGGCAGAAGTACGAGGGCAGAGGGCAGAAGGACCCCTGCCTCAAGACAGGGGATTGAAACAAGGACGCCGTTTTTCCTCGTGCTACGCATCTTGGAAAAACATCTTTTTTTTAGTGGGCGCTACTCCCACAACGCGCATTTTTATTTCAGAGGACAGGAGACAGAATCCCTTCAGCATAGCTGCCTCCAGCAAGGCTGCCTTTCTTTGTAAGAAGAGTTTGTTAGATGCGACTGGCTTTAATTAAAGCAGCTGCTTTCTCACCAATCATGATGGTAGGCGCATTCGTATTTCCTGTCGCGATCGTTGGCACGATCGATGCATCAACAACCCTTAACCCCTCAACTCCATGCACTCGTAATTCCGGGTCTACTACCGCCATTGAGTCTGTACCCATTTTGCAAGTGCCGACCGGATGATACACTGTACTGCAATTATCCCGGATGTAAGCTTCAATCTGGATTCCCCAATGAATGCCAATGGTCATAGTCGTGATGATTCCCTCGGACATACATCATGAAATTAATTGAACTGCTACCCCCTAGAACTTTGCCACGGGGACAAAACATTTTGCGATTGTTGAGATAGGGTTCTGGTTCAGAAAAGTATGCCCAGTCCACCTCGGAGCCAAGTAAACTCATGACTTCTGACGGAATGAAAATCTCCGGCTTTGTATCGGGGTTGCCCGCTTCGAGAAGTAATACGGTTGTGTTACTGTTTTCTGTTAGACGATTAGCAACGACGCAGCCAGCCGAACCTGCACCAATCACAATCTAGTCATAATGAGCCATGCTAATTCTCCTTTACGTTGTCTGCAATGAATTAGCTATGCTTCTTTAACAGCGAAGGGTAAGGCTCCGGGGGAACCCAGAATTTCGTCACCAAGCTCGGCGGAAATTTTCAAAAGTAACTCCATATCTGGGGTTTCCGTTTCATTTTGCGTACCTACTGCTTCAATCAACCGAGCAGGACCGCTTGGTGCATTGATCACTAAATTGCGAGCTGGTTTAGTGCCGAAGACAGCAACCATATGAGGTGTGCCAATTGGAATTAGGAGATTTTCACCCGCACTCAGCACGACCTTTTTATCACCCGCCCAGACCGTGACTTCTCCTTCTAACACGTACATTTGTTGAGAATAGCGCGTGTGGAGATGGGGAGGTGTTTGTGAGCCAGGAAGGATATATTCTTCAACCAGGTCGTACTGACCTGCGGTAGTTGCAGCATCTGCAAGAATACGCATGCAAGAACCGAATAACCAGAAAGATTGTGTCATTAGATTGTTCCTTTTTTAATAAGTTTTAGAATCAACAACGAGTCGCTGGCACCAGCGCGGGGTCTCTACTTCCCTTCGTAGAAATAGTCCGGCTCGATCTTGTCTTTAAAATCGCGCCGATCGGGTCTAAAAACAGATTAACAGTCTCCATAATTTGTTAAATGTATAGAGGTGAAGTTCAAATCTGTGCCATCTCGCTATCGACAAATAGCGAGATATCGTTTACAAAGTTACCGCCATCTGATGCAAGAAAGATAACAGCTTTGGCAATGTTATCAGGCGTTACCACGGGAACAAAACATTTGGCGATCGTTATTTACTTAATTTGTGGCTTTGAAAAATAGCTGCGATAATCTGCTCCTGGTTCCAGCGATTGATATAACGTATTCCATTCACAAACAAACCTGGTGCCGCTTCTACTCCCCTTTGATTACTAACTGAGCTAAAAACTAGTTTTTGGAAAGGTCTAAGTCATTCAGAAGAAAATTAGAAGGCGACTAGAAAGGCAGTAATGTGGTTTTGGAATCTCAATCTAAACATATTACATACAGCACTTTTGAGGTATGTGAGGTACAACAATTGCAGAGTCGCTTTTAAACGTCGGAATTTGAATTAGGTACTGTACCTCATTAACTCCGAATCTGCTGTAATTAGTGGTTGTATATAGCTAATATATGCAATTGACTCTGATTTGTCGTCCGCTAAAAGTTCAAACTTTTGCTCAATTGAGCGATTGATAAATAAGTCGATTTCAAGATGGATGGTTGGCTCTAACTAAAGTTGGAATTTGGAGTCCAACTTTAGTAAAACTTACTTACAAATTGATAATCCCTTGTTTAACAGCAATAATCACAGCTTGAGTGCGATCGTTTACTCCCTATTTACTTAAAATTCGATTTACGTTGCGTTTGTAACCAGTGCATTCTTGATATTTTCACTCTCGATTTACAATGACAACAATTTCTGTTCCTTGTCCAGGTTGGCTCACAATCCTCAGTTGCGCTCCAATATTTTCTGCACGCTCGCTCATTCCCAGCAATCCAAATCCGCCAACTCTTGGAATACTACCAACCCCGAAGCCCCGTCCATTGTCTTTAACGCGCAAGATACATTGTGTATTTTCATATACTAACTCAACCCGAACTTCGCAAGCATGAGCGTATTTTACGGCATTGGTTAATGCTTCCTGTCCAATCCGTAGTAAATTATTCTCAACCTCGGCAGGCATTGGATAGGCTGTGCCTTTAATTTCGTAAATAAGAGATGTATCGGCAACAGCTCTCATCTGAGCCACCAGACGATATAAGGCGCTATGCAAGTTGCCATATTCCAAGAGATGGGGGCGGAGTGCTGCTACAGAACGACGTGCTTCGGCAAGCCCAGTTTGTGCCAGATCCTCCACCATTTCAAGATGTGCCTGTGTCGCTTCCAAATCATCTGTTAGCACTTGTGTCGCTGCTCCAACATTCAGTAGAATGCCAGTAAAAGCTTGTGCTAGAGTGTCGTGGATTTCTCGCGCCATACGGTTGCGTTCTTCCAGAATTGACGTGGCTTCGGCAAGTTTGCGTTCACGCAGTGCTGCGTTGTGCAGTTCGCTAATATCAAGAATCACACCCAACATTCGCACAGGTTGTCCGGCTGAGTTATAAATGCCTCGGCCTCTGCTAATCAACCAGTGAATACTACCATCTGGGTGGATGACTCGATATTCTACTTCACAATCGGTATGGGTTGCTAGAGATGCTTCAACAACTTGCTCAACCCGATGAATGTCTTCTGGATGAACGCGATCGCGCCATGCTTGAGTTCTACTCTCAACTTCACCTGGTACTAACCCCAGCAATCGAGCGTGGTTATCGTTCCAATCTGTTGTATTTTCAATGATATTCCAGCTCCAACTGCCAATGTGGGTGAAGTCCATTGTCAGCCTGTATTGCTCTTCACTATGTCGCAAAGCAATTTCCACTCGTTGGCGCTCTTCAATCTCCTGAGAAAGAAGCAAAGTTCGTTCAATTACTTGTTGCTCTAAGGTGCGGTTGTAATCAGCTACCAATTGCTCTGTTTGTTTGCGCTCTGTGATATCTTGAAAGGCTACGATCGCATAAATCACATTGCCCTGTTCGTCAAAAACTGGTGTTCCCCACACTTCAATTGGAATCGTTTTGCCGTTTTGCTGAATCTCCATATCGTCAATTCTGCTGCGTTCGCCATGCAAACCTAAGACTGCTGGCAGTTTTTCAGTGGGATAAGGTCGATCGGTTCCCGCCAGATAAATTTGATACGTTTGGGCGAGTTGATCGGCTGTCACAGAACACACAACCCCTTTGCCTGTTAGCTGAGTTGCCCGTTGGTTGACGAAGTAAGGGCGACCTGCTGTATCCACGACGGCAACACCCACTGGAATTGCTTCTAGAAATTGAGCCATCTGGCTTTGGCTAGTGCGTAGCTGTGAGTAGAGTTTGGCATTTTCGATCGCAATGGCTGCCTGTGTGGAGAGTAGATGCAAAATTTGCGATCGCTCTGGTGTAAATGCTCCAACCGCTAATTTATTTTCTAGATACAACACGCCCACTAGCTTACCTTGATTCAGCAGAGGCAAACATAAGATTGATGGAATTTGATTGTCTTGAATATATGATTCATGAATAAAATTACCTTCACGGGTAGCATCATTTAAAATGACACATTCATGAGTGCGAATAACATAATTAATAATTGATTCAGGTAGATGATTTGCAGTTGGGATAGATTGCAGTAATTGTGTAGCATAAACATTCTCACCCTCTATGAGTTCACCAGAGGCTTCAATCACCCATTTTCCTGAGTTTTCTAAAATTAGAAAACCTGTTTGTGCGCCAGCATTTTCGATTAATATCTTCATTAAGCAACAAAGCAATCGATCGAGTTCAATTTCACTTGAAATTGCTTGAGATGCTTTGATCGCCGTTACTAAATCGAAAGCGACAGGTGAGGTGTTAGAAGTGCTTCTAGAAGTTGTGTCGATTGGCGTGTAAGCCCCACCAGACAATTGAGGAAATAGTTGCGGATAACGATTTTCTAAATCTTCCACCTTCGCCGTCGCTCCCCAGCGTTGGTAGCAGTAATGAGCTTCTTTCATGTAGGTTTGTCCAAACTTTTCCCGACCACGAGACAGGTAAAATTTCGCAGCTAACTCGTATGCTAATGCTTCTTCTTGCAGATACTCGTTGTCTCTTGCACCAACAATTGCTTGTTCGTAGAACTCTTCTGCCTCAAGTAACTGGCCCAAAACTCGTGCCATCTCCGCTTGCACCAATTGATATTTATGCAAATAATTCATTGGTGCATAATATGCCAATTGCTGCATTTTCTTCTGGCTAATTACAACTATTTCCAGGATTTCCTCCTGCACTTGAGCGCTGCTATCGAGATAAGTTGCAAGTCTTGCCAGAGAATCATAGAGATAGTACAAAGGCTCAAGGGTTGTGCCTGTTAATCGGATCAAGTAACTTCCCGCTAGGACTGCGTTTTCAACGGCTTGAGCATATTCATAAAATAGGTAGCATAGAAAAAGTTTGTTGAAATATACAGCAAATATACTGCTTCCATCATTTGCTGCTTCATATTGTGACAGTTCATTTTCCTCGTTGTAGGATGTGCCAATGAGACGAGTTAGATTGACTGAGTATCCCATCAAGTTGATGATAGCTTGTCGAAAGATTCGATTCCAGGTGTGTGCTGTTTCTTGCTTGATTTGATGGATTGCTTTACCATAGATTGCCATATCACGTTCAACCTCTACAAGTTCTTTTCCATTGGCATAGGATTGAAAACAGTAAGTATAAGCGCAATAAGCGGCAAACTCTAAATCTCCAGTTTCCAGCCCACTTTGATAGCCTTCTAGTAATGGCTTCAATAGGACTCTTGCATGTTCTTTCCAGTGGATAATGAAGTTATTTACAATGTTTAAAGTCCTAGATTTAAGCCCATGAGAATTTGACTGTGACAACATCCCTAAAGCAAGCTTTCCAAACTGGTAGCCAGACTCTATGTCTTTGACTATTGCACAAAGAATTAATCCAAAGTTGGCATACGCAAAAGGAGATACCAACGCATTACCGTACTGGACGGACAATTTGACCTGTTGAGACACCAGTAAAGGCATCAAATTAGGGGCAGCAATATAGGCAGAAATCGCTATCTTTGATAGAATTCGCATCGCTGCTAACTGGCTCGGCTCTGTCATCTGGGGCAAATGGATCAAGTCCTCGATCGGTTTCTCACTCAAAATAGATGCAATCGCGTCTAGTTCAAGCTGAATATCTCCCTGACTGGGTGTTTCGGGAAAATCGATCCCCAGTTGCTGCAAAACTGACAGTGCAGTATTGATTGCTTTTAATAGCTGGCTCTGTGCAATGTCGGTCTGAATTTTGACTTCGTAAACTTTCACGCTGTCAAGAATAGTTTTTGCTTCTTTTATAACGATCGCTACCCAGTCTTCTACTCGCTCAAATTCGCCACATAAGTACGCGACTTCTGTTGTTTCTAGATATAACTCTAAAGTTAGGTCATAGTTGGTTTGCCAACTAGAAGCTGCCAGCCATAATCTTCCTGAGTCCAGATATTTTGCAGCTACATCGTAGGCGATCGCCCCCTTTGCTTTGTAAGCTGCCATTAAATTTAACTTGGCAATTTCATCTCGTTCTACTCGATCGGTGACAAGCTCAATTCCATAATTCAGATGATCGACAATTTCAAACAATTTGTCTGTTAGCCGCTCTGGTAAGGTTTTTTCTAGGAGATTATGACCGATTTGTAAGCGCACAAGCTGTTGTTGCGAGCCATCAATTAAGGCATAGGCGGCTTGCTGCACGCGATCGTGCAAAAACTTATAATCTTGAACTAGCAAGTTCTCGTCTAATTCTAAGAGGGGCTGAATTAGTCCTACTTGTATGGCTGCTAGTAAATCTTGGAAAACCACTTTAGGACTTTTTTCACAAACAATCGATAACGTCTCCAAATCAAATTCAGCCCCAACACAAGCGGCTAACCGGAGAATTTGCTGTGTCACCTCTGGAAGTTTCTTCAGCTTGAGGAGCATCAACTCCACAACATTATCAGTGATATTTTGAGCTTGAATCTGAGCAATATCCCATTGCCAACTTAAGTGTTGTGTATCAAAAGTCAATAAATTTTCGCTATACAGCATTCTCAAAAATTCATTGATAAAGAAAGGATTACCCTCAGTTTTACGTAGTACCAACTCAGCTAAGGAACGAACAGTTTCAGCATCCTGATATAATGTTTCAGCAATCAACTGGCTTAATGCCTCTAGCGTTAAGGGTGCTAAGATAATTTCTTTAAGCACTGCTCCTTGTTTTCGCAGTCTCTCTAACATTAATACTAGTGGATGCGTTGCATTGACTTCATTATCTCGATAGGCTCCAATCAAAAATAAATATTGGGTTTGCTCATCAAGCAGCATCAACTCAATTAACTTCAGGGTTGCTGAGTCTATCCACTGCAAATCATCTAAGAAGATCGCAAGTGGATGTTCCTTGGTACAAAACACCCGCACAAACTGCCCAAAGACTCGGTTAAAGCGGTTTCGAGCTTCAGTTGCTCCAACGGACGGTACAGGTGGTTGTTTACCAATAATTAGCTCAACTTCTGGGATCGCATCTATGATGATTTGTCCGTTACTTCCCAATGCTGTCAACAGGTACGATCGCCATTGTTGCACTTGTTTCTCTGGTTCACCCAGTATTTGCTGCACCAATTTTCGCAGAGCATCGGCGATCGCGCTGTAAGGTATATTGCGCTGGAATTGATCGAATTTCCCAGAGATAAAATAGCCACGTTTTTGGGTAATCGGTTTATAAATTTCCTGCACTAATGCTGATTTACCAATTCCGGCGTAGCCAGAGACAAGCATCATTTCAACTGAGAATTTTGAATTGCCCGTTGCTTCCCTTTCTGAAATCGTTTCTAAATTGTTTGGTAAAGAAGAAATGCGATTGTTTTCTGGACACGCTACACGATTGTCCTCCGGACATGCTACGCGAACAAAAGCCGCCAGTAATATTGCAACTTCCTTGTTCCGCCCATACAGTTTTTGGGGAATTTGAAACTGACCCGAAACATTTTGACGCGCCAGATGAAGGCTAAAAATTTGACCGATTTCTTCTAATTGTTGAACACAGATATCTAAATCTGCTTTTATTCCCCAGGCACTCTGATAGCGATCTTCTGCATTTTTCGCCATCAGTTTCAAAATAATATCTGACACTGGTTTGGGAATATTTGTATTTATTTCATGAGGTGAAGGGGGTCGTTTGGCAATATGACAATGGACTAGTTCTAGCATATCCATTGTTTGAAACGGCAGATGTCCGGTTAGCAGTTCGTAGAACGTCACACCAAGGGAGTATAAATCGGTGCGGTAATCGAGCAAACGGTTCATTCGCCCTGTTTGCTCTGGAGAAAGGTAGGCGAGTGTCCCTTCTATAACATAGTGGCTATTGAAAGTCGGATTCGTGCAGTTAAATTGGGTGGCAATCCCAAAATCAATAATTTTGACAACGCCAGTATCCAGATTTAGGACTATGTTTCCAGGGTTGATATCTTTATGAATGACATTGGCAGCATGGATTTTGCCTAAAATATCGGTGAGGGCGATCGCCAGACCAAGAAAAGTTGATAAAGGCATCGGGCAGAAAATATCTGGGCGCTTGTGCATCCATTGCTCTAATGACTCTCCCCCAAAATCTTCTAAAATCATCACCAGAGTGCGTTGATAGTTTTGCTGGCTGTATGCCTTGATAACTCCTTCCAAGTTGAGGGAACTGGTAATTCTATATTCCTGTCTGTAGCGGATTAGTTCTTGAGGTGAGGGATAATCCTGCTTGAGCATTTTTACGACGATCGCTACTCCATCGTCTTTCATGCCTCGATACACTAGAGAATTAGAGCTTTCGTATATCTTGTCTTGGATGGCGATACCAGGTAGAGCAATCATAAAGCTTCTCTGGTGAATATGATCTGGCTTACCTCAAACTATACACTAATTTTCATAACAATACCTTAGCCAAAATCAGAGGGTGCCAAGACGAGCAACGGCTTCAACAGCCCAGTTAACAGTTAAGGACTCTTGCAAAAGTGTTTTGTAGTATAGTTAAGGGCTTTGCAATTTGTAATTGGGACTTTGAGGAGCCGTGAAAATAGAGAAAGCCAAGCAGCTTACTGCAAAAAAATTTAAGCGCATGACTGGTGTAAGCCGTAAAACCTTTGATTCTATGGTTGATGTAGTTAAAGCTGATGAAAAAAAGAAAAAGAAATCTGGTCGTCGTCCTAAATTAATTATTGAAGACCAAGTTTTAATGGTAATTCAATATTGGAGAGAATACCGTACTTATTATCATATTGGATTAGATTGGGGACTTTCAGAATCCGCAGTATGTCGAACAGTATATAAAATTGAAAACATTTTAATTAGTTCAAAAAAGTTTAGCTTACCAGGTCTGGTTAAGTTTATATCGCCTCTAATTGCAGCAAAATGTGGACTTTTTTTGGCTCCAATTGCTGTTAAAATTTCAATCATTTCTTCATTGTTATATATTGCAGCTTCAATCAATGGATTCCATCCGCTTTCCTCATATAATCCTTCGTTGATATCTGCCCCATTCTCAATCAGTATGAGAGCGATATCTCTGTATCCATACTTTGCAGCAACGCAAAGTGGAGCCATACTTTTATGTTTTTTGACATCAGCACTAATGCCCCATTTAAGTAAGATTTTCACTATATTCAATTGACCAAATGATACTACATGATGCAAGAGGGTATAGGGGTCGTTCCAAATTCTTGAAACTAAGCAGACAAAGCCAAAACCTAAAGATAAAAGGATAAACGGGTTTTTCAAGTCATCACTGATATCAGACAATATAGTCATATGTAAAAATTCCTAATAAAATTATTTTTAAATGAATATTATTTACACTTAGGCTAGACTATTTACTATCAAGGAGCAACTGTTAGCTTAAAAAACAGCTATCTCTCAAAGACTATTACTGGAGGGCAGAATGCAACCTTTAAAAGGTAAGATAGCAGTTGTGACGGGAGCAACTCGTGGAGCGGGACGTGGAATAGCTTGCATGCTGGGTGAAGCGGGAGCAACAGTCTACTGCACGGGACGCAGCGTTCGGGGCAAACCCGCAACTGGCAATCGTCCTGAAACAATTGAAGAAACAGCAGAGATGGTTAACGCTTGGGGTGGTGTGGGTATCCCCGTACAAGTCGATCATACCGTTGAGGAGCAAGTAAAATCTTTATTCGAGCAGATTAAGAGCGAGCAAGGACAACTCGATATTCTCGTAAATGACATTTGGGGTGGAGACACTTTGATGGAGTGGGGTAAACCTTTTTGGGAGCAGTCGCTATCAAACGGGCTACTCATGCAACAACGGGGCATCCACACGCATATCATCACCAGCCATTATGCTATCCCGTTGATGGTTGAGCGAAAACAAGGATTGATTGTTGAAGTCACTGATGGCGATAGTTTGGGGTATCGCGGTAACTTCTTCTACGACTTGGCAAAGGTTTCCATTATTCGCCTTGCTTACGCAATGTCAAAAGAACTGCTCCCTTACAACATTACATCTGTTGCTGTGACTCCGGGCTTTCTGCGTTCGGAAGCCATGCTAGAGCATTTTGGTGTCACCGAAGCAAATTGGCAAGAAGGAGCGAAAAAAGATCCTCATTTCATTGCGTCTGAAACTCCGTTTTTCATTGGTCGTGCGATCGCAGCACTTGCAGCCGATCCGGAGGTTAAGCAGTACTCAGGAAAGGTTCTGAGTTCGTGGAACCTGTCAACAAAGTATGGCTTTACAGATATTGATGGTAGAAAGCCTCATTGGGGAAATTACTTCGACCGGAACGTTGAAAATAGTGCATCCTATCTGGATAGTTTTCCGTTCGGGGTAAATTTTTAAGTTATTCCCCAGCTAATTTAAGAGCTTCTGCGTACAATTGTTCTCGAATCCAGAAGCCATTAGCAATCAAATCGTCTAATAATGGCTGCATCAACGAAATTAATCCTTGTTGTTTTGCTGCTAGCAATATCCCCAATATTCCAGTTACTTGAAGACCCAACCTAATTGCTTCATTTCTACCTCTTCGTTCATCTATAATTAATCTATCAGCATTTAATTCAACAGCAAGGGTAATAGCTTCAGCTTCGCCGATATCTAAATTATTTTGCAAAGTTTGAAGCAAAGTAATATTAGCGACAGAACGAATCTCAATCCAGTTGACAGTTTGAATCGCCAAAACAGCGGGATCTGTCTCTCCTGAATTGAGAAATTCCTGATAAACGGCTGTAGGAACAATTACACTACCATAAAGTTGTTGCAGTAATTCTAATTGACCGATAGCAGCCAAATTACTAATAGGTGATGTATCGCTAACTACAATCATTTCCAATTATTTGCTTCCAGACTTTTTGCATCCTCCTTGAGTTCGGCAACATCGTAATGGAGAGGAATTTGACGACTTGCAAGTAAGTGTTGAAACTGGAGTTGATTCATTTTTGCAAAACGACTTGCTTGACCTAAAGTAAATTTTTCCTTTTGAAAAAGCATGACTGCAATTTCAGTCAATAACTCAGGCTCAGACATTTGGGTTGCTTGCAATACTTCATCTGGAATGATGATACTCATGGCTTTTAGGATTAATTAAGAATTCTAAATACTAGGATAGGCGATTGGGATAGGGCTTTGATTTAATAAGTGCATAAAAGAGCACACTGTAAAACGTGCGACGATCGCGCAAACTCATCAAGATGACCGGAAAAGTACTCGTCCTGGAAGCAGCTCGTCATCAATCTTGGCGTAAACTCGCAAACACGCAGAGACTTCCCCCGGTACACCGCCGATATCTAGTTGCAAATCGTCTTTTGACCAATTGAAAACATCAGCGTAAATTCCCCATAACGGGCGAATTTGTACCTGGTGTCCGGCTTGGCGTGCTTTTGCGACTACTAAGTCAAGAGTGCGCCGTGTTTCTTGTTGCAGTTTCCCCCACCAAGAAAAGCGATCGCTACAGGGTAAGTAAACTAACGAGTGGATTGCTTCATCTAAATCCAGTCTCGCACGCAATGCCACAGCCGAGTCGCTATTGTCTGCGGTTGCTTGGACGCGGCGAAAACGATCGATCAACGCAGTGACGTACTTAGATTTTTCTGATTCCAAGCTCAAAGACCGAATCCCAAATCTATCTACACTTTTCAGCGCGTGATGTACAAGCGGATCGCTTTCAATAAATTGGAGACAAATAGAAACAACTCCTGCAAGAAAATCTAGTTCTCCTCCACTCCTTTCCACCATCAGTCTTGAGTCAAAATCAACTCGATCTGAAAACCACAATCCAGAAGCTTTAACTTTTCCACCCAAACCGGGATAAATACATTCATGGCGAGTAAAGGGTAAAGATAAGTAGAGTTCCTTGTCCTCCACAGCCCCTACTTGAGCTAGTGCTTTTACGAGATACTCTCGCCAAGTATGAGCTAATTTTTCAGGAACTCGCAGTAGCAGACGTTGTATCTCGTTCCATAAATCGGCATCACTTGTGCTGTAAAATTCATACTGACCGATATAATTGCTTAATTCTCGGTCAACCAACAAAGCTTCACAAATTTGTCTGAGTTTCAACTCACCTGCAACTGGTTCCAACACATCTTCCCAAGAAGCATCATCTTGTTCGGATGCGATCGTTTTTTCGTGAGTTGATTGCGGTGTATTGACAGATTGCAAAAGAACATCCAATTCCCTCAGCAATTCCTCACACGCCATGTTTCCCGGATCGGTCTGCACCATTTTTAATGCTTCCTGTAATTGAGTTCGCAGTCCGTGCAATCCCAACCGCAGTACCCAAGCTAAATTTGAGTTTTCAATTTCCAATAACTTGCTGAGGTGCTGCATAATTCCTCCGATGTGTCCTCATTGGTTCGTAGTAGCGCTGTCTTCCCATGCATAACTGCTACGAGCGGAGGACTATGCCTCCATTAAGTTTACCAGAGGCTCTGCCTCTGAGAAGGTAGTCCCAGGTAGAACCTGGGCTCGAGCCAATCTAAAATCAATTATGAATTATGAATTATGAATTATGAATCTACAATCAATCAATCCAAAATCAATCAATCTAGAATTCAAAATCTAAAATCAATCAATCCAGAATTCAAAATGTTTAGTGTTCTCCAGAAAAGGGATCGCGTTCTGCTTTCACATCATTGGGTTGGGGTTGGAGGGTGTCTCGAAAAACATATCCTTCTTGTTTAAGACAATTCGGATCTGATGAAGTTAGGTAAGGAACTTCAAATGCATGCACTCTCAGAATTCCTTTCTCATTTAAAGAAACGTAATATCGACAGGGATATTCTGTTTTCACTTCTGGTTCCGGTAACTGACCGATGAGTTCCCATTTATTTGATTGTGGGTTGTGAAATTGAAAGTAAAAAGTGTGTTTTCCACTAGCAGGAAATGCAGGTAATTCTGTAATTAATCCTTTTCCTTGGGGCTGTACATCTCCGTCATCATAGCGAAAAACTCTTAAATCGTTGCTGTAGTCTTTCTGAGCCTGAAAGATAACGGTGTGAGCATCTGTTTTTAAAGCATTTGCCGATTCTGCAACGTTAACGGCGATATCACAGATAACTTGACCATCATCAGAAATGACTGTTGGTGTTGAAATCGCTTTTGCTGCATCCAAGCAAGGAAGATTAATCGGAATTAAGTAGTGTGGATTACTCTGACAAAGTAGTAAATCGATATCAAGCTTTTGATTGATTTCAAACTGAATTTTGATGAGGTTTTTAAAATCTTCCTCACTCATGTCTAGTTTTCTTCTCAACGCCTCACCGTTGTAGCTTCCCCAAAGTTGAGGCTTGATATTCTCAAAATCTTGACGAATGATATTATTTGTTAATTGCATCCCTTGCCAGGTACTGCGAAATCTTGCAAGCGAGTCATTCACTTGGAGTTGATAAAGTTCTTGACCTGCTTGGAAAATAGGATCTAAATTTCCTCCAATGACTTCTCGTTTAAAGGAGCAAGGGAGGAAATAAAATAAATTTTTAACATCTATATAAAGCTGGTTTGCGCCTCTACGCAGCAATTCTTTTGAATCTTTAGGAGAGAAACCCAGTTGTCTAATTTTTTCAGCAAAACAAGCCCCTGCAGAAGTCGCCAATTTTGTATATTCTGGTTCAAAGGTAACTCGCTCGTCATTCCAAACAAAATAATCTGACTTGCTAAAAACTTGATAGAGTTCTCGACTGACCAATTCAAGATTGCAGGTTTTTCCTGATAAAATAAACCAATCAACTTGCTCTTTGTTGTTTTGGGAATTTTGAGACTCAGGTACCTTGCTTCCAAACGCATTCTCAATTAAACCTTGAGCAATACCGATCGCTTCTCGAATGACAGGAGAGACGGCTCTTTCAAATTGCTTGACTGTCAGGGTTACACTGAGGGTATCGATCGCCTCACTTGGTAATTGAATATCATTTTGCTGCAGCATCTCAAAGATTTTTTGCCCGTTGACAACAAACACTGGTTCGGGAGCATCTTTCTGTCGCTTTTGACCGAGTATAATTTTTGCATTCTCTGCTTGTTCCCAGAGAGTGTAAAAAGTTTGAGCGCGGGATGACGCATATTTCCAACGAGTTGGAATTACTTTTTCTGCTGCATTTAATGCATCTTTATAAGCATCACCTTCTCGAATTTCTTTATCCACATAAGCTAACAAACTACCGGGTAAGTATTTACCATTATCGAGGAAGTAATCGCTTAACTCTTCTGGTTGTACTTTTAAAACATCCTTGTCTAGCCGTTCTCGGACAACAGCCGTTAGCAAACAGTCTGCGATCGCTGCTTTCAACAACAAAAACAATCGCAAAGTAATCAACTCACCACCCAATTGCAAATGACCGGAAGAACCCAGTAATTTAGGAGTCAGTTTGTAATATCTCCCACCATCACCCCGATCTTCTCCTGGCTCAAAGGGATTAATTTCTTCCAACGTCAGGCGAATCAATGCCAGATCCGTCGTTCCGCCACCAATATCT
This sequence comes from Tolypothrix bouteillei VB521301, assembly GCF_000760695.4. GTDB lineage: Bacteria > Cyanobacteriota > Cyanobacteriia > Cyanobacteriales > Nostocaceae > Scytonema > Scytonema bouteillei_A. The sequence goes on along the minus strand of NZ_JHEG04000001.1, from coordinate 6,332,764 downwards.
AAAACCAGGACATTTTGCCACCATTTATCCCCATTGTAACGGCAACGGGTTTTAAATGACTCAATCCCCACATTCAGATCGCCACCAAATTCCCGCCAGAGAAAAAAGAGGGCGACCGATATAGCTTCATCGTAAGCCATTTGCACATCTTCAATATCCAATTGTCTCACCAAATTTTCAATTTCACGACGAACAAACGGTGAGGCAATCGTTGGATAAGTTACGACAGCGCGATAGAATTTTCCTTCAGAACATCTACCGGGATAGCGTTGGCGGTACTTCTCAGTTAACTCTATCAGTTGAGCATAAGCAGCTTGAAGGAGTTTGTTGACTTCAATGCTTTCAGAGTTGCCATTCAGTGTAATTTGAAAAGAACGTTCTTGTCCAAAGTAACGTTTGGGAGAATGCAAAAACCTACCTTCAATATCCTCTCCATTCCTAATCGCATCGAGTCGGTGCTGCTTGGCTTGTTCGCCCAAAACCACTTTAACTTTTGCCCGATCGTTTTTTGGTAGAGATGGTTCCAAATGAGAAACTTCCAACTCACTAGAAATTTCATTCAGACGGCGATCTTTATCTAATTCTACTGGTATTAAACTTTGCCATTCTAACGGAGGTACGCGGAAAACTTCATGATAGATTTGATTCAACCGTTTGCTTGCTGCACGGCGAAACCAACCCAGACGTTTGCTCAAACAAATTTCAATTTGTCTGATAGTTTCCAACAAATCAATATTGTTTACACCCCGAAAAAGTCGATCTCCCAAATTGTGACGAGTCACAGAATTGATTTCTTTCAAATCTTTACTCAGTTCGGTCAAAAACTTTTGCCATTCTTGTTCCCATGCATCCCGACTAATACCCGGTATATTATCTACAGGGCGGTGGTTCAGCCATGACGCCATGCGTTCCCGCAACCTTGCTTCTTGCTCGCTGGGAAAGCTATCTGGAGTCACAATCACCTTAGGATCGTACAGCGTAATTGTAGAATTAGACGTACCAAAATCTATGGCAAACCAACCTGGATAGGAAATTTCTGGCTTTTGCATTTCTGGTATTGGTTCTGATTTAAAAAAAGGTCCTGGAGGTGGTGGTGTGATGAGTGCAGATGAAACTTTAGTTTCTGTTTCTTCAACTGGTGCGCTAGTCCATATATTACATTCAGACACGGCAATTTGTGTGGCAAACAGTTTTGGGTTACCAACTTCATCAGAATCGAAATATTCCACAGTGACCAAGAGAATGCAGTTGACACGCATTGATAAAGGTCTATCCCACCTGCAATCTATTTGCTTTAATCGTTGTGGAGTTGTCAGTTTTAAAAGTTTACTTGTACTGAAATTGACACTTTTATAAGCTGATTGTATCTGTAGTGCTAAATCTTCTGGTGTTCCAGTGACAGAGATATCAATTCTGGAAATGTGGGGTAAGTTGAAGTTATCAGTTGGTTTAATTTCAATAACGGGTAGCAGTAAAAGATCGTCGTCTTTTAAGCGTAGTTGGTAACGATTTAATAGTTCGATTTTGACTGGCATTTTGTGATTTTAGATTTTAGAATTTTGGATGAGAATTGAGTGAGTATTACACCGCCGTATCTAATTTTTAATGAGTCGCGATCGCCCTCTCTCTAAGCTCTGAATCTCCTATGCGGTTGAAATTCATTTATTGAACCGCTAAGACACAGAGTACGCAGCGGTAAGAGGAGAGAGCTATTGATTTCCTGAAGTTTTTTTGTACCATACCAAGCTTTTAGTTGGCATTGTACCCTACAACGGCTGACCAACTCGCCGTTGCAATTCAGCTTCGGCTTCTTCTACTGACATGGGTTTTGGATCGGGTTGAGCAGCACGTTTGCTATCAATATACGTGTAAAAAGCTTCATTATCTTCGGAATGTTGTTTAACGTAGTTTAGCAAGTCGTTATCAGATATAGCATTGTAATTCAGTTTAGTCATTGAACAGTTACCTTTGCGTTGGGATAAATTTCTATTTGTATTGTGTCCGCAACAAGTATAACAATGCGATTGTTCCTTCCATCCAGTCTAACCAAGTTAATCCACTGAATTGGACTTTGGACAAAAAAGATGTGTTCGCGAAAATTTTTTACGAACAACGTGATTAATCTTGCTTATATTTTTTAGCTTCGTCTATCAAATCAGCTGACCCTTGAAGTAAAGTATTTATAGCTCGTTGCAGTCCTTCAATCTTGGCTCTCATAGCGACTTGCTCAACTGCCATCAGGTAAGCTTGACTACCCAATTCCCAAGATGTTTATATTTAGTTAACTTCTATAAGGTTTTTGTGGGGAAGATGGCGGCGGTTGCTTGTAACTTATATTACCAGTAAGCTCCGCTTTTCCCTTTAGCTAAGTAGCGGCACCTTGGTCAATTCCCTTATCAGGAGAAAGGGTGTTAGTTCATCATGAGGCACTAAAAAATTGTGTAATCTGCATAATTTTTTTGAGTCAAGCCTAACTTGATAACAGGAGTTAACTCGGAAAAATTATGCAAATTCATATTTATGCACGGGAAGGAGATATCGCCAAAGTCGCGTATGAGATAGCTAATGGCGTTGATATTGATTGTTTAGAAGAGTTTTCCCAGCAAACACCATTAATGTACGCCCTTAGCAGTTCTAGCGCTCTTAGCGATATGATTCGCTTTCTGTTGCAACATGGCGCGAATGTGAATGCTGTTGAACCAGAATATCAACATACTGTCCTTGGGTTGGCTGTGCAGTCAGGGAATGTAGAGAAAATCCAATTGGTTCTGGATGCTGGAGCAGATATTAACTATCGCAGGCCAGGAGAATATGATGTCTTAATTGATGCTATGTATGGTCGAGATATTTTACAGGATGAAAATTTCATAGAGATTTTAAATTTACTTATCTCTAGAGGTGCGGCTGTGAATGGGATGAGTAGCTATGGTGAGACTGCAATTAAAGTAGCGGCTCATATTGGGAGATTTGATGCTGTCCAATTACTATTGAATGCGGGTGCTAACCCAGAGCAACTGGGATGGACTCAATTAATGCACGCTATAGTTTTTGGGAGTTTAGAGCAAATCCAGTTATTACTGGAACAAGGCGCAGACCAAAATACGCGTGATTGTTGGAATAGAACGCCTTGGTTATTGAGTATTCAGGTGGGTGAACTAGACATCTCCAAAATAGTTATATTCTGTGATATAAGAACATTAGAGAGCTTTTCTGACACAGAAATATGAGCAATATACTGAACCATATTGAAGAGAATCCTAAAGAAACAAAGCGGTTAATTGGTCTAGAGTACGAACAGTTACAACAATTAATTCAAAATGCCGAAAGATTACACCACGAAAAACAAGAGTTATTAGAATCTACAAAAGTGAGAATTATTGCTAGTGGTGGAGGTCGTAAACCCAAACTATCCATGAAAGAAGAAATAATTTTAACCTTGGTCTATCTCAGGCATCTGACAACCTTTCAACTTTTGGGCATCCAGTTTGGAGTGAGTGAGTCTACAGCAAATGATACATTTAATTATTGGTTGCCAATACTTAGGGAATTGTTGCCATCCAGTTTAATTGAACAAGTAAAAAAAAACGAATCTGATTTGATGGTAGTTCAAGAAATTCTCACAGATTACGAATTAATTGTAGACAGCTATGAACAAGTGAGGGAAAGACCTAAAGACAATAAGGAGCAAGAAAAATATTACTCTGGCAAGGCAAGTAAACATACATTTAAAAGTCAGATGATTATTTTGCCAGATGCAAGGGATATCGTTGATGTTGTAGCTGGCGAACCTGGACCGAAAAGTGATATAACTTTGTTTCGAGAAAATCGTGATAACTTTGACCAAAAACAAAAATTTAAGGGAGATTTAGGATATCAAGGAGAAGATTTAATTGACACACCTATTAAAACACCGAGAAATGGAAAGTTAACTATTTCTCAGAAAAAAGAAAACCAGGAGTTTTCCTCCAAAAGAATATTTGTTGAACACAGAATTCGTTCGGTAAAAATATTCCGAGTTGTCCAAGAAAGATTTCGGTTAAATCCTAAAAAGTATGAGCAAGTAATTTTGACAATTTGTGGACTAGTAAGATTCCGAATTGGGGCCCTCGTATTACCAACAGAAATATATGCGATCGCCTGATTTAAAAATGAATGCACCTAACTACGTTTTTTGGTTTGATTATTAACAACAAATATCTCAAAACCTTATTCTATCGTATAAACTAGCTGGCTTGCGAAACTGGAGATCGCACCCTATAAGTTAGTCATAGAGATACTTGGGCAGTTTTTGGAGATGTCTACTAGCTAAAGTTAAATTACTCCTAGCGGCGGGAGCAAATTACAACGATCGCGGAAACTGCGGACAAACGCCATTAATGTATGCGATAGGAAATAATAGGGTTGAAGTCCTACAATGGCTAATTGCAGGGGGATGTGATGTTGAAGCTACTGATGATTTTGGCAACACTGCGTTAATGTTGGCCGCAGAGCGTGGTGCAATTGATTGCGTCAGAATTTTATTAGAGGCTGGTGCAAATGCTGGCAGATCTGATAATTACGATAACAAAGCCATTAAGATGGCGACTAATCTGGAAATTGTGAGAATGCTCGTTGCAGCTGGTGAAGATTTGAGTGATATTAACGATGATATGCGGCGATTGCTTACTGGAATTAACCGCAGCACATTCTCACTCTCAAAATTATCACCAGAGCAGTATTTTGCTGACAAACATCCGCGTTTTGGCCGAACTAATCCAGAGTTGATGGAAATCCCTTTTTGGCAAGCGATGATTAAAGAAGGTTGTTCTGCTTATACAGCCAAACAGCTTTTTGACGATACAGAAAATTGGCAAGACTTAGCATGGTGCTATCAGCGATTTGGCAGAACCATTACACAATTACCAGACGGTAGAATTATCGAAATTGCCGGTGAACATGAAGACTACTATGACCCAGATTTTTGTATCTACAACGATGTTGTAGTTTACCAAGGTGATGGTAATTTCCAGATTTTTGGTTATCCAGAAGATGTGTTCCCGCCAACTGATTTTCATTCGGCAACATTAGTTGGAGAATACATCTATATTATTGGTAATTTAGGATATGTAGATGCAAGAATATATTATGAAACTCCGGTTTATCGGTTACATTGCCACACATTGAAAATCGAAAAAATCGAGACTACTGGAGATAAAGCAGGATGGATCAGCCGTCATCAAGCTTACTATAAAGAACCAAACCAAATTTATATTACTGGTGGGAAATTATGGCTTATGAATGATGAAACATCAGAATATATAGATAACTCTGTTGATTACGTCTTAGATTTAATCAAATTAACTTGGAGTCGTGCCACAGTTTAAATATAATTTTGTAGTTATCCTCAACTATGTATGAGGAATCAGAACCCTTACTTCTTTAATAAGTAGCAGGAAATAATTTCAAATTTCATCCAGCACTTTAAGCATTTTTGCAGTGCAAACTAACCTTAACCTGTCACGAATGGTATCATAGAAACGCTGATTCTATTGGGAGCATCCCAATTTGGAAAAAAGACCTGGCAATTGGAAATCGCGGCTATACAAGCTAAATCCACCTGCGCGGACTAATACGAAGTCCACGTAGGCGGGTTTCCCGCCGTAGGCGACTGGCGAACCCGGAGGGCGAACCCGAAGGGAGTTTGTTTGTATAGCCCCAGAATTCCATTCTGAGGGCAAATTGCCAAAACGGGATGCTCCCGATCGCGTGGAGTTTTTAGCCCTATGGTGAACAATCGGTTAATTTCATCAGGTGTTAAGATTTTGGTCTGGTCATGTCGGTCGATTTTCATAAGGTAATCTTACACCGACAAACTAAACGATATGCGCCAGTTGTTTTTTACTGTTCCACTGTTGGTTCCATTTAAATTTCCTCTGGATATGAAATTGCTGGAATTTGGGATAGAGTATCCAACCAAGGTGGAATGGAGGCTGAAGTTTGTGCTTCTGCAGAGGCGATATGTCTTAGCAGGGGTTCGTGCTTGGATTTTAAAAGTTCTTGCAGATTGTCTACAATTTCTTTTAAGGCTTTGGAGAAAGACACTTTGACTTGCTTGGTCAGTTGACTGACATACTGTACTAAGTGCAATCCCGCACTCGCTGTTATTTCATCTCGCAATCTTAAAACGGCAACTTGATGGTTAAATGGTCTTGGAGAAACGGTAAATTTTTTATCCGGGCTCCAATCAAAAATTTGACCGTTTTGATGTCTATCGTCTTTACGTGCTAGGGGAAATAAAGCCTCTGCATGAACGGGAACGGCATCTCCTGCTAGCCCGCTGTGTTGGATAATGAGGTTTTGCCATCTTTGAGCGGGTTCGATCGCACGCAGCAGGTTTCTGAATAAACGAACTTGGCTTCTGCCAAACTTTTTCTCAATGGAAGATTCTTTGTCTTGTAACAGAATCGGGCTGAGTTTCTCTCTTTCTTGCTGTACATCCGTGGATAATTTGCCGAATAAGTCTGTCACTGCTTCTGTGGTGCGATCGTGAGCAAAGGCTTGCATATCTTGGATGGTTTGTACAAATGCTGAGTAGAAATCATCGCTTTTTGTAGGAATGGAATCATCTACTTCATCTTCTTCAAAAAAGCTTTCACTTTCTGTCAAAACAATAGTTCCATTTTTTGTTCGATCGAAAAGTAATGTCCACTCGCTCCATTCAAAAAAGATTTTATTGGTTAGTTCATCTTTGACAACATCGCTAACGGCTACATTATTGCGATTAATTAAAATGGGTTGTTTGTCTAAATCTTCTTGGAATTGTCTGTATGCGGTTACTAAGTTTTCTATAGCTTCTCGTAAGGTAAGAAAAACAGGGCTTTCAACGACTGGTATATAAGCGGGAATATCTTCTAATAGATTTTTCAGATTGTTTTGTTCTTTTCTCAAAGCCTCAGATGCTTTTTTTGTATCTTCTACAAGTTGCTTCAGTCCGTGCAAAGCCACGTGTTCCTTAAGTAGAGAACGCAACCTGTTAATACCACCATCTTCAGCATAATTGCCCAGTTGTTTGTGCAAGTAACTTGATGGCGGTAGCATTTCGCTAAGTTGTCGCCATTTTTCTCGTAGTTGAAGCTCATCTGGTTTGTTTGGTTTATCCAGTTCGGATAAAAACTCTCTCGAAGAAACTTGCAGTAGAGAGGACTGTTCTGCTAGTTTTGTTAATCCATACAGTTGTGATAGCAAAACAATATTCTTTTTCTCTGTTGTCAAATTACTGGCGCTAGCCACGGTCAGTTTGAGAATGTTGAGCTGTTCGAGGACGGTTTCTTCTGAGAGGAGAGGTTCATCTAAAAGCTCGTCGAGCGATCGCTCATCACTCCCACTTAGAGGAATTTGATTGAAGCGTCCCACACCGACAATAATCCGATCTCTGAGGTCTTGTCCCTTATCCCGTTCCAACATACTGCGGATTTTTGTAGCAGTGACACCGCCAGGGTATCGACCGTTGAGAAGCAGCAGAATAGTTTGTACATCTCTCAATTCCCTCAGAGACAGAAAAGCGTCTCTGACACCAGAATCAGCCGCCCCCAACCCAGGAAAGTCCAACAGAATAAATTCATTTGTTCCCTGAAGGGAAGATAAATCCCAAATTTGTTTTGACACTTCAACCGTCACGTCAACGCGACGGATCAGGGAAAAGCTACTCCGTAAATCTTTGGCTGATGGCTGCGCTAAGGTTTCCCAGGGTTTTGGAGCAGGAGGTAATTGCTCAAAGCTGAGTTCTAAAATATTCATGGGCGGCTCAGCTAACCTTAACCCTTTGTGAGCCGTAGTACTATCAATCTGGTAGGTTTTACCGCAAATATCACTTCCATGTATGCTATAAGTACGAGCAAAAAGCACGAGTTCTCGCAATAAAGCCCTTAACTCCAAGCTTTGAATTTTCCATGCTTGCTCGCACCATCTTAAAATCCCGTGACTGTCAACCTGAGTTGTTGGGTACAAACTTTTCAAAACAGCAAGCTCTGATGCTGGTAGATTGACAGCTTTTGCCCGTTGTTCCGCCTCTTCTAGCATATAACACAGGCATTCTTTGACTCCTTCATGCGAAAGATATTCAACTGCAAACTGACTGATCTTCGTAGTTTGTAAGTCTGGTTGTTGAACGAGGTGAATTGCAGTGACATTTCCCGTTGTTGGAGTTTCACTGACGGGCAGAGCATCAGCATAGCCAATAAGACTGCCCAAAAGCAAGGTTTTTCCACTGCTGAATTCTCCCATAATGCCGATTTTGACAGGAGAAGAAGCAAGTTCTACGACCCTTTTAGCTGATTGCTGAAGGCGCTGGATGCTCTCGTGAATGGTTGTTGGAACCCAGTTATCTCTGGGAGGCGGGTTTTGCGATACTAAATCCAAATTCTGAAGAACGGATTCCCCATATTCTTTGTAGCGGCGTAATTGCTCTATTACCATGTCGCTTCTCATAACCCATTCCTAATTTAGATACAAGTGTAAAGGATGAAATATAAAGTATGAAGGATGAAATATTAAGTATAAAGTTTTTATCTTTTCAAGGGGCAGTCAAAATATCTAGTTGCGAATTTCTCTCAAAATAGCAAGCAGAGGCTGGGGTTGCCAATAACATGAGGGTATAGCTATTTTGTTAAGAATTATAAAAATCAATACTGGTACAAGCAAAGCTACTAGTAGTGGTTTTGCCACTTTAAATTTAAGGGGTTAAAGAAAAACCGCAGAGACGCTCTATCTCGGAACGAGATGATACAAAATCCCTTTTCTTTTTGCTAATTTCACCTTGTTTTATAAGCCCAGATTTCAAATTTAGCATCAGAAGAGAGAACGGTTTCCAGAGAGCCATAATGTTCAACACAAAACTCTTCAACAATATTACGCACAAACAAATCATAAATTTTAGATATTCTTTCAATAAAGAAACTGTAAAGAACTAGTATAAACTATAGCAGTCATGGTTCAATAAATATTAATGTCAGGTGTTGACAAATACTGTAATTTCAGTAATTTCACAACTTTTCCAATGAGAATTATCAATAAATTAGCAAAAACTTTTTCAGCCGCTACCGTACTTGCAATGACAGTTTACTTAGCTCCAGAATCTTCTATAGCTGGTATAGCCCAAGGTTCTGGTAGGGCAGTAAACACGACAGATACACTTTATTTTGAAATTGATACCTCTATCGCAGACACTAATACAGACCCCAAGTTAGGAAGCTTTCTTGGAGCTATTAAAAACGCTACTTACAATCAACTTGAAACTGGACCTTTTGGCGACGAGACGAAGTTTAACACGTTTAAGTTTAATCCGGCAGAATTAAAAACTTCTTTAATAGAAGATCCATCTGAATTGCAAGCAATTAATGATACAGACGGAGATTTTCAAGGAAAATTTACCAATAAAGCCGTGAAGTATGAAGCTAGATTACAAGATTCAAAATCAAATTTCATCAATTTTGAATTTTATGCTCCCTTCACCGATGCGAATTCTTTATCTGTTTTTAATGCATCAAATTTGAATCAATTTTTGAATAACGATGGGACAGTAGGATTCCCAAGACGACTTGGAGTTTTGAATGTGGATTCTGTTCTCAGCGAAACTAATGCATTTTTCTTGATTCCTGCTCCTGATGAGGTGACTAAAGTTCCAGAACCTATGGCTATAACTGGTTTACTAGGTTTTAGCATTTTGAGTACAGCATTACTACGGAAAAGTAATAGACGTCTGGAGAGATGAGAAGAGAATGTTTCTGGCATTGATTAGATAGGCCGTATTGACGACCGTCGTAAGCATTCTGTTTTAGCAAAAATTAATTTTTAGACTTAACGTAACCCATATTCTTCAAGATGTCTTTCTTGAAGAAATTTTATACTAAGTAGGTGGGTGGAATAAACAGAACTATATTACAAAATGTGAATACACTGAGATCCTTACCAATGACAAATGACAAATGACAAATGACTAAGGACGACCATTCCCAGTTACGTTTTTTCATACCGACCTACTTATAATTACGGATAATCTTCCTAAATCTCAGCCATATAGCAATCCTATCTGATTTCTGAAAAAATCTAAGTGCCTGTAAGGTGGGCATTGCTTACTAAAAGCTTTATACGGTGGGCAATGCACACCCTACAGGTATTTCAAAAATCAAATAGGATTCCTATTTGTTGAGATAAGTGAGAAAATTTAGGAAATTTTATTTTTTAAGAAAAGATGAAACCTCAGCTTAGTAAAACTTGTGAAATTAGTCTGTGCTGTTTGGGTGGTGTATTTTTTTCGCTATTATTCTCCAATGCAGCAATATCAGAAATTATTCCTGACACAACGCTCCCTGAGAACAGTATCGTTACAACTGAAGGCAATACTAGAGTTATTGAAGGTGGAACTCTTAGAGATGGGAATCTTTTTCATAGTTTTCAAGAATTTTCCTTTTCTGCGTCAACAATTGATACTACTGGAGATACGGCTTTTTTCAGAAATGATGCAGTAGTGAGAAATATCATCACAAGAGTAACAGGTGGTTTGCCTTCAAATATAGATGGCACGATCAAAGCTAATGGTAGTGCTAATGTATTTTTCATCAATCCTGCTGGTATTATTTTTGGACCTAATGCCAGTCTCAGTATTGGAGGTTCTTTTATTGCCAGCACAGCAAATAGCTTAAAATTTAAAGATGGCACAGAATTTAGTGCAAACATCTCTGGCACTACACCGTTATTAACAATCAGTGTACCGATAGGTTTACAATTTGGAGCTAATCCTGGAGAGATTATTAATCAATCTCAAGCCAGTCTAGATGGCGCAGTTAATACACTTGGCGTTCCTACTGGATTGCAGGTTCCAAGTAGTAAAACTTTAGCTTTAGTAGGCGGTACTATTTCCTTATCAGACGGGAATTTAACGGCATTAAACGGAAGAATTGAGTTAGGTAGTGTTGACTCTAATAGTTACGTTAGTCTCAATGAAGTTAATACACACTATGTTCTAGAATATTCAGGTGTTCAGACATTTAGAGATATTCAAATATCTGGCGTTACATCAGGTTCCTTGATAGATATTAGTGGTGATGGTGGTATTCAAGTACAGGGTAAAAATATCACTCTCACAGATAATTCTTTAATTTTTTCTATTGCTACAGGTTCACAAGCAAGTGGAAATTTAATAATTAATGCATCTGAGTCGGTAAAATTGAACGGAGGTTCCAATATCGGAACTTTTGCAGAGGGTGAAGGGAAAGCAGGAGATGTATTTGTGAAAGCCTTTGAGTCTGTAGAGTTAGAAGGAACTGCATCAGGTGCACCTACTTTCCTTGGCTCTCAAGTCTGTGTACTGTCTGCAGAATGTGGCAGCGTTACGGGTAATGGTGGTAATTTAACGATTGATACAAAAAGATTACTGGTTCGAGATGGAGCTAGTGTTGATACTTCAACTTTCGGTGTTGGAAACGCGGGAAACATACTGATAAAAGCATCTAGTTCTGTAGACGTCAGAGGCACTAGTTTAGATGGTAGTACCATCAGTGCTATCTCTACTCAAGTTGCCCAAAATAACAGCACAGATAATCCAGGAAATGCAGGGAGTTTGAATATAGAAACTCAACAATTAATCGTTCAAGATGGAGCGCAGATATTGACTGTTGCTCGTAAAAGTGGTGATGGCGGGAATTTGACTATTAATGCAACCAATTCCATTCTCTTGAGTGGAGCTTTACAATTTGCAACAGCATCCCTTTTGGACAACAATCGTAGTGGTCTTTTTGTATCAGCAGAAGAAGGAGCTACAGGAAGTGTGGGTAGCTTAAATTTGACGACTGGAGTGCTAACTGTTGAAAATGGAGCTAGAATTTCAGCAGATAACCTTGGTTCGGGTTTGCCTGGTAGTTCAACTTTAAATGTCAGGCAGTTGAGGATTCAGAATGGTGGGGAAATAAAATCAGGTTCTTTCTTTGATGGGGATGCGGGAACTTTGACAGTCAATGCGACTGAGTCCGTGTCTATCGTCGGTACTGGAATCATTGGAAATGAAACTATACCCAGCACTTTGTTCTCTCAATCTCTAGCTAGTGGTAGGGCGGGGAATTTGACAATTAACACTCCAATTTTAAGTCTCAGCGATCGCGCAGAACTAACTGTAGGTGCAAAGGGAACTGGTCCCGCCGGTAATTTAACAGTCAATGCTCGCTCTATTCTGTTAGACAACAACTCTATTATAACTGCTGACACTCGTAGTAACGACGCAGACCCAAATCAAGAACAAGCAACTATTAACCTACGAGCTAGAGATTTAATATTATTGCGTCGTAATAGCAAGATTACCAGCAGCGCCAGTGGCACTGCTACTGGTGGCAATATCAATATTGACACTAACAATCTTGTTGCTGTTCCACGGGAAAATAGTGATATTAGAGCCAATGCACAAGAAAGCTTTGGTGGTCGAGTAAGAATTAAGACTTCAGGTATCTTTGGCATTCAGTTTCGGCAGCAAGATACACCATTCAGTGATATTACCGTCAGTTCTGCTCAAGGTCCAGAATTCAGTGGCTCTGTAGAAATCAATACCCCCGATGTAGACCCCAATCGTGGATTAGTACAATTGCCGACAGTTGTGTTAAACACCCCAAACCTAGTTGCCTCTAGATGTGCCGCTTTTGACTTAGAAGGTAGTAGTTTTACCATCTCTGGACGCGGCGGTTTACCACCCAGCCCAGATGACCCCCTTAGCAATGATGTCGTTTGGACTGATACTCGTTTGCCAGCCACGACAGCACAGCAGACTAGAGAAAAACCATTTGCAAAGCCGTTTTCTAAACCAGAATCGGAACCCATAGCAATTATACCTGCTACTGCTTGGGTATTCAATGGTAAAGGGGAAGTGACGCTGATTTCCAAAACGTCTAGTACCAATAATTTAGAATCTACTCCCAGTACTTGTACAAGAAATTTCTACTGATTCTGTTAACCAACGTGTTTCGTCGTAGATTTGTGCAATGTGCTCTTTTCGAGCACGCCTTACCGAAATGATTCCTATTCGTTCTTTAGGATAGGTAATCACCTTGACTCGAGCCAGAAGTACACAAAGCACTTCGCCGCTAACGAGAACTTAGTATACTTGAATAATGCAAAAGAAGTCGTGAAACAATTTTTTCATCAAATTCATTATTTTTATTTATGTTACTCATTATTTATGATAAAAAAAAGCTGTGCATTGGAGTGGAGTCAACCAAATTATGAAGAAAACAATCCTTGCTACAGGACTACTGCTGAATGTATCAGGGCTAACAGCTACAAGTGCTCTCCAATCTCCACAATCCACTCGAGTTGTCGAAAATTCTCTCGGTAAAGATGCAAATTACTTTCGACACCCTGATAAAAGTGTTGGGCTGGATCTCGCAGGAATACTTGTTGCTGCTGGAGTTATCTTTGCCCTTAGCTCAACTGTTTGTGTAGTTTGTAAAGCTCTCAACCCAGGCAAACCTTCTTCAAACACTACAGATTCTCAGTATAGAAAAGAAGATTTGCCTAAGGCTACGGAAGATTCCACCATATCAGATAATACACAGATTGGTTCTGCTGCATACCTTGAAATTAAACAAAAAGATGACCAAACGCTGGTTCAATTGAATAATGCTATTCGCATTCATCCCCAAGATGCTTACCTTTACACTAAACGGGCTAACTTTCGTCACAGCAATTTAGGAGATAAACGGGGAGCTCTTGAGGATTATACCCAAGCGATTAATCTCCTTCCCGAGAACGCCCTTTTCTACCTTTGGCGCAGTCAACTTTACTACGAAGTCGGGGATCGGTTAAAAGCAATGGCAGATTATAACACAGCTATTCGTCTTGCTCCAGAAGATACGATGTATCACTCTTTTCAATCACACGCAACATCGGGAAAACACTGAATCTCCTGTTTCACTATTTGGAGCACTTAGCAGGTATAGACTAGCCTACTCAACTTGCCCTTTGGGTTAACGCCTTTATGCCAACCACGAGTGCGGCTCCGCCCTACAATACATAAAGACTTTCCTGATTTCTTGTCTTTCCAGACAACTCCCAGCACTTTCAGCCGTGGATTGAGGACAAATCTTTTTGTAACTGTTTGCAGTGTTTAAACCCAGTTTTTGCTGTCTTAACAAGTATTATATCAGAATTATCAGAAACTACAGCAACTTGCAAGGTGACAGAATAGTCGTTTCAAAAGTAGGATTTGGTGCTACTTCTACCAATCAATTTACCTAAAACAGCAACACAGGTGCTTTGTTGTTTCAGGGAACTCAATTCGCCATCCTTGAGAACAAACCTGCTGATTTGTCTACTGGTTTAAATATTGAACTTGTTTAAAAATCAATACGGTTCAGTTAACGATAATTGTAGGTTGGGTAGAGCGATAGCGTTACCCAACCTACTCCCCACACTATCCTAACAATTTAGGATACTGGAAAAATTTTTGCCATTTTTGCCAAGCCATAAAGCCAAGCCATAAGAATGGTGCCCATGTTTGTAAAAATAACCGATGCACAAGCTTTAGTTTGTGAGGTGACAAAATTTGGAAATCGTAATGATAATAAAGGCTATTTACAGCTATTTTTAAAGTAAAGTTCTTATTTGTTTACAAAAATATAATTCTATTAAGAGTATACTTCAGGTATTATTTTTCTTAGTTCTTGATAGGAATTGGTCTGGCATTCAAGCAACAGGTAAAACGACTTCCACAGTCTAGAGAGATTTAATCTTTATCTCCGCTGCAAGATTCCCGGTTTCTTTAAGGATACAGTTGGTCAATGGAGGTGACACCCCTCCCAAAAGTACTCTCTCGTTCCCAGCCAGAGGCTGGGAATGCAAACTGAGGTTCTCTTTCGCCTTATCCCCAATTCTGCTAAAACTGTCTATCCTTCTTAACTTTGCTGCGTTTAGTGGTCATGCTTAATAAAAGGTTCTTGAGTTTTTATTACCAAAGAGGTCTACTCAGTCTGCTTGCGCCAACCCTGACACTATTTAGTAGCTTGCACCAAAAACCGTTGTCTGCACAGACACTAAATACAGCTCAAGCCCTCCAGCTAAAGAGTGAAATCGGTCAAACCCAACCTCCTCCAGATATATTCCGCCGACCGGAAGAAGAAAATCCGCCGCTCGCACCCGAAACACCCCCTATTATTCCACCCCCAGAAAAGTTATTTCCATCTCCTCCCCCAACTCCTCAAACGGAGGAAGCAGTTCCCAACGACTTTGCCGGAACCATTACAGTAGAACGCTTTGACGTGATTGGCAGTTCTGTATTTAACCGCAAACAATTAACTGCTGTAGTTAAAGAATTTATCAACAAACCCATTACCTTTGCTGAACTGCTACAAGCTTCCGAAGCAATTAGCCAACTCTACCGTAATGAAGGTTACATTACCTCCGGAGCTTTCATTCCAGCTAACCAAACCTTCAAAGTGAAAGGAAGTGTGGTCACAATTCAGGTAATAGAAGGTAGATTAGAAAATATACAGGTTAGAGGTCTGAAGCGGTTAAACCCCAACTACATCCGCAGCCGTTTGGAAATCGCCACTGACAAACCTCTGAATGTGAATCGATTGCTAAGAGCATTGCAACTGCTCCAGCTGAATCCGCTCATTGGAAATATATCCGCAGAGCTTGCTACGGGGTCAACCCCTGGTGCTAACGTGCTAGATGTTAGGGTGACAGAAGCAA
This sequence comes from Tolypothrix bouteillei VB521301, assembly GCF_000760695.4. Taxonomy (GTDB): domain Bacteria; phylum Cyanobacteriota; class Cyanobacteriia; order Cyanobacteriales; family Nostocaceae; genus Scytonema; species Scytonema bouteillei_A. The sequence continues at coordinate 6,317,053 of NZ_JHEG04000001.1, read as the reverse complement.
AGACACTCTCTGCTCAAATTGCCTTCGACAACAATCGTTCTCCCAGTGTTGGTAGCTTTCAACGGCGAATCCAACTAAACCAGGCTAACTTGCTGGGACTTGGAGATGGTTTAAACATCGCCTACACCAACACCACAGGTAGCAACGATGTCGAAGCCCGCTATACCTTACCCATCAATCCTCATAACGGGACATTGGAATTTAGTTATAATTACACAACCAGTGATGTTATTGAAAAACCCTTCGATATATTGGATATTGAAGGAACCTCACAAGACTTTTCTCTGACACTGCGTCAACCAATAGTGGAAACCCCCAACGAAGAATTTGCCCTCGGACTGACCGCATCTCGCCGAGAAAGTGAAGTTGACTTTTTGGGAGACATCACTGGGAAACGGGTGGGTTTTCCCGTACCGGGATCTGATGAAGGAAATACTCGCCTATCAGTACTGCGGTTTTTCCAAGATTGGACCAAGCGCAGTAGCCGACAAGTGCTAGCCGCGCGATCGCAGTTTAGTTTTGGTCTAGATGTCTTCAATGCTACCACTAACGATAATGCACCGGATGCTCGCTTTTTTTCCTGGCGAGGACAGGCGCAGTGGGTACGACTTCTAGCTCCGGATACCATAGTCTTAATTCGTGCAGAGGCTCAATTAGCTGATAGGGCGTTAGTACCATTAGAGCAGTTTGGTTTGGGAGGACAACGTACAGTACGAGGCTACCGCCAAGACTTGCTGTTAACTGATAATGCCTTTTCTGCTTCTGCTGAGCTTAGGTATCCAATTTTACAAGCACCTCAATTAGGGGGTGTGTTACAAATTACTCCGTTTGTTGATTATGGAACTGTCTGGAATAGTTCTGGGAACAGCGACTCTGACCCCAATAACCTTGTTTCTGTAGGACTAGGGTTGTTGTGGCAGAGCAACAGATTAAATGCCCGATTTGACTGGGGTATTCCTCTAGTTTCTGTAGATTCACGTGATGAAGACAGTTTACAAGAGAAGGGTCTGTATTTTTCTATCGTTTATACCCAACCATTTTAAGAACTGCGGCCATTGGGCATTGGATATCATTCTTTCCCTCCCTCCCTCACTCCCTCCCTCACTCCCCAATTATGTCCAAACTTATTCTTTTCGCTGTCGCCCAAATTACCGCCGCCGTCAGCCCACTCGCTTTAGTGGCGGATGCAGCAAATTACCCACAGACTAAACAAAGTCAACTGACCCAGGTTGTTCAGTCACCGAATGCAGAACAATTGCAGCAAGGTTTGAAACTCTACCAACAAGAACGGTTCTCCCAAGTCGTGCAGGTTTTACAAAAAGCTGCCCTTCAATTCCAATCTCAAGGAGATGTTTTGAATCAAGCCTTAGCTCTAAACTATGTAGCATTGGCATATCAACAGCTCGGACAGTTACCCCAAGCAAGCAAAACGATCGCAGATAGCTTGGATTTGTTACAAAAAAATCCGATAAATTCTAAAGAGTACCTGTCAATTCGCGCTCAGGCACTTAACACTCAAGGTCAAATACAAATAGCCCAAGGGAAAACTGAAGAAGCTCTTACCAGTTGGGAGAAAGCGAGTGGTTTGTACGGAAAAATACGTGATAAGGAAGGAGAATTAGGTAGCAAGATTAACCAATCTCAGGCACTACAAGCGTTAGGGCTTTACCGTCGCGCTCTCATAACCTTAACAGAGGTGAATCAATTGTTGCAACAGCAACCTAACTCTCTGCTGAAGGCAAATGGACTGTTAAGCTTGGGTAATGCTCTTCGAGTGGTAGGAATTTTAGACCAGAAAAACCCAAAAACCAAATCCATAGAGAACCTTGGTTCCCTGCAGGCGCTACAGCAAAGTTTGGCAGTGGCTTCTCAACTAAACTCTCCAGAACTGGTGGCTGAAATTTACTTGAGTTTGGGGAACACAGCCCAAGCGCTGCAAAAAACGGGTGAAGCAATGCAGTATTACAAACAAGCTGCTGCATCTTCTGTCTCACCCATGACTCGGCTGATGGCGCAAATGAATCAACTGCGTTTATCTGTGGAAGAGGCAAAACAGCCAGAAGATGGAGAGCAAAAGTTTTCTGACCAGACTTGGCAGCAAATTTTACCTCAAATTCAATCTCAGCTTGATACATTGCCACCCAGTCGCAAGACGGTATACGCTAGGATTAATCTTGCCCAAAGTCTGGCTTGTCTCAAACAAGGAACTGAGGCAAAAAAAACGACCCTCAATTTGATTTGTCCCCAACAGCAAACAAAGGCACAAGCGACAACAACCAACGAAACTCCGGAATGGTCTGGGATCGCTCAGATATTGGTAACGGCAGTTGAGCAAGCCAAGAGTTTGAAAGACAGCCGTGCTGAAGCTTATGCCTTAGGTACATTGGGGGGGCTGTACGAGCAGACTCAGCAGTGGTCGGATGCACAAACGCTGACCCAGCAAGCGCTGATGCTAGCTGAAAGTATTTCAGCATCGGATATTAGCTATCGTTGGCAATGGCAGTTGGGACGTATACTGAAAGCTAGAAAAGATGAGACAGGAGCGATCGCAGCATATACCAAATCTGTTGCTAACCTCAAGTCTTTACGCAGCGATTTAGTTGCCATTAATCGCGATGTGCAATTTTCATTTCAAGAGCAAGTCGAGCCAGTCTATCGCGAACTGGTGAGTTTGTTATTGCAGTCACAAAACAACAACCCCAGTCAAGATACTCTTGGCACAGCCAGAAATGTGATAGAGTCACTACAACTAGCAGAACTAGATAACTTTTTCCGCAGAGCCTGTGTAGATGCACAACCCGTTCAGATTGACCAAATCGATCGGACAGCCGCAGTGATTTATCCTGTGATTTTGAGCGATCGCTTAGAAGTCATCCTTTCTCTTCCTTCCACCTCAACCAACCAAAAATCTCCGCAAATTCTACGCCGTCACACAGTTCCTCTACGCCAAGCACAAATTGAAGACACGCTCGATCAACTGCGGCAAAAATTAGAAACCCGCACGACTGAAGAGTTTTTTCCTTTATCCCAACAAGTGTATGAATGGATAATTCAACCGATCGCTCCAGAATTGGAAAAACGCCAAGTCAAAAACTTAGTCTTTGTCTTAGATGGGGTACTGCGAAGTATCCCAATGGCGGTGCTGCACGACAAACAAAAGTATCTTATTGAGAAATATAACGTTGCTATCACACCGGGTTTACAATTATTAAACCCCCAACCTTTAGCACGCACCCAACTACGAACTATTGCTGGTGGACTGTCTGAAGCTCGTGGGGACTTTCCGCCATTACCTGCTGTAAAACAGGAACTAGACGAAATCAAGTCAACAGTTCGCCAAAGTCAAGTGCTGCTGAATCAGGAATTTACCACCGATGCTATTGAAAACGCTGTTAAGTCCTTGAATGCACCTGTGGTTCATCTAGCAACTCACGGTCAGTTTAGTTCTAGGGCAGAAGATACCTTCTTTTTGACTTATGATGGTGACGTCAATGTCAACGAGTTGAGTAACTTACTCAAAACCAGAGAAACCACCCAACGGGGTGCCATCGAGCTACTTGTCCTAAGTGCTTGCTCAACAGCTGCGGGAGACAAACGAGCGGCGTTAGGAATTGCTGGAGTCGCTGTCCAAGCTGGAGCACGCAGTACATTGGCATCGCTTTGGGTTGTAGAAGATGACGCGACTGCTCTCATTATGGGTGAGTTTTACAAGCAGCTAAACCAACCGAATATCTCTAAAGCAGAAGCCTTTAAGGGTGCTCAACTGAAGCTGTTAAAGAATCCTTTATACGAGCATCCCTACTATTGGGCACCTTTTATTTTAGTAGGTAATTGGCTCTAGAAGGAGTTCTGTAGGTTGGGTTTCGTTCCTCAATCCAACGTAAGCTAAGAATTTATGTTGGACTTGAACTTGATATGACTGGCTGAAGATGCTCACAACTTTTGCAGGCTGTATAAAACTTCCTCAGCAGACTGTTGTCGCTTGTGGAAATCAAAGGACACCATTTTGTCTAAGATTGCAGCCAATTCTTCTGTGGTTTGTGCAAGATGTCGCCAAACCAATGCTGTTGTTGAGTCTCTTTCGAGGTGTTTGGCTGGTGTCCCAGTTAAGGCTTGGATAGCAATCATTCCCAAAGCATAAATATCGCTGTTTAGCCTTGGCTGTCCCATGAACTGTTCTGGAGGTGCATAACCCACAGTCCCTACAGCTACTGTAAAGTTCTCCTGTGGCTCCTGCGGTTGAATTTGTTTAACAGCGCCAAAGTCAATTAAAATGATTCGCTCATCTTTTCGGCGTCGCATCAAGTTGCTGGGTTTTATATCTCGATGAATGACACCGTGAGCGTGAACAAATATCAGGACCTGCAAAGTCTCTTTGAGAAAATTGATCGCTTGAGCACTATCAAAGCATTTACCTGAGGTCAGTTCTTCTTGTAGAGAATGCCCTTCAATATACTCTTGCACTAAGTAAAATTGCTGGTTTTCTTCAAAATAAGCCATCAATTGCGGAATGCGATCGTGCTTGCCTAAAACCTCTAAAATTTCTGCTTCAGTTTTAAATAGACGCCTGGAAATCTCTAAAAAGACATCATCGTTTCGAGCAGGTTTCAAGTGCTTAACTACACACGTAGGATTTCCAGGTCGATGAGTATCTTCAGCCAGATAGGTATATCCAAATCCTCCAGCACCAAGCACTTGAGCGATTTTGTAGCGGTTGTTGAGTAGTTTATTTTGTAGGGATTCATAGTAAATTACCGTAGGTGCTTGTGTTGTACGACTTCCACTTTCTCTTAAAAGCGCTTGTAATAGCGAGATGGTTTCTTTTTGCTCTTGAATCTGAAGTGCTATTTTTTCTTTATGCTGCTTGTTATGGAATGCTGTGTAGGTGACAATACCCGCTTCTGCTATAAGAAACCCTAAAGCTGGAGGTGCTAGCGGTACCCATCCAGCATGGATAAAGATAACAAAACAGCTTAGAAGCAGTATTCCTAAGGCAGTGCAGGTTAAAAGCCCCAAACGAAGTGGATGCTGAATGCGCCACGCCAAAACTCCACCTACCAAAGTCCAGATCCATGTCCACAGAATTTCTTCCGACTCGGACCAAAACCAAAACAAAGGTCGTTTGTTGGAAACGGCATCCAGAATCTGACTGACCTTGTTAGCGTGAATCACAATTCCAGGCATTTTGCCAGAATTGTCCTGCTTTCCGTCGCTATAGGGTGTGTCGCGAACATCCTGGGAACTGAGTGCTGTTGAGCCAATCAAGACAATACGGTTTTTCACCCAACTGGGGTTGAAGCGATCGCTCAGTATATCTGTAAAACTGACTTGTTGAGCAACGTTACTTTCAGAACGGTAGTTCAGCAGTATTTGAAAACCTTGAGCATCAATATTTTGATAACCACCCGAATCAGCTTGTATAGGTTGAAAAACGGTCTTCCCCAGTTCCATTCCTTTTGGCGTAAATTGCGGTTCAATGTTTAGATATTGGAGTGCCACTACCAATCCTAAGGAAGCTGGGGTTGCACAAGTTGACTTGGGGTCAGGGGTGACCACTAATAAATTTCGCCGAATAGCCCCATCTCTGTCTTCTATGATATCCGCAAATCCTGCGGCTTCCGATTCTATACCTGATGGAGGTGGTACTGCCGGCTCCCGAACACTACCAAGTTTGCAGATCGTAACAATACGCGAACTCTGTTTTAGGCGTGTCAGGAGCTTTTGATGACCGGGTTCCACTGGTACGTCACGAAAGAAATCTAAACCAATAACTTTTGCTTGATAGCGCTCTAGTTTGCTCAAGACTGTGTCTAAAACATTACCATTGGGTGAAGACTGTTTTAATTTTTGAATGTCATTTTCGGTAAATGCCACAATCAAGAGGCGGGGATCTGGATTGAGCGCACTACGCCTTTGGACCATGTGGTCGAAAGCCTTCAGTTCTATTGGCTCTAGCACTCCCAACCGTTGAAAACCAACCACCAATATACCTGCAATGACACTAGCAACAACTACAGGATTTGTTAGTATATTTTGCAACCTGTTAAGCATAAAACCCTGACTAATTAATATATATATATCTAATAAGTATGGTATATTCAGTTTATGCATCCATAAAAACTAGCCCAATAGGATAAGAGATGCAAGTTAGAATGTAGCCATCCTGACGCTCGCTCTCTTGCAAACCTTCTGAGTCACCTTCAATCCAAACTTCTCCTTGTAACTTCCGCTTCTTGCATTGACCGCAAATTCCCGAACGGCAACTACTGACAATTTTTACCCCTTCCCGTTCAGCCAGATTGAGAATCGGTTGTTCGCCATCGCTGTTGACTTCTTTCCCCGACCTCAAAAAAACGACAGCATTTTGGCTGGAGCCGATTGACTGTGGTAAGGTGGAAGTCTGTATGACAGTTGGTGTACTCGTACCAGCATCGTTACTCCCATTTGACTCCCAAACAGTTTCTGCGGGGAAAGTCACAAACATCTGTTTCACACTTTGCCCAACAGGAGCGGTGACAGTCAAGTTTGGGCTGCTATCAATAGGTTGTTGTTTGGGCAATACAGAACACTTTTTCCATGGGGTTTCAAAGCTTTCTTCATAGTAGTTTTGCATGGGGAAGTTAAGGCTTTGTAGTATCTGTTTGACGCATTCTATAAAGCCGTGGGGTCCAGAAACATACACAGTGCGATCGCAAAAATCAGGTACAACAACTTGTAGCATAGCTGCATCAAGCCTGCCTGTTAGACTAAACCAACTCTGTCCGGGTTCTTTGCGAGTTGTAGAAATTGCCAGATGAAAATTCGGATACCGCGCTGACATCATCTCTAGTTCCTGTCGAAAAATGATGTCACCAGGGCTGCAAACGGAGTAGAAAAGAAATATATCACAATTAGCGCCAGTATCACACAGCCAGCGGGACACAGACATCATAGGCGTGATGCCATTACCCGCCGATATCAGCAACAGTTTTTGGGAAGGGTTGGTGAAGCAAGTAAAATTGTCCAATGGCCCATTCAGCTTAATTGTACTTCCGGCTGTGACATTTTCGTGTAACCAGTTAGAAACCAGTGCCTGTGGTTCCTCAGTTTCAGAATCACAGACACGGGGAAAACGTTTGACAGTGATTTCTAAGGTATGGGGACGTGAGGGGCTTGATGAAATAGAGTAGGAATGGCAAATGTGTTCTTTATTAATTTCCAGTTCGAGAACAACAGACTGACCTGGTTTGTAAGCGAACAACACTGGAGGATCTGCTACAAAGCGAAAGGTTTTCACATCATGTGTTTCATCAATAACACCTATACAGCGAACTGTTAACTCTCCCTTCACCCAACGTTCCCACTGGGACGGTTCTACCATTGCCACTGGCATATATTCAAGAGGAGAGACAGGGGGGACTGTTGGTATTACGCGATCGCTGGACTGAGTAACAACAATTTCTTGTAGGTTTTTTTGTGATTCTATAAGCGTTTTGTCTTCCTCTGACCCAATTTGTGAAATCATCAGAATAAACCTACCAATTTGAATCATGTCACCAACATGAAGAAGATAATTCTGATTGATTAGGGTATTTTCGCCATTAATCCGTGAACCACCCCTGCTACCCAAGTCAGCAAAATAATAGTTTCCATTTTTTTTGAAAACTTTACCATGCATCCTGCTGACTTCAGAACTGTCTAGAAATAAATCGCAGTTCAAAAAGCGACCAATAAAGCACTCCTGATTGGGCTTGGTTTCTGGTTTCAAGTCTAGGAATTGCGGCTGGTCTGGCTTCTTTGGATCGACTACTTTGATTTTAATCATGCCCCTGTCATTTGAGAGTGTATTTTAAATTTGAGTCATAGCTGCTACCTGTCCTAAACTTTCCTGGAGGCGAGCGCTTACCATTGCTAAAACATTCATTGCCAATAGTGGATTATTTGAAAGCGCAGCCTCAAAATCTTTTGCCTTGACAGCTAAAGCCCGAGACTGTACTTGTGCTGTCACTACAGTTGCCGTGTAATAGCTGTGAGTCAACACTTCTAGTTCACCAATAGTTTGCCCTGGCAAGATAGTGAGATTGCTGTGAGTATCGTTTCGAAGTACCATTGCTTCGCCATCAATCAGGACTATAAGTTCAACAGCAGGTGCTCCTATTTTGCAGATTTCTTGTTGCGGATGATAAACCCGCAGGTATGCATTCCTAGCTAGTTCAATCAAAGTATTTGCCTTCAGTCCTTGGAAGAAACTGCTGTCATAAAGCCATAACAGTTTTTCTAGGGTTCCTTTTGATTGAGTGATGGGATCTTCTTGGAGAGGTCGCATTTCCCATTGTACAAGGACGACTAACTCATCTCCATTGCTAAAGCGAACAAAATCTCCCTGTTGCAGTTGCTTTTGCTGATTGTAAATATGCTCCTTTCCAACCCGTAAACCATTGCCACTTCCCAAATCTTTAACCGTAACTCCTTTGTCACTTAGATAAAATATAGCGTGTTGTCGGGAAACACGTTTATCTAAAATAACGATATCGTTCTCGTGTCCCCGTCCGACTCGAATTGTCGGCTGCTGGAAAATTCGCTTTTCTGTGCTTCCCATTGCTCTAACCTGAACAATGAGAGTCGGTACACGAGCAGGTTCATTCTGGGACTGAGCTTGAGTGAGAATGCTTTGAGCCGTTTCCTGTAGAAGCCAATCTTTATTGTGCTTTGCATTAAGTATTTGATGAACTTGCTGGATACCAACAGCAGGATTAATCTGATGCAGGGCATAAAGACTGGCTGCTTGTACCAGGGGATCTAAATCTTGTAAGAGTTCGAGCAAGACATTATGAATTGCTTCTGGACGAAATATGTGCCGCTCGGGGAATAATGGAGTGGTAACATCCAAAAAATACGGTTTTGTTTGTAGTTTTTGAGTAGTGGTGGCAGCAATGCCAAGTTGTGTTGATAATGGGAGAAGTTGACTGAGCTGGTCTTGTTGACTGAAGGAATTCATCACCCTTGCGCTCAAACGCTTTTGCCAGCTTAACTCCTCGTTGTTAGACTTCAGTATTTCTGCTATGACATTTGCTGCCAATATGCCTGTTGAACGAGCAATGTTGAAAGCTTCAGGAGAGTCTCCTAGCAATTCTAAAATGCCGAGTAACTGAGTGGTCATCAGTTTTTTCCTCTCCTGCAGAGCTTTTCGCAGCAAAACATAAATAGACGCTTGCGGGTTTGGTACTGAGTTAGACAGTATTTGATCGCGTACAGCCAGTTCTTGCAGCCCAGCCAACAGGGTTTCGGCTGTCCGCAGTAATAGACCGTCTTGATTAAACATCTCAGCTAAGACTTGTTCTTGTTCATCTGCCGTAATAGCGTACTCTTGTCTCAATGCCAGAATTCGCTTTTGCTGGCGCTCGATCGCCTCATGCATTGGTGTACCCCCAGCCACTAAATCCTGAATCAGCAAATCTAATGCACGCCTATAGCTTTCAATCCGCAATTTGTTTTCACGACTGAGTGGCTTTTGAGGAGCAAGTAAGCTTGGATTTTCTACCCCAAGTTCTGCTATGACAGCATAGTGCTCGTCGTCAGTTACACTCAATTGCTTGCGTAGCTCTTTAAAATCTGCCAAACTTTCCGTCGAACTTACGTTTCCATCTTCTAAAGCTTCACGCAAAACTTCTTTATAAACTCGCCCTCGATCTGCACGGTTAAAACTAGGCACTAGCTTTGCAAGAACATACACTTCTTCTGGAATCAAGTCTTGCCATGAACGTCCTTCAAGCAACTTTGACCAGTCCACTGCTAGCTTGTCCAACTGCCACCGCAATCTACTGGCTAGACTTTCGCGTGAATAACGCTCTTTGCTACGCGCTAAGTTGCGCTCCAGCCATATGCTGCTAACTAGCACGATAAAAGTGTTGAATGAGAGGACTGTCCAATGTGGTAGTAAGTTTAAATTGGGGCTACCGCCAAATATAAAGAAGACGTTAAAAGAAACAAAGGTACACAAGACAAAACAGACGTGCAGTACTCGTTCCTCATCATGGTATTTGTTTTTCCGTTTCAAATAAGCTCTATAGGCTTTTTCTAAAGATACACAGGTAAAATAGCTAGCCGCGCAAAAAACAGCGAGAGTGACCGGAGCTGCAATTAGCTTTGGGATGGCAATTGGGCGATCGAAGATGTAAAATCCCGGACCCAAGAGTGTGCGTAACTGCCCTGCTTCATGAGCCCACACCCCAGAATAATAGTAGTCCCAGTTGCCGGAGTATAAGAAGTAGAAGACATAAAACCCTACCATCAAACCAAAATAACCATAGAAGACTAGCTTTTGGTCGGGTCTGGTAATTCCCTCCCAGTAAGAACGTTCCATGTCAATGTCAATACAAGGAGATTGACAACTCACACAAGCACTTTTTTCTTGACCGGAACTATCAACCGTTCTACAGGTAGACTGGGTGATACTTTGTGGTGGCTTAAGGTGAGCATCACTCCCTAGCAAGCCCCGTGGACCCGTGTAAAACATTTGTACGGGTGCCATAGGGCAAAAATACTGACACCAACTTCTTCCCTTGAAAAGAAAACCTACAGTAATAGCTGAGGCGATAGTCAATAGCAAGAACAACCCCAATGTCATGCGATTAACAACCAAAATGCGGATATTCAAGCCCAAGAAAAATAAACCAAATTGCAGGAATAGGTAATTGCGACCCAGCCAAGACTCTTTCTCTACACCTGTCAATTCGTAACGAATGCTATTTGTTTCTGGGTTAACGATTTTGCGTTTGCGTTGGATTCCCAGCGCCCGAGGGATTTGGGAGAAGAAATACAACGGACAAATTCGCCGCCAAAATTCATGACCGAACACTAGCAAAATTACGATCGCGATGGGGATAACCATTGCCCAAAAGATGCTAGACCCCAGACTATATGTCTGTTCCGTGAGACACACTCCCTGAAACTTAACGCAACTGATTGAGTCGAGAGACTCCCAACGATTGAGACGAAAAGGGCTGATGGAATGACTGGGAGCTGTTAACCAAGGTGAAATTGGATCGTAAAATAAAGAGAAGATTAACGTCAGCCAGCCGACTGCCAGTAGCCACCTGACCAAGTGCATTTTTTTTTCTGAAACTTGACCAATCATTGTTTTGGCAAAACACTACAAATTTATCAAAGGGAAAAGGTATAAAAAGTTTATATTCCTAATAAAAATTGAAATTGATGTTAAGTATCTAGTTGTGATTCACGATAAAGTATAGATTTCCTCATAGTTACTGGAAATTATCGTTAATTTTTGTTGCATTCTGTAATATATAGATAAAGAAGCTAATGGTAGTGTAAGCTCAAGTTGTATAAAATTACAAATTTTGCAAGTGCATTCTGAGGTCTTTCCTATATAATACACAGTGAAATAGTTAAAAAATACACAGGGTAAGTTTTCTTTCAACCACTATTGAAACAGGTTTTTGCGTATGGGTGTTATTATGAATATCTTTCTAAAACGCAGACTTCTAACAAAATCCTTTGCTGCTGTCTTGGGGTTGTCATTCCTGATTCCTTTTGCACCTGCAGAAGCTCGGATAAGGTTCAAAGCACCTTCTAATATAGGAGTACCTGGCAGACGCGTAGCAGCCGGAGCGCGAGTGAATAACAGTTGTTTATCAGTAAACAAGCAATTGACTGCTATAGTTCCCCAATCAAACATAGGCTTGACAACAGTAGCGAACCCTGTATTCTTTTTCTATATTCCTTCTCAAACTTCCAATGCTACATTAGAGCTACTCGTGCAGGATGAAAATAAAAGATTCTTCAAGCAAACTTACAAACCAAGTGGTAAAGCTGGATTTGTCGAGCTTCCCCTGACGGTAACCTCTCTCGATGTAGGCAAGGAATATCGTTGGTTCTTATCAGTCATTTGTAATCCAACAGAACGTTCCTCTGATAAGGTTGTCAGAGGTTCTATTAAGCGCATTCAACCTGAACCACAATTGATGGCAAAGATAAAGAATGCAACTACGCAAGAGCGTGTAGCTCTTTATGCACAAGCTGGAATTTGGCAAGATAGCCTTGCTACTTTAGCTCAGTTGCTTTTCTCCCATCCCGATGATGCACAATTAAAAGCAGATTGGGAAACATTGTTAACAGCAGAGGGTGTAGGTTTAGATTCAGAGTTAGCGAATGAGCCGTTGCTTAAAGGTCAGGAAGCACCACAACCCATTAAAAAGCATAAAAATTGATTTACCACAAATAATTATTGGCTCAATCTTGATAACAGTGTTTGCTATTTAACAAAAAATTCTTTACAACCGTTGTATTTAGTAGGTTGGGTTTTGTTCCTCAACCCAACCCACACGGTTTAAAATTTATAACTTATCCAAGTCGTAAATTAGGAAGAAGACTGAAGATAAAACTTAAGTAACAACCGGGTTTTTAGGATAAAGTTTTGTTTCCATATTTAGAACAAATTTGATGCGGGTTGGGTTGAGGCACTAAACCTAACAAAGTCTTGAAAAAGTTTTGTTCCTCAACCGAACCTACGATCTATCTTCTGTACTTTTGGGTACAATGTTGGGTTTCATCTACCTACCAAAACTGTAAATCTTCTGAGTTCCCAACTGTTCGCAACAAACAGATGAAGGCATTGTCCCGATGGGAAATGTTTGCCGATCCAATTGCACTTGCAAATTACTCATGGGGTCAATGCCAGGAGAAATCAGAAATTCTAGCTTTTGGACATAAGGCAAATTTACCAAATTGTCTAAAATCTGAGAAATTGCTTGTGCGTAAGGATGCCCTTTCTGCTTGTACCAATCGCAGGTTGCAATGTTGGCTTGATCGAAGCCTAAATGTACAATGAGGGATGGTTCGTCAAACAGTGCTAGGGCTACGGGACGTGCTTCTTCTTGTAACAATAAGTCGTAATTTTTTGCCAGATGCCGCAATTTTTCTAAGCGTTCGTAACGTTCTGTGACTGCTTTTGGATCGTCTTGCCAGTGAATCGCTACTGTTACTAGGTAAGTTTGTAACAGCATATGACCCAGCTTTTTCGCTTTTGTTGTGAGGTAGTAGGTATTGTAGTCGTTTGCTTCAATTAATAGGGGTACGCGATCGACGACTTCTAAGCCATAGCCTTTTAACCCTGCTATTTTTCGGGGATTGTTTGTAATCAGGCGAATTTTATGCACGCCCAAATCCATCAGCATTTGTGCTCCCATACCGTAGTCTCGCAAATCGGCTGCGAATCCCAACCTTTGATTTGCTTCTACGGTATCGAGTCCCATGTCCTGTAGGGAGTATGCTTTTAATTTGTTAACCAACCCTATTCCCCGACCTTCTTGTCGCAAATAAACGACAACGCCCTGACCCGCGTTTTCCAGCATTTTTAGGGCTGCTTGCAATTGCATCCGACAGTCACAGCGTAAGGAACCCAAAGCATCTCCGGTGAGACATTCTGAGTGCATCCGCACCATGACTGGATTGTCATCAAATTCCGCAGGATTTCCCTTGACAATAGCGACGTGTTCTGTATTGTCTAAAGTGTGTCGGTAGGCATAAATTTTGAAATGACCGAATTGGGTTGGTAAATCGGCAACAGTTTCCCGTTTGATCAAGCGATCGTGCTGTAGGCGGTAACTGATTAAATCGGCGATGCTAATGATTTTGAGATTGTGCTGGGTGGCATAGTCAAACAATTGCGGTAACCGTGCCATGGAACCATCGGAGTTTTGAATTTCGCAAATAACTCCTGCAGGGTACAATCCAGCTAATCGGGATAAGTCAACGGCAGCTTCCGTATGACCTGCCCGTTTGAGTACGCCTCCTTCTCTAGCACGAATGGGAAAAATATGACCGGGACGGCGCAAATCTAGGGGTTTTGTGGCTGGGTTGATAGCCACCTGGATGGTACGAGCACGGTCTTCTGCTGAAATACCAGTGGAAACTCCTAACTCCGGTCCCGCATCAATACTGACAGTGAAGGCAGTTTGGTTGGTATCTGTAATATTAGTTACCATCAATGGTAGGTCGAGTTCGTCCAAGCGATCGCCCATCATTGCCAAACAAATAAGACCCCGTGCTTCCACTGCCATAAAATTAATGATGTCCGGGGTGGCAAATTGGGCAGCACAAATCAAGTCGCCCTCATTTTCTCTGTTCTCGTCATCTACTACGACGATTGGGCGACCTGCTTTTAAATCTGCCAGGGCGGTATCAATCGAATCAAATTTAAAACTTTGAGTTGAAGAGGTGATATGCTGCGACACAGGCGATCCCCAGCTAGCAAACGTAAATTTTTTTAACAAATGCTTGTTTTTGATTGTAGCTCTTTTGGATTACTTCGGAAGTCCTGCCAGTAAGATTAGTTAACATATCAAAGACTGACCTAAAATTGGTTTTTAATGGTGCTTCAAAAGCAGCAACACGCAGAGTAGCGATAAACCGTTAGCAGTTAGCTATCAGACTAGTTCCTTATCGCCAGTTATATTACCTAAAGGCGTAGTAGGGTGGGCATTGCCAACCATTCGCTGTTGGTGGGCAATGCTCACCTAACAAAAATTTGGTAACTTTAGAGCGAGAAAGGAGTAATAGCTGATAGTTGAGTGGCAAATTCACTAAGAGCAGATAAGGATTTAATCTCTATGGGCAATTTTGGGCGCGTTCCGGTTGGAGTTGTTGGCGCGTCAGACTACGGTGGAGTGCAGTTAGTGCGGCTGTTAATGGATCATCCAGAAGTCGAACTCGTTTATTTAGGCAATGAGAGCAGTATAGGCAAACCATTTGCAGATCTTTATCCTCAATTGGCTCACGCTGTTAACCAAAAAATCGAGGCTGTCGATCCTGAAGTTATTGCTCAGCGATGTGAAGCAGTATTTCTGTGTTTGCCAAACGGTCAAGCTTGCGAAATTGCACCACAACTTTTAGAGAAAGGGTGTAAAGTACTCGATTTAAGTGCAGATTATCGATTTAGCCATCTAGCAACTTACACCGCTTGGTACAGTAAGGAGCGAAAAGATCGCTCAACAGCGGCTCTTGCTGTATACGGCTTACCGGAGCTTTATCGCGATCGCTTGACCGAAGCGCAACTAGTTGGTTGTCCCGGTTGCTATCCCACAGCCAGTTTGCTCGCACTTTCCCCACTCCTCAAGCAAGGGTTAATCGTCCCTGAAACTGCGATTATCGATGCCAAATCAGGCACATCTGGTAGCGGTCGTCAAGCAAAAATCAATATGTTGCTGGCAGAGGCAGACAATTCTTTAGCCGCATACAGTGTTTCCCGTCACCACCACACCCCAGAAATCGAGCAGATTTGTAGCGATTTAGCAGGGCATGAGGTAACAATTCAATTTACACCACACTTAATTCCCATGGTACGCGGCATCTTAGCAACAGTGTATTCCACACTCCGCGACCCCGGTTTGGTGAGAGATGATTTAATTACAATTTATCGAGCTTTCTACCGTAACTCCCCTTGGGTAAAAATTTGCGATCCGGGCATTTATCCTCAAACGAAGTGGGCTTACGGTAGCAACCTTTGTTATATCGGTATAGAAGTCGATCCCCGTACTGGTCGTGCGATCGTTATATCAGTCATTGATAATTTAATCAAAGGACAAGCAGGGCAAGCAATCCAGTGTCTTAATATCATGATGGACTGGGATGAAACATTAGGATTACCGAAGTTGGGGTTTTATCCTTAAAGTGCTAATGGCTAATTGCTAATGGCTAATAGTACAGATAGCAATTAGCCATTAGCCATTAGCCATTTTTTATTTCGGACCTAATCCCACAGCACCTGCGTATACGGCGCGATCGCTCAATTCATCTTCAATTCGCAGCAAGCGGTTGTATTTTGCCACTCGTTCGCTACGACACAGAGAACCAGTTTTAATTTGACCGGCACGGGTTGCAACGGCTAAATCGGCAATGGTTGTATCTTCAGTTTCTCCAGAACGATGGCTGATCACTGACCGGAAACCATTGCGGGTTGCCAAGTCAATTGTTTCCAAAGTTTCTGTAAGCGAACCAATTTGATTGAGTTTAATCAAAATGGCATTACCTGCTTTGAGTTCAATACCTTTTTGCAAGCGCTGGGTGTTTGTTACAAACAAATCATCTCCCACCAACTGCACGCGAGAACCTAACTTTTGAGTCAGTAACTGCCAATTTTGCCAATCTTCCTCGTGCAAGCCATCTTCAATTGACACAATCGGATATTGGTCAACGAGTTTGCCGAGGTAATCGATAAACTCAGCACCAGAATGAGGTTTGCCATCATAGACGTACTGCCCGTTTTTGTAAAACTCACTAGCAGCAACATCCAGTGCTAACGCCACTTGTTCTCCTGGTTTGTAACCAGCTTTCTCAATAGCTGCAACAAGCAATTCCAATGCCACTTGGTTTGACTCCAGGTTGGGGGCAAAACCACCTTCATCACCCACACCAGTGAGCAAACCTTTTTCATCTAAGACTTTGCTGAGAGTCGCAAATACTTCTGCACCCCAACGCAGCGCTTCCCGGAAAGAAGGTGCGCCAACGGGAACAATCATAAACTCCTGAAAATCCACGTTGTTAGATGCATGAGCACCACCATTAATGACATTCATTAAGGGTACGGGTAACAGATTTGCTAAAGGACCGCCTAAATAGCGGTAGAGGGGCATTCCTGAAGATTCAGCTCCCGCTTTAGCTGCTGCCAGGGAAACCGCTAGAATCGCATTAGCACCGAGATGGGATTTATTAGGGGAACCATCCAGGTCAAGCATGGTGCGGTCAATAAGTTCCTGGTTAAGGACATTCATTTCTACTAGCTTGGGAGCTAGCACTTCATTCACATTTTGCACCGCCTTGAGTACACCTTTACCCCCGTAACGGCTTTTGTCGTTATCCCGCAGTTCGTGTGCTTCAAAAGTGCCAGTAGACGCACCACTCGGAACCTGCGCCAATCCCGTAGCACCGTTTACCAAAAACACTTGTGCTTCAACTGTTGGTCTGCCGCGAGAATCCAGAATTTCGCGAGCAAATATAGCATCAATGGCAGTGTCAAACATTTGTTCTCGATCCTTTGTCATTTGTGATGACTCCCTTTGTGCTCTAAAATTACCAATTCTTGTAGGGTGGGGTTGTACCGCACATCCAATGCGGGTGGGCATTGCCCACCCAACATCTATAGGTAATCATCTGGCTGGAAGGGAGCAGTCATTAGTCATTGGTCATGGGTTAATGACTAACGGCTAACAGTCCAGTGACTCTCCGACCATTAGCATAAAGGTTTCAAGGGCGATCTGCGCCTACATTAACGAAGATTTCCAAGAGTTGTTAGTTGTTAGTGGCAAAACCGATCGCCAATCACCAACTACCAACCACTCACATAAGTTCCTCACATTTTGGCTATATGTTGCAAATAAATCTATATCCCGAGAGAGATTAAGAACATGACCCAACACAAAACAAATCCTTATCTTTCTTTGATTGAGATTCCCGCTGGATATCTCAACATTATGGGCTACGTGGATGAATCAGAGGTTAATGGTCCCGGATGCCGTGCTGTTGTTTGGGTGCAGGGTTGTTTGCGGGAGTGTCCGGGTTGTTTTAATTTGGAATCTTGGTCGTTTGAAATTAACCAATTGGTATCGGTTGATAGCTTAGTTGAGAAAATTCTCAGCAAGCCTCGCAATCAAGGGGTGACATTTTCTGGGGGAGAACCTTTTTGGCAAGCCCCCGCACTGGCTTCTGTTGCTCGTAAAGTGAAAGCAGCTGGGCTGAATGTTATGTCTTTTTCCGGTTTTACTATAGAGCAATTGCGATCGCCTTACGCACCTGCTGGTGCTCAAGATTTATTAGAACAGTTGGATATTCTGATTGATGGTCCTTATGTTGAGTCACTCGCAATCAATTCACCAGTTTCTCCTGTATCTTCTAGCAATCAGAGGATTCACGTTCTCAACCCTGCTTTTCAAGACCAAATTTCTTGGGCTAGCGACCAGATAGAAGTTCATATTTTTAAAGATGGTAGTCGTCTGATTACGGGTTATCGCGGAGGGTTGAGTAGGGACTAAGGTAGGGAGCTGGGGACAAGGGAGATGGAGGTAGGTTCTTGATCTAAAATCCAAAATCCAAAATCTCCAATGCCCAATCCCTTACAATTAATGCGGAACTATCAAAGGGGAAAAATTATGCGGCTCCTGCATACAATGCTACGGGTGGGTAATCTTGAAGAATCTTTAAAGTTTTACTGTGAAATTCTGGGAATGAAACTACTGCGGCGAAAGGATTATCCTGGAGGTGAGTTTACTCTGGCGTTTGTTGGCTATGGTGACGAAAGCGACCATACGGTACTGGAACTGACTTACAACTGGGGCGTAGATAAGTACGATTTGGGTAATGCATACGGTCACATTGCTCTTGGAGTTGATGATATCTACGCAACTTGTGAGGAAATTAAAAAACGTGGTGCTAGAGTGGTACGGGAACCGGGTCCCATGAAACATGGTTCTACGACGATCGCATTTGTGGAAGATCCAGATGGATATAAGGTAGAACTGATTCAACTGGGTACTCAAGGCTCTGCTGCTAAACAAGAAACTGCACAGCAAGTAACTGCCTAGCAACTTTAAATAAAAAAATGATGGAGTTGAGCGTTAAGCAATGCAAGTGGCAGAGAATTCGTTCTCATAAACTGTTGGCGGGCAGTTCGATTGGCTGTATCATTTTTAGCCAACTGTGCTTTCCTTCCATGGCGAATTCTTTGCCTTCTCTACAGCGCCAAGAGGCAATTACCTCAACGGCGATGGATTTGGCAACGGATGGGGAAACAGATGCAAAGGATGAATTATCTGAAGATTTTACCGATAATTCAGCATCATCAGACACTGTAGCTCAAGAGTTTGCTCCACCAACTTCGGTTACAGAATTGTCTGATGTTCAACCAACTGACTGGGCTTATCAAGCATTGCGATCGCTCATGGAACGCTACGGCATTCTCTCTGGGTATTCTGATGGTAAGTTTCGCGGTAACCGCCCTGTGTCTCGTTATGAATTTGCTGCTGCTCTAGCGACTACTTTAGATAAAGTGGATGGTTTAATTGTCAATGCCATTGGCGAGCAGTACATTCAAGAGGATTTGGTGACTCTAAGGCGACTGCAAAAAGATTACCGCTCTGCCTTGGATCAATTGCAGCAAAGGATAGCGTCTACCGAAGAGCGGGCGACTCAACTTGAGGCGAATGAATTTTCTACTACGACCAAACTCAAAGGACAGGTGATTCTTGCCTTCACTAATGGTAGCAACTCGAGTACTACTATAATTGCTCGCGAACGGTTAAATTTCTTAACAAGTTTTAACGGTAATGATTTACTTCTAACTCAGTTGGAAGCAGGTAATAACGGTCTCGATAGTATTGGACAGGCGCAAGAGAAAAATGTCAACCTGTTAGGAACAAGCGGTTTGATTGCCAATGGCGGCGGACTTGATTACATAGAAGCCGATTCGGGTCTCAGTCTCAGGCGTTTGTATTACACTTTTCGCCCGGTTTCCGATTTAGCGGTGACTGTTGGGGCAAAAATTTCGCCACGGGATTTTATTGACCGTAATACTTATGCCAACAACGAAGCTGTTGATTTTAGTTCTAGCTTTTTTCTGAATAACCCCCTGATTGTCCAAAACCAAATCGATCGCAACGGCGGTGCAGGAGCTGTTCTTTCATGGAATCCAGGTAGCGGACCTTTTACTTTCCGTTCTCTCTATGTTGCTGCTGACGCCAATAATCCCAACTCCAGCAATGATGGGGGTTTGTTTGGGGATAGGTACCAAACCAGTGTGGAACTGGAATACGCTGCCCGCGATCGCTTTGCATTAAGAGTACAATATACTAATGCCGCAATTAATAATACTGATATTAATGCCTTTGGTGTGAATGCAGAGTACGCCCTTAACCGTTATGTAGGGGTATTTAGTCGGTTGGGATTTGGGAATTATCAGGGATTTAATACCGCTATCAACCAGGACTTGGATTTGCACTCCTTCAGTTGGTCGGTGGGATTGGGTCTTCGCAACCTCTTCATTCCTGGAACGACTGCGGGGATCGCTGTTGGTCAACCTTTCGTCACTAACGCATTGGGAAATGCAAATCAGGTTAACTTTGAAACATTTTACAATTTAGAGCTTAACGATAATCTCAGTATTACTCCTATACTGTCAATAGTCACAAATGCTGATAACAGCACTTCCAACAGTACAATTTGGCAAGGGACTCTCAGAACTGTAATTGTGTTTTAGGGTGAGTGGTTGATTGTTGACAGGGGCGCAAGGTTTTGTGCCTTACACTGTAGGGGCGAAGATTGCTCCCCAAGATCCAACAGTTATCACTGAGGATTACACGTAGCCACTAACCTCGGACTCTGGGCATTACCTACCCAACTAACTACTAACGACTAACCATTAACTAACCAATAGGTATAAGCAAAAATATGCCCCTCGTGCTTGTATATTAGTTTAGAGTTAGCACAAAAATTTATATCTTGTATGCCCACGACCCAATCTCGTTTCCAGGCAGAGCTTGAGAATACCTGCGCGAGGCTCAACTTCAAGTAGTAAAGTAGAAAGTACTGAGGCATCTCCAAGGAAAAAAGTTCACTGCAAAGCATGACAACAGTATTTTTTCTTCTGCCCTCAGCATAGTTGCCTTTTTCAATTTAGCGGTTACCGGATGGATAGGGAAAAATCCCTATTCTCTAGCCCCTAGCCTCTATACTTAGTTTAAAAACCAAAATCTAAAATATAAAATATAAAATCCAAAATCGTAAAGATGCAGCCTACAGATCCGAATAAATTTACTGATAAAGCTTGGGAAGCAATTGTCAAATCGCAAGATATTGTCCGCGCCTATCAACAACAACAGCTTGATGTCGAACACCTAGTGCTTGCTCTATTGGAAGAACCGACGGGACTCGCAACACGTATTTTTAGTCGGTGTGAAATTGACCCTTTGCGCTTGCAACAACAACTTGAATCTTTTACTCAGCGTCAGGCAAAAGTGGGGAAAAATGACCAACTTTACCTGGGTCGGAGCTTAGACCATATGCTGGATAAGGCTGAGGAAGCTAGAACAAAAATGAAGGATGGTTTTATCTCGGTTGAGCACTTACTGTTGGCTTTTACTGAGGACGATCGCATTGGACGGCGGGTTCTAAAAAGTTTTAATGTAGATGCGGCTAAGCTAGAGGCGACTATTAAATCCGTGCGTGGTAGTCAGAAGGTGACCGACCAAAATCCGGAGTCTCGTTATGAAGCTTTACAAAAGTTTGGTAGGGACTTAACCGAACAGGCAAAAGCTGGTAAGCTAGACCCGGTTATTGGACGAGATGACGAAATTCGTCGTGTCATACAGGTATTGTCTCGCCGTAGCAAAAATAATCCAGTATTGATTGGTGAACCTGGGGTAGGTAAGACCGCGATCGCAGAAGCGTTAGCGCTGCGTATTGTCAATGGTGATGTTCCTGAATCTTTGAAAAACCGTCAGTTGATTGCTCTGGATATTGGCAGTTTGATTGCTGGAGCAAAATATCGAGGTGAATTTGAAGACCGTTTGAAATCGGTGCTGCGAGAGGTGACAGAATCCAACGGGCAAATTGTTCTGTTTATTGACGAATTGCATACGGTTGTCGGTACGGGTTCCAACCAACAGGGCTCGATGGATGCAGGGAATTTGCTCAAACCAATGCTCGCACGGGGTGAACTGCGCTGTATTGGAGCAACAACTTTGGATGAGTACCGTAAATTTATTGAAAAAGATGCTGCTTTAGAACGGCGTTTTCAACAAGTTTTTGTAGATCAACCGAGTGTGGAGGATACTATTTCCATTCTGCGGGGATTGAAAGAGCGTTATGAAGTTCATCACAACGTAAAAATCTCTGACTCAGCATTGGTCGCTGCAGCAACACTGTCAGCTAGATATATTTCCGACCGCTTCTTACCCGATAAAGCAATTGACTTGGTGGATGAAGCAGCAGCACAGTTAAAAATGGAGATTACTTCTAAGCCAACAGAATTAGAAATCATTGACCGACGGTTGATGCAGTTGGAAATGGAAAAGTTATCTCTGGCTGGGGAAGAAAAAGCAACGGTTCAAACCAAAGAGCGTTTTGAAAGAATTGAGCAAGAAATTACTAGTTTAACGGAGAAACAGCAGAATTTAAACAATCAATGGCAGGGTGAAAAGCAACTGCTGGAAGCAATTAGCGCCCTGAAGCAGGAAGAAGAAAAGCTGCGGGTGCAAATTGAACAAGCAGAACGAGCGTATGATTTGAATAAAGCCGCTCAGTTGAAGTACGGGAAGTTGGAAGGAGTGCAGCGCGATCGCGAAGCTAAAGAAACCCAACTGCTAGAAATTCAAAGTACGGGAGCGACATTACTGCGAGAACAGGTTACCGAAGCTGATATTGCCGAAATAGTCGCTAAATGGACGGGTATTCCTGTAAATCGCCTGTTGGCATCGGAACGGCAAAAGTTGTTGCAATTAGAAAATCACCTGCACGAACGAGTGGTTGGTCAACAAAAAGCTGTATCGGCTGTTGCTGCAGCAATTCGTCGCGCCCGTGCGGGGATGAAAGACCCCGGTCGTCCTATTGGTTCGTTTTTGTTTATGGGACCGACGGGTGTGGGGAAAACAGAATTGGCTCGTGCTTTGGCACAGTTTCTCTTTGATTCGGCTGACTCTATGGTGCGTTTGGATATGTCAGAGTATATGGAGAAACACTCCGTGTCTCGTTTGGTAGGTGCGCCTCCAGGGTATGTGGGTTATGAGGAAGGAGGTCAGCTTTCCGAAGCAGTTCGCCGCCGTCCTTACTCAGTGGTGTTACTGGATGAGGTGGAAAAAGCTCACCCCGATGTGTTTAATATTTTGTTGCAAGTGCTTGAAGACGGTAGAATTACTGATTCTCAGGGACGAACAGTTGATTTTCGCAATGCTGTGATTGTGATGACCAGTAATATCGGTAGCGAACACATACTGGATATATCTGGGGATGACGCCAATTATGAAAGAATGCAGAATCGGGTAATGGATGCTTTGCGTTCTCACTTCCGTCCCGAGTTTCTCAACCGAGTTGATGAAACTATTTTGTTCCACACACTCAACCGCAGTGAAATGCGACAAATTGTACGCATTCAACTCAAACGGGTGGAAAGCCTCCTCAACGAACAGAAAATTTCCTTGGAAATATCTGCTGCAGCTTGCGATCGCTTGGTGGAAGTAGGATACGATCCCACTTACGGAGCAAGACCGATCAAACGGGCAATTCAACGGGAAGTGGAAAACCCATTAGCAACTAAGCTGTTGGAGAATACGTTTGTTCCCGGTGATACGGTAGTGATTGATGCTGGGGATAACGAACTGGTGTTTAGTAAGAAAATGGCGGTGAAGGTACCGACGACACAGGGGAAGACCTTGTTGATTGAAGCGTCACGCGAAGCTTAAATTTCACCCCCAACTCGCCTCTCTCCTACTAGGAGAGGGTGCATCCTGTTTTTGAAAATTCCCCTAAGAATAGAATTCTGGACGGCAGGCGCTTCAACGGGGGGAACCCCCGCAACGCGCTGCCTCGGCTACACAAACGCTCGTCCCTCCCTTGTATCTCAGGAGCGGAGACACTACGTGATGCGAAGCTATGCCCACAGGGCTATACGCCAGTTGCCATAGGCGGTTTTCCCGCCTATGGCACGAAAGTGCCACGCTGCGCTATCAGCACTGGTCTCACCGCCTGTAGCGCTGGACTCACTAGCATGAAGAGAAAGAACAAAATATTGGCAGAGCGGCTAACAGTTTAGTTGCTGCTCAAACAGTGCTCAAAAAACCGGGTATGTAGAGACATGGAGTGGAACAGGTTGGACACTTTCTACTCGCACCCGGTTGTGAATACAACGACACAATCGGTATGACTGATGGCTCTTGTGGTGGTTAGCGATCGCCCGAGTGCTAATTATTGCTAAAGCGAGCAATTAAGTCTTGCCGCGATAACTGCACGAGTAATGGTGTAAACTCTTCTGGTGGCAAAGCCAATATTGATTCAATAATTACCGACAATTGTGCATCAACAGAACCAAAACGAACTCTTAACAAGTTTTCTACAACTTGCCTTTGTCCTTCAAGTCGTCCTTCAAGTTTTCCTTCAAGTTTTCCTTCGAGTTTGGCAAGTTCGCGCTCTTGCTGATAAAGTGGTGCTAATCTCATAATCAACTCCCGATCTTCTAGTTCTGAACTTGTGGTGGTCAGTTATCAGGCGAGCGCTAATTATTGCCAAAGCGAGCAATTAAATCTTGCCGCGATAACTGCACGAGTAATGGCGTAAACTCTTCTGGTGGCAAAGCCAATATTGCTTCAATAATTGCCAACAGTTCTGCATCAACAGAACCAAAACGAACTCTTAACAAGTTTTCTACAACTTGCCTTTGTCCTTCAAGTTTGGCAAGTTCGCGCTCTTGCTGATAAAGTGGTGCTAATCTCATAATCAACTCCCGATCTTCTGGTTCTGAAATTGTTTGTGCTGCTAAATTTTGCCTGAGTGTGTACAACAATTCTAACGTGGCTTGACGAAACGGATGGCTGACGGGTAATGCTTCTAATTCATCAATGGCTTGGCTTTGTACTTTTCCTCTGCCCAACATTCTCAACCATAGTGTTTCTGGGGTAAGTGGTAGTTGATGAATCGCCACGATCGCGGTTCTGAAACTATCAGCGATGAAGTACACTCCACTCACCCAATCATCGGCTCTAGTTGCTCCAAATCCTGAAAGTAATTGACGTGAAGCGGTCGGTGTGAGTATCCAAAGTTTGGGAATAGCTGAGTCTGCTAAAGAGACGTTGTTGCGCTTGGCTTCTCGCCGCAATTCGCCCTTAATTTATAACAGTTTGAGCAAACAATCACAAATTTCTTCGGCGGATGCGGCATTGCGAAATGGTTCTAGGATAGCTGGTGTAGCAGCGATTCTACCTAACAATCCTAAAGTTTCCAATTGTTCTGTAGTCGTTGGTGTGGGAGCAAAGAAAATATCGATTTCTCTGACCTCTGCGCTGACCCGTCTGGGAACTTGTAGTTCGCCATAGGGTTGGAGTAATTTTTCGAGATAATCTTTGGCAAATTGGTCATGAAGAAATCGGGTCATGTTTTGAGATGTTGAGAGTTTTTTCCTGAGTGTTGTGAGTGTCATCTCCATCACCGAGTTTGTCTTCGTAACTCGAGGGTGTGACTAGCAGCTTGAAATCCGCTTTTTTCCCTAGATTGAAACGACTGTCTCAGCACTGTAGGAAGAGATTCGTCAGATTCTATCTTGTTTTGAAGACATGATTTCTCTCAGAAATTATGAGAATTTTAAATAGTTAAGATGGCAGAAAAATCTCGCATTTATGAATGAAATATATCTCTCATCCATCAATCTGTTTATTCTCTGTTGCTAGAAAAGTTGAGGTAATACCGACCGTGCGAGCACACAACTGTCATGCTAAGAAAAAAAACCGGGGATGTAGAGAAATCGAGTGGAACAGCTCGCACGCTTTCCACTCGCACCCGGTCGTAAATACAACGACGCGATCGGTATGACTGATGGCTCTTATGGTGGTTAGTTATCAGACGATTGCTGACTATTGCCAAAGCGAGCAATTAAATCTTGCCGCGATAACTGCACGAGTAATGGCGTAAATTCTTCTGGTGGCAAAGCTAATATTGCTTCAATAATTGCTGACAGTTGTGCATCAACAGAACCAAAACGAACTCTTAACAAGTTTTCTACCACTTGCCTTTGTCCTTCAAGTCGTCCTTCAAGTTTTCCTTCAACGCGTCCTTCAAGTTTTCCTTCAAGTTTTCCTTCAAGTCGTCCTTCAAGGCGTCCTTCAAGTTTGGCAAGTTCGCGCTCTTGCTGATAAAGTGGTGCTAATCTCATAATCAACTCTCGATCTTCTGGTTCTGAAATTGTTTGTGCTGCTAAATTTTGCCTGAGGGTGTACAACAATTCTAACGTGGCTTGACGAAACGGATGGCTGACGGGTAATGCTTCTAATTCATCAATGGCTCGGCTTTGTACTTTTCCTCTGCCCAACATTCTCAACCATAGTGTTTCTGGGGTAAGTGGTAGTTGATGAATCGCCACAATTGCGGTTCTGAAACTATCAGCGATGAAGTACACTCCACTCACCCAATCATCGGCTCTAGTTGCTCCAAATCCTGAAAGTAATTGACGTGAAGCTGTGGGAGTGAGTATCCAAAGTTTGGGAATAGCTGAGTCTGCTAAAGAGACGTTGTTGCGCTTGGCTTCTCGCCGCAATTCTCCCTTAATTTGTAACAGTTTGAGCAAACAATCACAAATTTCTTCGGCAGATGCGGCATTGCGAAATGGTTCTAAGATAGCAGGGAGTGCGGCGATTCTACCTAACAATCCTAAAGTTTCTCGCTGTTCTGTAGTGGTCGGTGTGGGTGCAAAGAAAATATCGATTTCTCTGACTTCTGCGCTGACCCGTCTTGGCACTTGTAGTTCGCCATAGGATTGGAGTAATTTTTCGAGATAATCTTTGGCAAATTGGTCATGAAGAAATCGGGTCATGTTTTGAGATGTTGAGAGTTTTTTCCTGAGTGTTGTGAGTGTCATCTCCATCACCGAGTTTGTCTTCGTAACTCGAGGGTGTGACTAGCAGCTTGAAATCCGCTTTTTTCCCTAGATTGAAACGACTGTCTCAGCACTGTAGGAAGAGATTCGTCAGATTCTATCTTGTTTTGAAGACATGATTTCTCTCAGAAATTATGAGAATTTTAAATAGTTAAGATGGCAGAAAAATCTCGCATTTATGAATGAAATATATCTCTCATCCATCAATCTGTTTATTCTCTGTTGCTAGAAAAGTTGAGGTAATACCGACCGTGCGAGCACACAACTGTCATGCTAAGAAAAAAAACCGGGGATGTAGAGAAATCGAGTGGAACAGCTCGCACGCTTTCCACTCGCACCCGGTCGTAAATACAACGACGCGATCGGTATGACTGATGGCTCTTATGGTGGTTAGTTATCAGACGATTGCTGACTATTGCCAAAGCGAGCAATTAAATCTTGCCGCGATAACTGCACGAGTAATGGCGTAAATTCTTCTGGTGGCAAAGCTAATATTGCTTCAATAATTGCTGACAGTTGTGCATCAACAGAACCAAAACGAACTCTTAACAAGTTTTCTACCACTTGCCTTTGTCCTTCAAGTCGTCCTTCAAGTTTTCCTTCAACGCGTCCTTCAAGTTTTCCTTCAAGTTTTCCTTCAAGTCGTCCTTCAAGGCGTCCTTCAAGTTTGGCAAGTTCGCGCTCTTGCTGATAAAGTGGTGCTAATCTCATAATCAACTCTCGATCTTCTGGTTCTGAAATTGTTTGTGCTGCTAAATTTTGCCTGAGGGTGTACAACAATTCTAACGTGGCTTGACGAAACGGATGGCTGACGGGTAATGCTTCTAATTCATCAATGGCTCGGCTTTGTACTTTTCCTCTGCCCAACATTCTCAACCATAGTGTTTCTGGGGTAAGTGGTAGTTGATGAATCGCCACAATTGCGGTTCTGAAACTATCAGCGATGAAGTACACTCCACTCACCCAATCATCGGCTCTAGTTGCTCCAAATCCTGAAAGTAATTGACGTGAAGCTGTGGGAGTGAGTATCCAAAGTTTGGGAATAGCTGAGTCTGCTAAAGAGACGTTGTTGCGCTTGGCTTCTCGCCGCAATTCTCCCTTAATTTGTAACAGTTTGAGCAAACAATCACAAATTTCTTCGGCAGATGCGGCATTGCGAAATGGTTCTAAGATAGCAGGGAGTGCGGCGATTCTACCTAACAATCCTAAAGTTTCTCGCTGTTCTGTAGTGGTCGGTGTGGGTGCAAAGAAAATATCGATTTCTCTGACTTCTGCGCTGACCCGTCTTGGCACTTGTAGTTCGCCATAGGATTGGAGTAATTTTTCGAGATAATCTTTGGCAAATTGGTCATGAAGAAATCGGGTCATGTTTTGAGATGTTGAGAGTTTTTTCCTGAGTGTTGTGAGTGTCATCTCCATCACCGAGTTTGTCTTCGTAACTCGAGGGTGTGACTAGCAGCTTGAAATCCGCTTTTTTCCCTAGATTGAAACGACTGTCTCAGCACTGTAGGAAGAGATTCGTCAGATTCTATCTTGTTTTGAAGACATGATTTCTCTCAGAAATTATGAGAATTTTAAATAGTTAAGATGGCAGAAAAATCTCGCATTTATGAATGAAATATATCTCTCATCCATCAATCTGTTTATTCTCTGTTGCTAGAAAAGTTGAGGTAATACCGACCGTGCGAGCACACAACTGTCATGCTAAGAAAAAAAACCGGGGATGTAGAGAAATCGAGTGGAACAGCTCGCACGCTTTCCACTCGCACCCGGTCGTAAATACAACGACGCGATCGGTATGACTGATGGCTCTTATGGTGGTTAGTTATCAGACGATTGCTGACTATTGCCAAAGCGAGCAATTAAATCTTGCCGCGATAACTGCACGAGTAATGGCGTAAATTCTTCTGGTGGCAAAGCTAATATTGCTTCAATAATTGCTGACAGTTGTGCATCAACAGAACCAAAACGAACTCTTAACAAGTTTTCTACCACTTGCCTTTGTCCTTCAAGTCGTCCTTCAAGTTTTCCTTCAACGCGTCCTTCAAGTTTTCCTTCAAGTTTTCCTTCAAGTCGTCCTTCAAGGCGTCCTTCAAGTTTGGCAAGTTCGCGCTCTTGCTGATAAAGTGGTGCTAATCTCATAATCAACTCTCGATCTTCTGGTTCTGAAATTGTTTGTGCTGCTAAATTTTGCCTGAGGGTGTACAACAATTCTAACGTGGCTTGACGAAACGGATGGCTGACGGGTAATGCTTCTAATTCATCAATGGCTCGGCTTTGTACTTTTCCTCTGCCCAACATTCTCAACCATAGTGTTTCTGGGGTAAGTGGTAGTTGATGAATCGCCACAATTGCGGTTCTGAAACTATCAGCGATGAAGTACACTCCACTCACCCAATCATCGGCTCTAGTTGCTCCAAATCCTGAAAGTAATTGACGTGAAGCTGTGGGAGTGAGTATCCAAAGTTTGGGAATAGCTGAGTCTGCTAAAGAGACGTTGTTGCGCTTGGCTTCTCGCCGCAATTCTCCCTTAATTTGTAACAGTTTGAGCAAACAATCACAAATTTCTTCGGCAGATGCGGCATTGCGAAATGGTTCTAAGATAGCAGGGAGTGCGGCGATTCTACCTAACAATCCTAAAGTTTCTCGCTGTTCTGTAGTGGTCGGTGTGGGTGCAAAGAAAATATCGATTTCTCTGACTTCTGCGCTGACCCGTCTTGGCACTTGTAGTTCGCCATAGGATTGGAGTAATTTTTCGAGATAATCTTTGGCAAATTGGTCATGAAGAAATCGGGTCATGTTTTGAGATGTTGAGAGTTTTTTCCTGAGTGTTGTGAGTGTCATCTCCATCACCGAGTTTGTCTTCGTAACTCGAGGGTGTGACTAGCAGCTTGAAATCCGCTTTTTTCCCTAGATTGAAACGACTGTCTCAGCACTGTAGGAAGAGATTCGTCAGATTCTATCTTGTTTTGAAGACATGATTTCTCTCAGAAATTATGAGAATTTTAAATAGTTAAGATGGCAGAAAAATCTCGCATTTATGAATGAAATATATCTCTCATCCATCAATCTGTTTATTCTCTGTTGCTAGAAAAGTTGAGGTAATACCGACCGTGCGAGCACACAACTGTCATGCTAAGAAAAAAAACCGGGGATGTAGAGAAATCGAGTGGAACAGCTCGCACGCTTTCCACTCGCACCCGGTCGTAAATACAACGACGCGATCGGTATGACTGATGGCTCTTATGGTGGTTAGTTATCAGACGATTGCTGACTATTGCCAAAGCGAGCAATTAAATCTTGCCGCGATAACTGCACGAGTAATGGCGTAAATTCTTCTGGTGGCAAAGCTAATATTGCTTCAATAATTGCTGACAGTTGTGCATCAACAGAACCAAAACGAACTCTTAACAAGTTTTCTACCACTTGCCTTTGTCCTTCAAGTCGTCCTTCAAGTTTTCCTTCAACGCGTCCTTCAAGTTTTCCTTCAAGTTTTCCTTCAAGTCGTCCTTCAAGGCGTCCTTCAAGTTTGGCAAGTTCGCGCTCTTGCTGATAAAGTGGTGCTAATCTCATAATCAACTCTCGATCTTCTGGTTCTGAAATTGTTTGTGCTGCTAAATTTTGCCTGAGGGTGTACAACAATTCTAACGTGGCTTGACGAAACGGATGGCTGACGGGTAATGCTTCTAATTCATCAATGGCTCGGCTTTGTACTTTTCCTCTGCCCAACATTCTCAACCATAGTGTTTCTGGGGTAAGTGGTAGTTGATGAATCGCCACAATTGCGGTTCTGAAACTATCAGCGATGAAGTACACTCCACTCACCCAATCATCGGCTCTAGTTGCTCCAAATCCTGAAAGTAATTGACGTGAAGCTGTGGGAGTGAGTATCCAAAGTTTGGGAATAGCTGAGTCTGCTAAAGAGACGTTGTTGCGCTTGGCTTCTCGCCGCAATTCTCCCTTAATTTGTAACAGTTTGAGCAAACAATCACAAATTTCTTCGGCAGATGCGGCATTGCGAAATGGTTCTAAGATAGCAGGGAGTGCGGCGATTCTACCTAACAATCCTAAAGTTTCTCGCTGTTCTGTAGTGGTCGGTGTGGGTGCAAAGAAAATATCGATTTCTCTGACTTCTGCGCTGACCCGTCTTGGCACTTGTAGTTCGCCATAGGATTGGAGTAATTTTTCGAGATAATCTTTGGCAAATTGGTCATGAAGAAATCGGGTCATGTTTTGAGATGTTGAGAGTTTTTTCCTGAGTGTTGTGAGTGTCATCTCCATCACCGAGTTTGTCTTCGTAACTCGAGGGTGTGACTAGCAGCTTGAAATCCGCTTTTTTCCCTAGATTGAAACGACTGTCTCAGCACTGTAGGAAGAGATTCGTCAGATTCTATCTTGTTTTGAAGACATGATTTCTCTCAGAAATTATGAGAATTTTAAATAGTTAAGATGGCAGAAAAATCTCGCATTTATGAATGAAATATATCTCTCATCCATCAATCTGTTTATTCTCTGTTGCTAGAAAAGTTGAGGTAATACCGACCGTGCGAGCACACAACTGTCATGCTAAGAAAAAAAACCGGGGATGTAGAGAAATCGAGTGGAACAGCTCGCACGCTTTCCACTCGCACCCGGTCGTAAATACAACGACGCGATCGGTATGACTGATGGCTCTTATGGTGGTTAGTTATCAGACGATTGCTGACTATTGCCAAAGCGAGCAATTAAATCTTGCCGCGATAACTGCACGAGTAATGGCGTAAATTCTTCTGGTGGCAAAGCTAATATTGCTTCAATAATTGCTGACAGTTGTGCATCAACAGAACCAAAACGAACTCTTAACAAGTTTTCTACCACTTGCCTTTGTCCTTCAAGTCGTCCTTCAAGTTTTCCTTCAACGCGTCCTTCAAGTTTTCCTTCAAGTTTTCCTTCAAGTCGTCCTTCAAGGCGTCCTTCAAGTTTGGCAAGTTCGCGCTCTTGCTGATAAAGTGGTGCTAATCTCATAATCAACTCTCGATCTTCTGGTTCTGAAATTGTTTGTGCTGCTAAATTTTGCCTGAGGGTGTACAACAATTCTAACGTGGCTTGACGAAACGGATGGCTGACGGGTAATGCTTCTAATTCATCAATGGCTCGGCTTTGTACTTTTCCTCTGCCCAACATTCTCAACCATAGTGTTTCTGGGGTAAGTGGTAGTTGATGAATCGCCACAATTGCGGTTCTGAAACTATCAGCGATGAAGTACACTCCACTCACCCAATCATCGGCTCTAGTTGCTCCAAATCCTGAAAGTAATTGACGTGAAGCTGTGGGAGTGAGTATCCAAAGTTTGGGAATAGCTGAGTCTGCTAAAGAGACGTTGTTGCGCTTGGCTTCTCGCCGCAATTCTCCCTTAATTTGTAACAGTTTGAGCAAACAATCACAAATTTCTTCGGCAGATGCGGCATTGCGAAATGGTTCTAAGATAGCAGGGAGTGCGGCGATTCTACCTAACAATCCTAAAGTTTCTCGCTGTTCTGTAGTGGTCGGTGTGGGTGCAAAGAAAATATCGATTTCTCTGACTTCTGCGCTGACCCGTCTTGGCACTTGTAGTTCGCCATAGGATTGGAGTAATTTTTCGAGATAATCTTTGGCAAATTGGTCATGAAGAAATCGGGTCATGTTTTGAGATGTTGAGAGTTTTTTCCTGAGTGTTGTGAGTGTCATCTCCATCACCGAGTTTGTCTTCGTAACTCGCGGGTGTGACTAGCAGCTTGAAATCCGCTTTTTTCCCTAGATTGAAACGACTGTCCAAGCACTGTGGCAAGAGATTCGTCAGATTCTATCTTGTTTTGAAGACATAATTTTTCTCAGAAATTATAAGAATTTTCAATAGTTAAGATGGCAGAAAAATCTCGCATTTATGAACGAGATATCTCTCTCATCAAGCAATTTGTATATTCTCTGTTGCTAGAAAAATTGAGGCAATACCGAGCGTGCGAGCACACAACTGTCATGCTAAGAAAAAAAACCGGGGATGTAGAGAAATCAAGTGGAACAGCTCGCACGCTTTCCACTCGCACCCGGTCGTGAATACAACGACGCGATCGGTATGAATGATGGCTCTTATGATGGTTCAGTTATCAGACAATTGCTGACTATTGCCAAAGCGAGCAATTAAATCTTGCCGCGATAACTGCACGAGTAATGGCGTAAATTCTTCTGGTGGCAAAGCTAATATTGCTTCAATAATTGCCGCCAGTTGTGCATCAACAGAACCAAAACGAACTCTTAACAAGTTTTCTACAACTTGCCTTTGTCCTTCAAGTTTTCCTTCAAGGCGTCCTTCAAGTTTTCCTTCAAGTCGTCCTTCAAGTTTTCCTTCAAGTTTGGCAAGTTCGCGCTCTTGCTGATAAAGTGGTGCTAATCTCATAATCAACTCCCGATCTTCTGGTTCTGAAATTGTTTGTACTGCTAAATTCTGCCTGAGGGTGTACAACAATTCTAACGTGGCTTGACGAAACGGATGGCTGACGGGTAATGCTTCTAATTCATCAATGGCTTGGCTTTGTACTTTTCCTCTGCCCAACATTCTCAACCATAGTGTTTCTGGGGTAAGTGGTAGTTGATGAATCGCCACGATCGCGGTTCTGAAACTATCAGCGATGAAGTACACTCCACTCACCCAATCATCGGCTCTAGTTGCTCCAAATCCTGAAAGTAATTGACGTGAAGCGGTCGGTGTGAGTATCCAAAGTTTGGGAATAGCTGAGTCTGCTAAAGAGACGTTGTTGCGCTTGGCTTCTCGCCGCAATTCTCCCTTAATTTGTAACAGTTTGAGCAAACAATCACAAATTTCTTCGCTAGATGCGGCATTGCGAAATGGTTCTAAGATAGCAGGGAGTGCGGCGATTCTACCTAACAATCCTAAAGTTTCTAATTGTTCTGTAGTCGTCGGTGTGGGTGCAAAGAAAATATCGATTTCTCTGACCTCTGCGCTGACCCGTCTTGGCACTTGTAGTTCGCCATAGGATTGGAGTAATTTTTCGAGATAATCTTTGGCAAATTGGTCATGAAGAAATCGGGTCATGTTTTGAAATGTTAAAAGTTGTTTCCTAAGTGTTGTGAGTGTCATCTCTACCACCGAGTTTGTCTTCGTAACTCGAGGGTGTGACTAGCAGCTTGAAATCCGCTTTTTTCCCTAGATTGAAACGACTGTCTTAGCAGTGTAGGAAGAGATTCGTCAGATTTTATCTGATTTTGAAGATATTATTTCTTACGGAATTTATGAGAATTTTAAATATTTGAATTGGAAGAAAAATTTTCTAGTTATAAATGGGATATTTGTCTCATTAGGAAATTTATTCACGCTCTCTTTGCCAGAAACTTTAGGTAAAGATGGAGAGTGAGATAAGCACAACTGAACGGCTAATGCTGGAGCATAATACTACCGGAATGTAAAAAATATTTACTATGGTTACTAATAGCTAACTTGCGGATTAAATGCTTCTTTAAACCTGGGTATGTGGAGAAATAGAGAGGAATAAGTTGTACGCTTTTCACTCTCACCCAGTTTTGAATACAACTACAGAATCTAGTATGACTGATGAGCGATCGCCAGTCAGGTGGTCACTGATAATTGCCAAAGCAAGCAATTGAGTTTTCCCATGATAACTGCACGAGTCATTGAGTAAACTCTATTCAGTATGACTGATGAGCGATCGCCAGTCAGGGGATTATTTTTTTGCCATTGACCGTATTAACATTTGTGGTAGCCAAGAAAGATAATACTGTATTTGCTGTGCCTGACTGTACAGCGACAATAGCTTTGCCTCTTTTTGGAAATGATATGGTAGAAGCGATTTGAGAATTTTTTCAAATTTATTTCCCGCTACATTCGGAATTAAACCGCTCACAGAATAATGTTGTAAATGTGGAGGTAATTCCCAGTTAATTTTAGGGTCTGGCTCATGTATGACAGGTTCGACATTTCCCCGCCATGCAACTCCCATGATTTGCATGGTTTGATACACCATTGTGTTCCAGCCTTTTTCTTTCAAGTAGTTCAATCCTTGACCGACATCGGGAGAAGCTAAATCGTGAAATAAAATTAAGGCATCTTCTTCTGCAACTTGTTCGCAAATGATGGTATCCTCAAGCGGTGCTGGTGCTTCGTGATGACCGTCTATAAATATCAATGACCATTTTCGTTGCAATTTATTTGCTAACTCTTCTACTTTTTGAGGGCTACGTCCTGGTATTAAATTTACAGCTTCCTTCACCCCTGCTCGCTTCAACGAATCTGTGACGCTTTCATGAAATAATTGCTGGGATAGCATGGGGTCGATAACATCTAGCTCCACGCCTCCTAGAGCTAAATGACAAGCAGACCAACCCATCCAACAGCCTATTTCTAAAGCTTTTTTTCCTTGAAATTTTAAGGCTGTGTTGTAAAGAATATGAGCTTCATCTCTGCTGACAAATCCTACCCCCTTCTGTCGCTTATCAACGTACCAGTTATGAGCAATATTCCGGCGTAAGTAAAGCCAAAAGGAATCATATGTATTTCCTAAAATCATATTGGGAAAACATGAATCTGGTTGAATAATGGAAAATCCTGGTGAAACATAATCTCCCTCTGGCAATATACCGCCTTCTATCACTTTTACTGTTTTTTCAATCATTGAGATTCCTTGTACTACTCAAACTGGTTAGAGTCCTTGTTAATGGTGCTTAACAAGTCCACGGGTATCCATCTAGTATCGAAGGTTGCTATTACAAACAAAACGGGCAATATGCAGTATCTCGTCTCATATACTGTTATGCCCGCTCGTTGCTTCTAGTTTGATTTTCAGTACCAGCATGGAAATTTTACTTTTGTGCGTTTGATTATACTATGAGTCAAGTCAAAAACTGCGTTATAAGCTGCTGAGTAAATTGTCAGATTGGTTTTGAACGGTCTTGTGTTGCAGGTAGGCGCATTCCATGCGGGAGTAGTGCAGGCTTTTTTCTTTAGGTTGAGGATATTCGCGCCTCCCTGCTAGCAGTGTGCGATCGCTTTGGTAGCAAGTATAAAGCTTATCTATCTAGCATCTGTTACTTCCAGTCATTTTTAGGGCAATCTGTAATGGTATACCAGTACATTAAGTAGTTTATTGAATTAGGAAGGATATTTTATGCAACTCATTAGTTCGTTAAACATTAAAAATTCTGAGTATTTATCTAAAGACAGGCTCATCAGCTATCACCACCAGATGCGTCTAATATTTTCTCTTGGTCACCAAGTTAAAAACGTTCTGGAAATAGGAATTTTTAATTCTTTAATGACTCACTTACTAAAATCAAGCGGCTATAACGTTACGACTGCTGATATTGACCCGAGCTTAAGACCAGACTTGATTGTGGATTTGGCCAGCGATTTTTCACTACCAAAAGATACCTTCGATGCCATCGTACTTTTTCAAGTTTTGGAACACTTGCCCTACGAGCACTCAGAACAAGCCCTACAAAAACTTGCAGAAGCAACAAAGAGATTTGTGGTAATTTCTATTCCCTCATGCTCTCGATTTTTAGCTATCCAAGTGAGATTTGCCTATTTCCAACGACCAAGGCACTTGTTTCTCAACATACCAAAGTTTTGGAGCACAAAGCCCATATGTAACCAGCACTGCTGGGAGATGGGTTTAAAAGGATACCCTAAAAAGCGGATTTTAAATTCTGTCGCTAAGGCTGGTTTAACCGTCAAACAAGAATTTGTCGATCCTACCTACCCGTATCACTACTTTCTGGTAATGGAAAAACATAGTAAGTAATACTTAGACTGAACCCATCAAAACTCATAAGGAGTAGGGATATCCGAATAAGCGCTTGGGGGCAAACAATGCATAAAAAACGCACTACTCCTTTTGGTGGAGCATTAAAATTCTAATTGGTATAATGCTACATTCCCTGGTTTACCCCCTAGATGCGGAGGACTAGGGTATGATGCCAAGTGCGATCGTTTAAATTAATTGCATTGAAGATTACCAGTCATGCTAGAACAAGGCACTATCAGTATTCATACTGAGAATATTTTCCCAATTATCAAGAAGTCCCTTTACTCCGATCACGAAATCTTCTTACGGGAGTTGGTTTCCAATGCTGTAGACGCTATCCAAAAACTGAAGATGGTGTCCCGCGCAGGGGAGTATTCGGGGGAAATTGGCGAACCGGAAATTCAAATTGCCATAGACAAGGATAAAAAAACCTTATCTATCACCGATAACGGTATCGGGATGACGGCGGAGGAAGTTAAGAAGTACATCAACCAAGTTGCCTTCTCAAGTGCTGAGGAATTTATCCAGAAGTATGAAGGCAAATCCGACCAGCCAATTATCGGTCACTTTGGTCTTGGTTTCTACTCGTCCTTTATGGTGGCGCAGAAGGTCGAAATCGATACTCTGTCCTATAAAGAAGGGGCTCAAGCAGTTCACTGGAGTTGTGACGGTTCTCCACAGTTCACTTTGGAAGAGTCATCCCGTACAACCTTGGGTACAACAATAACTCTAACCTTGCAAGAGGAAGAACTGGAGTACTTAGAAACCGCCCGCATCAAACAACTTGTTAAAACTTACTGTGACTTTATGCCCGTACCCATCAAACTTGATGGTGAGGCAATCAACAAGCAAAGGGCAGTGTGGCGGGAGACTCCCAGTAGTTTGAGTAAAGAAGATTATTTAGAGTTTTACCGCTATCTGTATCCTTTCCAAGAAGAACCGTTGCTCTGGGTGCATCTAAACACAGATTATCCTTTCATTATCAACGGTATTTTGTACTTCCCCAGGTTAAAGCCGGATGTTGATGTGACGAAAGGGCAGATTAAGCTATTCTGCAATCAAGTTTTTGTCAGCGACCACTGTGAAGAAATTATTCCACAGTTCCTGCTGCCAATGCGGGGTGTGATTGACAGTACTGATATTCCTTTGAACGTATCGCGGAGTGCTTTGCAAACCGATCGCACCGTGCGGAAAATTGGCGATTATATTGCTAAAAAAGTGGGCGATCGCCTGAAGGAACTCTACCGCGACAATCGCGAACAGTACGTCAGTGCTTGGAAAGACTTGGGTACTTTCGTCAAATTTGGCGTTCTCAATGACGAGAAATTTAAGAAACAAGTGGAAGACATTATTGTTTTCCGCAGTACCTATCAACCAACCAGCAGCCCGCAACCAGCAGCTAACCCAACAGTTGAAGTTGAGGTACAATCTCAAGAAGGTGATGTGTGGCAAGACGTAACTCCCAGTTCTGAGTCTTCAGCCCCAACTTCCC
This sequence comes from Tolypothrix bouteillei VB521301, assembly GCF_000760695.4. Classification (GTDB taxonomy): domain Bacteria; phylum Cyanobacteriota; class Cyanobacteriia; order Cyanobacteriales; family Nostocaceae; genus Scytonema; species Scytonema bouteillei_A. The sequence continues at coordinate 6,279,144 of NZ_JHEG04000001.1, read as the reverse complement.
AGTTACCCTACACTACCTTGAAAGAGTATCTGGAGCGCAACAAAGAACGTCACGAAAACCGTGTCTTCTACGCTACCGATGAAGCGTCGCAAGCGACTTACATAGAGCTGCATAAAAACCAAGGTTTGGAAGTCCTGTTTATGGACTCCTTCATCGACACCCACTTTATTAACTTCTTAGAGCGGGAATATAATGATGTCAAATTTACACGGGTAGATTCTGACTTAGACAACACCTTGCTGGATAAAGACCAAGATAAGGAGATTGTCGATCCAAAGACAAACAAAACTCGGAGTGAAACTGTTAAAGAGCTCTTTGAGAAAGCTCTTAACAAACCCAAGGTGAATATCCGCACCGAAGCATTGAAAGCAGACGATCCTCAAGGGACACCACCAGCCATGGTGCTTTTGCCAGAAATCTTACGCCGCTTGCGGGAAATGAATGCTTTAATGCAGCAACAGCAAGCAGAGTTTCCTGAAGACCATATTTTGCTGGTCAACACATCTCACCCACTGATTCAAAATTTGGCAAGTCTCAGTCAAAGCAGTATTATTCAAGGGGAAGGCGAGTCACCTACCGGACAGCTTGTGAAAATGATTTGCCAACACATCTACGATCTGGCACTTATGTCTCAAAAAGGTTTTGATGCTGAAGGAATGAAATCTTTTGTTGAGCGTTCTAACGAAGTGCTTACCAAGCTGACTCAAGAAGCAACAAAGTAGGGGTTGCAAAGCCTGTGATGTCCTGTAGTTCATACCAAATCGGTTGCGATCGCCTAGCGATAGAAATCGCGGCTACACTAATGAAGTCCGCACAAGCAGACTAAATTATGAAGGATGTAAATCCTTATTTGGTATGGAAAGAGGATAATTCCTAGTTCCCAGGCTCAGCCTAGGAACATCTATTATGAGGCTCTGCCTCATATTTTTACACCAAGGTAACGTATTAGCCCAAAAATCCGGACAAACTGCCACCCACTGAGCGAACAATTCTATACAATAAGAGATCGTGCCCAAAAAAATCGGAGTACTTTGATATGTCTCGTCGCTGCGAATTAACTGGTAAGAAGGCAAACAACGCCTTCGCAATTTCCCACTCTCACCGTCGTACCAAACGCCTTCAGCAAGTCAACCTGCAAACTAAGCGTATTTGGTGGGAAGGAGGAAATCGTTGGGTGAAAATGCGTTTATCGACCACAGCCATCAAAACCCTTGATAAGAAAGGGTTGGAAGCCATGGCGAAAGAAGCTGGAATTGACCTCAGCAAATACTAAGACAACCGATCTTTCCCACTCAAGCTCTAAAGTATCTTCTACAGCCTCCCCCCGTCGGGGAGGTTTTTAATATCTTAATATTCCTTTTTGACTCAACTGATATCTTTTGTTACTAGGTGGGTAACATAGACTTACTATCTAACATTATCTTCATGAAGTTCTTTGCTTTGAAACACATCTTTGCAAAGTTCATGTAAACCTATGGTGTTATTATTCTTTTTCAGCTATAAATTAGGTAATTCTAATAACATTAGTGTTTTCTAAGAAGCTGAAAAAAAATACCCATGCTTGAAGAAAATTGTTTGGTACTGCTATAAACCGTCCATCTTAGTGATGCAGGGTAAATAAGTAGTATCAAGAACTTTATATTTGCCAGCATCTTTTGTTAGGCGCAGTTCAACAATAGTAAACATTTTAAAGAAACCAGCATTAAATCTCTTGACAGGGAAGTGGCTATGAAGCGAAATAGCAAGTTAGTCAAGGCTACGAGAAATTTCTACCAAAAGCTTTGCAGTTCCTCTCCATTAACAATTAAAGAGCAAAGTTTGTGGCTGCTGCGAGCTTTCTTAGTTACCAGAAAACAGCCCGAGTGGGTGAATGCTGGTTTTGTGCTGCCAACAGTCGCAATGGTAGCTTTGGTTGTTGTACTGCTGACAACAGCAATTTTATTCCGGTCTTTTGAAAGATCCAAAAATGCTAGTAATGTTAGAGTTAATGAAGCAACTCTTAATGCTGCTGCACCTGCTATAGATAGAGTAAGAGCTAAGTTAGACGCTTTATTTAACGATCCAACATTACCAAGGGGAACACCTTCTGATAACGCTTTATACGATGCTCTTAAGAAAGACAAGTACAGACTTGGTGATGAAACGCGTCTAAAGTTGGCTTATAACTTTAACGGAACAGCAGGTATCCAAACACCTAGTACTCTAGAAGATGATGAAACTTTAAAAACTGTTTGGAGATTCCCCGTTGATACAGATAACAACGGAAAATACGATAGCTATACATTATATGGACTATACTTCCGCACACCAAGTAGAGATTCCTCCACGGGTAATTTTAATCGTAAACGAAATCCTCTAGAAGCTAGAACTCCACCAATGGACAATAGCGCAACCAACTCCCAATGTGCTAAAGCCGCAGGTTTTTCTAGCTTAGTGGGTAATTCTAATTGGTACAAACTGCAATCTGGCAATTTAGGTAAAAGCTTTTTTGTTTACACCGTTAATGTACCAATTACTCCCTCAGAATATAGTAGCTTGCCTTCAACATCAACACTTCAATATGAACCTTCCCAATCCAATAGTGAAGCTTACAAAGGTAATAAAGGTTTTGTCGCATTAGAGTTTCAACAAGATCGGGCTCGTATTCCCCTTGTGTACAACGCAGTTTGGTATGAGAACGATCTAGAAATCATAACTGGTGCTACAGCGCTAACCTTAAATGGAAGAATACATACGAATGGCAATTTACTAGTTGGTGTTACTGAAAATGCAGGTAATATGACCTTGCGGCAAGTCAGCAGTAAAACTTCCTGTTTTTATAACCAAGAAAATGGACAGATTACTGTAGGAGGAAACGTAGGAAATGGAAGCCTCGGACAAACTTCTGTTAAAGGAGTAACCGTTGATCTTTATAGAGGTTATGGTGAAGCTATCAGTAGTGCTGAAATTAGCAGCACTAATAGATCAACAGATAGTAATGGTGGCGCTTTAATCGGATTCAATGATGCAGCGTTTAACCAACGCATTGCTGCAATGAAGATTTCTGCACTCGCGCTATGTACAACTTGTAATAGTGCCACAACCACTACTAACTTCAAAACAGCTGTTGCAGCAGCTACATATTACCCAGCAGACGTGAGGAGTAATGTTGCTCAGAAAGTTCAAGATACTGATACTCTAGATGATGCCAAAAAAACCCTTTCTACTGAAATAGAACTTTACTTAAAACAGCGTACCCGAAGAGTACCCTTTGCCGAGGTTTCAGACGTTACTGGTTCCACGACTTTTGCTGGCTTCAATACCACAGATGGCTTAGAAGTTCCGCAATCCTGGAGAGAGCCAATCAACTCTAGTAACCAATTAACTGGTATAACTCCAGCAATCACGCTAGCAACACAACAACTTAATGCAGTTTTTCCAACTTTTCAAAAGAAAAGAGGTATTCAGTTTTATTTGGGCGATCGCGTTTTCATTGGTAACAACCTACCTGCTAAATGGAAACAGGCTGACGGCAAATATGTTGGTTTAGAGGCTAACCAATACATAAAAAATAGTAGTGGTACTGCAATCAAATGGACAGAACCACCAACTCCAGAACCTCAGCAGGATGAATCAAGATGGCGCAACACTCAAATACAATCCATTGCAGACCTCGGTATATCAGAACGGGGTAAATTCTGGGAACAGAAAGCAGCAGAAAACCCTGCTAATCCCTTAGACAGTGTAGGCGGAGTGAGGATTGTGACTGGTGCGGGCATCTATGTTGATGGTTCTGGTGCTTCTAATTTAACAACTGGTCCATTTTACGGTCGTCAAGATTATTCATTTTTACCCATTCCAAATGCTGCTGATAACACGGTTGTTTGGCCCGATACTATGCCAATGAGTAGTCCTACTTCTACATTTAAAGGCGATTTACTGATGCGGGCAACAGCAGTCTACCACTTCAAAATAGAATCCGGCATTGCCCAAACACCAGTTGCTTGTGTTAGTAGCTACTTTGATCCTACTGATGCCACAACTGCTAAAAACAGAGTCAATATTGATGGTGGATATGGGATAGATACAGCCAATGGTCGGTCAAATAACGGTGTTGTTTATGATTACCCATCAAATGGAAGAAGTACATTCTTTAACACTTACAAAACTCGTCTTGTAAGACAAGGAAACTTAAAGTATCCAAATGGGCGTTGGGTTAATAAGCCCTTGAAAGATGCCCTTGACAAAATTGGCTCTGGTTCTTCAGTTCCCAATACAGGTTTAGAATTTGCTCACTACTCAGCAATTGACACAGCGCTTTGTGCTATTTCCATTCTTGCTGGTGCTTCCCCAGCAACCACTCTAACAAACAAGCCTCCTCATGGTGCAATCAAGGAAGCATCATTTGTAGACGGTAGAGAAGTTAAACAAATTAGTCCGTTGGATACCTCAACGAGCACTTCTACCACTGACACAACAACAACATATGACCTAGATTTAGAGCAGCGCCAACCTTTGGAAGTCAGAGTCACAGACATTGATTTGGGTCTACTAGCTAGAACACCAATTATACAAAGTGGCAGTACAACCGATTACTTTTTGCCATATAGCGGTATTATTTATGCCACTCGAGATGATGGCTTGCGGGATGAAAGTACTCCAGGTTCAGAATCACAGTTACTAAGCCCAACAGATTTTAGGCTTGACCCCACTCGTCGTCCCAATGGTATTCGCCTCATCAATGGTGCGACATTGGCAAGAGACCCTAGTACTAATCAAAATAAGTACGAGCCCAAAGAAAAAGGTCTGATTTTAGCAACGGATTTGCCTGCATATATTAAAGGTGCCTTCAATATACATCGTACAAGTACTACGAGCACTACAGAAATTGAAGAATTTACACAAACAGAAACGGGTACGCCCTCTACTCCTTTCTACGATCGCAGTACTCCTGAGACAAAATTTGCTTGTCGTATTAATAGGACTGGCTGTTCAAATGTTGTGGGTGAAGGTGATTACTGGCGACCAGCGACTATCATCGCTGATGCTATGACGCTTTTATCAAATACTTTTCAAGAAGGTTTTCGCTCTCAAGGAGACTATGACCTCAATAACAACACTGGTATTCCCCTCGAGAGCAATTTAGTGCCCTCTAATTTAAATAACTTATCCTCAACTAACTTAACTACTGTCTTACCAGCTGGGTTAGATACTAGAAGAAGATCCCGTCTCAAAAATGGCTTTTGGGAAAACAACTATGTTACTAGTGCAAATTGGTGGCAAACAACTGGTAATAAAAATTTCCCCTTGGCAAATTCAGGCTCCTATCTGATGAATGGAGTTACGCCAATTCAACGACGGATAGATAGTAACCCTATGTACGTCATGGAGATGTGTCGTCAGGAAGTGATTGAGCAATGTACACCTGATAATTGGGTTGTAGGATTTGATATCAATGGGAATGGCAATTTAAATGACACTGTTAGCGGAATTATTGAGAAAGATGTGAAGGCGAATCAGTTAGGAAAAGCGATTGCTATTGCCAAAGCTAACTCAAGTCTTGGTGGTGCTGACAATATCGTTAATAATACCGAATCTGGAGGCTGGGATACTCAATTCACTAGCAGTAATAGCTCCGGTAACAAGAGCATTAGACAAAGACTTGGCGCAGGTGATACAGGTAGCACAGCTTTGGTTGCAACAGATCGACGCTATCCCCGTCGAGTTGCCTTTGCCCGTAATGCAACTAATCAGCTAGTTGAAACTAGTTCTGGTGTATACAAACCTATTGGAGTAGGTTGTCCTTTAGACACAACGGGCACGGCTTTCAACAACAATGGATGTACTTATACAACTGGTACTCGCAATCCGGGTGAGCACTATGGAATTACAGGTGATAGTGCTCTGTTGTTTAGAACAACAAGTTCTGGTACCAATCCAAGTACTAACCCAACTATTAACAACAACCAATCCCTATTTTACTACCCTCCTATTGATGCTGATGGTAATGGTAGCTCCGATCTAGATGGTCAACCGCTCTTAGTGCCAGTTTTACAGATTCACGATGCAAACGCTACATTTTCATCTGGGCAGGTATCTCTAAGACAGGATCAAACAACTGCTCTTCAAGAGGACTTTAGAACTAAATGGACACAAGTAGCTACGACTAACACAACATTTAACGCAACATTTGTAGTAGGAAATAGTCCCAGCAGACCCTCTGAAGTTTCATCTGGTTTGCAAAACTTTGTAAGGTTTTTAGAAAACTGGAGGAACATAGATGTCAAAATCAGCGGTAGCTTTATTCAGTTGACGCGAAGCGCCTTTGCTACAGCACCTCTAGCACCAATTTTTACAGCTAGACAATCAACAAATAACAATGCTACTGCAACTGATAATCTCAGCATTTTTGACTTCTTAGTAGATTCTTACCCGACTCCAAACGTAAATGGTATTTCTCCTTTCTACACACCGCCAAATAGAAGGTGGGGTTTTGATGTTGGGCTGTTGTCTGAACAACCAGACTTATTCGCTCAAAGATTTACTACACCTCCAACAAGTCGTCCAAATGAATTTTTTAGGGAAGTAGGTCGAGATGACCCTTGGGTTCAAGCATTACTTTGTGCAGGTAAGGCTAGTAACGTAACTGGAATTGTAGGTGGAACAACGCCCACAGTCTCTTACAGTCGTGCAGTGTCTCCCGAATACTACTCCAATAGTTGCGAGAGCGTACCAAATAATTGACAAACAGGTTCAGATACTAGGTAAATTGCCATGATGATAGGGAAATACACTAGCCGCAAAAGACTACAGGTAATTTTAGTCAACAAAATAGCAGCGCCTTTCCTACAAGCTAACCAAGCAGGGTTCACAATTATTGAATCTTTAATAGCACTTATGGTAGTAAGCATTTTGCTAGCAGCGATCGCACCAGTTATTACCCTGTCAGTGGCAACGCGTGTTCAATCTCGACGAGTGGAGCTAGCAACCCGAGCTGCCAAAACTTACATTGATGGGGTAAGAACAAAACAAATTCTAGCCCCAGCTCCCCCAGGCAGTACTACTACACTATCGAATTTCAGCGCACCGACAGCATCAGGAAGCTTTAGCTGTACTGCAAACTCCTACTGTACAAACACAGCGACAGCATCAACTCCACCAACTAATTTATATTGTGTTGATTTTGATGGCTCTGGTACTTGTGAAGGAACTAGTACCACAGATATGGTTGTGCAAGCTTTTCGTCCAGACAGCAACGATCCTGCTATGGGCTACTCTTTAGGGGTGCGAGTTTATAGAGCAGATGCATTTAGGCTAAACACAACTTTGCTTAAAAATACTTCCACAACCAAAGTAACACAAAATCCTTTTACTGGAGGTGCAGGTAAACGCTCTGCACCTTTGGTGGAAATGACAACAGAGATTAACGATGCTGTACCTAAGTATGGTGACCTTTGTACCCGTCTTGGTGGTTGCAATTAAATGTTGAATTGGAGAGGAACTTTATCAAAAAAAGGAACTGCAGTATGAAGACTTTATTGAGATTCATCTTGAGCACTCAATTCAAATGCGCCAAAGTAAACAAAAAAATAAGCGGTTTTACTCTGATTGAACTTTTAGTCGCTATGATTCTTGCAGCGCTCGTCATCACACCTTTAATGGCGTTTATGATTAATGTTATGGACAGCGAGCGTAAAGAACAAGCAAAAGTAACCACTGAGCAAGAAATACAAGCAGCCCTTGATTACATAGCTCGTGACTTACAGCAAGCAGTATACATTTATGATGCAGATGGAGTGACAAGGAACAACAATAGTTCAAATACTTCCTTGTCAGGAATTCAAGATCAAATACCACCAGTCAAGTCTACTACTGGTTGTAGCCCTACTAGTACTAACAATACAAGTGTTTGTACACCCGTACTTGTTTTTTGGAAGCGAGAGTTTTTAGCCAATAGTGTTGGAGTCACAGCCGCCACTCAAACGGCACAAGCAACAACAGATGATGGCTTTGCTTACTCATTAGTAGCATACTACTTGATTACTAACCCCAGTTCAACCTCTCCTTGGTCTCCTGCTGCAAGGATTGCAAGATTCAGAATTCGAGGAGCAGTGAACGCAGCATTTGCTAACTCAACAGGAAATGATAGTAGCAAAAGCGCAGGCTTTAAGCCACCACCATTAGATCTTAACATTAGTGGTGCGGAGCTAAAAGACAAGATGAACCAGTGGAAAACTGGATTAGGTGCTGGTGCTAGTTACGATCAACCTGCATTGACTTTAGTAGATTACGTAAGTACCACTGGGCCTGCGGTTACTTGTCCTACTGGTACACAAGGTATAGGAAGTAGCGGTTTTTACGCTTGTGTAAATGCGAGAGAGCTATTGGCAAGAGTGTACATAAGAGGTACTGCTATGGCTCGTCTCAATAATAACAATGGTGCTTCTTATACAAATAAAAATTCTACTTATTTTCCTAGTGCAAGTATCCAGGTGCAAGGACGTGGATTTTTATCTCCTCAATAACCTTTACAAATGCAGTTAATAGATAAAAAAGTTGTATGTACAAAGTAGCTTTACTGTTGGTACTAGAGAAAATTACTAAAGAGCAGCAATATTTGAGAAATCAATCTTGCCATATAACTAAACACCGCCACAGTGACTATGGTTTCTCATTACTAGAAATCTTAGTAGCTGTGCTAATGATAGGAATTTTAGCTGCGATTGCAGCACCAGGTTGGCTTGCCTTTGTTAATCGGCAAAGGGTTAATAAAGCTAATGATGCTATCTTAACAGCTCTACAACAAGCTCAAAGAGAAGCTAAAAAGAATAAACGTACTTACAGCGTTAGTTTTAGAAATGACAATGGTATCCCTAAAGTAGCGATTCATTTTAATACTAGTCCACCTGCAACTACCAATCCAATCTGGAAACCTTTAGGTGAGGATATGACATTTAAATCAGGACAAGTTTTACTATATTCCAATCTTGATTCCAGCACTTACAATAAACTAGTTTCCACTGGTAATGTGAACTACACTCCTTCATCAGGAACTGGTTCTCTTGGTACAATTACGTTTGATTACATGGGAGCTTTACTAGATGCGAGTGCGTTATCACAACAGCTTGGTTTAAAAATTGCTGTAGCTACACCCAATTCCGGAAATTACTCCGCAACTGATAGACTAAAGCGATGTGTCGTTGTAGAAACTCTACTTGGGGGAATGCGAACAGGAAAGAATAGTAACAACTGTAATTAAAGAACTGCTTTAGAAAAAAAAAATAAAATTTTCAATAGAAATACGGAACCTGAAACTGCACCTTAAGCGCAAACTTAAAATATGAGATGCAGTTTCTAGGTTCTATATATGTATATAACATCTTAGTAACAATTAAGTTTCAAAACCTGTATGACTGTTCGTTTTACTTATATGTAAGTAAATTAACCTATTTGCCAACATGGTACTTACCCGATTGATATAGAAATACTTTAAGGTTTCAACTATGACTGGGTGCCTTGACTTTACTGTAGCTATCCCAACTTATAACGGTGAAAGTCGTTTGCCTGAGCTATTAGAACGATTGAGAAATCAACTAAATACCGAAGATATATCTTGGGAAATTATAGTTGTAGATAATAACAGCACGGATAATACTGCTATTGTTGTTAAAAATTATCAAGCTTCTTGGCAATGTCCCTATCGTCTCAAGTACTGCTTTGAAGCACAACAAGGAGCCGCTTATGCCAGACAACGGGCAGTTGAAGAAGCTCAAGGTACTTTAATAGGTTTTCTTGATGACGACAATTACCCAGCATTAGATTGGGTAGCAGCTGCTTACGCTTTTGGTCAAAACAACCCAAAAGCAGGAGCTTATGGTAGCCAGGTTCATGGTGAATTTGAAGTTGAACCTCCAGAAAATTTTGAGAAAATAGCTTGTTTTTTAGCCGTTATTGAGAGGGGTATAAAACCTCATCGTTATGAGCCTTATATGAAAGTTTTACCTCCTGGTGCTGGCTTAGTAGTCCGAAAAGAAGCTTGGTGTAAAACAGTCCCTAAACGTCTTGTGTTAAATAATAAGGGTAAAGAAGCTGGTTTAGCTAGTGAAGATTTAGAAGCCGTATTATATATTCAGTTGGGTGGTTGGGAAATTTGGTATAACCCAGAAATGCATATTGATCATCAAATTCCAGCATGGCGATTGCAAAAAGAATATTTAATTTGTTTGTTCCGCTGTGTTGGTTTGAGTAAGCATCACCTGCGTATGTTAAGAACGCAACCTTGGAAAAGACCTTTAGCAAGTGTGGGATACTTAGTTAATGATTTACGCAAAATCATTACTCACTTGGTTAAATACCGAGGCGCAATTCAAAATAACTTAATTGCTGCCTGTGAAATGGAACTGTTAATCAGCAGTTTGATCAGCCCTTTCTTTCTGTTAAAAATTAAACATTTTAATAATTATTTTTAGTTCACAATAGGAGTGTTAAAAATATATGGAAAATGTTTCTTTAGACTTTACCGTAGCTATTCCTACATACAATGGAGAAAGCCGCTTACCAAAAGTTCTGGAACATTTGCGAGGGCAAACCGAAGTAGAAAACATTAAGTGGGAAGTTATTGTCATTGACAATAATAGTAATGATAAGACGGCGGAAGTGATTCGAGAGTACCAAAAAAGCTGGAATCATGATTTTCCATTGAAGTACTTTCTGGAAAAAAACCAAGGTATTACTTATGCAAGAGTGCGTGCTATCTGCGAAGCTAAAGGAAAACTGATTGGATTTATAGATGATGATATTCACCCCGCCTCACATTGGGTGAAAGAAGCATTTATATTTGGTAAAGAGCACCCCCAGGCAGGTGCATGGGGAGGTCAAATTCATGGTAATTTTGAAGTTGAACCTCCAGAAAATTTTACAAGAATAAAAAGTTTTTTTGCTATTAGAGAACGGGGTTCAGAACCACATTTATATGATCCAGTCAATTTAAGCCTCCCTCCTGGTGCAGCACTAGTTTTTCGTCAAGAGGCTTGGCAGAAAAGTATTCCCAAACAGCTAATTTTTAAGGGAAGGTTAGGTAAGTTAAAGTTAGCGGGTGATGATTTTGAATTATTACTTCACCTACATAAATCAGGATGGGAAATTTGGTACAATCCAGCCATGCATACTTATCATCAAATACCGCAATGGCGGCTTGAAAGAAATTATTTAGTAACTTTAGCTCGTGGTTGTGGTCTTTGTGTATGTCAATTACGTTTTATTAATACAAATAATTGGCTGAAACCTATAATTTTTATCAAGATTTTTTTAGGTGGCTTACGAAGAATGCTGCGTCACATTATCAAGTATAAAGTGAAATTTAAAAATGATGTTATTGAAAATTTTGAATTTGAATTTTATCTAAGTAGTACGATAAGCCCTTTCTATACTTTAATAAGTTGTATCACTGAGTATTTAATTAATATTTTAAAATTTAACTATGAATAGTATTCAAACTCTTCAAAAAATATCTGTTATTATACCTGCTTATAATAGTGCAAAAACAATTCTAGAAACTATTGAATCTGTTTTAAAACAAACTTTTAATAATTTTGAAATTCTTGTCATCAATGATGGCTCGCAAGATTCTACTTTAGCTCTTGTTTCAGAGGTTAAAGACGACCGAATAAAAGTATTTTCTTATTCTAATGCTGGTGCAAATGTTAGCCGTAACAGGGGACTATACCATGCAGTTGGAGATTATGTTAGTTTTTTAGATGCAGATGATCTCTGGACACCAGACAAGCTAGAATTGCAATTGCAAGCTTTGCAAGAAAATGAAAATGCAATGGTTGCTTATAGTTGGACAGATTATATTGATGAAAAGAGTAACTTTTTACTTTCAGGAACTCATATTGCTGAGAACGGTAATGTCTATGAAAAACTATTAGTAATTAATTTTTTAGAAAGTGGTTCCAATCCCTTAATACGAAGAGAATCTTTAATCAAATTAGGTGGATTTGATGAATCTCTAACTGCTGCTCAAGATTGGGATATGTGGTTGCGATTAGCTTTTGATTATCAATTTGTGGCTGTACCGAAAGTACAAATTTTATACCGTAAAAGTGGTAATTCTCTATCATCTAATCTTGCCAGACAAGAAAAAGCCTGCTTGTTAGTGCTTAATAAAGCTTATAGCAATAGCCCTGCTTCAACACAATCTCTTCGGCATCAAAGCTTAGCAAATCTATATAAATATCTTAGTTGTAAAGCCTTAGAACAACCTTTTAATCGACATAAAGGTAAAGCTGCAGGTATATTTTTAATGAAATATGTTATCCATAACTCTTCTAGACTTAAGTATGCCAAAATGACATTAATAATGTTGCTGAAAATTATTCTAATTATTTCGTTACCTGAAATTTTATCAACAGCGGTACTGAAAGGTATAAATAAAAAATTTACTAACAAAACAAAAAATAATCAATAAGAATTGAGTCAGGATGAGAAGTTAAATAATAAATATGCTTTTCAAGATTTAAAATAAATTTTTAAAGTATACAACTTATCTAATTCCAAAACTTTTGTGCCATTGCTTCAATTGTTGTTTACAAATGGGGTAAATAGTTTTCAATAACATTCCAAACAATTTTGAGATCTATATTTAAGTATTCATGGGTTAATATATTACGGAAACCCGCAATACGATTCCAGTCTACTTCTGGATATGCATTTTTCCAATCATTCGGTAATTTTTGTATAGACTCACACATTGTCTGAATATTTCTTAAAACTGCATCTTGAATTTTAATATCATTAAAAAACAATTCTTTGCCTTCAGAAGTATATTGTTTAATTCTTGCAAGACAATCGCGAATGTGAATAAGATAAACACGACCGTCTTTCATAAAGGAATCGCCTCATTAAAGACTTTATCTTGAATAAAAGAATGTAAAGAACTAGTAGTTATTACATCAACTTTACGATTTAATAAATTTTCTAAATCCTGAATTAAACCAACTGGAAACCAAGCTGTGATTTTCTGTATATCATAATCAATTAAAAAATCAATATCACTTAAATCTGTTTCTTCTCCTCTAGCTACGCTTCCAAAAATCCGTACATTACAAGCTCCGTGCTTAGCCGCGATACTGAGAATTTCTTCGCGGTGTTCTTGAAGAACTTCTTTTAGCTTCATATCGAATTTTTCTTGAGGTTCTACAATTCCCTATTTTAGACCAATCTTGATGTTTTTGGAGCGAATAGGTTTTACCTTCACTCACAAGAAATCTTTCTACCGAGCATCCGGATAGTAAAAAATATACCAGTAAATACGAATAGATACTTCTGGTCATTTTTCCATATCCAAATTAATGCAGTTACAGTGTTTTAAAAACTGCTCTAACAGTGGTTTCACAGTGTTAGAGATTTTGGTCATTGTTTTAGTAGTTGGGTTATTAGCTGCGATCTCAGTTCCTAGTTGGCTAGCCTTTGTTGACCTTCAAAGACTGAAAACTGCTCAAGGCGAAGTTTACCAAGCTATGCGTCAAGCCCAAAGTTTGGCTGTAAAAAACAAGTTAACCTGGCAAGTCAGTTTTCGTGAAAATAATGGTATTGTGCAATGGGCAGTTCATCAAGCACAAGCTGACAATTTTCTCCCATATACTATTAGTGTCAACAATAATCTATGGCATAACTTGGATACAAATATTCGGATTGATACAGTAAAAAATAATAAAGGGAAATCCGAGACAACGTTGCCAAAAGACACTTCAACCCAAACATGGCGAGTCATATTTAATTACCAAGGCTGTCCTGTCTATCAAGTTGGAGATGAATGCACTCAAACATCACTGAGAACATTAGGACAAATAACCTTTTCTAGTAAAAATGGTGGTAAAGCCAAGCGCTGCGTCTATATCTCTACAATACTAGGTGCCATGCGAATGGGAAAAGAGCACGACAAGGCTAATGAAAACAGCAAATATTGCTATTAATCTCTTTTTTCAAATGATGTTCCCAAATATTTAGAATCATTCAGCGATCTCTAGTTGTGTAGAGAGGTAGCATACTACCTCTCTGCGCTTGTGCAACGGTCGCGAGCAACCCTTTGCTATAGAATATTTTCACTGAATTCTTCACTTTTTGGGTGTTTGCAAACCCCGACGCTCAAGGATTCGCCGAACCTCTGGGCTCGGAGTGTAGTCATAGCCATATGAAGATCGCTCTGAATCATCCATCACTTGAGGCGTGAGCAACACGATCACCTCACTACGTTGGTTATTTTTGTTTGTTTTTCTAAATAATGAACCAAGGAGGGGAATGTCACCCAAAACAGGAACTTTAGACACAGTGACTCTATCTGTATCTTGAATAATACCAGACAAAATGAGTGTCTGACCATCTCGCAAACGGACAAGGCCCGATCTAAGGCTTCTTTGTGATAGCAGCGTAATTACACCATCAGGGCTTGATGTTGTTCCGTTTGGTGCAGATACGGTAGGTGCAACAGAGAGTGCAACAAAACCGTTATCATCTATCTTGTCAACTTTCACTGAAAGGGTTAAACCTGCATCTTTAATGATTGGTTCCCTAGTATTGGTTGTTGTTCTAATCCCTCCATAGACTTGTGCTGTCAAACTCACGACAGCTTCTTCCCCTTCTTGTACGGTCAGAGTTGGGTCAGTCAGAATCTTAGCATTACCACTTGTAACTTGAGCCTGCAAACTAGTAAGCAAGCGTTTGGGGAACTGATACCAAGAGGGAAGAGCTGATGTGACTGAACCCGTCTCACCTGGTGTTACACTGATCGTACCGTCAGTGGCTATAGTAATGATATCATTTGTACTGCGTTCAATTTCTGTGATACCGGCTTTTGTAGGATCTGATGAAATTGGTGCAACTGGTTGATAAGTTGTTGCATTCCCACCACCTATTGTTCTAGCGCTACCTGGTGGAACTGTCACGCCACCAATTGTCACCGAACTTTGAGATTGGTTAACTATTGTCGTACCCGAACCCGCTCCAGGAATATTTATTTGGCTGTTTGGATTGAGGAAAGGCGTTCCTTGAATTGGATTTTCAATCACAGGAGTACTAGTGACACTATTTGCAGCCTCACTACTAGTTGCAGGTCTGGAACCACCAAAATTTAGAGATGCTGCACCACCATCATTGACGAAAAAGTTATTGCCTATTCCAAAGGAAAAACTACTGTTAAAATCGTGAGTTCCTAAAAGATTAACATCAATAACCTTGACATTAACTGCAACCTGACGGCGACGAACATCGAGCTGAGTTAATTGAGCTAGTGCTACATCGATGAGCTTGGGAGGTCCAATTAAGGTAACTGAATTGGTACGTTGATCTCCTGATGCCTGCAAACCTCGCAGTAAAGGTGTTGAGTCTTGAAACTCAGTCCGCAAAGTCTCTACTCTCAGTTCTGTTGTTGTCTGGCTTTGAGTGACTGCAGAATTAGCGGCACCACCTACAGGGACAGCATTAACGCTAGTAACCAATCGTTCGCGGGTAATTGCACTTTCGGCTCCTAAAGCAACCAAAAAACTCAAAGCAGTATCTACTTTAACTTGATTGAGGCGAACATTTCGCATGACAACATCACGGGTGGCATTAGGCAATTTAGGACCAACAAAAACTGTCCGTCCGCTGCGATTCGCTTCCAAACCGCTCAAGCGCAAGACATAGTTAAACACATCTTGTACTGGCTCATTTTCTATATCTAAGGAGATTGTAGGTCCTTCATTTCCCCCAGCTTGACCTCCTTGTTGTCCTTGTCCTGCGGCTGCATTTCCTGCATAAGCTAAGTTAAGACCGGCAGCACGGGCAAGTAAAGACAACACTTCTCGTACAGGAGCATCTCGCAATACCAAACGAGGGACTCGTTCTTGCGTTCCTAAATCAATGACGCTTGGAGAAGCATCCAGATTTGAGATAGCAATATCTCCAACTGGTGGCGCAACAGCTCTAGGCAAGAAAGGTGGAGCCTGATTCATACGGGGATCGACTCCAGATGCAGGTGCGGGTGCGCCATTCACAGTCACTTTTGGATTGGGAACAAGAACTTCAGGCTGCTGATTTTGACTGGGTGGAACTGGAATGGGAGTTGCAGCTTGTTCATTTGGCTTTTTACTTGCTCTTTGTGGTGGTGCAGATTGAGGAGCCTGCGCTTGTATTCCATCAGATGGTGCAAAGCTGAGTGTAAGTTTGTCTTGCTTTCTCACCACTGGCTGGCTGGTAGGAGTGCCTTTTGTTCCCGTGACAATGACCCGAATGCTATTGGCATCAAGCTGATTGATAACAACTGAAGCAATTCCCGGTGCGGGATTGTCTTGACGAAAGCTATTACCTTTAGATAAACGGAGTTGAGTATTTATAATATCTGCAACTAGGGTATTGCCCCTTTGTGTTGTAAAAACCTGTGGGCGAGAGCCTGAGGAAGTTGTTAAGACAACGTTTACTCCTCCGTCAGCAGGAGTTAGTTTGACTCCAGTAATTTGACTAACCTGTGCCATAACTGGCTGAGCCGCCATCATCACAATTGCGGCAACACCAAATGCTAAACCATTACCGTGAAGCTGTTTCACAGTTCATTCCTCACATTTAAAACTAATAAGAAAACTTTTGAGTAGCCGTAATTTGTAACATATTACCTTTATATATTTCCCGCAAAATTCAGAAAATTAACAGTTTTGTTGCTTGCGGGATTGTTACATTTAGTTTCTCATGAAGCTATGTGAAATTGTGCCGTAGAATTACTGAAGAATTAGAATAGTCTTGCTCTACGCTCAGTTCCCAAGATAGTCTACTCTCAGAATTTCTACGAGCATTAAAGAATAGGAATAGAAGTTAGGGTATGTTTTCAAAGTGTTGGATTTCTCCTAACCCCCCTTAAAAAGCTACGGTGGTGTACACAAGTCTCCTAAGATGCCTTCTGGCAGTTTCGATCCCCCCTAGCCCCCCTTAAAAAAGGGGGGAAGTTGATTCTAATTCTTCCTTTTTTAGGATGTTTCATGTCTTTTCTAGAGATCTGTACACCACCGTAGCTTAAAAAGGGGGGAAATTTCTTCAAGTCCCCCTTTTTAAGGGAGATTTAGGGGGATCTGGAAAATTAGGGGCTAAACGAGTCTTGTGAAAACACGCCCTAAGGGGTAGGGAGGGGTACAACTAATGTTAAAACTCCCGTCCGTGAACCTTATTCCCATATAAAAGGCGATTGGAGAGTCTTGACAGGAGGCGGAGCCTCCAAAGAAGGCATTCCCAGGCTGAGCCTGGGAACGAGGAAAGCGGAGCTTGGGAAAGAGAGAGTCTCTGAAGGAGGGAGAGGTCACTCGCAACTGGTTATACCAATTTTCTATGAAGATGCATACAATTAGCCTGCGTATAGCCCTTACGGGCATAGCCTGCAGCATCACGTAGCGTGCGCTTTGCGCTTAGGCAGGCTTTGTTTGTATAGCTGAGGCAGCGCGTTGCGGAGAGAAGTTGCGGCTTGGGGGTTTCCACGTCAGATGCTTCACTTGGGCAAAGCCCAAGACCGCACTGACTCCCCAATAGCAAACTTCGGAGGGTTCCCCCGGTTGTAGCGCCTGCCGTCCACATTTCTAATATGAGGGCAATAATGTGCAACTTCATATAGAATTGGTATTACGGTTTCTTAGTTGCCGCTTCTGCCATATCTTGTGGAGTCATTGGCATCAATGCCTGTAACTGAAAAGTTGTATTAATGGCTCTAGGACCAATCCTAATTAACTTTTTACCAGGCTCAGCAGCAGTCTCTGGTGCTAATGTTGATTGATAGTCTTTCACCAGTAGCAAAGGCTGTAACCGTTCTATATTACGGAGAATAGATTGTGTTTGTTCGTAGGTTCCAATAATTTCAATATTGATACTGCGGCGTTTTAGCTTTCCATCCACAAGGGGTCCAAAGGTTCCATCAGTGATTGGTTCTGCCTTATCACCACTGGGTGCGTATCTCTTCAGTTTTGCTCTCACGCCACTGAAAGGAACTTGACTGTTACCAGACTCAACCAATCGATTTAAATCTAGCAGCAATGTATCCAAGGTTTTCTCATTGGCAAACAAACCCAATACTTGAACTTGTTGCACTTTTGCCTGTGCCTGCTCTTCTTGAATCTTACCAAGTTGTTTAATAGCAAGTTTCTTTTGATCGATATCTGTTTGCAGTTCCGTCTGTTTGGCTTGCTGCTGTTGAAATGTATCCCAAGAGGGCATCAGCATATTCATAGCCATAAATGCAGCACCGGCAACGCCCAAACACCCTACAATAATCCCACTAATTTTTGGTGTTAGGGAAATTCCAAAAATAACGGGGTAGCTGGGTGCAGAGGCTGCACCAAAATCCCCACCCTGTTCAAAACTTAGATCTTCACTCACCGTCATTTTTGAAGCACTCCTGTTTTTTGCAGATTGCGAATTCGAGAAACTAGTCCTACTGTGCCTTTTTGCTCCAATTCCCGCATTAACTCGGAAGCTGGAACGTCACTCATACTAGATTGAATAGTGTATCTAGCTATTTGAGGTGGTTTAAAATTTTGTGGAAGCGTTATTCCGGGTGGTATCGGTGGATCTACTAACTCTGCTGTCGTAATTCTTGTATCAGTTGCCTTTAAAAACCGAGACTGCTGTAAAGTCAGCATAAAATCATTAACATTGTTGAAAGAACGAGCAACCCCAATAATTTCTATGCCTCCTGCAGGATTTGGTGCTGGCTGTCCTGCTACTGGAGCTAGTGGTGCAATTTGCTTAATGTTTTCAATTTGTACGGTTCTGGGAATGCGATCGCGCAAATCTTGTAGCATTGCAGACCAAGGGCGGATTTGGTCAAAAACCGTCACCAAAGCCTGAGTTTCCTGTTTAATTCTGTTAGTTTCTTCCTTGATTTTATTAATACTACCTATTTGACCCTCAAGAGATTGTTTCTCTTGTTCGAGTTGTGCAATTGTTTGTCCTAATTCAACATTTTTAGCATCCAAAATCCACAAACTTGCTCCTACAAGAATCGGTAAACCCAAACCGATTCCCACTCCTATATATAGAGGAGTTAAATCTCCTACGGGGAGAGAAATCTTGCCTCGTTGCTTCTTTTCAGAAGTTTTATTAAATGCTGGGCGATCTTTCAGAAAATTAATATCTAGACTATACATGACCTAAATTATGAATTATGAATTATGAATGATGAATGGGTAATGAGAGAATTATGAATTATGAATGATGAATGAGAGAATTATGAATTATGAATGATGAATGATGAATGGAGAATGAGAAGTTAGGAATTGCTTGCTTCCCAATTCTTTCATACTTCATAATTCATACTTCATAATTCATACTTCATAATTCATACTTCATACTTCTCTCATTCCCAAACCAAGCACTATACCCAAACCGGGACGTTCTGAGGCTGGGTATTTTTCCGCATCAACTTGTAATGACAATGCGCCTACCGGATCGATCTGAGAGGTAGGTAAACTCAATCTTTGTGTAAAGAACTCATCTAGCTGACCTAGCCCGCCTCCCGGTCCTGCTAGCATAATCTGTGCCACTTCCAGATTTTCACTTTGATTGAGATAAAAATCGATAGAACGGCGCAGTTCATCTGTCAGTTCTCCCAGAACTCTAATAACAGCTGCCATACCGGGATTGATTTCAGTCACACCAGTCTTCCCACCATCTACAGGAGTTGAAGGAATAGATATGCCTTGCAATAATTCCATATCTCGCGAGACAGGTAAATTCATTGCTTTTGATAAAGCAAGTTGCATTTGATAAGTGCCAATTGGTACGGTACGCGAAAATTGCGGCACACCGTTAACAACGATCGCAATTTCCGTGCTATCAAATTCTATATCCACAAGCACTGCGGCTTCTTGCGGTCCATATTGTCGGAGTTGATCGCGGATTGTCCGAATCAGAGCAAAACTGTTAATCTCTAAAACATCGATTTGCAATCCTGCTTGTTCAAACGTACTGATATAGGTATCGGTAATTTCCTTGCGAGTTGCCACTAAAAGTACCTGAACCTTCTCAATACCGTCCTCATCTACAAAATACCCAAGTTTCTGATAATCTACATCAGCTTCCTCACGCGGATAAGGTAAATACAAACCAGCCTCATGGTTGAGAACCATCTCCCGCAGCTCTTTATCATCCAACTCTGCAGGGACGGGTATGAGACGAACGATAGAATCGCGTCCCGGTACAGAAGTCGCAACACGAGAAGCCTTAATCTTACTACTTGCCAATACCTGCTGAATCAATTGCGCCATTGTTGGCGGGTCAGTAATTTGACCATCCACCACCACACCTTCAGGAACGGGAACCGATATTAAATTTTCTAGCTTTACACCTTGACCTTGCTTGCGGATTTGAGCTAAATTGACCCGTTGCGGTGCAATTTCTATGCCTACTCCACCCTTAGATTTACTAAATAGATTATTAAGTTGTTTAACCACAGGTTTACCACCGGAGCGCTAAGTAAAAAAATGAATAATATAAAAGATTAATATGAAGACCCCTGTTTCTCCCCCCGTTATATTACCTAAAAGTGTAGAAATTAACGTAAGTTGGATTGAGAAACAAAATCCAAGTCTAAAGGTTTGACTTTTCGTGACCTATGTAATTCTTCAAATGTACCTATGGTGGCTTTAGCCCTATCTATCCAATTTTCATAAGCATCTCACCCCGATAAGTTAAAAAAGTACAACTCAAATGATTCAAATTCCACAATTCAAAAAATTTACTATTTGGTTACTATTCGGTTTATTAACTAGCTGGATTGTGAGTTGCAGCACAGCAAATATCAGCACAAATCCAAAACAGGCATCATCAGCAGCAAATGTTGAGTTTTGGACAATGCAACTCCAACCTCAATTCACCGACTACTTCAAAAGCCTCATAGCAACCTTTGAGTCACAAAATCCCGGTATAAAAGTTACCTGGGTTGATGTTCCTTGGACTGCAATGGAAAACAAGATTTTAACAGCTGTCTCTGCAAAAACGCCACCTGATGTTGTTAACCTAAATCCAGACTTTGCTTCTCAACTAGCAGGACGGAATGCCTGGTTAGATTTAGAAGCAAAAGTTCCTTCTTCAGTTCGCGCCGCCTACTTACCAAACATTTGGAAAGCCAGTACCCTTAATGGCAAGAGTTTTGGTATTCCCTGGTACCTCACCACGCGGTTAACCATTTATAACACTGATTTATTAAAACAGGCAGGTATTACTAAAACACCTGTTACGTACACTGAATTAGCACAAGTAGCACAACAAGTTAAAGAAAAAACTGGTAAATACGCCTTTTTCACAACATTCGTGCCTCAAGACTCCGGGGAAGTCTTAGAATCCTTCGTACAAATGGGAGTCACCTTAGTAGATGCTGAAGGCAAAGCAGCTTTTAACACCCCACAAGGAAAAGCAGCGTTCCAATACTGGGTAGATTTATACAAAAAAGGTCTACTACCCAGAGAAGTGCTAACACAAGGACACCGCCACGCCATAGATTTATATCAAGCAGGAGAAACCGCATTACTCTTTTCTGGTGGGGAGTTTTTAGAAACAGTGGGGAAAAACGCACCTACCATAGCCAAAGTTTCTGCAACCGCACCCCAAGTCACGGGTGAAAACGGCAAGAAAAATGTTGCCGTTATGAACGTAGTCATACCCCGAGACAGCAAACAACCCGACGCCGCCGTTAAATTTGCCCTATATCTCACCAACGACAACAACCAACTTGCCTTTGCCAAAGCAGCAGGAGTTCTTCCTTCTACAGTTCAATCTCTCTCTGACAGTTACTTCAAAGATTTACCAGCCAATGCCTCAACTTTAGATAAAGCAAGAGTCATTAGCGCCCAAGAGTTGCAACAAGCAGAAGTTTTAACGCCAAGATTAAAAGATATAAAACGCTTGCAAAAGACTATCTACGAAAACTTACAAGCAGCAATGCTAGGCGAGAAAACAGTCGATAAAGCTGTTGAGGATGCAGCAAGTGAGTGGAATGGCTAATGGCTAATGGCTAATGGCTAATGGCTAATAGCCATTAGCAAATTTTAAAAAATACCCAATAAGATACAGCGAACCACACAAAATCACCAAATTACCTTTTGATGACGCAAAAGTTTCCTCTAAGGCTAAAGATAAATCTGGATAAGTATTGCAATCGCTCAACTCGGGGCAAACTTCCCAAGCAATCTTAGCTAATTCATGAGGACGGGCTGTAATCGCTTCTGGTACTGGAACGAGAAACAAGCGATCGCCGGGTCGCAATAAAATTTTGAAAATGTCCCTATGGTCTTTTTTTGCTAGCATTCCCACAATCCAATCAACTTGAATTTTGGATTTGGGAATTCCCAAATCCTCAGTTGTCTCTCGTGCTCCTAATTCCCACTCGGTAGGGAGCTTGAGTTCCCCTGTTTCCAATTTGTCAATATAATCGCGCAAAGCTTGAGCACCACCAACGTTATGAGCACCGTCTAACAATAATTGATGGTTTTTCCACGTCGTCCATTGCAGCCTTCCCAACCAATGAGTTTTTGCCATTCCGTTGATAATGGCTTCCTCTGAAATTTTCCAACCTTGTTTTTGCAAAATTTCTATAGCGGCTAATGCTACAGCAGAATTTTGTAACTGAATTTGCCCTTGCAAAACTAACGGGTATTTAATTAATTTTCCCATCTCCCACTCAGCCCATCCGGGGGTAACTTGACGCGCAGGCTGAGGTATAACGATAGGACATTCTAATTCTAAAGCACGCGATCGCACTACTTCTTCTGCATCTGGTGGTAAAATCCCGATAACGGCAGGGCATCCAGGTTTAAAAATACCAGCTTTTTCGCGAGCAATATCGGTGAGATTGGGGCCGAGTTTTTGCCAGTGGTCGCGACTGATGGAAGTAATAATAGTTACAAGAGGATGCGAGCAGACGTTAGTTGCATCCAAACGACCTCCGAGTCCTACCTCTATCACGGCTAAATCCACCTTTTGCCGTGCGAAATACAACCAAGCTGCTGCAGTGATGACTTCAAACTGAGTTGGAGATTGCTCTTCTGGGTCGATCGCTCTTATCACTTCAACTAACAACTGGCAAAATTCTTCTGAAGAAATTGGTTGTTCGTTTAAGCAAATACGTTCCGTCCAATCTACCAAATGGGGTGAGATGAAACGCCCCGTGCGATAACCTGCTTCAGTCAGAATAGAAGAAAGGTAAGCACAAACAGAAC
This sequence comes from Tolypothrix bouteillei VB521301, assembly GCF_000760695.4. Lineage (GTDB taxonomy): Bacteria > Cyanobacteriota > Cyanobacteriia > Cyanobacteriales > Nostocaceae > Scytonema > Scytonema bouteillei_A. Next base: position 6,255,937 of record NZ_JHEG04000001.1, on the reverse strand, counting down.
CTTTCCCATTCGTACCGGTTACGTGAACAATTGGCACTTGATGGTGGGGATTGCCCAAATTTGCCAGCAGTTTAAAAACGGAATCCAATCCGAGACGGACTCCAAAGTGATGAAAGGGTTTTAAGAGAGAGTCAATATCCACAAGAGTTGGTTTCGTTTGGAGTGGTTGCTTGCACCATTTTCACACGCACTTGTTCCTATAGTCTTTTTTCTTTCTCTCCTGCCCCCTTGCTGTCTCAACCCAACATTTTAAGGTGGATGTAGTAGTAGGCGTGGTTGGGTGAGCATTGCTAACCATATCAGGGTGAATAAAAACTTCAGGAAATCAATAGCTCTCTCACCTCTTACCTCTGCGTACTCTGCGTCTCGGCGGTTAAATAAATTTCTTTTGAACCGCAGAGGCGCTGAGAGCGCAGAGGAGGAAAAATGAGGAATACCCCGCCTGAATCAAAATTTTATGAGTCACCTTAACAGGGCTAGGTAAGCATTGCCCACCCAAAGTACTTTACCAAACGCAGAAAGCTCAGCCTCTTGTAAAGGCATTTCCAGGAGTAGCCACCGGATCGAGCAACCGAGCAACGCTGTCTAAATAACGCAAGTTCAACAGCCCCCACACTTACCCCCGCTTCTAACAGGGAAGAGCAACGTTTTAATCGGGGTTTGAAACCTCTCTCCTACGAGGTACAGCTGTTCTAGGGGGATTGTACCCACCATTCGCCAACAGTATCTTACGAGGAAAGGGGTTTGGGGCGAGGTCTATTTTGACTTCATCAAACTCACGGTAAATTAATAAACCTATCTACCTTAAGCTTCCTTGTTTAAAAAGTTTTGCAATTGTCTCAAAGCAGCCGCACCAATGTTGAACACAGCCCAGCTCGCTGCAACTACGATCGGAGCTAAAACGATGACCACACGTAAATCAAGATCCATATCTAATCCTCTTTTAAGTAGAAATTAAAGTTTTATCAACTGCTCTCATTTTTATTTTTATCTGAAGTGGTCAACTTTTCTCAAATATTGTGTAAAAAATATTTACAATTTTCATTAAGGTCATGTACCGGGCAGTAGTTAGTCTCCCCCATGACGTCCGTTTCTCCCTTGTCCCCCTCGTCCTTCTAATCTCCCCAGCCCCCTGTCGCCTTCCCCGCATGAACTAAAGCTAACTTTTTGTAACGCTCAGCGTGTTCGATAAGGTTTGCTGCTTCGGCTTCGGAAATTTGACGTATAACTTTACCAGGAACACCTAAAACAAGAGACAAAGGAGGTACATCCTTTGTAACGACAGCACCTGCTCCAATAATGCTACCTGTACCTACACGCACTCCATCTAAAACGATCGCGCCAATGCCAATCAAACTGCCACGTTCAATGTAGGCGGAGTGTACCACAGCCCGATGCCCTACGGTGACACGATCTTCTAAAATAGTTGGCTGACCGGGATCGCCATGCAACACCGCCCCATCCTGAATGTTGGTACATTCGCCAATTTCTATGCGTTCTACATCTCCTCTAATAACTGCTCCATACCAAATGCTCGCATCCACTCCTACTGTGACCGAACCTATAACCACTGCATTGGCAGCGACAAAAGCTGCTTGAGAAAGATCGGGGTTAGACCAGTAGGATGCGATAGACACGATAGAATATTAAGTAGGGTACTCAGGTAATCTGAAGGAACTCCAACCTTAAAGTAGGTTGCAAAATTTTAGAATATCACGGTGTAGAACCTAATATAAAAGGTAGCACTCAATCAATACCCAAATGAGGTGGAGCGGAAGTGTAAAAAAAAACAACTCTATAGGTAAAGACAAATATATGTTTTTGAGCACTTCATGATGAACCCAGGCTTGCAGTACCCTATATTTGGTCCCGAAATTCAGTGTCCCCACTGCCGTCAAACAATCCCGGCTTTGACACTAACAGATACATATTTATGCCCCCGGCATGGCGCTTTTGAAGCAAATCCTAAAAATGGAGAGTTAATCCATTTACAATCAGGGCGTCATTGGCGCAGGTGGAATGGTGAATGGTATCGCCAACATACACATCCCGATGGCATTCGGTTTGAAATTCATGAAGCACTAGACAAGCTGTATACCCAAGGCTACCGAGCAACAAGGGTCATCATTGCTAGACGCTATCAAGAATTGATGAGTGGCTACTTAGAACGTAGCACCCCTTGGCGTTCCGGACAATCGGAAACAACATCAGCTCGACTTTACGGTTTACCTGTAGAGTTTAGCCCCGAAGCGTCTGAAGAACCCTGTTGGGAAGTCATTAATTTTGACTTGGAAAAAGAACCCGGTGTCCCAGTCCGCTATCCTTATTTCCGATTGTTTGAATAATGGTTGGTGGTTAGTTGTGAGTCGATAGTGGTTTTTACTGCTAACAACTAACAACTAACCACCGATCGCTACCAATAACTCATAATGCACCACGCCTCTATTCGTACCGCAAATATTTATAGAGCGATCGCCTTCTACGAACAACTCGGCTTTACAGTTTGCGAACGCTTCACCACGGGTTATACCCTAGCTTGCTGGATGGAAGGGCTAGGAGGGAGAATCGAACTGATCCAAATACCCCAACCCAAACCAGCTCCCGATGCTTTTGAAGATGAGCATTATGTCGGGTATTATCACCTATCTTTTGACGTAACAGATATTACACCAGATTTGCCAAGTTGGCTAACAGATTTAAAAGAACGTTTTACTAACGGGGCGCAAAGTAACTCCGAAATGTTACAACCACTGAAAGTTTTGTTAGAACCAACACAACAACAAATTGGAAATCATATTTATGAAGTAACTTTTATTGCGGATACAGATGGTTTACCTTTAGAATTTATTCGTGTTTTAACCACACTCACCTAGTTGTACTTCCTATTTTTTGCAAGTAGAATATTTAACTCTCTACCATTTTGTTAAAGCAATAACATTGAGAGAGAGATTAGAATATAGTCTACAAATCTGTAACCCAAGTTACAGATATATTAATAGAATATATGAGTGTGTTGCCGAAATTCTATCGATATCGTTTTCACGTTTTACTATTGAGTGTTTTAATTACAGTGCTTTTCCTTGGTAATGATACAGCTTTCAGCCAACTGACACAAGAAAATACATTGGTAAGTACACCCCAAAGCATTTCTAGAGAAACATTATCTTCGTCAGTGACAGAAAATGTCCAAAAGACGTTGCTGCAAAATGGACTGACTGTTTTAACAAAAGAAGTCCACTCTAACCCAGTTGTGACCGTACAAGTTTGGTACAAAGTGGGCTCGCGGAACGAAGAATCCGGCTTGAATGGCATTGCTCACCAGTTGGAGCACATGCTCTTTAGGGGGACAAAAAATCGTCCCATTCAATTTGGCAGATTATTTAGCGCTTTAGGTAGTGACTCCAATGCTTTCACAAGCCACGACCAAACGGCGTATTACAACACAGCAGAACGCGATAAACTCAAAGCTTTATTAGTACTAGAAGCAGACAGAATGCAAAATTCTGTTATTGATAACCCGCAACTAGCTAGCGAAAAGCGGGTTGTTATTTCCGAACTTCAAGGGTACGAAAACGAACCAGAATACAGATTGAGCCGTGCTGTTATGCAGGCTTTGTTTCCCAACCATCCCTATGGTTTACCTGTAGGTGGTACTAAAGATGACGTGCAAAAGTTTCAAACAAAACAGGTGAAGAAATACTATCAAAACTTTTACAGCCCCGATAATGCTGTATTAGTCATTGTTGGTGATTTCCAAACCGAACCAACTTTAAATTTAGTTAAAGAAATATTTGGGAAAATACCTAGCAGTTCCCAATCCAAAATCGGTCTTGGAAAGTTGGCTGCAGAGGGAAACCCTCCTAGCAACTTTCCCCAAACTTCACAACCCAAACGCCCCCAATCCCCCAATCCCATCATTCTTCAAGAACCGGGAGCAGCCGCACTACTACACGCAGTCTATCCCTTACCGGATGTCAATCATCCTGATGTTCCTGCTCTCGATGTGATGGACTATATTTTGACTGATGGACGAAATGCACGCCTCTATCAAACACTGGTGGAATCGGGTTGGGCGAATGATGTTTCAGCATCGGTTGTGAGTTTGCTAGCAGGAGGCTGGTATGAATTATCAGTGACAGCTTCTCCAAATCAAGACCTGAAAAAAATTGATTCTTTGCTAAAAGGTGCGATCGCCGAACTGATGAACAAAGGAGTTACATCAGAAGAAGTCAATCGAGCCAAAGCACAGTTAGAAGCATCTCTGATTCTGGGTAACCGAGATATTACCAGTCAAGGAATGCAACTCGGTAATGATGAGACAACGGCTGGTGATTATAAATACACGGAGCGCTATTTAGCAGCCGTGCGCCAGGTGACAACAGCAGATGTACGGCGTGTTGCAACAAAATACCTCCAACCAAAAGTCTGTGTAGTGGGATTTTTTGAACCAACTCAAGCCAAAGGAAAAAGAAAAGACAAAAGCAGCTCGCAAAACTCCAATCTTGTAGCGGAAAATTTCTCATCAGAATCATCAGCAACGAAGGAAGAAGTCACAAAATATTTACCACCTGTTGATTCCCCCGAAGAAATCGCCCAGACAGCCGTCTCTGAGGTATTGCCAGAACAATTCACATTACCAAATGGTCTGCGAGTATTACTTTTTGCCGACCCCAGTTCACCTACAGTCACTCTCAGTGGTTACATTAAAGCAGGTAAAGAATTCGATCCTCACAATAAAGCAGGGCTTGCATCTCTCGTAGCAGAAAACTTAATGAATGGAACCAAAACAAAAGATGCTTTAACCCTCGCTAAAGTTTTAGACGATAGAGGAGCGAGTTTGGATTTTGAAACATTCCGTGAAGGTGTGCGGGTTGAGGGGAGCGCTCTAGCATCAGATTTGCCAGTTTTAGTACAAACATTAGCAGATACTGTTAAAAATGCAACATTTCCAGTCAAAGAGTTAGAACTCAGCCGCAAACAAGCACTCATTGCCTTAAAGCAAGAGTTAGATGACCCTTCTGAGGTTGCAGAAAGAACATTTGTTCAATCTCTTTATCCGGAAAAACACCCATTACACAAATTTCCTACAGAAAAAAGTCTGCGGCTCCTGAAACGTCAAGATGTTGTTGAATTTAAGGAAAAACACTACCGCCCGGATACAACAGTTCTCGCACTCTTAGGGAATTTTTCAGTCACTGAAGTAGAAGCGCTGATTGCACAAGAATTGGGGAATTGGAATACCATCGGTCAACCACCAGAATTAACATATCCAAAGGTATCTCTACCGGAAAAAGTGGTGAGCATTAACCCCATTCTTCCCGGTAAAGCTCAAGCCATTACTTATATGGGTAATCAAGGGATTAACCGTAAAGATCCCCGATTCTACGCAGCGTTGGTGTTAAATCAAATTTTAGGAGGCGATACCTTATCGAGCCGATTGGGGTCAGAAGTGCGCGATCGCCAAGGTTTAACCTACGGAATTTACAGCAACTTTTTAGCAGGGAAAAATTCTGGAACATTTTTAATTGAAATGCAAACTAGCCCGGAAGATACCCGTCAAGCCATTGCTAGAACCCGCGAACTGTTGCAACAAATCCACCAACAAGGTGTTACGGCTGAGGAAATAGAGACAGCTAAACGAAATTTGATCGGCAATTACACGGTTTCTTTAGCAAATCCAGAGGAATTAGTCAATAGAATTTTGATGAACGAGGTCTACGGGTTAGATAAAGAAGAATTGCGCTCTTTCACGGCAAAAATTCAAGCAGTGTCCATCGAAGAAGTGAATCAAGCCGCTCGTGAGTTACTCTACCCAGATAAAATTATTGTAGTCACAGCAGGACCCCACAGTAATTAGTGAGAGCCACCGATGCTCGCGAGCTCGGTTTTTGGTCCCTCGTTCTCAGGCTCAGCCTGGAAATGAGGGACTAATCACTCATAATATCTATAAAAAAAATTACAAAATTATGAGAGTTATTCTAGCGATCGCACTTCTATGCCTTCTTATAGCAACGACTGCTTCAGTAGAGGCAGCAGATTTTCAAAATATACTAAAGCAACCAGTCATAGAAACTACAATTAGCCTGGGTACTTCTACTAATGAATTGCAATTTGAACCAAACCACCTAGAATTTGAAGCGGGAAAACGTTACAAACTTCGACTGATAAATCCCAGTACCCAAAAACACTATTTTACAGCTAAGGATTTCGCCGATAGTATATGGACGCAAAAAGTGGAAGCAGGTAACGTAGAAATAAAAGGAGCTATTCACGAACTCGAACTGAAACCAAAAGCAGAAGCAGAATGGTTTTTTGTACCGCTAAAGCTCGGAACATATAGTTTGCGCTGTCCGATAACGGGACATACGGAAGCAGGAATGACAGGCGAAATTATCATATCTGCTGAACGGTAACATCTACAATAAGCTAACCTAGAAATATAAGTAATGTTTCTCAATAGATAGAAGAATCATTGACACGTTGGCACTAGGCGCAAAAAACAATTCTCATGAACATTCTCAGTCACCTGCTCTCTCAACCAGCTCAAAGCAACCGTCAAACAGAAAAAAGACAGCGTCGCGGAATTGAACTCAAATCCCCGCGTGAAATAGAAATTATGCGGCAATCCGCAAAAATAGTGGCAACCGTGCTGAAAGAAATTTCCGAGTTGGTCCAACCAGGGATGACCACAGCCGACTTAGATGCTCATGCTGAAAAGCGCATCCGGGAAATGGGTGCAACGCCTAGTTTCAAAGGTTACCACGGTTTTAAAGGTTCCATTTGTTCCAGTATTAATAATGAAGTTGTACACGGTATACCCAGTGCAAAAAAAGTTATTCGTGCTGGAGATGTCTTAAAAGTCGATACCGGTGCTTATTATCAAGGTTTTCATGGCGATTCTTGCATTACAATTGCTGTTGGTGAAGTCACTCCAGAAGCTGCACGCTTGATTCGTGTTGCTGAAGAAGCTCTTTATAAAGGCATTGAACAAGTCAAAGCAGGAAACTACCTCATGGATATTGCGGGCGCGATAGAAGATCACGTCAAAGCTAATAACTTTTGTGTAGTAGAAGATTTTACCGGACACGGTGTTGGTCGTAATTTACACGAAGAACCTTCCGTATTTAATTTCCGCACTCGCGATATGCCAAACGTCAAACTACGTGCTGGAATGACACTGGCAATTGAGCCAATTTTGAATGCTGGGTCTAAGTTTACGCGCATCTTATCAGACCGTTGGACCGCTGTCACAGTTGATAATTCTCTATCGGCTCAATTCGAGCACACCGTATTGGTAACGGAGACGGGCTACGAAATTTTGACAGACCGTACAAAGCTTTAACTGGAAGAAAGGCAGAGAGCAGAAGGTAACGTCTTTGCTGTCTTCTCGTTCCGGTGGTGGAGCCACCGGAACAAGGTTTAAAACTAATGAGATGCAGAGGACGCAGAGGTACGAGGTGAGAAAGCTCTTATTTCCTGAAGTTTCGCTCCACCTTAACAGGGCTGGGTAGTATACTGCCTATCCTACTTCTGCTTTCATCACACCTTTTGAGGTAGGGCTACCGGACAAAAATTGGCTTCTTCATTAACTTCAAGCAATCGTGAAGTCTTGAGCCGATCGAGCCACTGTTGCAAATACACGCGATTGGTTTGCTGCTCATCTGGATCTGTAGTATCCACAGGATAAGGCATAAGCCCTAAAATGGCTGCGGTCGTTACGCAGAACATGGACTTCTGGAAACTCATACATATTTGTACCCGCAAATCATCTTCCCCCCTGCGACTGCCACGATAAACTTCGTGCAAATACTCTGGGAGATAGTGACGCATATCCTGCATTAGCAAGGTAGGAGGAATACCTGCACCTCCGATTGGCAAAGGATCTGCATATAACGCGCCATACTGAAAGCGAGCTTGATCGGGTGAAATTTGATAAGCTTGGGCATTATATGAAACTGTACCGAGGAAGGGTGTACCTCGGAAAAAGACAGCTTCTACATAAGGTATGGCTGTATCTGCTAGGAATGTCAAACCAATAGAAGCAGGTATAACATCGTAAATCTTATCTCGAATTTTGACTGAGTAAGTAATTGGTCTTTTAGCATCTGCCACCAACCCCGCTTTGATATGGTCTACAACTTCAGGAATAGATTTGATTTTTCCTTCGTCATAAAGGTCAGATAAAGAGAGGAAGATATCAGCCATGACACGCCAGAATTGACCCAATGCGCTGTAGTAAGAAAAAACACGCATTTGTTCAATTAGGAAATCGGGAAATAATTCGTTTATCCCCAACATTAAGGGATTGTTTTTAAATTTTGCTCTAATAACAGCTCGCGCTCTGTCTTGAAATTCTTCTGTATCTAAATATTCATCTAGCCCACCACCACCATGCCAAAGCATTGCTTTCATGCAATATTCAGCATATTCAAAATTAATGCGATCGTGCCACCAATGTTTTAGTAATTTATTAACAGAGAATTCATTATTAAAGTATTTAAAAAACGGAAAAAATACCAAAAATTGATTTTCGGCAATGTAAATAAGATTCTTAGAGTAGGCATCTAAAACGACACCGTAACTTTTCAGAATACCAACAACTTCCAGTAAATTTTCAGGATTATCTGGAAGCAATGCACCTCCTGCTTCCAACCGTTCAATATACTCAAATAATGGGTAATTCTTACTAGGTTTGTTTTTCATGCTTACCATGTTTGATTAACTCCTAGAAATGGAGGGATTTGGATAGGGGGTAGAGAAGGATAGGGGGGTAGCGCAAGAGTAAAAGTCTCTCTTGTCTCCCTTGTCCCCTATCCCGAGTCTCTAGTCCTTAGCAGATACTGTGGCAACAGGACTCGGTGCAGCTATCATTGCTGCGATTGTCGGTTCACTCCAACGTGCTAACCAATTGGGTTGGATACCATAAATCACAATCAGTACTGCTAATACAACTGCAGGCGCTCGTTCTGCCCAAGAAACCCGAGGTAAATTTGAAACCTGTGGGGATAAGCGTCCAAAAAAAGCACGGTTTGTAAGCAGCAAGAAGTAAACAGCTGTTAAGCCAGTACCAATCATGGATATAAGGGTTTGGATTGGGAAAACAGCAAAACTACTGCGGAAGATGATGAATTCTGAAATAAACCCAACCATACCAGGTATACCAGAACTTGCCATGACTCCTAAAACCATCAAACTCCCAATCACTGGCATTCCTCGTTCGGGATTGAGCAGCCCTCGGAGAGTATCTAAGTCACGGCTACCAGCTTTTTTATAGACAATTCCCACAAGTAAGAACAAAAGCGCAGAAATCAGCCCGTGGCTGATCATTTGCAACATAGTTCCTAAAATACTGAGCGGTGTTGCTGCTGCTGCTGCTAGAAGCACGTAGCCCATGTGCCCTATGGAACTATATGCCACCATCTTCTTCATATCTTTTTGGGCGATCGCACAAGATGATCCGTAAAGTACGCTCAAGACCGCCCAAGTTGCCAATGCGGGGGCTAAATAATGCCAAGCCTCTGGCAATAAGTTCATTCCAAATCTCAGCAAACCATAAGTTCCCAGTTTCAGCAGTACCCCTGCTAATAGGACTGAAACAGGTGTGGAAGCTTCAACGTGAGCATCGGGTAACCAAGTGTGTAAGGGAACTAAGGGAATTTTGATGCCAAAACCAATTAAGATTCCTAACAGCAAAAGAACTTGAGTTTCCAACGTTAAAGATTGGGTATTTATGGCATCTAATGCAAAGCTAGAAGAACCGCTCAGCCAAACGATACCGAGAAAACTCGCTAAAATGACGATTCCAGAAACAGCCGTGTATATAAGAAATTTAGTAGCTGCGTAGCCTCGTTTTTCTCCACCCCAAATAGCTATAAGTAGGTATAGGGGAATGAGTTCTATTTCATAAAACAGGAAAAACAGCAGTAAATCCTGTGCAATAAAAGCGCCACTCACTCCTGTATTTAAAAGTAGGAGTAAGGAGTAGTAAAAGCGAGGACGACTAATTTCTGGATCGCTACTGTAGATGGCAATACCTGTTAGCAACCCGTTGAGAAGCAGCAATGGTAATGACAAACCATCTATTCCCAGACGATAGTTTAAACCGAGACTCTCTATCCAAGGCAAAAACTCGGTGAATTGTTGATTAACCTCGGAGAGGTTAAACAAACTAGCCAGTACCAACGTCCAAATGAAACTTACACTGGCAATAACCAAAGCCAACCTCTTACTGGCTTTTGGAGTCATCCCAAAAGGTAAAAAACTGATTAATGCCGCACCTAGCAATGGCAACAAAATGAGAGTACTGAGCATAATGTTAGTGGTTGGTGGTTAGTGGTTGGTGGTTTTTAATTAGTCGTTAAGAATCATTAACTAACAACTAACAACTAACCAATTTTTAACAAACCTAATGACCAGCTAATGAGAAAACCAAAAATACTGACACCAATGACAATGGTCAACAAATAACCTTGCGAACGACCCGATACACTATACTTTAAAGATTGCCCGCTAAATATCGTCGCAAATCCTACTAAGTTGATGAAACCATCAACTAAATAGCGATCGCTCCAAGCAGAAAATCTAGACAGCAACGCGACTGCACTTACGACTGTGACTCGATAAATTCTGTCAATGTAAAAGTCATAACCCAGTAAGTCTTGTACAAATCTCCATCCCAAAACTCTAGATCTTGACCAAGCTTTGTGCAGGTAAATACTCGACCCGATAGTCACTCCTACTAAGCTAGAAGACAATAAGATAGCTACTATGTACCAATTTATGCTTTGCCAATCTGGTAGTAAGTACCATTGCTGTAGCATGAGAGGAACTAACAAAGTGACTGTGGTTAGTGCCACCATTGGAAATGCCATTGGCCAACCAACTTCTGGAGCACGACGGGTTTTTGGTTGCGCTTCCCCCCAAAAGACTAACCGAAAGACTCTTGTTAAATTTAATGCTGTTAAACCATTAACCAGTACTAAAATTCCAATCACCCAGGGGCTAACCAAAGCTAAACCATCAGCCCAACCTAACATTGCCCAAAAGCTTCCCAACGGTAGCAGCGTTACCATACCTGCTGAACCAACAACAAAGGCAGTGGTGGTTGCTGGCATCCTCGACCACAAGCCACCCATTTCTGTCAGGTCTTGCGTACTGGTAGTAAATATAACTGACCCTGAACTCATAAATAGCAGTGCTTTGGCAATGGCATGAGTAAATAGCAACATCAGGGCGACACCCCCTTGTTCCATCCCGACTGCTAAAAATGCCAACCCCATGTATGCACTTGTGGAATGGGATAGCGCTCGCTTAATGTCAATTTGGGCAATAGATACCAACGATGCACCCACCGCTGTCACCGTACCCATAATAATTAAAGCGTTTAGAGCAACTGGAGATAGTGCCAGCAGAGGCTGTAGTTTGTACAGTATGTAAGCTCCACCAGCGACCACCATTGAGTTCCGCATCACCGAAGCTGGGTTGGGACCTTCCATGGCTTCATCCAACCACAGATGTAGGGGGAACTGAGCGCATTTACCAGCAGGTCCGGCTATTAATGCCAAACCCAATAAAGTTGATGCGAGGGGGCTTAACTCAGCCGTTTGCGCCCATTCATACAAATCTGAGAAATTTAAGCTTCCTGCTATGGTGGAAAGTGTTACAACTCCCATCAGTAGCAGTAAGTCTCCCACTCTCTTAGTAAAAAATGCATCTCGCGCAGCTGTGACTACCAAAGGTTGTGCGTACCAGAAACCAACCAACAAGTAGGTGGAAAGAGTCAGCATTTCTAAGAGGGCATAACTGAGAAATAAGGAATCGCTGATAGCTAACCCATTCAGTGCTGCTTCAAAAAATCCCATTAAGGCAAAGAAACGCGCTAATGCCCAGTCTTTCTCCATATAACCTAGGGCATAAATTTGAGCCAGCAAGCTCAAGCCACCGATCATAACTGTTGCGCCAACGCTAACAGGAGAAATCTCCAAAGCAAAGGACAAGTCAAAATCTACAGCCTTAAACCAGGTAATGACAAAATTTTCTGGTTCCCTATTCCAAATATCTATAAAGACCAGCAGGCTGTGAACAAAAGCTACAACAGTTGTCAACAGGTTAAAATAAGCGGCAGGTCTGGGTCCTGTACGTTTAACAAGCCCCATTGCCCACGGTAAGGTTAAAAGCGCACCTATTAACCCATAAAAAGGTATCCACCAACTGGTTGAAAACAGAGACTGGTTCATCTAAAGATTCCTGAGAAAACAATGTTTTTATGCTTTGATAAAATTGCTTTAATCCCCGACCATCTCGGACAATTCTAAATGGATTCTTCTAATACAACTTTCTCATTTTCTACCTCTAAGATACAAAAAAAGAGTAAAGCCCCTAAAAAAACATAAGTTTTCTACCCGTTCTCACCTTCGTTAGCAAAATTGGAATTGCTAATGACAAAAACCCGGTTTATAAGGTAGATAAGTAAAACTTATATATTTTCTTCATACGTTTTTACATGGCTAGCAAAAAGCGAGGAAGGACAGTAGAAGAACTCGTTGAGTTTTTTGTCATTCCTCTTGGGATGGAATTTCCGCTTGTATGAACTTGTTTTAGCCAATGTCATAAAAAAATTATAAAGCAGAAGTGGCTGCTCTAGGAATCTGTGAAGTTCAGTTGAGCAAAATCCACCCCTTAATTTATGTTAAGTTTTTTAAAACTTTTTTATTACAAACTATTATGGTAATTTATATTGCCAGGGGTGCAAAGCTTTTCTATGCTTGATTTGGATATGCTTTTCAGTGTCAAGATCAGCATCCCCGTCTAAATTTTCGGTTCTTCAGTACATATTGCACTAACTTATTCAGGAGTTCTGCGATGCCAATTGCAGTTGGGATGATTGAAACAAAGGGGTTTCCAGCAGTAGTGGAAGCCGCAGATGCGATGGTGAAAGCCGCTCGCGTCACTTTAGTAGGGTATGAAAAAATCGGCAGTGCTCGGGTTACTGTAATCGTTCGCGGAGATGTATCTGAAGTACAAGCTTCAGTTGCTGCGGGAGTTGAAGCAGCCAGAAGAGTCAATGGCGGTGAGGTTGTATCCACTCACATTATTGCCCGTCCCCATGAAAACCTAGAATACGTCTTGCCCATCCGCTACACCGAAGCAGTGGAGCAATTCCGAACTTAGGAATTTTGGATGAGTAAATTTTGGATTGGGGGATTTGAGATTTTGGAGTTACTGCGTTGTCTAGAGCAGTGCGGTCTTGGGGTAATCCAAAGACTGATATCTTGTAGACTAAACTCAAAGAAGCTGGGTTGGTGAAATGCGGGGCTAAGCTCAGGAGCAAGTTGGTCAACAGCATAGACGTTAGGTCTGAAATTTAGAACCTTCAATCCAAAATCTAAAATTTTATCGGCGATGATTTCTTGTCGATAAGTTTTGTGTTCATTTTTTAAGCATAGAGGAACAAAATTCATGTCAATTGCAGTAGGAATGGTTGAAACGCTGGGCTTTCCGGCGGTTGTAGAAGCAGCAGACGCAATGGTCAAAGCAGCTCGTGTAACCTTGGTAGGCTATGAGAAAATTGGAAGTGGTCGTGTAACAGTTATTGTTCGGGGGGATGTTTCGGAAGTACAAGCTTCTGTTTCTGCTGGAGTGGAATCCGTAAAGCGAGTCAATGGCGGACAAGTTTTGTCTACACACATCATTGCTCGTCCTCACGAAAACTTGGAGTATGTTCTACCTATTCGATACACCGAAGATGTAGAGCAATTCCGCGAAAATGTTAATGCGATTCGTCCCTTTGGTGGTAGAAGACCATAACGCGTAATGCAAATTGCAAAAGTTCGCGGCACAGTAGTGAGCACGCAAAAAGATCCAAGTCTGAGGGGTGTCAAACTACTGCTGTTGCAATTAGTAGATGAAGAAGGGCGTATTCAGCAAGAATACGAGGTAGCAGCTGATAGTGTGGGTGCTGGAGTAGATGAGTGGGTACTGGTTTGTCGTGGCAGTGCTGCCCGTCAAATTCTAGGAAATGAGCAACGTCCTGTAGATGCAGCCGTCGTGGCAATCATTGATACAGTCCACGTAGAAGAGCGGCTGATTTACAGCAAAAAAGATCAGTATAGGTAGTTGCTAATGGCTAATAGTGAGTCCAGCGCTGCAGGCGGGTTTCCCGCGCCCTGGCGACTGGCGAACAAGGAAGGGCTAATGGCTAATGGCTAATGGCTGATGGAACAATTAGCGCTTAACAATTAGCGATTATCAATTAGCAACTAACAATTAGCAATTAGCGATTAACACAATTAGAGGAGGAATAAGCGCAATGGCAGTTACCAGCACGGCGGCACCCCCTACCCCGTGGTCGAGAAGTTTATCTGAACCAAAAATCCATGAAAGTGCCTTTGTACACCCATTTTCTAACATTATTGGAGATGTACGTGTCGGTGCTAATGTGATTGTTGCACCAAGCACTTCTGTTCGGGCAGATGAGGGTACACCTTTTTATATAGGTGAGAATACTAACCTGCAGGATGGTGTTGTTGTTCATGGATTGGAACAAGGACGGGTCATTGGTGACGACCAGAATGAGTATTCAGTATGGATTGGTAGCAATGCGTCTATTACTCATATGGCTCTCATTCACGGACCCGCCTATGTTGGAGACAGCTGCTTTATCGGCTTTCGCTCAACAGTCTTTAACGCTCGGGTAGGGGCTGGTTGCATTGTCATGATGCACGCTTTGATCCAAGATGTGGAAATTCCTCCTGGCAAATACGTACCTTCTGGAGCAATTATTACTACTCAGCAACAAGCAGACCGCTTGCCTGATGTGCAAGACCAAGATAAGCATTTTGCCCATCATGTTGTAGGTATTAATCAGGCTTTACGGTCTGGCTATCTTTGTGCCGCAGATAGTAAGTGTATTAGAAGAGTTAGAGACGAGTTAGATAAATCTTATACAAGCAACGGTGTTAACGGTTTAGAAAGGAGTAATGACGTGGCGAGCAGTAGCTTGGGTGCTGAAACAGTAGAACAGGTACGCTACCTGTTGGAGCAAGGGTACAAAATTGGCACGGAGCATGTGGATCAAAGACGTTTCCGTACAGGCTCTTGGCAAAGTTGTCAACCTATAGAAGCGAGATCGGTGAGGGATGCGATCGCACTTTTGGAAGGTTGTCTGAGCGATCACTCGGGAGAATATGTACGCCTGTTTGGGATTGACCCCAATGGCAGACGGCGCGTGTTAGAAACGATAATACAGCGTCCCGATGGAGTAGCAAGCACATCTTCTACTTTTAAAGCCCCTACATCAACAAGCAATAGCAGCTACAACGGTAACGGTAACAGCAACGGTACGAGCACTAGTAGTAGCAACAAAATCAACGGTGACATTACACAGCAAATCAGCCAGTTATTAAACCAAGGTTATAAAATTGGCATGGAACACGTAGATGAGCGGCGCTTCCGCACGGGTTCTTGGCAAAGCTGTACCCCCGTAAGTGCAACAAGTACAACAGAGGTAGTTGCTGCGTTAGAAGAATGCATGAGCAGTCACCAAGGTGAATACGTGCGGCTGATTGGGATTGACCCCAAAGCCAAGCGTCGGGTGCTAGAAACCATCATTCAAAGACCGGGCGATCCAGTTTCTTCAATTAGCTCCTCGAGTTCAGGCTCTAGTGCATCTTCCTCAAGCTACTCCTCCTCCTCAAGTTACTCCACACCAACCTCATCAGCAACCAGTACTCGTTTAAGTTCTGAAGCTCTCGACCAGCTGCGACATCTCATTGCTAGTGGGTACAAAATTAGTGCCGAACACGTAGATCAACGTCGATTCCGCATTGGTTCTTGGTCTAGCTGCGGACAAATTGAGGCTAACTCCGCATCACAAGCAGCAGCAGCATTGGAAGCTTTCCTTGCAGAGTATCCAGGAGAATACGTGCGCTTGGTTGGTATTGACCCCAAAGGCAAGCGTCGTGTGGCAGAGGTGATTATTCAACGTCCGTAGTTTGGGGGACGAGGAGATAGCGGGACAAGGGGGACAAGGTAGATAAGGGAGGAAATTCTACTTCATCTTCCCCCAATCTCTCACTCTTCTCCACTCCCCCTCGAAGCAAAATTTTAGAGGTTACAGTTACCATGTCAGTGCCACCACTGCGCCTGAGGGATAGCTTTGATTCTTATATTGGTGGCGAGGTGATTATTCATCCAAGTGCTGTTATTGCACCTGGTGTGATACTTCAAGCGGCTCCAAACAGCAAAATTATTATTGGTTCGGGGGTCTGTATTGGCATGGGGTCTATTCTCCAAGTTCATGAAGGAATCCTGGAGGTGGGAGCAGGCGCAAACCTTGGGGCTGGTTTCCTAATGGTTGGACAAGGGAAAATAGGAGCAAATGCCTGTATAGGAGCAGCAACAACTGTTTTCAATTGTTCTGTTGACTCCGGACAAGTTGTTGCGCCTGGGTCAGTTATTGGAGATAGCAGCCGCCGCATGACTTTAGGAGCCGAACTGATTGGTGATACAGAAGAGCCACAACTGTCTGCAAGTCCTTCAAGTTCTAGTAGTACGGAGTTAGAGCAACCGCCAGCCAATCCTGATTCCCCTGCCCCTACCACTACAGAAGAAACTTCTACCAATTCATCAACGGGTACTGGTACTTTTATTTACGGGCAACAAAATATACAACAGCTGATGATTACATTGTTCCCCCACAAAAAAAATCCTTGAGCTACCCTAGTAGTACATGACGGTCACGCTGAAGAAGTTCTAGTTGTTGTGTGCAAGCAATGAAAGCACAACTCACAATAGACTATTCACAAAGACCCATATAATCAAAGATTGACAAAGAAAATGCAGGCATCATACCGTCAAAATGACTTCAAAGATACTGCCTTAGGACTAGTTTCTACTGAAAGTTTTCCGGCAATAGTGGGCATAGCAGATAATATGCTGAAATCTGCTGGGGTTCACCTAGTAGGATATGAAAAAATAGGCGGCGGTTATTGTACTGCTATTGTTAGAGGTGCGATCGCTGATGTACGTTTGGCGGTAGAGACTGGGGTTCAAGTTGGCGAACAAATGCACCAGCAAGTTTCTAGCCTGGTGATTCCTCGACCCTTCCCTAATTTGGAAGTGATACTACCTATTTCCAAACGCTTTAGCGTACTTTCACAAGGAGATAGCTACAGTCGCTTGAGCAACCTAGCCATAGGTTTGGTAGAAACGCGGGGTTTTCCAGCAATGGTGGGGGCTGCGGATGCAATGCTCAAAGCGGCTGATGTACAATTAGCAGCCTATGAAAAAATTGGTGCGGGTTTGTGTACCGCTATTATTCGAGGGTCTGTTGCGAATGTAGCCGTAGCAGTAGAAGTTGGGATGTATGAAGCAGAACGTATTGGGGAATTAAATGCAGTCATGGTTATTCCCAGACCACTAGATGAGTTGGAGGAAACCCTACCAGTGGCGAGTTGTTGGGTAGAGGAACGTCAGCCTTTGAATTTGCCAATCAGTTTCAAGGAACAAGTAGGAGAAGCAGAACTTTTGGAATTACCAAATTTAGAACAAGTAGGAGAAGCAGAACTTTTGGAGTTACCAGATTTAGAACAAGTAGGAGAAGCAGAACTTTTGGAGTTACCCGTGAAAGTTATAGAGGAGTAATTGGAAACAAAAAAGTTAAGAGTTTGTCATGAATCCTTTGATTTTACGAATGACAAATGATAAATGACAAAACTCATAACTGAGTTGACTACCATCAAGGTGTGCTGCCTTGGTTGGAAGGGGTCTTAATGTTTGTGACTAACTTTGATAATAGCTGTTCTTATCTATAAGAAAATACCGATCTTCTAATAACAGGGATAAATTTTTATCTATACATATCACTCATAACTTTTACTATAAGAATGCTGTATTAATCATAAGTATTCAGTGATACTAGATTTATATCTATTGTTGTTATTAGAGGAGAATACCCCTTGAACCAAGCAACGCTGCACCAGTTGAAGGTGTTCGAGGCTGCAGCTCGTCATGGGAGCTTCACTCGTGCTGCTGAAGAACTATTTCTTACCCAGCCCACCGTCTCCATGCAGATCAAACAACTTACAAAATCGGTGGGATTGCCATTATTTGAGCAAGTAGGAAAGCGTTTATATTTGACGGAAGCAGGACGGGAACTCTTCGCCACCTGTCGGCAAATTTTTGAGACAATCTCTCAATTTGAAATGAAAGTGGCGGATTTAAAAGGGCTGAAGCGAGGACAATTGCGTCTGGCTGTCATCACTACAGCAAAATATTTTATTCCAAGGTTATTGGGTCCGTTTTGTCAACTCTATCCTGGGATTGATATTTCTCTGCAAGTGACAAATCATGAAGGCATTCTAGAACGCATGGTCGGGAATCAAGATGACTTGTACATCATGAGCCAAGTACCCGAACATTTGGATGTCAGTTATCAACCTTTTTTAAGTAATCCTCTCGTTGTTCTAGCACCAATCAATCATCCTTTAGCAGGTGAAACGAATATTCCCATTCAACGTCTGGCTGAGGAACCTTTTATTATGCGCGAACCGGGTTCGGGTACGCGGCGAGCCGTACAGAAGTTATTTGATGAGCATGGTGTGACAGTAAAAGTCAAACTAGAATTGGGAAGTAATGAGGCGATAAAACACGCGATCGCAGGTGGTTTGGGAATTTCCGTTCTCTCCCGACATACCCTGATTGAGAACAAAGATTTAACTGTTTTGGATGTGGAAAATTTTCCCATTCTACGGAATTGGTACATGGTTTACCCTACAGGAAAACAGTTATCCATCGTCGCTCGTACTTATTTTGAGTATTTGCTAGAATCTGCAAAGCAATTTTCAGATCGAACTCTTGACTTTAGTTACGCTGTGGTCAATGAAGGCGAACTGAAAGCAGAGGTTTAAAATCTCGTAACCTAGTTCGACGGGTTTTTCGATCCTCTCCTTCACCGTGCAAAGGGAGCGATAGATAACCGTCGTTCACAATCTTTCTTAAATTTCAAATTTCTATTTGAAATGGAATGTAATACCAAATCCGGTTTTCTAACCTCTTTTAGCCTAACGATGTTCGTAATCGTGGCTATACAAACGCTCGTCCCTTCGGGTATCTCCTTACGGAGACGTCGCATCGGAGTCAATCAAAAACACTTAAAGCTTATTCATCGCTCTGATGGTTATGAATACAGTTTTACTCCGATTGACCCTGATTTACTTCGTTTTAGCGCGATTTAATAATATGACAGCAGTAGAAACTGAAATTGTTGCAGTGACAGTTTACACTGACCGAGCTCTAGTAACACGAAGGGGTGTTGTAACGCTTACAGGGCTTGAACGGGAATTAATCGTTAACAAATTACCCGATACTTTAGATGCAGAATCGGTCAGGGTAAGCGGTAGGGGTAAGGTGGCGGTACGCCTATCACAAGTGAGCGTAGAAAGAGTCTTTTCATCCGAACCAGCAACGACTCGGCTTGTACAATTGAAGGGGCAAATCCAACAGATGGAAGCAGAATACCGCTTTTTAGAAGCTCAAATTCATGCTTTAGATTTGCAATCTAAATTTTTAGAAGGTTTGCGAGAGAAAACAGAGGAACCTTTCGCACAGAGCTTGTCACGAAAAAACCTCAGTTCTAGCGAAACTTTGGATTTCTTGAACTTTTTAGGCAGTCAATATGCTGAGTATGCCATTGCAACAGGAGATTATAAGGTTCAACAGCAAGAACTAGACAAGCAGTTAGAAATTCTCCGCCAACAGGTACAACAAATTCAAACTTCTCACGCTCAAGAAAATTTTTGCTTGACCGTAGCGGTAGAACCGGAAGGTGCGGGTGATTTTGAATTAGAAGTGTCCTACATCGTTCGTCGTGCAACCTGGGTTCCACTTTACGATTTAACGGTCAATACCAACAGCCGTTTCCTCAACCTCAATTACTTAGCAGAAGTCAGCCAAAGTACTGGAGAAGATTGGAATTGTGTGGATTTAACCCTCTCTACAGCAAAACCAGGGCTGGGAACGCTTCCACCCAAACCAGAACCTTGGTTTATAGATGTATCTAGTCCCCCTGAAAATCTCTTGCGTCCAAGAGCCATGCACCGACTGACACCGGGAGCCGCTATGGCATCACCTACTCCAGAAAATAATCATAACGACACCGAGCGATCGCAAGAAAACTTTGTTGACGCCGAAAGCGCGGTAGCAGAAATTTCCAGACAAGGAAGTGCAGTTAATTTTAAATTAAATAATAGCGGTCACATTCCCAGTGACGGCGCACCTCATAAAACGACAATTTTCAACGATGATTATCCCTGTCAATTTGAGTATGTAGCCACACCCCGTTTGGTAAGTTTTGCCTATTTACAAGCAAACGCAAGCAACAGCACAAATGGAGCAACTTTACTAGCAGGCAAAGCAAATATTTTTCGTGACAATACTTTTGTAGGAACAACTCGATTAAAAAATACTGCACCCGATCAAGAGTTCAAACTGAACTTAGGTATTGATGAAAGTTTAAACATCGAACGTGAGTTAGTTGAGCGTCAGGTCGATAAAAAGTTAATAGGTAACAATCGCAGGATTACTTACGGTTATCGGATTATAATTACTAACTTATTGCATCAAGAAATATTGTTAAAACTTACCGAACAACTACCGGTGAGCCGTAACGAGCAAATCAAACCCCGCCTTACTCGCAGCAATCCGCAAATTCAATTAGGTGAGATGGGAATATTGGAATGGGTTTTGACTCTAGCACCTGAAGCAAAGCAAGAGATATATTACCAATTTACTGTAGAACATCCACCTGAATTATCAGTCCAAGGTTTAGATATTTGATATTTCGCTAACAGCTCCTTAGCTAGAGCTAATTGAGAACAGAGAGCCTTAACGTAAGCGATCGCTAGATCGCGCCCATCAGCCCTACAAATCCAGAAATTTTGCAGTCAAAAAAAAGGCAGGTTTTTGTCCCTGCCTTAAACATCAAATTGATGGAAAATCGAACATTTAATTTCCAATCGCAGGCGCATTAAACGATACCGCAGGCGCTTTTTCGTCTGCCAAAGCGGGTATGGAATCTCTCAAGCGTGCTGTTAGCTGTACGGTGCTTGCATCGTAGACCTGAGTTAGCAACTTCGGATACAATCCAATACCGATAATTGGTACTAACAAGCAGGCAATGATAAAGATTTCGCGGGGTTCGGCATCGATCAGTTTTTGATGAGCCACTAATTCTTCGTTCTCTTTGCCGTAGAAAATTTCCCGCAGCATGGACAGCAGATAAATCGGAGTCAAAATAACTCCTACTGCCATCAAGAACACCACAATAACCTTAAAGGTGGGGTTATAGGCGTCACTGGTGGAAAACCCAACAAAAATCATCAACTCAGCGACAAAACCACTCATTCCAGGTAATGCTAGGGATGCCAAAGAACAAGTTGTCCACATGGCGAACATCTTACCCATTTTCTTCCCAACACCACCCATTTCATCCAGCATGAGGGTGTGGGTGCGATCGTAAGTGGCTCCCACTAAGAAGAACAAACTCGCTCCAATCAAACCGTGAGAAACCATTTGCAGCATGGCTCCATTCAAACCCAAGTCGGTGAAGGAAGCAATACCAATGGCCACAAAGCCCATGTGAGAAATTGAGGAGTAGGCAATCTTCCGTTTCAGATTGCGTTGGGCAAATGATGTGAGGGCAGCGTAAATAATATTTACAATACCCAAAATCACCAACACCGGAGCAAATATGACATGGGCATCTGGTAGCATTTGGGCATTCATGCGAATCAAAGCATAACCGCCCATTTTCAACAGAACACCAGCCAACAACATATGTACTGGGGCTGTTGCTTCACCGTGAGCATCTGGTAACCACGTATGCAAAGGGAAAATTGGCAGTTTGACTGCATAAGCAATCAAAAACGCAGCGTAAAGCCACAGTTGCAGGTTGATTGCATAATCTTTGGCAGCCAGCGCTTGCATGTCAAAAGTGACAGTACCGCCGTGAAATGCCATTGTTAAACCAGCAATCAAGATAAACAGCGAACCACCTGCAGTGTACAAAATAAACTTGGTTGCCGCATATTGCCGTTTTTTACCGCCCCAAATGGAAAGCAGTATATAAACTGGCACCAATTCCAATTCCCAAACCAAGAAAAACAGGAGTATATCCTGTACTGCGAATACGGCAATCTGTCCGCCGTACATCGCTAGCATCAAGAAGTAAAACAACCTTGGCTTAAGCGTCACGGGCCATGCTGCTAGCATCGCCAGTGTGGTAATGAATCCAGTCAAAATAATAAGGGGCATAGACAAACCATCTGCCCCTACCGACCAATTCAAACCGAGTTGCGGAATCCAGCTGTAACTCTCAAATAACTGTAAGTCTGGATTGGAGAAGTCGTATCCGTTGTAAAAAGCGTAAACAATCAATGCAAAATCTATCAACCCTACGATTAGGGCATACCAGCGCACTGTTTTGCCTTCTTTATCAGGAATCAAGGGAACTAGCAGTGACGCCGCTATCGGGAAAAGAATAATCGTCGTCAGCCATGGAAAATTTGCTGTATTCATCACAAGTCGTCAGTCAGCAACAATAAGGTTCGGCTATCAACTACTAGCTATTTACTAACAGTTTTTGCGGGTTTTGCGCTTCATTCTTAGGTTGATTTAATAAAATCAGTACGTGAGAATGTTATTTGCTATTGCTAAGGGCTTTACATAAATTTACATTTCCTCGTTTTCTCGTTCCCAGATAGAACCTGTGAATGCAGATCGGGAAGCTTCGCCTCGTGCCACGAAATCGAGGCTGAGCCTACAAAATACACATTCCCAGGCGGAGCCTGGGAACGAGGATGAGGGGGTGTGGTTATGCCACGAACACCCAAAAGACTTCTGGGAAATCCCTAAACTTACTGAAAGATTTTTAAGTGACACCAAAAACAATCACTAAGCCCAACACAGCCCCAAAAACGATTAAGGCGTAAAATTGAGCGCGACCATTTTCTAAGTACTTTAGACCTTCACCACTCACGAGGGTGAAAAATCCAGTGAGGTTTACCGCACCGTCAACTACACGGAAGTCAACTTCCATAACTTGTCTCGCCAGACGGCGCAAACCAAGGACAAATACGCGGTGGTAGATGTCGTCAAAGTACCACTTGTTGAGGGATAGCTCGTAAAGTGGTTTTACTTTTGCTGCTATCTCTACGGGGTTGATTTTAGCCCAGGAATATGTTAGGAGAGCCAGAGTAATTCCAATCAAGGAAATTCCTACTGAACTTCCTGCCATAATGTAGAACTCCGTTGGGTTGAACGAAGCTGCTTTTTCTACTACTTCCTCTAATGTTTCATTGGGAGAGTAGATGAACTCCTCAAAGTAATTGGCAAAAGGAGTCCCTAGCAAACCAATGAGCATGGAAGGAAATGCCAAAACAACTAATGGCAGGGTCATTGTCCACGGTGATTCATGGGGATATTCGCTGTGTCCGTGACCGTGTGCGTCGTGTCCGTGGTTATCGTGCTGGTGTTTGGAAGAATCTTCGAGTTCTCCTGTTGTCATTGCACCGGGACCAAAAGCACGTTTTGTATCGAACCCAGCCACGAGTGCCATCCCGATTGGGGACTTGAGTTTTTCCCACTTATCAGTTTGATTGCCCCGGAATTTTCCTTCAAAAGTGGTTAGGTACATCCGGAACATATAAAAAGCGGTGATTCCCGCAGTCAGCCATCCCACAAACCACAGAAGCGGATTCGCGTTAAAGGCTGCCCCAAGGATTTCGTCTTTTGACCAGAAACCAGCAAAGGGCGGAACACCGGCAATTGCCAAGCAACCAATTAAAAAGGTGATTGCCGTAACTGGCATATACTTCCGCAGCCCACCCATCAACCGGACATCTTGTGCTAAAGCCGGATCGTGTCCGACGACTCCTTCCATACCGTGAATGACGGAACCGGAACCAAGGAACAGCATCGCCTTGAAGTAGGCGTGGGTCATGAGGTGAAACAGCCCTGCGGTGTATGCACCTACTCCCATTGCCATTACCATGTAACCTAATTGGGAGATTGTGGAATATGCCAGACCTTTTTTGATGTCGTTTTGAGTAATCGCAATTGTCGCACCCAAAAATGCTGTGAATGCTCCGGTGTAGGCAATGACATTCATTGCCGCAGGAACGTGTTCAAAAACTGGGTACATCCGGGCAACTAGGAAAACGCCTGCTGCCACCATTGTTGCTGCATGGATCAGGGCTGAGATGGGAGTTGGACCTTCCATCGCATCTGGTAACCACACGTGAAGCGGGAATTGGGCAGATTTAGCAACCGGGCCTAGGAAAACTAAAATCGCAAACAATATGGCAAGCAAATTGCTTAAAGAACCGTTCTGAACGAGTTCTCCAAGACGAATGCCCATCACATCAAAATCAAAGCTTCCCGTTGCCCAGAACAGCCCTAGAATGCCTAGCAGCAATCCAAAGTCTCCTACGCGGTTGGTCACAAACGCTTTCTGACACGCATCTGCTGCTGCTTTGCGATCGTACCAAAAACCGACCAATAGGTAGGAACACATCCCAACGAGTTCCCAGAAGATATAAACCTGTACTAAGTTGGGGCTGACTACCAAACCCAACATTGAGGAACCAAACAAGCTGAGATAGGCGTAAAACCGGACATATCCAGGATCGTGGGCCATGTAACCATCTGTATAAACCATAACCAAGAAGGCTACAGTGGTCACAATAACTAGCATCAGGGCTGCCAGATGGTCAATAGTATAACCCATGGTCAGGTGAAAATTACCTGCTGCAGCCCATTCTAAGGTACGGGTGTAAGAGGGGTGTCCTTGAATTTGACTCCATAACAAAGCAAACGAAAGACCCATCGCGGCTCCCATTAAGGATATGATGAGTGACGCATTTAACTTTCGCAAGCTGTTAGTTACCTGATTCAACGAGAGTAACCCCAGACCGACCAGCATTGCCCCAAGAAGTGGCAATACTGGAATCAGCCATGCATACTGATAGATTACTTCCATCACTGACGCCTACTTTTAGAATTCTTGACTTAAAGAAGTGTGAAGTGTAAAGGATAAAGTATCAACGATTGAGGCTGAGCTCGCTATGTCTATTCTTCACCCTTCATCCTTCATACTTCATACTTCGTCCTTTTGTTGATTAATTTGTCGGAACTGTTAATAATTGTGACACACACCCTCTTTGATAAAATACCCCACCCGACAGTAATTGGGTGGGGTAATTAAGCTTGGTTTTATATTTTGGTTAGCGGTTAGTGGTTGGTGGTTAGTGGTTAGTATGTTTTTTTACTCATGAATTAGTTGTTAGTAGTTAGTAGCTTTTTTAACAACTAACAACTAACAACTAACGACCAACCAACCAACTAGCTACGCTGACCTATAATTTAAATCAGCTACTTTTGATTTTTGGTAGCTTTTGGGTCGATTGACGTAGCAGATTTTGATTTCTTCTAAGGCTTGAAGCAAATCTTCTCGCCCGCGAAAACCTTCTAAACGCTGCCTGACTGTACCGTTTTCTATTAAAAGTAGAGTTGGTAGTGATTTGAGTCGATAAGTAGTCGCTAGTTTGAAGTTATCATCAGCATTGATGCCAACCAATTTAATTTGGTCTCCGCATTGCGATTTAAACTGCAACAGTAACGGCTGAATAATTTTACACAAACCACACCAAGGTGCTTCAAAATTGACTAAAACAGGAATTGGAGATTCTAAAACTTCTTGAGTAAATGTCCGCTCACTTACCGACAACACCATGATGCCTCTAGAAGTAAACACTTTTGTTATCAACTAAGCTGTCAGCAGGAGGAGCAGTAGTGTCACGACCATGCAATAAATTCAGCACAGATACAATTTGTGTCACTAGAGAACAACCAGTAAAATGCCAGAAAATTTTAACCGGCTCACACTGCCCGCTGCCATCTAAAATATTTACTTAGCCGTTTGCTTGCCAAGTTTTTTTGTACTCAAATTAGCAAGTATCTTTGGACAGGGACTCTAATTCTATGACTTAACGTACCATAACAACGAAGAAAAAATCCTTGATGTGGTAGTCCGATCGAGTTTTTCGGAGCTTGAACTAGCCAAGTCTAGAACACGATATTCTCTAGAAACAGATAGCTTGAGAACGAGCTAAACTTTTGGAGTTCCTGACACTTAATTGAGATCTCTCAAGTACTTGTCTACTTTGGTTTATTTTTTTGGCTTATTTTTTTCCATTTTAACCAGTATCTACTGATTATAGAAGAGAAAATGGCTGTTTATCAAGTCTTTTCCCCATTTAGTAATTGTTTAACAACTGCTAAATTTAAAATTTCAAAACTAAGCGCCCCCTACTGACAGCTAATTCGCCCATCGGGCTTGCCAGTTTCCTACAGAGGAAAACCCTCACAAAGGTACTGGTCTCATTTCATCCTACATTGATTTGGTAGCAGTTGAATATGATTTTGTGGAAGAAGTGTCAAATTAACTGCTGTAGAAATTTAAGTTTGTGTTAGAATCATAACCTTATTTTGCCTGTTGCTTCAATTAACAAGGGATGCGACCACCAAAGTAGCAGCACGAAAATAATGATTCCCACATACGACGGACGCAAAAATTCCTGCCATACGAGAGATTGACGTTTGTCAATAACAGCTGCTAAGGGAAAGATTGATGTACGCTGTTTAACTTTTTCAAAAGCTTCACCATAACGATCGCTCAAACGGCGATCGCCATGCCAAACCCCAAATAAATGGTGTAACACTAACCCTAACGAAGTGACAAGAGTAAAACTAGTACCGAGCCAAAGAGTATGAGCGATACACCAAATAACTTGTCCCACCATTTGCGGATGGCGAGTGATGCGGATGATACCAGTCTCGTAGAGATGAACTTGGGGCTTTTGGATAGCAGCGATTTCTAGTAGATTGAATGTAGCAGGATATAAAAAGAAAAACGAAATTGCCGACAGCACCCATACCAATTGCGCTATGCCCGATACGCCTTGGAAGTTCCAAAGCTCTATACCATCATAGCGGTGGTTAAAAAAGTAAACGATGAGGATCGCAGCTAATGGCAGGCTAGCTAGCGCAAAAAGAATGCGATAAAGCCTACATCCGATGTATTTTTCTGCCCAAGGACGCAAGGCAGCTCCTCCACTGTGGACAATCGCAAAACCCAAGAGTAGCCCAAGCATGACAAAATGACTAAGGGTTAACCAACCCGGCAACATCATATACACAAATGAAGTAAGTTAAAGAAAACCAAATTTAGTACAACGAATACCACAAACTATGTAAAAAATCTCCCCCAGCGGATTTTACCCCAAGGTCGCGTGTTTGCTGAATTTATACCAGCCCCCTATCTTCAGTAGCACTGCACGAGCGTATCACCATCCATTTCAAAGCATTTGGAGAGTAGAAAAGGAGACTTTAGTCAAGATGATATGCTACTGTCTTTATCGAAACAGCCTCTACGTATTAAGATGCATTCTTAATCTTACCCAACTGTGAAGGCTCATTACGCTGGTTTGTAAAAGATTGCTGCTCCTTTCTTGTTCGTGGGTTTAGCCTTATGTCTGACCTTCCTTTCACATTAGACCAACTACGTATTCTGAAAGCGATCGCTGCAGAAGGGAGCTTCAAGCGCGCCGCTGACAGCCTTTACGTTTCTCAACCCGCCGTGAGTTTGCAAGTGCAAAACTTAGAACGGCAGCTGGATGTTCCGTTATTTGACCGTGGAGGACGTCGTGCTCAATTAACCGAAGCCGGACATTTACTTCTAAGCTACGGGGAAAAAATTCTCAGCTTGTGTCAGGAAACTTGTCGCGCTATAGAAGATTTACAAAATCTGCAAGGCGGTACTCTCATTGTGGGAGCCTCTCAAACTACGGGTACTTATCTTTTACCCCGGATGATTGGGATGTTCCGACAAAAATATCCGGATGTAGCGGTACAATTGCACGTCCATTCCACCCGCAGAACTGCCTGGAGTGTAGCAAACGGACAAGTTGATTTAGCCATTATTGGTGGTGAAATTCCTGCCGAACTTGTAGAATCTTTGGAAATCGTTCCATATGCTGAAGACGAGCTGGCGCTGATTGTACCTGTCTCCCATCCTTTTTCCAAAGTAGAAACAATCCATAGAGAAGACCTATATAAACTGCAATTCATAGCTTTGGATTCTCAATCTACC
Organism: Tolypothrix bouteillei VB521301; assembly: GCF_000760695.4. GTDB lineage: Bacteria > Cyanobacteriota > Cyanobacteriia > Cyanobacteriales > Nostocaceae > Scytonema > Scytonema bouteillei_A. The sequence continues at coordinate 6,227,730 of NZ_JHEG04000001.1, read as the reverse complement.
ATTCGCAAGGTCATTGACCAAGTCCTAGCACGCTCCGATATTGATACGCGCCGTTTTAAAGTTGAAATGGAACTTAATTCCATAGAAGCTATTAAAAATGCCGTCCAATCTGGTTTGGGAGCAGCTTTTGTCTCAACTTCAGCAATTGCTAAAGAGTTACAAATGGGGCTGCTGCACTGTGCGCCTATCGAAGGGGTCATCGTCAAACGGATGCTGAGGCTAATTTTTAATCCCAATCGCTACAGATCCAAAGCAGCAGAAGCCTTTAGTCGGGAAATTCTGCCTCAGTTTGCTACCCCAGGTTGGAATCTAGAGTTGTTAAAATCTGTACCGAAAGCCATGGCAGTCAGTGTATTAGATGGAGGAAATAATGGTCTTGAAGATGATTGAGATGTAGTTACATAATTCGTAATTCGTAATTCGTAATTCGTAATTAATGATTAATTACGAACGAATTACTATTTAGAAAAAACACCATAACTCAGTTATGAAAAAGCCAAAAAATGCGGTTCTTGTTTATTTAATCCAACCGAGATATCGGTGGGGTAATAATTACGAATTACCTTTGCGAAGCGCATATTACGAATTACGAATTTTTGAGAAGCGATTAAACAAATCATGGAAATTTACTGTACCCGTCCGCACTGCCCTCGTCCGCAGAACTATTTTCCAGATTTAGATGATAGCGCAATCCTCAGAACAGCGCAGCAAAAATATTGCATCACCTGCGGAATGCCTCTAATTTTGGTGGGACGTTATTTGCCAGTAAAACTGTTAGGTCGAGGGGGATTCGGAGCAGCATTCTTAGCACGCGATCGCTATACCCCAGGAATGCGACAATGTGTAGTTAAGCAATTTCAACCAGCAGGAAATCTCTCCCCAACCCAACTGCAATTAGCACAAGATTTATTTGAAAGAGAAGCAGAAGTTTTAGAGCAGATAGGCAATCAACACGAGCAAATACCCGACTTATTTGCATTTTTCCCCCTCCTAGCTTCCAGTTTGCAAGCCGGACAGCAAGAACAATTTTTTTACTTAGTACAAGAGTATATAGACGGACACAATTTAGAGGAAGAATTAATTCAAAAAGGTCGATTTTCAGAACAAGAGGTCTTAGAAATCCTGCGAGAAATTCTTAAAGTTCTGAAGTTCGTCCATGACGCAAACATTATCCACAGAGACATTAAACCCTCCAACATCATGCGCCATCGCAACGGAAAACTCTACTTGCTAGATTTTGGCGCAGTCAAACAAATTGCCAACTCTCCTATTGGTACCAATACCCCTTCAACTGGCATTTATTCTATGGGATTTGCACCACCAGAGCAAATGTCAGGCGGTCAAATCTTTCCATCTACAGATTTATACGCATTAGCTGTCACCTGTGTGATACTGTTAACAGGCGAACAAGACGTGACTCGGTTATTTGATGCCTATAGCAACCAGTGGAAATGGCGCGAACGCGTAACTGTGAGTCCTCACCTGGCGAAGATTCTTGATAAAATGCTCCAGGCTGCAGCCAGTCAGCGCTATCAGTCCGCACAGGAAGTTTTACAAGCTCTGGATAGACCTACTAAAGGTATACCCCCCACAAGCATCAGTCCCCGTCAAGGATCGCCAGGTTCTTTACAAACGCCAAACACAAAAGCAATACAACCATTTTCCGTAATAGAGGTATTAGGCAGTGCAGCATTTAGTGGGTTTGAAAGTGGATTAATTGCTATAGCTTTATTCAGTTTATTAAAATCTCCTTTGGTTACCCTAGGAGGTTCAGCGCTCATTCTAACAATACTTATATTTGCTCAAACCAGAAGATGGATTGAAAGATGGGATTTATTAATTATTCCAGCTATCAGTTTTGCAATTATATATTTTGTCCCCATTTTACACGTTGGGTTAAGTCTTCAACAGTTAATCGTTATACCCATTGCAGGTAGTTTGGTAGCGATCGCCACCACTGCACTATTCCGCTTAATTTACAAACTGTTATCGCTGTTACTTTAAAATTGTTATGAGTGGTTGGTGGTTAGTCGTTAAGAGTTGAAAGAAAAAAACTTAATATCCGAAATCTCAATCTTTTATTTGTAGTTTAAATAACAACTAACCACTAACTCCCAACTACTAACAACTAACCACTAACCAATAGCATTTATGGCTGCTAAGAATGAAACCGCAGTTTTAGCTCTAACTCTAATAATTACACTGGGATTATTAGGTATAGTTTATTGGTGGCTGAGTACTTCTGGTATCATTGCGAGTTCTTTCAGTAATAAGGGGACATGGCAAGTCAAACAATCGAATTATCAAAATTTTTCCCAAGTCCCAAAAGTGCCATCGGGATTATTTAGTTATGGCGGTAGCACAACTTGGGCACCCATCAGAAAAGATGTCGATCCAGCAATTCAAACTGTCTTTCCCGAATTTCAATTGCGGTACACTAACCCTACCACAGGGGCACCGGGTTCAGGAAGCGGTATAAAAATGCTTCTTGATAACCAACTAGCTTTTTCTCATTCCTCACGCCCCATCAAAAACCAAGAGTACCAACAAGCAAGCCAACGGGGCTTTACACTGCGAGAAGTTCCAGTCGCACTCGATGGGATTGCGATCGCAGTGCATCCAGAACTGAATGTACCAGGTTTAACTGTCGCCCAAATCAAAGATATTTACACGGGCAAAATAACCAACTGGAAGTCCTTAGGAGGTCCCGATTTACCCATTTTGCCTTACTCCCGACGTTTAGAAGAAGGGGGAACCGTTGAATTTTTCAGTGAAAACGTTTTAGGCGGCGAACAGTTTGGGACTAACATAAACTATATTCCTACAACAACACAAGCTTTGCGAGAAGTCGCGAGAAACCGAGGAAGTATTTACTATGCTTCCGCACCGGAAGTTGTCGGACAATGTACAGTTAAGCCCCTACCGCTAGGAAAATCTTCAGATACATTTGTACCACCCTATCAGGAACCATTCATTCCGCTATCTGAGTGTCCAAAACAACGGAACCAATTGAATGCAGTTGCGTTCCAGAAAGACCAATACCCCATTACCCGAAGATTATTTGTAATTATCAAACAAGAAGGTAATAGCGACCAACAAGCAGGAGAAGCTTATACCAATCTCATGCTGACAAATCAAGGTCAAGAATTAATTGCTAAAGCTGGATTTGTGAGAATTCGTTAATGGCTAATAGCTAATAGCTAATAGCTAATGGCTAATGGCTAATGGTGAGCCCAGTACGTTCCCTTGTGTGTGGCACTTTCGTGCCATAGGCGGGTTTCCCGCGCCCTGGCGACTGGTGAGTCCAGCCCTGTAGGCGGGTTTCCCGCGCCCTGGGGACTGGCGAACCCGCAGGGCGTATAGCCCTTACGGGCATAGCCTACGGCATCGCGGAGCGTGTGCCTTGCACATAGTGTCTTTGCTCCTAAGATACAAGGCGGGGCTAATGGCTAGTGCCCAATAGAAAATTGACAATTAGCTATTAGCTATTAGCCATCAGCAATTAACAAAACATTTTGGGCGGTCAATCTTTGGACAAGATCGGTACGACCACCCAATCGCTGCAAAATTTGACTGAGAATCCCGGCGTTATATACTGCGCTTCTTCTCCCGAAGTGGTTCCTCAATGTTCAATCAAGCCTTTACCTCTAGGGAGAACACTGGGGCAATTTGTTGCTCCCTATCCAGAATCGTTTGTTCTCCCCGATGCGTGTCCTGGTAAATGGAATCAGTTGAACACTGAGGCTTTCCGATCCGGAAGGTATCCCATAACGCGCAATCTGTTTGTTGTTATCAAACAGACCGGGCAATTCTAACAGCAAGCTAGTATGGCTTACGCTAACTTACTGCTCACTCAGCAGGGACAGGGACTTGTGACTCAAGCAGGATTTGTCAAAATTCGCTGACACCTACATTCTAATTACGGAGCTAACTAGCTCTATTAATCGACTCTGCTGGCAAGCAGATGAGATTATCGCCTTGAGTGAGAATTAAGCCCCGCTGACGCAATTTGCCCATCAAGCGGGTGACGGTGACACGTGTTGAACCAATGGCACTGCCAATTTGGGCATGGGTGAGGGGGAAAGGCAGGCAATAGCCGCGAATCACATCGGGATCTGTTTCACTCATTGCGGGCTCTCCGTATTCCTCAATAAGCAGTGTGAGGAATCCTAAGAGACGGTCAATTGTGCGGCGTTGTCCTAGAGCACTCAGCCACAGCAGTTTGCGTTGGTGCTGGTATCTAAAAGCGTCCATAACTTCCCGGCGGAAGTGAGGCCAGTTGTCTAGATCGTGCCAGTACATCCAGAGCACTGCTGTTTGGTCTACGTGGGCGTAAGACTGGAGTGTAAATGGTGACTGAGCAACAATTTCAAAGGGCTGACCGGCACCCACAAAACCCAGAAAAGCTTCTTCTGGTGTTCTGTTGATGCGTCGAGAGGTGAGCTGACTTGCAGTAGCGCTAACTTGGGCAGTTCCCACCATACGGATCGCACCTCTTTGCACTAGATACAGCAAACCAGGACGGGCTGGAATGCGTTCATCTTTGCTAAAGGTGCGGCAGCGATAGTGTTCTTGAGCCCAGTCAAGAATCCGTTGCCAAGTCAAAAAAGGACGAGATGCCTCAGAAAAGGAGGATGGAGATTGCATAGGTAACAAAGAGCGTTCGGCTGAAGACAAAGACGTTAAAAATGGGTGCAAGGAGTGTCTTCTTGTTGGCACTTCAAGCATTAATCCTAACAGTGCCAGCCATGAAAAAGGTAGACAATTTAGCATCTACTCTTTTTGTTATACATCTTACTGTACAATGAAGGTAGTAAAATTTACCCCTAATTAATTAAATTTTGCATAATTCTAATTTTCTCTCCATAGAATAAACTTATGTCTCTGGAAAGATGACATGGAATGACAGTCCAAAATGGCAGATTTTTTTTCTTGAGGTCTTCTTGCATCAAAAGATACATATCAGCAAATACACGGCTATAAAACAGCTAATATATAGTAAATTAGCATCTTCCTTAAGTATTTATGCTGCTTCAAGTAAGAGACTCTATACATCCGAGCAATTTATTCCTCTATCTCAAGGTAGAGATGATAAGAAAATTTTTTATATCTCAGGTATAGCCTTAAAATTAGCGAAATCTGAGAAATTACCACCTTTGGAGATAGCTAGCGGGTTGATTTCTCATATATCAAAAAATTATGACAATGATTTAATAATTAAAATTGTCCCTCCCGGTTGGATTCATTTAGAAGTGAGCCCTCCGGTGTTAGCAGCTTGGTTGCAAAGTGTTATTGAGGGACTGAGCAACAAGGGAGAAGGGGTAGACGAGGAAGAAAGTTCTCCCGTGTCTCCCGTGTCCCCTGCATCCCTTAATTCCCAATCCTCAATCTCAGATGCCTTATTTACTACTCAGTATGCTCATGCACGATGTTGTTCCCTTTTGCGCTTAGCAACACAAGAGGGGTTAATTAAACGTCAAGAAGATGAAATCGTTTCGTCAAATATTTTTATCCCCAATGTTATTCCTTGGCTTGACAGCGACGAAAAACTACAATTTGACCAAATAGCGTCCTACCGTCTCATAAATCAACTGGTAAAAGTGACTGACCAATTGTTTGATTGCGTTCGCCCTGTAAGTGACTCTCTTTGGAAACATCGTCCTGAATCAGCCAACTGGGAAAAAGCGGCGTTAGACCTCAGTCAAGCTTTTGGAACTTTTTGGGGTCAGTGTCGTATCTTCGGCGAGGTCAAAACAACTTCTCCCGAACTTGCAAAAGCGCGACTTGGATTAGTAATGGTGACTCAGACTGTGTTGAAATTTTTACTAGAAGAAAAGTTTCGTATTTTTGCCCCGCAAGAATTATAAAAGCAGCCCTTCGATTGAGGAGCGCAGAAAAAGTTCGCAATCCCTTTTCCCGAGGCTCTTTCCAACAATCTTGTAAAAAATCTAAAACTTCTCAAAACAATATTGACACTCAAAAAAAAATGGTGTACATTCTTTCTTGTGTGAGGAGCGAACCAGCAAGAGCACCGAGACGAAACACGGCCAGTCGTCGGTGCTCTTTCTGATTTTTAGTTGTTTGGTTAGTGGTTGGTAGTAAACAACAACCAAGAACTAACAACTATCAACTCAAGACGAAGGACGAACGATTTTTACGAAAGTAAAAATTTCTCAATGGCAACAGCTACACCATCTTCCTCTACATCAGGAGCTACCCATTGAGCTAAACGTTGTACTCCTTCTGGCGCATTGCCCATAGCGATACCGATGCTAGCATACTGTAACATTTCAGCATCGTTAAAATTGTCACCCACGGTCATAACGTTCGCGCTTTGCAGCCCTAACACTTCTTCAGCTAAATAACGCACTCCAAGTCCCTTATTGGCAAGAGGATGAGTTGCTTCAAAGAATGTAGCAACAGAAGTTGTGAGATACAGTTCTGCTGGCGTGTACTGGCGGCGTAAATTCCCCAGTAACTGCTCGATGACACTTTTGTCATCGCACAAAGCTAAGATTTTTGTGGGTTTACGGTGACAAAAGGGGCGCAAATCACCCACGGGAATAGGATTTATACCCGAACGTTGAGCGTAAAGTGCTGTTTCCTCTGTTATTTCTCTAACATAAAGTTGGTCATCAATATAGAAATGTACGGATAAAAGTTGGCGCAGTTCGGGTTGTTCAAAATAATCTAGAAGCTTAAGTGCAGCGTGTTCGGAAACAGGCAAATGACTGAGAATCTTTTGGGTAACGGGATCTTGAATCCACGCTCCTTGATAAGCTATTAAAGGTAGGTTAGAACGAATTTCTTGATGAAATCGCAAAGCCGAACGATACATACGCCCTGTTGCGATCGCTACTTGAATTCCCCGTGCTTGAACTGCAAAAATTGCCTGCTTGACTTTTGCACTGATTGTATTAGATTTTCCTGCGATCGTGCCATCAACATCTAAGACAAGCAGTTGAATATTAGAAGTAGCAGAAAAGTCCATGTTAAGTAAGGATAAAGTATGCAGTATAACGGATAAAGTATGAAGTAAACTCCACTTAGATGTATTTAAGGAGCCAATTTCAGATTTTCATGACACATTTTATCCTTTATCCTTCATACTTGATACTTTCTATAGATACTGAAATCAAAGTGATTAATTAACGTAGGATACTGGAGTGAGAGTTAGCGCTCCGTTTAAGTGAACAATTTTGTAGCCTTGTTACAAAACATAAAAGGGTTTCCATGAAAAACAATCGCTTAACAGAGGTTTTTTCTGCTATAGCTACTGTAGGTACTATCTTTTCGTCTGTAGTAGCACCTGTCAATGCAGCTTCATTAACCAATACTTCGGAATGGAATAATTTGGTTGCAAATCCAGTTCAATCAAGAACAACTGACGTATCGGGCTTTCAAACGCTAATTCCGCAACTTCAGCAATTTGTGCAACCAGAAGGAATCGCGATTCCTGAAAATCAAGTCAGAAGGCTAGACCCTTCCAGGTTACAACTCAAATCGGACAGTGGTGTTCGTGTTTGGTTCCTGAACGAAGGGGGTTTTTATCGCAACCAATTGGCTTACGAAACTATTCAAGGTTCAAATTATCAAGCAAATTTGATTTTTCAAGATGTTTCATGTATTAGTGGAAACAACAACAACTGCGAAAAGCCTGAGAGTAATGGAACTTTAAATGTTGGTGATTATGTTGATTTGGGAACAATCAGTGGCGGTTCGCAACTGAATTTTTGGTTAAGAGCAAATGGAGCTAATCCTCAAGACACAGGTGGTACAAATCCAGCCACAAACGTCAAAAATATTTACGGTGAGGATGCTACCCAAAATCCAGACGGTCTGGATCATATAGTTGCTTATCAGTATAACGATTACCTTTTAGTGGGATTTGAGGATCTGTTTGGACCCGAGGGTTCTCTAGAGGGAGGAAATGGGACTATTGCAAGCGATCGCGATTTTAACGACGTGGTGTTTGTCGTTGATATAGGCAAAAATAATTTAGATGGTAAAGCTTACATACCAGAACCTACCAGTGCTCTTGCTATTTTGGGCGTGGGAGTCGTGGGATTGCTCAAAATTAGTCGTCGCCGCATTAACAGTAACCAGTAACCATTAAAAAATTTTATTTAAATAGGGGTGCGTCTAATCACATACACCACCAAGCAGAAAAAACCTTATCTTGGGTGGTCATATGTTGAAGTCAGACTTAAATAAACCTAAGCCACAGCGAGAATCATCTGCTGAAATTCCTCTAATAATAATAAAACCGCCTCTTCGATAACAAAACATTAGGGCTCGTTATTTTGTTCGCTAAGTTGTTCCATAATTAAGCCCGCTTTCTCAGAGATTCTGGGAGGTGAATCTTTTGTACCACGATCTGCGTATTCCCAGAGTGTTAGCTCTTTTTGGATTGCTTATCCTGATATTTTTGAGTTTCGATTTGAAGATCTTTTTTAGAAACTGCTTGGGCGCAAGCTTTTTCCATGGTGGAGTGAATGACCTCTACTGGCGTCCGACCTGTGGCTAATTTGTAGGGTGCGAATAGGGAAAGATTGCGTCAGAAATATATTTATTTAGAGGAAAAACCTGTAATTCTCTTAGTGCCATTTTGGCAGTTAACAAGGAATATATATGAACGAATACAAGTAGGGCTCAAGCCCGATCGCATATTTCTAAGACTTGAGTGCATTTGTTCTCATAGGCGCAAAGAGCAAGAACCCCAACTTCTCAAAGAAGTTGGGGTTTTGAATTGTAAGAAGGGATATGGAGCAACAAATCATATCTTAACTATACCTCATACCTGTTGCCCGATTATCTACTTCGAGCGAAATTTCCCATGACTTCACTTGAGACAGTTTTGATTTCGGAAAACTACACTAATTTTACATAATTTTTTCAGTAAAAACCCTAGGGATAAAGAGTTAGCGAAGATGAAATTTAAGTGTAGACGTAGAAAATCACGGGCGTAATAATAATGAGTAACGCTTAAACATTACGTAGAAATCAGTAGCTCAAAAGCTTAGATTTACAATTATTTAACTTAATTGAAAAGAAATTATAAAGGAGTTTTATGATAAATAAAAATCAGCTAAAGAAACTTATAGCCGCCGCCGCTACAGTCGCTGGTGTATTTTCTACTGTCGCTCCTGCAAGTGCTAGTACGTTTACCTGGGGTGACTGGACAAAAACTTATGAGGTACAAGATAAGTCAACTGATACTTCAGGATTTCAAACTCTGATTTCTGAGTATCAAAAGTACGTACAGCCAGAATCTCTTGCGATTCCAGAAGATAAATTAACCAAACTAGACCCTACAAAACTTCGCTTGAAAAACGAAAGTAATGTTCGTATTTGGTTTCTCAATGAAGGTGCTACCTATAAAAACCAGCTAGCTTATGAAGCTGTAAAAGGCAATAATTCTCAGAAAGGTTTGCTTTTTAATGATGTATCCTGTGACATTTCTCAAGCAGCGAATTCAGCGTGTCAGCTTGGCGAAAACCCAGGGACTTTAGATATTGGAGATTATGTTGAGCTTGGTAAAGTAGCAGGTGGATCGCAACTCAACTTCTTTATGAAAACAGATGGGTTTAACAATCCTGATGGACCTGTTTACGGTGCAGACCCAACAAAAAATCCAGATTTATTAGAGCATTTAGTTGCTTATGAAATCGATGATTACTTATTAATAGGCTTTGAAGATTTACCCGGACCAGAAGGCATTTCTTCCGATCGCGATTTCAATGACGTTGTGTTCGTTGTTGATGTTGGTAAAGATAACATCGAATCCGTACCCGAACCTGCAACTGCAATGGCATTGTTAGCAGCGTCGGCGGCGGGTGTGATGACATTGCGCCGTCGGGAATCAACGACCAATGACCAGTGACAAATGACGATCCTTGTAGAAGCAACTGGTTAGAATATATGTATCACTCAAACATCAGTTAGCTTCCAAATTTTTAATGAAAACACACCCCACATTCATTCTTGTAGATGGGCATTCCCTAGCCTTTCGTTCGTACTTTGCCTTTGCGAAAGGAAAAGATGGTGGATTGAGGACGAAGACAGGGATACCCACAAGTGTGTGTTTCGGCTTTCTGAAATCTCTATTAGAGGTTATGGCAACAGAACAGCCCCAAGCAATGGCAATAGCCTTTGACTTGGGTTTGCCAACTTTTCGTCATGAAGCTGACGACACGTATAAAGCAGATCGTCCGGGGACACCAGAAGATTTTATTCCTGACCTAAAAAACCTGCAAGAATTACTGGACGCGTTGAATCTAAAAATTGTCACTGCTGCTGGGTATGAAGCAGATGACGTGTTGGGAACTTTAGCACAAAAGGCAGCAGCATCGGGGTATAGAGTCAAAATTCTGACGGGCGATCGCGATTTATACCAACTTATTGACCCCAGCAAAGACATTAGCGTTTTGTATTTCAGCCCAGATGCTCTCAAACGCAATACCAATGCTGGTATCAGCGAGTTTAGTGTAGAACAAGTTAAAGAGAAGTTGGGTATTGAACCATCCCAAGTCGTAGATTACAAAGCCCTTTGCGGTGATAAATCAGACAATATTCCCGGAGTCAGAGGAATTGGGGAAAAAACAGCAGTCCAGTTGCTTAAGGAGTATGGTTCTCTAGAAAAAATTTATGCTTCATTGGGACAAATAAAAGGTGCAACTCAGAAAAAATTAGAAACAGGTAAAGAAGACGCGGAAAAATCTCGCTATTTAGCAGCAATCGTTCTAAATGTACCCTTGGAAATTAATTTAGAGGAATGCACTCTCAAAGGGTTTGATACTAATAACATCATTCCAATTTTAGAAAAGCTAGAATTTAAAACTTTTTTAGGCAAAATTAACGAACTCCAACAAAAGTTTGGCGGAACGGTTGAAGAAGCATCAGAAAGCACAGAGGAACCAGACGCAACCTCATTTCCACTCCCCACCTATGAAGGTGAAGATGTGTGGTTTTTTAGTCCTGAAGATACAGAAGCATCCCAACAAAATCCGACAGATTCTGCAATTCATCCCCGGATCGTAGATACTCCAGCAAAACTAACAGAATTAGTCAACCTGCTACAAAAGTTTACAGACCCAAAATACCCTGTTGCTTGGGATACGGAAACCAGCGATTTAGAACCAAGAGATGCATTTTTAGTAGGAATTGGTTGCTGTTGGGGAACGGAACCAGATGAAGTCGCTTACATTCCCCTCGGTCATAAAACTGGAGAAAATTTAGAGCTAGAAATAGCTTTAGAAGCACTCCGCCCAATTCTTGAAAGTGCAAATTACCCTAAAACTTTGCAAAATGCTAAGTTTGACCGTTTAATTCTTCGCTGTCAGGGAATAAAACTTGCAGGAGTTGTCTTTGACCCCATGCTAGCCAGTTATGTTTTAAACCCAGATGGAAACCACAATCTTAGTAGCTTATCCCAACGTTATTTGGGTTTAATAGCAATGAGTTACTCTGAGTTAGTTCCTAAGGGAAAAACTATTGCCGATTTAGATATCCCTTCCGTAGCTAATTACTGTGGTATGGATGTTTACACCACATTTCAACTAGTCCCAAAATTGCGTGAAGAACTCGAAAAAATTGATGTTACTAACAGTCTTTTAGATACAGAAAGTAATAGGTCTTTAGAAAATTTATTACTAAAAGTAGAACAACCACTAGAACCAGTTTTAGCAGAGATGGAGTACAGGGGAATTCGTATAGATACTGCTTATCTGCAAGAACTATCCCGTGGATTAGAAACAGATTTAGCCAAGTTTGAACAACAGGCTTACAATTTGGCAGGAGAGACATTTAATTTAGGTTCTCCAAAACAATTGAGTCAAATACTATTTGACAAATTGAAGTTAAGCACTAAACATTCCCGGAAAATCCAAACAGGTTATTCTACTGACGCTGCAACACTAGAAAAATTGAGAGAAGTTGATACAACGGGAATTGTAGATGCCATTGTTGAGTATCGTACCCTATCTAAATTGAAATCTACTTATGTAGACGCATTACCCGAACTCGTCCGTGAGGATACTAAACGAGTACACACTAGCTTCAACCAGACAGCAACATCTACAGGTCGTTTGTCTTCTTCCAATCCAAATTTACAGAATATACCCATTCGTACCGCTTTTAGCCGTCAGATTCGCAAAGCCTTCATACCTGAATCTGGTTACTTAATGGTAGCTGCTGATTATTCACAAATTGAGTTGCGAATTTTAGCCCATTTGAGTCAAGAACCTGTCTTAGTTGCAGCTTATCAGAATAATGAGGATATTCATAAAGTGACAGCAAAGCTGATTTTTGAAAAAGAAGATGTCACATCAGATGAGCGAAGGTTAGCTAAAACTATCAACTTTGGTGTAATTTATGGCATGGGTTCTCAGAGATTTTCCCGTTCTACAGGGGTAGAAAAAACTGATGCTAACGAGTTTATTAAACGGTTTAACAACCGCTATCCTAAAATCTTTGAGTATTTGGAGTTTGTGAAAAAGCAAGCTGTTACCCAAGGATACGTAGAAACTATTTTTGGGCGTCGGAGATACTTTGACTTTACAAGCAATAGTTTGCGCGATCTTAAAGGTAGCAATCCTGTAGATATAAACCTCAGCAAATATAAGAATCTGGGTCCATACGATGCAGGATTGCTACGTGCTGCAGCCAACGCGCCAATTCAAGGCTCTAGCGCTGACATTATTAAAGTCGCAATGGTAAAACTGCACGATATTTTGCAGAATTATAAGGCCCGGTTGTTGCTACAAGTTCATGATGAACTTGTTTTTGAAGTTCCACCAGAGGAATGGGAAGAACTGCAAAGCGTTATTAAATCTACAATGGAAAATGCAGTCTCTCTATCTGTACCATTGCTTGTAGAGGCGCGTGCAGGTGAAAATTGGATGGAGACAAAATAGACTTGATAAGGGTTGGTTGTTAGTTATTAGTTGTTAACAGGACTTACGCAACTTCAACGGTATTTTAGGTATTTTACGCGTTGCCGATCCCCCATCTCTCCTTAAAAAGCTAGGGTGGTGTACACAAGTCTTCTAAAGTGTATTCTTGCGGTTTCGATCCCCCCTAACCCCCCTTAAAAAAGGGGGAAACTTAATTTCAATTCTGCCTTTTCACGATGTTTCATCTCTTTTATAGAGATCTGTACACCACCGTAGCTTAAAAAGGGGGGCTTTGCGTAAGTCCTAGTTAATCTTAACCACTAACCCTTAACATAAAAACTATATCTATGCTTGTCTGATTCATCAGTCAAGTTGACATAAAATGCAGTAGAAAGAGGGGGAAACTCATAAGGTTGAAACTGATTTAAGCTTTCACAAGTTTCTAGAGGAAATGGTTTTCTCTCTGGGACGTCATTCCAACCAATAATTAAAATCCCTCCTTTTCGTAAAGAGTGATAACAACCTGCAAATGCTTTCTCTACTTCTTCTCGCTCGTTCAATCCCCACCCAAAAACGCCATTGCAGAAGATAACATCTAAATCGTTTTCAGGAAAACGATCGCTCAGTTCGCTCATGGAACCAACAATGTGATTTTTGGCTCCATAGATTGTCTTTACTGGATTAATATCAATTGTCCAATATTCTTTTTCTCTAAACCATTTCTCATAGTGTTTTGTGTAGGGAGCGCATCCTACGAATAAAATTTTGGCAAACTCTTCTCGTTCGAGAAAATAAGGAATTATTTTCTGTTCTAAAATGTAGCGATCGTGAGTCTCTAAAGGCATTTCTTTACCAAGAACTGTGTTGGTAACAACCTGCAAGCGTTTCAAAATCGTTTGGGGGTTTGTCAACATGGTGGAATACACTATTGATATTTGCAAGACTATGTAATCTCTGTAACTACTTACGCAGTAAGTATACGTATATTAGACAAGAGTACCTTAAAGCTCTTATTAAGATAATATTAATATTTATTTAAAAAAATACGTAAATTTTTAATTTACGTATTTTTTCTTAAAGCATTTAAAATTTATACAATTTATGCTACGTATTGAGTATCTTACTCTTAGTTTTTATTAAAATCGTGCCTGTATACGGATCTAACCTAATTACTTTTGATGGTATTAACGGCGATCGTTATTGGTTTGACGAACCAATTAACTTAACTGGAGTGAAGGACATTGACGAACAGTTAAGCGGCTTTCCAGTTGCAATTTTTTTACCACATAACAGATCGCCAGACCAAACGCCATTGGTTATAGGTTTGCAAGGAATGTCCGCTCCATATGGCTGGAATGCTTTTATAGTGCCAACCCTAACGCAAATGGGTATAGCTGTTGCTTTGGTTGAGACTCCTTTTGCAGGCGAACGCAGTCTGGTACGCACATTCACCGCTTTGGTGGAAAATGAGATTGAGCCGTTACTTGAGAGAAATATTGCGTTTGATACAGAACTTTTGTTGCGGATTTTTCAATGTGTAGCCCGTGACATTATCGCGGTACGTAATTTTTGCTGTCAGTGTTACGGTTTGACAGATAGCCGACTAGCACTATTTGGCGTCAGCATGGGAGTTTTACAAACGGGGTATGCTTTTACGTCTCTGGGGATTGGAGATCGATTGTTGGGAACAATTGGTCATACCAACCTACAGTCTTTCGGCAAAAGCTGGGGTTACAATATATTGCCCGATTTGGCGGCTTCGCCCTTGGGTGGTCTCCTCAGACAAGTCCGACCGGATTTAAAGCCCAGGCTCGAGGTTTTGCAAGTCGCGAAAAAGCTAAAAGATGGCGATCGCTACAGCCGAGAGTGCAACCCCATGACTTACGTTGAACGAGTTAACCCTTCGCGTCGCGCTCGATTTTTGGTAGGGGATTGCGATCGCATGGTTCGCGTTCAAGATGCGCGTGCTTGCGCTCAACGTTTTCCCGATGGTGCTTGTTATGTTGTTCCAGGATTGGGACATGGCTATACAAATGATGGGCGAACATTTGTTGACCACGTGCGTTATTTTTTAATGACACAACTAGAAGATTGGCAGGGATAATCTTAATAATCTTCATCAGTAAAAAATTCAGCATCATCTTCTTCTGGAGAATTTCTTTGCCCCGAAACCGCAAGACCCCATAGGGGTTGCAGCAGCGCCGTACCAATTATTCCCACAACAGCGCAGAAAGCCAGAACTAGACCAACGGGAATTTGAACGGACCTAAAATTCAGAAATTTTAATGATACGGGTTCGGCATTTTGTACTGAAAGGATTGCTATCCCCATCACCCAGCTCGCTACAACTATCGATGTCAGTAAATTTGCTACAGTTTTCATAGTCCTGTTTGTTGATGAATGTGAAGTTAGTAGTGGGCATTCACTCTATTTAACAAATTCTTCATTTATCGTAATAACTTTTAATACATTGCGCTCTATTGGGCAAGAAGCACGTAAGTGACACAGACTCTGAGTTGAGAGAGAACGTAGAAATTGAGTTGGAAAGGTTACTAGATCGTGACAGAGCATCTGATACATCTCTAATAATTTGCCACAATAGTATCAGTAATTTCTGAACTCACAGAATCCGCATGGTTGGGGAGAGATCTTTTCTTGCCTTACCGTGTTGGATTTTGGCTTACAGCCCAAGCCAAAGCGTCAAAGCAATGTTAATTTCAGAGCAGCCTTTTGCCAGCTATCACCTTTGGTCTTTAATTGCCCCAGCCGTGGGGCAACGTTCGCATTGCCAAATGAGACGCGGTTTTATTAAAGCACGGCAGCACGAACCTCAGGTTAAAGTTCTGATGGCAAAAGCGACGGCTTCCCAACGCATTGGCTTGCTAGCACAGAAAGGTGTTTATGAATTTCATCACCAGATACATTTATTAAAGCAATCAGATGGCGTACAAAAAGTTGCACAACTGCTGAAATTAAGTCACTTTACAGATGAAGTTAAGCAACGAGTTCTGCAAATTTTAAACCAATATCACAGTACTCCTTTGCTTTCGGGCAAACGTATTCTTTTGCTAACCCGTGGTGATGAAGGTTTTCCCAAACCAATTTTTGTGAAACAGCAGCATTACTGCTTTCGCTTGTATGCTGCAATGGATTGCATCTTTATTGAGTCCGATCGCACTTTACATATTGTAGACTTTAAAACTGGTAAATCTGCCTTCGATCGCAGACAGGCACTAGTCTATCTAGTAGCAGCTCGCTATCTCTATCCTCAGTATGAGGCGATCGCCTCATTTTACAATTTAGAACTTTGTAAAACTTCGGAAATCATAAGTGTTTCTAAGAAAGAATTAGACGTTATTGAACGTGAATTATCGGAGATTGCTAAAAAACACCAAAAAGATTTGCAAAAATATCAAGAAAAACACAGTAAATTTAGCGATATTTTTCCACCAACACCCGGCTATCACTGTCGGTTTTGCCCGTTTAACTCAATCTGCGAGTTTTCCGCAGTGAAACCTTCCGAAAATAGGAGTTAGAGGTTGGGTAAGAAACCAATTTCCCACACCCAATTCCTTTTTCATTCATGAAACCGATAAAAACTAAAGCAATCTACCTTCATCAAGGAGTTTATACCCTACAGATAATGCTGAGAAAGCAACAAAGAAATTCCATAAACTTGTAGTTTGGAAGATAACTCCTCCGCTTAACAAAGCTAGTACCATGCTTATTCCCAATAAAATCCATCCGAGATTGTCTGTATTTTTGGGAAAGAAAATTAATGTAAAAATACCCAAAATTAATGCTAACATTGAGCCAGTAGCAGGGAAGCTTTGATAAAAAAAGCTATGATATCTACTAGCAAATATAAGATTTTGAACGAGATAGTAAACGCAAATCAGTAGTAGAACCAAGCCTGTAACTTTGATCGACAATTTACTCATACATTTCATAGCAAAGTAAGCTAATTTTGATATTATTTAGCTTCTGCCTGTATATGCCTGCGAAATTTTACGTATCTTTTCTTTAAGTTTTATTATTTGTTAAATATTACGAGAAAATACGTATTTATAAGAATAAAAATGACTCATTTAGAAAATACACTCCTTGTAACCAATTTTTTAACTCTAGTTTAGCGCCAAAACTCTCTAACAAATTATCGGAAGCCGAAGTCGCTAAAATCCACAAACGGGGTAAATCTTCCTCTGGGAAAGAAGTTCTTTCTCTCTTTGCTCTCCGTTGCAATTCTCCAAAGTACGAAAATAGCTTTAGTATGCAATTTCGCACCTCTGTTCTGCTTGGTTGATTGCGAAATGGTTCTAACAAACAACTGCTTGCTGTCATTTTCCCTAAATGAAGAAGCTTTACACGCCTATCTCGACAAGCTTCATGCTGAGAATCCGCGCTCGCACGTGTATAGTCCGGAAGACAGTGTGTCTGAAGCCGTTGCAGAGTAACTAAAGCTCATTCCACAAGTGTCAGGAGGCGGAGCCTCTAAAAAGGCATTCCCAGGCGGAGCCTGGGAACGAGATGAAAAGCCACCGAATCGAGATGAAGGGTCGAACTCAGGTTAAAAACGAGGGCTATGCGTAAGTCTTGCTGGTTACTGGTTACTGCTCACTGCTCGCTGAAAGGAGGTAATTCTCCGAGAATTGTAAAACGAATGTGATTGATAGCCAACTCCCCAATAGAAACATCTTCTTTTGTCAGCTTTGCACCTTTACTCGTCAAAGTTTCAAAAGAAATACCTTTGCCAATTTCAACGTGATACCAACCCAAACCCATGAAAAATCTGGTGGGATAGGGTCCGCCATAACCCATATCATCAGGATTGGATTCCATGGGTAACCAACCAAAACCAGGTACGTAGAATTCCAGCCAAACATGATTGTATTGGGGCTGCATGGGAACTTGCTGGTACTCAGCATAGCTGGGGCATTTGTATCGACCTACAGTCCGACAGGGAATCCCATTTAATCGACATAAAGCCAGCAAAACACCCACATATTCTCCACAGGAACCCACACCCCTTTCTAAAACAATATCTGGTGTATCTATGTGAGGTTTAATACCGTAGGACAACTCATCATAAACGTAGTTGCGAATGCTATACATTTTTCGCAGCAAGTTGGTTTCCGTTCCAATGGCTTCACGGGCGGCGCGACGGACAATGTTAGTATCCATTGCCAAATCGTCATTATCTACTAAATAACGCTCTTGCTGTTCTGGTGTAGGTTCGTCAAGATCTTCTACATCTGACGGAGTGAGACGATACTTAATTCCTCGGACTTCTAAGATTGCCTTCCAACCAAATAAATGTCGTTCGCCTGGAGTCAAAGCATCAAATTTAAAGACAGCAACTCGTTGTCCATCGACTATGTCTTCTGTAAAAGGCAAACCAATATATTCTACGTGTTTCACCTTTTGGCGGTCGGTTTCTGATGGCAAAGCGATGCGCCATTCTACCTCTGGGATATAAACTTCATCTAAAGGCGCAATTTCCTCTACGTAAGACATTTCTAAGAGATAGCCGTTAGAGAGGGCATAGCGTTTTTCTCGATTGTAATGGTAATGTAGGGGATGAATAAAAGTGCGATCGCGATATGATAGCTCGTGACTGGGGTCGGCATTTGGGTTATCTCGGACATAGGGTTCCTCAGAAGCATAGGCGATGTAGAGAGTTTTCTCCCCAGTCTCGGTATTTTTGTAAATTGCTATACCTGAAGGCTCGTCAAACGGGGTTAGTACGCTAAATTGAACTCCCCCAGTTGCTCGATCGATGCAGTAGACACTTTGCTCCGTGCGATCGCAAACCCACAGCGTTTCTTCATCCACTGCCAAATTTTCTATTCCTACTCCAGGTGCGTAAAACTTAGTAATTTGTTTCCGTGTATTGCGATCGAAAACCAGTATATCCCCCAGCTTTTGAGAACTGACATAGACAGTAGATTCCCAAACAGCAATACCATCCGCAGGATATGGCAAGGTGACAAAGTGCTCCAATCCCAACGATGCTAACTTACACAAATAGACACTATTGTCCCGAGTCAGCCAAAGAGTATCATCCCATACAGCAATCCCGGTAACACCCGTAAATTCACGGTTTTGATGGGGATTGAGAACTTTTGTATTATCAGAATGGGGGTCAATTGAGAGCAAATGACCTTTAGCAGTATCAATAGCAATGAGTGTATCCTGGATAAAGGTAATGCCACAGAGGGCGGCAGCGCTATGGGGTCGAATTGTCCTTTGCCCAATCATTTGGTTAATAGGAAAACTGGGGAGTGCAAAAGTCATATTAAACTAATTTATTCAAATGTTTAACATTTTAGGAATTAAAAGGGATTGGAAACTAGGGACACTGGGATTGTAAAAGTCATTTCACATTCCAATTGCCACATATCGGTACCCAGTTCCCACACACCAGTACCCAATCGCATTATTATCGATATTTTGTATTATGAAATTCTTCTTAAGTCGTAAAAATGTGTATATTTCCTGTAGAAAACATGGAAAACTATCAGGAGTACTGATAGGCTTGGCTTCAAACCTAATGTAACTTTATATTGATGGTTTTCCAGCCCTTGCTCATCTATGATCGAAGTTTGTAACCATTTCCTGTGACCGAGACGATGTCCGCTCATTCTCTACCCGAACAACCCGCCGCTTGGCATAGTTTAGAAGTTGATAAATCACTAGAACTGCTGAAAACAAACGCAGAGACTGGTTTATCTCCCCAAGAAGTACAACAGCGACTGGAAAAATATGGTCCAAATGAACTAGAGGAAACTGCAGGACGCAGTGCGTGGCGGATTCTGATAGATCAGTTCACAAACATCATGTTGTTGATGCTGATTGCCGTAGCCATAATTTCTGGGGTTCTGGACCTGATATCTTGGCGGCAAGGCACATTGAAACCTGGGGAATTACCATTTAAAGATACGATCGCCATTCTAGCGATTGTCGTACTGAACGGTATACTTGGTTACGTACAAGAAAGTCGTGCAGAAAAAGCCCTAGCAGCGTTGAAAAAACTGGCATCACCTAACGTGCGAGTCCTGCGTGACAGCAGACCAGTAGAGGTGCCAGCTCAACAGTTAGTGCCAGGAGATGTGATGTTAGTAGAAGCTGGCGTACACGTAGCTGCAGATGGGCGTTTGATCGAAGAATCCAACCTGCAAATACGGGAATCGGCGCTAACAGGTGAAGCGGAAGCAGTAAACAAACAGGCAAAAGTTACATTGCCAGAAGAAACCTCCTTGGGCGATCGCGTTAATTTAGTCTTTCAAGGGACTGAAATTGTCCAAGGACGAGCCAAAATTCTCGTAACCAATACCGGGATGCAAACCGAATTGGGTAAAATTGCTTCCATGTTGCAAGCGGTAGAAAGCGAACCAACTCCCCTACAACAGAGGATGACCCAACTTGGTAATGTCCTGGTTACAGGTTCTTTAATTCTAGTAGTCGTTGTCATTGGAATTGGTCTTCTCCGGGGAGGTAACTTACAAGAATTATTGGAAGTTTCTCTCAGTATGGCAGTTGCTGTAGTCCCAGAAAGCTTACCCGCAGTTATCACCGTTACCCTGGCACTGGGAACACAGAGAATGGTACGCCGCAACGCCTTAATTCGGAAACTACCTGCGGTAGAAACTTTAGGTTCCGTCACAACCATCTGTTCCGACAAAACCGGGACTCTCACGCAAAATAAGATGGTAGTACAGTCAGTTTACACAAATGTTTCTAATTCCAGTTCAAGCCCCAGTAGGGATTTGATTTCTGAAGATGGAAACCACTCACCGCAATCGCTACAAAATACAAATAACCAATTTTTGAGCGTTACAGGTTCTGGTTACGACCCAGTGGGAGAGTTTCAACTTCAAGATCGAAAAACTGAGCCACAGGAGTATCCAGCGCTCCAAGCGCTGCTTGTTGCCTGTACCATGTGTAATGATTCCTTTTTGCAACAAGATAAAGGACAGTGGAGGATTTTAGGCGATCCAACAGAAGGTGCTTTGGTAACACTTGCTGCAAAAGGAGGAATTGAAAAGGATCAATGGGATAGCAAATTGCCTCGTGTTGCAGAGTTCCCCTTCTCCTCAGAACGCAAGCGCATGAGTGTAATTTGTAAAGCAGAGCAAGTAGAAACAGGAGTCTCGCCTATCGCAGAAGTTGACCCCATCGTCAGTCACTTACTGCAACCGTCAGAACGCTACTTAATGTTTACCAAAGGTTCGCCAGAGTTAATACTTGCACGGTGTACTCGTATTTATATAGGGAATAGCGCCATCCCGATTGAGGAGGGACAACGCAGTCAAATTCTGACAGAAAATGACACAATGGCAAGTAAAGGTCTGCGGGTTTTGGGTTTTGCTTACAAACCTCTTACCGAAATACCACCGGAAGGTTCAGATGAAGAATCCGAGAAAGAATTGGTATGGCTGGGGTTAATAGGAATGCTTGATGCACCCCGTCCGGAAGTAAGGGATGCCGTGCAAGAATGTCGAGATGCAGGAATCCGCCCGGTCATGATTACTGGAGACCACCAACTCACCGCACGCGCCATTGCTGTGGATTTGGGTATAGCTCAAGAAAGCGATCGCGCCTTAACAGGTCAAGAATTGCAGCGAATGAGCGATAAAGAACTAGAAGAACAAGTTGATTTGGTGAGCATCTACGCTCGAGTCGCCCCCGAACACAAACTTCGCATCGTTCAAGCACTGCAACGCCGGGGTCGATTTGTCGCCATGACAGGCGATGGTGTCAACGATGCACCAGCCCTCAAACAAGCTGACATTGGTATTGCCATGGGTATCACCGGTACCGATGTGAGTAAAGAAGCCAGTGACATGGTACTCCTTGATGACAACTTTGCCACAATTGTCGCCGCTACAAAGGAAGGTAGAGTTGTATACACAAACATCCGCCGTTTTATTAAATACATCCTTGGTAGTAACATAGGCGAGGTGATCACAATTGCTGCAGCACCCATTATGGGACTCGGAGGTGTACCTCTAACACCACTGCAAATTCTGTGGATGAACCTTGTAACAGATGGATTACCAGCTCTGGCGTTAGCTGTAGAACCTGCAGAACCTGATGTGATGAAACGCCCGCCCTTCAGTCCTCGTGAAAGCATTTTTGCCCGAGGCTTGGGTTCTTACATGATTCGGATTGGTATTGTCTTTGCCATCATTTCTATTATTCTCATGGCATGGGCTTACAATCACGTTAAGGTCGTGACGGGTCCGGATCTCAATCCTGACCGTTGGAAGACGATGGTGTTTACTGCGCTGTGTATTGCCCAAATGGGTCACGCATTAGCAATTCGCTCTAACTCCCAACTGACCATTGAGATGAACCCCTTCTCCAATCCATACGTGCTAGCTGCTGTTGTTGTGACATCTATTCTGCAACTGTTGCTTGTTTACGTACCTCCTCTACAAGCTTTCTTTGGAACTCACTACTTAAGTTTGCCAGAGTTGGCAATTTGTCTTGGCTTTAGTGCCTTAATGTTTGTATGGATTGAAGCGGAAAAACTTTTCTTCCGATTGACGGGTAAGAAAGTTGTTTAGAGACTGGGGGTTAGGGGAGACGAGAGACACGGGAAACAAGGGAGACAAGAAGGACAAGGGAGACAAGAAGGACAAGGTAGAATTTTCTCCCTTATCTACCCCCTCATTTTGTGCGCCCTTGTCTGCTCCTTCTCTGTTGTCTACCCCCTCTTCCTTGTCACGCAATTCTCAATCTTATGTACTTGAAAACTCTTCTCCTCCGACAATTTCGCAATTACAAAGAACAGCAGGTTGAATTTACTGCTCCTAAAACAATTTTGGTAGGTAATAATGCTCAAGGAAAATCAAATTTGTTGGAGGCGGTAGAATTACTGGCAACATTACGATCGCACCGCATGGCACGCGATCGTGATTTAATTCGAGATGGGGAAGAAACATCTGCACTCATAGCGTCTTTAGAGCGACAAGCTGGGGTAAGTGATTTGAGTATCATCCTGCGTCGGAACGGTCGTCGTACTGTTTCCCTCAATGGTGAAAATCTCAGGCGTCATATGGACTTTCTTGGTGTTCTCAATGCTGTACAGTTTTCCAGTTTGGATTTGGATTTAGTTCGTGGAGGTCCTGAAGGTCGCCGTCATTGGCTCGATACACTTTTAATTCAACTCGAACCTGTCTACGCTCACATATTACAGCAGTACAATCAGGTGTTGCGACAGCGCAATGCTTTTTTAAAAAGCGTTCAGCAACAAGGGCTGAGCCACCAACCAAAAGAGTTAGCTCTTTGGGACGCACAGTTAGCAACTACGGGTACGCGGGTCATCAGGCGACGCGATCGCGCCTTAACGCGACTTGCTCCCATAGCGATCGCATGGCATGCTAGCATTAGTGGTAGCACGGAAATTTTACAACTCAAATACTCTCCTAATGTTCCTTTAGAGCAAAATAATTTAGAAGAAGTCCAGCAAGCTTTTTTAAACAAAATTCAACAGAGAACTGTCGCTGAGTTACATCAAGGGACTAGTCTTGT
Source organism: Tolypothrix bouteillei VB521301 (assembly GCF_000760695.4). Taxonomy (GTDB): domain Bacteria; phylum Cyanobacteriota; class Cyanobacteriia; order Cyanobacteriales; family Nostocaceae; genus Scytonema; species Scytonema bouteillei_A. The sequence continues at coordinate 6,204,301 of NZ_JHEG04000001.1, read as the reverse complement.
CGGTCCCCATCGGGATGAAGTCGAGTTAACCATCAATCACACACCAGCCCGTCAATACGGTTCTCAAGGACAGCAGAGAACGTTAGTTTTAGCACTCAAACTAGCAGAATTGCAACTCATAGAGGAAGTTGTTGGAGAACCACCTTTACTTTTGCTTGATGATGTTTTAGCAGAGTTAGATTTATCTCGGCAAAACCAGCTTCTAGATGCCATTCAAGATCGTTTTCAAACGCTAATTACCACCACGCATTTAGGTTCCTTCGATTCACAATGGTTAAATTCTTCCCAAATTCTTTCTGTCAATGCCGGTCAGATATCGAAAGTTGTTAATGGTTAATTGCTAATTGTCAGTCATCCATTAACCATTAACCATTAGCCATTAGCCATTAGCCATTAGCCCTTCGGGTTCGCCCTTCGGGTTCGCCAGTCCCCTACGGCGGGAAACCCGCCTGCAGGGCTGGTCTCACCATTAGCCATTAGCCATTAGCCATTAGCCATTAGCCATTAGCCTAATGTCTTTCAAATCGTTTAAAAACACTTAAAACTAACAAACATAAGAATGCTCCTATTAATCCAAGCTGCCACAAACCAGAACCAGCAGCAATTCCGAGAGCGGCGGAAACCCAAATAGCCGCTGCTGAAGTTAGCCCTTGGATTTCCATTCGGTTTGATTCGTGAGAAGATTGACGTAAGATTTCTCCGGCACCAATAAATCCTACACCAGTTGCAATGCCCTGAATGACTCGTGATAGAGCTTCAGATCCAGTCACCGATTGAGATACATTCGATTGTAGGACTATTAAACTGAACAGAGCAGCACCAAAACTCACCAACATATGAGTTCTCAAACCCGCAGGTTTATGGGTCAATTGACGTTCGATCCCAACAATTGCCCCAATCAGCAAAGCAAAGCACAGTCTGAAGGTTATGTTTAACCAATCATTTGATGCAATGTAGTAAATAGGGGGCAATTGTATAATCCTTTTCCATTTTTGCTCAGAATTTTAGTATACTACGATCGCCACCACGCCTGGTGGTAATATCCTGATAGATACTTTTCTGCTTGAAAGTACTTTCATCACTACTGTTCGTATTTTTTTATATAGCTACATCAATAATTACGTAATTGAGTGGACAAACTCTACTGGCTCGATCGAATTAAACTACAAGACCGCACCAAGGTTGGTGATAAAGCATTTCAGTTGAGCAAATTAATACAGCGAGGATATCCAGTACTTCCTGGTTTTGTGGTGTCAGCAGGAGTTCTGCGGGAATTTTTAGAAACTCTCAATAGTTCAGAAGCACTCGTTGCAGATCTACCTCACTCTTCCTTTCATCTAGATGTAGCAAACTGGCGTCAACTTCAACAAGTGGCTAGGCGCTTTCGTCAAGAAATTACTCAAGCCAATTTACCTCCGCGTTTGCTTGGCGCTATCTTGGAAGCGGTGAGAGAACAAGAAAGTAAAGACCTCAATCTCCTCATTTTCAGACCCTCTGTTGTCGCGCCAACTGCAAAACAGGGATTGGGTAATGTATCTGGACTGCTCGAAGCTCAAGTTTGTTCGTATAACGAACAAGCTATTGCATTTGCTTTGAAGCAAGCTTGGAGCCAAATGTTTCGCGCTAAGAGTTTACTTTACTGGCAATGGGCGGGAGTCGAACTCAGACAAATCAATTTAGGAGTTTTGGTACAACCTTTCAGAAATGCGATCGCGAGTGGTGTACTAAATGCCACTTCTTCAGAATGGGAAATTTTGGCGACTTGGGGATTGGGAATGTCAATTTCTCAAGGAGAAGTTTTACCAGATGTTTTTTACATCCAACCAGATACTGGCAATGTACGAGAACGGGAAATAGGTAATAAAACTATAGCTTACCGAACCTCTAATGCATCATCAATTATGATGTCTGAAGCTTCCTATATTGTAACTGACCTGCTTGCAGAAGAGAAACAAAAACAATATGCACTGACAGAGGAATATTTACAGCAACTCGTTCATCTAGCAGGTCAGCTAGTTAAAGAAATAGGTGCAAACTTCACAATAGAATGGACGATTTCTAATGAAAGCACAACAGGAGTTCTGTACATAACACACATCAGTACTCCTCAATCTGCTATTCCTAATGTCTCCCCAATCAAAGGGTTGGCTGCAGCAACAGGACGGGTGTCAGCAAATGCTTATGTTATTAATAATTCACAATTAAAGCCAGAAAAAATACCCAATGGAGCGATTTTGGTTTTACCAAACATAACTCCTGATTGGTTATCGCTTCTACAATATGTGACGGGGATTGTGACAGAGCAAGGAGGGTTAACCAGTCATGCGGCTATTCTTGCCAGAGAATTAAGTATCCCTGCGGTAGTTAGTGTAAAAGATGCCACAAAAATCATTCAAACAGGGGAACGATTGCAAATAGATGGTGATAAGGGAGAAATTTATCATATTGCACGAGGAGAAGAAGAAATAAAACAAGAGGACGCACCAGTTGAAAATGAAAAATTCAAAGTCCAAAGTTTGGAAGGGCTTCCTCAGTCTCTAACTTTCTCTCATTCTTTACAGCTACCCATTATTGCGACTCAACTGCTTGTAAATCTGAGTCAACCCAGCGCGATCGCAAAGGTACATACTTTACCTGTGGATGGTGTAGGGTTATTAAGATCGGAGCTGATGGTTCTCAATATATTGGAAGGAAAACACCCCAGTGTTTGGATTGGGGAAGGAGAACGAGCACAATTATTGGAAAGGTGGTACGATGCGATCGCCCAATTTGCCCGTGCTTTTGAACCAAAACCCGTGTTTTATCGATCTTTAGATTGGCGATCGCACGAACTGCAATCGCTAGAAAACAGTTCACCGACTGCCATACAATCGGTATTGGGAGAGCGCGGTACCTATAGTTACCTGATAAATCCTACAGTTTTTGAGTTAGAGCTAGCAGCTTTAGCAAAGGTACAGAGAGCAGGTTATAGCAATATTCATCTTTTGTTACCTTTCGTTCGCACAGTCGAAGAGTTCTCATTTTGTCGCCAAAAAGTTGAGCAGGCGAAGTTAACTCAGGTAAGACAGTTCCAATTGTGGATTATGGCGGAAGTTCCCAGCGTTCTTTTCTTAATGCCAGAATATGTTAGAGCTGGGGTACAAGGAATTTCTATTGGTACAAACGATCTAACACAACTTTTACTGGGAGTCGATAGAGAACAAGGACACTTGGCAAAAGCATTTAATGAAAGCCATCCCGTTGTGATGGATGCGATCGCCCAGCTGATCCAAATGGCACAAAAGGCAAATATTCCCTGTTCGATCTGCGGACAAGCACCCGTCTTATATCCTGAAATTATTGAGCAACTGGTGCGATGGGGTATTACTTCTATCTCTGTAGAACCAGATGCAGTAGAACAGACATATAGAGCGATCGCGCGTGCTGAGCAAAGGGTGATTTTGGAAGCAGCGCGACGACAACTGAAGGATGAAGGATGAGGTAAAGACACTTTGCAAAGCAAGTGTCCCTTCTGTGAACAGCTTGTTGTCAAGCGGGTTTTACTATTGAGCGTTTTTTCGGACAGTTTCCACGTCTAGCTTTAAGCGTTCCGCAATCTGCTCAATCGTTAACCCTAGCTCTAATAAGATTGGTATCATTTCTAGCTTAGTCGTCTGTATACCTTCTTGTTTCGCTTCTTGATAAACTCTCGTATTTTTTAAAGAATCTAAACCTAGCATAGTTGCTATTTCCTCCCGACTTAAGTTAGCAAACTTATCAATGACCACTGCTTGAATAAATTCTAAAACCTTTTCCTTCAAGATGGCATTGCTTAGCTCCTGTTGGGCTTGACTCATAAGTTTTCTGGCGAGTTCTCCGGTTTTTGAAGGCGTTTTCTTTTCGACTATTAAACGCATAACTCCCACTGCTAACGACTGATTGGGCGTTTTTGCCAACTCATCAAGGTAGAAGCAACGTAAATGTGCTTTAAAAAAACTTAAATATTCTGGAAAATTGCCTTCATTACTTTTTGTATTATAAATGATGACAGCGTACCAAGTTTTATTGGGAGGTTGATATTGGGTTAAATAAAGAATGACTTTTGCCACAAATTGGTTGTAGAAATTATCATCTTTATAAGACTGCGCTTCTATAAAGTAGATTGGCTCATCTGGATAAGTCTCTGGGGTTGAAAGCAGCCCATCTAAACGAAACCCTCTCTGTTTAATTTCTTGAGCGCTAAATTTGTAAATACTGGGGTCTGTTTCTGAGTGACCAATGAATTCAAAGAATAACTCTGGAATTTCTTTGAAGATTTCATAAAATAATGGATCTGCTGTCATTGATTGTGTACATCTAAGCTCGAATTTTTATAAGTATAAAATATACGTGTAACCATTCTCAATTGTTTTGGAAACATTAAAACCCCGACAAATTGTATGGTGTCGGGGTTGCGGATAATAAAGCTTTAGTGAGAGTAAATTGGAGTTTAAATTAGCGAGAGAAAGACGGTAAGGAAGTCCTAATCACATAAAGCATAATTGTGATTTTATAGGTAAGAAACCCCAAAAATATTGGCAGGATTTCCAATTGCTCCAATCGACTTGCCAATATACTTAACACTATCAACAAAGCGAAGCGAGCTTTGCTAAGTTGTTTTTTTTCTGAGCCCAATCGCTCTACATCTTTAACCAACATCCTCAAGTACAATAGCCCCGCACAAGCCCCAATTAAATAGTTTAAGGCAATGTTGGCAGAATAAAAAAACCACACGCAGCCAAAAGAAATTCCTATCAAGGCAAGAGTTATGAACAGCAACTCTTGCGCGAGTTGGTAAAACTCTTCCATTGAGGAACCCGTGTCTGTTATCTCATTAGAAACAGATTGAGTTTCCGCGTCGATTTTTTGTGTTGGTTTAATGTCTTCAGATAAGATGCGATCGCTTTTCGCAGTCTCATCTGTATTAATTGTATTAATTCTAGAAAAGCCCTCTAAGTGTAATTGCTCTAACTCGATTAATGAAGAGCGTTCTAGCATAGCGCTGTGGAGTCTTAACATAATTTCCTCAAATGTTGGAAAGTAGGGAGTAGAGAATCAGGAGTCAGGGAAAGAACGCCCTTGTCCCGTTAGGAGAAAGATTGGGGATGAGGGTATATTAAAGTATATCTTTTAGAGCGCGAGTCCACATCTCGGCAACAAACTTATTCCCCTCATCATTAAAGTGAACGCCATCACTATTAAAAACATCAACCCGATTCATGCGAGTAATTATTGCAGCATGCATATCAAGAAAGATGATTCGCTTTCCTTGTTGGGAAAGTTCTTTGACACGATTCTTAAGAAATGCGTTAGCTGCAGTTCTCGTTTTATTGGCATCAACGCCCTTTTGAACATCCCATTTAAAGGGGGGAATTGAGGCGACTACAATTCTGGCATTAGGACGTATCAAGAAGATTTCATCAATAATCCCTTGAAGAGATTTTGTCAGAACGCTAGAGGTATTATCCCCTCTAACATCAGTGCCAAAGAAATCATTGGTACCGAGCATCATCAGCACGACATCAGGCTTAGTGTCTTGAACCCAGTTCCGAACGCTTCCCGGCTTTCCCTCCCAAGAGGGAAGACGAACTTTTGCACCCGGTTGTTGCAAAACTTGCGCCGCCGACCACCCACCATGGCATTCGTGATCTGGGTCCTTCTTATATGCACCGTCTTTTTTGGTTCCTACCCAATCTATAGTAGAGCCAAATTTGGTACTGGCTACCTTACTACGCAAAACAGCAATATTGCCCTCACAGAGAGAGTCGCCCAAGGACATCACTTTCGTAGCCGCAGTAGCAGCGTTAATTGGGAGAAAACATAATATTATGGCGGCTATACCTAAATAACCCCACAGACCTCTAAATGTTTTTTTACTTGTGCATTTGCGACTCTTATTCGTGTCTAACAAATAACGGGCTTGATTTTGGATAATCATTACGGATTTTATAGATTACTCTCCAATAAATACATTATCCAAGTCAGTAGATAGTTGTGAAACAACCTTACTTTGTAAAGAAGTTGTTCGTGGTTGAGTAGTTAGGAGTTTAGAGAACAGATTAATATTCCTTTAGTTAAACCGAAAAGTTTTCCCCTTGAAGGCTTTTACCCAATTGATATCAAATCCGTCGGTATCGGAATTATTCCTCTGTCCTCTCCCTCTGCGTCCTCTGCGTTCTCTGCGGTTTTTTAATCATTCAGATGCTACCGGATTTGATATCAATTGCACAACTGACTCAAAGCGCGACAGTTCCAAAGCCCTTCTCCAATGGGAGCTACGGTGGTGTACAGATCTTTAGAAAAGAGATGAAACATCGTAAAAAGGGAGAATTAGAATGAAGTTCCCCCCTTTTTTAAGGGGGGTTAGGGGGGATCGAAACAGCTTTTAATGCACTTCAAAAGACTTGTCCGATAGAATTAGATGAGATATTTTACTGATGTTGTGAAAGATGAACTCAAAGGCTCGTTTCCTTTGGAAGATTGCAAGTAACGATAAAGACGATTGACTGCATTGATATAAGCGTAAGCTGATGCAACAACAATGTCCGTGTCGGAGGACTGTCCGGAGAAAATGCGGTTTTGATGGCGCAGGCGAACGGTAACGGTTCCCAAAGCATCAATTCCTTCTGTCACAGATTGGACGGAATACTCAACTAATTGGCTCGATACCCGCACCATCCGAGCGATCGCTTTATACACTGCATCCACCGGACCTGTACCTACCGCAGCATCAGTCACAATTTCTCCATTTGGAGTCACAATTGTGATAGTTGCTGTCGGACAAGTACAATCTCCACAGGTGACTTGTACGTGTTCTAACTGAAAACCGCTTTCTACTTGAATTTGGGTTTCGTCTCGCACAATAGCCTCAATATCCCAATCGGTCATTTCTTTTTTCTTATCAGCAACTTCTTTAAACCTGATGAAGGCTTTGTTAAAGTCTGCTTCGTTCAGGTCAAACCCCAATTCTTGCAGCTTGCTCCGGAAGGCGTTGCGCCCTGAGTGCTTACCCAACACGATCCGATTTTCTGGCAACCCGATGTCCGCAGCATTCATGATTTCGTAAGTTTCTCGGTGCTTAATCACACCATCTTGGTGAACTCCTGATTCATGAGCAAAGGCGTTAGCTCCAACGATCGCCTTATTTGGTTGTACTGCGATCCCTGTCAATTGAGAAACCAAGCAGGAAGTTTTATAAATTTCTTGAGTTTTGATATTGACCAAAGGGGCTTCACTTTCTACAGGACGACCCAAGTAGGGATTGTAATAGGGTTTGCGAACCTGCAAAGCCATAACAATCTCTTCTAATGCAGCATTGCCAGCACGTTCTCCAATACCATTGATGGTGCATTCTACCTGGCGCACTCCGTTTTCAATTGCTGCTAGTGCATTGGCTGTGGCTAAACCCAAATCGTTTTGAGTGTGAACCGAAAGAATCACCTGTTCTATATTGGCTACGTTTTTCCTAATCCCTTGAATCAACTTTTCCATTTCTTTTGGCGTGCAGATTCCAACGGTATCGGGAATATTGATTGTGGTAGCACCAGCTGCAATTGCAGTGGATAAGACTTGGTAAAGAAACTCTGGTTCGGTGCGGCTTGCATCCATCGGTGAAAATTCTACATCTTGTACGAAGGACTTGGCATAGGCGATCGCTTCTTCAGCTATTGCCAGTACTTGGTCGCGGGTCTTTTTTAACTGGTATTTGAGATGAATATCTGATGTGGACAGAAAAACGTGAATTCTGGGATGAGCCGCCGGTTGCAGTGCTTCTGCAGCAGCTTTAATATCCTCGCGAATGGCTCTTGCCAAACTGCAAATGATGGGTCCACCCGGTACCCCACCAACTTGTTCGGCTATGGTTCTGACGGCTTCAAAGTCTCCCGGACTTGCGATCGCAAATCCGGCTTCTATCGCATCCACTCCGAGAAGAGCTAGTTGGTGAGCGATCGCTAACTTCTCTTCTACGTTAAGTGTTGCGCCAGGTGATTGTTCGCCATCCCTAAGTGTGGTGTCGAAGATAACGATTCGGTCTGTGGAGGAAATGCTCATAACTAGCTCCAAGAGTGTTAACTTTGTATATTGTATACAAAAAATCGTATACAATATACATTATGCATGAAAAAAGTTATGAATTTAAACGACCTAGCCGCCAACGTGCTGCAACAGCAACGCAGCACCCCAGATGTCATTGCCGATACCTTACGAGAAGCAATTCTGCGAGGAATTCTTCAAGAAGGTCAATCTCTCAGACAAGATGAAATCGCCACAAAATTTGGAGTCAGCCGCATTCCTGTGAGAGAAGCTCTGCGACAACTAGAAGCAGAAGGATTGGTCACGTTTCATCTGAATCGAGGGGCGATGGTATCGGTACTGTCACCAAATGAAGTGCAGGAAATTTGTGAAATTCGTTCCGCTTTAGAGGTGATGGCCATTCAACTCGCAATTCCCAACCTAGCTGAATCCAATTTAGAAAAAGCAGCGATGATTCTGGATGAAATCAATCGAGTCACAGATGCAACTTCCTGGGCGAAGCAAAATTGGGAATTTCATGCAGCGCTCTACACCTTGGCAAATCGACCTCGATTGCTGAAAATGATTCAAAACTTACATACGAATATGTTTCGCTATGCTCACCGACAGATGGAACAAGTAGATTATTTGGAAAGCAGCCAAAAGGAACACTATCAACTTTTAGATGCTTGTCGTCAAAAAGATACAAAAGCTGCTGTTAAAATATTGAAACGACACATTGATGCAGCTGCAAATCAACTACAACCATAAGTGTAAGCCCCTCACTGCTCTTAACTCTTTCTTCTCAAAGCCGTTGCCAGACACAGACAGATTGAAAATGTAGCGATCGCAAAACCGGGTGACAGATTCCTAGAAAGGATTGCTACGCAACAGATAACAACCCAGCTGACACCTGTCTCAACCCAAACGACATATGGTGGTTCGTAGTAAACGTTTTGATAGAGAGGTGTATACTTTTTAAGTAATGACACGTAGATGCAGGCAAGTGTAGGAATAACGATATTCATTACTGTGTCAACAAATACAGTTGTGACCTGAACGGGTATGTTTGTGAAGATTTTAACAACATTTCCAACAAAGAGAATTGCAGATAATTGCAGCCAAAGCTTTGTATCGAACATTACCTTCTCCTAAAACTTTCCAGCACATCTGTAAGGCATACTTGAACCATCGTTAGTATTCCCCAGATGAGGTGAAGGATAACATTCTACATTTAAAGGATATAGCCAGTTTCTCGTAAAAACTTACGTAAATCGGCAAAATAGCTATTGCGATCGCGTCCTTTATAAGCTTGTCTCACTTGCACCCAACCGTCTTCACCTTGACCCAACATATACTTGTCTGCCAGGTAAGCTGCTAAAATACCTTTCCCATCTTCGTATTGTTTCCCTTCCTTGAGGTAAAACTGCCAAAGTTCGGACGCGTGATTTTTAATGATTTTGGGATAGCGACGAGTCACATCCACCATTTTCCCGTTGCGATACTGGTAAATTTGTACCGGGTAACTCGAAGCCGCATAGCTTGTGAAAGCATAGGCAAAGCGATCGTCGCGACTTTCAAACTCTGGCAATCCATCCTTATCTAAATCCTTAAGTCCATAACCGCCATTCCCCCAAGCATGATTAATCTTTGTATACTGCTGGCGAGATTTGTCAAAGCGGTAAATTAAAGAATAAGTACAACAGTGTGCGCCACCTGTGAAGAAATCAGCAATTACTTCTGGTTCTTTATCGCCATCTAAATCTACTATTGGCAGTTGATTTTCTTTGGCGATCGCACCCAAAGGTCTATCGTAGTCGTTATCTTGAGCGAGGGGTTTGCGATCGAAAACCGTTTTGCCTGCACGAATAATTTTTAAACGAAGATTTTTATACTGATAATCTTGTGCTTTTTCGTAAGATATTTCTGCCCGGACGTTACCCGATTGTCCGGTTATGGTTTCTGCCGTGGCAGGTTGAGAAAAGCTTGCCACGGTCAAAAGCCCTAAAGTGATAAAAGAACTCCAAATTGGAGAACAAGTAGCCTTCATGGACAGTGTTGTATAGATATTGTTCTAGTTTATACAACACCCCAAAGATTAATATCGGAAAATTGCTGCTACAGGTGTGCTAAATGGGATTTGTTCTGAGCCAATGGTGTAAACTGTTCCACCGTTGAGCAAAGTGTAAGCAGCAGCAAAATCTAATAAATCGTCATCACCCGTTTCTTCTTCTTGATGCAAGAAAACTGTATCTGAAGACGGGTCAAACAGTCCCCATTGCTCTCGGTTGGCTGCAACTATTAAGGAATCAATTCTTTGGTAATATGCTGCAGGGATGATTTCTTTGAGATCGTTGGATGCTTTGCCAGTATTGGAACCATAAAGCATATTAAATCTTTCCACAACCTCTTGCTGCGACTGGTAAAACAGAGGCTCGACAATCGGCCAAGCCCGTTCGTGCAGCTCCTCTGCAGTTAGAATTTCTTGATTCCCAGAGATACCGTCTTCTATCAAATGCTGGTAAGTGTTTGCATCTCTGTACAAGGGCATTAGGTATTCTACTCCAGCCAGCATCAAAGGCGCTGTTTGGTTTCGCAATTTTTCTTCTAATGCATTATTCACTGCGTGGAAGAACTGTAAGATGCTTTCCTGATGCTTATCCCTGTCAGGGCTACCCTGTCCGTGAAACGATCCGGGCTGTTGAAAAGAATTGGCAGTTCCCCCTTTTGAGGTCGCAATGCGAAACTGACCGTCTTGGGCAGTCTCATCGTAGTTGAGGGCTTCATCTAAGCTCTTAGGCATATTTTCTACCTCAACCTCTTGGAGACCGTAGCGATCGCCTTCAAAGAACCGAACATCTTTTTGACTCAAAGCCAAGAGATAAAAACGCCCGTCGCCATTTAAAATCGGGAGCAGAGGCTTAATATGAAATCGGTCTGTTACCACAACCATTTCATCAAATTCTAGAGGCAAAGTATAGTAGCGAAAAACGTCATTAGAAATAAAAACTGCCAGTCCTTGGTCTCCTGTTTGCTCCCAAAAATCTGTCCGATCCAGCGAATGGGATTGTGCTAGCAATGCAACAGCATCATTATGCTCAATACCCGCATCAATTAAGCGAGCTTCCGCATCTTTCACCAAGTTTTTAAACCGAATAGAATTTTGCCTGACTTCTGGTCCGGCTGTTTGGATTGGCATATAAATTGAAACACAATTTTGTCTTGGCAGTTCTAGTAATGTTTTTATTTCCTCTCTAGAAATTAATGTCATGCTATATACCTCCTAAGAACGAGAACAAACATCCCAAATTAGACCGCTACTCTTTCAACGGTCTAACGATCTGTTTTTCCCAGATTGCTCAATCTGGCTTTATTTCACGTCAAATAAGGTGAAGTTTCATCTTTCTTATGGCAGGCAATAGAGATAAAACGTTTGAGCATTTGCAATACTACCAGATGATCTCTGGTTTTGTGGAGTAGCGATCGCTGTAATGACAAGCGTTTACACGAATGGCATGAATGAGTAGACGGCATGGAAGGCATTTAATGGTGGATCGAATGGTTCAGCATATTTATACCATTGAGAATGATTTAATTCGGCGCATGGATATCCAAGAATCTGAGAAGGTTATCAACCATCGCTTAACTTCGATCGCAGTTAAAGAGACTGGTTGACAAACAAAGAGCAAAAACTGCGTGTATGAGACTTATTGCAAATTCTTAAGGCAGCGGTGATATGCTGCCTTCACAAGTTCCTCAAATTGTTTTCTTATAAACATAAGTGAAAGCGATCGGCAAGAACGCAAAGTCACAAATCGTTAAAAGCTCGAGCCAAACAGTTTGGAGGTAAACTCATATGTTACACAAAATACTGGTTGCATTAGACACATCTAGTAGCAGTAGGAGCGTCTTTGAGGAAGCACTTACCTTGGCGAAGGCTTTACAAGCTAACCTGACGTTGTTGCACGTACTATCGCAAGTAGAAGAGGGAAGCCCAGATACTTCTTTACTGTCGAGCCCTGAATACTATGTAGGACTGGGGTTGAGCACCGAAATTTTGCAAATACAGCGCCAACAGTGGGAGGAGTTCATTAATCGGGGAATGGAAATGTTGCGATCGCTTACAGATGAAGCAACTGCCATTGGTATAAGTTGTGAATGGACTCAACAGCCTGGTAGTCCCGGTCATACCATCTGCGAGTTTGCCACACAAAATGGATTTGACTTAATTGTAATCGGACGTAGGGGTCGCTCCGGTCTGTCTGAGTTGTTTTTAGGTAGCGTCAGCAATTACGTTCTGCACCATGCCTCTTGTTCTGTCTTGACTGTACAGCATCCTGTGACTGCAAGTAAAATTAAAACTGCACGGTCAGAACCAGCACCATCCATCTAATGCCACATCATGTAGCGCGTGCTTTACATATAGCGTGTCCCCAAGCACATACCCGGAGGGAGTTCTCCCCTTGTAGCACTCACAAAAAATCCTAAAACCCACGTAGGTGGGTTTTATAAGTATAGCTGCAAATTCCATGTTCTAGAAAAGACAAGCCATACAATTTCTCATTAAATATTGGGTGTATCGGAGTGAACGTGTTTTGGGTTGACAATCATCTCACTTTTGCCTTGCCTGGTAAACCCCAAAGTCACCCGTTTCATAATCCAATGCAAAACTGCTAGTACTGCAAAAGTAATAGCAATAATGACTAAAGGTTGTTTCCCCAAAATTTCTTCTATGCCTTTGGTCAGCACGGTGTCCAATTGAGTGACAAAATCCCAACTATTGAAGCGCAAGAATCTCCCCCAATACACCCCAATAGCACAGAGAGCATGAGTCATCATCTCAACGCCTAAAATCCATTGGCTCTTGCCTATCCTATGCAGGTAATAACCTAAGTTAATTAAAGAAACAACGTAAGCTTCAAATCCTGCTAGGATAACTAGTAGATACAACGGGATCAGTACAAGGGTAATCATCCATATTGATTGGATTGTACGGATATCATCTATCAAGTGAATGACATCGGTTAACAGGTAAGGTGCATTAGGTAGAAAAGCAAAGAACACCAGGAATCCGAGCCACCAAACCCAAGACCGTCCTCGCTTCATGCGAAATAGCCAAACACTCAAAGCCAATGGTATAAATGCCAGAAATAGATTCCAAGTCATCCAACGCATGTTAATTTGCAGGACTTGTATGACTCTAGCTATCAATTCAATCAGTTCCTCTTTCATAACTGCTTCCCTAAAAAGCGTATAAATGGTTTACGAACCCCGTTTATTTTTAAGCTAGCTGATAAACTGAGAAAACGTCATCAGGTAATTGGGAAGGTGGGGCTCCCTCTGGCAATGGAGACAACGGGTACTGGGTATGAGAACACCTTCTTACTAAACTATAAGGACAACTTTGCCAAATTAGAAGTTTCATCTTTGGAATGTTGTCCTTATACTAGCTGTTATATATACTTCATGACTACTGAATTTGGTTCCTGAAATGGCGTCAACGGATCATGACTCGACTGCGGGGACCAATTGTTTGTTTGGGTGTCGATATTTCTTTACCGCATTGGGCTGAATTTTTCGTGTTGTTTCTTGAACATACACCGGAAGCAAGGGTAGAGGAGTCAGTCCGATTCGTGTTTATGGAATTTCCATTGCTGAACTCTACTTGAGGCAAAGTAGAGGGTGATGAATAATTAGATTCGTTGACATCTATAGTGGGTGTGGATGAAAGTATTACATTGCTGTTGTCAACAATGGATGTAGTAGGTGCTGGTGTGGGATTGCTTACCACTGGCGATGGGGATGGTGATGTGGGATTGCTCACCACTGGCGATGGGGATGGTGATGTGGGATTGCTCACCACCGGCGATGGGGATGGAGTGGGATTGCTCACCACTGGCGATGGGGATGGAGTGGGATTGCTCACCACCGGCGATGGGGATGGAGTGGGATTGCTCACCACTGGCGATGGGGATGGAGTGGGATTGCTCACCATCGGCGATGGGGATGGAGTGGGATTGCTCACCACCGGCGATGGGGATGGAGTGGGATTGCTCACCACCGGCGATGGGGATGGAGTGGGATTGCTCACCACTGGCGATGGGGATGGAGTGGGATTGCTCACCACCGGCGATGGGGATGGAGTGGGATTGCTCACCACTGGCGATGGGGATGGAGGAGTGGGATTGCTCACCACTGGCGATGGGGATGGAGTGGGATTGTTAACAACCGGTGTGGGATTGCTAACAATTGGTTTAGCGTCTGCAGGTACTTTAATTGTCAATCTCACTAAAGGGCTGTTTGTCATTTTTAAAGACGTAACAGTTGGTTTACCGGGAAGATCCGATTTGAAATCAAAGACTGTGGGACTTTCACCACCGTTGCGATCGCTATATCGCGGTCCTTGTCCGTTCACTTCAAATGTTCCCTGGTACTGCTGTCCTGTTTTTGGATCGGTCACAACACCAGTGTAAAAAGCTTTTGTCAGTCCAAACTCATCTTGAACCACACCTTGAAATTTGGTGTCTGGTATTATGCCTTGGTATTTATATGGTTCTAACTGACCGCCTGAGAGAGCAGGTGAAGAGAGAACGCCATCAAGTGATATGACGGGAATTCCTCTAAAGTCAACGTAGTACCCCAGGCTTCCATCAGCTCGTGTTTGAACTTTTACATAATTAGAAGTGTATACAGGAACAAAATTAGGATTCTGTTTGGTACCTATATTTCGCATATAAGTACCGTTGGAGTCAGTATCTACACGGGTAATTCTATTGTTGAAGTTAGGGTTAAAACTGGGAAGTTGAATAGTACCCGAGAGCGTACCGGTGCTTTGAATTGTTAATTGTGCGGCGGCTTTAGAATTTCCAAGACCAATGATAGCTGAAGCTAGACTGCAACTGCTAATGAGGAGCAATCCTAACTTGGAGATTTTGTTTTTTGAACCGCAAATGGACGCAGGTAGACGAGGATAGTTAGAATTTGCGTGTATTTGCGGATATAAGGAGTTGTCGTTTTGAATTGAGTTTTGACCAGACGCTTGGAAGTGCATTGAGAATGTGTTCCTGGATTATAAAGTCATAAAAAACACGTCTGATTCTACGAGAGGTATTGGACTTCCCCTTGTTAGCTGTTGATTTGCTGCTGATTGTCTAAGTATGCTTTTGAGCATTTGATTACATTTACACAAGTATGAAATTAAAACCGGAACGTTGCTCTCACTGTTCCAATCACTAAAGTATCGTTAGCTGAGTTGTGATCTGGGTTGAAAAGAACTAGCAAGCCTGGAGTGATTGATAAATAGTCGTTCAATTGGGCGCGATAAAAAAGCTCTAAGTGTAATGTACTGTCGCTGCGCCCTCCTGGTGTTCCTCCTTCGGAAAAGTTGGGAAGATTGTATCCCTCTGGCAGGGTACTGGAGGTAATTTTAGGTGGTTGACCGACAAGAATTCCCCCGAGATTGCCTTGGCGGAGTAAGTTAGGAAATGCAGCAAATGCCATCCAGTTAGTTGTTTTTACGCTTCCAGAAAGTTCTTCTGGATTTGAAAAAGTCCAACCTCCCCAACCACCTAATTGAAAGTTGGGATTGACACGCCACGCCACAGTTGCGCCTACAGCATGAGTGTTGAAGGCAACAGATGGTGCAAAAGGAGAGATTAATTGAGCATCACCGATACCACTTCCTAACAAGCCATCAGGAGAGTGGGAGTAAAGATAGTGAACTCCTAAATCGATGTTGTTAGTTGGTGCAAGGCTTAACTGAACACCAGCTGTGTATCTACCACCAAAGAGTCCTGCTGCTTGACCGTTACTGGGAAAGCTGGGAATTTCCGAACTGTAGACTCCTTGCAAACTGATGCGATCGCTGATTTGCCAGTCAAAACCTATGCCACCCGTTCCATTACCGATTGCCAAAATAGGATTGCGCTGACCAAATAAAGAGATAGCTCCTTCTCCAGAACCTTCTAAAGGGTTAATACCCCGGAAGGTATTGCTTGGGTTAACACCAGCTGTCCCAACAACAATGCCAAAGTTATCAGAGACAGGAAATCGGTAAGACAACTCGTTCAGCACTAAATCTTTTTCTGTATCCAGTTCATAACCCAAGCGTCCCATATTGGTGAATACAAATGGTGCATTAGAGCCTGAATTTCCTGCAGATAGACCAGTTAATAATAAATCTTTTCCCGTAAATGAAGTCGCCAGTGTTAACTGTACGTTACTTGCAAATGTGACATTTGTTTGTGCGTCGCGTTCTGGAACACCATCTCTAGGAAACAAATCAATATTAGCCTTGTTAGAGCCTTGCAAGCCAAAAATAACTTGTCCGACAAGTTTCGTTGTTGTGGAAAACTGATTTTTTGCTACTTGCGATGTTCTACCTTCTAAAGAAGTCACACGCTCCTGAATTGCGTTTAGCTCCGCCTGAAATTCCGATTGTAATTTTTCTAGTAAAATTAAATCCTCATTAGTCAGAGCCCCTTCTGTGCTCTTGCCAATCAATTCATTGATTGTTTCCAAGCAAGCCGCCAATCCCGCAGCAAATTCATAACGATTGATAGCTCGATCGCCTCGATAGGTGCGATCGGGATATCCAGCAATACAACCATAGCGTTCTACTAAAGATTGCAAAGCACTAAAAGCCCAATCAGAAGGTTGGACATCACCCAGTTGCGACACAGATGTGACTTGGGACATGGGATCGTCTTCTGGAGAGGGGGTAGACAAGGGAGAAAATTCTACCTTGTCCCCCTTGTCCTCCTTATCCTCCCTGTCCCTCAGTGTTTCTACTGCTTGTACTAGACTGTAAGGGGTTTGAGGATAAATTTTCTCAGTAATTTCACTAGTTATTTTTTTACTTTTTATTTTTATAGCTAACGGGGTAGTTGAAGAACTACCATCCAGTGGCATAAATTCGGGTAATGCCATTTCAGCAGGTGGAATAACTTGAGTTACCTCAGATATTGCTGCTCTGTTCGCCTCTTCTTTTGCCTTTACTGGTGGCTGCTCTGGCACTTTCGGGGCAGATGGTAGCCCTGCTGCCAACACGCCCGCCATTAGCAGACCAATGTCGTTCATCGTACTTAAACATAAATTTAGACTGACATTTCTTTTGACAGGAACAATCTCTGTCAATCCGGAACATTGCTTATTAATAAGTAATATTAAATACTGATTCAAGATAAGAACGAGTGTTGGCAGCTAAGAGGGAGCAGAAAAGGTTACTCCCTTTTCGCCAGAAGACGATCGCTACGGTGTAGGGCGGGTAGTTACCCACCTTACAAAAATCGCTAATTTTTAGAGCAAGCAGAAAGAGAGGTTCGATGCTGAGCTTACTCTGGTTGATTGCAGTACTTATTCAAGTCTGATGCGACAGCATCTAACTGCTTGGCTGCATTTGCTGCTGCTGTTAGGGATGCATCGATATCTCCTCTCGCCTTTTGAATTTTGATTCGACCTTCTGATGAGTTTTTTGCTATCTTGGCAGAGCCTAAAGCTTGACCTGCTTTCGCAATCGATGTGCTCACAGTCTCAAATACCTTGACAATACGGTTCTGAAATTCCTGTAGCTTCGGATCTTTGAAGTTCTGTTCTCCAATCTCTTTACTGACGGCTTGCAAATCTTTTGATAGTTGTATGCTAGTTGTAACCTGTTGCCCTTTATTCTTATCAATAAGCTCAGTTCCTTTGTTAACGACTTCCATCAATCGTTGGCACTGGTTAACTTTGCTTTCATTGCAGGCAGTTATGAGAAAAGTCAGACTCACGCTAACAGAAAAAGTAACAGTATTTTTACGTAAAACAACCATCTTTAATCTCGTTATATATATAACCCAAATAATAATACCCAAAGATTTAACGGTTCTCACTATTGTTCCTGCTTCACGCTTCATCCTTCACCTTCTATCTTGATTAAATGCCCCCCCATCCCATTGAAATCTAAAGAAACTCTAAGCTTAACTAGAAGTTTACAGATATCGCATAATCTGACAAAAGAAAATCGTTAAATTACGGATACACATCGTGTTTGCTTTTATTTCATACTTAGGGTGGATGCATGGGATATTTCAACCCCATTTAGCATTGCATATTCCGGATGGCTTTTTGAATTTACCCGTTATCCTTGTCACTTGGATTATTGCACTCGCATTAATTGCAGCTTCGCTGTCAAAATCGCAAGCAGAATACCAAGAACGAGCTGTACCTCTGATGGGTGTATGTGCGGCTTTTATCTTTGCTGCTCAAATGATTAATTTCCCTATCCCTGGAGGGACTTCCGGGCATCTTTTGGGCGGTACTTTAGCAGGAGCTTTATTAGGTCCTTGGGCTGGTTCTTTAGTGATGGTAGTTGTCTTTATTGTCCAAAGCGTCTTTTTCCAAGATGGCGGTTTGACAGTTTTGGGAGCTAACATCCTGAATATGGGCTTAATTGGGACATTTGCAGGTTATTACCTATACAAAGCTATCCGAATCGCCATAGGTCGTAATAAACTGTTAGGGATGGTTGTGGGCGCAGGGGTTGCAGCCTGGACAAGTGTAGTTGTAGCCGCATTTGTATGTGCAGTACAACTGGCTATATCTGGAACAGTTCCATTGTCGGTAGCATTGACGGCAATGATAACTTGGCACGTGCTGATTGGGATCGGTGAAGCCGCAATCACTGTCATCGCACTTTCGTTTATTTGGCGGACTCGACCGGATATGTTCTACGATCCCCCACGCAAATCTGTTGTCTCTCGACCTTTGTCTCCATATCAATAACGATTAGGGAGTAATTAGAGAAATCTTATGAGCCATAATATGACACGCGATCGCAACCGTGCTTTCGTTATTGCAGGTTTGGGTATTGCCCTACTGATTGCAATTTTCCTCTCTCCTTTTGCCAGCAAAGATCCCGATGGTTTGGATAGAGTCTCCCAAGATCTCAAATTTGAAGATAAAGCAGTTGAAGATACACCAGCTAAAAAGCTTCCCTTCCACTCTTTATTTGACGAATACTCTCTTAAAGGTGTCCCGGAAGGTATAGCTACCCCCATCGCTGGGTTAGTGGGAACTCTAGCAACTTTTGGTTTAGCTTGGGGGATCGGCAAACTTGTGGTGCGTGGTTCGAGTTCATCTCACCCCGAGTATGATGATTCTAACGAAGTATAAAGTATAAAGTGTGAAGGATGAAGGAAGTAAAAATCGTTAGATGCTGCTGCATATTGGAGCAATAGCTCTTGATATCGATAGTAAGAAAGCCACACCCTGGCACCAACTGGCTCCCCGTACTCGCATTCTCTGTACGTTGATGCTTGTTTTTGCCACTGTCATTACCCCCAACGGACATTGGTGGACTTGGTCAATTTATGGTTTGGCTGTGATAAGCCTCATATTACTCAGTCAAGTAACGCTCAGCGTTCTATTGAAACGATTAGCTGTTGAGTTCGGGTTTATCGGTGTCGTACTTCTAGGAACTTTATTCCGAAGAGGTGGTACAGTACTTTGGACTTGGGGTCCTTTACAAATCACTACCCTGGGGCTGATTGTTTTGGGTAGTGTAACATTTAAGGCATTACTGTCGCTGTTGGTGTTAAATTTGCTGACTTTAACAACTTCAGTACCAATGCTTCTCAACGCTCTGATTCAACTGCGAACCCCTCCACTGTTAGTAGCAATTTTGGCATCAATGTATCGCTACATTAACGTTTTGATTAACGAGTTTAACACCATGAGGCGAGCCGCAGCATCTCGCAACTTAATGAACAGCAACCGTACTATCAGGTTAGTCATTGGCAACACAATTGGATCTCTGTTTATCCGCACATACGAGCGAGGTAATCGCATTCATCAAGCAATGCTGTCACGCGGTTATCAAGGAGTCCCACCCATAGAACAAGTACCCCAAGGGGGAAGGCGTGATGCGATCGCTCTCACCATAGCGCTAATTGTGTCACTTTTGGGACAAGCTATTTATTTGATTGGTTAATAGTGAGTGGTTGGTGGTTAGTAGTAAGTAGCTACCAACCAACCACTGACTACTAACAACTAACAACTAACACTTCAACAATGCATCACAATCCAGTCACTATTACAAATCTGAGCTATACGTACCCTGATGGGACTCAAGCCCTTATGGGAATTAATCTATTTATTAAACCAGGAGAAAGAGTTGCATTAATTGGAGCAAATGGTTCGGGTAAATCTACTTTGCAGTATCACCTCAATGGCATTATTTTGCCTCAGGAAGGAGAAGTGATAATTGGCGAATGGGTTGTCAAACCTGAAAATTTACGAGAAATTCGGAATTTTGTGGGACTGGTCTTTCAAAATCCAGATAACCAGTTATTTATGCCAACGGTATGGGAGGATGTTGCTTTTGGTCCGATGAATCTGGGCTTGCGAGATAGGGAACTCAAAGAGCAAGTTCTTCAAGCAATGGTAGCAGTTGATATCGATCCCGAATGGTACGGACAGCGCAATACCGATAACTTGTCTGGAGGTGAAAAAAAACGTGTTGCGATCGCAGGGGTTTTAGCCATGAAGCCTCAGGTTTTGGTATTTGATGAACCTTCTGCTCAGTTAGATCCGCGATCGCGCCGCCAGTTAATTGATTTACTACAAACTCTACCTCTGACTCAACTGATAGCCACTCATGATTTAGATTTAGCCTTAGAGCTTTGTTCGCGTACTGTTGTATTAAGTAGGGGACAAATCGTATTTGACGGTCAGACTGAGAAGGTGATGAACGATTCGGAGTTTTTGCGGGCTCATGCTCTAGAACCCCCTTTAAGTTACAGCCGTCCTTATTGTTGCATTGAACACGCACCTAGTTATCAATCTAGAGCATCCATACAGCAACCAGTTGTTAAAAACTTGTAATTAGACAAATTATTAAGACAATTTGTTCATTGGTACTATGTTCGCTTTTGGCATATATTTTGTCATACCTTCCAAGTTTCAGCACTTTTCACTCTTATACTACGCCGAAATTTTCTCAAAAGAAACTTGCTGCATAATTTGCGCTTTTAACGAATCTGCTGCAACTGCGGCAATAGTTTCCCAATCTTCTTGTGTCAGCAAAACTCCTACTAGTTCTCGTAGTATCTGTCTATCGCAAATAAACTCTTGGCAATAAAGTTCATCCATAGCCAAAACAGCGAGTATGCGTTCTCTGACATCTGATGTAGGTAATCTTAATCTTTGAAGCAGTTTCTCTTTTGCAGTTTTTACTGCAATAGTGGTAGCTGTTCCTAAATTCCAATTATTCAGTAGTAAACGTACTTCCCGGTTTAAAGAAATACGTAACGTTTTTAAACGTCCCAAAAGTTCAAAGTTAAGCATCAGTTCGCCAAATGCAGAACCCCAATCTAATCCCGCGCCTATGTTACCACCTACTTTGTCCTCAGCCTCGATCGCTTTTCTAAACCATTCTTCATCCAACAACAAATCCATTGGATTTACCGCGTTGTTTTGGTTAGAGGTGGATTGATTGTTTGGTGGTTCTTGTTGATTCATCACTTACATCTATTATTTGTATTAAATATTACGATAAAGACAAGTAGATTAATACTAATAACGAAATGATTTCAAAATTCGTTGTCGCAACTGTTCTAAAGCGGGTTCTTCTTCAACAATCTCCTTAGAAAACAATAGCTCATATACTAGTGGTACTCCTAACTGTAACTCTTCTAAAATATCCTGTTTGGCAAATACATCCTGTGGCTTTCCTTCTAAGACAAGTTGCCCTTTATCCATGACAAAAACCCAGTCTGCCCAGCGATAAACTAAATCTAAGTCATGAGTTGCCATCAGGGTTGTTGTTCCAGAGTCATGAATTTTTTTGAGAGTTGCCATTAAGTTTTTAGTATGTAATGTATCTAGATAAGCTGTAGGCTCATCTAGTAACAGTAACTCGGGTTGTAATACCATAACATCTGCTATAGAAACTCGCTTTTTTTGTCCCAAACTCAGGTGATGAACTGGTCTTTCTGCAAGTTCTCTTAACCCAAATTCTAGTAAAGCTTGTTCGACTTTGTATTGAATTTCTGCTTCTGGTAAACCTAAGTTACACAACCCATAAGAAATATCTTCTTCAACAGTAGAAGCAACTAACTGTTGTTCTGGATCTTGAAAAATCAATCCAACTTTTTGTCTTAATTGTATTAAAGAATTGCGATCGTACTTCAGCGGATTCCCTTTCCAAACTAGGCTGCCTTTTTGAGGTTTGTACAAACCATTAGCTAGCAAAAATAGTGTGGTTTTGCCACAACCATTCAAACCAATTAATGCACATTTTTTATTTGCAGGAATCTTAAGTGTTAGCCCATTCAAGGCTGGTTGTTTTACGCCTGGGTAGGTATAGTAAACTTGCTCAAATTCGAGTAACCATTCCTGCATAGTGTCCCCATTCCAAACTGATTAATAATGCACAACCAAAAATTGCTTCTGTAAAAAGGCGCTTGGATTGATGATAGCGATGGGGATGCCAAACCCGCAATTCTTCACTAAACCCCCTCGCAGCAAGACTTAACGAAACCTGACGATAATTTTCTATCGTTCGATTGAGCAGCTGTCCTATCAACAGTGCCAAGCTTTTCATCCCAACGGAGAAGGTCCGATAGCCGCCACGTGCGTGTTGGGCAATCCATAACTCAGTAGCGGTATTTAAGAGCACAAAAATAAAGCGGTACATAAGTAATAGAAGCTCGGTTACAAGCACTGGAACTCCGATACGACGGAGGATGTGTAGCAGTTCGGTGAAGGGAACAGTCAGCATGATAAAGTACAAGCAGGAAAGAGAAGCAAGCGATCGCGACAAAATGGTCAATCCTTGCTCAATACCCTGATGACTGATGTATAAATAATAAGAACCAAAAGTCAAACCAAAAATTGAGTCGCTTTGCGGGATTATATGTATGTGAGAAACCTCAACTCCACTGATGGCTAAAGCTGGAAAACTGGTCAGCCAAAATAAAGCAGCAATATAAACCAGTTTCAAATAAGTTTTAATAGGAATTCCTGCATAAAGCACTATCCAAACACTTATCCAAGCCGCAATCAATAGTTGAACAAGTGGATGAGCAAGCGTAGAGATAATTAACAGAGTAGTTGCAAACAGTACTTTTTGCCCTGGTGGTAACCAGCGCAAGCGATTTGTATAAGCTAATGTATCAATTTGAATTTTCATTCTTATTCTTACTGAATTCCGAACGCCCCTTATACAATCCAATAACATAGCCAATTGTGCCTGCACCTGCTGCTGCTTGTACGGCAAACAATAGACTTTCTACTTCTTTCCCAGGTAACACGATCAAAGAATTGAACCAGGGTTCATAATGGGGCTGTATTTCTTTGATTGCTTCTTCCGCATGACCATCTGCACCTCCAAATTCCGAACCTTTTTTTGCAATCAACGGTGTGACTGTTAATACAACTACTGCTAGTAGCAATAGCCAGTTATTCCATTTGAGGTTTTTTGTCATATGTTTAGTTGCTAATTGCTAATGGCTAATGGCTAATGGCTATTAGCCATTAGCCATTAGCTTTCTGGCTTAATTAGGTTTAACATTTTTAGTTCCTCACGACCATAGTTGGCAAGCCAATTCCAAACCAACACTGTTAGGAATCCTTCACTAATAGCTAAGGGTACCTGAGTGACAGCAAAGATTCCGGCAAATTTGGCAAATGAAGCGATAAAACCACCTGTCGTCGCGGGAAATGCTAATGCCAATTGTATGGAGGTAATCAGATATGTTATTAAATCTGCTAGAGATGCTGCTAGAAATATCGCTAACCTTTGCTTACCAGTTTGCATGACCAAGCGGTACACCCAAAAGGCAACAAATGGTCCCGCGATCGCCATGGAAAAGGCATTGGCTCCCAATGTCGTCAAGCCGCCATGGGCGAGTAATAGTGCTTGAAATAACAGCACTAAACTACCCAACACTGACATGGCTAATGGTCCGAAGAGGATGGCACCCAACCCCGTACCTGTCGGATGGGAACTACTTCCCGTTACTGAAGGCATTTTTAATGCTGACAGTACAAAGGTAAAAGCACCAGCTAATGCTAGGAGTAACTTTAGTTCTGGTGTAGCTTTGGTAATGTGAGTTAGCGATCGCAACCCCAGAATAAAGAACGGTAGTGCTACAATCCACCAGAAAATTGCCCACTTTAGTGGTAAAAAACCTTCCATAATATGCATTGCGTAAGCTGGTTTGGGTAGGCAAACAATTAAGTAGAAGCTTACGGCTGCTATTAAGATAAGATTTACAAATTTTGATGAGCTTTTTAATTTAAGAAGAATTTTTGACACAATATGTACCTGCACATACATCTAAAGCTTTCAGTTTAAATCGGTACGGGTCTTGACTCAAGAAGAACGATCGGGGGCAAAAGTTCCCCGTCTCTGTTCTTAAGCACTAGCAAGGACAAATGGCTCAAATATAATAAAAATTTATCGTTTTATAGAAAAACTATAAATGAATTAATTTTTCGACTATAGATTTTTTTCCTAAAAGTATGTATTCTCAGATAAGTGTATAAAGCGTCTGTGAAGTGCATTCGCTCTAAATGAAGTTTCTCTTAAGTATCAGGGAACCCATTTACCTAATGGGAGAGGACTTCTTTTAACAGTTACCAGTGTTCAGTTCACAGTTATTTGCTTTTCATATCTGTTCTTTGTTCACTGTTTGCTGATTGAAGGTTTTCCTCCATCATCAATAGCTGTTTCTTGAACACCAGATGGAGATTTATTATGGTGCGAGATTCGCGTGTTGATTCGGGTTTTGGGGAGTTTCCAAAACAGTTACATATTTCCAAAGTTTTAGTCTACCGCAGTACAGCAACGCTATTTTTAGTAGGGTGGTTTATCAGTTGGATAGTTCTCTCGTTCATGTGGAGAAGCCAACCAACCAGAGGCAAAACGATATTTGTTTGGATGTTGCTTTTAGTTATTGCTGCCACTGCTATAAGTTGGCATCCTCTATTCCCGTCTCTACAAATAGTTCAATAAAAATGCACGGAGGATTTGAGGAATGCAGAGACAAACAAAACAAAGCTTGCGTGACATGATACAGAAAAACAAGTGGGTCTTGATAGGAATTTGTACCTTAATACCTGTTATGTATCACATTGGCACAATTCCATTGCATCAGCAAGATTTTTTCAAACCCCATGTCAACTATTTGATTAAACAGGAGGTCATTAAACAACCTTCTCTCAAATAACGTTCTTTTAGCACAACATATGGCATTTTATTTCTCCCAGTTTTGAATGCACCCCTTAATAACCGAATGTGGTTATTAAGGGTGTTTTTTCAGCGAGCCGTACTTCTATAGGAGTTAGGTGGGCAACATACACTAACATTGAATGGTGTACAATGTCTATCCTACAGAATGCGTGGGATTTTAGAACCAAAAAGAGTAATTCATCTTCATACTTAAAAGTAGGTGCCTTTAATTCTGAATTAATTTCTTTTTTCGATGAATATTAGTTCCGCCTTGCCTACTTTTGTCATTACACTTCGAGAAGGAGTAGAAGCAGCCCTTGTTGTTGGGATTGTACTAGCTTTGCTAGACAAAGCAAAGCAATCTCGTCTGAATCCATGGGTTTATGCCGGTATCGTTACTGGTATTGCTATCAGCGCACTGATAGGTTTTCTCTTCACTTGGCTTATCCAAGCCTTAACTACAATCAATCCTCAATATACGCCTGTCGTTAAACCATTAATGGAAGGTATATTTAGTATCTTGGCGATTGTGATGCTTAGCTGGATGCTGATTTGGATGACCAAACAAGCGAAATTCATGAAAGCTCAAGTTGAGGGATCGCTCTCCAGTACATTACAACAAGACTTAAACGCCGGTTGGGGTGTTTTTACTCTTATCTTGGTTGCTGTTGTACGTGAAGGCTTTGAAACTGTACTGTTTGTTACTGCTAACTTTCAACAGGGTCTCATTCCTGCTATTGGTGCTATTGCTGGTATTATAGTGGCAGCCATCATAGGTGTATTGCTGTTTAAGTTAGGTGTTAAAATCAACATCCGGCAGTTTTTCCAAGTCATGGGTGTTTTACTGGTACTGATTGTAGCTGGGCTAGTCGCAACGGCGTTGCTTAAGTTCGATCGCGCAACGGCGGCTCTTTCCATCAGCAATCCTGCTTCTGAAAGTCTTTGTTTCTATTACGATCGCTTTGCCGAAATCCACTCTTGCATCCTCGGTCCTATGGTGTGGAATACTTCTCATATTCTTCCCGATCGCGAGTTTCCCGGTGTTGTGCTGAAATCTTTGTTTGGCTACAGAGAACATCTCTATCTCATGCAAGCCATTGGATATGTTGTGTTTATACTAACAGTTGGAGGTTTATATTTCCGCAGCCTCCTAAGCACAGAGAGTGTAAGCACTAAAAATTAGCTACTCGTACAGAAATAGGGATAGATAAGTAGTTAGGGATTTGCAAAAAATAAATTGTCCATAGAATAAGAGACGGGTAAGGATACCCGTCTCTTATTTATAGTGGGCTTTCCCAAGCCTTAGCACAAGCCATTTTGGGACATTTTTTATAAAAGCGGACGAGTGTTTTTGTAACCACAACTTCCAGTCGCCTCAATAATTCTCAAAGTCAGTCAATTCTACTTTTAGGACTTTTCCTACTTTTATAACTTTTTCTTGTTTAAGCCCTTTTTAAAAAAAATCCTGCAATAAAATATTAGTTAAAATTTTAGAAATAAAAATTGTTTAAAACTTTAAACTTTCAGGGGTTAACAATACATGTTCTTTTTAAACGAATCTCTGACATATGGATTAATATAAAACATACAAGCTTCTACCTAATGAAAGACAGAAATTCTATCCGGAGAGGGATGTAAAATTCTATCTGAAATTACATTTCTCACAGAGGATAAAACAGACAATTATTCTGTCAATGTTTTTACAAGAGTATCAAATTTGGAAAGACAAAAAAGTGCTGGGAGGTTTTAGTTAAGATTAGTTAAGATACAATTAAATACTCATAAGAGAATATCTGAAAAATAAGAAAGTACACATTGTGAGGTTCTCTCGTCTCAATACTGATACACCCGTGCAAGCTTTTGGTTTAGCAGGTATTGAACATTAAGTAAGAATTCTCAAATTTACCTGAAACGACTGAAGCGTTTATACTTCTATGATTCGTTTCATGCTCAAGCAACTTGCGTAACGTAACTAACATCACTTGTTTTAAACCTTTCAGATATCCTATAAGATGTAAGCACGAGAGCTAGCGAGACAAATATTGACATTTAAACAGTACTATGCTAGCTTCAAGATAAATAATATTACTTAGAATAATAGTTGTTCTGGTGCCTCCCGTTGCTATAGTTTCTCAGAAGTTACTTTACGGGAATTACTCTACCTTAGGCTCGCTCCGTGTGTTCTCAATTAAGCGCCTGCATTTCTTGTATTACCTGATGGTAAATCTGTTGTATTTACAACTACTTACTAGGGCTATTTACGTTTTCCAGGATATCCATCTGAGTAGCGAATACAGGTAATAACCGATAGATATCGTTTCAACAATTCACCTCCAAACCATTCACTCCATATACCTCATTATTTATCTTAAAAAAAAATTAAGATAAAACTGTTTGGGCTTGTCACAGATTGCTTTAACTAAATAGAGAATTTATTGATATGTGGAGTTGGGCTTTGATGGTCTTTACGATCTCGGTCTCTCCAAACGAACCTTCTTTTTTGTTGTAAGTCGGTAAGCACAATTAAACAGAACTATATGAAATTATGTAAAGCGCTGGGAAGGCTTTAAAAATAAGCTTTTTAGTAATTTACATTTCTTAATCTAGTTATGTTTTTTAGCACCCACCTACTTACGTCCACCGATAAGAAGGTCGAATTGCGGAGATAGTGTGACTGAAATTAGAAATATTTAAGGGTGATGGAATTGCATAAAAGGTGTGACCGAAATCGTAAACGTTCAAAACGACGAGTGATTTATTGTCCAATTCATGGATGCTATCTTGATAGCATGAGTCAAAAGCATCCATTGTTTGCCGATCGCGCAAGTCAACTTCAGCAACGGGGAGCTAGCCGACAAAAAGCCTTAATCTTGGTGGCGAAAAAGACTGCAGTTTCCCTAGAAGGCGAATGGTTGGAAGCATTCTGGTGCGATCTGTGCCAGAAAACAAAATGGTACCACGTCAAAAAGCAGGATTGTATTTATGAGGTATCAATAGCATCCCCAGCACTGTGGCGACAAGCAGTGAACGTCATTCATATCGAAGGAAATCCTTCCGTAAGTGAGTTTACCCGCCGCCACGCACGGAACCTAAAATATAACAGCAAGGATTTCTAATTCAGAGGTTGAGCCAGTTGCGATCGCAATTGAATGTATCAGTAGGATTCATATTGACCAATATGGAGCACACATCACAATTTGAAGAAATTGATTTTCAAAAATATTTGCAGGTTCTTCTTAAGTTCGGATAAGAAACCAAAAGCGATTGTGGTTACGAGTTCTGTCCCTAAAGAAAGAAAATCTGAAGTTGCTGTAAGTATTTGAACGCTATCAATTTTTTAGACAATTTATAAGGTAAGATAAATGCATGTTATTCGACTAACAACTCCCGTCGCTTTTATCATCTTTAAACGACCACATACGACTGAGAAAGTATTTGAAGCTATTCGCCAAGTGAAGCCATATAAACTTTTTATCATTGCAGATGGTCCGCGTCAAGACCGTCCTAGTGAAGCAGAAAAGTGCGAAGCTACTCGTGCAATTATCGATCGTGTTGATTGGGACTGCGAAGTTTTGAAGAACTACTCTGAGATTAATTTAGGGTGCGGTAAGCGTGTATCTAGTGGTCTAGATTGGGTTTTCGAACACGTTGAAGAAGCAATTATTTTAGAAGATGACTGCTTACCTCACCCTACGTTTTTTCGTTTCTGTGAAGAATTACTTGAGCGATATAGGTACGATGAACGAATAGGAACAATCTCTGGTCAAAATATCCAATTTGGTAGAAAAAGAGACGAATACAGTTACTACTTCTCACACTATAACCATGTTTGGGGTTGGGCAACATGGAAACGAGCTTGGAAAGATTTTGACTTAGACATGAAAAAATGGTCAGAGATTAAAGAAAAGGGATACCTAAACAACATACTTACAAACACCCGAACAACATATAAATGGACTAAGGAATTGCAATCTACCTATGATGCTATGGTGGATGGTTTGTTTAACGTTTGGGCATATCAATGGCAATTGACATGCTGGATGCATAACTATTTAGGTATTATCTCAAATGTGAACCTAATTTCTAATATCGGTTTTGGTAGTGAATCAACTCATACCTCTGGTACAAGAAGTAGACACGCTAATATGCCCACAGAAGCGGTCGAATTTCCTCTGAAGCATCCACCGTATATGATTCGCCATCTGCAAGCAGATAACTTTACGCAAAAAACTTTATTCTCATATCTCCATGCGAGCTTACTACAGAGATTTATTTGGAAGATGCAAAAAGTACTAGAGGATCGGTACAGTAAGTCCCTCCAACGTAACCTTCTTTTTTGTTGTACGTCCACTGATAAGAAGGTCGAATTGCGGAGATAGTGTGACTGAAATTAGAAACATTTAAGGGTGATGGAATTGCATAAAAGGTGTGACCGAAATCGTAAGCGTTCCAAGCGACGAGCGATTTATTGTCCAATCCAAGAATGCTATCTTGATAGCATGAGTCAAAAGCATCCATTGTTTGCCGATCGCGCAAGTCAACTTCAGCAACGGGGAGCTAGCCGACAAAAAGCCTTAATCTTGGTGGCGAAAAAGACTGCAGTTTCCCTAGAAGGCGAATGGTTGGAAGCATTCTGGTGCGATCTGTGCCAGAAAACAAAATGGTACCACGTCAAAAAGCAGGATTGTATTTATGAGGTATCAATAGCATCCCCAGCACTGTGGCGACAAGCAGTGAACGTCATTCATATCGAAGGAAATCCTTCCGTAAGTGAGTTTACCCGCCGCCACGCACGGAACCTAAAATATAACAGCAAGGATTTCTAATTCAGAGGTTGAGCCAGTTGCGATCGCAATTGAATGTATCAGTAGGATTCATATTGACCAATATGGAGCACACATCACAATTTGAAGAAATTGATTTTCAAAAATATTTGCAGGTTTTGCAACGGCGTTGGGTACCCGGAGTAGGAGTTTTTGGAGCAGTTGCTACCCTTGCATCCTTATATGCATTCTTATTGAAACCTACATATAAGGCAGAAGCAAGTCTGTTGATTAAAACGAATCAAGCCTCTTCACTAACGGGTTTGGGGGAAGCTATTGGAGCCATAGGACGGCTTGATTCTTTAGCTTCGAATAATCCGTTAGATACCCAAGCAAAAATAGTGGCATCTGTTCCAGTTATTGAGGAAACAATTGATTCACTTGACCTCAAAGATGATCGGGGCAAACCTTTGACAATCCGAGATATGACTGAAAAGCTTAAGGTAGAAGCTGCTAAAGGAACCGATATACTGCAAATTTCTTATAAAGATAAAAATCCCAAGCTTGCGGCAAAAGTCGTCAACAAAGTTATTGAAATTTATATCAGCAATAACAGACAAGCGAATCGGGCTGAAGCAGTCTCAGCTCGCAACTTTATCCAGCAGCAGCTACCTGAAACTGAGAACGCTGTAAGAAGAGCAGAAACAGCCTTGCGTAGATTCAAAGAGAGAAATAAAGTCATTGCTCTGCAAGAAGAAGCAACTGCATCAGTCAGCGCGATTTCCAAGTTAGAAGAACAAATTTCTCAAGCTCGAGCTCAATTGGTTGATGTGACTGCTCAATCACGAAAGTTACAAACTCAAGCGAAGATCGATCCACAACAAGCTGTAACTGTTGCACAGTTAAGTCAAATACCAGGAACACAAAAACTACTGGAGCAACTTCAGGAGGCTCAAAGCCAGCTTGCAGTTGAGCGAAATCGTTTTCAGCCAGAACACCCTTCTATTCTTCATTTGGAGGAAAAAATTACTGCCCTCAACAGCTTGTTACAACAGCGGACAGAGCAGATCCAAGGCAGCGATCGGCAAGTCAATATAGAGAATCTTCAAGTTGGAGAACTGCGACAACAACTGATTGAAGATTTTGCTCGCTCTGAGGCAAGACGTGTCGGTTTAGAAGGTCAAATTATGACCCTGTCTAATGAAAGGTCTGCCTACAAAGAACGAGCAAACATTTTGCCCAGTCTAGAACAGACTCAGCGGCAGCTTGAGCGGAAGTTGAAAGCAGCTCAAACGACTTACGAAACACTTTTGAGGAGACTGCAAGAGATCCAAGTCGCGGAAAACCAAAACATTGGAAATGCTCGTGTCATATCTCCTGCGTTAATACCCGATCGACCATCTGGTTCTAAAAAGAAACTAGTTATCGGCGGTGGAGCAGTTGCAGGTGTTTTGCTTGGTGTCATTGCTGCTTTCACTTTAGATTTGCTCGACCAATCGGTTAAGACGGTTAAAGAAGCCAGAGAACTATTTCAATACACCCTGCTGGGGGTTATTCCTTCAACCACTGGCAATGGCAAAAAGAGCTCTTCTTTTCTCAAAGTGGTTGGTAGGGATATTCCTCACTTTCCCGTGGGTGACGCATATCAAATGTTGCAAGCCAACTTAAAGTTTCTTAGTTCAGATAAAAAGCCAAAAGCGATCGTGGTTACAAGTTCTGCTTCCAAAGAAGGAAAGTCTGAGGTGGCGGCAAATCTAGCTGTGGCAATGGCTCAGGTAGGACGTCGGGTTTTGTTGGTGGATGCCGATATGCGTCATCCAGTCCAGCATCACGTTTGGGGTATGGGGAATGCAGTAGGACTATCAAATCTTATTGTTGACGAACTTCCAATGTATACACTTGTGCAGGAAGTTATGCCCAATCTTTACGTTCTTCCGTCTGGAGTTTTACCTCCTAACCCAGTGGCGCTGTTAGATTCAAAGCGAATGGTTGCATTAATTGCCTCCTTTGTAGAAGAATACGATTTCGTCATTTTTGACACCCCAACCCTAGCAGGAACAGCAGATGCTGCGGTTTTAAGCAAACTATCTGACGGGATCTTATTGGTAGCTCGTCCTGGAGTGAGTGATTATGTTAGTGCAAATGCAGCCAAGCAGTTTTTAACTCAGTCTGGTCTAAATGTTTTAGGCATGGTGATTAATGGTGTGAATGTGAAACGCGAGCCTGACAGCTATTTTTATTACACGAGAAATTCAGTTGAAGTAGGCTTTGCACCTAGAAACTCTGTACTTACAGAAATAAATACATCAAGGTTTACAGGTAAAAGCGATGTCTCTTAATATCCACTTGATGTGCTTTATGAGTTTACAGTCAGACGAACGCTACGTTTTTAGTCTAGATTTCAAGGACAAGCTCACCTATATCTAAGAAAATTGATGTTTTTTCACACATAGTACTAACCATAAAACCCTTATTTCATAGATAAAAGCCAAGAAAGTTACTGTAACTTTATTAAGCTGCTTTTAACTCAACCTAGGTTTCTACGGATAGATGAAATATCTGAGATATGGCATTTGTGTGAGTTATGCTTAGTGTGAGTTTCTCAGCGTTCGCTTCATTTTTTATTAAAAATCTTACTCTCTTAAGTTGCATGGACTCATTTACTAATTAATGTTCAACAAACTCACTACAATAACTCAGAAACTCAGTCCCGACCTACGTAAAATTATCACTAATGTATCTTGGTTGCTAGCTGACAAGTTTCTACAGATGGGCTTAGGATTATTTGTGGGAATCTGGGTAGCACGATATTTAGGACCTGAGAAGTTTGGTATCTATAACTATGCAATTTCTTTTGTAGGAATGTTCAGCCCTATAGTCAATATGTCACTGAACTCAATCGTAGTTCGTGACATTGCTAATAACCCATCACGGAGAGATGAAATTCTTGGAACTACCTTCGTGCTAAGCCTTCTCGGTGGATTATTAACGCTGTTGCTCTCGGTTACATCAATTTCACTGCTAGATGCCGATAATCATTTGACTCATTGGCTAGTAGGAATCTTTGCGGCAGGAACAATGTTCCAAGCCTTTGATACTATTGACTTTTGGTTTCAATCACAAGTTCAGTCTAGGTTTGTTGTATTGTCTAGGCAATCAGCATATGTATTGATGTGCGCTGTGAGAGTTGGATTAATTCAGATTCATGCTCCACTCCTTGCATTTGCTTGGGCAAGGCTAGTTGAACTAGCTTTGAGTGGAATAGGAATGGTAATTATTTATAGATTACGAGGTAATTACCTAACCTCATGGAAAGTCAACCTTCAACAAGCAAAAGATTTACTGCGAGAAAGTTTCCCTTTGATTATATCAGGATTTGCAATTTATACTTACTCTAAAATCGATCAAATTATGCTTGGTTTTTTACTGGAAAATCAATCTCAGTTGGGGTTTTATTCGGTGGCGGTAAAGCTAGCAGAAATCTTTGACTTCTTGCCAATGATAGTTGCTTCCTCTATTCTTCCTCAGCTTTCACAGTTGAAAGAACAAGGCAAGGATTATATGAGAAAGATGCAGCTATATTTTGATGTGATGCTGTTTCTATGGTTAATAGTTGCCTTACCAGTTTCTCTACTCTCTTCTTTTATAGTCACACAATTATATGGAGAATTGTACGCTCCTGCGGGTACTATATTATCAATATATATATGGGGACAATTTTCTTCTAATTTTGGTCTAGCAAGAAGTTCTTTCTTAATAGTAGAGAATAAATTGCATTACTCTGTATACATTAGTGTGGGAGGTGCATTTTTAAACATAGTCTTGAATATATTTCTTATCCCTTCCTATGAAGCATATGGGGCAACAATAGCAACTATTATCAGTTATTTTGCGGTTACTATAATACCTAATTTTTTGATTAGGGATTTAAGACCGATTGGGACTTTAATAGTACGTTCTCTTAATCTATATCGTGTTACATCAAGAGTTTTTAAGTTATTCCTATGATTGAAGTTAAACCAAATATTCAGCATCACTCAAACTGCCCGCACTGTCAAGCAGATTTAAAGCAGTTCAATTTAATATGGCAAGGTATGTATATCTGTGTTGAATCTAGGTGCATTCAATGCCATGCCAGAATTATTGAGGATTTGAAGGTGGGTCATGGTAGATTCTCAAACTATCAAGTTGATTTAGAAAAAAATTTGTTGTTTGGTCCTGAAGGAAATTCAAGAATATGGTTAGGTGAGCCATTAATTAAATCTTTTTGTAATCCACAATATCAGCAATTAAATATCAAGAAACAAATATTGAAGCAATGTCAGAAAATTATTATATTAAATTGCATTGATTTTCTTTACGGACACTCTTTATTAAAATTATTAAATACTGAATATTATATGAAAAAATTTGAAACTTATGGACTAATTACGATCGTGCCAGAATTTTTGGCATGGATGGTTCCAGATGGAGTAGCAGAGGTTTGGACAGTCAATATACCTCTAAAAGAGGGACAGTCTTATTACTTAAAATTTAATGAATTCGTTTCTAGAGAATTACATCGTTTTGATGAAGTCTATATTAGTAAAGCTTACTCACATCCTGGGTCTTTTGATATTTCCAAATTCACTAGAGTATCCAAGCATGATTTTGATTCAGAAACATTGAGAATTACCTTTATTTGGCGAGAAGATAGGCTCTGGTTTAACTCTTTTCTCTTTAAAATATTAAAGAAGCTTGGGATGTGGCAAGTAGCCTTGTTATTACAAAACTGGAAGATAAGTAGACTGTTCAAAATCATGCAGTTTATACTACCATCAGCTAAATTTACAGTTGCAGGACTAGGTAAAAAAACAAAATTTCCTAATTGGATTGAAGATGCAAGAGTAGATCGATTTGATGAGCAGACAGAGAGACAAGCTTGCAAACTCTACAGTGAGAGCCGTCTAGTTATTGGAGTACATGGTTCAAATATGTTACTACCATCTGGTCATGCTGGTATGACAATTGACATCATGCCAAAAGACAGACTAGGCAACTTTGCTCAAGATATCCTGTATCAGGAGAAAGATTCAAGACTTGCTGCATTCAAATATCGGTATTTACCCATTGAAATTGGTGTTAAACTATTGGCTGATATAGCCTCATCTATGATTCTCAAATATCCAGAATTTGTTATGCTCATGACTGCTGAGGAGAAACAGCTATGAAAACTCCTGTCGTATTAATAATCTTTAAAAGACCACATACAACCCAAAAGGTATTTGAAGCAATTCGCCAAGCGAAGCCATATAAACTCTTTATCATTGCAGATGGTCCACGTCAGGACCGTTTTGGTGAAGCAGAAAAGTGCGAAGCTACTCGTGCAATTATTGATCGTGTTGATTGGGACTGCGAAGTTTTGAAGAATTACTCTGATACTAACTTGGGCTGTGCAAAACGTGTCTCTAGTGGTCTAGATTGGGTCTTTACCAACGTTGAGGAGGCAATTATTTTAGAGGATGATTGCGTACCTCATCCAACATTTTTTCGCTTTTGTGAAGAATTACTTGAGAAATATAGAGACGATACCCGAGTAGCCTCGATTTCCGGAGAAAATGTTCAGTTTGGACGCAGACGAACAAATTATAGTTATTACTTTTCTATCTTTAACCACTGCTGGGGCTGGGCAAGTTGGAGAAGAGCTTGGCAGAACTATGATTTTAGCATCAAGCTTTGGAGAGAGATTCAAGCGGGAGATTTTCTGAAAGACATTTTAAAAGACCGTAAAGCCGAAAGATATTGGAGTAAGATTTTTCAGTCTGTTTATCATAATCCTTCAGGTATCACTTGGGACTACCAATGGACGTTTGCTTGTTGGGTGCAGGGTAGCTTAGGTATTATCTCGAATGTAAATTTAATTTCCAATATCGGCTTTGGCCCAGACTCAACTCATTTCACTTCTAGTCCTAAAAAAAATCCATATGACAATATGCTCACGCAAGCAATAGAATTTCCTCTCAAGCATCCACCTTTTATAATTCGCGATGTAAAAGCAGATAATTTTACACAAAAAACTATATTTAGGGAAAGGAAACTACAACTACTTAAGCAGAGAATCCAAAAGATACTGAAAGCTTGAGTATATGTTATGAGTGAGTTGAAACGCACGGGATATCTGAATGACTATTTCACCTACAGGTGTATCCAGCAAGATTAATCTAAAACTCAATTCTCTATGCAAAAAGCTAGAAATAATCACTCTTTTCCTAATGTTCCTTGGCTTCTTTGACGTTAATCTGTTCGCTTTAGACGCACCTTTTAAAAATGCAAGCTACGGAATGGTATCTTTTTTGATACTTTTACGGTGGAAGCGATGCATTTATGTTGCAACGAAAGATATACCTCTACTTCTCCTTTTTGGGACTGTAATGTTCTCATACTTTTGGTCTGCTTTTCCGGAAGATACTTTGAAAGTTTCTAAAAGCTTTGTGCGAGAAACTTTGTTTGGAGTGTACTTAGCTGCAAACTATAACCATAAAGATTTGGTACGACTATTTCTCTGGATGTTTGGCTTAGCAACAATTTTGAATTGGTTATTTTGTGGCTTTGCGATCGCTATAGGTCAATCATCTCTTGCTATTAGTCAAACGAACAGTGAGGATTCATGGACAGGCTTTTTGCTTCATAAGCAATACCTGGGTCGTATGATGATGCACGCAGCTATATTGTTTCTATTAAGTGTTTTGAATGATAAGAAGTTTCATTGGTTTAAGTGGACTGGGTTGAGCCTTTCCGTATCCCTGTTGTTACTTTCCAAAAGTAAGTCATCCTGGATAGGTTTTCTACTGTCATTAACTCTGTTGCCTATTCTCAGTTTTTCCGGGTGGCACTACAAACTTCGGACAATCATGTATGTTATTGCAGTATTAATAGTTGGCAGTATCGCTGTACTAGTCTTTGGGAATTTTGAAACTATAGTAGTTGACATTCTACGTAAACCTCCTGATTTTAATGGACGTTTTATCATATGGCAGCTAGCAATTGAAAGTGGTTTAAAGCAACTTTGGCTTGGCTATGGTTATGGAGCATTTTGGCGAACTAGCGAGGGTGAATCGATTGTTAACAGTACATGGGCTGCGCTTGAACACGATAATGCCAAAGAGTTTCATGCTCACAATGGATTTATAGACCTTTTCTTGCAGTTAGGAGTTGTAGGGTTGTTACTATTTATGCTCAGTTTTGTATCTACTCTTATAAGAGTCATTAATCTAATACATTTAACAAGAACAATAGAAAGCTTTTGGATGCTTGAATTTATGGTTTTGGCATTTGTATTACAAATAAGCGAAACTTTAACATTAATCTCACATAGTACACATTGCGCTATATATGTAGCAATAGTATATTCAAGTATTCTTTGGAAAAATCAAATAAGAAAAGAGGGTGTAACAATTTGAAAAAAATATTTTCCTGTTGATTTATTTTTTTAAAACTAAATTCAAATAGATTATTTTATGAGTGAATCAACTTCAACTATCATCAATTCAATAGATATCCAAAATATAGCATCATTCTATGATTTTTCTTTGAATCAAGAAGAGGAGAAATATTTAGAATTTCATGCAAAAAGGTTGGCTTATTTCGTTAATATCACCAAAAAATACACTAAACTTGTCTCTACTAAAAAAGATAAAGCCATCAAAATTTTGGATATTGGGCCTCATTTTCTTACTTTTGCTTTACATAAATATATAGAGAATAATATGACTTTAAATACTCTCGGTTGGGAAAACCGTTTGGCACCTTCAAACATAATTAATCATCATCTAAAATTTGATTTGAATTATGCTCAGCATCAAGAAAAATGGTTATCGGCAGAAGCCCATGATATAGTAATCATGTGCGAAGTCATAGAACATTTATACACAGCACCCGAAATAGTGTTATCATTTTTAAAAACGTTTATTTCCCCTGGCGGATTTCTTATAATAGGTACACCTAATGCTGCTTATTTACCTAATCGAATTCTACTGGCTTTAGGAAAAAATCCTTATGAGAGGATTCGCAAAACTTATGATAATCCCGGTCATTTTAGGGAGTACACAGCCAGTGAATTTAAAGAGATTTGCCAAGAAGTAGGTCTGACCTGTAAGAGTATTGAATACCACGATTTTTCAGAAAAAAAAGGAATAGCTCACAAAATAGTTGGATTAATGGGGAATATTCATCAGCCTTTTAAAAAGTACCTCAGCGTAGTATGTCAAAATTAAGCTGATAAACATACATGAAAGTTTTGCATCTAAACGTTTCTGATTTGATAGGTGGAGCATCTCGTGCTGCTTACCGCCTACACCAAGGACTAATGGGTATTGGCGTGCAGTCTCAGATGTTGGTGCAAACTCAGGATAGCAATGACCAAACGGTGATTGGTCCAAATACCAAGTTAGGTAAAGAGTTTTCTAAGCTAAGACCAGCTCTTACTGGGCTTCCCTTGAAACTCTACCCTGGTGGAGAATTAACTGAATACTCTTCTTCTTGGCTTCCAGATAGTATTGCAACCAGAGTTCCGCAACTTGCTCCTGATGTCATTAATTTGCATTGGATATCAAAAGGTTATATTCAAATTAAAACTCTCGCTAAACTCAATAAGCCTCTCATTTGGACGCTCCATGATATGTGGGCTTTTACTGGTGGCTGTCACTACAGCCATAATTGCGATCGCTACATGAACTCCTGCGGAGCCTGTCCTCAATTGGGAAGCGATCGCAACTGGGATTTATCCCGTTGGCAGTGGCAGAGTAAAACAAAGCACTGGAGACCTCTACATTTGACTCTTGTTTCTCCCAGTTCATGGTTAGCTAAGTGTACTCAAGCCAGTTCTCTTTTCAAAAATAGGCGCGTGGAAGTCATACCTAATGGTCTTGATATACAGAGGTACAAGCCAGTTAATCGGCAAATAGCGCGAGGGCTACTGAATCTACCTCAAGATAAACAGCTTGTGCTTTTTGGAGCAATAAATGCAACAAGTAATCAGAGGAAAGGATTTCACTTGCTGTATCCAGCGCTCCAGAGCTTAAGTCAATCAAGATGGTGCGAGCGACTAGAGTTAGTAATTTTTGGTTCCTCACAACCCCAGAACCCACCCAAGTTTGGTTTTCAATCTTATTACCTAGGTACTTTAAATGATGATATTTCCCTAGCGTTGTTATATGCAGCCGTAGATGTTTTCATTGCACCATCAACTGATGACAACTTACCAAATACCGTGATGGAAGCACTTGCATGTGGCACTCCATGTGTAACTTTCAACATTGGTGGTATGCCAGACATGATTGAGCATCAAAAAAATGGTTACCTAGCTCAACCTGACAATACTGAAGATTTAGCTCAGGGAGTTGCTTGGATTTTAGAGAACAAAGAACGGCATGAAAAGCTATGTTATTTTGCTCGCTTTAAAGTGGAACAAGAATTTACAGTGGAAAAACAAGCATATCGTTATTTAGCTCTTTATGATGAGCTAGTAAATCATTAAGGCTCTTCGGTAGTTGTTATGCTAAACCATTAATTAATCAGGTAACAGGGAACAGGGGAAATGCATGAAAATTCTGTAAGCTTTGCCTAGGAAAGATTTTAAGACGCAATTTATCACGCTTCAATAGGATTTCAAACCCTTGTAAGCGCAACCATTATAAAAAAACTCTCCTAATCGAGGCTCAAATCATGCTCTCTTCCCTTCTTCCCTTCTCCCTATTTGTACTGTTCCTTGTTCCTGTACAAGATGTGAAATTTTAAAAATTGCTAAGTTCTGTTTCTTACAAAAGATTTTAGAAAAGGAGACGACGCAGTGAAAATTCTCCAAGTACACAACGCCTACCGTCATATGGGTGGAGAAGAAGTTGTGGTTGCTGCTGAGCATGAAATGCTCAAGCAGTATGGACATGAAATTCACCAATGGATTTTAGAAAACTCAAGTATTGAGAATGCTAACACTCTTACAAAAGCCAAGATTGCCTTGCAATCAATTTGGTCTACTGAGTCTTACTCGCAAACCCGTAAAAAATTGCAAGAGTTTCAACCAGATATTGTTCATGTCCACAACACAATTCCTTTAATATCACCTTCAGTTTTTGCGGCTTGTCAAGATGCAAGCGTCCCTGTAGTTCACACCTTGCATAACTACAAGCTTATTTGCCCTGGAGCATACCTTTATCGTAATGCAGGTGTTTGCGAAGATTGTGTTGGAAAAACAGTCCCTTATCAGGGTGTAATTCATGGTTGCTACCGTGGGAGTAATTCTCAAACTGCTGTTGCAGTTGCAGGTTTAACAACCCACCGACTGCGAGGAACTTACAAAAACGAAGTGGATATTTACATTGCTTTGACTAGATTTGCTCGTCAAAAGTTTATTGAAGCAGGTTTACCTGCGGAAAAAATTGCGGTAAAGCCTAATTTTGTTACCTCAAATATTGCAATAGGTGAGCATACTGGAGGATATGCATTATTTGTTGGCAAGCTGGTACAATACAAGGGGATAGAAACGCTTCTAAACGCTTGGCATCTTCTAAATGAAGCTATTCCTTTGAAAATTGTGGGTCAGGGACCGCTGGAAATTTTACTAAAGAGTAATTTACCTAATAATGTTGAATATTTGGGACGATTACCAAGAGAAAAGGTTGTAAACCTCATGCAAAATGCTAGCTTTTTGATATTTCCTTCCGAGTGGTATGAACCTTTCGGCATGGTAATTGCTGAAGCTTTTGCAACAGGGTTACCTGTTATAGCTAGTCGCATAGGCGGTATCACAGAGATTGTAAAAGAAGGGTACTCTGGTTGGAATTTCACTCCTGAGGACGCCCAAG
Organism: Tolypothrix bouteillei VB521301; assembly: GCF_000760695.4. Classification (GTDB taxonomy): domain Bacteria; phylum Cyanobacteriota; class Cyanobacteriia; order Cyanobacteriales; family Nostocaceae; genus Scytonema; species Scytonema bouteillei_A. The sequence continues at coordinate 6,163,454 of NZ_JHEG04000001.1, read as the reverse complement.
ATTTAGCTCGTACAGTACAACTAGCTTGGTCGAATCCCGCCGAATTACAACGTCGGAGCGTTCTGGCTCGCGAGCAATACGAAGACCATTACTCCCTGGAACAAAACTATCAAATGATAATGAGCATTTACCAAACTGCTATTGCTTGGCACAAAGATCGTCAATCTTTGACTGTGTTCTAGCCACATTGACACAACATTATAAGTACAGAATTCTCAAGCAGGAACAATGAAAATATCTATCGTTACACCTGTTTATAATGCCGGAAAAACCTTTGAAAGAACTATTTTGAGTGTTATCAATCAATCAATGGATTCAGAACTAGAATACATTGTTATAGATGGTGGTTCAAAGGATAAAACTCTAGAAATACTTAATCGGTATTCCAAGCACATAAACATACTAATCTCAGAAAAAGATAAAGGTGTCTATGATGCCATGAATAAAGGTATATCTCTGGCTACAGGTGACATAATTGGTATTATAAATGCTGATGACTGGTATAACGACGGAGCTTTAAAAAGTGTAGAACAAGCGTTTTTAAAATTTCCAGAAATTTCCGTCGTTCATTCACCTGTGAAAAATTACTTAGAAGGTAAGTATCTAAGTACATTCACCCCAGGAGAATTAGAAAATATGCCATTTAAGCTACCCGTCGCTCATCCTAGCTGTTTTGTAAAAAAGGAAGTCTATGAACGAGTAGGTTTATTTGACTTAAGTTACTCTATGGCTGCTGATTATGACTTTATATTTCGAGCCTATACCTCCGGAGCTAAGTTTCACTGTGTTGATACTCCACTTGCTTCTTTTTCGCTAAACGGTATGACTGGTAAGGTAACAAACAGGCTGAAATTGATTCAAGAGAGTAGGCGAGTCGCTTCTAAATTTGTTTGCGGAACCTCAAACTATCTAGAAGCTAAGCATCGCACATTCTATAACAAATGGTTTATGACGGAGCTAGCGACTCTTCCTATTAAATACTTCGATCCGTTTATCGTTATTAAAGTAAAAGGCTTTTTGAGGCGAAAGATTGGTAAATTGTCATCCGATCGCTATGGAGCTTGGTAAGACGCACGTTCATTCTGTAGTAGATATTACAAATTTTTGACTTCAATTCGTATTTTATGAGACATTCAACGAGAGTAAATATTTGTGGGGTCGAGATTGATCAATACTCATTTGATGAGGTTGTTGAGGCGACCGCAGATCGTGCCGTGTCGGGAAGCACTCCTAAATATGTCGTGACACCCAATGCTCAACATATTGTGACACTGCAACGCGATCCTCATTTCCGTGAGATATATCGCAAGGCTTTTCTAGCAGTACCAGATGGTGTTCCTCTATTATGGGCAGCTAAGTTTTTTAAGACACCGCTCTCAGGTCGGGTTAATGGAACAGATTTGTTCGAGCAGTTATGCAAAATCAGTGCTGAGAGAGGACTTAAAGTTTTTTTGCTAGGTGGTCGTCCTGGAGCATCTCAGAAGGCTGCACAGGTTCTTCAAGCAAGATATCCAAGCCTCAAAATTGCTGGTACTTATTGTCCACCCTACGGGTTCGAGTCAGATCCAGTCGAGTTAAAACGAATTAACTTAGCTATAACTACAGCAGCACCCGATCTTTTGTTTGTTGGATTAGGTGCTCCGAAACAGGAGTATTGGATATACAACAATTACCAGAAGCTTGGTGTTCCAGTATCAATTGGCATAGGGGTTAGCTTTGAATTGGTTTCTGGGATGGTAAAAAGAGCACCAAAGTTGTTACAGAAGACTGGTCTAGAGTGGTTTTTTCGCTTGATAGCAGAACCTCAACGTTTGTGGCGACGCTATTTAGTTGGAAACACCATCTTTATTTTTCTAGTGCTTAAGCAGAAATTCAGGTTGTCCTGATTTTAGTGGGCTTTAACCGTATGTTCAATAACTCGCCACTGAGGCGACGCCATTTTTTATACCTAGGTTTATCAGGTTTGGCAGGGGGTGTTGCTGTCGGAGCAAGAAAACAAATGTATCGAGTTCAGCAGACACAGCAGACACGAGCACTCGATCACCCAAAAAGAGAGTTTACAGTAGTTGGGCAAGCTCCCTTGAAAAAGCGTGCTGTAGCTAAGGGATTAATTTACGGGGCAGCTGCTACACAGTACGATCTAGCGTCAGACGCAAAGTTTACAGCTAGCTTTGTTCAACAGTGTGGCATTTTGGTGCCAGACCTAGATCTTAAGTGGGATGCTTTGCGCCCTGCTCCAGATAAATTTGACTTTACCAAAGCAGATTGGTTAACTGAGTTTGCACAGCGTAACAGTATGCTTTTTCGAGGACACACTTTAGTTTGGGAGCAAGCTCTGCCTAAGTGGTTTAAGGAAACAGTTAGCCCTCAGAATGCTGAGCGATTTTTGATAGAACATATTAATACTGTTGTGAAGCGCTATGCTGGTAAGATGCATTCTTGGGATGTGGTAAATGAAGCAGTTGCCAAGTCCCTTAGCGATCGCTCTGATGGTTTAAGCGTCAATCCGTGGCTCTCGTTTTTGGATAAAAATTACATCGATCTTTCCTTTCGGGTTGCAGCACAAGCAGATCCAACGGCGTTGCTAGTATACAACGATCGGTGGCTAGATTACGATACACCCCGAGACTCTGGGCAGAGATTGGCTGTCTTAAAATTGCTGGAACACTTAAAGTCTATTGGAACGCCCGTGCATGCTCTAGGGATTCAAGCTCATTTGAATGGTGCCGAAACTCGATTTAATGCTACTAAGCTCAGGAATTTTCTTAAGGACGTTGCCAGTCTTGGTCTCAAAATTCTGATTACCGAATTAGATGTGTCAGATCGAGAGTTACCTTCGGCTCCTGCTGTTCGCGATCGCATTGTTGCTGCTGCGTATGAAGACTATTTATCAGTGGTGTTAGATGAACGAGTAGTGATTGCGGTACTAACTTGGCAATTGAGCGATCGTTATACGTGGCTTTCCATGTATCCCCGTTCAGATGCTGCGCTTGTGCGTCCCTTGCCACTTAGCTCAAATCTCGAACCTAAGTTGGCATGGAATGCTATAGCAAGAGCGTTTGATAATGCTCCAAAACGTTGATTTTTTCTCTCCAGCAGAAAATGATTTTATGTTCCTTTCTTGGTGCAAAAGGGACATTCTCCTGCTTTTATTCAGCTTTGACGCTATCTCGCATTGATTCTATAGCAATCCTATTTGATTCATGAAATACATATAGGTAAGGCTAGGCCGCACAAAAGCTTTATGTGTGTGGCATAGCGCTACCTACAGTACTTAAAATTTTTCACGAATGATTTAGAATTGTTATATCTTTGTAACTCTATATCTCTTAATTATGCTTAATTGCTCGGATATCACGCCAGAACTCAAGCAAAGGCTATCTCATGACTTATATTTTGTTCGGGAATTTGCAATATTTTTGCTTCGTTTATTATAACTGTATAGGTGAAAATTGGTATCACTAATATAATTTTACAACTCATCATAGGTTTGTTAGTATCGCTTCTAGATCGAGAATAATCCATTTTTATCTACATAACATAATTCAACTATTTCTTGACTCCATTGGTGAGGCTCGGCACTAATATTTTCTTAGAAATATATCCTTACTTAAATTCAGTTATAAAATACTGTTCGATCTTCAAAAGAGGAGCAAAAAATGTTTGTTGCTCTTTTTTTAAAATTTGCTTCTTAGCAAACATCTATCGGATGTTTGGAATTAGTAAGTTGCTGTTCCTGTAACTGCTATAGGTCATTTCTTTATTTCGAGATTAAACCCTTAGCAGATTTATCAATGAATCATGTCAGATGATTTACTTAAATTTCAATGCACTTCTCCCTATATTCCAAAGGCAATACAAATCATGTCCTTAAAAAATCTATCATCAGGAGTAAATTTTCAGCAAGACCTAAGGTCAGCCAAAGGCACAAGAATACAGAGAGGAATAGCGATTCGATTACTGCGGGTCGTAACACTTATTTGCTTAGATATTATTGCGCTGACCTTAGCATGGAAATTAGCAGTATTTTATGGAACTCCATTAGAGTCTCCTTGGACACAAAAAACATCTTTTCTATTGCTTATTCTAACAGTTGAAATAGGCATAATTGGAGCACAAGGTTTATATCAAGCAGGCACTCATCGTCGTAACTATTTCCGTTTGCTGAAAGCCGTTTCACTATCAGACGTTTTCTTCGTGGTGATTGCTTTTCTTTATGAACCAAATCATTATGTCTCGCGATCAATTTTGCTATTGTTTTGGTTGTGGTCTATAGTCTTTATCTGTACCGGACGTATTCTTTTTGATCTCATTACTAAATTTCTTCGTAAGAAAGGAGCAATTCGCTATCCCGTTTTTTTGATTGCCGATCGAGAAGAGCAAGAGGGGCATATTAGCTTACTAGAACAAGAAAATTGCTACACGGTACAGGGAGTTTCTGAATCTATATGCCTCGATAGAGCTAATAGAGAGGCAACACTAGAATCTCTTCGCAAACAGGGTGTAGTAGAAGCTTTTGTTTCTTGGAATGCAATCAAGAATCGTCTGTATGTTTGCTGGCATTTCCAAACAGCTGGCATTCTCTTGCGAATATTACCAACCGCAGGTGTAGTTCGTTATCCTAAAACAATGCTGTGGATGACTGGAATTGGTGAAGTTCCCTGCCTGACAATTTCATCTCCAATTGTTGCCGGTAGTGCTTTTTGGATAAAGCGGTGTTTTGACCTTTGTTCTTCCATTATTTTGTTAATTATACTCTCACCTGTCTATCTAGCACTCGCCCTGCTGATTAAACTAGATTCTCCCGGAGCTGTCTTTTTCAAGCAAGAGCGTATTGGTTTGCATTGCAAGAAATTTAAAATTTGGAAGTTCCGTACAATGGTTACCAATGCGGAAAATATGCAAAAAGACTTAGAAGCCAAGAACGAAATCAAGGATGGGGTTCTCTTTAAAATGAAAGACGACCCTCGCATCACAAGAATAGGCAAGTTCCTGCGCCGTTACAGTTTGGATGAATTGCCACAACTGTTTAATGTTGTGCTCGGGCAAATGAGTCTTGTTGGTCCCCGCCCTCTTCCCATGAGGGACGTAGAAAAATTCCAGACAACTCACTTTATCCGACAAGAAGTTCTCCCCGGTATTACAGGATTGTGGCAAGTTTCCGGTCGCTCCAATATTGATAACTTTGAAGATGCGGTAAAGTTAGATATCGCTTACATTGAAAGTTGGTCTCTTTGGCTAGATTTAACAATCTTACTCAAAACTGTTAAAGTGGTTTTTGACAAGACAGGAGCATATTAACCCCTACCCCCTACCCCCTACTCTCTAACCCCTCAAATGATTCGCGTCAAACAATTGTTTATCCACCCATTTAAAGGATTAACTCCCCAAAAGTGCGATCGCGTTGAGTTGCGTTCCCAACACGGTATACCCGGAGATAGAGCTTTTGCCTTAATGTTTGATGATGGGGACAAATACCCCGAACTCACAGCAGTCCCTTGGATGAAGAAGCAACACTTTGCCATGCAAAATGATTGGTCGGGGCTAGCCGCACTCGATTGTTCTTATGAGCCAGAGACAGGGATTTTGACAGTCAGGCGTAAAGAAGAAGAATTGTTAGTTGCTGATACACATAGCTTAACTGGACGCGATCGCATTGGTAGTTTTTTCACTGGGTACTTAGCAGGAATTTACCCAAGTCAAACCGCCAGACATCCAAATCGCACATCCATAAAAGTTGTGGGAGATTTTGGCAAAACTCGCTATCCAGATAGAGAAGCGGTGCATATTTCCCTAGTCAGTCAAACGACGATCGAGCATTTGAGTGAGTTAGCAGGACGTTCAATAGATGTGCGTCGCTTCCGTCCCAATATTGTTTTAGATGGCGTTCCTGCTTGGGGAGAATTTGACTGGGTGGGAAAAGAAATGGAACTGGGTACAGCCCGAATCGTTGTTACAGACCGGATCAATCGATGCTTAAATATAGAGGTGAATCCCGAAACGGGAGAGAGGGATACTGCCTTACTTCCTCTGTTAAAAAAGAATTTTCAACATACACAAACTGGTGTATTGGCAAGGGTTGTTACCAGTGGTAGCGTGGCAGTAGGAGAGATATTGAAGTAATGGTTAGCACCTGGGTATGTTGCTAGCGGAGAGATTCAACAACAACTGTTGTTGCTATTAAACAAAACAAGAGAAGCCCCAAACGCCAAACACTGGCGATCGCAGAACTCAGTAGAAATATAGCAATATTTGCGGCTCCGAAACTCAGCGATAAAACGTAGGCAACTGCAAACCCAAATAGAAACAGGAAAAAGTATTTGAGGAACCTAGAAGCCAAGTTAAATAAACGGCTTTGTCGATCTTGATTCATGATGATAACCTCAGTGTAAAAGTTGTTTAAACCTTATGTCTTCCCTTCCGACATCTGGCTCCTGCTTTTTACCTTGTCCGAAGGACCGTTAGAGGATGTTTGAAAAATCCTTTCATCAGTAGCAAAACATTCAAGATCCCCCTAAATCCCCTGATAAATTGAGGGACTTTAAGAGTATTTTCCCCCCTTTTTAAGGAGGGCTAGGGGGGATCGCTAAGTGCCTAAAATCACAGCTAACTACTTTTCAAATAACCTCTTAAACAAAAAAGTCGGTGAGTGCTTGAATCACTCCACCGGCTTGTAAACTTCTCGTTTCTTGAAAGCCATATGTTTCAATAACCTACAAATATTTGGTTGTGTTCTCAGTTCCGCTCAAGCTGTCAGTTTTCTTAACTGTTAAGTAGCTGTGCTGGATATCTTCAAGAGCGATTTTTACGGCTAAGCCTCCATCCCACCCAATTTTCAAGAACTTTTTCGTAGGTTTGTTGGATTTTTTCTAATTCTTCCTTACTCAGATGATAGCGTTGGCTAACATGCCCGCCCAGTTCAACAATAGTCTCGTAGTTGCCTTTTTTGCTGCGGATAACAAACTCGCCGTGTTGTGTCACTGACAAGGTCTCAAGCAGCAAAAAATTAAGGTGAGAAAACACTGGGTGTAATTCAATAGAGGAAGCTTGCTTTGGAATAATGTCAATATTTCCTTCATCTTGCAGTCTAATCGGCAACGCGTCCAGAGGCTTGTCTTCGATCTTTAAGTGCATTCTAATGCCATGAGAATCACTGAAGAATTCAGGAAATCTTGAGCGTGAGAAGGTCATATCAGTTCCTCCGTAACGTTGAGTGCCGATCGCTTCAGCGCAAGCCGCATCCGGCTTAGCGCAACTACAGTTATTTAGTCTGTGGGTGGAAAGCTGCAAATATCTATGTTTTAAGGAAACACTCCCAATGTTGTTACCTCACATATATATAACTTGTATGTAATATACTATATAACTTTTTTTTCTGGCAAGTCCCTACAGTTGAACCTACCTTAAGGTATACATACTGTAAATTAATTTATAGTTTCTCTACGGTTTTTTCTCACGTTGCTATAATGAGCCTGCTTGCAGTCACTGTTAAAAATACTCTTTTCTCAATTATTCAACCATGTTATAAAAAGTTATCTCACATACTATTATGTTGTGTGGAGTCAAGATCGCATGGAAAACGCTACCAATATGTCTCAACTTCCAGAAACTTTTATCGTAGAGGTAGCAACCAGATCTGGTGTTACTAAAACAGAGTTAGATGCTTTATTGTTGGCATTAGGTAATCTTTCAGGTACCGAAATAGCTTCTAAGTTGGAAATTTCTCAAGCAGCTGTGAGAAAAAGATTGGGAGAAAGTTACCGTAAATTTGGTATCGAGGGGAGTGGTAACAAAAAACTTAACAACCTCAGACAACAGCTAATAGCTCAATACCAAAATCAAGCAAATATAAATGTAGAGGTTGGGAAAATACCTCAAGAGGATTGGGGCGAGGCTGTTGATGTAGATGGTTTTTGGGGTCGCGAAGAGGAAATTGCCAAGTTAGAACAGTGGATCGTGGGGGATAATTCTCAACGCTGTCGGATGGTAGCCGTGTTGGGAATAGGAGGTATAGGTAAGACCGTTTTAGCAGCACAGTTTGCTAAAAAAGTACGGGAAAATTTTGATTATCTTATTTGGCGATCGCTCAGCAATGCTCCACCTATAGGTGATATTCTCACACAGCTACTCCGCTTTCTACCTAAAGATCCAGAACACGACTTGCCGGACAATGACAACAGCAAAATACTGCGGTTAATCAACGTTTTGAGAGAGCACCGTTGCTTGATCGTTTTAGATAAAGTGGAAACCGTGCTTCGCAGTGGTGAAGGTAGGGCTTATGAAAGGGCGGGCGAGTATGAAGAAGGATATGAAAAGTACGGCTATTTCTTTAAGAAAATAGCTGAAGCAGGACATGAAAGTTGTCTGTTGCTTATTGGTAGAGAAAAGCCCAAGCAAGTGGCAATATTGGAAGGGAAAAATTTACCAGTGAAGGTGTTGCACCTTTTGGGACTGAATTTAGCAGAAGCAAGGGCTATGCTCAAAGATAAGGGGTTTTCTTGTTCTGATATCCAGTTGAAGGAATTAGTAGAGAGATACTCCGGTAACCCACTGGCTTTAAAGATAGTTGCTACCACCGTTTATGACTTATTTAGCAATAATGTTGGTGAATTTTTAAACCAAATTCACCAAGAAACGGCAGTTTATGGTGATATTCGGTCTCTTTTAGACCAGCAATTCAATCGCCTGTCAGAATTAGAGAAACAACTGATGTACTGGCTGGCTATCCATCGGGAATATGTTTCCTTTAGAGAATTAAAAGCAAATTTAATTACTTCAGAACCCGCACCTAGAGTGTTAGAAGCAGTCGAGTCTTTATTGCGGCGATCGCTAATCGAAAAAGAAGCAGGTTCGGGTAGGTTTCGTCACCAGTCTGTAGTCATGGAATACGTGACAGAAAGAATCATAGAGCAAGCTTTTGAAGAAATCAGCCAAGCAAGAACTCACGAATTTCTGAATGCTTACCCGTTGATGAAAGCGCGTTCTCTCGAATTTATCCACAAAACTCAGGAAAAACTGATTTTAGAGCCTTTAAAAAATAAACTATTAAACGTTTTTGATGACCAATTAGAGTCTCATCTCCGTAGAATGTTAGCGAGTTTACAGAAATACCATCACCTAAAAAAGGGATATGCCGCTGGGAACTTAATCAATTTATTGCGCCAAATTCAGATTGACAGCACTCAAGTTGATTTAAGCGGGCGTGATTTTTCAGACTTAACTATTTGGCAAGCCTATCTTAAGGATGTGAAATTACAGGATACAAGCTTTACAAATGCTGACTTAACGGGTTCGGTATTTACGGAAACAATGTCGAGTCTGGTTTCAGTCAGATTTAGCCCCAATGGGGAGTACTTTGCTATCGGTACAATTAGCGGGGAAGTTCGTTTGTGGCGGACTGTAGATATTAAACAAATTCGTATTTTTAGAGGACACACTGCTTGGGTTTGGGCATTTGCTTTTAGCGCAGATAACCAACTTTTGATAAGCGGTAGCGCAGACTACACTATCAAAGTGTGGGATGTACATACGGGTATGTGTCTGAGAACCCTAAGCGAACACACCAATAAAGTTTATACAGTTGCTTTCCAACCCAAAAGTTGGATTTTGGCAAGTGGTAGTGAAGACGAAAGCATTAAACTTTGGGATGTGCGTACAGGAGAATGTATAAAAACCCTAAACGGTCACAAAGATTGGGTTTGGTCAGTCACTTTTAGCCCCACAGACTCCAGTCTTTTAGCAAGTGCTAGTGCTGACGGTAAGATTAAAATTTGGGATATCAACACTGGTGAATGCTTAAAAACAATAGAAGGGCATAGCGGTGAGGTTTACTCTGTTGCTTTCAGTCCGAACGGTCAACTTTTGGCTAGTAGCGGTGAAGACCGAAAGGTTAAACTTTGGGATGTCGAGCAAGAAAAATGCCTGAGAACGTTCATCGGTCACCAGAAAATAGTTTACTCAGTACGCTTTAGTCCAAATGGAAAAACTCTTGCAAGTTGCGGAGAAGATCGCACTATCAAAATCTGGAACGTTCCTTCAGGTGAATGTTTGCGGACTTTAGAAGGGCATAACAGTCAAGTCTGGGCGATCGCATTTACATCCAGTCCCGATGGACGTACCTTAATTAGCAGCAGTGACGATCAAACAGCAAGACTGTGGGATGTAGAAACAGGAAACTGCTTGTATGTTTTGCAAGCATATACCCGTGGAGTTTACTCGGTCGTATTTAGTCCCAATAACGAAATTTTAGCAAGTGGCGGTGATGAGCCAACAATAAAGCTATGGAAATTAAGTACAGGTGAGTGTTATCCCATAGAAGGACATCAAGGACGTTTGCGTTCTGTTGCTTTTAGCCCTGATGGACAACTTCTCGCAAGTGCAGGTTGCGACAATACCATTAAATTTTGGGATATTACAGACATTAGCAACACTACATGCACCCGAATACTCAAAGGACATACTAACTGGGTGTGGACAGTTGTTTTCAGTTCAGACGGGCGAATTCTAGCCAGCAGTAGCGAAGACAAAACAGTACGAATTTGGGATTCTCACACAGGTGAGTGTCTGAAAGTTTTAGAAGGGCATACTCATTGGGTTTGGACGGTAGCGATCGCTCCCGATGGTAGTACACTTGCAAGTGGAAGTGCTGACAGCACGGTCAAACTTTGGGATCTTCATACAGGTCAATGTATTGGCACTTTAGACAAGCATAGAGATTTAATTTGGTCCGTCGCGATCGGTCCCAACGGGCAATTTTTAGCAAGTGGTAGCGAAGACCAAACAGTTAGGCTGTGGGACATGAAAACAGGTCAATGTCTCCATAAGTTGGAAGGACACAGCAAACAAGTTTATTCAGTAGCCTTCAGCCCGGATGGGCAAATCCTTGCAAGCGGTAGTGGTGACGGAACCGTTAAATTGTGGCAAGTCAACACGGGTTTGTGTCTGGATACCCTGACACGAGGACACACAGCAGCAATCCGTTCCGTCGCCTTTAGTTCTGACGGTCGTCTACTTGCTAGTGGTAGTGAAGATGAAAACATTCAACTTTGGGATGTACAAAAGTGTAGCCGATTGCGTCTTCTTAAATCGGATCGGCTTTACGAACGCATGGAAATTACAAATATTACTGGTTTGACAGACGCAGAGAAAGCTTCTTTAAAGGCTTTGGGTGCAATAGAACAAGGAGAGAGAACGATCTAACCCTCACCCTCCACCCTTGAAAAGGGAAGGAACTGGAAATTTTAGGATTTCTTTATTTAACAGTGTGTTAATCGGATAATAAAATTGCCGCTTCTTGATTTTTGCTACCGCAATCAACCCCATGAAAACAACCCGTCGAAAAGCCTCAGTTAGCAGCCGCATGGTAAATCGGCATGGAAGGTTCAACGTCTTGCGAAAAGGAATGTCTCACAAACACTGGCACGATCCGTACCATTTGCTACTAACACTTCCTTGGTATTACACCTTATTACTGATCGGTTTGGGGTATATTACAGCTAATGCCCTATTTGCCTTGGCGTATATTCTAGGAGGCGATGGTATAGAAAATGCACGTCCGGGTAACTTCTTTGATGCATTCTTCTTTAGCGTTCAGACAATGGCATCTATTGGCTATGGGGCATTGTATCCCAAAACAGCGTATGCGAACTTTTTAGTCACAGTTGAATCTCTACTGGGGTTGATAGGATTGGCAATGGGAAGTGGGTTAATGTTTGCTCGATTTTCTCTCCCTAAAGCACGAGTCCTGTTTAGCAATATTGCAGTTATTACACCGTACAATGATGCTCCAACTCTGATGTTTCGAGTTGCTAACGAACGGGACAATTTGATTTTAGAAGCACAAGTTCGGGTGACTCTAGCACGGACTGAAATTACCAAAGAAGGTGATGTAATGCGTCGGTTTTACGATATGTCTCTTGTTCGCAGTCAATCGCCTCTTTTTGCTTTGACTTGGACAGTCATGCATATCATTGATGAGAATAGCCCTCTTTATGGAGTCTCATCTGAGGACATGGTAAAAGATGAGATGGAAGTGGTAGTTACTTTAACAGGGCTTGATGAAACAGTTTCTCAAACAATCCACTCCCGTCACTCCTATATATCTGAGGATATTATTTGGAATATGAGGTTTGTCGATATTTTAGGGAAAACAAAGGACGGCAGACGCTGTGTCAACTATGCGCGGTTTCATGACGTTGTTTCTTTGGATGAACAGAGGAATACACTGGGGGGGTGTTAACGATCTGTTAGGCAATTAATAGTACTTCTCGATAAATCATACCGCAAGCATAAACTCCTATAAGTGCAAATCACTTTACAGGTAGAGGATGCTTTCTAATCAACCTTTTATCTTTAAATAACTAGCAATAACAACTTGGAGAAAAAGTATATGGGTTGGTTAAAAAGACTTTTTGGAATGGAAAAGCCACACAATGCACAAGTAAATCCTACTCCACAGCCAGCACAACAAGCTACCCGTGCTGCTACTCCTTCAGCCACTGAAACAGTTCCCCCCGAGCGTGTGGGATTAAACGGAGAGTACGATCAAAGCGGTTTGGCTAAGCGAGTTGCTCTTGCGTTTGACCAAGACAATCAACTTGATGATATCGATACTCTTTGGGTTGCTCAAACAGGTAGCACTGTAGTCCTCAAGGGCAAAGTTCCCAGCCAAGACATTCTGCAAAAAATGGTTTCCGTAGCGCGTTCGGTTAATGGTGCAACAGCAGTCGATACGAGCCAAGTGAGCGTTGGCTAGTTAACAGTGACAGCGCTCGGTTAAATTCTAATGTGTTCTCTGCGCCTGGTACGGTTCAAGATTAAAAGTCATTTATTTAACCGTAGAGGCACAGAGAATCGGAGGAACAAGAACTTTAAATCAAACAGTTGCTTTCACCAAAATTCTTATTCAACCAATCTAAAATGACCTGGTTGATTAATTCTGGCTGTTCATCGTGAGGACAATGCCCCACATTCTCAACATCTAGCACCTCTAACCTCTCATTATACCGAGCAAATTGACGGGCAAGTGCAGGGGGAACAAGTCTATCTTTTTGTCCCCAAATCAGCAACATTGGAATTTGTAATGTTGGCAAAACGGTTTTGACGCTTGGACCAAAATTAGCATCTATCGTCGCTCTAAATAAGGCAGTAAAAGCACGAGCAGAACCTCTATCCTGAGGTGGACCCGTTAAAATCTCTATCAGTTCATCGGTAATAGCCTCTGGGTTAGCATAGGCGAGACTTGCCCAACGACGCACTACACCAGGTCGGCGGATGACATTAAATAAGGGTTGAAGCAACAGTGGGGAAGCAACAAAACTTTTGATACCTGCGACAACGGGTCTTAAGACAGGAGGTAAAGCTTCTCTTTCCAATGATGGATCGGGTAAGTTCATCATGACCAAGCCACGCACCATATCGGGATAGGTGGCTGATGCGGAGAAGGAAACTAGCGAACCAAGAGAATTACCTATTAAGATGGCTGGTTGGTTGATGAAGGTTTTCCAAAAATCGTAAACTTGGTCTACCCAAAGCTGTACGCTGTATTTAACTGGGGCTTTTTCAGAAGCACCCCATCCCAACATATCGAGAGCATATATTGTATGGTGTTCGCCCAGTACTTCTATATTATGTCGCCAGTGACCGATAGAAGCACCGAACCCATGTAGTAGAATGACCGGGGTTGTTTTGCGATCGCTCTGTCTTTGACGGATATAGGTATAACGCGTTTGCCAACCCCGCCAAACCCAGTCTCTTTGATGTCCGACTCGTTCCTGCCAGTGTACTACATTCACACGCCTCTCCAGTTCATCTTCCATAATCTCTGCCAAGCGATCGCCAAACGGTGCTGACAAAAGGTAGTTTCTGTATATATTCTAGATTAGAGAAAAAATTCAATTTGCCCTGCTACCCGTGCTTACACCCCTTTTTTCAAAAAAACAAGTTTTTTTTAATAAATAGCAAAAATCAACTACTTGTATAATGTGAAATTTGTATTTCCGTCAATATACGGGTAGAGAAAATGTCAATGACTTGACAAAAGGCTTGACAATCGTTAAATAATACTACTGTGGTGTAATTTAAATTAACGATAAGACAGAAATCGTCTTAGAGTGGGTAGAATGAGGACAGATAAAAGAATGACAGAGAAAACCTGCTATGGATATAGTTACTCTAGAGCTATAGCTTTCTTTGTGAGTTCTCAGTTATTTTAGTATTTTCTCTCTGACGCGTACTACTAACAACCTTACCAAATTCTTAACAACAGCTCCCACAAAATCCATGTCTGTGATTGAAAAGAAAAGAAATCGCGATCTGCCCCAAATTAACGAACGTATTCGCTTTCCGAAGATTCGGGTGATTGACACTGATGGTGCTCAGCTGGGTATTTTAACACCCCAGGAAGCACTGCAAATGGCAGAGGAAAAAGAGCTTGACCTCGTGCTGTTAAGCGACAAAGCAGACCCACCTGTTTGTCGGATTATGGACTACGGGAAATACAAGTTTGAGCAAGAGAAGAAGGCGCGAGAAGCTCGAAAGAAGCAGCACACGGCTGACGTCAAAGAAGTTAAGATGCGTTACAAGATAGAAGAACACGACTACAACGTGCGAGTCAAACAAGCAGAGCGTTTTCTCAAAGATGGTGATAAAGTCAAAGCGACTGTGATGTTCCGAGGTAGAGAAATTCAGCACAGTGATATGGCAGAAGAACTGCTCAAGCGAATGGCAACAGACTTGGAATCAGTGGGTGAAGTGCAGCAAGCACCCAAGAAAGAAGGGCGAAACATGATGATGCTGATTTCTCCCAAGAAATAATTTTTAAATGCGACGGGTAAAATCCATCGTGTTACCTCTCTCGAGCCGATAAAGATACCTTTTGCATACTTGGCAGTGAAATTTTTTTCATCAGAACTGCCTTGAAAATAAAAGGCATGGGGCGGTTATTGTCAACCATTGTGTATGGGTGGGCGATGTCCGCCCTCCTTTTTTTAGGGAGAAGAATAATAAATCATGCATATGCTGATAGTCCTGAGCTCTGAGTGGGCAAACTATACTCAGTTGCTCAGGGCTTTTGCTATGGTGACTAACTATTCCAACAAGTAAAATGCATGGAACTAAAAAATCACCTATGGACTCCAAATAAAGGTGTTCTACCACGACTCCTACAATGGGTGAATCTTCGACCGGAGGAGAGCGATCGCACTTGGCTTATGTTCGCCTTTTATACAACTACTTCAGTAGGATTGCGATGGTCTGAAGATAGTACGGTAGCTTTATTTCTTGATAAATATGGAGCGCAGTACCTACCTTGGATTTATATAGCCAGTGCAGTCAATGGAACTTTGTTGGTATATTTATACTCTTGGTTGCAACAAATTTTTCCCCTGCGTCAGATTATAGTGGCGATCGCACCTTGTATGTTTTTGCCACTTATAATCTTCAACTGGGGAATGCAATTTCCCTACTTAGGAGCGATCGGCATATTTCTCCTCAGACTCTGGGTAGACGCTTTTTACGTCGTTAACGAACTCAACACCTCCATAGCAGCCAATCAGTTATTTAATATTAGAGAAATTAAACGTGCTTACCCACTCGTTAGCAGCGGTATTTTAGTTGCTGATGTCATTAGTGGCTTTAGCTTACCTTTTTTATTAATCTTCGTCGGGCTGGAAAACGTGATTATGCCCTTCGCTGGTGTGTTTATCACATTAGGGGCGCTGATTCTCTGGCATTTAAGTAGAAACTACCAACAAGTTTTCCCTGATACCCCATTACGAGAAGTTCCAGAAATCCGCCACTCTCAAGGACGCCACCTTTCCGGTCCTCTCAAGCAATATGCTTTCCTGTTATTTGGTTTTTTTGCCCTGCTACACCTTATTGGTCTGTTAGTAGATTTTCAGTATCTTACTCAGTTGGAGTCAAACTTTGCAGGTAAAGACATCGCTAGTTTCCTTGGTGTTTTAGGTGGTGTTACGGGTATCTGCGAACTGATGATGCAGTTATTTGTTTCCAGCAGGGTTCTCGAACGTTTTGGAGTCTTTTTTAGTGCGGCTACTTTACCATTAAGTGTAGGCATTCTCATGCCAGTGGCGATCGCACTCCTGTGTTTTCTTCCAGGAAGCCAGTCACAAAAATTTTTATGGGGTTTGGTCGTTCTTAAATTCTCAGATGAACTTCTGCGCTACACCTTAGTAACAAGTAGCGGACCCTTATTATTCCAACCTATTCCAGACAAAATACGCAGCTACGTACAGGCGCTCTCAAGTGGTATAGCAGAAGCCTTTGCAACAGGAATAGGGGGAGTTTTTATTTTAGTCTCCTTCTGGTTTGCCAAATTATTTATACTGTCCCAACACAACTTCATTTTGCTGGGAGAAACAATAGCAGTTGCTTTAGTTTGTGTGGGCGTTATTTTAGTCATGCGATCGCGCTACGTAAACTTACTAGTCTTAAGTGCAGGACGGGGAAATCTCAGTGGAACGGATGTAGATTTACGTGCATTCAAGCAAGCCGTCATCAAAGCTTTAGGCGAACAAGGTACAGAAGCAGATAAACACTCCTGTATTGAACTTTTATCTCAAATTGACTCTAAAGGAGCAGGGGAAATTCTAGCCCCCCTGCTTGTAAAATTACCACCTTCATTACAAATTCACAGTTTAGAAGTCATGCTTGCGGGAGGTGCAAATCCTGCATACTTACCAGAAATTCGAGCTTTATTAGATGCATCCAACGAAAGAGTTGCGGCTCAAGTTTTTGCTCTTGCGTTGCGCTACCTATGGCTTGCGGAATCAAATCCAAATCTTACCGAACTAGAAGAGTATCTAAAACACCAACAACACTCTGTAATTCAAGCAACTGCTGCTGTACTTTTGTTGCGTTATGGGAAACCAATGCAAAGAGTGGAAGCAATACATATTTTGCGGCGGATGCTAACTCATAAAGATGAACGCGTGCGAGTCAATGCAGTCAAAGCACTATCAGAAGCCGTTTATTTACAAGAATTGCGAATTTATATTCCCAATTTATTACAGGATGAATCTTTGCGCGTGCGGTGTGCTGCCTTGGAAATGATTGCAAGAACCCATTTAGAAGAATATTACTCGGCATTAGTCAATGGGCTTCATTACAAATCAACTAGAAATACAGCCATGCAATCTCTCGTGCATCTAGAGAATGAAACCCTATCTTTATTGGTTGGCTTAGCTACTAACATTTACAAACCAGAAGTTGTACGGATGTACGCTTGGCGGACTATCGGTCAAATCTCTACCTTGGAAGCCATGGATGCTTTATGGCAACATTTGGAAACTTCTAAAGGTACAACCAGATATCATATCCTTCGCACCTTACTGAAAAGATATCAACAAGAGGGAATTGTCAATTTATTAGATAAGACGCTTGAAAGTAAGATCAAAAGATTAATTGATAAAGAGTTAAAATTTTTAGGTTATATTTACGCTGCTTATATCGAGCTTGATACACGTGACAAGCTGGAAAAAACTCAATACAGTGACAAATTGAATATTGTATGCGATTTACTCCAAAGGTCACTTTTAGAATTAGAAATTGATGTGAAAGACCGATTGTTACTGCTATTAGAGTTTCTTTATTCTTCCGAAAAAATTAAAGCAGTAGCCTTTAATCTCAGATCCGAATCTGCCAAAAATTCTGCAAGAGGCTTGGAGATTTTAGACCATACTATCAAGTTACCTAATAAATCTGTATTGTTAACTATTTTAGATAAGCGATCGCCCAAGGAAAAACTGCAAAAAATTGTAGAAAAGGGCATAGTCCCATATCAAAAAATGGAATTAGGCGAGCGAATCCGAAGTTTAATAATAGATAAAGAGTCGCTTTCCGATTGGTGTTTGGCGTGCTGTTTCCATTATGCACAAGTTGCTCGCATACGATTAACCAGCGAACAAGTTTTAGAGAGTTTGCGCCATCCCACAGGTTATGTTAGAGAAGCAGCGATCGCATACTTATACGTAGTTTCCCGCCGCGTTCTTCTAGAACTTATACCCCAATTAAAAAACGATCCACACCCCCTCGTTGCCACTCAAATCAAGCGTCTTATTGCAAAATATGGAGTTAATTGTTAGTGGTTAGTTCTGTCAGAAATGAAACATGGAGAAATCAAATTTTGAGGATTTACAAGTTTTTAAACTTTCTGAAAAGCTGGCAGATATAATACTGAAATTACACTAACAACTCACAACTAACAACAAACCAATATGTTAACCAGCGTCGATCGTTTATTATTTGTCCGAAGAGTACCAATTTTCAAAGAATTACGAGATGATTTTCTTGTTCGTTTAGCATCAGTCATGGATGAATTGTCTTTTCCCAGCAATTACACCATTTTTCGGCAAGGGGAACAAGGGCGATCGCTGTATATAGTTGTTTCAGGGGTTGTGAAAGTTCATATAGGAAACCAACAATTAGCTATTTTTCCTAAAGGAGAATCTTTTGGTGAAATGGCAGTGTTTGATGCTCAAACCCGTTCTGCTTCTGCGACAACTTTAGAACCTTGTGATTGTTTGGAACTCACTCAAGAACAACTGTACGATGCTATAGAAGAAACTCCTGAAATTGCAGTGAATATTATTGGCGTACTATCACGGCGCATTCGGGAGTTAAATGAAAAAATTAATGCTATGGGTACGAGAAATTACTGATGACTGATGTCAAAAATTTCTTAATTTATCGGGGACTTAGCGGGATTTAACGTTTTGAAAACACACTCCAAGGGGGGGTTAATTCAAGTTGTTTGTACGGCATAGCTTTTTTCGGGTAAATTTCTAAGAAACACTTGGATCGTCTCCTGCTTTGAGTTCCTTTAAAATCTGTTCTATTTGCCTGATTTTTTCGGGTCTGTCTTGAGACTTAAAAATATTTAAAGCTTTTTCTAAAGATGCGATCGCTTCATTGCGTTTTCCTTGTTCCCAAAGTGCTTGGGCTATATTAGTCAGGGCATCACCGTAATCGGGATTAATAGCCAGTGCTTTCTGATATGCTGTTATAGCTTCATCCCAACGTTGTTGGCTTGCAAAAACAGATCCAAGGGCATTATGGGCAAGAGCATATTTAGAATTTTTTTGAATAGCTTTTTCATATTCTTTAATAGCATCTTCTTTTTTTCCCTGACGAAATAGGACATTACCTAACTGATAATATCCAAAGGAATAATCGGGATACTTTTTAACTAACTTACGTAAATTTTCTTCTGCACCCTTTAAATCACCTTGGTTAAATAAAGTATTTGCCACTTGAACAAGTTGCGATCGCTCTTGCTGTGTGGTATCTGAGAATTGCGCCAGTCTTTGTTCCCGTGTATGTTGTTTATCAATGGTGAAATGACTGACTTTGGCAACAACCATTTGTGATGAATTTGTAACAGTTAAGATACCCAGCATCAAGTAACTAGAAACGTGAAAAGAAACTAATTTGTTAAGATTCTTTGACTTCATGCTGAAAATTTTTCTACTACTAGGGGTCATATAATAATCTTTACCACAAAAGACGAAGAAGCTTCTAGAAGCAACATTTGGGATGTAGATCTCACATAAGCGATCGATGATTATAATCGGGATAGACCTTCCGTAAATTACCGTAATGCCCATATGTGAGGACAAAATTTTTTAAGTAATTTTTCGTTTCACTTAAAAGTATAGTTAATTTTATTCTCAGTAAAACCATGCACGGCAAGCGTAAAAATCTCGATATTTTAAACTTAGCTGGACTTGCGATCGCGGGGTTCAGTCTAGTCTTTGTAACTTTAGCAACCACCATCTTCATTTCTCCCAAGTTAGTTGCGGCTAAAGAAGATAACCGACTTGCAAAAGCATCTACAGAACTACCAATTGTAAAATCAGCAGCTTTGGGTATAGATATGAACGTACCTTGGTCAAAAACCGTTCTAATTAAAGACCCCTTTGAAGGGAATTACGTTGGTATATTTGACCGCCACTCCTTCTATAAAACTTTTCTAAATGTTAACTCTAAGTTTGAAGTCATTAGCCTCTGGAGAAAAAATTCTGTTCGCATTCTTTTATCTTATCGCGAACGCGATTGCTTTTCTGGATACGGTTTATACCCTTACACTAAGATATCAGGAACGGGATGTTTGGGAGCTAAAAATACCATTAAGATAACTAACCTTTATATCAAACTTGGAGAGAAGGTATTTCGCCTTGAGGGAAACAACAGTACTTTTGACGTTAGCTCTGAGTTAGCAACAGCCCTCAAAAACTCCCCGGCTGAAAATGTCGATATTAGGCTTGTAGCTGAAAGTGGAGAAGCAGTAGATAGTGAAATTGGCAAAAGAACTGTAGAAGGTTGGAAAAATATTTTTTAAATGCTGGAGTAATTTTTGCTTCTTTTCTATCCTGGCTCTCTAAGTAACGGTACAATAGTCACTAATTTTCAAAGCCTAAAAACCAAACTATGACGATGCATCCTTTATTGCAACGTGCATTTACTGACCGCAATGTCCTCAAAGTTATCGCCGGCTTGAATAACTTCGATTCCCAGCGTGTAGCTGAGATTGTTAAAGCAGCCCATCACGGCGGTGCTACTTTTATTGATATTGCAGCGAGTCCAGAATTGGTCAAAACAGCAAAATCTTTGACAAATTTGCCAATTTGTGTATCAGCCGTAGAGCCAGAAAAATTCGTACAAGCTGTAGAAGCTGGTGCTGACTTAATTGAAATTGGTAACTTTGATTCTTTCTACGCTCAAGGGCTGAGATTTGAAGCCGAGGAAGTTTTAGCACTGACTTACCAAACTCGTGCTTTGCTTCCTGAAATTACCCTCTCTGTCACCGTTCCTCACATCTTGACACTAGACCAACAAGTACAACTGGCAGAGGAATTAATTAAAGCTGGTGCTGATATTATTCAAACAGAAGGTGGAACCAGTAGCAATCCTACTCACCCTGGAGTGCTGGGACTGATTGAAAAAGCAGCCCCCACATTAGCAGCAGCTTATGAAATTTCTCGTGCCGTTTCAGTTCCCGTACTCTGCGCTTCCGGTATTTCCAACGTAACAGCACCCCTAGCAATTGCAGCTGGTGCTGCTGGTGTTGGCGTCGGTTCTGCCATCAACCAACTCAATAGCGAAGTCGCAATGATTGCGGCTGTACGCGGTTTGGTAGAAGCGTTAGGAACAGCGACTGTCGTTAAGAGTTAATAGATAGTGGTTAGCGGTTAGTTATTCTACTAACCACTAACCACTAACCCCTACCCCTAACCACTAACCTCCCTCAAAGCAAATATCACTTGATTTTGCTGTTCTTCTGACAATTCGGGGAACATGGGTAAGGATAAAACCTCCTTACAGGCTTGTTCTGCAACTGGCAATTGTCCTATTTGATATCCCAAACTTTCATAGACGGGCTGTAGGTGTAATGGATGGGGATAATACACCATTGTATTAACACCTCGTTCTTGCAATCGATCGCGAAGCCAGTCTCTGTTGTTATCTAAGACGCGAATGGTATATTGATTCCACACTCCCATACCCCCTGCTAATTCTTGGGGCATGATAATATTGGTCAGATGACTCAAAGACTGGTGATAACGAGAAGCAACTTGTCGCCGTTGGTTATTCCAAATATCTAAATAGCCTAGCTTAATCTGTAAAATAGCAGCTTGGATGGCATCTAATCGACTGTTAACACCAATTTCCTCGTAGTGATAGCGGTTTTTTTGACCGTGCTCTTTTATAATTCGTAGCTTGGCTGCAATTTGCGGATCGTTGGTTGTTATCGCCCCTCCATCACCACAAGCTCCTAAATTTTTGGTTGGGTAAAAACTAAAGCAGCCTATATGCCCAATGCTTCCTACTTTCTGCCCCGCCCAACTTGCACCGGTAGACTGAGCGCAGTCTTCTATTATGACTAAATTGTGAGTTTGTGCAACATCCATTAAGCTCGTCATATCAACAGGTTGACCAAAGAGATGAACTGGAATAATCGCTTTGGTTTTTGGTGTAATTGCTGCCACAACTTGTTCCACATTTAAATTAAATGTGGTTGCATCAATATCAACAAATACGGGTTTTGCACCTACAGCACTCACAACTTCTGCAGTGGCAATAAAAGTAAAAGGTGTAGTAATAACTTCGTCACCCGAGCCAATATTAAAAGCTCTCAGAGCCAAATATAATGCATCTGTTCCAGAATTACAGGCTACACATTCACTTACACCAGTATACGCAGCAAACTTTTGCTCAAAACCTTCTACAACAGAACCACCGATGTAGCGACCGGAAGCTAAAACTTGTAAAACGGCTGTACTTACCTCTGCTTCAATATTAGTGTATTGTTGCTTAATATCAAAGGCAGGAACGGAATTAATGCTTTGAATCATGAGTTTTTTTAATGAGAAATATCATCAAGGGATTTTTGCTTATTGAATTCTGAGTCAAAAAGCTGCGGCTAAACTGTTGTCTCAAATACGTAAAGCAAGCGTTTTTACTTAGTTTTCTCTACTAAGAACCAACACGGGGAATTAAAGTTCCTGAACCATTTGGGTGTTTTAGAGTAGTTAGTAGTTAGAGTTAGTAAAACAACTAACAACTAACTACTAACCACTACCCAAGGGAGTATAAAACTCATGCAGGATTTAATAAAGCTAGATTTTGTTGATTTGGCTTTGGCTGTTGCATTCATGGGAGTAGCTATAGGTTTGTCTGCATGGGAAAAAATTGGACTAGAGCTGAGTTTAGCCCTCGCTACTGGAAGAACCATCCTACAACTTGCAGTCTTAGGGTATGTTATGGAGTTCATTTTTTCTCTTGACACTCCTTGGGCTGTTTTGGGGATTTTAGCAGTAATCCTGACGATTTCGGCACTTGTGGCACGAAATCGCATTGATAAAAAAATACCTCAAATGTTGCCGCTTGTGTGGGGGTCAATTTTTATCAGTACAAGTCTGACTCTGATTTATACCACTCTATTGATACTTCAACCGGATAAATGGTACGAGCCACAGTATTTTATTCCATTAGCCGGTATAGTTTTAGGCAATGCTATGAATGCAGCTGCGATCGCAGGAGAACGTTTCGTCAGCGCTATTGATGCCAATCAATTGGAAATTGAAACTCATTTAAGCTTGGGTGCGACTCCCTGGCGAGCAGTTGCACAATACCGCCAGGAAGCTGTCCGTGCTGCATTTATTCCCACACTCAACCAGATGCTGGCGATTGGTTTGGTGACGCTACCAACAATCATGTCCGGACAGTTATTAAGTGGTGTAAATGCTCGTGAAGCCGCCTCCTACCAAATTCTCATTACGTTTACCATCGCTTTTACCAATCTGCTGACAACACTATTGTTGACGCGAGGACTGAGCCGACAATTTTTTAACTCTGCGGCTCAGCTTGTTAGATAGAACTGGGGGATCGCATCTCCCCCTTTTTCTTCATTCTCCCGGATTGTGAACGTAAATCGCCTTACCTTGAGCATCGTAAATAATTAGGGGTAAGCTAACGTTGTCACTGATAATATCTAAAGTTTGCTGCAACTTTTCTAAATACTCGGATGCGTTTGTAGCAGTGTTAGTCGAGCTTTGATTGCTTGCAGCAGCATCAGTAGTAGTTCGATCGCTTGTATTTGTGACGGTACTTTGTAGGATTTGCTGGTATTCTGGCGTCAACTGAACGGTAATTCCTTGTTTATCCACCTTATAATCGCAGATGCGAATTGTACTGTAACAGGTTCGATTTAAGTCAGTACGAGTTCTTTGCATCAAACTAATAGTTTGTAACTTATCTTGCGCTTGCTTAAGGGCTGCTGAGTAAGGTTGTACTAAAGCTTGAGCTTGAGTGTAATACATACTCTCATCAGTCACTTGTTTGGCGGAGTTTACAGCTTGATTCCAATAAGTAACAGCTGCTTGCCATTGATTTTGTTGTTCGTATCGTTTCGCAAGGTTGGCTGAAGTGACAGATTGATTGTAAGTTTTAGCGGCTAATAATTCTCTGGTCGCATGAATCCTTGCTGTCGCTAAGTAGGGTTTATATTCCCCTAAAAGCTTTTGCGCTTCTTTATATACAGAACTACTACGTGGAATCACCGCTAAAGCATTCACCGCTACTTGCCAAGTTGCCTGAACTTTTTGTAATTCTTGTAACGTTTTGGCAGTCGCATCTCGTTTAGCAGCTTCCACAGCTACAGCCTTTGCTGCCTTTAGCTTTTCAATCCATTTTTCTTCTGCAAGCAATTGCTGCTTTACAACTTTTAAATGAGAGCGATAAATGAGTAATTTTGGAAATACCAGTTTATAGAGTTCGCTATTGGAATTAATCATTTCTAGTGGTGCGATCGCCTGCCGCCACAACTGTTGTCTGGCTTGCAAATCCTGTAGGCTAGTTACTGGGATTTTACTTTTTTGCACAGCTATTGACCCCATCTCAAATGCTTTAATCACCTGGTTAACTTTTTCCGATTCTCCAGAAAAACTTGTTGAAAGTTTTTCTGCTTCTTGATGATAGGGGGACCAAAAAGGAATTGCTTTTAAAGATACACTTGTTTCTTCTAGTTGCTGTTGCAGTTTTGGTAATTCTTTTTCCGACCGAGCATTAAGCTTGAGTTGATCCAATGACTCTTGTAACTGTCTTGCTGTTTGTATTTCTTTACACTCCAATATAGAGCAAGGACGAGTCAGTAAGTAAGTAGCACCAACCAATACAGCAATGACAGCTATGGCTGCGCCTACTACAACTGTTTTAATTTTCCGTACTGGCTTTGATGACGAGTAAGCAGACAAATCTGGAGCATCTGCCATTGGGTCAAACGGTTCATCCTCATGAGAGGCGTCTGGAAGTGAGGCGTGGAGAAAAGACGAAGAAAAACTACCCTCATCTCCGCTGTTTGCAGAAAGTTCGCCAGATCTTGAGGAGAAAGATTGCACTTGATAGTCTTCCTCAATGTCCATGTCCTGAAAACTGCGGGGTTTCAGTGTTCTGAGGTCCTCAAATTCGACATCTTCGGGTTCTTCAATATCCTCAATTTCAAATGAATCATATGTTGCGGGTGTTCTCAGTAGGAGAGAACGCTTGGCATAAGGCAGTTTTTGTCCAACAACTCTTAGGAAAAGTTCGACCGGCTGTTCTTGGCGACCGGGTAGCGATTGTAGTGCTTCTTCCAACACTGCAAATACTGTTTCCGTAGCAGCTATCACACCCGCAGAATGTTGAGCTAAAACCATTAATTGGTCATCTTTGACAGCACATTTCACTTGGAATAAGTCACCTGATGGAACTTCTGCTCGTAACTGTTCCTGCAAAATTTGTGCTAAGAATTGTAAATCTTCTTGTTGGGCTGCTACTTTCATAGACCCATCCTGTTCTTTTATATTTTTTTTGTCGAGAGTGCTAGATGCACGCGTTCCGTTTTTTGAATAGGGATACACAGCTTAACCAACCATCGTTATAAATAGAAGTGGACAATTTTCTAACATAAATTAGTAATTCTTACGTAAAATAAAAATAGTTTTTAAGCATCGCTCTCAACCTCAGCAAAACACCCTAAGTGTAGTATTCCAATCTTTTGGTCTAAACTAACAACAGTTAAAAAAAGAATCGCGAAAGAACGCTAACGCTGTGATATGCCACATCTCCGATTTCTCAAAGGGGATGCGAGCGGACTGACCCACCTTATCAATTGATTTAATTTCTCTCGAAAAATTTATCTATATAATTAAAAACACTGATATGCTTGTTTTCTATTGAAACCAAGCGTTTGTGCCATAATTGGGGGTCAACCAATACAACTGTTGCCATTTTAACCTTAAGGACAGATTGGCTCGTGGGATCGCGTTTTTAAAATAGGAGGAAATACTCAGTTAGATAATTTTATCAATGTTTTGTGACATTATGCCTGCTGTCTTGGGCTGTAGGTGGGCAAGGGAATCTTGCAGACTCACTACCTACAGGTATGTAACAAATCTGTAGTGTATCCTAAAGAACGTTTACTGAACTCAATAAAATTGATAGTGTCAATAAGTATTTATAGCTAAAGAGAACTTTTTAATCGGGGTGGAGCGCCGTATGTTTTAGACTTCCCCGCAGCAACCCCAATAATGTGGCAAAAAAGGTGTAAGTCAATGGATTTGTTAGAGTATCAGGTTAAAGAATGGTTTTCGGAAATCGGCATTCCTGTATTGCCATCTCAACGAATCGATCATCCTACAGACCTAAAACGGTTAAAAATTAGCTATCCTGTCGTGTTGAAATCCCAAGTGCATGTGGGGGGACGAGCAAAAGCCGGTGGGGTCAGATTTGTAGAAACAACAATTGATGCGATCGCCGCCGCCCAACACATCTTTAATCTGCCAATTTTTGGTGAGTTACCAGAAGTGTTGCTAGCAGAAGCAAAGTATGATGCCGAACAGGAGTTGTATTTAGCCGTTGTTGTGGATACTGCTGTTTGCAGACCCATCTTATTAGGTTGTACGGAAGCTGAAGTTGATTGGGATTGGGAATCAGCAGGAGAAAAGATGCAACACGTCGTTGTTGATGGGGAATTTTCTCCATTTTATGCACGACGATTGGCACTAAAAATGGGGTTGCAAGGCTCGTTAATGCAGTCAGTTAGCACTGTTGTAGAGAAAATGTACCAATTGTTTGCAGACAAAGACCTAGATTTGATTGAAATTAGTCCCTTGGGAGTGAGTTCTTCCGGTCAAATTATGGCTCTTAACGGTACTGTAAGTGTCAACGAACGAGCCATTGGGCGTCATCCAGATATTGCCGAAATTGCAACTAAAATTGCCAACCGCCGTACCAAGAGAGAGATAGCAAGGAACTTGGGCGATTGGGATGTTGTAGAAATGCACGGTAAGATAGCAATTCTAGGTAATGGTGCGGGTTCGGTAATGGCAACTTTAGATTTAGTTGTAAATGCTGGTGGGAAACCAGGTGTTTGTCTCAACCTGCGCCATGCTTCGGTGACCGAAACCTCACCGACAACTTTTACCGATCGCTTGGAAAAAGCATTACACAGTTTGGGTGCTGATAAAAGTATTCACGTGATACTCATTAACTTCTTGGGTAGCATTCCTCTGAGTGAAGAAGTTGTAGAAATCATCGGAAACTTTGTAGAAAGTAGCTCCAGCACATTTAAGCCACAATTGGTTAGGGCTAACGGTAGTAAAAATCGTCGGGACAGTCATTTTCCCCGCTTGGTTGTACGTCTTGCTGGTTCTGAGTTTAAGACAGCTAGAGAATATCTAGCAAATTTAAAAACTCCGGGTGACGCACCTGTGGTGGTAGAAAGTCTGGATGAAGCAGTAGCAGAAGCAGTCCGTTTTGCTAAGGCAACAACTACACATAGAAGATTTTGAAAAAGTATGAAGTATAAAGGAGCAAAAAATTTTCCTTTATACTTCTATTTGACTTGCGATTGTATTGGTAGAAGACATATTTTATCCTTCATACTTGATACTTTTTATGAACTTAACACCAGATAGCAAAGTATTAATCCAAGGATTTTGTGAGTATATTACAGTCACTCACGTGACACAAATGAAAGCATATGGCACAAATGTTGTAGCAGGTGTCAATCCTGGTTGTGGCGGACAGGAAATATACGGTTTGCCAGTTTATGACTTGGTTGAAGAGGTTGTGGAACAATATGGAGTTATCGATACAACGATTATTTGCGTGCATCCATACCAAGTTTTAGATGCAGCGTTAGAAGCGATCGCATCTGGGATCGGTCAGCTGATTATTATATCTCCTGGGGTACCACCACTCGATATGGTACAACTTCTGCGGAAAGCTGAGGCAACAGAAACTATCGTGGTAGGACCCAATAGCCCTGGTATTATCGTACCGGGCAAAATTCTCTTGGGGACTCAACCAAGCGAATTTTATATCCCAGGCTCTGTGGGAATTCTCAGTCGCAGCACGACTTTGACTTATGAAGTTGCAAGGGAATTAACTCATGCTGGGTTGGGACAGTCGCTCAGCGTCAGCATCGGTAGTGATGCGATCGTCGGTTCGTCTTTTTTGCAATGGCTGGAAATATTGGATGAAGATGAAGCAACCAAGGCGATCGTCTTAGTTGGACAACCGGGTGGAGGTCGTGAAGAAGCTGCAGCCCATTATATTGCTGAAGCCATAGACAAACCAGTTATTGCTTACATTGCAGGAACACAAGCACCACCTGTCAAACAGTGGCGTCAAACCGGGACTTTAGCAGCTGTGATAGGACGCGATCCCGATTTTGGTACGGCAAAAAGCAAAGTATCGGCTTTTTCTCACACAAGGGTTCCAGTCGCCGAACGTCCTTCTCAAATCCCAGAATTGGTGAAGAAGGTTCTGGGATAGATATCATAGTATTCTGGATACTTATGCAAGTGGCTGATTGACTACTCTCTCTCCGCCCAAAGATTACCTATTTAAATAAACCGCAAAGACGCAAAGAGCAAGGGAGTAAGAGGAAAAGAAGATCGGTAACCTTATAGTACCGAAGGGAGTAGCTTTGGTTACCCTTGGACGTAACCAGAAGCAAGTACTGGTGACTCGATCTGCTCGTTACGGTTTTCTTATGCTTGGTAAGCGTTAGCTAAACTACGAGTGCCGCTTTTTTATTACTTTCTAGTAACATTTTTCCTACCTAGTTGGGCAAGATTAAAAGCTCGCACATCAAATTACTAATGCTGGAGTTAGATGAGTAATTAACACTGTTTCTATTCTAAATCAAAAAGCTAGTGATTTTGAGCACTTGTCGTGCGGGTTTTGCATGGACAGCAGCAAATTTTATTCCCTGGCAAAAGCAAATAATTTGACTTTTTGGACATCCTTTTAGCGCTAATTGTAAAATTTACTTAATTTAAGTACTTATACGGTTGTAATGAGAAGGAGGATACTGACAGTATAATTGAGAACTATAGAGAATGGTAATAAATGCAAGCCTCCGAAACTAAATTGCAACAAATTATTGAAGGGACGAAACAATACGTTGTCCCTTTGTTTCAGCGAGCTTACAGTTGGAAAAAACCGGAGTGGCAGCTGTTGTGGAATGACATAGTTGAACTTTGTGCAACGGATAATCCCCGTCCTCACTTTATGGGTTCTATTGTCACTATGCCAACGACATCTGTACCTGAAGGAGTAACTAAGTATCTTTTAATTGACGGACAACAGCGTTTAACAACAGTTTTTATTCTTTTATGTGCTTTACGAGATCGAGCAAAAGAATCTGACGAGGAGCTAGCAGCCGAAATTGATAATACTATTTTAGTTAACCCTTACAAAAAAGGCTTGGATTACTACAAGTTACAACCTACACAGTTAGACCGTGCTCCATTTCATCACATCATTAAATCTCCACCTCAAACAAATGATAGTGGTATTTCAGAAAGCTATCTTTTTTTTGAGAAGAAAATTCGGCAGAGTCAATTGGAAATTCAAAAAATTAAAAAGGTTGTTTGCAATAATCTATCTCTTGTAAGCGTAGTACTTGGTACTGATGACGATCCCTACTTAGTTTTTGAGAGCTTAAACGCCAAGGGAAGACCTCTGACACAAGCAGACTTGATCCGTAACTATTTCTTTATGAAAATTCATGCGGATAATCAAGAATCTGTTTATACTGAATATTGGCAGCCCATGCAAATTCTTTTGGGAGAGAGCCTGACCGAGTTTATTCGTCATTACCTGACAAAAAGTGGTGTTGAAGTCAAGCAGAGTGAAGTTTATTTTGAAATCAAAGAAAGAATTAACAAAGTTGAACCTTTGTCGTATCTAAAAGATTTATATAAATTTTCTGAATACTATGCAAAACTTTTGAACCCAGAGAGAGAAAAACATGAAAAGATTCGGAAATATCTCCATCGTCTCAATCGTTTAGATATCAATACTGTCTACCCATTTTTATTAAACTGCTACAATGATTGGATGCAATCTAAAATAACAGAGAAAGACTTGGTTGCAGTTCTGCAAATTATTGAGAATTTTATCCTTCGTCGTTTCGTATGTAATGTTCAAACAAGGGGATTAAATAGAATTTTTGCCTTGCTTTACTCACAAGTTAGTAAAGATACAAATCTAGCTACTGATACTTTTGTGGAGCGATTAAAGTTAGCTCTTCAGAACCGCGATTATCCAAAAAATCCAGAGTTTAAAGAACGATTAATGGATGTCAAGCTATACGGTAGTAATCGTTCTGAGAAAGCAAAGCTTATTCTTGAATCTATTGAAGAATTCTTTAAGCATAAGGAGCAAGTATCTTTTGATGGACTTTCTATAGAACACGTTATGCCACAAACTTTAAATAACTGGTGGAAAGAACATTTGGGAGAAGATTGGGAAGTAACCCATGAATTACTCGTTCATTCTTTAGGCAATCTAACGCTTACAGCGTATAATTCTGAACTTTCTAATGCTGAGTTTCGGATGAAGCAAACTCATTTTCAAAATAGTCATCTGGAATTGAATAAGTATTTTCACAATAAAGAGACTTGGCGCAGAGAGGATATTGAAGCACGAGCAGCATATCTTGCAGATCTTGTTTTGCAGATTTGGAGCTACTTTGGTAACGAGCAAGTACAACCTTCTCAACCTAGTAGCTTAACGGGTAGCATTCCGAATCGACTTCGTATATTTGGACAAGAACATTCCGTGAAAAGCTGGCGAGATGTTTTAGAAGTTACATTAAACACGATTGCCGATCTCGAACCTGAGCGATTTCAAGAAATTTTGCAGCAGTTTCCTCGTTTTGTAGGATGGGATGAAAAAGACTTTCGTAGTACTCGACAACTCCAAAATGGAACTTTTGTTGAAGTTAATTTGTCAGCAAAACACATTCATGCATTCTGCTTAAAGGCGATAGAAACGGCAGAGTTATCAATTGAAGACTGGTGTATTGAGACAGTGCATTCATTTTAGATACATGGATTAAGAAAGGCTTTTGTAGGCTTAACTAGTAGTCTGTCGCATTAAAAACTGCTGAGTTGAGCAATCTTTAAATTCTTCTTTTTCTCTTCCTTTGTACTCTATAGTTATAATCTTATGTTAACTCCTCAGTTTTGTCTAACTGCTGCTTTAACTTAAAAACTAACAACCACACAGTAACTAACTGACAGAAAATAGCGAATAAAAATTGTATTGGAGAGATCGGGTAGCTATCAGCAAACAAGGTAATAAGCGGTGCAGCTACTGAGAAAAACCATGGAAAATAGTTGTCTGATGTATTCGCTGTCAACAGAAGCGCAATGATTATTGGTAATACAATTAAAGCCGTTAGTGTAGCTATTGTCCAAAAAATTCGATAGCGATTTTTTAAGAACAACATAAATTGTGCTAAAGCTGCATATACCATAGCTAGACTACCAGCTAAAGCAAGAGCAAAAAGAGGGTTATTTCTGTTAATACCTCTTTCAAAATTTAGGACAAGTAACAGAAGTAAAGGAGTTATCAGGATTATTGCATTTAATGCGATCGCAACCAATGCCGGACTTTTTTCACCCCAAATCAAATCGCGAACTAAAGAACGTTTCCAAGAATTGTTATCAATAAAACTTTTTTTGTAGCGTACCCAATCTTGTAATAATTGGCGGTGAGGTATGAGTGCAGCTATCAGAAATAAAAATAGCCACAAATCTAAGAACAAAATAAACGCAATACTATCACGCAATACTGACCAATGATAATAGGGACTGGCAACAAAGTCTTTCCAATTGACACATCCTAAAGTGCAAACGGCAAAATATGCTGTTAGCCAATAACTTTGCTGCTTACTTAACATAGTAGATTTTGGATCGCGGAAACAGCGCCATAAAGCTTGCCAAATAAAATAAGCTAGCGTACCGTAATTGAATGTAATAAAGATAACGACAGTGAAAAAACTAGCCCCTAATGGCAGTTTAAACCAAGAAAAATTTTCCCATAAATTAATGCTTGTAAAAAAAGAGCTTTTATCCAGATGAGGAATTAGATAAAATGGGTTGAGACCTTTTATATAAGCTATAGGAGAATCAGTTGTAGCATTGGCAAACCACAGTCTACTCAGGATGAGAAAGCCAAGAACTACGCCACTTGCCAACCAAGCTTGAAAGCCGCTTAACCAAGACCCAACTAAACCAAAGAGTAATGCTCCACTGTAATAAAACATACAGGCAGCTAATACAAGAGCGTAAAAAGTTAGAATTGACAAAAAGGGGATTTTTGCTCCCAATCCCGACCATAAGTGTAAAGGAACTGTTAGGGCTACTGCGATGTACAGCAAAATAGGAACACCCAACAGTTTGCCCCAAAATATGTTTTTTGGGGATTGAGGGCTGAGGCGAATGAAGTTGAGAGTTCCTCGCCGTTGTTCTGTCGCTAAATCGCTTGTCAGCAAATAGGTTCCTGCAACCAAAAGGGCAGCAATGATAATAATACTCAGCCACGTGAAGATATCCTGCCAGAAAAGCTGCCAATTAATCAGATAATAATGCCTCAACCCATCGTGCAGACACCTGTAATCATTAATATCATTTGGGCTTCCCGTACAGTATAAGGAATAGTTTGAAGAGACTGTGACGCGATTAGGTGGTAGCTTGACTGCAAAAAATCCATACAGAACAAGCTGGCTGAGTAGAGAGGTTGAAACTGCAAGTACAACATTTTGTGTTTTCAACCGTCCTCGAATTTCTCGTAAAAGTTGGGGGTTCCAATCCCCCAATTGTTCAATAAAATTTTGGATCATAAAAAGCCCAATCTTATTTTGATGCGTGGAGTTGAGATTTTAGGAAGTCGGCGCTCTAGCAGCCCTCTGGTCACATTTCTTTCAAATCCCTTCACTCTTTTACTAGCAATGCTTTGGTAGCAGATTCTCCTAAAACCTTTACCTGCTTGACTAACTGCCAAATTAACAATCCCAAAACTGCTAACTCTCCCAACCAAACTATAAAAACTATAGGTGTTGAACTGTATTTCAAACCAGGCCAAGGCCAAGTAGACAGTAACCAAAATGTAGGGTAGGTAGAAGGTTGGAGACGCAGGATTGAGAGAGCGAATTGAGGTACGAATAATAGGACAAACACGATACCAACTGCCCAGAAAAAACGTTTTTTCGTTTTCATCAATAACGCTCTTTGTACGCTCGTCGCACAAACCATCATGATAGTAATAAACATAGCTACCCCTAAAATTGCGTTTAATCTATTAACCTGATTAATCCACAAATTTAGACTTGCGGTTTGGTCAATGTGTAAAATGGGTACTAGTAAAATCCAAACGACCACTGGAGCCGTTGCGATCGCAAGATAAATGAATGCTGAGACTAGTATCGGGCTTTTTTCACCCCAAATAAGATCGGCTAGCCAGAAGTTATTTTTAACACTGCGATCGCTAGAAATATTTTGGTGTCGGTATCTTGCCCAATCCTGTACGGTTTGGCGGTGAGGTGAGAGGGTTGCAAGTAACCCAAAAAATAGAACTACGTTAAAGATTAGAATCCATCCAAAATTTTGAGTAATTTGATAATTCACATCGTGAAAGCTAACGCAATCACGACCCGGACAATACTGGGAATAGTTTTTCCCATACTGTAAGGTAAATCCCCAAAGAAGAACTTGAATCCAAGCGACCAGAAAATAACTGTGCCTCTTACTTAAGAGACTGGTATTTGAGTTACGGAAGCAGCGGATTATTCCTTGCCACAAAAAGTAAATCCACACCCCGTAATTTAATAAATGCACGCTCACTAATCCCAAAAGACTGTTTCCTACTGGCAGATAGAAAAACTGTAAGTTTTCCAGCAGTTTCCATTGGTACCGATGGAGAAACAAATTGGGAAAAAGGTATGCCGTGATATCAAGTGGACTGAACAATTGAAACCAGATAGTTGAAGACCTGACGTATGGGCTAGCCCATATTGACTGCATCGTAATTATCAGAAATAGTAAAACCGCACCACTACCCAACCAAGGTTGAAAGCCACTAAACCAACGGCAATATAAGCCAAAGAGTAATGCAGCATTGTAGAAGAAAATACAGCAAGCGGTGGTGACTATCCAGAAACTGAAAATATGACTGGTGGCGATATTGGCACCCCGCCCTGCAAACAGATGAAAGGGTAATGCGGCTATGATAAAGAGATACACCAGTATTGGTACACCTAACATTTTGCCAATCAAAACACTTGTTGCAGGTTGAGGGCTCAGACGAATAAAATTGAGAGTTCCTCGCCGTTCTTCTTTCGCTAAGTTATCGATCAGCAAATAAGTGCCTGCGACTAACAAGGTGAAGATAAAAACGATTGTGAGTGTAGAGAAAATGTATTGCCAGTGGTCGCGCCACCACATTTGCATATTTAATTGGTCGATGGGGCAATACTGGCTTGATAGCTCGGTAACTTGCTGCTGCAATCGATCGATTTGCAATTGCAATTCAGCAATTTTGCTTTTTCCAGAAGGGTTATTACTGCTATATTTACTTATTTGTCGGTAAAGGTTTTCTATTTGCTGACCGAGAATCCGTCGTTTTTCTAGGACTTCCGGACGGAGAAAACAGTATTGTCCTTCTTGTGAATACAAGTCATTGGGAAGTTCCCGCAATTGATAGAGAAACAGAACTATTTGACCGAGAAGCGATATCCCAACTGCGATCGCAATATTAAAACCTTTTAAGCGTCCTTTGATCTCCCTAAAAAACTGTGGATTCCAATCGCCCAGCTTACTTATCAAATCATTCATATTTTGGATTATGGATTGTGGATTTTAGATTGAAAAAGTCTTTCTTAGGCTTGACTCTTATTTAAGAATCTTCAGGTTAGTCTCGATTTCCAACTGCTTAAACAAGTCGGGGATATAGCAACCATCAAAATCGTCACATTCTTTTTTCAAATTCATCTAATCTTTTACTAGCAAGACTTTGGTAGTAGATTCTCCTAAAATCTTCACGTGCTTGACTAACTGCCAAACTAACAACCCTAAAACTGCTAACTCTGCCAACCAAGCTATAAAAACTGTAGGTGTTGAACTGTATTCTAAACTAACCCAAGGCCAAGTAGAAAATAACCACAATGTGGGATAGGTAGAAGGTTTGAGATACAAGATTTCCAGAGCAATTGGCAGTAAGAAAAACAAGGCAACCAAGATAACAAATGCCCAGAGAAAGCGGTATTTTGTTTTCATCAAGAACGCTCTTTGTACGATCGCCGCACAAATCATCATGATAGTAATCAACATAACTACCCCTAAAAGTGCATTGAATCGATCGATCTGATTCATCCATATACTGCTCGAGCGATTTTTGTTATTAAAAATAGGTAGGAGTAAAATCCAAATGGTGACTGGAGTTGTTGCGATCGCAAGATAAATGAATGCTGAAACTGGTATCGGGCTTTTTTCACCCCAAATCAGATCGTTTAGCCAGAAGTTATTTTTAACGCTGCGATCGCCAGAAATATTTTGGTGTCGGTATCTCGCCCAATCTTGTACGGTTTGGCGGTGAGGAGTGAGGGTTGCAAGTAACCCAAAAAATAGAACTACGTTAAAGACTAGAATCCATGGAAAATTGTCAGAAATTTGATCATTCACATCGTAAGACATCTCGCAAGAATTACCGGGTATACCGGGCATACAAGATTCCGAATAATTTTTCCCATACTGTAAGGTAAATCCCCAAAGAAGAACTTGAGTGCAAGCGACCAGAAAATAACTGTGACTCTTACTTAAGAGACTTGTGTTTGAGTTACGGAAGCAGCGTATTATTCCTTGCCATAAAAAGTAAATCCAAAACCCGTAATTTAATAAATGCACGCTTACTAAGCCGAGAAGACTGTTTCCTACTGGTAGATAGAAAAACTGTAGGTTTTCCAGCAGTTCCCATTTGTAACGCTGGAGAAACAAATTGGGAAAAAGGTATGCTGTTATATCAATAGGGCTGAACAGTTGAAACCAGATGGCTGAATAACTGACGTATGGATTACCCCATATGGACTGCATTGTAATTATCAGAAACAGTAAAACCGCACCACTACCCAACCAAGGTTGAAAACTAAACCAACGGCAATATAAGCCAAAGAGTAGTGCAGCACTGTAGAAGAAAATACAGCAAGCGATGGTGACTATCCAGAAACTGAAAATATGACTGGTGGCGATGTTGGCACTCCGCCCTGCAAACAGATGAAAGGGTAATGCGGCTATGATAAAGAGATACACCAGGATTGGTACACCTAACATTTTGCCAATCAAAACACTTGTTGCTGGCTGCGGGCTCAGACGAATAAAATTGAGAGTTCCTCGCCGTTCTTCTTTCGCTAAGTTGTCGATCAGCAAATAACTACCCGCGACTAACAAGGTGAAGATAAAAACGATTGTGAGTGTAGAGAAAATGTATTGCCAGTGGTCGCGCCACCACATTTGCATATTTAATTGGTCGATGGGACAATACTGGCTTGATATATCGGTAATTTTCTGCTGCAATCGATCGATTTGCGATTGCAATTCAGCAATTTTGCTTTTTCCAGAAGGGTTATTACTGCTATATTTATTGATTTCTTGGTAAAGAATATCTAATTGCCGATTCAGAGGTCGCCGTTTTTCTATGACTTCCGGACGGAGAAAACAGTATTTTCCTTCTTGTGAATACAATTCATTAGGAAGCTCCCGCAATTGATAGAGAAACAGAACTATTTGACCGAGAAGCGATATCCCAATTGCGATCGCAACATGAAAACCTTTTAAGCGTCCTTTGATTTCCCTAAAAAACTGTGGATTCCAATCGCCCAGCTTACTTATCAAATCATTCATATTTTGGATTGTGGCTTTTAGATTGAGAAAACTTTACCTAGTGCTAATAGATGGAAATAATACTGGATTGCGTTCATACATCTCCCTTGTCCCTATTTAAGATGCTTGCTTGTGACCTAATTTAAGGAAAATTGTTTCTAAATCTTCTTGTGTGGTGTGAAAATCAGTGAGGGGGATATTGGCTGTTATCAGCGAGCGCAGCAAATCCGCACAATCTTCTTGTTTTCCTGAAAAATTGACAAGCACGCAATTCTTAGCAGGTAAAACTTCCCATTCTTGCACGAGGGGATTATTTTTTAATTCGCCTAAAAGTTCCGGTATTTTTCCTAAAGTAGAGATGGCAATTTGTTGGCGAGCAAGGCGCTGGTAAAGTTGTTGGAGAGAAGCACTTTCTACCAGAAAACCAAGTTCCATGATTCCCACAGATGTACACAGTTCTGCTAAATCGCTAAGAACGTGGGAGGAAATGAGTATTGTCATTCCCGCTTCTTGCAAAACTTTAATGATTTCACGAAACTGCATCCTGGCAATTGGATCGAGCCCGGAAACTGGTTCATCTAATAGCAAGACAATAGGTTCGTGGATAATAGTTCTGGCAAGACACAAGCGTTGTTTCATCCCTCGTGACAGGGTAGAAATCAGACTGTTGCGCTTGTTACCTAATTGAATCAGTTCTAAAACTTCATGCAGGCGTTGAGTGCGGCGCGGATCGCGCAAACGGTACAGCCGAGCAAAATAATCTAGGTAGTCCCAGACAGTCAGTTCTTCGTAAAGAGGATAGTCATCCGGTAAGTAACCCAAGCGTCGTTTGAGAGTGGGGTTGCTTTTGTCCCGCAGTAAGCGATCGCCATTTATATAAATCTCACCCGTTGTTGGCTCTTCAGCAGCTGCTAACATCCGGATGAGAGTTGTTTTCCCCGCACCATTAGGACCAATTAATCCATAAACTTCACCTGACAGTATTTCCAAATCGATATTATTGACAGCAACGTGTCTGTCAAATTGCTTAGTCAGTCCACGGGTATGAATAGCCAGTTCTTGTGTCATAACTAATAGGCTGGAGTTTGCAATTATACTGATTGGCTTTCAGCCATCATACTGACTGTTATTGTGAAACGAAAGACGCTATCACACGGAAAATAACCGTATTCATGCGCTTGGCAAGTTTGCTTGAGGTAGTCAACCGAATACTTCAGTACAGCAAGCTTAGCCTTTAATTTCAGAACTTGCCAGAATGGTTTCGGAAAATGCAACCAGCTTTAAAGAAAGTATTTTTTTGTACTAGAAAAATTTATCAAATTTTTATACATAGTAACCAATATTACATTTTGTAAAGGACTAATAGCATGGCATTCAAAATTCGTATATTGTTTTTACTTAATTTTCTAACTTAAAAAAAGTAATAAAAATTACTTGTTTGGAGCAATCCTAACTAAATAGTTCAATTGTGCTAAGGTGTGAGAAAGTGATTCCAGAGTTTGATGGGAACGGTAATTTACCACCAGGAGTACACTGGGTAGAATGGGAAGAATTTAAGGAAAGATTTGGGACTAACTTGACGAGGCAACGCATGATAACTGGTCTAGAACTAGCAATGACACAGTTGAAAGCAGCTGGTTGTAGAACTATTTATATAGATGGTAGTTTCGTTACCAGTAAACAAAAACCAAAGGATTTTGATGCTTGTTATGATAACGATACAGTAGACACTAATTATCTAAGAATGTACGCTCCTAAGTTGCTTAATCATTACGATCGTGATGAACAGAAAGCTAAATATAAAGGTGAAATTTTTCCTGCAAACCAACCTGTTGGTAATTATGGTTTAAATTCTTTTGAATTCTTTCAGCGCGACCGTCAAAAAAATCGTAAAGGTATTATTGCTATAGATTTACTAAGGTGGGAAATATGATTAAAAATAATGATGAGTATCAAAATACTAGATATCTGGTAGGAGAATTTAAAAAATCAATAGCAGCAATGGAGAGAGATCGACAAAGTAAAAACGATGACTTTCAGAAATGGGAAATTAACAGAGGTGCATTACAATCTCATCTAGAGAAATTGCAAGAAGAAATTGTTGAATATGAAAGAATTCTGAATTGCAATATTAATCACAAGTTACAAATTAAAGTTGATTCTTTAAACAAATTACCAGATGCGTTAATCAAAGCTCGGATAGCAGCAAAAATGACTCAACAAGAACTCGCTGACATACTAGGCATTGATGAACAGCAGGTCAAGCAGTACGAAAAGACAGATTATCAGTGCGCTAGCTTTGTCGATATTCTTGAAGTCAGTACGGCTTTGGGTGTAGAATTTGAAACTGCTGTTGTACAAGTAGATTTTGAGGAAATAAAAGAAGTTAAAAAAACCGTGGAAAAATGGCGTAAGGAGAAAACCAATATTCAAACCAAAACCTCATAGATTTCCCACGCTTACTTGTAGCCAATCTCTCCTAAATAATATTGCTTAAAGTTTGCGATCGCTCTGAAGTGTCGGCATCTTTACTTTTGTCATATTGTCCCACACTCGGTGCTGCCCTTATGTCAATTTGCCGTAGTCAAGTTTAATTAAACGGTCGGCAAGGTGAAAATAACGATCGTCGTGACTAATGACAAATACTGCCTTCCCTTGATGCTTCGTATCTGGTAAAAGTTGGTGGTAAAAGATGTCTCGGAAAAATTTTTAAGCTTGTGACTCGATAATTGCGGGCAGATTTAGCAGTATATGTGAGTTCTTCCTGAAAAAAAGCTTCTTCGCGATCGCTATATAACTTTAGTTCTTTTATACCTGCTGTAATTGTACGAAAATGCTGAAAGAGTCGTTCGCGGAAGCCACCCATAACTGGATCTGCTTTTTTCTCTCATCATCAGAAACGCCTTTCAACTTGATATCTATAGCTTCACTTCCAAGTAACTGCCATTCACCTCTTTGACATCGGGTTAAAATTGCCGCTACTGCTTCAGATTCCAAGCGAACTCTTTCTTGCGCCTGGTCATCAAAGGGACGATTGAAGCACCATACATCTAAATAAATTGAAAATGTCATCGGTACACTCACTAAGTATTATATTTAATCTGCATGATTTTCTGCACAGTTAAACATCTATCTAGTAAATACGAACTATGGCACAAAAATACCGCATTACCTTACTTCCCGGCGATGGCATTGGACCCGAAATTATTGCAGTGGCGGTAGACGTACTGAAAGTGGTGGGTCAAAAATTCGATATCCAGTTTGAATTTCAAGAAGCACTAATTGGTGGTGCTGCTATTGATGTCACGGGCGAACCCCTACCCAAAGATTCTCTGGAGATTTGCCGTAACAGCGATGCTGTCTTATTAGCAGCGATTGGCGGCTACAAATGGGATTCTCTGCCATCTCATTTACGTCCGGAAGCGGGTTTGTTGGGGCTGCGATCGGGATTGGGTTTATTTGCGAATTTGCGCCCTGCAACAATACTACCTCAGTTGATTGATGCTTCGTCCTTAAAAAAGGAGGTGGTTGAAGGGGTTGATATTTTGGTAGTGCGAGAACTGACTGGTGGAATCTACTTTGGTCAACCAAAAGGAATTTTTACCACCGAAACGGGTGAAAAGCGGGGTGTAAATACAATGGCTTACACCGAATCCGAAATCGATCGCATCGGACGTGTCGCTTTTGAAGCAGCAAGAAAACGCAATCGTAAACTTTGTTCTGTTGATAAGGCAAATGTTTTGGAAGTTTCTCAACTTTGGAGAAGTCACATAACCCAACTGGCTCAAGAATATCCGGATGTAGAGCTAACTCATATGTATGTAGATAATGCAGCCATGCAGTTGTTACGAGCCCCCAAACAGTTCGATACTATTGTTACGGGAAATCTATTTGGCGATATTCTTTCGGATGCAGCTGCTATGCTAACTGGCAGTATTGGGATGTTACCCTCTGCGAGTTTAGGTGCTTCTAGTCCAGGAGTATTTGAACCCGTTCACGGTTCCGCCCCAGATATTGCAGGACAAGATAAAGCAAATCCTTTAGCGCAGGTTTTGAGCGCCGCAATGATGCTCCGTTATGGTTTAAACCAGTCAGCAGCAGCAGATTATGTTGAAAAGGGAGTGTTACAAGTTTTACAGAGAGGTGCTCGCACGGGAGATATAATGTCTCCGGGTATGAATTTATTAGGCTGCCGCGCTATGGGTGATGCTCTGATTCAAGTTCTTGAAGAGGAGTAATCTCGCTTATCAACAACAAGAAAATTTTGGCATACATACCTTTGCCAAAACTTTCGGATAAACTATAAGACAAACCTACAACAAGATTCAGTGAGTGGTGTACGCTTTAAAACAAGGACAAGCTAACTACAGCAATCAAAAAAACCAGCCTGCTTTGATCGATCCAACCGTCATCAGAGCCGCCGGACAAATCTATCACGTTTACTGTGAGGTACATCCCGAAATGAGCGGACAACCTTCAGGAGTAGCAATTAATCGGTACAATCACCGAGGGAAAGTGATTTTTACACACCAACCAGTTCTTCTGCCAGATGAGTGTTTTATTCCTTTGACGCAAATAGAATCATATATGTATTAAATTGGTCATCAGTCATTGGTCATTAACCGCAAGTCAAGAGTATAACTTTTGAACAGAGGACATATGACAAAG
The DNA here is from genome assembly GCF_000760695.4 of Tolypothrix bouteillei VB521301. Taxonomy (GTDB): domain Bacteria; phylum Cyanobacteriota; class Cyanobacteriia; order Cyanobacteriales; family Nostocaceae; genus Scytonema; species Scytonema bouteillei_A. The sequence continues at coordinate 6,122,058 of NZ_JHEG04000001.1, read as the reverse complement.
GACAAATGACACAATGGACATCTTAATTATTGTCCAGGCGAGTTTCATCGTATTCGCTCTGGGTGCTTCTGTTGGCAGCTTTATCAACGTTGTAGTTTACAGGCTACCTGCCAAGCTGTCTGTACTTTGGCCTCCCTCTCGCTGTCCCCACTGCCTCAACCAGCTCAAGCCCTACGATAATGTTCCAGTACTGGGATGGCTGTGGTTAAAAGGACGCTGTCGTTACTGCAAAAATAAAATTTCTCTCCGTTACCCTCTAGTAGAAGGTGTAACGGGTATTATTTTTTTATTAGTTTTTTGGGTATTTAAATTTTCACCGCTTACCATTGGTTATTGGGGATTTTGCAGTTGGCTGTTAGCGCTATCACTGATTGATTTGGACACTATGACTTTACCCAATCCACTGACAAAATCGGGTTTGGTGTTGGGAATTGCTTTTCAAATGACGCTCGGTTACCTCCCTAGAGCAAGTTGGCAGGAATTGGCAAATCACTTGACGCTCGCAGTTATTGGAGCTGTTCTGGGCTTATGGCTGTTTGATGCGATCGCCCTTGTTGGTTCAATTGCCTTTGGAAAGACTGCTATGGGTGGAGGGGACGCCAAATTAGCAGCCATGATGGGTGCGTGGTTGGGTTGGAAGTATTTACTTGTAGCTAGCTTTCTGGCGTGTGTAGTGGGAGTGTTGGTAGGTGGAGGCGGAATCGTGCTTTCCCAACGCCGATGGGGACAGAGGATGCCTTTTGGACCCTATCTTGCCTTAGGAGCATTCATTACACTATTTGGTGGTGAAATAATTTTGTCTAGTTACTTGCGGTTGTTCTTAGTGAGTGGTTGAAAGGAAATAGGAAGTAATTTATTGTTCTTCCTTGTCCCCCTTGTCTTCCTTGTCCCCTTATCCTCTTCTCTCAACTGTAAATCTCGTCACCCCATCAAGCTTTGAGCTTCTGATAAGATTATATTGTGACTTGGATTACGCTGTTAACAACAAGTTTCCATTGGCAAGCAGAACTTGTGCAAGTGCTGCAAGCAGCTCGTAACATACCAACAAAAATTCTTGATTTGGGGGTGAAGTCTTATTTGGGGGCTGGTACTCCAGCAGCTTTACAGGTAAGTTGACAAGATACGTGGGCTGCCTTGTTGCTGTTAAGTTCCCAAGAAGACGAGCAAAAGACTTGAATTGGATTACGTATTTTCGTTAAGCTGGCAACCAAAGATGCATGCGAAAGGTCTGATTTGCTTACAAGACGAATTTGAAAAAATAGTCATTTGTCATTTGTCAGCGGTTATTTGTCATATTTTTTAACAAAAGCCAAGGGACAAAAGACAAGGGATAATACAAGCTGCTTGACCTATTTTCGACATATTTACTCTCTCATAACATACAAATGGCAAACAACGAAGAATCACGCGGTTTAAAGTCTCTATTGGATTGGTTTGCAAATCGACGGAAGTCAGGGTCTACTACCCCAGAACGTCAAGAACGTGAGATTGCTGATGGTTTGTGGCACAAATGTCCCAGCTGTGGCGTATTAAGTTATACGAAAGATCTCAGGGCGAACCAAATGGTTTGTGTGGAGTGCGGATATCACAATAGAGTGGATTGTGACGAGCGGATTCGTCAGTTAATAGATGCAAACACTTGGGGCTCGATAGACGATCGCTTGCGCCCTACCGATCCTTTGCAATTTCGCGATCGCAAAGCATACGGCGATCGCTTGCGAGAGACTCAAGAAAAACTCGGTTTAGTAGACGCTGTTAAAACAGGATTGGGTCAAATAGACGGTTTACCCATCGCTTTAGGTGTGATGGACTTCCGATTTATGGGTGGAAGCATGGGATCAGTTGTGGGAGAAAAACTGACTCGTTTGATCGAGCAAGCGACACAGCGACGTTATCCCGTAGTCATTATTTGTACCTCTGGTGGGGCTAGGATGCAGGAAGGAATGCTTTCCCTCATGCAAATGGCGAAAATATCCGCCGCCTTACAACGCCATCGGGATGAAAAGCTATTGTATATTCCCGTGTTAACCAATCCCACTACGGGTGGTGTCACAGCGAGTTTTGCCATGTTAGGAGATATTATATTGGCAGAGCCAAAAGCAACAATTGGTTTTGCCGGTCGGCGAGTGATTGAGCAAACTTTACGGGAAAAACTTCCAGAAGAGTTTCAAACAGCAGAAGACTTACTCAAGCACGGTTTTGTAGACGATATCGTACCGCGAACACAGTTAAAGAAGACGTTAGCACAGTTGATTGCCCTGCACCAACCCATCTCGCTGACAACAGCAGTTCAAACACACAATGTTGTAGTTTGGGAAACAAGACCTTTTAGTTCTACAGTGGCTGAATGAGCGAAGGGCTAATGGCTAATGGCTGATGGCTAATGGCTAATGGCTGATGGCTAATAGCTAATGGCTGAATAACCTTGTCTTGTGGGGTGGGCTTCCTCGCCTGCCCTCTCCGATACATTATCATTTGCTGGAATCTTTAACCGACTCACGTTATATCTACACCAAGAAGTCCGTTACTCCTCGCTCTGCCCATGTAAGCCCCTGTCTTCGTCCGTCTATGTTCTTCTCCAATATTTCTAAGGCTTTTAAATCACCTTTTATTTGTTAAAAAGCTTATTCTAAAAGTTTAAAGTGTAGGGAAGTCGATAGAAGTCTGTTTTTACGGGGACTCAATGAACTCCAGAGTAAAAATTCCCTCTGGTTTGTTGACCACTAGTTTCATGATGTCGAGCCACGCTGACCCCATTGCAGTTTCGGGGACATCGCGCCCGACATGGACAGGGATAGTCACCTCAATGCCATCGATGATGACCTTGCCTTTGTAGATGTAGAACCTCCCTTCCCCACGTGCCGTTCGCATCTTTACCTGTCCTAGCACTTCTGACCATTCCAGTGCTTGCAGGTCCTGGGTATTGATGACAAGCCATCCATCGGTGAAACCAGTATCAAACAGGGCTGGAATAACAAACGACGCACCGTTGGCAGGGACAAGCTGAAGCTCGAAGAACAGTTCGCCGTCAGCACCGAATGTCCCTAAACCCATAACCTACCACAGGTTCCGGTATCGTTGATCCGGAAAATCATCCTGATGCTATTTCCGGTGTGAACCTGGCTGATTTTTTGAGTAAGACCACGTAGCGTCGGGTCGAGGAGATAGTCCTCAGTGTCAGGGTCGATAGCAATAAACCAGTTCGGATGGGTTTCTCTTAGCGTGGAGCGAAGACGCTCGAACAGGGGACGACACCGCTCTTCTAAGGCTTGTTGCACCTCACGCTCACGCCGGACTTCCTCCGGATCGACGGGAGACGGCGGTAGGATGCGCGTGCGATTTGGTTCCGATAATTGAGTCATAAGGTTTTTTACATGAATCACATTTGAATTGTTTTCTATTTATCTCTAAAAAACTGGAATACTCCAAACGATAAGTCTTTCACTATTTACCGATGATTTTGATTTGACATACTCCGCGCACTTTTAGGGCGCGGAGTATGTCAAAAGTGCAATTGTAAATGTTGAAGCTTCTAATAAACATCATCACAAATGCGCCGCCTGTAGTCATCTTGAACCATACCATTGTTGGGATTCTTTAAGTAAGAACGCGTCCAGTTACAACCGCGTTTTAATAAATCATCAAGATTTAAATTCCATAAAATTACAGTTTTATCATCACTAGCAGATGCAATTGTTTGCCCATCTGGGCTAAAGCTTACTCCAGTTACCGAAGCTGTATGCCCGGTTAAAGCAGTAATTAAAATACCATCTCGTCTCCATATTTTTACTGTCTTGTCTACACCGACAGAGGCAAGTGTTTGCCCGTCAGGACTGAAACTAACACTATAAACTGCCGCACTATGTCCTCTGAGAGTTGTTACCAAACTGCCATCGCTGGCTCTCCAAAGTTTGATAGTGTTATCATCACTGGCGGTTGCAATTGTTTCTCCATCTGGGCTAAAAGTTACGGTGTATACTTTAGCGTTATGACCTTCAAGAGTAGCGATTAAACTGCCATTTCGCCGCCAAAGTTTTACGGTTCCATCCCAACTTGCAGAAGCAATTATCTGACCATCAGGGCTAAAAGCAACTGCTCGCACTGCTTTGGTATGTCCGGTGATGGTTTTGTAAGATTGGGTTTCAAACTTACCCTGACGGTTTCGCCGCCATAGCTTCACGGTTCCATCGCTACTTCCAGAAGCGATGATTTGTCCGTCTCGGCTGAAGACAACTCCCCGAACCTCATCTTGATGTCCGGTAAGAGTGTCAATTAAGCTACCATCTTTCGCTCTCCAAAGTTTGATGGTTTTGTCAGCACTCGTAGAAGCGATAATTTCTCCATCAGGGCTGAAGGTGACGCCCCGAACTGCATCCTGATGTCCTGTCAAAGTGTGTACTAAGGTGCGATCGCTCGTTTTCCAAACTTTGATAGTTTTGTCATTACTTCCAGAGGCTATGGTTTGTCCGTCCGGGCTGAAGGCAATAGCCCGCACTGCTTGATTGTGACCGGAGAGGGTGTTAATAAAGTTACTACGGGTGCTCCAAAGTTGAACTACGCCATCAGCACTAGCAGTTGCGATCGCCCCATAGGGATGGAAACTGATATCGGTCACTCCCGCAGTGTGACCATTTAAAGTCGCGATCGAGCTACCATCTCGTCTCCAGAGTTTAACACTTCCATCCCAACAGGTAGAAGCAATGATTTGACCGTCCCGGCTGAAGCGCACACTCGTAACTTTCTCTATACATCCTGTAAAGATAGTGTTTGATAGAGTCCCATCCGAATTCCAAAGTTTTAAAGTTTTATCATCTCCCACAGAAGCAAGAGTCCTTCCATCTGGGCTAAATGCAACAGAACGAACTTCGGCATTATGCCCGCTTAAACTGGTAACTAAACTACCATCTATTGCTTTCCAAATTTTGATAGTTTTGTCTTTACTAGCAGAAGCAATTGTTTGTCCATCGGGACTAAAGCTAACGCTTAAAACTTCATCTTGATGCCCTATTAAGGTTTTGTAAGGGCGAGATTGAAACTTCCCTTCACTTGATTTTTTCCAAAGTTTAATAGTTTTGTCAAAGCTTGCAGAGGCAATTGTTTGACCGTCGGGACTAAAACTTACACTTCTCACACCCTTGGTATGTCCGCTCAAAGTTGTGATTAAACTGCCATCACTGACTTGCCAAAGTTTGACAGTTTTATCATCACTAGCAGAGGCAATTGTTTGACCATCCGGGCTGAAACTCACGCTATAAACATCTTCGCCGTGTTCGTCGAGAGTTGCGATCGAGCTACCATCACGCTGCCAAAGATTGATGGTTTTGTCAGCACTTGCAGAAGCCAGTATTTGACCATCCGGGCTGAAACTTACACCCCAAACAGCAGCACTGTGTTTGGTTAAGTGGTTGAGTTCTTTGGTACCGTATAAAATTTGTTGTAATGCTGTTACCACCTCTATCTTGGTATCGGGTTCTGCATTGTCAGATTTTTCCAAAAGTCGCAGTTGCTTAGCAGCTTCTAAACTAGAAGTCAATCCCTCTAATTGTAGGTTAGAGGCAAAAATGGCTCTAGCACTAGCACTCGTGGCTTTGATTTTGGCGTTTGTTTCACTAATATTTGTTCGCCACCAAGCTACCCCAGCTGCACCAGCAAACATTAAAGCAACAACCAAACTACCAGCTAAGCCCAACACAATGCCCCTACGCAAGCGATCGCGTTGTTTGCGTTCTCTGTGCCGCAATCCCAAACTTGCTTCTATAAATGCCCTTTCCGATACCAGCTCGCTCGCACGCTTTTGCATCCATTCTTCCGCGTCTGCGAGCGGCTTTCCCCGCAACAAAGAATCATCATCCCTCCCATTGATATGCCACTGGTACATGGCTGACCGCAATCCCTGTAGCCATGTCTGAAAGTCGCGATCTAACTCAATCCACTGACGCAACCGTTCCCATTCTCGGATTAAAGCTTCGTGAACAATTTCTACAGTTTCTTTACCCGTCGCATCATCTCGTCCTGTAACAACCAAACGGTCTGAGGCAAGACGAATGACTAAATTCCAATTCCCATTTCCCACTTCCTCACGGGTAGCCAAACGTCTGGTTTCCTCCGTACCTTCCCCCAGGCGCACCAACTGCAGAAAAATCCGTCTTGCTTGTTCTTTTTCCGATTCATTCAATCTGGCATATACTTGTTCGGCATAACTAGCAACAGCTGTCTTGACACCACCTATGTCATTATAGGTAGCATGACGAAGCTGAGCGTTACTCTGTTTTGCCCAAAGTTCTTGCAAGGCAAACTCTAATAAAGGTAAATCTCCTACAGAAACACTCACTGCTTCTATGATCCGTTCAGTTAACCCAGACTCCAGTGTCACGCCAAAAAGCCCTGCGGGTTTTTCTACAGTTGCTTGCAGTTCTTCACGGTTCATGGGTCCAAGTTTTAAATCGCGATACTGCAACGCATCAGCAAAAGGGCGATAAGAAAGAGACTGTGCTAAAAAGTCAGCCCGCAGTGTTAGCATTACAGTAAAATTGCTTAGATGTGTTGCTTCTATTAATCTATCTAAAAAAACTTGGCGCTTTTGTGTATCTTGACACAGGGTGTACAATTCCTCAAATTGGTCAGCAACCAACAATAAACGCGTTCCAGAATTTTTCCTCAGTATGGTTTGTAAAACAAAATGTAAAGAATTTTCTTCATGGCGCAAGTAATCAGCGAGTTGAGTGATTTCCTCTAGTTGGTCGGATTGTATTTGAAGTTCTTGTTGAGAGATAAGTGCAGCCGCTAAAGCGTGAAATGGTTTCGCTCCAGGTCTAAAAGAAACAATCCGCCAATGACCTTCTTGCCGCAAATGGGGAATAAGACCGGCAAACACAACAGAAGATTTTCCACTCCCTGAAGATCCTATGACAGCTACTAGGGGTTTCGAGTGTACTGCTTCTACCAAAATCCGGGAAAAACTTTCTCTACCAAAGAAAAATGGTGCATCCTCTTCTCGAAAAGCAAACAAACCACGATAGGGGCATTTATCAGTAGGACGCCGCCCTAAATCTTTCCACCGAGGAGGTACGGTGGCTGGATTTTGAAAAATTGCTGGTAGCCAACTCGCACAAGGAAATTGATATTCCAATCCGTGCAGTCTTAATCGCGCTTCTCTTTCTGCTAAGTATAAAGGTTTTCCACTGGCAAACGCCGGAAGAAAATATGTCACAAATGCTTGAGCAACAACATCTGGCACTGGTTCCCGCATCACAATAATTTGGGGAATGTGTAATTGTTGCAGTTCAAATGCTAGTTCCATACCCTCGCAGGAGTTAAAAATGGCTAGTTGCAAGCCATTATTAACAGCATTTCTTAAGGCGTATCTCAGTTCATCAATAGTTAAACTTTCGGTCTGATTAATACAAATACGACCGCTTTCTCCCTCTACACCACTATGACCGGCAAAAAATAGAATATCCCAGGATTTTTCCCACAGATAATCGTTAATTTCTTGGCGTTTTGGTTCCACAAGGAAGGTTGTTTCTGCATTCAATAAATTTTCCAGTACTTGTCGGTCTTGTTGAATATCAATACCAGTACTGTTACCTAAAATAGCTAGGATTTTAACTTTACCGGGTAATGTAGGCGTTTTTACTGTCGGGCGAAATTCTGCATTAGGTGTGCTAAGCGCAACTTCGGAAAAAGAGTTACCGTCTATTAAATCCCACAAATGCCAAGGTAGTTTCAATAATGACTGACTGGAAGTGCGTATGAGGACGCGCACTTCATTATCGGGTATCAGATATTGCAAGCACTTATCCCGTATGGGACGAAAAGATTCAGACAACAGCCATTGGTTCAAAGATTGCCGCAACTCATTCGCCGATTTGTTGCAATCGTAACGCCATTGCCTTGCTGCTCCCACTGCTTGAACTCGGGAAGACTTACCTGCACTTAAGTAATTTTCTCTCCAATTGTCGATCGCAAGCGCTAGGTTTGGGTTTGCGGGCAAATAGCCGATAACTTCCATCCCCAAGCGATTATTTTCTTCCTCTATAGCGAGCGTTACCCGCACAACTTTTTCTAGATCTCCATCTAGCTTTAGGACAAGTAACTTCCGCATTGCCTGCACCTAACATTCCTTGGGAGTGGTTAGTGGTTAATTGCTACTAACTACTAATCACTAACTCCTAATTACTAACCCTTATTGAGTCTGAACTGCTTTTTTGCGGAATATCCACAGAGTTTGAATCATTTGAGCTAAAGATAGCCCTCTTTGTTCCTGCACAAAAAGTAGCGGGACAAGTGCTACCAGTCTAAATAAGGCAGAGACGGCAAATAAGCCGGGAATACCGCCGAAAAAGCTACTTTCTGCAATAAAGCCACCTATAGTGGTACCCAACGCACCACTAGCACCCCCAATAGCAGCTGCGATCGCAAAGTAGACAGATTGTTGTTTGACTGGTGCAACACTTAACTGCATATTATTGTTACACAAGTCAACGGCTGCAGAAGTTCCTCCAAGTAAGATATGGATGAGTGGTAACCACACCCAGATATTCAAAAAATTAGCTTCCACTCCCAGCCATAGCAGTGGAGCGATCGCAACTAAAATCCCTACCGATATTAATATGATGCGATTGCCAACCTTATCGGATAGCTTTCCCCATAAAATTAGCATTAGCAAATTGGCTCCAGCCTGAATGCTGCTGTAAAGCGTTACCAAGCTAACATCTAATTTTAAAGTGCTCAACATATAGAGGTTAAAATAGGGAGCACTCAGGTTAAAAGCTAACATCCAGAAACTAAAATAGAAAAGAAACATTAAAAAGTTATTATTATTAATAATGCTTTGTGCCAAGTTCTCACTAGGCAATTTTTCAACACTTTCTAACTGAGTTTCAATAACATTTTTGTAATGAGTTGATTTGACAGAGGTTGCATTTTGCAGCACTGGATTCATATCTACTTGAAAATGCTGACATCCAATACTGACAACTCCGGCAAAAATTCCTAGAAAGACGAGCATTCCATAACCTTGCAGCGTTCCTCCAGGCCATTTTGATACGACTAAACCCGCTAAAGGAAGGCAAAGCAAATTAGTGAGACTCGCGGCGCTAGTTCGCAATCCAAAATACCTTCCCCGCAATTGTCGGGGAACGATGGTTGCTATCCAACTCAACCAAGACGCACTTCCGAGTCCTCCTAAAAGATTGGTTAACAAGACGATGACCATCGTCATAACAACCAACTGCTGAGAATTAATCCATCCCAAGGTATAAAAGATAATACCAATGATGAGAAACATCCAAAGGAGCCGAGCAATACCATGAGTCAATAAAGAATACCGAAAGCGGCTCGTTGTGCGTTCTGAAAGGTAAGCACCTACGGGTTGGATGAGATTCACCACCATTGGAATGGAACATATCATTCCAAAAATAATTGGGCTTGCTCCTAGTTCCACCAAAAAGTTACTTAATAAAATACCTGTGGTGGTTATGGCGAACACCGCCGCAAATACAGAATCCATAGTAGAGGCTTTGAGGCTGGTGCGAATAGCATCCTTTTTTATCGCTGTAGGATTCGGTGCTGGGGTTGCAGCTAGTTCTGAAATCGCAATTTGAGGAATTTTTGGAGCTAAAGAAGCAGCCGTCTCTGATGACATGGATTCCATACCTATCTCCACAGATGGATCGGTTGATGGTTGTAAAAGGAAATTGTAACTTTTCGTTATTTTAGCTTGCATTTTTTAACAACAGATATTGGAGATTGGGAACTGAAGATTAAGTAGGATGGGAATACACCCAATCGGGATTGGACAAGGGAGAGGCACTAGATAAGGGAGAAAATTCTACCTTGTCCTCCTTGTCCCCTCTGTCCCTCTATTCCCTCTAACCCCCAATCCCAAAATAAAGATGAAAATAAGTATTTGGAAATTTTTAGGGGTTTTGATGGCGATCGCCCTTTCGATAATTGGGTGCGATCGCTTACCGAGTCTTTCTCCGAATCCTACCCCAGTTACTATCAAACTCAGCGGTTGGATAGCGAGTCCAGCCGAACAAAAACTTTTGAAACAAGTCCTGCATGAATTCGAGGTAAAGCATCCAAATATCAAAGTAAAACATGAGGTTATTAATGACCAATATATGGATGTGATAAAAACTCGTTTGGTTGGGGAAGCAGCGCCCGATGTCTTTTATTTAGATGCTTTTGAAGCGCCTTTCTTAATGAGTCAGAACGTTTTGGAACCGCTAGATGCATATATTACCTCCGAATTTGACTTGGCGGATTTTGAGGAACCGCTCTTAAAAAGTTTTCAGTATGAAAATTACATATACGGTCTTCCTAAAGATTATTCAACACTTGCTCTGTTTTATAACAAAAAAGCTTTTGCTACAGCAGGCTTAGATCGCCCCCCAAATACTTGGGATGAGCTCCGCACCTATTCTCAAAAGCTCTCTTTTGACCCTAACCAGGATAGCAGAATTGACCAATATGGCTTCGGTGAAATTCCTGAATTAGCACGTCAAGCTTACAAAATTAAAGCTTTTGGAGGACAAGTTGTAGACCGTAATGGCTATGCAACCTTTGCCACTCAGGAAGCTTTGCAAGGGTTGCAGTTAGCAGTAGACCAATATCAAAAAGACCGTTCTTCCGCACAGAAGTCTGATGTGGGAACGAACTCTGGTGGTGAAATGTTCGGACAGGGCAAGGTTGCAATGATTGTTGAAGGAAGTTGGACAATTCCATATTTGATAGAAACTTTTCCCAATTTAGAGTTTGCTACCGCAGAAGTACCGAGTATTAACAATCAAAAGAGCACAATGATTTTCACTGTTGCTTATGTTATGAACAAGCAGTCAGAGCATAAAGCTGAAGCTTGGGCATTAATTTCTTATCTTACAGGTAAAGAAGGAATGGCAAAGTGGACGCAAACAGGTTTTGCCCTACCATCGCGTAAATCTATTACTCGGGAACAGGGATATGACAAAGACCCGTTCCGGTCTGCACTGTTAGCAGGTGTAGACTACGGGATGCCATGGCAATTGGGTAAATACCCGGCACCAGTTATGAACAATTTTGACAATCAGTTTGTCAGTGCTTTACTCGGACAGCAACCCCTCAAGCAAGCTATGAAGAGAGGACAGGAAGCAGCAAATCAATTAGTTAAGGCGATTGCAATGGATTGAAGAAGGCAGAGGGCAGATGGCAGAGGGCAGAAGGTATACAATATGGTGGGGGACTTAAACACAAGTGCTCCCTTTCGCCCTTGAGAAGTATGAGGGCATATACATAGCTGCCATCTGCTTTGTTATGACGCCAATTTTAACATTGACCTACTTATTTTGAACTGCGTACATGAGAAAGCTTGAAGAAGGCAGCCTTGCAGGAGGCAGAGGTCAGACGAAACAGAGAGTATTACTTGTTACCTTTAATACTTATTCCTTCCTTCTGCCCTCTGCCTTTCCCAGATGAAATGGGGATTGGGAATTGAGTTTTTCCCAACCCCTAAGGCGTGTTTTGAAAGACTCCTTTCCTCCCTTTACACTCTAAAATTTCATTTATCTTGTAGGGTGGGCATTGTCTGGCAAAAGCTTAATAATGATTTAAATTTTCTCTGCCAAACTGAACTTTTAAAACTATCAAAACAGAATGGGAGAGCGAGAACCTTTCTCAAGATTATTTGAATGTTCATTGATATTTCATAAGATGTAGGTCGTTTATCCTCAAGACAGACTTTGTTTCATTCACAAGATTTACTTCACAAACGTCTACGTTATTCAAATTCATTCACTAGGCATATATACTTGTATGCATTTCCTTAACTTATAATTTTGAAATAAAATTATTGTAGTTCTGTAAACCTAGAACTGCTTGCGAGCCGAACACACTTTATATGTAAAAATCAGCAAAAAATAAAAATTGTATGATGCAGGAGCAACTTGAAGATATAGAAATTCAATTGCTATTGGAAGGTATATATCGTTACTATGGATTTGATTTTAGAAACTATGCTTTAGCTTCAATCAAGCGTCGAATTTGGGGAACAATACAATCAGAAGGATTAACTAGTATCTCTGGATTGCAAGAAAAAGTTCTTCACAATCCCGAATGCATGGAAAAATTATTATTTAATCTTTCCGTTAACGTGACGAGTATGTTTCGCGATACTAGCTTTTTTCTTTCATTAAGGAGAAAGGTCATACCCTTATTACGAACATATCCTTTTATTCGTATTTGGCACGCTGGATGTTCAACTGGTGAAGAAGTCTATTCTATGGCAATTTTGCTTGAGGAAGAAGGGCTTTATCACCGTTGTCGGTTGTATGCAACTGATATTAACGAAATCGTTTTAAAACAAGCAATATCTGGCATATTTCCACTTGAACTTATGCAAAACTACACTCAAAACTATTTACAGGCAGGAGGAAAAAAATCATTTTCAGAATATTACACTGCCGCATACGAGCGTGCTATATTTTCATCTTATCTCAAAGAAAATATAATTTTTTCACAACATAACTTAGTCACAGATAATTCTTTTAATGAATTTCATATGATTTTATGTAGAAATGTATTAATATATTTCAATCAAACTTTACAGAATAGAGTTCACCATCTTTTTTACGAAAGCCTTCATAGATACGGTATTCTGGGTTTGGGACGCCAAGAAACGCTGAAGTTTACTCCACATGACAAAGACTATGAAGTGTTAGATGGGGATGACAAAATTTATCGGAGAATTAGTTAGTTGTTAGTAGGAGTGCGAGACACTGCACTCTTACACTCATGAGTGGTTAGGATAATGGAATATACCCAAGTTACTTTGTATTGGCAGGCTTTGCGATCGCTTATAGGTGTTGAGTCATGATTTTCTCAAAAATTTGTAATAAATTACCAGTAATTAATCACCAACAAATCACAAATAATGACTTTTAAACTTATTGTTATTGGAGCATCTTTAGGGGGAGTCAATGCCTTGGAAGTTTTACTAGCTCGATTCCCGAAAAATTTTTCTGTTCCGATCGCTATTGTTCAACATCGTCACAAAGATTATCATGATGATAAATTAAGAGTTGCGTTACAGCAGTACAGTCCCTTAGCGATCGTAGAACCTCAAGATAAAGAAGAGATCTTACCGGGCTGCGTGTATTTAGCTCCTGCTGATTATCATCTACAGGTAGAAGGTAGAGATAAGGCAATATCTAACCCCTATTTTTCATTGTCTGTTGATGCTCCCGTGACCTATGCAAGACCATCGATTGATGTCCTCTTTGAAACGGCAGCAGATGCTTACGCCGATAAAGTCATTGGCGTACTCTTGACAGGAGCCAATCATGATGGTAAACAAGGACTGGCAAGAATTAGAGCGCGAGGTGGCAAAACAGTAGTGGAAGAACCATCTACTGCCGCTTGTGCAACAATGCCCAAAGCTGCTATAGAGGCTGGAGTTGTAGATAAAATTCTGTGTTTAGCAGATATTGCCCCTTTCTTAATCAAAATTTGTCATATTTAACATAATTATTATTTTATTCTTTGTATAGATAAAGTTATAAACAAAAGTCATTCATAAGAATTGCTCAATTTATAACTTAAGATAGTGTGAATAAACGAACGACAGGCGTCACAGTCAATAGAAAGACTTTGAAAAGCCTTATTTTATTTCTTAAAGCGTACTGATTGCGATGTCATTAGAACCAAAAGTTAATGTTCTGCTGGTGGATGACCATCCAGAAAATTTGCTAGCCCTGGAAGCAATTTTAGATAGCTTAGGGCAAAATCTGATCAGAGCTACATCAGGTGCAGAAGCACTGCGACACCTTCTCAATCAGGATTTTGCCGTCATCTTATTGGATGTGCAAATGCCAGATATGGACGGGTTCGAGGCAGCAGCGCTTATTCGACAGAGAGAACGTTCCCGATATACCCCAATTATCTTTCTCACAGCGTATAGCACCAGCGACACCATGGTGTACAGGGGTTACTCTGTTGGTGCGGTGGACTATTTGTTTAAACCTATAGAGCCAGATATTTTAAAGTACAAGGTATCGGCTTTTGTGGACTTGTTTCAGAAAAGCAATGAGGTGAAGCGACAAGCGGCACAACTGGCACTTATGAATGCTGAACTGAGAAAGCGTGAAGAAATGTTCCGTTCATTAAGTGTTTGTTCACCTGTAGGTATTTTCCTAACGGATACACTCGGTAAATGCACTTATACCAATCCGCGCTATCAAGCTATTTACGGTATGACATCTGAGGAGAGTTTGGGCGAGGGTTGGACGCTAGCAATTCATCCTGAGGACAGACAACAAGTTATTGCTGATTGGTATGCTGTATCAAGTAAAGGACAGGAATACAAAGGAGAATTTCGCATTCTCGTCTCAGGGGTCGAGCGTTGGGTAGTTATGTCTTCATCTCCAATGCTTTCGGACGAAAAACAGGTCATCGGCTATGTCGGTACGGTAGAAGATATTACAGAGCGAAAAAAAGCAGCAGAAGAACACATAAAGCTCATTCGCGAACAAACAGCAAGACAAGAGGCGGAAACAGCAAATCGCCTGAAAGATGAATTTTTGGCAACCCTTTCCCACGAGCTTCGCACGCCACTGACTTCAATACTTGGTTGGGCGAGATTATTGCGCCAGAGAAAATTAGATGAAAAAGCTATAGTTCGAGCTTTGGAAACAATTGAACGCAATGCAGGTTTGCAAGCGCAACTCATTGATGACATTTTAGACGTTTCGCGAATTATACGCGGGAAGTTGCAATTAAATCTTGCACGAGTAAACGTAGCATCTGTAGTATCAGCAGTTATAGATAGTGTTCATTTAGAAGCCGAAGCTAAAAAGATTCAACTAGAGTATATGGTTGAATCTACTCATTCAGAAGCAGGAGAAACATGGGGCAAAGACGACAAGAGGAAAGATCCGGTACAACTTGCTGTATCATTGCGTCTCGCCCTCGCCACGTCTTATTACGTCTTGGGCGATCCCAATCGCTTGCAGCAAATTGTTTGGAATTTAATGAATAATGCACTGAAATTTACACCAGAAGGTGGAAAAATTCAGGTTCGCTTGTCTATGGAAGAAGAGTCGGGGGACAGGGAAGTGGAGATTGGCAATCGTTCACGATCCTTAGTTCCCAACACCCAATCGCCAACTTATATTCAAATTACAATTAGTGACACCGGAAATGGTATCAGCCCGGAGTTTTTACCCTACGTTTTCGATCGCTTCCGCCAAGCAGATGGCAGTATCACCAGAAATCAAGGCGGATTGGGGCTGGGGCTGGCAATTGTACGTTATTTAGTGGAAATGCACGGAGGAAGCGTTCGTGCAGAAAGTCCGGGAGTAGGACAGGGAGCGACTTTTACTGTAAGGTTACCCCTTTTACAAGGAAAAGACACCTTAAAAAAGGAAATGGGGGGAGACAGACAACAAAACCAGTCTTCCCATGCTCCCTCTGTTTCCAAGGTAGAATCTAAAATCCCCTCTAGCGATCTTACTTTCCACACCTTCACTGGCTTACAGGTGCTTGTTGTTGATAATGATACTGATACACGAGAGTATATTACTAAAGTCTTGCAACAGCATGGTGCTAACGTTACAGCTGTTGCATCGGTTCGTCAAGCGCTCTCAACGATTGAGAAATCACCACCGGATGTATTAGTGAGTGATATTGGAATGCCAGAGGAAGATGGTTACACTCTGATTCGCAAGTTAAGAAACTTGGAACCAGAGATAGGAGGACAAATACCAGCTATTGCACTCACAGCATATGTTAGAGAACAAGACTGCGATCGCGCGTTGGAATTTGGTTTTCAAGAGTACGTCACCAAACCAGTAGAAGCAACTCACTTGATTAATTCAGTCACAAAGCTCATCCAACATAGTAAGAGCTGATTGGGCATTAGGTATCTACTAACCACTCACAAGATCTGGAAAAACTTCTTGCACTGCAGGATGAACTAAGCGATGGTTCTGCACGTTCAAACCTTTTGCTAATGCAGGGTTTTTTGCTAGTGCTTCTATTCCTAAATTAGCTAGCTGCAATACATAAGGTAGAGTGCTGTTATTTAGGGCTTGTGTTGATGTCCAAGGTACAGCCCCTGGCATATTAGGAACGCCATAGTGTACCACTCCTTCTTCGAGATACACTGGGTTACTATGGGATGTGGCATGTAGTGTCTCAATGCAACCGCCTTGGTCAACAGCAACGTCTACAATGACCGAACCAGGACGCATCTGTTGGACTAAAGTCCGTGGTACGAGTATGGGTGCTCTACGTCCCGGTACTAAAACTGCACCAATGAGTAAGTCAGCATCTTTAACTGCACTTTCAATATGCGCGGAGTTACTGTATAACAGTTCGATTCTAGAACCAAACAATGTTTCTAAATAAGAAAGACGTTCGACATTAACATCAATAATCTGAACAGCAGCCCCCATACCTACAGCTATCTTAGCGGCTTCTGTTCCTACCACTCCGCCACCTAAAATCACAACTTTGCCCGGTTTAACTCCAGGTACACCTCCTAGCAAAACTCCTCGACCACCTTGTTGGCGCTCTAAGAATCTCGCTCCAAATTGTACGGCTAATCGACCGGCAATAACGCTCATGGGTGTGAGCAGGGGTAGCTTGTTGCTGCCTGACTGTTCTACTGTTTCATAGGCGATCGCACTCACGCCACAATCTATCAAATGTTCGGTTAACTTTCTATCTGCAGCTAGGTGCAGATAAGTGAATAAAATTTGTTCTTTATGTAAGAATTTATACTCACCTACAAGTGGCTCTTTGACTTTAACAACTAACTCCCGATTCCAGGCTGCATCTGGCGTGGAGACAATTGCTGCGCCTGCGTTCTGGTAATCCTCATCTGTAAAGCCTGCACCGACACCTGCGCCTTGCTCTACAAAAATGTTATGACCGTTTTCCTTCAAGACTCGAACACTAGAAGGACTTAACCCGACTCGAAACTCTTGGTCTTTCGTTTCTCTAGGAATGCCAATTTCCATTGACTGCCTCTTATGACTTTTTTAGATTGTGTCAGTCTCATTCTTGGTCTTTTGAATCAATAACTACAATTTGACCCGAACTTACCCTGATATCACCTAATGTACTTCAAACTTTTGTTATTGACGATCCCCAAGCAAGTTCTACAATAAGATAAGAATCGTAAAGAAATATGAATGCGGACAAGGGTTTGGGAAATTTGATAGCTTTTAACAATCCCCAATCCCTAACACCTAATTCTTGTATAATATATCACTTGCCAAAAAGAGGGTTTGAAATGATGACACAACCACAACCAAGCGTTACCCCCAAACTAGAAGAACCTAAGTTTGGATTTAATGAATATGCCGAGCGTTTGAATGGTCGAGCAGCGATGATTGGCTTTGTCCTGATGGTAGTGATTGAGTATGTGACCAATCAAGGGGTATTATCCTGGCTTGGTTTGAGGTGATCGCTTACCAGTTAATGTTAACCGAATTCTGAAAAGTTAAGGATTTGTACGGTATGCATAACTGGGAATAAGGTTTTAATAGAAGTGAGTAACCAGCTGAGCGATCGGCTGGTTTTGGCTTAATCAAGGTCAACACCTCTCAATACCCCATTTCTTTATACCGCTCTCAATCTTTATGGATGCTTTCGTCTGCTTTACGAAACTATAATGAAGAAGAGGCTCTCAATAAGAGCGCCTTTCTTAATTGAGATATTCTTAGTATATTTACAGAAAAAATTAACCCCGAATAAACTAAGCTGTGATGAATGTTATATTTCCCCGATTTGTGAAATCAGCCTACCGTAGAGAACCAATTATCAGTGTCTTGATTACGATGGGAATCTTAGATGCTGTGATTGGGGGATTTAATGATAGTTGGTCGTTGTTTGTTATTGGCTTGGGAACAGCAGGCGCAACGCTTGCTTATAGATTGTGGCGCGTTCAGCAACGTCCCCCCTTACCTGAAGAACCTGTCGTACAGCACTACTTACCCGATCGCTCCTCAAGTTCTGCCCTACCCATGCTAACAGTGTCTAAGAAAAAACCGCCGTATTAATCAATTTGTATGTGAATTTGGGGAGTTTTTGCTGGTTCTAAGCACTATGCTCCTCTGCTTTAACCTAACAAGGTATACTTAAAAACACAGTAAAAATTATATTGTGTAAAGTATATGCTTGTATCGAGAAAAAATAAATTCGCCAAAAAAAACCTTGGCTCGAAGCTCTCGGATGAATGCACTCCCTTGTTGAGAGAGAAAGCTTCTCAATACAAATGGTTAACCAATCTAAAATCAAAAATTTTCTCTAAAAACAATTTTATAACGCTGCTGGGTGTGGCAAGTGCGACTGCTACTGCTTTGCTATGTCCAATTTCTTCTACCGTTCTTGCCGAAACTCAAAGCATATCTCAAACTCAAGCAATACCAGTTCCGGAACCATCAACTAACTTTACCAATGCACGACTGCTATACAGCTTTAGAGACAATTTAGGAACAATTAAATCTCTTGCCTTTACTCCCAACAGTCAAATTTTGATTAGTGGAGGAGCGGAAAATGAGGGAATTATCCGCATGTGGAACACATTAACTGGTAAAACAGTTGCCAAGATTGACAGGGCACACAAAACATCTGTGGAATCTATACTGATTTCACCAGACGGTCAAACCTTAGCAAGTTGTGGCTCTGACAGTACTATTAACCTTTGGAACTTAGGCAATAATCGATTTACTCGTTCTTTTGTAGGGCATACCAGCAATGTGCTATCCCTAGCAGTGACTCCAGATAGTAAAATCCTTGCGAGTGGTGCTTTAGACGGCATTCGCTTGTGGGATTTATTACAACAGCGTCCGCTTGCAACTTTGGTTCGCTTTGACAATTTTATTTATTCACTAGCAATTAGCCCTGATGGGCAAACACTGATCAGTGGTGACAGAAGAGGCATAATTAAATTCTGGGATTTAAACTCTGGAAGATTAATTCGTACAATTTCAAGTGCTCATTTAAACACTATCACCAAAATAGTCTTTACCCCAGATGGAAGTAATTTTATCAGTGCCAGTCGCGATCGCACAATCAAAATTTGGGATACTAGCACAGGCTCGCTCGTTCGGACTCTAATAGGGCATAATAATTGGGTCAATGCAATTACCATCAGCCCCAACGGGCAAATCCTGGCAAGTGCAGGTAGAGATGGAATTAAGCTGTGGAATTTAACAACAGGTGAGTTATTAAATACACTTTACGGACATAACGATTGGGTGAGCAGCATTGCTTTTAGTCCAAATGGAACAATGCTTGCGAGTGGGGGGTTTGACAGGAGAGTTAATATTTGGCTGGCGCAATAGAACCTCATTTATCGGATAGACTTTAAACTTTCCGTTTTTTGTACTCACAAATAAGTAAAAATATTTATCCTCCGTAGTCTCAAGACCCACGGTTTTCACGCTCCCACACCCTTTTAGATGAAAACTCTTCATGAAATCAAGCAAGAAACAAGCGTACCGATTGTCATTACAGATAGTCAAGGGTTTATTACTTACGTCAACGATCGCTTTACCTCAGTTTTTGGCTGGAACTTGGCTGAAATCTACGGTCAAACTATAACTATCATCATTCCCGATGGATTCCATGCTCCACACCATATGGGATTTTCTCGGTTTCTCAGTACAGAACAATCTACGATTCTCAATCACCCACTCAATCTGGTTGGGATCACTAAAGACGGTCAAGAGATTGAGACCGAGCATCTGATTGTGGCAGAAAAAGAACAGGGGGAATGGGTATTTATGGCGATGTTGCGACCTTTAAACCGTCATTGAGTCTCGTGATAATCATGAATTCAACAAGTTTGATCGATCAGTTGCGGGCAGTGCTTGGGAAGATGGAAGTGGCATTGGGAGCGATCGCAGACGCCATTATCTGGACAAACAGCCAAGGAAAAGTTCAATGGTGTAATGCTGCTTTCGACAAACTGGTAAACAAACCTCACATCCTAGTGCTTAATACAAACTTGCAGGATTTGTTACCTTTGACTCTAGCAGGTCAAGCAGTTCTCCCAGAGTCCTATCCCAATCTAAAAATCCTAAGCGGCGACTATACAACAACAGAATACGAATTTCAACAAGGCGATCGCAGCTTAATTTTAGAAATTTCTGGAAACTGTGCCCAATTAGCTAATGGTGAGGTATCTGCTGTTTTGGTGATTCGGGATGCTACCAAAGCAAAGCAATTGGAAGCAGAACGGCAAAAAGCCGAGCACCAACGGGCAGAAACTTTATCCTTACTGCAAGCAACCTTGGAAGCCACAGCCGATGGCATTCTAGTTGTAGATCGAAACTTGAACGTTCCGTTATTTAATCAAAAGTTCCTTCAGATGTGGTCAATGCCAGAGGGGCTACTGCTACCTTCAAAGGGTGAGGAACGATTAAAATTTATGGCCGAGCAGACACGAGATCCAAAAGCGTATCTTGCCAAAATCAAAGAACTTTTGTTTGACAATCCACAACTAGAAGCTTGCGATATCGTAGAGCTAACAGACGGACGTATTTTTGAACGTTATTCTCACCCCCAATGGAATGGCAACGAGATTATTGGGCGTGTTTGGAGTTTTCGAGAAATAACTGCTCGCAAACAAGCAGAAGAGACTCTGCGAATTACTAAAGAAGCAGCCGAAACTGCCAATCGTGCTAAAAGCGCCTTTCTAGCAAATATGAGCCACGAACTCAGAACGCCACTGAATTCTATCTTAGGCTTTGCTCAGTTAATGGAGCGAGATCCGACGCTTACTGAGAAACAACGTGAATCTTTAGAAACTATTAACCGTAGCGGAAAGCACTTACTGAACTTAATTAACGATGTCCTAGAAATGTCTAAAATTGAAGCGGGACGGATTGAATTGAACCCAGTCTCCTTTGATTTGTATCAAATGTTTTATTCTCTTCAAGAGATGTTCCAGGAACGCTCTCAAGCAAAACACCTTTCTTTGGAAGTTGAGATTGCACCTAACGTACCCCGACACATTGTTACAGATGAATGTAAGTTGCAGCAAGTTCTGATCAATCTGTTGGGAAACGCCATCAAATTTACCAATGTAGGAGGAGTCACATTACGGGTGAAGTTAGGGACTGAAAACGCTGATTCTCAATCCTCAATCTCCAATTGCCAATACCAAATTGCTTTTGAAATCGAAGATACGGGTAGAGGAATTGCATCAGAAGAGTTAAACAAGCTGTTTAAGCCTTTTATGCAAACCAAAAGTGGCATCCAAGTGAAAGAAGGTACGGGGCTGGGATTAACTATCAGCCGTCAATTTGTACAACTTATGGGGGGTGATATCCGGTTAACAAGTGAAGTCGATCGCGGATCGACTTTTTATTTTGATATTCAAGTTGAACTGGCTCAGCCATCTGAAGTCGCATCGCCAAGTCCAGTAGAACGGGTGATTGGCTTGGGTGCGGGACAAGCAGTGTACCGGATTTTGGTTGTAGACGACCGGAAGGAGAATTGCGATTTACTAACGCAATTACTGAGCACCGTTGGTTTTGAAACTCGTGCAGCAGCAAATGGTCAAGAAGCAATCGTTCAATGGGAAGCATGGCATCCCCATCTGATTTTTATGGATATGCGAATGCCTGTCATGAATGGGTATGAAGCGACTCGGAAAATTCGCGATCGCGAACAGTTACGGGTAACATCGTTACAAAGCCAATCGACAGTTATTATTGCTCTAACTGCCAGCACTTTTGAAGAGAACAAGTCCAATATTTTGGCAGCGGGTTGCAACGACATTATCTGCAAACCTTATCGAGAAGAAATTATTTTTCAGACAATCGCCGAGTATCTAAAAGTACAGTATATCTATGAAAATAAGAATTTAGCAGAACGTAAACAAAAAAAGATTTCGTCTTCAACATTTTACTGTCAGTCTTTCTTGGCTCTTATGCCGAAAGAATGGGTAACATCGCTCCATCTAGCAGCTGTTGAGGTGGATGCTGGCTTAATTCTTCAATTAATTGAAAAAATCCCAGAAAAATATGTTGTTTTAGCTAAAGAGCTTACCAATCTGGTTCAAAATTTTTGTTTTGATGAAATTCTTGAGTTGGTGGAAGAAAATAGCAATAAGTAGATGGATGCTGAATGAAGAAAGAATTGCATTGCCTCCAAGCAATGTACCGTCTAAATCACAAATGTAGACAGTGTTCATAAATTAATTGGGGACACCGATTGAAAGGATAATTATACCTTAATCCCCTGTAAATTGCTAGATTTACTGTAATATATAAGAAGATTGGACTTGGAACAAAAAATTGCGATCGCAGTTTTCTCCCCAGCTACCCCAGATCCTTACTTACTTACATAAAAACAAAAAAACCCCAAACGGGGTTTTCCCAAGGAAATTGGAACGAGCGTCAGCTACAGCAAATACAGCAACCCAAAAAGTACGATCCAAATGACATCAACAAAGTGCCAATAAATTTCGGCTGCTTGTATGCCAAAGTGATGTTCGTTGCTATAGTGATCTTTCTTGAAAGACCGCCACAATACAGCCAGAATTGCTAAAACACCAACAGTTACGTGTAACCCGTGGAAACCAGTTAAAACGTAAAAGGCACTGGCAAATAAATTAGTGGTCAGACCAAATTCTAGATGGGTGTATTCATACACCTGTCCGACTAAGAAAATAATACCCATTGCGGCAGTAATTGCCATCCACAATTGTGTTCCCCGCACATCATTCTTTTTGATTGCGGAATCTGCATTGTGAATAACAAAACTGCTACCAATTAGGTTAATCGTGTTAATTCCAGGTAACAATAGTTCTAATTCAGGCGTACCTTCGGGAGGCCAAGCAGGGAGTGTAGAACGGTAAGCTAAATAAGCTCCGAACAAACCCATAAAAATCATTCCCTCAGCAACTAAGAACATGAGCAAACCAAATATACGGTGGTCTGGATGTTCTTCATGATGAGCATCTACAGTTGCTGCATGATGATGATTTAGGTCAGCCTTCGCTGGATCGATAGTTTGACTTTGCATGAATCTGTTGTTGAATTATGAATTATGAATTATGAATGAGAAAATTTTTTAGAATTCATCATTCATATACTGAATTATGAATTATGAATTATGAATGAGGAAAATTTTCATAATTCATAATTCATAACTCATCATTTATTTGCTATGGAGGGATATGGCTCGTCAGGATCGGCACGCAATACCGAACTTGGACCCATGGACTGATTGGGATCGGGGTCTTGTAAGGATGGATCTCGATCGAGGTTTTCTAAGCCATAGTCATAAGGTCCGGTTGCTAGAACTGGAGTTTTATCAAAATTTTCTATGGCTGGAGGTGAAGTTGTCATCCACTCTAGGGTGAGAGCTTTCCAAGGGTTATTGCCTGCTTTGGGTCCATACATCCAACTCCAAATAACGTTGAAGATGAAGGGGAATGTAGAAACTGCCAAAATGTAAGCACCATAGGTGCAAATTTCGTTGAGGAAAGTTAATGCAGGATCGTACTGGGCAATCCGTCGATTCATACCTAACATACCCAGTTTGTGCATGGGTAAGAAGGTTAAATTGAGACCAACGATTGTGAGGGCAAAGTGAACTTGACCCCAAAATTCGTTCAGCATCCGTCCTGTCATTTTGGGGAACCAGTGATAAAACGCTGCATAAATCCCCAGAACACTACCGCCAAACAACACGTAGTGCAGGTGTGCAACCACAAAATAAGTGTCGTGGACGTGAATATCAAAGGGTACTGCTGCTAGCATCACACCACTAATACCGCCAATCACAAAGGTGCCAACAAAACCCATTGCGAACAGCATGGCAGTGCGTAGGTGAATTTTTCCACCCCACATGGTACCCAACCAACTGAAAATTTTAATTCCCGTAGGTACGGCAATAATCATGGTAGTGATCATGAAGAACATCCGCAGCCAACCGGGAATACCACTGGTAAACATGTGGTGCGCCCACACAATCAGACCCAAAAAGCTAATTGCCAAACTGGAGTAGGCGATCGCTTTATAACCAAAAATTGGTTTGCGAGAATGAACGGGGATCACTTCAGAAATTACCCCAAAGAAGGGCAAAATCATGATGTAAACCGCAGGATGGGAGTAGAACCAGAACATATGCTGGTACAAAACGGGGTCACCACCACCAGTGGGATTAAAAAATGTTGTTCCAGCAATCAAGTCAAAGGATAACAAGATCAACCCAGCGGCTAGAACGGGTGTAGAAATCAGAACTAGTGCTGAAGTCGCTAGCATTGCCCAGCAGAACAAAGGCAATTGGTGGAATCCCAAACCGGGCGCACGCATTTTTAATAGAGTGACTAGGAAATTTAGCGCTCCCAAAATTGAGGATGTTCCCAACAACAAGACGCTAATAATCCAGATGGCTTCTCCCACTTGACCCGTGACCAAACTTAATGGGGGGTAGGAAGTCCAACCTGCATCTGGTGCATCACCTACAACTAAGCTGGCAATTAACAAGATGCCCGCAGGAGGAATAATCCAGAAAGCAACAGCGTTGAGGCGTGGAAATGCCATATCCTTTGCCCCAATCATTAAGGGGATCAGAAAATTGGCAAATCCCGCACCCGCTGGCACAATCCACAAGAAAATCATGATTGTGGCGTGTAGCGTAAATAAACTGTTGTATACCTCTGGAGTGACAAAATCGACCTCTGGAGTTCGCAGTTCCGTGCGAACCAAGTCAGCCATGACACCACCAATACAGTAGAAAATAAAGGTGGAGACCAAGTATTGAATTGCAATAACTTTGTGGTCGGTGTTAAAGGAAAAGTAATCTCGCCAGTTTCTCTGCCCTGGTTCTTCTATCCGGGCTGGAATATTAGCTGTTTCTTGAATTTGCGCTTGTGTCATAGAAAGTATTTTGGTTAGTAGTTAGTGGTTAGTGGTTAGTGGAAACACAACTAGCCACCAACCAGCAACCACCAACTCTTCACTAATTGTGGATTTGATGTAACAACTCAGGCTGAATTCCCATGTTATGAGTGTAAGGAGTGAGGAATTCAGAAGGGGATAATTCAGCAGGATTCACAGCAACTGCTTTCTTAAGATCTTCATTGCTGGCTACTTGTTGTTCTTGCAGCCATTGCTGGAACTCTTCTGGCTTTTGCACAACAACTTGTGACCTCATTGCACCGTGGTAAGGACCGCAAAGTTCGGCACAAATGAGCGGGTAGCCACCTTCTTTACTGGGGGTAAAGCGAAGCTCGCTTTGTCTTCCGGGAATTGCATCTTGCTTTAAGCGGAATTCCGGCACCCAAAAAGCATGGATAACGTCGTTAGCGGCAATATTGAGCTGGACTTCACGTCCCACAGGAACGTGCATTTCACCAGTGGTGACTCCGGTTTCTGGGTAAGTAAAAATCCATGCGTATTGCAACCCCGTAACATTAACTACCAGAGCAGGGGGTTTACCTTCATTTCCAGGTGTTGGTCCAATGGTGGGAGCAACACTTCCCACTCCTGGCGCATTCCGAAGTTGAGGAATTTGATCGGAATTGCGGATTTCTGCTGTGGCTGGATCTTGCATTGCCTCAGCAGCTTTTTCCTGGTTTGTATTGGGTTCGGTGCTTGGAGGCGTATCGGATAAAGTTGCTGCTATTGCTGCCCCTGGCATTTTCATCGCTTGTGGGGTGATAGGAGCGTCATGAACGGCATGGGGATTAAAACCACCCATTTCGTTATAAACATCAAAGCTGTAAACAGATATACCAATAACGATAAGAGCGGGGATAGCTGTCCACAGGATCTCTAACGGTACGTTTCCATATACTGGAGGACCATCTGAATTATCACCTGCACGACGGCGATATTTAATTACAGAGTAAATTAAAACACCTTCAACGAGGAGGAAAATACCTATAGATACGGTCATCATCGCATTAAACAAACCGTCTACTAAAGATGCTTCCTCTGAGGCTGCTGTTGGCAGGAGTCCATGATTTGTTCCGAACCACAGGCTGACTAGGGTCAACACTATGCCAATGAGTAACGTCCAGATTGTACTTGGAATTTTCACGGGTTTCTATGTTAGTGACTTTACGTTGGACTGAGCAGCATACTCACTTACTACACTAGTTCAGCCTAAGTGAGATGACGGGCAAGAGCCTAAAATTTTTATTAATTTTTAGCCTCGCTTTTTAATTCTGAATAGAAAGTCATCGTTAGATGTGCCAAAGGATGGATGTCAGTAAGGGGCGGAAATTTAAAGGATTTAAAGTGAATACTATCAATCAACGCCTGACAACTTGAAAAATCCCTAAAGCTTCAGGCAAAAAGTGGCTATTTGATTCACAGTATAGTCAGAACCGATCGAATTCCCTAAATTTGTACGCTAGGGTGGAGATGGGTGGGACATCTGCTGGAAACTTTGAGGAATCCTTCCTAAGGAAAGCAAGAGTGTCCGTTCAGTGCTGACATTTATCACAAAATCTGGGAATCTTTATAGCTCCTAACAGTGGCCAAAAGGTATCATTCATGAGCGAATTTGTCCTAAAACAAGAAAATACAACAACTGAGCCCCAACAGGTGCCACAGGAACGAATTCGTCGCTTGGTGTGGAAACTGTGTGCCGCCACCTTGATTTTGATGGCAATAGGCAGTGCTACCCGCGTGATGAATGCTGGTCTGGCTTGCCCTGATTGGCCTTTGTGCTACGGGGAACTGGTGCCAACCAAGCAAATGAATTTTCAAGTGTTCTTGGAGTGGTTTCACAGGCTGGATGCAGCATTGATTGGGATTGGCGCGATCGCACTTGTGGCAATATCCTGGTGGTATCGTCAATTCCTACCTCGCTGGCTTCCTTGGGGATCGACATTTGCCTTATTTCTCATCGTTTTTCAAGGGATACTGGGCGGACTCACCGTAACAGAACTCTTGCGTTTTGATATTGTCACCGCCCACTTGGGAACAGCACTGTTGTTTTTCATAACTCTGTTGGTTATTGGCAGTACACTCACTCCCTATCAAGGGACTGGCACCGTTGGTCATTTACCATGGGTGGGGTTAACAGCGGCTGTTTTAGTGTACTTACAAAGTATATTAGGTGCCTTGGTAGGCTCTCGTTGGGCTTTACACCAGTGTTTTGGTGGCTCCCAACTGTGTGCTGTAATGTATAGCCATATTATTGGCGTGGTGCCGCCAACAGCAGCAACATTGGCTGTTGTTTTTCTCTCTTGGCGAACACCAGCATTGCATCCCACTTTACGGCGATTGGCAAATATAGCTGGTGGGTTGCTCATCATACAACTTTTGTTAGGAGTTGCAACATTTCGGTTGCACCTTCAAGTTGAACCACTTACAGTCTCTCACCAAGCTGTAGGAGCTTGTTTACTGGGTAGTTTGGTGGTTTTCACAGTTTTATCACTACGCGACTGGGCTAGTAGCCGTGGGATCAACTCTTACCCGGAGAGTACCAACGCAAACCCTACAAGCTAATTAGCTACTGGCTCTCATTGATTTGAGGTTTGAGATTTTGGCTTGGCACATCTAGTTATGACTTGTTGATTGTTAAAAGTTTCACAATTTTGGTGAAAACCCCACCCTATCTGTGGTACTTGTCCCTCTAACAGGTAGGGATCGTGTGGGGTGATTTGTTATGAGCAAATGCACAAAATTGACACAACAAGTTACACCATGAGTGGATTTTCTATTTTGGATTAAGGAAGTCTTGCTTGGATCTAATTTTACCCAACTATCTGTTGCATTCTTTTTCCAATTTAGTATGATTTCCACGCACCAAAATCTTAAACTCAAAATTCTAAGTTGGAGCATGAGAAGCAGATCAATTTGTTGAAACATAAGGAATTAGTGCCAAAATGATTGAGACTAATGTCTCTCGCCACCACCAAACATTTCTACAGGTTATTCATAGCTACTACCAGCTGACAAAACCCAGGATCATTCCCTTATTACTCATTACTACAGCTGGAAGTATGTGGATAGCAGCTAAAGGGGAGGTCAACCCATTGCTGTTGCTAGTCACACTCGCCGGTGGTACTTTGGCAGCTGCAAGCGCCCAAGTCATTAACTGCGTTTATGACCGCGATATCGACTATGACATGGAGAGGACACGCCATCGCCCTCTTCCTTCTGGTAAAGTACAGCCCCGCGATGCATTAATTTTTGCTCTGGTACTAGCTGTTATTTCTTTCACGTTACTTTCCGTTTTTGCTAACCTGCTAGCAGCCTTGCTAGCAATGTCTGGCATTGTGTTTTACGTACTGATTTACACGCATTTACTCAAACGTCACAGTACCCAAAATATTGTGATCGGTGGTGCGGCGGGTGCAATTCCTGCGTTAGTCGGTTGGGCAGCGGTAACCGGTACATTAAGCTGGGCTGCTTGGCTGCTCTTTGGGATCGTCTTCTTGTGGACACCGCCTCACTTTTGGTCGCTTGCTTTGATGATTCGAGATGACTACGCAAAGGTTGGCGTACCCATGCTTCCCGTCGTTGCTGGCACAAAACCAACAGTGCAGCAAATTTGGTACTACACCCTAGTGACCGTAGCAGCAACACTGTTGCTTGTTTATCCTCTACACCAAAGTGGAACAGTCTATACAGTCATTGCTCTTTGGCTGGGAGCCATATTTATACACAAAGCTTGGCTATTGCTTCACAATCCTGAAGACCGGACATTGGCAAAAGGATTGTTTCTCTACTCCATTTCTTACATGATGCTGTTATGCCTTGGCATGGTTGTTGATAGTTTGCCTGTTACACATCATGTTATTAATGCTGTTGTAGATAAGTTGCATCTACTTGTAGGCTAAAACTGGTAAAACTTGAGTGGAAATTTAAGAACGATAAGCACTCTTTCGGCTTGCGCTTCGCGATCGCACCTCAATCTCTGGGCGTGCGATCGTTCTTGTTGTCTAGTTTTTAGCGTTAAACTAGAAAAACAAAATGACGATTTCAACAGACGGAGAACAGTAAGCAAAATCATCGCTGTTAATTGAAAATGATACTAAAATCCCTCATAAAATAATTTCCTGCTTGAACGCTTAGAGTATATCTGAAAAATCTTTGCGAATAGAATTCGCTACTATACAAACAAAGTCCCTCCCTTGTTCGCCCTCCCTTGTTCGCCCTCCCTTGTTCGCCAGTCGCCAGGGCGTGGGAAACCCGCCTGCAGCGCTGGACTCACCAGTTCCCAGGGCGCGGGAAACCCGCCTACAGGGCTGGACTCACCGCCTGCGCGGACTAACAAAAAACCAAGGTACCGCAAACCCACGTAGGTGGGTTTTGCCTGTGTAGCCGCGAATTCTATTCGCTCAATTCATACAAAAAACCAAAATTCATAAAACCCACGTAGGTGGGTTTTGCCTGTGTAGCCGCGAATTCTATTCGCTCAATCCATACAAAAAATCAAAATTCATAAAACCCACGTAGGTGGGTTTTGTCTGTGTAGCTGCGAATTCTATTCGCTTAAATATTTTCCACAAAGGTATAATATCATGGCTCATTTAAATCTACGTCGCCCCGAAAATATTAATGGCGATTTTTATGTCGATACAAGTTGCATAGATTGCGATACCTGTCGTTGGATGGCTCCATCCGTATATACAGATGTTGGAGAACAGTCAGCAGTTTATCATCAACCAAAGAACGAGACTGAAAGATTGGCAGCACTTCAAGCTCTTTTATCTTGTCCAACTCATTCTATTGGCACAGTAGAAACACCGCAAGATATTAAAATTGCTCAACTCAGTTTTCCGATTCTAATAGACGATAACGTCTATCATTGCGGCTATCATTCGGAAAAATCTTATGGAGGCGCTAGTTACTTTATTCAACTTCCTGAAGGTAATGTTTTAGTAGATTCTCCTCAATTTGTACCTCCTTTAGTCAAAAGGTTGGAAAAAATGGGAGGAATTCGCTATATGTACTTAACTCATAAAGATGATGTTGCCGATCATCAAAAGTTTGCCGACCATTTTAAGTGCGATCGCATTCTCCATGCAGACGATATCACTACAGGAACTCGCGGTGTAGAAATACAGCTAACAGGTTTAGAACCCTTTTTACTGACTCCAGACTCATTGATTATTCCCGTTCCCGGTCATACTAAAGGACATACTGTTTTACTATACAAAAACAAATTTCTTTTTACTGGCGATCATTTGGCTTGGTCTGAAGATCTCAAACAGTTAGAAGCCTTCCGAGATTACACTTGGTATTCCTGGTCAGAACAAATTAAATCCATGCGTCAGCTTGCACATTACTCATTTGAATGGGTTTTACCCGGTCACGGGCGGAGATATCATGCCGATCCTGACACCATGCGCGAGCAAATGCGTAAGTGTATTGCTTTAATGACTGGGGACTAGGGCATGAAGACCGGGGACTGGAAACTACTTTCCCAGTCCCATTGTTCACAATCACTAGCGAAAGCAATAAAGTACTGGAGGTGTCGTACTTCTAAATTTTTGATATTTTAAAAGTCTCAATTTTAAACAAACATATATTGGACATCTTAAAATAGTCTACCTATGATGCTCATATAAGCACAAACGATTTGTGCCCGTCGCATAAATATAGCCACTTATTTTGCGATAATCACAGAACAAATGCATCATAGGGAAGATGACGGGACTGGGGAATAGCAAAATGTCAGAGAATTTTAGAAGTCAAGTTGTGACACAGGGAGTGCAGCGATCGCCAAATAGAGCCATGCTGCGTGCTGTTGGTTTTCAAGATGAGGATTTTACCAAGGCTATTGTTGGTATTGCCAACGGCTACAGTACTATTACTCCCTGTAACATGGGAATCAACAAACTGGCAGAACGAGCAGAAGCAGGAGTCCGAAGCGCCGGGGCAATGCCACAACTGTTTGGCACGATCACCATCAGCGATGGTATTTCTATGGGAACAGAGGGAATGAAATATTCCCTAGTATCGAGGGAAGTCATTGCTGATTCCATAGAAACCGCTTGCAACGGACAAAGTATGGATGGTGTCTTGGCAATTGGCGGTTGCGATAAGAATATGCCAGGAGCAATGATTGCTATTGCTCGCATGAATATTCCTGCCATCTTTGTTTATGGAGGAACTATCAAACCCGGACACTATAACGGAACGGATTTAACGGTTGTCAGTGTTTTTGAAGCGGTGGGGCAATATGTTGCTGATAAAATAGACGAAAATCATTTCATGGAAGTGGAGCGTAGAGCTTGCCCTGGTGCTGGATCTTGTGGTGGTATGTATACAGCAAACACCATGTCTAGTGCTATTGAAGCAATGGGGATGAGCTTGCCGTATTCTTCCACAATGGCAGCAGAAGATGAAGAAAAAGCTGATAGTACGGAAAAGTCAGCCTTTTTCCTAGTAGAAGCCATTCGCAAAAAAATCTTACCCAGCCAAATTATTACCCGCAAATCTATAGAAAATGCTATTTCTGTCATTATGGCAGTAGGTGGTTCTACAAATGCGGTGTTACATCTGCTAGCAATTTCTCGTGCTATGGGTGTAGAACTTTCCTTAGACGATTTTGAAACCATTCGCGCTCGCGTTCCCGTACTGTGCGATTTAAAACCAAGCGGTCGATATGTAGCAACAGACTTGCATAAAGTCGGTGGCATTCCGCAAGTCATGAAAATGTTACTCGCACACGATCTCCTTCATGGCGATTGCCTCACTATCACTGGAAAAACAGTGGCGGAAGTTCTCGCAGAGGTTCCTGAAGAACCACCTGCCAATCAAGATGTTATCCGTCCTTGGAACAATCCCATGTATCAACAAGGACATCTGGCTATCTTGAAGGGTAATTTGGCGACAGAAGGTTCTGTAGCAAAAATCACCGGGGTGAAGACACCAAAAATAACAGGACCGGCAAGAGTTTTTGAATCAGAAGAATCCTGCTTGGATGCAATTCTAGAAAAGAAAATTAACTCCGGAGACGTTATCGTGATCCGTTACGAAGGACCTAAAGGTGGTCCGGGAATGCGGGAAATGCTTGCTCCTACTTCAGCGCTCATTGGTGCTGGCTTGGGAGATTCTGTCGGGCTGATTACCGATGGTCGCTTTTCTGGTGGGACTTACGGTATGGTTGTCGGTCACGTTGCACCAGAAGCTGCTGTTGGAGGTGCGATCGCTCTGGTAGAAGAAGGCGATACTATCACAATTGATGCCCATGCTCGTTTGCTACAGTTACACGTCTCCGATGAAGAATTAGCACAGCGACGGGCTAAGTGGCAAGCACCTCCACCCCGTTACACAACTGGTGTGTTAGCAAAATATGCCAAGTTGGTGTCTTCTTGCAGTTTGGGTGCTGTCACAGATTTGGATTTGTTTTAAGTTGCCCTCACCCTAACACAGAGAGTAGGGAGTAGAGAATCCCTCGTTCCCAGGCTCCGCCTGGGAATGCATTTAGCGAGGCTCCGCCTCGCTTAGTTGGTTACTTTTTTCATCAGGTTCAAGCCAGTTTTCTACTTTTAAATTAGAAACGCGGGAAAATTCACGAACATTGGCGGTCACGAGAGTTAGACCAAGGCTTAAAGAATGGGCAGCAATTAATAAGTCATTACCTCCAATCGGTTTACCTTGCTGTTCTAAATCTGTGCGGATTTCCGCGTAATACTGCTCTATAGGATGAGTTAGGGGTAGTATTTCAATACTATCCAAAATGATTTTAAGTTTTTCTATGAGTTTTTGAGAATTCTTTTTGTTCGCTCCAAATCTTAATTCACAAGCTACTATAATACTTGTAAAAACTGTATCTTATCCGACGTTTTAAATTTTTGAAAATATAAATTCTCTAGGGTTTTTAATGAGTTCAGAAATGATGTTTTTATCTAACAAGTATAAATAACTC
Source organism: Tolypothrix bouteillei VB521301 (assembly GCF_000760695.4). Lineage (GTDB taxonomy): Bacteria > Cyanobacteriota > Cyanobacteriia > Cyanobacteriales > Nostocaceae > Scytonema > Scytonema bouteillei_A. The sequence goes on along the minus strand of NZ_JHEG04000001.1, from coordinate 6,089,217 downwards.
ATTTTTAAAGCTCAATATTATCTAAAGGCAATAATCCTTCGTCCACATCGGCAAAATCTTCGTCCAATAGTTCAAGATTAGAAAGGGTTGCTAGGAGAGATTTTTTCTGAATAGGGGAAATGATGGCGTAGGGGACACCATTTTGTATGATAGTCAACTTTTCACCTGTTTTTTGAGCTTGGTTAATTAGGTTCTGGACGGTTTCAGGAAGCTCTGTAAGGGTAATTTGTTTCATGGTGGTTTCTAAAGTTAAGGTATGGAAATTGACCGCACATCTATTTTACCCATATTAGCTTTACAATCTAAAAATCGGGCGATTACCTTCTGCTCACCCATGGGCGGTATAGGAATAGTATATAGAGGTTCTAATTATGGTCCAAACCTTACCCAAAGTAGTAACTTATGAAGAATTTATTGAGTGGTTCCCCAGTGACGGTAAGCGGTACGAACTACACAATGGAGTAATTATTGAGATGGCACCACCAACCGGAGACCATGAAGATGTAGTTGGTTTTTTGACACGAAAAATAGGAATTGAATTCGATAGGCTGAATTTACCCTACAACATTCCAAAAACTGGGTTTGTTAAAACGCCCTCTGCCAAATCCGCTTACGCTCCCGATATTTTATTAATAAACCGCGATAACCTTGAAAATGAACCCCTGTGGAAAAAGGAATCGACTGTTACTCAAGCTGCATCAGTCATAATCGTCATTGAGGTTGTGTCTACAAACTGGCGCGACGATTATTATAAAAAATTTGCAGACTATGAAGAAATGGAAATTCCAGAATATTGGATTGTAGATTATAAAGCATTGGGGGCAAGGGAATTTATAGGAGACCCCAAGCAACCTACTATTTTTGTTTGCGAACTTGTTAACGGGGAATACGTGAAAAAAATATACCGAGCTAATGATACAGTCATTTCCCGCGCTCTACCTCAACTTAAACTCACCGCGCAACAGATTTTTGACTCGGCTCTACCACGATCGAATGACTGCTCGCTTCCTTCTCATTGAAGGAGAAGAACTAGGGAGAAGGAAAATAAAGCCAAGTAGCATATCTGCTACTCAACTTTTTGTTCAATCCAAAATTGTATTACCTCAACCAAGGGCGACTGACTTCTTCTAACTGCCTAACCTCATCATCAGCTAACTTCCAACCCAAAGCACCTGCATTTTGCCGTACTTGTTCGGCTGTTTTTGCTCCTGCAATGGGAATGACGTTACCTTGGGCAATTAACCAATTGAGGGCAACTTGGGCGGGAGTGCGTCCGTGCTTTTCTCCCAACTGACGCAATACGGATATGACGGGTTCGATCTTCAGCAAACCTTCTCGGCTAAATCGAGGGTCTATTCTCCTACCATCTTTAAAATCGTAAGTGCGCTCGCTTGTATACTTCCCTGTCAATAACCCCTGAGCGAGTGGGCTATATGCCAGTATTGTGACACCTAACTCGCGAGCCGTGTCAAAAATGCCATTGCTTTCAATTTGACGAGTCAGTAAGGAATAGCGGACTTGATTCACTGCTAAAGGCACTCCGCGAGCAGCTAATAACTGGTGAGCTTCTCGCATTTGCTGTTCTGAGTAATTACTAACACCAACAGCTTCAATTCTGCCTCGTTTCACCTCATCTGCTAGAGCGTTCATGAGAGTTTCTTGACTCATAAAAAATGCGAAAGGCCAATGAACTTGGTATAGAGCAACTCGCTCCACTTTCAGGCGTTTCAAGCTTTCTGTTAACGCATCAGCAACAGATTGACCCATAAATCGCCATGGTGCAGGACCGTATTTTGTAGCAATTTGCACCTGTTTATCAGTCTTCTGCGTGAATTCCCCTAAAAAGCTTTCAGACACTCCAAAACCATAAATTTCGGCAGTGTCAAAGAAGGTGACGCCCGCTTCTAATGCTGTATCAAAAGCTTCTTTTAACTCTTTTGCACCGTAGTTATTGCCATAATTCCAAAAAAGTTTATCACCCCAAGCCCAAGTTCCAATACAAAGGGGTGTTACGTTTGGGCCTTGCTGTCCTAGTGCGATTGTTTCCACAGTTAATTAAACTTTATATTTACATTTCTTTACACTCCAAGTGTAGCTTCTCAGAAATTGTTTCCGCACAGTCAATAGGTTGAGATAGGGTTATTCTGAATTAATATTGGGATCTATCGTTGGTAGTGGGTTATGGCAACCAGTGATTTTTCACCCAATCCTCAGTCAGATAAAGCAGCAAAGTTAGAATCATTGCCCAAGGTTAACCTATTCACGATGTTTCGCTTGGGCTTATTTCAGATGGGGTTGGGCATCATGTCGGTTCTCACCTTAGGAGTGCTGAATCGCATCATGATTAAAGAATTAGCAATTCCAGCTACACTTGTAGCGGGTACGATCGCAATGCACCAACTTGTAGCACCCACAAGGTTGTGGTTTGGACAATTATCTGATGCTAAACCTTTTTTAAACAATCACCGTACAGGTTACGTGTGGGTAGGTGCAGCACTATTTGCGATCGCAGCTTTTTTAGCGGTACAAGTGACTTGGCAACTAGGTGCTAGTTTTTATGCGGGAGGTTGGACGGCTCAAACCTACGGTTGGATTGCGCTGTTAGCCGGAATTTTTGCTTTCTATGGAGTGACACTAAGTTCGAGTTCCACACCCTTTGCAGCATTGCTAGTTGATGTTTCTGATGAAGATAATCGCTCTAAATTAGTTGGTATTGTTTGGTCAATGCTAATGGTAGGTATTGTGATTGGAGCAATTACAAGCTCAAAGTTACTACCTGCAGCCACGACTTGCCAAGAAACAGCAAGAGCGGTATCTTTATACAGCCAGCCCGAACAGCTAGCAGCATTGCAAAATTCTATAAACCGTCTGTTTTTCATTTTGCCAGCTGTGGTTTTTGGGTTGGCAGTGCTAGCTACAGCAGGTGTTGAAAAAAAATACTCCAGGTACGGCATTCGTTCGACAGTCACGCAACGAGAAGATCAAATTACTTTGGAAAAAGCACTTAAGGTGTTAACGGCTAGTCGGCAAACTGGTTTGTTTTTCACTTTTCTATTAGTGATGACTGTCAGTTTGTTTATGCAAGAAGCTGTGATGGAACCTTATGGTGGTGAAGTTTTTGGAATGTGTGTTGCTCAAACAACAAGACTTAATGCATTTTGGGGAACGGGAACGTTGATAGGTATTGCTTCAACGGGCTTTCTCATCGTGCCACGTCTGGGCAAACAAAAAACTGCCATGTTAGGATGTTTTGCTGTTGCTTTCACCATGGCATTTATCATTTCATCGGGATTTACAGGTAACGAGAAATTCCTACAAGGATCTTTACTGCTATTTGGTTTGGCATCAGGTGTAACCACAACAGGAGCGATTAGCCTGATGCTAGATTTAACTGCAGCGGAAACAGCCGGAACATTCATTGGTGCTTGGGGTTTAGCGCAGGCGATCGCAAGGGCATTAGCGACAGTGAGTGGTGGTGCAGTACTGGATGTGGGCAAATTTTTCTTTGCTCAAAAGGTACTGGCCTACAGTTTGGTGTTTGGGTTGCAAGCCATCGGAATGCTTCTTGCAATTTGGTTCTTGACCCGAGTGAATGTGAAAGAATTCCAGAACAATGCCAAGCAAGCGATTGCTTCTATTTTGGAAAGCGAGCTAGATTGATGTTATTTTGCTAATAGCTAATGGCTAATTGCTAATTGCTAACAGTGCTATTAGTAGGGTGGGCAATCTCCACCGCTTGCTGTCATGCGGCATAGCCTACCCTACGTCTTTAGGTCATTAAATGGCGGAAAGGGAGTCATTGCTAACAGTGCTATTAGCTATTAGCTATTAGCTATTAGCCAATTATTTGTATGAATGAATTTTGGACAACGATTATAGATTTTGCCCAAACAACCACAGCTAGGGTAGGGAAGCAGTTAATGCAAGATTTTGGGCGAGTACAAGCTTCCCAAAAAGACGATGGCACTTTGGTGACGCAATCGGATAAATGGGCAGATGGGGAAATTCGGAATGCGATCGCCGCTCTTTTTCCCGATTATGGCATTCTTACTGAAGAGAGTAATAAAGTTTTCCCCGGTACGGAATGGTGCTGGGTTATCGATCCTTTAGACGGTACAACCAACTTTACTCGTGGTATTCCCATTTGGGGAATTTCATTAGGTTTGCTATATCAGGGTACACCTGTTTTTGGCTACGTTTATTTTCCGCCCATAGGTGAAGCTTTCCACGGTTTTTGGAGGGGTACATCCGGGTTAGATTTGCCAAATGGAGCATTTCGCAATTATCAGCCTGTCCGCGCAAGCAACGACGATCCAAGTTACAATCATTTTTTCAACCTCTGTTCTCGCAGCACGTCGGTCATGCAAAAAGATTTTCCATGCAAAATCCGGATGCTAGGTGTGGCTAGCTACAATTTTCTGAGTGTTGCAGCAGGTGCGACGTTGGGTGGGGTTGAAGCGACACCAAAAATTTGGGATTTTGCTGGAGCTTGGGTGATTGTTCAAGCTGCAGGTGGTAGCTGGGTATCGCTCGACTCAGAACCTTTTCCTTTAAAATCGGGTGAAGATTATACAGCTCGTTCTTTCCCGACTCTGGTTGTGAGCCGTCAAGAATTGATTCCCATTTTTTCTCAATTTATAGTTAGTAGTTAGCGGTTGGTAAAGGCGCAAGGTATTGCGCCCGTAAACTTGGTTAGCAATTATTAACGACTAACTACTAACTAATAAAGCATAGGATTTGTTTTTGGTTGATAGTCCAAACAAGTTATGGCTTCTTCTGTATTAGCAATAGAAGGATGGACGGTGCATTTGAGGCGATAGTCATTGGTAAAGTACTGACACCCAACACAGGGAATTTGATGCATCTGCTTTGCTGCGCTCACGCTGTCTCTTGCTGCTGTCCAAAGACTCCAAGCGACGGTAATAGTTAATGACCAAGCACACAGAAAGCAAATAGGTACTATAAAAGGTTGAACTGCGTGAAATAAATAATTGAGTAGTTCGAGCACGGCAAGTCTCTATACAGATAATTAGTTAGGAGTTAGAAGTGACGCAAAAAAGAATGAAGTATGAAAAATCAGTTGATAGATGGATTCAGATTCCTCAACTTCGTAAGCCCTTTCGGCTCTAAAATTACCGATTTGTGTAGGGTGGGTACTGCTTACCATTCATTTTTAGCGGGCAGTGCCTACCCTATGTTTTTATGTAATTAAATGCCTAGAAGGGAGTATTTTCTTAACCCTCAATTTGTTGATGAATTTGACTTCATTCCTTATACTTCATACTTCACACTTTAATCGTCTGACTGTGGAGGTATAAATTAGATGCCAGCATGACCAATGGCTAAACCAGCAACAAGCATTCCTAACACGAGAAATGGCTGAGCACTGGCTTGGTATTTTACATCATTTTTTAATGGATCGCGCAAAAAATACATATCCTGAAATACGATTTGTGGAATAATGAGCAATGCAAGAATGGCTGCATATAAGTTCTCGTGAAGGTAGATGAGATAGGCTGCGGCTCCTGCTTGAAAAACGTCTATCATAATGACGCATATCCAGGCGGCTGCGGTTACGCCAAACATGACGGGTAGTGATTTTAATCCGAACTGGCGATCGCCTTCAACGCTTTTGAAGTCATTGACAATGGCAATTCCCAAACCTGCCAAACTATAAACTACGGTGAAAACTACGACTTTCCAATTGAGTTCGCCAAATAACGCATGACCGGTACACCAAGGTAAGGCGATATAACTAGCGCCAAGGGCGTAACCTCCAAACCACCCGTTTTGTTTTAGCTTGAGAGGGGGAGCAGAGTATATGTACGCTATGAAAGAACCAAATATAGCAAGCACGGTGATATTGGGGAAGTCATGACCAGCCCAAACATCCAATACGAATGCTAGACCAATACCAGCAATGAGTAAAACAAGAATTTGTGTAATGACTTGTGGTAAAGGAATTGCGCCTGAGGGAATGGGGCGATAAGGTTCGTTGACAGCATCAATTTCGCGATCGTAGTACTCATTGAGAGTTTGGGTATAACCTGCTAATATCGGTCCGGCTAACAACATACACGCTGCTGACTTTAACACGTTCTCCAATGTCCAGGTGTAGTTACCAGAAGAAGCTGCTCCACAAACGACGCCCCAGATTAAAGGAATCCAGGTAATGGGTTTCATCAGTTGCAGGCGGATTTTCCATATAGAGGTTTCCCCAGGCGCGGCTCCTTTCATACCTAGTAATTGCCTGGTTTTTGCACTGCGATCGGCAATTTTCCCTTCTTCTGTCTGTATTTCTGTGTCTGCAACTTGTGCTGAATTGGGGTCTGGGGTAATGGGTGTTGATTCAGTCATAATATTGGTTTGTTGATTGCTAATGGCTAATGGTTCATGGCTAATGGTGAGTCCAGAGAACAATACCTTTATGGGCATAGCTTGCGGCATCACGCACCGTACCGAAGGCATAGGGCTAACTGCACTAATAGCTATTAGCCATTAGCTATTAGCCATTAGCTGTTAGCCATTAGCTCTTCTCTAAAATGAGATTATCAAATAATTATTTTGAAACTTCGCACCAGTTATGGGTTTGCCACTGAGGGCGGGAGGAAGGGAGATATTCCTGCGTTGGTCTCCTGCTTCTATTGTGACTTCTGGTCCGTACTGGGTCAGTTTGACCTGTTTTTTGTCGAATCCCGGCAAAAATAAGCGTACTTGCTTCGCGTGTACGTCTATTTCAATGGGTTTGGGCGCTTTGACGGCTTGCTCTACAAAATTAGGTAGAGCATCTATCAGAGGTTGCCAGTCTCCCGTTTTGACATCAGGTACTACACTGACTGGGAGTGGAGTAAATTGTTCGCTCCAGTTAGTGGTTGTGTCGGATGATGTGAGGATAACTCCACCAACGGTTAGACCGATTTGTTGTGAACTGCCCCAAAGATAGCGCGTTGTTGCGACTTCAATGGGATCGTTGGTAGTGACGAGGAAAGCCGCAACTCTTTTTGGATCGGCAAGGGCAGCTTTTCCTTTGTCTAAAAAATTATTGACTTGGTTGGTTGGTTGGGCAAAGTTATCTGTTGTCCAATTGATGTTAAAAAAAGTACCAATGAGTGGTTGAATTAATGGGGATTCGGAAATTGTTTTTCCAAAATCGGAATTGACAAATAATTGTCGAAATCGCCTCACATACCAACTGAGGGACTCTGGCATTCCTAACATCCGCACGGTGGTGGTGTCTCCCATGCCATCATAGATGATAACGTCATATTTGCCGCTTTCATCGTACTCGCGGATTGCGTTTAAAGCGAGGGCGCTATCCATTCCTGGCAAAACTGCTAGTTCTTGACCGTATACTTCTTTCAAGATTGGGGTACGGAGGTATTGCGCTTCAAGTTTTTTGACTTCTTCCCAACTTCGTTCTAGCAGCACTGCAGCTTGCAGCTGTACGACCTGCAAATTGGGAGCGATTTCTAGGGGGTCAGGACCGAGAGTGGTGTCTAGCAGAATTGGCAGTGCTGGTTCCGCTTGTCCTGCTAGAAGTACGCGATTGCCTTGGCTGGCTAATAATTTGGCAGATGCGATCGCGACTTTTGTGCGAGCAGAACTGCCCTTTCCCAAAAATGTCAATATTAGGGACATTACTTGATTCCTATTGATACCGCCGATTCTTTCAACTCCAACTTAGCACTGGCTTATAGCTTGCTCATATATCCTTAGTTCTTATATGGCAAGCCCTCAAAGAGGGCATCTGCGCCAATAGCGAATGGGGATTGGTTTCCCTTTACTGCACAACTTTGATCTCGTCTTCAAAGAACCAAGTGGCGAAGTTATCATCAAATTTCACGACGACACCAACACCACGTCCATCGGTGACTTTGTAACCTTCAATTGTGCCAACTTGTCCGAGCCTTTTGGCAATAGGGGGAGAAACGCGATCGCGTAAACGGAAGACTTTAACCTTTTGTCCAATTTCCATGCTAGTTTACAAAACGATAAACCAAGACTCAGTTTAGCGGAATCTGGTACTTAGAGGGAGATGGTTAGTGGTTGGTAGTTAGTGGTTAGTTGTTAGTTGTTAGGGACTGCCATTATATAGAAGACGGGGGAGGACACCTATCCCACAAGATGTATAGTTTATTTCTTGGAAATTTCTATATCGTAGATAGCTACTCATGACTAGTACAGCAAGAGATAAACAAGCCTGTCCTTTAAAAACCTTTAAAAGCACATAATACAAGCTTTTACACCTTCTGCGTTCTCTCTTCAGCCCCCTGCCTTTTTGTACTAGAATGACATTAATCAATCAGTAGGTACAAGCCAATGTTTGTTACAGCGCAACAGTTAGCAGAGCAGTTACGATTATTGGGAATCAATCCTGACAACTTGCTATAGACATGGGACAATAACTTATACAATAGGAACTTTCATTGAAAGTCAGCTTCATTGAAAGAAATTAGGTGTGTAGGTAGTGAGCGAGGAAGCTGAAATTGATGCCGACAATGCGGAGAGTCATACGGAAGGTGGAAAAGCTAAGGCGCATTTTGCCCATTAGCGAGCAGTGGTGGGCAAAGTTTGACTTGCTGAGAACTTTAGTTAGGCGGGATCTAGAGGCCCGTTACAAAGGTTCTGTTTTAGGCAATTTTTGGCCTTTATTGAATCAGTTATCGCAATTAGCAATTTATGTTTATGTTTTCTCAATTGTCCTTAAAGTAAAATTAGACCTTAAAGGTTTACCGCAAAATAACTTTACTTTTGGTTTATGGCTGTTTGCTGGATTATTACCTTGGATAGCATTTAGTGGTGGTTTAATTCTGGCAGCTAGTTCGGTAGTGATACAACCAAACTTAGTCAAGAAGGTAGTTTTTCCCCTCAGTTTATTACCACTAGTGCCAGTTTTATCGACTTTTATTGAAAGTGCTTTTGGTTTAATGGCATTGATTTTTTTTGTAGCTTTACATACTCATACTCTTCACACTACCTTAGCACTTTTGCCGTTAATTTGGTTGACACAGTTATTGTTAACTTCAGGTTTGGGTTATTGGGCAGCAGGACTGACTGTATTTCTTCGAGACATACCACAGTCATTAAGTGTTATTTTAAACCTTTGGTTATACTTAACACCAATTATTTATCCTGCCAAAGCGATTCCAGAAAATTTTCGACCATGGGTGTTCTGGTTAAATCCCATGACAGCAGTTGGTGAAGTTTACAGGGACTTAGTTTTGGAGGGAGAGGTAAAGCACTGGGGTGAGTGGGCAGTTGCTTCAATAATTGCAATTATCATTTTTTCTAGTGGTTTGTGGTGTTACAAACGTCTCCGTCCTGCTTTTGCGGATGTATTATAAGCTTTGTCTAAAGCTTCCTTGAGAAGTTGGAACGTCGGTATAGTTTACGAGTTTTAAGGATTCGCAGTGGCAGTATGGGAGAAGAAATAGCAATTTCTTTAGAAAATGTTTCAAAGTGCTTTAAGCGCTATGCTCGTCCAATCGATCGATTAAAAGAGATATTGCTGCCTGGAAAAGCCTATGCTCAAGAATTTTGGGCTTTGCGCGACCTCTCTTTTGATGTTATGAAAGGCGAAACTATGGGTATCATTGGGCGTAACGGAGCAGGTAAGTCTACGCTGCTACAAGTGATTTGCGGCACATTGACACCAACAAGTGGAAAAGTCCAAGTCAATGGAAGAGTTGCAGCCTTATTGGAGTTAGGGGCTGGGTTTAACCCGGAGTTCACAGGACGCGAGAATGTCTATATGAATGGGGCGATTATGGGGCTTTCCAAGCAAGAGGTGGACTCTCGCTTCGATCGCATTGCTGCTTTTGCTGATATAGGAGATTTCATCGATCAGCCAGTTAAAACTTATTCAAGTGGGATGTATGTAAGATTGGCTTTTTCCTCTGCCATTCATGTTAATCCAGATATTCTCATTGTGGATGAGGCTTTATCTGTGGGGGATTTATTTTTTCAGGCAAAATGTATGGCGCGGATGCGACAAATGATGGATGCAGGAGTTACAGTACTTTTTGTAAGTCATGATACTAGTGCAGTCAAAACTCTTTGTCGTAAAGCAGTTTTATTGAATCATGGAGAATTGATTGGCTATGGTTTAGCTGACACAATTGTCGAACAGTATTTTACCATGAAGGTTGAAGGCGAACAATTTGTTATTAAACCAGTGCTTCCAGACATTTCTTCTAATTTTCAACCATTAGAAAATGACAAATTTTTATTAGATAGAAAATCTACATTTTCTCAGAATGAAGTTTTTAGAAAAAAAGCATCTTTTCAAAGAATTCAAAATGGCAAAGCAAATTTTGCTAATATACAAATTTTAGATGTTGAAGAAAAGGAAATTTCTAATCTTGATTACGAGCAAAAAATCATCTTGAGAATGGCTATTGAGATTCATGAGGACATTGAAGAATTGGCATACGGTTATCATATTAGGGATAAAAATGGAAGTGATATTGTCTATTCTGACAGTATAATTGAGGATAGAAATCTTAAATCGGTTAAACAAGGAGAGAAATACATTATAGACTGGCACTTTAAAATTTCCTTATGTCAAGGTATTTACAATATTGCTTGCGTTCTCTCAGTACCACTCATTCTTGAAATTGGCAAAGTAGATTTTTGCGACTTTGTACCATTAGCAGTTCAGTTTACTGTATCACCAAGAAAAGGATCTCGTTTATATGGCAGCGTGCATTGGGAAAATTGTGTGGACGTGCAAAAATATGAGACTTCAATGTTATGAGTAAATACAGCCTACCAGGAGTCACAACTTTTGAATATACAAAAATCGTAGGTATAGAAAATATAGAGTTTGGTAGTCATATAATTATTGACGATTTTGTATTTATTCATGCTAAGAAAACAATCAAAATAGGAAATTACGTTCATATCGCATCATTCACTTCAATAACCGGCGGTGAAAGCTTCGTTATGGAAGATTTTTCAGCACTATCGTCTGGGATTAGGATTCTTACTGGTTCAGATGATTTTAAAGAATGGGGATTTGGCAACTCTACATTAGACGAAAAATATAGAAATGTTAAGCGAAGACCGATTCACATAGGTAAATTCGTAGTTGTTGGTGCCAACAGTGTCATTCTTCCCGGTGTGACTGTTGGTGAAGGTGCTACAGTGGGGGCTGGTTCTGTCGTTACTAGAAATTTAGAACCTTGGGGAATTTATATCGGAAATAAAAAAATTGGAGAGAGAGATAAAGCAGGGGTTTTGAAAAATTACGAAAAATATTTGCTAGAACAAAACAGCGTTTCAGATAGCGGTTTAATTAACAATGAGTCGAAATCAACCCTTTGAACAACCAATCTATGTAACTCGTCCCCTGCTACCAGATTTAGAAAAATTTAACGATAAGCTTAAGGAAATTTGGAACAGTAAATGGCTGACAAATAATGGACTGCAACATCAACAACTTGAGAAACAGTTGCAGGAATTCCTCAAAGTTCCTTATTTGTCATTATTTAATAATGGTACAGTAGCTCTGATAGTTGGTTGTCAAAGCTTGCGTCTCTCTGGAGAAGTGATTACTACTCCTTTTACCTTCCCGGCTACCCCTCACGTATTAACCTGGAACAACATCAAACCAATCTTTTGTGACATCGATCCAGTGACGATGAATATAGACGCTAGTAAGATTGAGTCGATGATTACCCCGGAGACTACGGCAATTTTGGGAGTTCATGTCTATGGTACTCCTTGTGATGTGGTCGCAATCCAGAATATCGCTAACAAGTATGGTTTAAAAGTCGTTTATGATGCGGCTCACGCTTTTGGGGTAGAAATCAACGGAGTGGGCATAGGTAACTTTGGTGACTTGTCAATGATGAGCTTACACGCCACTAAACTGTTTCATACAGCTGAGGGAGGCGTCTTGCTGTTTGCTGCACCTCATTTGAAAACAAGTGTTGACTTGTTGAAAAATTTTGGTATTAAAAACGAAGAAGAAGTGGTTATGCCTGGAATCAACGGTAAGATGAATGAAATTCAGGCAGCTTTAGGTCTAGTTTTATTGGACTATGTGGAGGAAGAAAGAAGTAAGCGACAGCGATTGGTAGATACTTATCGCAGATGTTTACAAAGTATTCCTGGAATTACGCTTTTACCACAACTGCCCGGTGTTACCAGTAGTTACCAGTATTTTGTAATTCGGATTGAACCGGAACTTTTTGGTGTTGACAGAGACTATATATATAATCAACTCAAAAAATATAATATTTTCACGCGCAAATATTTCTATCCGTTGTGTAGCGATTACGCCTGCTATAAGCATTTGCCTTCTGCAAATAGTGCTAACCTTCCTGTGGCAAATGTCGTAGCAAAACAAGTTTTATCATTACCCTTGTATGGCAACTTAACTACGGATGATATTGAAAGAATTTGCGCTATCTTGACTGCTATAGGATGTAAGAAAAATGAGTTTTAATCAGCCGCTAGTATCTATCATTCTAACTTCTTACAACTATGACAAGTACATAGGTCAGACAATAGAATCGGTACTATCTCAGTCTTATCAAAATTGGGAACTGATCGTTAGTGATGATGGCTCTAGGGATCGCTCTTTAGAAATTATCTACTCTTATCAAGATAATAGAATTCAAGTCTTGACCTCTGAAACAAATCAGGGTGCAGGTCAAGCATACAACAAAGCTTATGCACTTTGTCAAGGCAAGTATATTTGCAGTTTAGATTCAGATGACTACATTGCACCTGATAAACTGGAAAAGCAAGTAGCATTTTTGGAATCACACCCTGAAACTGATATTTTGGGAACATTTATTATTGAAATTAACGCCAAAAGCCAAATTATTCATGAAACGCATGAAGCATGGTTTAATCAAGATCTAAATCTCAATTACCCTGAGAACTGGATATGGCGAAATCATTTATGCCACTCATCAATGATGATGAGAAAAGAACTGCATGACCGTGTTGGGTTGTTCAACAATCAACTCATTCATACACCTGATTATGAATTTTGGATTAGATGTTTTGTAAGTCAATGTCACTTTGATATTTTAACAGAAAATCTAACTTTTTACCGATCTCATGGAGAAAACATTACTCATAAAAATCCTCCAAGAGCTTTTTTGGAAACGGCATATATTTTTGTAAAATATTTTAAACGTTTTTTAGTAGAAAAACAAAGAAACGATTTAATTAATCAGTACGTGTTCCTTTTTTTAAAAAATGAAAACTATTCTAATGCGAGCATTACCATCAAATCTAATTTGTTACAACAGTTGGTTTGTACTGAAGCTGTAAAATTTCAGGACTTTGACTCTTTTGCTCAAATTTTGCAAAACTCCTCAAATCATAGCTTGCTGGTTAATTTGTTGGATGAATATAAATTGCAAGTAGATGGCACGCAAGTTCAATTGCAAGATACTCGATCTCAATTAAACCATTTACTAGTCAGGATACAAAAACTTCAGGAAGACAAAGACTGGCTGCAATCCCAGTATAATGTTTGGCAGCAAAAGGCAAAGGAATCCCAACGCGCATGGGAGGAATCACGACTGAGCGTACAAGAACTTCAAGAAGGTAAAGACTGGCTGCAATCCCAGTATAATGTTTGGCAGCAAAAGGCAAAGGAAGCTCAACGCGCATGGGAGGAATCACGACTGAGCGTACAAGAACTTCAAGAAGGTAAAGACTGGCTGCAATCCCAGTATAATGTTTGGCAGCAAAAGGCAAAGGAAGCTCAACGCGCATGGGAGAAATCACAACTGAGCGTACAGGAACTTCAGGAAGGCAAAGACTGGTTGCAATCCCAGTACAATATTTGGCGACAAAAGGCAGAGGAGTCTCACACACAAGTCGAAAGATTACAATTGCAGTTACAACAAGCACAAGCTGAACTAGAGCGATCGCAATCTCATCTGCAACAAGCACAAGCTGAACTAGAGCGATCGCAATCTCATCTGCAACAAACACAAGCTGAACTAGAGGAGTTGTATGAGACTTTTAAAAAATTGGAAAATAGTAAATTATGGAAATTGAATAAAGTTTGGCACTCCTTGAAAGCAAGGATTTTTCAAAAAATAACTTGAGTCACAAAAGTATGAATAACTTAGAAGAACAAGACTTAAATAGTATAAACAATCAAACCAATCGTTATGCAAAAGATTGGAATCAATATAGTCAAACGTGGGAGGAAGAATTTGGCAATAAATATTCTTATTTAGGTGAAGAATGGAACGATGACGATACGCTAGAACGAAAGCGAGATAATTTTTATTTTACCATGTATGCCGAGCGCTTTCTTAGAGCGGAACAGACTGTTTTAGAAGTAGGACCTGGTGGTGGAAAGTGGACTGTTCGAATAGCGCCAAAAGTCAAAAAACTTATTGTTTTAGATGTCTCTGAAGAGATGTTGAAAAGAACGAAGGAGCGTTGTGAGTCTTTAGGAATCTTTAATGTTGAGTATGTACTAGCCAACGGTTTTGATTTTCATCAAATTCCCAATGAAAGCATAGATTTTTTCTTTAGCTTTGATGTATTTGTGCATATTGCCTTAGAAGATACATTTCCATATACCCAAGAAATTTATCGCGTTCTTACTCCGGGTGCGGAGGGTGTATGTCATTATGCGATAAACTCCGTTCCAGAATCTTGGGAAAGGATTGAAGAGAATAATCAATGGTATCAAGGTGGTAAATGTACTTTAGGGCAGTATTATTACCATAGTCCCGACTCTTTACGGAGAATGGTGGAGTATTGCCAACTGATAATGAAAGAGCAGCACCAAGAAGCTTGGAATTGTGTGTGTGTCTTCCAAAAACCTAAAAAAGTTAAACGAACTTCATCTCAATCTCAAGACAATTCTCGTGAGATTGAGCAATTGGAATTGAAACTGCAACAAACGCAGGAAAAACTGAAACACTCCCAGTCTCTTGTCAAAGAACTACAAAATAGTAAAATTTGGCTGCAATCTCAATACGAGATTTGGAAACAGCAAGCAGAAGAAAATCAAAGACAATGGGAAGACTCACAAGCTTGGATACAAAAACTTCAAGCAGGTAAAGAGTGGCTTGAAATCCAGTATCATAATTGGAAGCAAAAAGCAGAGGAGGCTCAGCCACAGATTGAAAGATTAGAATTCCAGTTACAACAAACCCAAGCTAAATTAGAGCAATCGCTAGAGCGACTACAGCAAATTCAGGTAGAACAACAGCATTCACAATCTAACTCCAATAAACTCCTCTAGAACTAGAGTGCTTGTCAACAAAAAGCACCGAAACTTAAGAACACAGTTGTCTCAAATCTCAACGTTTTTTGGACTATAGTTAATAAAGAATGTAGGGCATTATGTCTGAAGTCAAACCCTCTCAAAACATTGCTCAATTCATCGAACTATTAAAATCTAGAGATTTTAATTATTCCCCTTCTGCTAATCCTACTCCTATAGTATCTATCATTTCTTCTTTTTTCAATGAATATAAATATTTTGAAGAAACTTATCAATGTCTGAAGAACCAAACTTTTCAAGACTTTGAATGGATTATAGTAGATGATGGTTCTACCGAGCCAAATGCCATCGATCTATTCAGCTCTCTTACACAAAGATCTTTAAAAATCAAGACAATATATCATAATTTGAATCACGGGATAGCTACAGGAAGAAACACAGCAATATCCCAAGCGTCAGGTAAATACTTATTTTTTATGGATTTGGACGATTTAATCGATCCAACTTACATAGAGAAGTGCGTTCTGTTTCTAGAAACTCATCCAGAATTTTCTTTTGTTAATTCCTACTGTGTAGGATTTCAACAGCAAGAATATTGGTGGAATCACGGATTTCAACAAACTTCTGCCTTTATTCAACATAACTGGGTTACAGTCATGTTGATGTATAGAAAAGCGGATTTTGATAAGTTAGGTGGATTCGATGAAAATTTAAGGTTTTATGAAGATTGGGAAAGATGGCTAAAAGCAATAGTCAATCATCAAAAAGGATGGACAATACCAGAATATTTACATTGCTATCGTCGTAATAATTCTCGTCTTTTCTTAACATCTCGTGGAGATGCTACACGTGAAAGACAAGTCATAGAGTTAATTCAGTCACGCTATCAAGAGTTTTTTGTAAAAAATCAATTTTCAAATTTAGAATTAAAAAAATCTCAGCTTTTGATGTTGATTTTAAAACCTTTCAAGTTCCTTTCAAAAATAAACTTGAAAACCAGATATCGGGGAAGCGCATTCTCTGTTTCTTTCCGCATCTTGAAGTTGGTGGAGCAGATAAGTTCAATCTCGATTTAATTAGCCTGTTAGCTGATAGAGGTTACGATATCACTATTGCTACAACTTTAAAATCCGAGCATTCTTGGCATCAACACTTTTATGCTGTTACGCCAAACATTTTCCATCTAGCTAATTTTTTGCATGAGACTCACTGGCTTACCTTCGCACGCTACATAATAGAGTCTCGTCAAATTGATGTTGTCTATATTTCTAATTCTTATATTGCGTATTATCTATTACCCTTCCTACGTAAAGAATTTCCTCATGTTGCTTTTGTTGATTATGTCCATTGTGACGATCCAGGTTGGCGTCAGTGCGGTTATCCTAGAGTTTCTTGCCAATTCAGCCAGTTGTTAGATTGTCAAATAGTTTCGTCAAAATGGTTAGCTGAGTTTTACCAGAAGTTGAAACCAGATACTAAACCTAAATTAAGAGTTTGTTACACCAATGAAGATGTTGACAAATGGACACCTAGTTATGAAAAACGAACGGCATTGCGATCGCAGTTGAAAATTTCTGACGATACAGTCGTGCTCCTATTTCCTGCTAGGATTGTTCCCCAAAAACGTCCATTTTTTGTAGTTGACATTGTCCGGGAACTTGCCAAGAAATCTTTGAAAGTGGTAGTTATTTGTTTGGGACAAGGCTACTTGCTGCCTGAGATGCAAGCTAAAATTGAGCAGCTTGGGTTGCAGCAGTTTTTCCTCATTTTACCACCAGTTCAACCAGAGCAAATGGTTGATTTTTACTCTGCATCTGACATTTTACTATTACCTACAGAATATGAAGGCATCTCCTTAGCAATTTATGAAGCTATGTCAATGAAGTTATCTGTGGTGGCTTCAAATGTCGGGGGACAAAGCGAACTAGTTATACCAGGAACCGGGTTTTTAATTGATAAGGGTAAGGGTGATGCAGATGAACTACAAGCTTATTTAGAAGTTTTAGTACCGTCGATCCAAAATCCAGAGTTACGCGATAAAATTGGCTTTTCAGCCCGTCAGCGCATTGCCGAATATTTTTCCTTAGATGCTATGGTCGATCGCATGGAGTCTATTTTTGCAGAAGCAATAACATTGCGGAAATCAGATCTCGATGTCGAAGTTAACCTTAGTATAGCTGAGGAATTGCTAGTTTTTGTACTGGAACATACATCTCAAGAAAAATTGTTAGAAATTATCTGGAGAGAAAAATGTCATATTGAGCAGGAGAAACATAGAATCGAACAGGAAAAATGCCATATTGAGCACGAAAGGAATACACTTTGGCACAGAAAGAATGCAATGGAAACTTCCAAATTTTGGAAAATCCGGAGACTGTGGTTTAAGATTAAGCAGAAGCTAGGTTTAACACAAGAAGAACCATGAATTGATAATTCAATAATATTTAGTAAATCCTCAATCTTTAGTCTTCTTTAGAAAAAATATAGATAGCATCTGCCAAGAAACTTTAAATGAAAACACCAGAAGGAGAGCCTGTGTTTATTTTATTTTTTGTTTGAGGTCTATTTCTCTTGCTTTTTGGATTATAACTTAATGTCAATTTAACCTGAAACAAGCAATTATACTATGTATATAGAAAAACTAGAAAAGCAATCCAAATTATGGCAGAGAAACAAGAATCTTTAAGAATATTATCAGAGAATGAGTACGAATTGAAATTTCAAACTAATATTCAAAATTCTTTCTTTATAGAAGACAATCAAAAGATCGCCCTCTTAGTAACTAATGAGTACGAAGGCTTTTTTAAAAATGGTGGAATTGGTACTTATTATAGAAATTTGAGTGAAAACCTGGCATCAGAAGGTTGGTATATTATCTTGTTATTATGTAACAAGGAAGTTAATCTTGCAGAAAATCCACAATTATCGCATATAAAAAATGTATTCACTATTTATGAAATTCAGGAAATTCTAACTCTTCAACCCATTCATTTTGATATTTTAGCAGCTACTAAATCAAATTCAATAGATTATCAAAGTTTTTGCTGCTTGTTCTTCACTCAAGCCTTGGTTAACACCTTTCAAAACTATCAAATTTATATTGAGTTTCATGAGTGGTTGGGACTTGGATACCGTACTATTCAGGCAAAAGAATCAAATTTACTTGGAAATAAGTGTACTACTGGCGTCACATTACATAGCGGGCACGAGTGGCTTTATGAAGTTAATGAAACTTATACACCTACGAATTCACTTGACTTTTTGCAAGTTTGTCACTACGAACAATACTCATACGAAAACGCTGATTTACCTTTTTTTCCGTCCTACTATTTGCAATCAAAAGTTTCTAGCTATGGATGGAATGTTTCCCATGCTATTCATATGCCAAATTTCATACCTATAATAGAATCTTTTCAGAAAAAACAAAGTCATTTGAACGGAGCACTAGAAAAACTAGCTGCAAATAGTATACCAATTATTTTTTTTGGTCGGTTAGAAGAAAGAAAAGGTCTAAGTGAGTTTCTAGAAGCAATTAGTCTATTAGAAGATTCACTAACTAACCAAATACATATTATTTTTTTAGGAAAAATAGTTCAACTTCAATCCTCAAAATTAAAACATCTAACTAGTCAGGAATATATTGCAGAAAAAATAGGCAAACATCACATTAGGTATGATATTTTCTCAGATTTATCCAGTCAAGAAGCACTGAATTTAGTAAGTAGCTTACACCATCCAATTGTATGTCTGACTAGTTCGCAGGAAAATTTTCCCAATAGTACTTTAGAAGTTGGGCAATTACCAGTGAGATTGATTGTTTCAGATATAGATGGCTTTCGGGAAACACTTAATCTCATAAACCGTTTCTCTGAAGTTTACTGGTTTCAACCAAAGAACTCCTATTCTCTTTATACTCAAATTGTAAAATTACTTTCTACCAACTCAGAAGTCATAGAAGTTCCCGATAAAAATATTCTGATAAAAACTAACCAGAATTTAATTAAGCGAAAATTATACCATATTGAACAATCGTACACAGAAGGTGCGATCGTAACGAATACCAATCCAAAAGTTACGATAGGAGTCACTTGTTACAACTTGGGCAAGTATTTGATGGAATGTTTGACCAGTGTAGACAAGCAAACCTATCAAAATTTAGAAGTTTTTGTGTTGAATGATGCTTCCACAGATGAATATACTAACGAAATTTTTAAGCAATGTCAGTCAATTTTTACAAATTATAGCTTCATTTCTTTAGAAAAAAACATTGGTTTAGGTGCGGCTCGTAACTATTTAATTAACCGGGCGACAGGAGATTATTTCTTACCACTTGATGCTGATAATGTGCTGCTACCGTTTGGGATAGAAAAGTTTGTGAGTGCTGCTCAAAGTTCTGAAGCTACCATTACTACTTGTATCAAAAAAGATTTTGATTTGAGTTCGGGATATTATATCTTTACAGGTGGTTATATACCGAGCGTTCTGAGAACAAATATTTGTGGAGATGCTTGTTCGCTATTTTCTATAAACTTTTTGAGGAAATTTACACATCCTGAAGATAAAGAAGTTCGGACACACGATTGGGGACTTATGGCGGCTGCAGTTGCAACCAAAGAAAAAATTACTTACTATCCTTACCCGCTCTACGAATACAGGATACGTCCTGATTCAATGATTCGCGGTGCAGTTGAAGAGCAACAACAGTATTACTTACGCCAATACCTATCTCAAATACCTCCTTCAGAATGGTCTCCTCGCCAAATATATATGCTGCTAACAGCTACACAGCAACTTTTACAATCAACAAAAGTGCAAGATGAAAGACAACAAAATTTAGTTGCAAAATTCAAAGAATTGGAATTTCAGTTGCAACAATCAAGAGAGCGAATTGCCGCAATGGAAACCAGTAAATTTTGGAGGTTACGAACACTCTGGTTAAAGATTAAGCGAAAGCTCGGTTTGCCAACAAATGAGTCATAAATAAAGATGCTAATGAAATTTTATAATATTATTAAAAAGCTGAGAAAACTTAAGCTTGTATGGAAAGAAAGAGGAATCCAACACCTGTTGCGTTTCCTATATGAACGTATTGCACGTAAATTTCAAGGCAAGAAAAACTATCAAAAATGGATAAGAGCAAATCGCTTAACTAAACAAGATATTGCATCTGCTCAGGTACAAATTGCCCAGTGGCAAATTCGACCTAAATTTTCGGTTATTGTCCCTGTTTACAACGTAGAGGAACAATGGCTGAAGAAAGCAATTGAATCTGTTTGCAATCAAATATATCCAGATTGGGAGCTTTGTATTGCTGATGATGCCTCAACCAAACCTCATATTCGCACAGTTTTAGATAAATACAGTAAACTTGATTCAAGAATAAAAGTTGTATTCCGTCAAGAAAACGGGCACATTTCAGCTGCTAGTAACTCAGCTCTAGAATTGGCTACAGGAGACTACATCGTCCTTCTAGATCACGATGATGAATTAGCTATTAATGCATTATTTGAAAATGCCAAGCTTATTAACGAACACCCTAATGCAGATTTTATTTATAGTGACGAAGATAAGGTAGATACTAAAGGTAACCGTTACGAACCATTTTTCAAACCGGACTGGTCTCCAGAGTATTTTTATTCCTGTATGTACACCTGTCATCTAGGTGTATATCGGGCTAAACTTATCCGTGAAATTGGTGGTTTTCGTAGCAAGTATGACGGTTCTCAGGATTACGATCTTGTACTGAGAGTTGTAGAAAAAACTCAAAACATCTATCACATACCCAAAATTCTTTATCACTGGCGAGCTATTCCAGCCTCAGCTGCATCGGGAGCAGATGCTAAGCCTTGGGCATATATTGCTGCTCAAAAGGCGCTAGAAAATATGTTAGAACGTTCGGCATATCCAGGGATTGTAGAAATGACTGCTAACCAAGGAATCTACAGAATTCGACGCAATATTGTTGGGCATCCCTTGATTAGTATAATAATTCCCAGTTCGGGAAAAAGCATTGATACCCCTTCTGGTTCTTTGTGTCTTTTGGAAAATTGTATCCGTAGTATTAAGCAAGTTAGTACTTATCACAATTTTGAAATTATTGTGGTTAGTGGAGATGATATTCCAGAGATAACTCTAGAGGCAATTTCATCTGTTAATGTGCAACAAATTTCTTGTGATGAAACGTCGAACTTATCTAAGCGAGTCAACATAGGAGCAGCCAAAGCTAAAGGGCAATTCTTACTTTTACTAAGTGATGATGTGCAGGTGATTAAACCGGATTGGCTGGAGTCAATGGTAGAATTCGCACAACAGAGAGAGATTGGTGCAGTAGGGGCAAAACTTTTGTCACCCGATAAAAGAATAAAGCACGTCGGGATTGTGATTCTCCAAGGAAATCCTTATCACGCCTTCTACGATTTTGACAGTGAATACCCTGGTTATTTTTGTTCAAATATCGTCAATAAAAACTACTTAGCCGTATCTGCTGCTTGCTTAATGATACGAACAGAGGTGTTCCAAGAGTTAGGAGGTTTAAATGAAGAGTTTTCTTTTAACTACAATAATATAGACTTATGCTTGAAAGCTCATCAAGCTGGATATCGAAACGTAGTAACGCCCTATTCTCAGTTAATTTACTACGAATTAACAAGGACTCAAAAAGAAGGCTTAAGAGCGGAAGATGTCAAGATATTTAACAAAAGATGGCAAAACTACTTTAAAACTTTGGAAAAAGACCCGTACTATAATATAAATCTGTCTTCCAACTCTCCTAATTTTGAATTATTTTAGTAAATTTAGCAAATTATAAATATTTGTAAATAGCGCTTCTAAACTAAGTTATTGAACAATAAAACTAACACTTATTATCAAAAATCAATAACGTTGGGTTTAGTTGTCATCCAAACTGTGTCTCAATGCGGTAATCACCACTTACGTTCCTCAAATTGGCTTGAGCAATCCTCACCCTTCAAGGGTGAGGTAGGTGAAGGTGATATTGTCTGGTATAAATCGGGATTGGCAATATCCTGCTTTTACTAACTTTCAATTTCAAAAGTATGCTTGCGTTGGCGGGGTTCCCCCGGTTAAAGCATATGGCGTGCGTGGGGAACCTTCTACCCTCAGACGAGAGGACTTCTGCCTTCTTTAAAATCAATTCGCCAGCTGTGTCCTCACAGAAGTCCGGGAGCTAGACCAACTCAATCTGTCAAAATTTCTATGGTAGACTACTGACCCCTAATCGATTTTCTGCTCGTCCATATAGAATGAAGTGCTCGAAGCCGCTCTTAAAAAATCCTTGTGCAACTCCGTTAGCTATATCTGAGTACCTAGTCAAATAGAAGTTTTCATCATAAGACGTACTGGGGCGACGCCCTTCTTTTTGTCCGTATACTATATAGTGATCCAAGCCGCCCGTCAATATGTCTTGAGTAACACCAGCAGCTACATCTGGATTTTGCGTCAAATAATACTGTTCGTCAAATACCTGTGGTAAGAACGCCTGACCATCATATTGCCCATATCTTACAGCATGCTCTGTCCCACTTCTCAAGAAGTTACCTTGAGTAACGGCTGTTGCTACATCTAAATTTGCAGATACATACTGGCTATTGTCAAAGGTACTGATGGGATTTCGCCCTTCATATATCCCAAAGCGAATATAATGATCGAAGCCACTTTGAAAAAAGCCTTGTGTGACACCATCACTCACATCTGGGTTGTTGGCTAAGTAATAAGCTTCATTAAACTCACGACTGGGGTTGCGCCCTTCTTTTTGTCCATATAACAGGTAGTGTTCAAACCCACTATCAAATACTCCTGCTCTGACTCCTGCCAACACATCTTGATTTTGAGATAAGTAGTAACCTTCGTCAAAGGATAGCATTCTTAAATCTCGATGTTCGTAAGACTTAAACCCATAGTTAATGAAATGCTCAAAACCGCTGCGAAGAGACCCTTGGGCAACACCAGCTGCAACATCTGGATTCTGGCTCAAGTACAAGCTATTACTAAATATTATACTCGGATCGCGTCCCTCAAAGCGACCAAACTGCTGGAAGTGTTGAAAGCCACTGCTGAATTGACCGTTAGCAACGGCAGCTGCTACATCAGGATTGTTACTGAGATAGTACTGGTCGTCGTACAACAAGGTAACTAAGTCATTACCTCGATTGACCAAAACGCGAAGCTGGTTTTCAAAATTGAAAGACCCTTGTAATGCAGGGTCGTCATTGTCAAGAATTGTGACGGTGAAGTTATTGTTCTGAGGGCTGAGTTGAGCGTTGGTTGGTGTTCCTAACGCGATCGCAACCGTTTTATTAGGTGCAAGACCCGTATTATCAACAGGTGTCAGGGTAACGCTAGCTGTCTGTTGATTTGGTGCAAAGGTAATAGAGGTGGGAATATTGTAATCAACACCGTTAACTGCTGTACCTGATAAAGTGAGAGGTATAGTGACTTCACTTGAAGTTGGGCGATCGAGTTGGGTAGTGATAGTTAAATTTCCATTTTCAGGCACAGTATTCACATTGGTATTAGCAATATTTACCAAAGGAATATAAGAACCCGTGAGTGTACTCGTTCTAAAGTTGTTAATTTCGTGAACATTAGTTAAGTCTCCCGTTCCAGCAGAAAACCCAAATTTAAAGGTTTGCGGTAAAGGAGCGTTGTTTGCTGATTCAGCAGTTACGTTAAAATTGGTAATCAGTTTTTCATTGTCATCAAAAACATTATTGTTATTCAGATCCATCTGAACCGACACTAACCCTTCTGGAGTCAGATCAATCTGAACATTGCGTTTGGAATTAGCGCGAGTTGCACCATCGCCAGGGTTATCAATACTAGTGCCTTCTGGTACTGTAGTTCCTGTCAAATATTTGTAATTTGTTGCTTGACTACCCCGGATTGCAACAGAATCTGGTCGTAGACCCGGTCCATCTGAACCAGCTACTGGATCGGAGAAGTTACCAAACTCATCAAAGGCAATACCAATATAGCCTCCAACTATACCGTCTTCAATAGGATCGACGCTTCGCGAAGAGTAACCCAACGAACCACCAGATGCGCCAGCCGTTGTTGGGTTTGCACTGCCATCAATCAAGAAGAAACTGATTCCATCTGCACCAGTTCCCCCATAGGAGTAGAGGTCAAAGTTAATGGACAAACCACTCGCTCTATTGATAGGCTGGTTGTAAAGGACAAAAGTACTTTGTGACTCTAAGTTATTTGTCAGCCTAAGAGCACCACTACCTTCTGGATCGATCGCCGTCGATCCACCAGGCAAACCTCCAACTGGCGCAGGTCCGCTACGAGCAGTTAGAAAAGGGTCAAGAGAGTCTCCTGTGTGACCAAATATCCAACTCTTTTGGGTAACATCGCTACCGATAAAGCTTTCGGTTAAAATGTTGTCTGTCATAATTCCAGCTCCAACAGTTTTGCTAATGAAAAGCAATCCCTCGATTAACTGTATTGTTAACCGAAACCTTAGATTTCCAATCTATACAAATTTATACAAACGGTATCGAGCGCGTATCTTTCTTGATTTTTTTAAGAAGGTTAGCCTCTTGTAAACTTTTTCTGTGTAGCTCTTGTGCTTTAACTTTGATGACTTGGATCTTAGAGACTTCCAATTCAAAAATATTCAATTTTTCCTTATGGTGAAGCGTTCTATCCCGCCACTAGTATATAACGAGCGAAGACGCCCGTCCCACAAGATTAAATAACTATAATCTCTTGGAAATCCCTTATCCTATGCACAACAAAACACAGTGCTGTACTAATTTAGACGCACAACCCTGAATAAGATTTATTATCCTTATGAAAATACCACTGCTGTAACCAGCAATACAAGATTATTCCTATAATAATAATTTATACATCTGTTCCTATTGCCAATCGCACACCCCAAAATAGGATCAGAAATGCGATCGCTAACCAGTCACGTCTTCCCAAACGTAAATTATGCCACTGGACTCGATGTTCGCTAGGGCTGGTAAAACCTCTTACCATCATCGCATTTGCCATTTGTTCTGCCCTAAGGAGTAAATTTTCCAAAAGTCTTTCTGCAACGAGCATCCAAACTTTAACTGCTCCTTTTAATCCCAATTTTTTCCAATTAATTGCCCTGGTCATAATAGAACGGATCAAGTTCTGAATCTCTTCCAAAACAAGAGGAATAAACCGCAAAGACAAAGTCAATGTCAAAGTAATTTCAGTAACAGGTATTTTCAACCTTTGCAGTGGTTGCATCAAGTTTTCTATAGCGGCTGTAATTTCCTCTGGAGCCGTTGTTAATAAGTATAAATTTGTACTATATATTAATGTAAATACCATTGTACTAACACGGATAGCCAAATCGACAGAGTGGCGAGAGACTCTCACAGGTGCTTTATCAAACAACACGTAGTTATAATCCTGTCGCGTACTTCCCGGTAGAGGCGCTACTACAGGAGCAGGAGTAGTTTGTTTCACCACAGCTTGTTTGGTAGGCAAACGTGGATGGTAATTTATACCGTAACCATCGGGGCTAACAGATAAAATTAAAAGCACAAAAAAGCACAAAACTAACAGCCAACCCATTTGCTGTCCCCAAACCCGTCTGGGAATCCGAGCAATTAAAGTTGCCAGAATTAAGATAACAACCAGCAGTACGCGCCAAAAATTGTTGGCGTATAAATAGGTTGTCAGAAAACTCATCAACCAAAAAAACTTGACACGCGGGTCTAGCTTGTGCAGCCAAGTTTGTGGTTGTTCTAAATAAAGACCAATTGGAAGCGATCGCAGTAAATCCATTGTATGAATTATGAATTATAAATTATGAATTATGAATGTAGAATCTTGACTTCATAATTCATCATTCATAATTCATAATTCTAAACGCGTGTAGCTCGATTTGCATTGGTACTTTCAACATCACGGGTTTTCTTGCTTCGCCACAGTATGCGAATGGGAGTCCCTTGAAAGCCCAAATTCTGACGAAATTGTCGCTCAATATAACGGCGGTAGTTGTCGTTAAAGCGTTTAGCTTCGTTAACAAATAATGCTATTGTAGGCGGCTGAGTGCTAACTTGAGTTCCGTAATAAATTCTACCCTGACGACCGGAACGAGAAACGGGTGGAGTGTGTCTGCCGATAGCTTCTTCCAAAACTTCGTTAACAACTGCTGTACTCACGCGACGTTTGTGAGATTGAGCAGCTCTATCAACCAATTCTAGAATCTTCTCGACTCTTTGCCCGGTCAAAGCGCTGACAAAGATGATTTCTGCCCATTCAGTAAAGTGCAGTCGCTCTTCCAAATGTTTTTGGTAATCGTAAATAGTGTAAGAATCTTTTTCTACAGCATCCCATTTATTAACAACCAGGACGCAAGCTCGACCATCTTCAATAATGCGTCCGGCTAACTTTTGGTCTTGCTCGGTCACTCCATCTAGGGCGTCTATGACCAATAAAACCACATCAGCACGACGAATTGCTTTGAAAGCACGGTTAATGCTAAAGAATTCCGGACCGTATTCCACATTTTTCTTTTTGCGAATCCCGGCGGTATCAATTAAGCGATAAGTTTTCCCGTCGCGTTCCACAACCGTGTCAATCGCATCGCGGGTGGTACCAGAAATTGGGCTCACGATCGCTCTTTCTTCTCCGACAAAAGCATTCAACAAACTTGATTTGCCGACATTTGGTCGTCCCACAATTGCGACTTTAATTTCCTCCGTTGCTGGGATGTCCTTGGTTTCAGGAAGATAAGTTATGAGCGCATCAAGTAAATCCCCCGTTCCGCTACCATGAATGGCAGAAACGGCAAAAGGTTCCCCCAATCCCAATTCCCAAAATTCAGCAGCTTGAATTAAGCCTTGTTCTGGGGATTCACACTTATTTACAGCTAACAGGACGGGAACTGTTTGTTGTCGCAACCACTCCGAAATTTCTTCATCGGCGGGTGTCGGTCCTGTCTGACCGTCTACCACAAAGATAGCAACGCTTGCTTCTTGTAAAGCTGCCATTGCCTGTTGGCGAATCAACGGTAAAAATTCCGTGTCGTCATTAAATACTAAACCACCCGTGTCTACAACCAAAAAATCGCGATCGTTCCAGTATGCTTCTCTGTAAGTGCGATCGCGAGTTACACCCGGTTCATCATGTACAATAGCAGACTGTTCTCCAGCCAAACGGTTGACGAAGGTAGATTTGCCCACATTAGGGCGACCAATAATAGCTACGATAGGAAGACGCATAATAATTACGGATGCACAATGCTCCAAATCTTTATTTTAGCTAGCTTAGACTAAATTTTACGCAAACAGTTGTATTGCCTCTGATGAGATATATAGTAATCATAAATGATTTGTGAAAAATTTTAAGTATTGTAGGGTAGGTAATGCTCATCAACAGCAAATATGCGGCATAGACCTACCTACTACATATATTTCAAAAATCAAATACGATTGCTATAACACGGGAAAATTATATAAATTTTAGTTATCATCGCTTGCACTAGCGGTTCTTAATAAATAAATTGATGAGACTGTATGAATTGGCAAGAATTCTGTTTACTATTAATGTCTGTCTTAGTGAGTGTCGCAGGGCAGTTTTTTTTAAAGTTAGGTGCAGTTAAGTTGGGAAAAGTGAATTCAGCCAATACGGTGAGTCATATTCTCAGCATAGCCACAACACCTGAGTTAATAGCAGGGCTAGCCTGTTATGGTTTAGGTGCTCTAGCCTACATACTGCTTTTGACTAGAGTCAATTTGAGCGTTGCAGGTCCTTCTGCATCTTTAGTTTATGTTTTCTCAGTTTTGTTAGGTTACTTCATATTCAAAGAATCAATTCCTCTTGTACGTTTAGTAGGCTTGGGTTTAATTGTTAGTGGAGTGATATTAGTCGTTTGGCAAAAATAATTACTACCAGCCACCAACAACTCCAAACAGAACTAGTGGTAGTGGTTGATGCAAAAGTAGCATCAAAATAAGAACTGCGATCGCTTCCCCTTATAGAACTTGCCGAAGTAGCGACTTAAGATAGAGTAGTACTCAGAATATGATAGCTGTATTCAGTCCTCAATAAGGAGTGCGATCGCAATGACCGCCGCAATTAAAAAACTGACTTTTGAAGAGTACCTCCAATATAACGATGGCACAGATACTCAATACGAACTAGTTGATGGAGAATTAATTCCCATGAGTCTTGGAACTGGCAAACATGGTAGAATATCCAAGTTTTTAGAACGAAAGTTTGATGATGAAAGTGCCAAAATGGAAAGGAATTGGACGGCACAAAAATTCTCAGTTGGAGTTCGTTCGCCACGTGGAGGGCGTTGGGATACATCAAGAGTTCCAGACGTAGTAGTTTTACCTGTAGAACAGTGGGATGCGCTGTCTAATCGGGAAGCAGTTATCGAACTTAACGAACCACCGCCCATTCTTGTAGTCGAAGTAGTCAGTGAATCTACTAGAATCACCGATTATCGAAGTAAGCGTTCCGAATATGCCGTCCTTGGAATTCCTGAATACTGGATTGTCGATCCCATTCAAGAAGTCATAACAGTGTGCATCTTAGTAGAAGGCTTTTATGATGCTATAACTTACGTAGGAGAAGAACACATTATTTCTCCTACTTTCCCAGAGTTAGATTTAGATGCCAAACAAGTGCTTGTTGGTAAATGATTTAAAAATCTAACTAGCTGAATTTGCGGTTGATTTTACTTCAACCTGAACCTTCTGCCCAATCTTTGGTTCAGTCCCCGCTAGCAAACGTTGAATATTGCTGCTGTGACGCCAAATGACATATAAGCCACCAACAACTCCAAATAAAACGTAGGGTAGTGGTTGATGTAGAACTACCATCAAAATAGGAACTGCGATCGCACCCGCAATAGAACTCAAAGAAACAATCCGAGAGATTGCCACAACAACAGCAAACACACCTGCTGTTCCCAAACCAACCATCCAATTCATAGACAGCAAAAGCCCCAAACCGGTAGCAACTGACTTACCACCACTAAAGCCTAAAAATATAGATTTGCTATGTCCCAAGACAGCAAATAAACCAGCCAAAGTCACCATCCAAGGTTGCCATAATTGAAGATCTACCGTTGGAGGAACAAAGCTTTGACTTGAGGCAAAATTAAAAAACCAGTAAACAAGGACTATTGCCAAGACTCCCTTCAAACAATCCACCAGTAGAACAAAAGCCCCCGGTCCGGTTCCCAAGGTTCTGAGTACGTTAGTTGCACCAGTCGAACCAGAACCAACTTCCCGAATATCAATACCCTTAAGAAGCTTACCTACCGTGTACCCCGTAGGTATCGAACCCAGTAGGTAAGCCAAAACCAAAACCGCCCCGCACAAACTTAACCAAGTCGTCATAATTTTAAAAAATGCTAATTGTTAATAGCTAATAGCTAATAGCTAATAGCTAATTGTCAATTGTTAATTACCAGTCTTTCATCAATCATTAGCCATTAGCCATCAGCCATCAGCCATCAGCCATTAGCCATTAGCCATCAGCCATCAGCCATCAGCCATTAGCCATCAGCCATTAGCCATTAGCCATTAGCCATCAGCCATTAGCCATCAGCCATTAGCCATCAGCCACTAGCCATTAGCCATCAGCCATTAGCCATCAGCCATCAGCCATTAGCTATTAGCCATTAAAAATCATCATCATAAGTTCTCATCATTTTAGGGTCAGGAGCAAAAGCTAGCCATAGCGGAAATTGTAGCAATGCTAAGCTAATTTGCTCTTCAGAATCGTCAATTACAATCAAGGGCAATAAATTGGCTTTTTCCAGTCTCTCTGCTTTTTGTGCTAAGGCTTCTGGTGTTTCAAACAATACCACGCCTCTATCGGGTCCAAAGTCAGGACGACCTATTCCCAAGCAATCTTGCAAACCCCGCCGCCATTCTCCGAGACGCTCTGGTGTATTTGCTAATACTAAGGTCCGTACTCGATCGCCATAAAGTTTGTTTAAGATTGAAATAACTGCTGAGGCAATCAAAATATTCTGCAACCGACTACCCATTGTACGTAAAGCCCCTCGACCCCCTTGGTTAAAGAACCAATTGGATACTCGTTCTGCATGAATTGGTTCAAAGGTGCGACGCAGTTGCCAAGCCGGACCGTAGTAATCTGGTTTGGTGCGGTACTGGTCAATCAAACGGCGAACTTGTTTAATTGTGTCCTGAAACTGCTGTTGGGCAAATTGAGGTGTTATGGATTGCGGTTCCTTCTGCTTAACTTCCGATCTAACCTCTCTCACCTCAAGCACTTCTGGTTCTGGTTTTGATGGTGACACCAGTTGCATCTGTTCTGCTGCTGCGACTAAGTCCTGCAGACTCCCTGTCAGGTAATCTTTAAAACCTTGTACCCGAATTGCTAAATCTTGGGAAGAACCCGCAAAAGTTGTCCGCATTTCGTTCCGAATGCGTTCTTGACGGCGTTCGAGTTGTTCTACGGAAATTTGCAGCGCCTGTTTGCGTTGTTCTAACTGAGACAAAGCTTCTTGTACCAATTGTGACATCGCCATTTGAGTTTCCCCCAATTGCGATTGGAGGGTTTTGTACGATGCTTGTAGATTAACTATTTCTCTTCTAAGTGCTTGTTCTTGGCGTTGCAACTCTTGGAGACGTTGCGCTGCTTCTACTTCTTCGCGACTCTTATCTGATTCTGATGTTATGTTTGACCTCAGGGTGGGAATTTCTTGTTCTAACTGCGTCACTCCCTCGGTGGTTGATTCTTCTGTCGATCCAACTGTTATATCTGTTGGTTCTACATCTGATACGGATAAAACAGAAGCGGGTCGATCTTGTGTCTCAACTTGGGGATTTGACGCTGATATTTCTACCACCGACTCCACAGATGATTGATCTGGTTGTTCAGATTGTATTTCTTGCTCTTGGTTTGTCATCAATGGTTCATCAGTTGGTTTTGGTGTTTGAAATTCCTCTGAGTTCATAAAATAACAATAGTTTAACTTTTAGGACGCGAGTTAATAGCTTTCAGAAATATACAGCCCTAAGTGCTATGTGCCAAGTTTAAGGATGGCTTAACACTAATTGCGCGGACAGCGTTCTTCCAAACAAGATTTTAGAGTTTTGGGGTCAAATATAATTGGCAAAAAGTGAATGCTGTTTATTTCTTTAAAATAAAACAAGATGGGAATTGGATTCCAGAATATACGCCAGTTTTGCCATTCTCGATAGGGAAAGCAGCGAATTAATTTGTCCCCTCTGTAAATATCTAAATCGGTGGCGGTAAACCTCAAACGTATTGTTCCCGCCTGAAACATCAGAAACAAGCCAAGCAATGTCACAAATAAGCCGATCCAAGGTTGCACGAAAAGCAGTGGAATTGCTGCGATCGTCAGCACCACAGGTATATTGTAACTGGGCTTAAGTTCTACGGTTGATATCGAGTTGGAGGTGTATGAAGTCGTCATACGATTTTGGTTTTTGGATTGTGGTTTTTGGATTTGGGTCTAAAACCCCTGCATTAAAGCACTACCGGCTCCTTGGAACATGATCCAAGAAAGAAAGAAGTTACTAATAAATATAATCAATAAGGCAGTCACAACAGCAGTTGTTGTGGATTGTCCCACTCCTTTTGCTCCTCCTGTTGTCGTTAATCCCCAGCTACATCCTATAACGGCAATGAGAATGCCAAAACAACACGCTTTCACCATTGCACTCAGAATATCCCAGGTGTTTAAAAAATTCCGGGCTGAGTCTAGAAAAACGGTATCTGAAAGATTGTATACATTTGTTGCGATCGCCATTCCCCCAAGCATCCCCGTTACTAAGGATAGAAGTGTTAGAATGGGCAGCATAATGCAGCAAGCCAGGACGCGAGGGATGACAAGATAATCAATCGGGTCTGTTTTGAGCATCAAAAGAGCATCGATCTGTTCGGTAACTCGCATTGTTCCAATTTCTGCTGCAAATGCCGAACCAACTCGCCCCGCGATAATAACTGCTGTTAACACGGGTGACAGTTCTCGTGTCAGCGCTACAGCTAAAACTCCACCAACAATATTGCCAGCACCAAAGGTAATAAATTCTCTTGCTACCTGGATAGTAAATACTGCACCAACAAAAATAGCTGTTAATAAGGCAATGAACAGCGAATCCGGTCCGACAGCTGCTAGTTGCTCTAAAGTGTTCCGCCGATGAATTTTTCCTCTAAGTAAGTGAACAATGACTTGTCCACTCAAGAACGTCGCAGCCAGCAATCGCTGACTCCACGTTCCCAAACTGGATTTAGATGTGTCATTTGTCATTGGCGATGGGTGGATTTTGGAGTTTGAATTTTAGATTGGGTAGACAAGGGAGAGGGGGTAGACAAGAGAGTAGATACTATCTTCCTTGTCCTCCTTGTCCCCTCGTCCCCTGTTGTTTTCATTAACTAAGTTTAAAGCTCTTTTCAGAAATTCAAGCGTTGCTCGCACTCGCTCTCATTTAAACTCAAATCCCAGTTTACGGTCAAATGCCTGCTGTACTTGGATCGCAGCAAATTTGCCTTTTGGGGATCGCAAAACATCTCTGAGAGAGATTGTGTATGTATTTTAATGTAAACTTAAGATTTTTGAACTCTCCCCTGAAACGGGACGATCGCGCTTATTGTAGAAATTGATAATGGGATTGCTTTGTTAACTACTCATTTATTTTATTCTTGCCCAATGAGCATTATTACGAACTTTCTCCGATCTCTCTTACTATCGATTATCTTTAGTTTTGTTGCTCCCATGCTTCTTATCGGTAGTTTCTTCCTGAGTGTCTCTCTTTTGGCTTACATTCCCGGTTTACAAGCCATAACTGATGCGATCGCAACTCCTCTGTTGGAATTTCTTTCTATCTTCGGGAGTGGGACTCCCCTTGGCGGTCTATTTGTTATTTGTTCTACCTTTAGTGTTGCTGGGGCGCTCTTTGAAGTTTACGCCTATTACAGGTGTCAAATTTTACGCTAGATCCACTGCTTTTTCGCTAGAGATACGTAAAAATTTTCCCAATTGTTAACTTTACTAAACCTTTGCTCTCCTAGCTTCTACAGTAGGTGGAACTTAACTATGCCTGTAGATAATTCCTTTTCTCTGCAAATCCTGTATGATTTGAAGTTTATTAACTCTGTCTGCTCTTTTATAACTTAAGCTTTGAAGATTTGTATACTTTTTTATTACTTTCTGTTTAAATTTTAACAAACCAGGTTAAAAATAAATCTAAAGAAAATATAAAATTTTTATAAAAGCGGTGAGATTCGCAACATCTGCTTGTTTTTCTTAACATAGAAAAGCAGGTATTATACGTGCTTTGCATCTCGTGTCTAAGTCTGTTAGGAGTTTTTTAACTGCTCATGGTATGGCCTTTTAAACCTAAATTCCAGAAACAAATTGCTCGGATTGAAATTACTGGTGCAATTGCGAGTGCTACTCGCAAGCGTGTCTTGGAAGCGTTGAAAACAGTCGAAGAAAGAAAATTTCCTGCACTGTTGCTACGGATTGACAGTCCTGGCGGTACGGTAGGAGATTCTCAAGAAATTTACAGTGCGTTGAAAAGATTGCGCTCAAAAGTGAAAATAGTTGCTAGTTTTGGTAACATTTCTGCTTCGGGTGGAGTTTACATCGGTATGGGAGCAGAACACATCATGGCAAATCCCGGTACGATTACGGGTAGCATTGGTGTGATATTGCGCGGTAACAACTTGGAACGCTTGTTGCAAAAAATTGGTGTCTCTTTTAAGGTAATTAAGTCAGGACCTTACAAAGATATTTTGGCTTTTGACAGAGAACTGACAGAACCAGAACAAAACATTTTGCAAGAATTAATTGATACGAGTTACCAGCAGTTTGTACAAACTGTGGCTGATGCTCGTTCCCTAGGTGTAGAAACAGTAAGAAGTTTTGCAGATGGTCGAATTTTTACCGGACAGCAAGCATTAGAGCTAGGTGTCATAGATCGATTGGGAACAGAAGAAGATGCTCGCCGTTGGGCTTGCGAACTTGTTAGTCTCGATCCTGAAAAAACTCCTGTTTATACCTTAGAAGAACGCAAGCCTTTGTTAAGTCGTCTCGTACAAGGAAGTATCCAAGCTTCACCAGGGTTAAGTGCTGGAATTGATTGGGTTGAATTTGAAATGTCCACAAGTGGATTGCCTTTATGGTTATATAGACCATAAAGAAAAAATCGTCATTTGTCCTTTGTCGTTTGTCTGAGACAATGAATAAACAGCGATCGGTGAATAATTAAGGAGGAAAAATAAGTGGAGTGGCGAATGCGGGCGATTCGCGGCGCAACAACCGTCTCAGAAAATACGGTTGAAGCAATGCAAGAAGCGGTAATGGAACTACTTGATGAACTTGAAAAACGGAATCAATTACATCCAACAGATATTATTAGCATAACGTTTAGTGTCACAAGCGATTTAAACGCAACTTTTCCGGCTGCGATCGCACGAAAGCGTCCTTATTGGGATGTTGTACCCATGTTGGATGTACAGCAAATGCATGTTGAGGGGAGTTTGGAACGTTGCATCCGTTTTTTAGTTCACGTTCACGTTCCTGCTTCTGCCCCAATCCATCACATTTATTTACGTCACGCCGCAAGTTTGCGCCCTGACTGGTCTTTGCCTGTTTTGGAGGGAGTCGGGATTAGGGATTAGGGACTGGGGATTAGGGATTAGGGGACAAGGTAGACAAGGTGGAATAAATGACTTACGCCCAATGCCAAACGCCCAGTGCCCTATTGCCTAATGCCCAATGCCTACCTAGTTGCTGTGATGAAACCGAATGCCTAAAAAGATGTCATAGACAAATCCAAAAAAATCTTTTTTCTGTAGCAACCCTGTTGATTGATAGCAGCCTTTTTCATCCAGGAGAGGTTTCATCAAGTTATACGTGGGCTGATAATTATACCAGGGAATGGAAGGCCACAAATGATGAATGAGATGGTAGTTCTGCCCCATAATCAAAATGTTGAGAATGGGATTGGGGTAAACGCGAGCATTTTTCCAGCGATCGCGTTCTGTAAAAGGACGGTGGGGTAAGTAATCAAAAAACAGTCCCAGTGCTATGCCTACAACAAAAGCAGGAATAAACCAGAAATTGAGAATGTAACCTAAAAAGTGGTACTGAACCGAGATGTAAAAGATTGAACCGACAATCAACCTGCTGATAAACCATTCAAGTAGTTCGTTTTTGCGCCACAATTGTCGCTTAAAGAAAAATACTTCATGGTATAAAAATCGCACTGCAATCAACCACAAAGGACCGCCTGTGGAGACGTAGTGATCCGGATCGTCTTCTGGGTCGTTAACATGAGCGTGATGCTGCAAATGGACTCTTGTGAAGACGGGGAATGCAAAAGCAAGCATCAGAGCACTGCCATGACCCAACATAGCATTAACGACTCGATTGCGATGAGCAGATTGGTGACAGGCATCGTGAATTACCGTACCTGCCATGTGTAAAGCAAGAGTATTAGCAGTAAAGCACACCCAGTGTTGCCATTCCCAAACCCAGTAGCCAAAGTTAGATAACACTAGTATTGCCACCGCTACCAAAAACATGAGCAGCGTCGGGTTGAAATCACCCGGAGGCGCTAGAAACTCCTTTGGGGGGACTGTCAGTGGCTTTGGTGCCTCCGACGTCAGCATCATAAACTCCTTTTTCGCCGATTGGTTATCTAGATAATGCCACTTTTCTATGAATGAAAGTTAAGTTTTGACAGACAAAATTGCAGAAAGTAAATTTTGTCTACAAAATTTATCATCGATTCCACATATTAGCAGCAGAATAAGGGTATGATTTCAAGCGAGTCGTTCACGATTGGTTCTGTAGCGACAGACAAGAGATGCATCCTAACATTAGGATGATTCCCAGAGTAGCTCCCACTAGTTCAGCTCCTATGCAACTAAAAGATTCCCTTCGCCGTACAAAAATTGTCGCCACAATCGGACCTGCTACTAGCAGCCCGGAAATGCTAAAAGCCATTATTGAAGCTGGTGCAACCACATTGCGACTCAACTTTTCCCACGGAACTCACGCCGACCATCAGCGAAATATCCGCCTCATCCGACAAACCGCATTTGAACTTAACAAACCAGTAGCCATCCTTCAAGACTTACAAGGACCGAAGATTCGTCTGGGAAAGTTTGAAAATGGATCTATAGTTTTGGCAAAAGGCGATCCCTTTATTCTAACGAATCGCCCGGTTGTGGGTATGCAGGATATAAGTTGCGTAACCTACGATTATTTGGCAGATGAAGTACCAACAGGGTCAAGAATTCTGCTAGACGACGGGCGAGTGGAAATGCTCGTAGAGGATATCAATCGCGAAAAAGGCGATTTGCACTGTCGCGTGACTGTGGGCGGGACACTTTCCAATAACAAAGGAGTGAACTTTCCGGGAGTTTACCTGTCCATCAAAGCAATGACGGAAAAAGACCGAGAGGATTTGATTTTTGGTCTCGATCAGGGCGTTGACTGGGTCGCTCTTTCTTTTGTCCGCAATCCTCAGGATATGATTGAGATTAAAGAGCTCATTTCCAGCACGGGTAAGCAAGTACCGGTTATTGCCAAAATAGAAAAGCACGAAGCGATCGAACAAATGGAAGCCGTTCTAGCGTTGTGCGATGGGGTAATGGTAGCAAGAGGCGATCTCGGCGTAGAATTGCCAGCCGAGGATGTACCGATATTACAAAAACGATTGATTGCGACTGCCAATCGTTTGGGTATTCCCATTATCACCGCCACTCAAATGTTAGACAGCATGGTGAGTAACCCCCGTCCAACTCGTGCTGAAGTATCGGATGTGGCTAATGCGATTTTAGATGGTACGGATGCGGTGATGCTCTCGAATGAAACCGCAGTTGGTAAGTTTCCAGTGGAAGCTGTGGCTACCATGGCGCGGATTGCCGAACGTATCGAACAAGAAGAAGCAGAAAACACCAACACCAGTCTGCTAAGAGATCCAAAGCGTTCCATTCCCAACGCTATCAGCCAAGCAGTCGGTCAAATTGCAGAACAGCTAGGTGCAGCAGCAATTATGACTCTGACACAAACAGGAGCAACAGCGCGAAATGTTTCCAAATTTCGTCCCCAGACACCAATTTTAGCAGTGACACCTCACGTGAATGTGGCACGGCAATTACAGCTCGTGTGGGGGGTTAAACCGTTGTTGATGTTAGAACTTCCTTCTACAGGTCAGACATTCCAAGCAGCCATGAACGTTGCTCAAGAAAGGGGCTTGTTGTCTGAAGGAGATTTGGTCGTTATGACTGCAGGAACTCTCCAAGGCGTTTCCGGTTCCACAGATTTGATTAAAGTTGAAGTTGTGACAGCAGTTCTCGGTCAGGGAATTGGATTGGGACAAGGTTCTGTCAGCGGTCGCGCAAGAGTTGCTCACACCGGTATGGATGCAAGCAATTTCAATCACGGAGAAATTTTGGTTGCGCCTACTACCAGTGCTGATTTTGTTGATGCAATTCGTAAATCGGCTGGAATTATTACTGAAGATGAAAGTCTCACCAGTCATGCAGCTGTCATCGGGTTGCGTCTTGGGGTGCCGGTCATTGTTGGTGTGAAGAATGCCACACAAGTCATTCGCGATGGAGCCATTTTGACGATGGATATACAGCGCGGTTTGGTTTACTCTGGCGCAGTTGGCACTCCGTAAATTAAGAGGTCACTCCTTATATTGTCTCTGTGCTCTGTGTTCCTCTGCGGTTTGAAAATCATTTATTTAACTACAGAGGCGCAGAGTACGCAGACGAGTAAAGTATAATATATTAAATTAATAATAAGAGCATAAGTTTAACAATGAAAACCGAACAAGATAGACAACAATTAATTAAAGAGATTAATGTACTGCTACATCAAGCTTATGACAGTACATTAGATGAGATTTACGCACTTTTAAAACGAATCGATGATATAGAGGATGAAGAAGACTTATTAGCTATTGAAGAAGCTAGAGAAGACATACGCATTAATGGTACTGTGTCTTGGGAGGAAATAGAAGAAGAAATAAGAAACGATAGACACAAGGACGTTGCGTGAGTTACAAAGTAAAATTTACAAAGGGTGCCAAAAAACAGTTGAGAAAACTACCCCTCGACGTACAAGAACGCATACAAGCGAGAGTCAATGATTTAAAAATAGAACCGCGTCCAGACGGGGTTAAAAAGTTAAAAGGGCAAAAAAATTCATATCGTATTCGTATTGGTGATTATCGTATAGTTTATGAAATAGAAGATGACGTTTTAAAGGTAACTGTCGTCAAAGTAAAACATCGGAGCGAAGTTTATAAGGATGATGGTTAAAAGTTGCATGGAGAAAACTACATTGATGCCGCTATTTACAAACTAGTAATATCTATGGTAGTCCGTGTCCCAACGTCATCATTGAGATTCTCTCACCAAAAACAGCTGCAACAGACCGAGGTTTGAAAAAGCAAATATATTAAGACATTTTTCGCACTCCAGAATATTTCTGGTTTGACCCAGATAGTTTAGAATTTCAAGGATTTGAGTTGCTTCGTGGACAATATCAGCAACTCCAACCCAATGCAAACGGTAGGCTTTGGAGTCAACAGCTTAGCTTATAGTCCAATAGTTTATTAAAATCATACTTAGTTTTATCGATAGTTAACTTGATGTTAAATTTCACTATAGTAAATAACCTTTGTTCTAATTTTTTTTAAATCACTCAAGGTGATATCTTGAAGATTCTGCAAACCTTGTAATCCTCCACGAGAATCTGAAGATGGAGCTCGCAGTAACTGATTAATCCTTTGAGGTGAGGAAAAAAAGCGGAATTCATGTATTCCACCAAATTCTTTATCTTTGGTCACTTCAAATAAATAGCTTAGCGCTGTTATTCCAGGCTCTAACCCTTGCCAGTCAATATAATCATCACGCCAGATAGGTATAGACTCAATACGACCTGCAGAGTCAACTCTAATCAAGTAAATGTAAATTTGCGAATCAGTGAGATTTTTAATCCTAAATTGAAAAGAATTTCCATCTTTAAAGTAAAATCCTCTTAGCTCACCAAGCATTTGTTCTTGAGCAACCTCAAAATTGTCACTATCTAAACCGGAAAGCAACGCTATTTCAACAGGAAAGTCAGTCTCTGAAATAGTGAAGCTATATGCCCAACTCGGAATATTTAAGTAAGAATTAATTGTTTCAAGGTCTTTTGATGATAAAGGAATCCTCCCGGTAGGTGGATGTAGAGAAAAAAGTTTTTGTGCAGCAGTGGCAGCTTCTTTGATATTGCTTTCAAGGAGCTTGAGCCTATACTCAAGATAAAGAGCTTCAGGACTACTCGATTTTAATGTGACAATCTGTTGAGTCAATTCCTTGAAAGTTGTAATTTCGCCACACTGAAGAGCAGAAAACGCACGGGCTTTTAGTGCATCAAAGCTTTGATTCCGTAATGAGATTACCATCTCACCTCGATCGTCGAGATAAAACGCTCCAAAGTCTGGTGTTTGTCTTGATTCAGAGGCTTGACCAACTTTTTGTTGAATGAATAATCCCAATTCTGAAGAAGTAATCAGTCCATTGTTATCTAAATCTGCTTTGCCCCAGTTAAACCCATCCACTAATGTACCAGTAAATAATGAGTGACCGGGAATTGGTCCGCCATCTAATGCCCGTTGCTCCCGTCGGGCGGAAGTAATTACTTTGCGACTGATTCGACTGCTAAGGTCTTTTTCATAGCGAACTGCATCTCGGGAGATCTTCATTGCTTCACCCAATGCAAAACCACTATGACAGGAATCTAGAATCACAAGGATATGTCTTGCAGGAAGGCAGCTAATGGATTGAAGAAGTGGATCGATTTTGATGTAATCACTCCAAACTTCTTTTGGTCCTTGTGCTTCTACTGGGACGATGAACCCTGTTTCTCCAACGACTTTGCCACCTACTTTGTCAACACGGGTATGCCCGTGCCCTGCAAAAAATAATACCAAGTTGTCATCTTCTTGTAACTCTTCACGAAGCCGATCCTCAATTAGAGATGCGATCGCTGTTTTAGTCGCTGCTTCGTTAAACAGCGGAGCTATCGGTGCTGAAAATCCCAACTTGTCGATGAGCGCCTGTTGAAGACCGATTGCATCCCGAACAGCATTCTTAAGTTTTTGCCAGTGGACATACTCGTCAATACCAATAACCACGACGAGCGAGCGCCCCTGCTTGACAGGTTCAAATTCAACTTCGACATCTAACACAGTCATCTTACGCTCGAGTCTTTCTATTTCTTGAATTTGCTCCGTCATAATCCTCACGTTATTTCTTAATTGCAATTTGTTTTGTATAAAATAATTCTCATACTTGAAGCTGCCAGAGCTTAATTTCCATGTCATCACCGCCACTAGCAATTAAATTGCCATCAGGGCTAAAGGCAACTGCACGCACCTCTCCTAAATGTCCTGTAAAGGTTTGCAATAACTTCCCTGTTGCCAAATCCCAGAGTTTCACAGTGTAATCCGCACTAGCACTGGCAATTTTTGTTCCATCTGGACTGATGGCAACACACCAAACGCGACCTGCATGACCTGTCAAAATATGAGGAGCTTTCTTTTCACCTGTTGCTAAATCCCAAAGCTTGATTGTTCGATCTGCACCGCTACTAATTAGGGTTTGAGTTTGCGAGCTAATTGCCAATGACAAAACTTCGCTTAAATGAGCGTAAGGAATAATGTAGGCTGGTTGTTCAGTACCTTTGTCTAAATCCCAAAGTTTAACAGTGGAATTTTGACCGCCACTAGCTAGCATTCGTCCATCAGAACTGAAAGCAAGTGTGAGAACTGCACTTTGGTGAGCTTGAATACTACGCAACCATTTTCCCGTCTTTAAATCCCAGAGAGAAATTTTCCCATGTTCTGCACCCGTAGCAAAGCACGAGCGTTGGGGATTTGGATTAACGGGTAATGCCTGAACTAAAGTTAGTGTTTTAGAAGAAGCTTTTATTGTGTAGCGACAATCTCCTGTTTTTTTATCTGACAGTTGACTGTAATCCCATGCCTTAACGATCGCATCAGTACTGCTACTGAGCAGAATTTGTCCGTCAGGGCTGATACCAACACATTTGATGCGATCGCGATGTCCTGTTAGCAGATGTAAGAGTTGACCCGATTGCACATCCCACAGTCTCACTGTTTTATCGTTG
Source organism: Tolypothrix bouteillei VB521301 (assembly GCF_000760695.4). GTDB lineage: Bacteria > Cyanobacteriota > Cyanobacteriia > Cyanobacteriales > Nostocaceae > Scytonema > Scytonema bouteillei_A. The sequence goes on along the minus strand of NZ_JHEG04000001.1, from coordinate 6,047,839 downwards.
CTGCTGCTTAAAAGCCTTTTACCATCAGGACTAAATGCGAGGGAACGAATCCAATCCGCATGACCAATAAGAGATTCGCTGTTGGATGTTCCGAGCGCAGTAGTAGTTGGTACACTGATAGTGTTAGGTTCGCTTTTCTTCTTCAACACCGGAATTGAATGCGTTGAAGATAGAGTTTTCTGTGTCTCTTCTGGAGAAGAAAGAACAATCATCTTCCGATGCTGAGATGATGGCGCTGACAATTCTAGATCGATTGCATTGCAGCCTAGTTCATATGCCATTTCAATAGACTTACCAGCACCAATGCCATCATAGAAACCCACAGCAAATGCGATGGCGGCTTCGTCCAGAATCTCGCGATTCATACCAATGACATAGTTAATGTGTTGAACAATTGCCGTTGCTTGCTCTTCCGAGTAACAGGCATTCAGTAAAACACATTCCACTTTATTGGCAAAAAGTTTAAACAATCCAGATAGCGTTTCACCACTAACAAGACGTTCTTCGCCATCGTCACCTTCTAAAACCAAACCATCATTGCCAGTTCCATGTCCGCAGAAATGAATAATTTGCGGTTCAACATCTAACAAGGCGCGTCTCAGATCGATAGGGCGTACTGCTCCTCGTACTTCGATGCGAAATTCATCGCGATTTTGCGATCGCCTCAAACCTTCTCGAATGTCGCGAATTTCACGGTCTAAATCGAGGGCTGAAGTTCCTTTGGGATTGGATGCTAAAATTAGTATTGTCTTCAAGCCTTAACTCCTTTACAAAAAGTTCAGATTTTGTCATTAGCTAACTGAACAATAAATCGAGTTTTCATAGTAGAGGGGCTGTCAAAATCAAGAAAGGAATTTGTTATTTTTAATTCTCGTGCAATTCTCTTTGATAGCCCTATTTAGAAACTATTGCTTAATAGTAAACTTTACCTGTTTGGTTGCCCATTCAGCATTGGGATCGGGTTCGTAAACCATTGCACGAGTTAACTCAGGCGGTGGTGGAGTGTCAACATCAGCACCAATAGTAGCCAAGAGTTTGTTGAGAGGATTGATATGATGAGCTTCTCCCCTTTCTGTAAGTTTTTCTGCTTCCTCCTCAAGGTGTCCATCAAGATTTCCTCTTTGACCAAAATCCTTATCTAGAGCATTCAAAGTTAGCCATTGGAAGTTAGCAAGACCGCGAGTTGCAAACAGTTTGAGTGTTTCTTCAGCTTGTTTGTATCCTCTTGGCAAAGCAGGACTCATTCTTATATGTACTTGTTGGTCCTTTTCAATAGAAAAGAAAATACTAGAAATTCCCTCAATGGGAATTTGAGAAATAGCCCAAGTGGGTTCTAAATCGAGAACAGCAATACTGAGAGGTTGAGAATAGGTATTCTTGACTCGTAAAAACACTGATTCCCCTGGTGTTAAAACTAAATTGTTAGTTTCAGAAAACGATTGCTTTCTCTGGTCTACTAATTCAAATTCAAGATAATCAGCAAGTTCAGAAGCTGGATTATCAAGTGCCTGAACTGCTTGATATTTTGCTAAATGAACCAAGCGATTGACTATCCCAGTCGCTGCATTTGGAGCATCAATTTGCAGTGGTAAACCTAAGTTTTTAAGAGGCGTGCCAATACAAATTTCATACTCGCCATCTCTACCAACCGCAACTTGATAGTGAGCCTCTTGCTTGTCACCAGGTTCTACTTCAACCACCCAACCATTGCCAGCCAAAGCTTGCCGAACTGGCTCTAAAGCTTCTTTTTGTTTTCCAGCTAACTCGGATGGTAATTGATTTTCTTTATCTCCTACTTCTTTCGTGTCAAACAAGCGAACTCGACGCACGAGATCGACGGGTGCAGATACCATAACAGCAGGAGCACCTAGTTCGATTTTTTCTGTAACCGCAATACCCCCCTCTTGAGGTTCTAAAACTCTAGCAACCGCTTTATTGGCTTGAACGTCTTCGAGTTCAACAATTGCTAGTTGTTGTTGCCGCTTGGAAAAATCTGTTGTATTCAGTAGGTAAATGGCAAATCTTGTGCCATCACTGAGTCCATGAGCTAACCCAGCATTCAAGGTAACTTGTTTTTGGTTAGAGTTTACACTAGTAACTGCTAGCGTGTAGTGATGCGGTAAGTTCTCATTTCCAAAGACTATGCGAGTGCCATCACCAACCAACATGGGTAATTGTTGAGGAAACTTACTCTGAATTTGAGCGCAAACGCGATCGTACAACGCCCTGAAACTCAATCCTGTTGTGGAACTAGTTGCCAGAGTTTGAACGATCCAGTAAGTTAGCGCTCCATGTCGCTCCTTACCATCAAATGCATACTCGTATGCATACTCATTAGGACGGCAGGCTGCCAAGAGAAGGTAATTATTTGCTGGAGGAACCCATGCTGTGTCACCATCTATTCCTCCATTTAGAGCTTTCCAATTTGCGATCAACTCTTCATCTTCGGCAACCAAGCTTTTATGGTTAGGCGGTGTTTTGTCAGTTTCTTCTCCGCCTCGGATAGCAGCATCACCTCGGGTTACTCCTCCAGAGTGGCAGCTATCCATAATAATTGTGACAACCAACCCTTTATCCGTCATTCGCTTCAAGAGAGTTGTTAATTCGATATCCAGTAAGTAGCGACCTCCATTGCCAATATCCATTGGCACAATACATTCATCATATTGGTCAGCCCCTTTCAGTTTTTCATAAATGGTTTTTGCACGTCCTCCATGTCCGGAGTAGTGAATGTATACTTGCTCTCCTGGTTGCGCTATTTCTGTGACGGTACGAAACTTTGCAACAATATTTTCATAGGTTGGTGTTAAGTCCAGGATTTCGGTATTATCAGAGGTTCCAGGATTTGGAGAAGTGAGCTTAAACATCCTTTCAGAAGGAATTTGCAAAGTTTTTATGAGATAGTCTGCTACAAGATTTATGTCACGCACGCATCCTTTCAGACTCTTGTACAACGTATTAGGTAGATAGTAGTCGATGCCAATTAATAATGCGTAAATATTCATTGTTTGATTAATTGGGTCAGCCATTTTTCTTTTTGCTTTCCTCTAAAGTGAATAATCGATTAACCTAATGATTTCTTGCTATCAGCCCGCTTATCGTGTAGCTTCTATCACATAAATGAGAGGATTGACTTTCGCGATCGCACTCTTTCATTCTTCTAGAGTCAAGAATAAATGAGGTGATTGGAAGTCGCATCTGTACAAAAAAAGTCCGCCTCCATGGACTAACGGGAAAAGTAGGATTTCAAATTTTTTTGACCAAAGCGGTTGAAAAGCAATAGGCTAAGGTTTTTGAAGATTTATTGTCGTTCAGTCGTGTGAACCTTTTCAGCATTTTTATTTAGGTAATTATTGATACATTTGAGTGGTTGTAAAATGATACACGTTATTAAAGTAGTATTCCGGATTTTCAAAAAAATAAGAAATTAAGAAAATCTAAAGAAAATTGCTGAGTTTCTAAATCAGTTGCATGAGTTTCCTAGCTCTTGATTGTTCGCGATCGCACTGTTAGGTTAAACTCTAGTAATTGGAAGAAACATTTAACGAGTCTCCCAACTCATATCGAGAAACTTTATGTCTTGTCAACACCTGAATGAACTGACTCTAGAAAATCTTATCCTTAAAGCAAACTACCCAGTATTTCGTTGTGAAGAATGCATTCGGATTAATGGTCGCTGGGTACATCTTCGCATTTGTCAGACTTGTGGCAAGATGCTGTGCTGTGACTCGTCCGAACATCAACATTCCCGCCGTCACTACGAAGAAACCGGACATATGGTGATTAGTTCAGCAGAATTAGGAGAGCAATGGCTGTGGTGTTTTGCGGATGAGCAACAGAAGAATTATTAAAATAAAGTCCAACTAGAAGGCAAAAAATGGGTATAACGCCATACCAATATATTCTACAGAGTCGAATGAAAAGGCGAAGCATCTACAGCAACATCAGGATTGGTCTTTTAGGCTATGATTGGAGTGCATAGCTTACAATTATGATTACTGCTACTTTAAAAAAAATCTATGCACATTTCTCTGCCACCTGAAGTCGAAGCACTAGTAAAACGTCAACTCACAAGCGGGAAGTATCAAAACGCAATTGAAGTTATTTTTGCAGGTGTAAAACTCCTAGAACAACAAGAAGATATTTATCAAGGGCGATTGCAAGAGCTTCAAGAAGAAGCAAGCATTGGGTTGTTAGCATCTCAAAGGGGCGAAGTTGTTGATGGTCCAACTGCAATGGCTCAAATCCTTTCTAATTTGCGATCGCGCTACGGTGTCTCAGACGAAGCATGACTCAACAATTTCGCCTCACCGAACCTGCTATTAAAGATATCGAGGAAATTGCGGATTATATTGCTAAACAATCTGGCTTAGCTCAATCAGAGCTTTTTTTGAGTAAGCTTAATGCTAAGTTTACTAAAATTGCTAAGTTCCCTAACCTTGGACGGCAACGTGATGAAATTTTACCTGGTATCCGCAGCCTCCCAGTAGATAACTACCTCATTCTTTATATGTCTATAGGGCAAGATGTAGAGATTTTTCGTGTCATCAGTGGTTATCGAAATTTATCAGATCTATTCAATGATTCTGATTCTTAATACTGACTATTGTTGAGAATTTATTTGCTTGCTTAATTCCACTTCAAGCTCTTCCAAAGTTACTGACTTCGCATTTGCCTTTATCCTGATTTTAATAACACCACGATTTCATTACACCAAGCCAGCCAGCCCATTTCGTGGTGAATTCCCCGTAGCAAGGTCATGTACTCAAACTTTAGAGTATTGGACAACGTTTGAGGATCTTTAAAGTACTGATTCTTAATTTCTTGATAAATTGCTAATCGTTGTTGATGTTGCTGTCGATGGGCTTCTAACTTTGCCACTATCGTCTTGTTAGACACGAGATGTCCTGCATAGAGTTTCACGAGTAATTCATCTTTGATCGCTGCCATCTCTTCTGGCTCGGCAATCCACTGACACAACTGCTGTTTCCCCAATGCCGTCACTGTATAAATGCGTTTGTCAGGTCGATTCTCCTGCTGCACTGATTCCGCTTGCACCCACTCTTTTTCTTCTAGACGGTTCAGTTCTCGGTAAATTTGTTGAAAACTAGCGTTCCAAAAAAAACCAACTGACCCTTCTACTGAAGGATTGAACCGCTTTGCTAGATCGTAGCCACTGCTCGAAGCACTGACTAGGACTGACAGAATGGCATAGCTAAGAGACATAAACTTTGAGTTGACATATTCACTAAATTGAATATAACATAAATTGTGTATTTAATTTAGTGAATAATATTTTTGTTGAATATATCTTATCCCAAGCAACACTACCAAGCACTCAGAAGAGGTCAAGCATAATGAACTATTCCATTTACCAAATTAATTTGCCAGAGCATCCAGAGGCAGTTGTCTTTGTTAACGGCTTTTTGACACGCAATCGCACAGGATTTTTCTGGATGTGGAAAAATGCATTTTGGATTCAGAACGCAACTGCCACAGCAGAAGGTTGCGTACAAGTCAAAGCAGGAATTTGTGGACCCAACGAACTCGTTATGGTCAGTTACTGGCGTTCGGAACATGACTTGAAACAATTTTTCCGAGGTGAAGCACATCGGCGGATGATGCAATTTGTGATGAAGAATCCTAACAGCCTGTGTTTGTACAACGAGACATATCGACCGTTGCAGAGCGGCAAATATAGCCACGAACCGCAAGGTATGGCAATGGTGTACCCGAGTTTGACACAATAGAAAAGAGTTCAAACGATTTTTCATGGAAAGGCTATGCCAACACACAGAGGTATGGGATGTCAGCACAACAAGTAGCGGTCATTGATTACCGCAAAGTCAATGCAGCAAACTCGCTATTACCCAAACCATCCATCCTCTCAAGCTGTGGCTGGAGCCAACTGCATTTGGAAGTTTACCAACAGCCAAAATTTGAAATTGCAGAGCACCAACATACGATGCACGTCATTGCCCATTCTCCAGTGTCCTCTTGTTTTCCCGCATCCTCAAAAGGAGAACGGTGGTTGGATGGCAAGTTGTACCGCGAAACGCGACATCAAGGAGATATTGCAATTCTTCCTGCAGGTATTCCCCATAGCTGTAACTGGGACGGTTCAGTTGAGTTCGCAATTTTGGCAGTTGAGCCTGCACTTCTCCAACAGGTCGGTCAAGATATTGTGAATAGCGATCGCATTGAACTCATTCCTCAGTTTATGGATCGGTCGGATGCGCTGCTACAGGGGATTTTCTCAACTTTGAGAGATGAAGTAGAGGTTGGCAAAATCGGTGGGGATTTGCTAGTTGATAGCCTTAAAACCACATTAGCGCTTCACCTCTTACGAAACTATTGCACCACACAACCCAAGGTATCTGGTTATTCAAATGGATTATCTCAATTAACGCTCCAACAAGTGACGGAGTATATTCACGAGCATCTGGATCGGAACTTGAAACTAGTAGAGTTGAGTGCGATCGCGCAAATCAGCCCCTATCATTTTCTCCGTTTGTTCAAACAAAGGATGGGTATAACTCCACATCAGTACATTCTACAAAGTCGAATTGAAAAGGCAAAACATCTGCTGCAGCATAGCGATTTGAGTATTGCAAATATTGCCGTGCAAACTGGTTTCTCCGATCAAAGCCACTTGACGAAATGCTTCAAACGCACAGTAGGAATAACTCCTAAAAAAAGCATGAAGGATAGAAATCGCGCAAAAACTTACTAAAACTCCGCAACTTTTTTCTAGAGTCCTGCCATGAAAGCTTTTTAAGCTATTAACAGTAGGTTCTACTGGGGAAAAAAGATGAAAATTGAACAAACTGAGGTTTCGATCTCTGCACCGGATGGACAAATGCCTGCCTTCCTGCTGACACCAACCGAGCCCAACCACAAGCCTGCTGTTCTTCTGCTGATGGAGGCTTTTGGCTTAACGTCCCACATTCGAGATGTAGCAATCCGAATTGCGAGGGAAGGATATGTGGTACTCGTTCCCGATTTGTACTATCGCGAGTTACCTAACAATAAGTTTGGATATGATGAGGTAGAATCAGCGATGGCAATGATGTATCGCCTCGATCTTAAATCTGTGGAAGCAGATATTCGAGCGGCGTTGGCTTTTTTGAAGTCGCAAAAAGATGTGTATCGCGATAAGCCGGGGGAGGCGGCGCTGCCATGCGAACGCATTGGGGTGACTGGATTCTGCTTGGGTGGAGGATTAAGCTTTCTTACCGCTTGCAAGTTCTCAGCCGAAATAGCAGCCGCCGCCCCTTTTTATGGCATGGTGCTAGATGAGTGGATTGATGCAGTCAAAGATATTACTGTACCCGTCCACTTGTTCTTCGGAGGAGTCGATCCGTTCATTCCGTGCGATCGCATTCGGCAAATTGAGTCGCGGTTCCAAGAACTTGGGAAAGACTACACGTTGAAAGTTTACCCCAATGCAGGTCATGGTTTTTTCTGTCACGAACGCTCCGACTACAACCGCTTGGCGGCGGAAGATGCTTGGCAACAACTGACACAATTCTTCAAGCGACATTTGCACAGAGAAAGCTAAAAATTGTATGTCAAATCCGTTTGTATCGGAATTATTTCTGTTTATCTTTTCCTCTGCGCCCCCTGCGCCTGGAGTAGTTTTTTAATCACGTATTTTTTAATCATTATGTTTGGATAGCGTTCAATCCAAAAGCCAACAACCCACAAAGGAGTATCAGAGCGATCGCATACAGGGTTATGGTAGTGCGTTTACTCCAAAGCCAGATTTGTTTGTAGGAAAGTTGATGATTCTGAATGAGAAAGAATGCTGGAGGATTAAATACAAAGGGCAATAAACGACTCAGTATAAGTCGCACAAAAAAGTTGTTGCTGAAAACTTACTCATTACCAAACTGCAAATTCTGTCTGTTTTCGTTGTTCAAGCGATCTAATACCAATTCTATGTGAAATTGCACATTATTGCCCTCACATTGGAAATGTGGACGGCAGGCGCTACAACGGGGGGAACCCTCCGAAGTTTGCTATTGGGGAGTCAGTGCGGTCTTGGGCTTTGCCCAAGTGAAGCATCTGACGTGGAAACCCCCAAGCCGCAACTTCTCTCCGCAACGCGCTGCCTCGGCTATACAAACAAAGCCTGCCTAAGCGCAAAGCGCACGCTACGCGATGCCGCAGGCTATGCCCGTAAGGGCTATACGCAGGCTAATTGTATGCATCTTCATAGAAAATTGGTATAAAGCCTAAGACTATCTCTTGAGGAAGAGAACTGTTAAATTCAAATATATGTGGAGGTGATAACTTATGACCCCAACTCAAACACAAACTGAACCAAAAATCTACACTGTTGATGAGTTTATCGAATGGTATCCAGACAACTCAGTAGTACGGTACGAATTGCATAAAGGAGTGATAATCGAAATGCCCCCACCAACAGGCAAACATGAAGGCGTTGTCGGGTTTTTAACAATACAAATAGCGTTTCAACTTTTACAGATGGGGCTACCCTACCGCATCCCCAAAACCGTGTTTGTAAAAACACCCGGTAATGACTCCGCCTATTGCTCCGATATTTTGGTGCAAAACTACGAGAATGTTGTGAATGAACCAAACTGGGAGAACCAATCAACTCTATCGTTACCCACATCCGTTCCCTTAGTCGTCGAAGTTGTTAGCACCAACTGGCGTGATGATTACTACGATAAATTCGGGGATTATGAAGAAATGGGCATTCCTGAATACTGGATTGTGGACTATGCTGGGTTGGGTGGACGCAAATTTATCGGCAATCCCAAGCAGCCTACAATTTTCGTGTGCGAACTTGTTGATGGAGAATACCAAATGACTGCATTTCGGGGCAATGATTTGATAGTGTCCCCTACCTTATCGCAGTTAAAGCTGACTGCAAAACAGGTTTTTGATTCGGTTGCATAACATCAAGTTCGGTTAATTAGTTAACGGGAGACAAGGGAGACAAGGGAGAGGTGTTTGTAACTCCTACACGAACTGCTATAGAGACAGATATGTTTATTTAACTACCGATTGAGAGCGATCGCGTAGCAACTGCTGTGCCGCATCGCTAAAACTTTCTACAAAATTACAGGACTTTTAGACAGTCTTTTGGAGTTGAAGCAACAGCGCTTTGACAGAGCTTGCTATGTTTCCACTCTCTAAGTAGAGAGGCGCAAAAAAACCGAATTATATAACGAAGCCTAAAAACCTCTTCCCTTCTGCCCTCTGCCTTGTCATGACGACAATTTTTAATACCGACCTACTTAACCTAATTCTAACCTCACAACAAACTCACAATCTCAATCCACAATAGCTCTTGAGTTAAATCAAATACCTAATTTAGGTCACACAAAGCTAACAGGAGACACAAGATGTATTGCAACCAGTGCGAACAAACAACGAGAGGAGAAGGATGCTTCCAACGGGGCGCGTGTGGTAAAAGCCCGGAAGTAGATGCTTTACCAAAAAACTGGGTTTAAAGCCCCGTCCTTCAAGGACGGCTTTACATTATTTTATCTAGCAATATAGCAGATAAAATATGTTATAATCAGGACATGATAGTAAGAGAAGCCAAGCTAAAAAACGGAACCAAAGAGCAATACTTAGCCCTTGATGAGGCTATCAGAACAACGCAGTTTATTAGAAATAAAGCTGTACGGTTTTGGATGGACAATAAAGGAGTTAGTAAAGCTATTTTGTACAACTTATGCAAAGATTTGGCAGCAGAGTTTCCTTTCGCAAAGAAGTTAAACTCTGCTGCTAGACAAGCTAGTGCTGAACGGGCTTGGGCTGCTATCTCTACGTTTTATTCACGATGCAAAAAAGGTTCGGGGAAGAAAGGCTATCCAAAATTCAAAAAACATTGCCGCTCGGTAGAGTACAAAGTTTCGGGATGGAAGTTATCAAGTGATTGTAAATCAATCACCTTCACTGACGGCTTTGAGGCTGGAACTTTTTCTATATTTTGCAACAATGAAACTCAAGAAGACTTGCACAGATTAAAGATTAATCGGGTGCGAGTAATTAGAAAAGCAGACGGTTATTATGCTCAGTTTTGCTTTGATGCTGACCGCAAGGAAACAGGAAAATATACGGGTAACGTTGTTGGGTTAGATTTGGGGTTAAAGTTTTTCACCAAAGATCAACACGATAATGCCGTGATATATCCACAATTCTTGCGTTCGTCAGAAAAGCGATTAAAGAAAGCCCAACGCCGTCTGAGTAAGAAATTCGTCAAGGGTGCTAAACCCCAATCAAAAAACTATCACAGACAAAGGAAAAGACTGGGTAAAATCCATCTAAAAATTCAGAGGCAGCGTCAAGACTGGGCAATTAAGCAAGCTCGGTGCGTAGTCCACTCTAACGATGTGGTTGTCTATGAAGATTTAAAGATTGCCAATATGGTAAAAAATCATCAATTGGCTAAGTCCATTTCTGATGCTGGTTGGTATCAATTCACTCAATGGCTAGACTATTATGGCAAGATTTGGGACAAAGCAGTTGTGGCGGTGTCACCTAACTACACATCACAAGATTGTTCTAATTGCGGTCATAGAGTGAAAAAATCTCTCAGTACCAGAACGCATTCCTGTCCTAAGTGCAAAATTGAACTATGCCGAGATACCAATGCGGCTCTGAACATTTTGCAAAAAGGAATGAAGATACTCGGTACTGAGTGGCAACTAAACGGTACTTCTGGGCAAGAAGAATCCGCCTCTTGCGAGGGAAAGCATGGGGAGAAGACCGCCTCTACTATTGAAGGGAAACTCGATATAGCAAGTGGACTTCTGTGAACCATGAACTAGAATCACCGTGGCTTCAGCCCGGTGAGTATGTCAAAAGATTTACTACTTCATAGTTTGCGCGGATTGGGGCAAGTAGCACTTTCCGCACATGAATTGGGCATTTCCTGTCGGGAAGCCGATATTTTTGCGTGTGAAGCCCTGTTTTCTACTCTTACCAATGTTAACTTTGATAGCGATAAATTTGTTGACTATATTTATAAAAGTGTTGCTTTACGAGAAAAGATTAAATCCCAAATTCAATTAACTGGTAAATCCCAACAATGGTCTGGATTAGCTTGCTTTACGCCAGCAGAAACCAAAGAAGGCTTAACTCAACAAGGCAAAGACGCTGAATACGACTTCATCAGTCAATCTGCCATAAATACCGATATCTTCTCGCTAAAATTGACTGTTATATACGGCTTAAAAGGTATTGCAGCGTATGCGTATCATGCAGCAAGGTTAGGTCAATACAACAATAAAGTATACGCCTTCTGCCATGAAGCTCTTGCATCCCTAGATTCCCAAGATAAAACCCTAGATGACTGGGTTGCAATGGCGCTTAAATTAGGAGAAATTAACCTCCTGGCAATGGAACTCCTTGATTCAGGTAACACCCTGAGCTACGGACACCCCATTCCTACCGCAGTCCCTCTCAATGAAAAACAAGGCAAAGCTATTTTAGTATCGGGTCATGACCTCAAACACCTAGAAGAATTACTCAAACAAACCGTTGGAACTGGCATTTCTATTTACACTCATGGAGAAATGCTACCCGCCCACGGTTATCCAGGACTAAAGCAAAAATACCCCCATCTTTACGGACACTACGGTACCGCTTGGCAAAATCAGACCAAAGAATTTCCCCAATTCCCCGGTCCAATTGTTATGACAACCAACTGCCTAATGCCACCCCACGATTCATATAAAGACCGGGTTTTCACTCTCGGTCCCGTAGGCTGGTCGGGGCTTTTCCATTTAGAAACTGAAGACTTCACACCCGTTATCCAAAAAGCATTCCAACTGCCTGGATTTGCTGAAGATGGCGAACTGCGTACAGTGACCACAGGGTTTGCTCGTAACGCTGTATTAAGTGTTGCTGGAGAGGTGATAGAAGCAGTCAAACAGGGAAATATTCGCCACTTCTTCTTAGTTGGTGGTTGTGACGGAGCAAAAACGGGTCGTAATTACTACAGCACCTTTGTAGAAAAAGTACCCCAAGACTGTATCGTACTGACACTAGCCTGCGGCAAATTCCGCTTCTTTGACAAAGAGTTAGGAAGCATCAATGGTTTACCCCGATTAATGGATGTAGGTCAGTGTAATGATGCTTACTCTGCAATTCAAATAGCGCTAGCATTAGCGAACGCTTTTAATGTAGACGTGAATCAACTGCCACTATCAATGATTCTCTCTTGGTATGAGCAGAAAGCAGTGTCTATTCTACTCACCCTACTCTATCTGGGGATTCAAAACATCCGTTTGGGTCCAACTCTACCAGCATTTATTTCACCCAACGTTTTCAAGCTGCTGTCTGAGAAGTACCACCTCATGCCTACCACAACTCCAGATGCCGATCTGGCTGCTTGTCTTAGTTAAGTTATACCATTTTGGATTTTAGATTTTAGATACGTGGATTGAGAAAGTCCTACTTAGGCTGGATTTGTGCCTACTATCTGTCGCATTCTTTGTTTAAATTGGTATTATCATGGCGATCGCGACAACCCAACTGCGCTCGTCTACCAATTGTCTGGCAACAGAATGAGGTATATAGCAATTTCCAATGTCTTGAGGTACACCGAAGAAATAATTAACTGCAGCCCATAGCAGATGGACGCAGATATATCTGTACCTCAGCAGACTAGGAAATGCTACACTTGATTTTCTCTTGTTTGGACTAGTCTATTTATACACCCTGTTGAAAATACTGACATTTCACATAAATGGAGGGGTTTCACGCAACAACGAATTATTGAGGATTTCAGGCGATGTCATTAATTACCTCAATGAGATCTTCTTTAAACCAATGCTGTTTACCTTCTTGTTCGCAAAGGCTGAAACCCTGATTTTTAGGTTCATTTCCGAAAGTTTGTGGTTTACCAAAATTACAAGTCTATGAAATCATTGCTATTGTTAAGTAATGGGCTAGAGTAAAGAACACTCGCTACCCGTCCCGGATTATTTCCTGATTGCCCAATTAATCAATCCAGTGATGGCGGCGACAACTACGGCTACAAAAAATGGGGCAATGAGCGAACGCCACCCTTTTAAGTCCGCTAGGTCGGTTGTATTTTTCTTCGTGTCTACTTTAATCTCATCAACAGTTTTTTCGAGATTAGTCAGTTTTGTATCAATGTTTTTATTGTCACCCTTAACTGATTCAATGGCTACCTTAGTCTCAGTCCTAAAATCGTTAACATCTTTGTGTAGGTTGTCTAACTTCTGATTCATCTGCTTTAAAACTTCTTCTAATGAATAGGTGACTGTTATCGGTGATTGGCTCATGATGTTATCCTCAAAGTGTAAAGGTTTTGCCAGTCAAAGAATGGTGCTCATCGTTGAAAGACTAATGACGCGATTTGGTTGCAAGCTGCAAATTGAGGTGACAATAACAGGTGAGTACACAGCCCGTCAAGCGTACTCCTTCTGAATCTTAGTCTTCTTCGGCACGAGCTTTGTAATACTCCCTCATTGACTCTTTTCTACGGAAATTTCCGCACAAGTTGGCTTTATTATAATACTAGTGTACTGTATTTTCAATCTTCCCCCTTCATATCCAATACTTTTTGCCGCCATTTCTCTAAGTCCGTTTCCTCTGGTCGAAAATAGGAAATTTTGGGGTCGAGATCGCTAATCAGCTTAGCTTAAAGCTGTTGTCTTTTACTTCTCAATCACAAACGGTTAGCGATCGCTCTATCAAAGCACAGTCTCTCTCAGAACCAACCTAATAGAACTTCCATTTGATTTTTGAACTGCACGTAGGTAAGGTAATACTACAGAAAAATCTCATGTGATTGGCAATTTTCACCCAATAGGGCTTAAAATTTTTCAGCATCAGAGTCAGTTATTTGAGAAACCTAATCTCTAAAACTGGTATCCACTCTTTGCGTGATTTCTCCTCGCTTCACTGGTAGCAAGTTTTCCCTCGTGTTGGCGATAGTGACGTATAGGGGAATGTGACAATCAACGGCGGCTAAAACTAAAGCAGCAGACATAGTTTTTGTCCCGCCAGTGTAGTCAGCAATGATTTCATCTTCTGGGTTTTGTTGCTGCAAAGTGCGAATGCAGGATGAGGCATGATGGTAACATTCTGAGAGGTTATCGGGATTTTGAATCAAAATGAGGTCGCGATCGCTTTGAAAGCTTTCTCCCAATCCAACTTGTGTGGGAATATTTGGTAACTTTTCAATAACTTCGGTTCCGCGTCGGACTTCACAAGGGGTTCCTTCTCCAATCACTTGTGAGTTGCTACCATTGTCACCGTCAGAACAAAGAAAAATGACGCGATTGGGTTGCAAGCTGCGGATTGAAGTAACCATGGGTTGGAAAGAACCGCCAACGGTAACTAGCAGAATTTTCGACATGGATAGATTGATAGAGTAAATTTTTCAGATAGGTTTAGCATAACTGACATGATATTGACAGCATTATGTTGGGATTTCAAGTTTCTGTAAGGCAGATTGATAATTTTCTAAATTGTAGAACTTACGCATTGACAAAAAAAACAATAAGTGCAGAGAAAGAAAGCAGAAAAAAACAAACGATCGCTTGTTAGCAGAGGCGTAAAAAACAGATAATTTACTTGTCTTTGTTCAAGGTTCGGACGATTAGAGCAACTACTAAGCCATCAACAGCTAAATATTAGACCTGAATCCTTACTAATTATTCTCCTTTTTCAGCAAATCCACCCAGCATATATGAAACAAATTTTTCGATATAGTTTATTGAGTTTGACTGTATTAACCCTAGGATTTAAATCTGGCGCTCCCGCCCTAGCAGAAGCTAAAGTGCTGCTCAAACCAGAGGCGCTAACAGTGGTAGGAACTCGTGGAACAGATGCTCTTGAAACCAGAATATTAACCGTGCGTTCAACTGCCCCTGTTACTAACTTACGCATATATGCTTTTGATTTGTATAACACCAATCGCGAGCGCGTCTTTCCTAAAGGCTTGATTACAGTTCCTGAAACTATTGACCAAGTCAATGTCGATCGCCTACAAAACTTTCCTGTGAATTTTAAATTACAGCAAGCTCCAAGCGGTGAGTTTCAGGGTGATATCTTGCTCAGCTACCAGGGAAACGAGGTTTTGGTTCCCGTGACTGTTCGGATTAAAGACCCCTGGTATTTGCCGTTTGCCGTACTTGTATTTGGTGTGATTTTGGGAACAACTGTCTCCAGCTACAGCCGTTGGGGCAGAACAACTGATGAAATTACTGTGGACTTAGAAAGTTTGCGAACACAGTTTGAAAGCGATCGAGAAATTCCTGCCTCATTTGCATCACGCATCTCCACTCACCTAGTAGATGCTAAACTGGCGCGGGACACCAAGCAAATAGAAGCAGCTAGACAGTCAATTACGGAAGCCAGAAATGTTTGGGGGAGATGGTTTCGCCAGAGGGAAGAGTGGCTAGTGGTGTGCAAGTTGGGAACAGATTTGGAAAAAAAACTAGCAGATTTACCCCGACAGGAGTTGCACACTCGTTACATTCAGGCAATCCAGCGCGATTTGAAAGACACGCTTAGCAGAGTAGTAAACTTCGCCAATCCCAAAGAATTAGCAGAAAACATTATGCGTTTATATCAACATTACTTAAATTATATACAAGTTACTCATCAACTCATAGATTTTCAGCAACTGCTTGATGGTTTCAAGCCTAGCCAGTTAGAACCGACCGCTCGAGATACACTGCAAAACCTACAGGACAAAGCTACCAATCTCAAGCAGCAGTTGAGCAACCTTCTACCTTCAGAACAGCTCATTCAACCTGAACTACAGGTGATACAGGAGGAAATTGTTGCGGCTACTATAACTTTCCAAGAACTAAAACATAAAATTGAGGAAAGTTTAGGGTTCGACAAGGTCGGAGAATTTAAACCTGGGCAGGACAAGTTTGTAGGAGTTAATACGTCTGTTAGTCCTACTGTGGCAGTTGGGGAAACACCTGCCCCATCTGTTAATGAAGCTTCATCTTTCCTGGCTGAGGAAAATCCAATTTTAAAGGTAATTACAGCATTAATACCCAACCCGAACCAGAGGTTACAGCTCTTCTCCTTTATAGGTTATTTGACTACGATCGCTTTTCTGGCAGGTACAGGTTTTAATCAACTTTACCTGGAGCAGTCAACTTTTGGGGCTAATGGGTTGAGGGATTATTTTGCCATCCTAGCTTGGGGATTTGGTGCAGAAGCAACTTGTAGTGCTGTTACTAATGCCCTGCGAAAAACAGACGAATCTAAGCCCTAAAACTTTTTTAAGTATTTAGGACTTACGCATTGACAAATTAGACAAACAATGAAGTAAAAGAAATTAGGAAAAAACAGGCGATCGTTAATCACTCTTGGACTGGAAAGACGCATAATTTACGTCCAGAGCATATTTAGGGGTTCAAACCATTAGAGCGACTACCAAGCCATCTAGCGCCAAGTGCGATCTCAATACTTCTACGTTGTTTCTGTTGGCAGAATCAAGATATCACGGCTGTACACGTTTGGCAGATATCATGGAAGATTTGTCTCATGATAGCGTCAATAGATTTTTGCTACGTGAGCGATATGAACCCAAGGATTTATTTGATGAAGTTAGCCCAAAAATTAACTTAATCTGGTTTAATAGTGTATCTGAAAAGTTTTGGTCAGGTGAAGGTCTTTCAAAGAAGTTTCAAAAACGAAACAAAACGATATTACATTATGTATATCCCTGAGAAAGATGTACTTGACACAATTACTAAAACAGAATTTAGGGAACTTCATTCAATACATTGGGGTATTGAATGTTACCACAGGGATATTAAACAAGTGTGTGGCATTAGTCGATTTATGGTGAGCCAGCGCGTTGCGGGGGTTCCCCCCGTTGTAGCGACTGGCGAACCCGTAAGGGTGAGGACATCTGAAGCAATTAGAACTCATTTTTTTAGTGCAATTCGAGCTTTTACACAACTAGAACTAATGCGCTCCGAAGAGTTAATTGAAAATTGGTATGAAATCCAAAGGAATTTATCTCTTCAAGTAGCTCGTGACTTTATTTTAGAACACCTAACACAGAAGTTGGGCTTGACTGCATAGTATCAACTTTCTGTCAATGCGTAAGTCCTACTATTCACTCCTGTTAGCAATGAAGTTGAAGAAATGCAGAAAATTATGGTGGCAAGTATTAATAAACTTAAAACTTAGAACCACGTTCCTCTGCATCCTTCTGCCCTCTGCCTTTTCTTCGTGCCATTCCATTTCTAATGTGAGGGCAATAATGTGCAACTTCACATAGTATTACGCATTCGCTGAAAATAAAGGAATATTTTCAGCCAAAGCATCCTTAACCAATATTCCCTGTTCTCGTGCCCAGAATTGACTTAAAAAGTGAATTTGTCTTAAGCCGACAATCAGATTTAACCCAGGTACAAACAACCACCAAACTACCAAAGGTTCTTTCATTCCAGCTTGACGGTAAAGTTTGTTGACTGTTTGGTACAACTTAAACTGCACGATATAAATCCAAACGACCCCAAGTAAGGAAAACCAACCAAACCATCCCGGAACATCTGGATCGAATATCCGCAGTAATTGGGGAACAACTACCCCAAGAACAAACGGTGCTAAACAGAGCGTTCCCGACCAACCATAACCGTTATAGCGCCTTAGTTCTTCTTGAATAATCCACTTGTACCACCCGTAGTAAAGCAATAGGGTAATTCCAGAGAAGAAAATCACGCGCCACAGGGGACGGGGTTGACCCAATGGTTTATCTGACATACTGATGAAGTATTAAATCTATTTTTTTACATTTCTTAATTAAATTTATATTACTACTATTTTGTATCCGGGGGTAACACCAAGTTGAGTTCATACATCGTACTTTCTCCCCTGTCTCCCCTATCTTCCTTGTCCCCCCAGTCTCCCTTGTCCCATCAATAAGTGATGTCTTTGAATGCAACTCCGCATTACTGGTATTTTGAGGATTTCTACAGATACTCCAAACCCCCTTAGAAAGGGGGCTTGCGGTGAATTCTAAAAAAGTTGGGATTGCAGCTTAAGTTTGCTGCTGTGCGACTGGTTCTGTTAGCTTTTCTTTATCCAGGCGACGCTTTCTTGCATATAACTGGATAGTGACTGCCATAAAAATTACAAGACCAACAACACCCCAAGCAGTAATATCGGTAGGAAGATTGTTCTTGAACACCGCTAGCAGGACAATCACCACCAACATGACTGTCGGTGCTTCGTTCAACGCTCGCAGTTGCTGGCTACTCCATTTGCATTCATCCTTTGCCAGTTGCTTCATCAGGCGCTTGCAGTAATGATGGTATCCTATCAACAAAAGCACCAATCCTAATTTGACGTGCAACCAACCTTGCTTGAGAACTTCCGGTTCGGTGGTTAATAAACCAATTGCCATTGCTACCGTCAAGAACATCCCCGGATTGGTGATGATGTTGTAGAGGCGCTTTTCCATGATTTGATACTGATTTTTTAGTATCGTCCGTGCGGGTTCTGGTTCTTCGTTAGCTTCTACATGATAGATAAAAAGACGTACCAAGTAGAACAAACCAGCAAACCAAACTACTATTCCAACAATGTGAAAAGCCTTAAACCAAGAATAAGCCATGAATCTTTGTCTCCGTCAAAGGATTGTTTTGGCACAAGTTAATGATTTCGAGGTGCTATGTAGCAATCCTATCTGAATTTATGAAACTGCACTTTTTCCCCTTAAACCTCGCTTGTGCCGTTCCACTAAGAAGAATATTGTACGGAAATCAAATTGAAGGTGAGAAAATGGTCAGAAAAATTAATGATTGAGGTTTGCCATTTATCACTTGTTAAGTAAGCCGGTATTAAAAATTGTTGTCATGACAAGGCAGATGGCAGATGGCAGATGGCAGAAGGGAAAAGGTTTTTAGCTAAATTTACTTTTTGTTACATACTTCGGTTTTTTTGCGCCTTTCTACTTACAGCAAATTTCAACCTGGTGAGGTACAAAAATTACCCCCCTCTGTCCCCCCTTACCAAGGGGGGATGAAAGGGGGGTGTACCTCATGAGACTGAGAAAGGCTATATTTTTCGGGGTAGCTGTGGTGTTGGTTGGAAAATGCTTGCTGAGGCGGAGCCTCAGCATCTCCATTCTCAGGCTCCGCCTGGGAACGGGGGGTGAGGGGTGGGAACTAGAAATTTCTTATACTAATAAATCCGCGTCTTCTACTCCCTTTATAATTGAGTCCGCGCAGGCGGTGAGTCTAGTCCTGCAGGCGGGTTTCCCGCCGTAGGGAACTAGCGAACCCGGAGGGACTTCGTTTGTATAGCCGTGATTTCTAATCACTAGGGCTTATTGGGGTGATAAAAACGGATTTGGTATTATCCCTTAACGCGCACGAAGGGCAAAAGATCTTGAAGAATCGGCTCTGAATGGTGTTCTTGAGGATAGTGTCCTCCACCATTTAGTTTGATTAATTCACCTTGGGGTAGGGTATTGACAAAATTTTGTGCTATGTCTACCGATAACCAGGGGTCTGTCGTACCCCAGTGAAGTAAAACAGGCTGTTGCCATTGTGGAAAACCTGTTTCAATTTCTGCCATTGCTTTGTCTAACTGCAAATTGCGAATCGTTGCTAAAAGACTTCTTCCAGAAGCGGAACTTTTTAAATAAGGTTTGCGGTAAACGTCCAAATCTCTTTCGGGTATGACATATCGACTTCCGCCTTCTAGGGTGCGATCGACAAGTAAGGGATCTTGAGTCATCATCTCACCTGCTAGTGGCAATCCCATTTGTTGAATTTTCCAAGGTAATTTTGCCTGCTTGGTAACTGGTGCATTCAAGATGACTACATTGGCTATTTGTTCTGGATGTCGCAAAGCATATTGCAGTCCAACGGAACCTAAAAAGCCCTGCACAACAAGAGAAAATCGTTCAAGTTCTACGGCTTTGATAAATGCTTCTAGTGCATTAATAAAAGTATCGGGTGTGTAAGCAAAATCTCTTTTTTCTGGTTTGGCTGAAAAACCAAAACCAATCCAATCGGGTGCAATGGATTTGGTTCCTTGTTGTGCCAGTGCTGGCATTATATTACGCCAACTATAACTTTGTGATACTAAACCGTGTAATAACAATACGGGAAGCAAATCTGTTCTACCAACAGGTTCAGATTCACGATAAAACCACTCTAAAGATCCTGCTTGAATTTTGTTTTCTGTTATTGTCATTTTGATTTAAAATGCCTCACGCAAAGGGGCAAACTTTAAAAAAGTATGAAAATTGTACCAAAAAAAGATGAAGGATAAAAAACAGTTTATATCTGGCTTGAGCCTCCCAATATTATTGATGGAAAAAATGTTTATTATAATTTTCTTACACCCTCAATTTATTAATGGTATTTACTTCATAATTCATAATTCATAATTCATAATTTCTCAATCATCTCACGAATCGCGCAAGCAGTTGCGGGTGCAAGTAAAACGCCGTTACGGTAGTGACCTGTTGCTAACAGGACGCGATCGCATCCGGGTAACGGACCGATAACGGGTGCAGGGCGTCCTTCGGGGCGCGGGCGCAATCCCGACCACATACGGGTGACTGTGGCTGATGCTAGTTCGGGACAAAATGCGATCGCCTGTTGTTTGACGGATTCCAACAGTTCTTTGTCGGCTAGTATCTCCTGACTCTCGGTAGGAAATTCTACAGTTGCGCCGATCCAGTAATCCCCACCACCCACGGGAACGATGTGGACATCATGTCCGGTGATAACTGGTTGAAAGTTTGGATTTCCCAAAGGAGATTCCAAGCGTACTTGTAAAGCTTGTCCTAAAACCGGGCGGATATCGATCGCTTGCTTCAATTGTGCCAGTAAAGGAGATGAACCCAGCCCTGCTGCCATAACCAACCAATCGCAAGGAATTTTTCCTTCGGTTGTCGCAAGGTAATAGCCATTCCGATCGCTTCCCCTTTCCAAGGATTCTATACCCAAAACCTCAACACCGAATTGAAAAGTCACACCGTGATGGCGTGCAGCATCAACCAAAGCCAACGTCAGTGCTGTAGGATCGATTTGGCGATCGCGAGGAGAGTACACAGCGCCGATAGCTTTGTCGCTGTCAACTTGAGGACACAACTGCTTGAGTTTTTCTACATCCCAAATTTCTAAAGGGAAACCTTGAGAGTGACGAATTTCTTGCAACTTTTCCCACTCAGTTGTGTTATCCCCCAACAAGCAAAGACTGAGAATGCCTTGGCGATTAAAAAGAATTTTACGACCAGTCAGAGCTTCTAATTCAGGAACAAGGGTCTCATAACGCTCCAGGCTGGTTTGACGCATTCGCCAAGCATTGCCTTTCACTTTTTGGCTAATGATACCCATTAAAACGCCTAACGCTGCGCCTGTAGAGGCTTGAGCAGGTGGTTGGCGGTCAACAACAGTGATGTTTAGCCCTTTAACTTGGCTGAGTTCATAAGCAATTGCGGCTCCAACCACACCACAACCAACAATCAATACTTTCATCTCTTTTAGCAGTAAGAGGGGAGGAAGAGAGACAAGGGAGAGGGGGGAGACAAGGGAGAGGATTCTACCATACACTGCTTGTCCCCCTTGTCCCCTTTTCCTCGTCTACTCCTTCACCTTACCACTCCTAACTCTCCTCAGCCTGAGTACCGGGTTGAGGAACAAGTTTGAGGAATTTGTCGAGATCGCTAAAAGCGGCTTGAGAGTTGATAACAGCTTGTTGATAATTTGCGACCTCAGCAGCTTGGTCAACTTTAACCAGGTGGTCTAACAAATTTTTCACGTTCTCTCGAGCCGATTTTTGGTCTTGGGGTAGCAGATTGGATGTGATGTAATTCATCGACAACCGTGCTTCTGCCATTGGACCGTGGATAAAATTCCTAACTTTTACCCATTGTTTTGTTTGGATCAGTCTTTGCAGTTCAGCTGCGCGATCGCTAACAGCCTGAACTTCAGGGACATAAGTTTGAATTTTCTCTACCTGAGCTTGAGTGTACGTTGGAGGTGCTGTTGCGACTGAAGGACCGCCACAACTAACCAAGAATGTTGCCAACAATACAAGAACCACTGACAGAATTGAGCGATAACGCGCCATAACCTAAAGTTGTATTTTGCCTGTTTTTGCCAATTACTCAGTGACATTTTATATCGCCACGGTATCTTCTCGTTCTTGTCTGCAAGGGATTTTGCTGAAAATCCGTCAACAGTCCTTCACCTTACTCTACCAAAAGGCCAATTTTTGCTTTTCTCTTGAAAAATTTAAGTACAATTGCTTAATATATATAATTTAATTCCAAAAGTATCAGACTAAGCTTTTTGGAACTCCAGCCACAGCAATTGTCAG
Source organism: Tolypothrix bouteillei VB521301 (assembly GCF_000760695.4). Lineage (GTDB taxonomy): Bacteria > Cyanobacteriota > Cyanobacteriia > Cyanobacteriales > Nostocaceae > Scytonema > Scytonema bouteillei_A. Next base: position 6,025,504 of record NZ_JHEG04000001.1, on the reverse strand, counting down.
GAAAATCTCATGTAAAGTTGCCCGGACATAGAACTTCTTGATATTTAGTATAATATATAACATGAAATACAACAAGCCTTACTGGTGCTTATCTCTCTTCACATCTTTATAGGAGTCAACGCAACAGAGGAGTTAATTCGTGAATGCAGCTGAGATGGCAAAAAACCTTGAATTCGCCAGCAAGATTGCTACAGTCGTTAACTTGTTTAAATTTGAGTTTCCAGATGCTAGATCTGACCTCAAACCTTGGAGAAACGATCCCCAAACTAGAGAATTAATAGATCCAGATTCCATAGACATTGGCTTTCATTTTCCAGGTATTAGTAAATCCTGGCAAAGCCGCAGCATCTTAATTCAGATACGGTTTTATCATGACCCTGTTAGCAATTTACATCGTGCAATCGGGCTAGAAGTTTCAGGTTTCAACCATCTTGGCGAACAGTGGCGACTTTCTACAGTAGAAAACTGGAATTTTGTGGGTGTATCCGAACCCACCCCAGAAATTGGCGACAAACTAAAACTTTTTTGTCGCCAAGTCTTAGAAATATTTAATGGCTAATGGCTAATAGCTAATGGCTAATAGCTAATAGCTAATGGCTAATTGCACTATTAGCCCTTCGTTGTATCTCAGGAGCACAGACGCTATGTGCAAGGCACACGCTCCGCGATGCCGCAGGCTATGCCCGCCAGGGCTATACGCCAGTTGCTAGGGCGCGGGAAACCCGCCTGCAGCACTGGACTCACCGCCTGTTTTCTCTGGACTCACCATTAACCCTTCGGGTTCGCCCTTCGGGTTCGCCAGTCCCCTACGGCGGGAAACCCGCCTCCAGGGCTGGTCTCACCAGTCCCCTACGGCGGGAAACCCGCCTCCAGGGCTGGTCTCACCATTAGCCATTAGCAATTAGCCATTAGCAATTAGCAATTAGCCTTTATCCGACACATAAGTGCTAGAACGCTTGCCAAAAATTGTGTAACGATTGTCGCGAACTTGTTCGTAGATGCGATCGCCTACCCATTTGACTCCCGGTAATGCACGATAAGCATCTACAAAGATACTGCCATTGGGTAGAAGTTTTCCAATTTCTTCCGCAGCATCACTGCCTTGCCACCGTCTCTCAGGAGCGTTTGCGTCTAAAAGGATCATGCCTAGTTCACAATTGCTTGGGGTAATACCCCATTGTGAAACCTTTTGCTCGTCTTGCATGGGAATGTAACGGAACAATTTTCCTCCATCAAGGTTTTCCAGTATCTGCACGAGGGTGACACAGAGATTGCAGTTGCCGTCGTAGATTACAAAATAACTCATTAGCTCTGTAGGTGTTTGAACGCTTAGTGTGTTAATATTTTTAGCATTAAGTTTTTTTCTTTTCCATGCACCGCTTTGGGCTGTTGAAAAGGTCAAATACAAGGTAACTCGCACTCCAGCAATCGTTTCTAGGGAAAAAACGATGCCACAAGAGAAAGTCATAAGTGTGAATTTTGCTCGAGAAGATGCATATGCAAAAATTTTACCGCGATCTCCTCTTGCTTCAAGCTACGGTGCTAATTGGGAATGCATTCGTTTAGATCATCATTTGCAGCCTGCTCATGAGACGCCAGAACACAGCCCCCAACAGTATGCGATCGGTATTAGCTTGGAAAAACAGACATTCAGTGCCAAACGGACGTTGAATGGCGATATGCGATACGAACGCATTAACTATGGCGATGTTGCAGTGGTTCCAGCACACACCCATCATAAATTCACTTGGGACTCAGAGGTAGAATTTTTGGTTCTGAGCTTGGAAGAGATCATGTTTACCCGCGCTCTCTATGACTCTGTGAATTTGCACCAAATAGAAATACTACCTCATTTTGCTACCCCGGACCCATTAGTTCATCATATAGGATTGGCACTTAAGTCAGAACTAGAATCGCCAGATAAAGGTAGCCGTCTTTATATAGAATCTTTAGCAACAACTCTTTGCATTCACATTTTAAAACAGTACGCTGTTTCTTCTACAAAAATTGCTACACAATCAGAAAGTCTCTCGAATGTAAAATTACGACAAGCTATTGAGTATATCAATCAAAATTTAGAAAAAGATTTAACCTTGACTGAAATTGCTGCAGTAGCAGGCATGAGCATATACCATTTCTCAAGGTTATTCAAACAATCAACAGGTTTTTCACCCCACCAATATGTTTTAAATTCACGAATAGAAAAGTCCAAAAGATTATTGTTGAAGACTGAAGAAGCAATAGATCAAATATGCCAGCAAGTCGGTTTTCAAAGTCAGAGCCACTTTACAAATGTCTTTCGGAAAATAATAGGTACGACACCTAAAGCCTATCGAAAACAAGTGAAAATTTAATTGTAGAAAATTTTCAGTACCATAGGGTGGGATAGCCTCCCCTATGTTTGTCATGGGTAATACATCTAGAGAGAAGGGAATATCCAGAGTCTTTAGTTCTATATTTTGCAATAACTTATTAGGAATAAAGCACTAGATGAAATTAGAGACACAGTACCATGTATATCCGCGTGGGGTTTTGTAGGATGAAAACATGGAACAACCAAAAACGAGTTTCTACGTAAAAATATTTAGGAGTTCGGATGAAGTTCAAGTATATATCAGTATTAATTCTTGCTACAACAGCTACTATTATAAGTACATCTGCAATCAGGGCACAATTTCCACCAGGTCAAGGGCAAAATCCAGGAAGACAAGGTATTCTCCTTTCAGAGCAAGGACCACCAGATCTTCAGGAGCTTAATCTCAGCGAAGAGCAAAAGGATAAACTGAAAGAAGTTCGAGAACAGACGCGTGCTAAGTTTGACGAAATTCTTACAACAGAACAACGCAATACCTTAAAACAAGCTTTTGAAGCAGGTCAGAAACCGCCAGAAGCAATGGAGTCAATCGGCTTATCTGAGGAGCAAAAACAACAAATACGGGAAGCCATAGACTCAGAAAAGCAAAAAATCTCTGAGATTCTGACTTCCGAACAAAAACAACTCATACGCGATCGCATCGAGCAAATGCACAAAGATCGTCCAGAAAACCCTGGTGGATTTCCTACATAAGTCAGTGGGTGCAATCATCATCATCAATGGTTTCTAGTTGCAATGTATGCTTTCGACGACCTTATTGCAAGCACAGACAGCACTACTACGAGCCAAATACAAAGATTTTACTTTTCGTTATATACTTGGGAATTTTCTGCCTTGCTACTTAGTTATGTGCCAATTGGCGTTTCACCACGACTTTATCTGTCTCGACTTGTAAGAGGATGTTTGAAAAAGCTTCATATTGGTAATCTGATTTGAAACCGAGTATCTCCTGGGTGAGAAAACAACCGAATATCCCCTTGATGCTGTCCTACAACAATGCGATAGACAATATGTAAACCCAAACCCGTCCCCTGACCCACACCTTTAGTCGTAAAAAATGGCTCAAAAATGCGAGACTGAATCTCTTGAGGAATACCAGGTCCATTGTCTGCAATTTCTACTAACAATAAGTCATTCTCACAATTTGTACGAATCCAAATTTTAGGGCTTAGGGATTGGGATAATTTGTCACCAGCCCCCATGCTCCCTTCTTCAGTCGCTGCTACCAAAGCATCAATCGCATTATCTATCAAATTCGTCCAAACTTGATTGAGTTCATTTCCATAAGCAAAAATGCGGGGTATTTCACAATCAAACTCCCGAATAACTTCCACACAAGTTCGCTTGAGCTTGTGATTTAAGATTGTTAAAGTAGTTTCAATTCCTTCATGTAAATCTATTTCCTGAAGCGGTGCTTTATCCATGTAAGAATAATCTTTGACTGCTTCAACAAGGGTAGAAATTCGTGCAGTACATTGGTCTATTTCATCCAATAAACCAGTTTCTTGCAGCGTCACATCTATCCATGTCAACACGCTACTCAGTAACCCCTCACTGATATTTTTTCTAACATTTTCCAACCACTCAATATCTAACCCTGATGTTACAAAAGTTGGGGCAAGTTTCCAGGGATTGGTTACAGCGTGTGCTTCTAACCATTGCACGAGTTCTTCCTCTAAATCACTTTGCGCGAGCGGATCTAGTTTTGCTGCTGTTCTTGCACGGGCTACGGCATCTTTTTGCAAATCTGCAACAAAAACTTTTTGGGTGCAAGTCATTTGTTGCTGGTTGAGCTTAATTGTCAGTGGTTGCAATACCTGTCTTGTTTGACGCAATCGATCCGCAGCCCTGCGACATGCAGAAGCAGGGTTGTTCAACTCGTGAGCCAAACCAGCCGCTAACGTCCCCAGCGATACCAATCTGTCTCGATGCTGCGATATTGTCTGTACTTCCTGCAAACGTTCCGCCATTGTTCGTAGAATCGAAGTCATGACACAAGTGCAGCTAGAAAGCATTTCCCAAAATGTTTTGTTAGTCAATTGAAAAATATGACACTGGGTTACAGCGCGACCGCTAGCCCAGAAATACTCTTGTCCCATCAAAACAGGCAATTCCCCAAACAGAGTCTTTGCATCATAAATCGCTAACAAAATTTCTTGATTGCCAATTTTCTGTGTAATTTTTATTTGACCTTCAAGCAGTATAAAAACATGGTCAGCACGGTCACCCTCAGAACGGTGTAATTCACCAGGTTGCCGCCATACTTCTACTCCTTCGTCCAGCAACCATTGTAACTGTTTATCTGATAGTTTGGAAAAGAGCGGAACTTCACGTAAAGTGTTGGTATCTAACATGACTGGTCGCCGGTCGCTGTTACAAAAGGTAAACGAACCTGAAAGCAGGTATGGCCCTGCTGAGATTTAACGCTAATTTTACCGTGATGTCTGTTAACAATAATACGATAGGCAATTTCCAAACCCAAACCAGTCCCTTTCCCTACCCCTTTAGTTGTAAAAAACGGTTCAAAAATTCGGGATTGAATTGCTAGCGGAATACCGACTCCCGTGTCAATGATTTCTACCACAATACAATCCCCATCTTTACACGTGCTAATTGTCAAATCTCCTTTGCCGTTCATTGCATCTATGGCATTGTCAATCAAATTTGTCCATACTTGGTTGAGTTCACCCGCATAAACACAAATTTTTGGGAGATTGCGATCGTAATTGCGGTTAATAATGACTCCGTGTTTGAGCCGATGATGCAGGATAAGTAAAGTATTTTCAATTCCCTCATGTATATCGATTTCCTGTAAGGGTGCTCGATCCATGTAGGAATAGCCCTTAATTGCTTTGACTAACTGGGAAATACGAGTTGTGCTTTGCTCGATTTCATCAATCAGCCCGTAAGATGCTAGTGAAGCTTCGAGCCATTTCAGAACACTGCCAAGACAATCCTCAGGTATATTGTCAGCAAGGAAATCAAGCTTTTCTGTATCGAGGAAGCCATTGACCAAGGTGGGGGCGAGCTTCCACCCATTGCTAACATTATGGTCTTCCAACCAGTCTGTAATTTCGTCTTCTCTGTCGCTTTGAGTCAGGGGATCGAGTTTAGCTGCACAAGTTGCTTTTTCTGTAGCTTGACGTTGAATATCGGTAATAATTTTAATTTGCTCTTTAGAAAGTAAATTAAGTTGTAGAGATAAAGTTTGCAACTCTTGAAAGTTCTCGCGCAATTGACACGATGCTCGTCGCGCCGCCGCCCCTGGATTATTCAATTCATGAGCAAGCCCTGCTGACATTTTACCCAATGCAGCCATCTTCTCTTGTTGTCTGAGCTGTGCTTCCACATCCTGAGTGCGTCCAGCCATAGCTGTGAGAATTGTGTCAGCCACAGGCGAACATTCAGCGAGAATATGTCTGAACATATCGACTTCAATTCGTAAAACCCGACTGGGTGCGATCGCACGGGCGGTAGCTATAGAACTTGCACCGGTCAGCATTGAAATTTCACCCATGAATTCACCGGTGCGGTGAACAGCGAGCACTCTCATCTCATTTCCCACTTTCTTGACAATTTCGATTTCACCTTCTAGAACGACATGAAAGCTATAGTTGGAATCACCTTCATTAAAAAGAACATTACCTATATCGAGTTCTATTTCCGTACCGTGCTGCTTCATTTCCTCCAATGCATCATTTGGCAATTTAGGAAACAGTGTCATTTGATTGGAATCGTGCAGCATGGCAACTCCTTTATAAAAATATTTTTAATTACCAAAGTCGCTGAATTGAATAGGCATCAAAGGCTGAATCGGCACTTAAAATAGGCACTTCTTCGACAATAGATTGTGCAATTAAAAGCCTATCAAAAGGATCGCGATGGAGAAAAGGAAGAGTAACAACAACAGCAAGATGGTTGATTGAGATGTTTAGCGCAGAGAAGTCATTTAAACTGAGTTGCTGCTCTATTAATTCATGAAATGGTTGTTTTAAGCCAAGTTTACCAGTGCTTTGCTTTATCGCCATTTCCCAAATACTAGGTGTACTTAGTAGAATTTCGTTATTGTTATCATCCACTAATGTCCGTGCTGTGATACTGAGCTTCTGTTCGTCTAGAATATACCAAAGAAAGATATGAGTGTCTATTAACAGCCTCATTACATATAGTCCTTAAAACCTTCTAACGGTTCATCAAAATCATCAGATATTGTAATCAAACCTTTAGCACTTCCTGCACGACGACGCTTAACAGGCAATAATAGAGTGAGTTTGACAACTGGCTGATTGTCTTCTGTAATGACAATTTCTTCTGCACTCTTCACAGCTTCAATTAATTCCGGCAAATTTTTAGATGCTTCAGCGAGAGTTACTTCCTGCATGGCTGTTACCTCTTACTCATAAATCAATTTTGACATTGGTATTTTAGAAATGCCAAACAACTTCATTCCTAAAAAGTTTTTGTGAACCAGACGTCTTATCTCATCTGTTAACCTAATACTGGAGAATTTACAATGGCTAACTTAACATTACCACTGCGATTACCATGTTTATCATCCCAATAACGACATGTGGTTACTATATACATCAGCCCAGATTTTACCCGAATATCCGTAAACTCGATCTCAACCTAAAACTTGGAGGACTGCATAGCACGTCGAAAGGAACTTTCAAAATTCACAACACAGATATCGGGTAGCTGTTTAGCCTAGCAATCAGCCATAGTCCACTAGCGAAATGATGCCATTCGACCCTCTTTCACCGATTTAGCTATGACATAATATGTCATTTGATTGTAGCAAATAATGTATATAAGCGGAATTGCTAGCACAGTTTTAAGTAGTGCGATCGCAAGTACTACGGGAAGGAATACTACTGAGCGCATTCGCGACTCAAAACAAGTTTTCCATTAGGAAGTTGATAGATGCCTTGTGGTTCGACAATCGGATCGCCTTTCTGCCACTGACGAATCATTGAATTGTTAGATGGGCGAGTATTGCTCGGTACAGTACGCACGCTACCAGTGGAATAAAGCGATACTGAGGCATCTCTAGGACGGTTAGGCAAGCCACCAGAACCCGTAATGACAAAAGTACCTTTTTGTTGATTACTACGAGCAATGCAGCTACTTGCAATCAGGGCGTTGGTATCAATTGAATTTTCTGGTAACTCCGTCAGGCTGTTTTGGATCAAGCTTGTGTCAGGTAAGCTAATAATTCCAGATGTTGATCCACTAGCATTAATATCCACGCGATTATTGTTATTTAAAATTTCAGGATCTGTACCTTTTGGAGCAGGTTTGTAACCCGAACCGAAGAAGGCAGGAGTATTAAAGATAACGTCACCGCCTTTGCCATCACGAGCGAAGGCGAGGATGTCACTGTCATCAAAGGCGATGATAGAGTTAGCAGTTAAGGTAATATTACCACCGCCGCTTGCGCCAATAGAAACATTTGTTCTAATATCGCTGTCGCCACGAAGCCGAATGTTTTTAGCAGCGATATCAATAGTGCCACCTGTAAACTGGGTGGCAGCAGTTGAGATGGAACTGTCTTTAGATTGCAGAGTTTCACGGACATTGATAAAGATATTGCCCGCGTTTCCACGTCCGCGAGAACTAGCAACTAATTGAGTCCCATCAGTTAGAGAAAGTGAGTTGGCTGTTATTTGAATATCTCCTCCCTGACCCTCAGCGCCCTCTCCCAGGTTAGTGAAGATAGATGCATTTCTTAGGGAGATGATATCGGAGACCTGAAGAGAAATATTACCAGCCTTGCCTTGTCCAAACATATTGGCATTAAACACTGCACCGTCAAATAAAGATACTGAACCAGTTTGAAGACCTATGTTCCCTCCATTGCCAACTACTCCAGTTTCTACTCGACTAAAAATCCCACTAGCAAATCCATCGCTATCTACTCCAGCGATGGTCAACCTATTGCGAACATCAATACTCACATTTCCAGCGTTGCCACGACCACCAGTCAAGGTATCAGAGGCAGCGCGAACAGTGGTTGCCAGTTGTGCCCCATTGGTCAGGGACAGCGAATCACCTGTAATCCTGATATCACCACCGTCACCTACGGCTCCTGCATTCACAGTACTCAATACGGCGCTGCCTAATCCGCTATTTGCTGTTCCATCAAAGGAAATAGCTCCCCTTGCTGTCAGTGAAATTGTTCCCGCTTTACCTTGTCCAGAAGTACTGGAAGTTAGTTGTCCGCCATTAGTTAATGAGAGTGAGCCTGCTGTAATGTTGATGTCACCTCCATTGCCCACTACACCCCGACCTACACTCGTCCCAACTCCACTAAAGAATGCACCACTTGCCCCATCCATCGTCACTGCATCGCGAACATTGATATTTACATTCCCCGCATCTCCACGTCCTGCGGCTAAAGAACCAGAAGCTTCGTAAACGCTAGTTTGCAATTGTGCGCCGTTATTCAACAACAGCGAGCTTGCTGTAATATTGATACCGCCCCCATTGCCTACTCCTCCTGCTTCCACACTGCTGAAGATAGTCGTGTTTCTACCAGCCAGAGATACTGCTTCATCTGCTTGCACAAATACACTTCCTGCATCTCCTAAACCAAAGGTAGCGACGGATACCTGAGCGCCATCAGTTAAAGACAGCGCTCTAGCATTCAGGCGAATGTTTCCCCCCTTGCCTTCTGCACCCTTTCCCAGACTGCTAGAAATAAGGGCATTTCTCAGGGAGACAGTATCTGTAGCTTGAATAGAAAGATTACCTGCTTTGCCCTGTCCCGACATATCGGCGTTCAGTAAACCATCGTCAAATAGAGACACTGAACCAGTTTGAATATTGATGTTACCACCATTGCCAACTGCTCCAGTTTCTACACCGCTGAGTATTCCACTGCGGAGTCCATCGCTACCAACTCCAGCGATGGTCAACCTATTGCGAACATCAATACTCACATTTCCAGCATTGCCACGACCACCAGGCACACTACCAGACGAACCGCGTACAATTGTTCCCAGTTGACTCCCTTTGAAAAGGGAGAGTGACTCTGCAGCAATCCTAATATCACCACCGTCACCTACTGCTCCTGCATCCACAGTACTCAATGCGGAACTGCCTATTTCACTGCCTGGTGTACCAAAAGAAATAGCTCCCCTTGCTGTCAGCGATATTGTTCCCGCTTTGCCTTGCCCAGCACTGCTTGCAGATAATTGCGCGTCATTGGTCAATGATATTGACTCTGCCGTAATGTTAATGTTACCCCCATTGCCGACTACACCCCGCTCGACAGAGGTAAAAACTCCACTTGGGAATATGCCATTTGCCCCATCTATCGTCACTGCATCGCGAACATTGATATTTACATTCCCCGCATCTCCACGTCCTGCGGCTAAAGAACCAGAAGCTTCGTAAACGCTAGTTTGCAATTGTGCGCCGTTATTCAACAACAGCGAGCTTGCTGTAATATTGATACCGCCCCCATTGCCTACTCCTCCTGCTTCCACACTGCTGAAGATAGTCGTGTTTCTACCAGCCAGAGATACTGCTTCATCTGCTTGCACAAATACACTTCCTGCATCTCCTAAACCAAAGGTAGCGACGGATACCTGAGCGCCATCAGTTAAAGACAGCGCTCTAGCATTCAGGCGAATGTTTCCCCCCTTGCCTTCTGCACCCTTTCCCAGACTGCTAGAAATAAGGGCATTTCTCAGGGAGACAGTATCTGTAGCTTGAATAGAAAGATTACCTGCTTTGCCCTGTCCCGACATATCGGCGTTCAGTAAACCATCGTCAAATAGAGACACTGAACCAGTTTGAATATTGATGTTACCACCATTGCCAACTGCTCCAGTTTCTACACCGCTGAGTATTCCACTGCGGAGTCCATCGCTACCAACTCCAGCGATGGTCAACCTATTGCGAACATCAATACTCACATTTCCAGCATTGCCACGACCACCAGGCACACTACCAGACGAACCGCGTACAATTGTTCCCAGTTGACTCCCTTTGAAAAGGGAGAGTGACTCTGCAGCAATCCTAATATCACCACCGTCACCTACTGCTCCTGCATCCACAGTACTCAATGCGGAACTGCCTATTTCACTGCCTGGTGTACCAAAAGAAATAGCTCCCCTTGCTGTCAGCGATATTGTTCCCGCTTTGCCTTGCCCAGCACTGCTTGCAGATAATTGCGCGTCATTGGTCAATGATATTGACTCTGCCGTAATGTTAATGTTACCCCCATTGCCGACTACACCCCGCTCGACAGAGGTAAAAACTCCACTTGGGAATATGCCATTTGCCCCATCTATCGTCACTGCATCGCGAACATTGATATTTACATTCCCTGCATTTCCACGTCCTGCGGCTAAAGAACCAGAAGCTTCGTTAACGCCAGTCACCAATTGTGCGCCGTTATTCAACAACAGCGATCCTGCTGTAATGTTGATACCACCTCCATTTCCTACCCCTCCTGCTTCCACACTGCTGAAGATAGTCGTGTTTCTACCAGCCAGAGATACTGCTTCATCTGCTTGCACCAATACACTCCCTGCGTCTCCCGAACCAAAAGTAGCTGCGACTATCTGAGCGCCATCAGTTATGGAAAGCGCTCCAGATCTAACGTTGATATTACCGCCTTTGCCAACTGCTCTACTTTGTAGATTGTTAAAGATAAAACTGTTCCCTATTTTGACGGAACCTGGAACATCAAGTGTAATGTCTCCTGCACGACTATTGACTCCTCCTGAGTCTCTTCTAATGCCTGCACGTAGGAAACTGTTTTCAGAAAGCTCTAAATTCTGAGCATTGATTGTCAAACTGCCACCATTATCGGCAACAACATTAGCTTCAGCCGCGTTTGTAAGAGTTACATTCGCTCGTGCTATATTCTCAGGAAAGCTCAGGCGTAAATTGTTACCATCAACGTCTATACCTACGGTTCCATCTCCTGCTAATCCTCCTATTTCTACATGACCGCCTAAAGCATTTAACCTTCCCCTATTTAAATTCACATCACCACCTACCAGGAGTAAACTCCGACCATCTGGAACCCGTAAACCAAGTACATTTGTTCCTACTGAGTTTGAACCTGAAATTGCTGTTGACCTGTTTTCTATGGCTGCATTTTGAATTTGGTTAAACAGCAACGCAGAAGGATTGACGGACAGTAAAGGATTTTGACTGTCAACGGTTGAATTGAGAGAAAATTTGTTATCTCCAGGAAACTGAATAGCACTAGCAGTCGTGGCTACAAACGAGCCACCGACTTCTAATCGAGCGTTAGGTCCAAAAATAATCCCGTAGGGATTCATGAGAAAAAGATTGGCGGTGCCATTTGCCCGAATCGTTCCTTGAATATCAGATGGATTTCCACCTGTAACTCTAGCCAAAATATTAACAATGCCGATGTCATTGAGGAAGGAGGCAGTACGATCGCTAGGAACACTAAAGTTAGTGAAGCTATGGAAAAGATTCCTACCACCAACGGTCGTGCCTCCTGTAATTTCAAAGACATTACCGTTAACCGTAACTACAGTTCCTACAGAGGGAGGTTGGTTAGACTGAGCAAGTGTTTTCGATATAACTCCCCCGAACACACCCTCTCCCACTCCCATTAAAGTCAACAAACCCACAAGTCCCGACTGCCAAAACCAACTGAGCCAGCTTTTCGTAAACATAAGATTTCTTGACCCTATGAGGACTTTGTTGACCAAAAATATTTTAAATTAAAGAGAAAAAATAAATTCACGAGCCATTGGAATGTACAAATTTCTTTAACATGACTCTAAGTTAGAGGGTCATGATAGTGAAAAGGAATAAAGGTTCTGAAACCCACGTAGGTGGGTTTCGCTTGTATAGCCGCGACTTCTAGTCGCAAAGGCAAGAATTAAAGATAAGTTAGTCGTTGTTTTTTGATAATGATACTCTTTTATTTTAACCACCAACCACTGTGGGGGCGCAATGCCTTGCGCCCCTACTAACCATTTACAACACATTACTCAGATATCGGTGGACAAACTGAACGCAAATTGACCCCTCACCCACTCCAGAAGCGACTCGCTTCACCGAACCGTGACGCACATCTCCGACTGCAAAAATACCGGGGATGTTTGTCTCTAGTAAAAAGGGATTGCGGTCTAGCGTCCATCCTTTAATAGGGCTGCCATCTTTTTGCAAGTCGGGACCCGTTAATATGTAACCGCGTTCGTCTCTTGCGATCGCGCCATCTAACCAATCGGTACGGGGAACAGCACCAATAAAGATAAACAAGGAAGTTGCTCTAACAGTTTGTGTTTCACCAGTTAAGGAGTTTTGAAGAGTCAGTGCTTCTAAACTTGTCTCGCCCTTTGCTTCTATCACGCTCGTATGTGTCTTAACTGTAATATTTGGTGTTTCTGCAATTTGGTCAATTAAGTATTGGGACATACTCTTTGTTAAAGAATCAGCACGTACAAGCATAGTGACGTGCTCGGCATACCTAGAAAAGTACATTGCCGCTTGTCCTGCTGAGTTTGCGCCTCCTATGATGTAAACTTCTTCTCCTTGGCAACTCAAAGCTTCACTCTGCGCCGCACCGTAATAAACTCCTGCACCTGTCAAACGTTCTAACCCTGGAATGTCTAACCGCCGCCACGAGACACCTAATGCCAAAATCATGGCATGGCAACTGATTTCCCTTCCATCACCCAATTGTACAATTCGATACTGGTCTTGTAAGCGAATACCCGTAACTTCTTGCGGAGTAAGAATCTCAACACCAAAGCGTTTTGCCTGAGTAACAGCGCGTCGTGCCAAGTCTCCCCCACTCAATCCAACAGGAAAACCAAGGTAATTTTCAATACGCGAGCTTGTCCCTGCTTGACCTCCAGGAGCTTCTCGTTCAATCATGACAGTGCGTAGCCCTTCCGATGCGCCATATACCGCAGCTGCCAAACCAGCCGGTCCACCGCCAATGATAATTAAATCGTAGAATGGCTTTTCTGCTTGGGTTCGCAGCCCAATTTTCTCAGCAACTTGGAGGTTGGTTGGCTGCATGAGAGTGGAACCGTCAGCAAAAAGAACGAGGGGTAAATTTAATTTATCGCAGTCAGCGTATTCAGCTAATTTTTGTGCTTCTTCTGATAGTTCGATATCCAACCACTGATAAGGTAGTTGATTCCGCGCTAAGAAGTCTTTTATTTGATGGGAATGGGGAGACCAGCGATTGCCAATAACACGAATGCCTTCAAATGGTGGACGGAAATCTGCTATCCAATAATCTAGCAAATCGTCAAGCACCGGGTATAAGCGTTCTTCTGGTGGGTCCCACGGCTTCATCAAGTAGTAATCGATTTTGGTGTTATTGATGGCGCGAATCGCAGCATCGGTATCTGCATAGGCGGTTAATAATGCCCGTTTTGCATCAGGGAACATTGACATGGCTTGTTCCAAAAATTCCACTCCAGACATTTGTGGCATTCGTTGATCGACTAAAAACAATGCCACTGGCTGATTGCGGAGCTTGATCTGTTCTAACGCTTCGAGCGCACTAGCACCAGATTCGGCGCGGATGATTCTGAAGCGATCGCCGTACTCTTGGCGTAGGTCCCGCGCCACAGCTTGTAAAACTTCTGGATCGTCGTCCACCGTCATAATTACAGGTTTCGTAGCCATAGCGCTTTGACAACCTCCCCTTGTTAAATTCCTGGTGTATTTTAGATTACATTAAATATTGGTACAAACCAATGAGAGTGCCATCTGGATCTCGAAGATAAGCTGTTTTTAAGTTGTAGTATGGATTATTCATGGGTGCAGCAGTAAAATTCACGCCTTTATGCCTCAATCTCTGATATTCTTCCTCTAAATCATGTACGATAAAAACTAGAGCTACAGTATCTTGGCATTCTGCATGAGCAGGCTTATCGGCATTGTGAATCATTTGTGCCATTTCTTGTCGTCGAAATAGAGTTAACCGCATATCTCCCGCTTTAAACTCAGCATATCCGGCTTCTTCATCTACCACTGCAACATCAAATTCAATAACCTCTTTATAGAAGAAAAAGCAATCTTTCCAGTTTTTGACAAGCAATCTTGTATATGCCGTATCAACTTTCATTTTGACCCCATAGGTGAGAGTTTAATTATTTATTTTCCTATTTCGCTGTCTCTATTGCCCCATAAATAAATCGAGTTGCCCATAAACGTTAATACTAAACGTAAATTCAATAGATAAATAGTTTCCTGAATACGTAGTTGGTAAAGGAGCAAAAGGTGCTGCTCGCTGGACGGCGTTCAGCGCAGCTTCATCAATAGCGTCGAATCCAGAGGGTTGTGCAACTTGAAGACCGGTGATTCGACCCGAACGACTAATAGTAAAGTAAAGGACTGTTCGGCGGGACGATTGGGTAAGTCCGGGTATCCATTGCTGCTTCACTCGTTGCTGCAATTGTGCTAGATAGGGACCCAAGTCATCCTTGCGAGCATCCATACCATCAACAGCTCGATTGGAGGGGTTAGAATCAGGTAGGGCGGCTAAATTTTCAATATTGCGACTTGATAAACTGACTGGACCACCCAAACGACTCGCTGCTCCTGATGTCCGAGATGGCTTAACTTTAGGTGGTGTGCTTTGAGTCGATCTAGGTTGTAATTGTCCGGATGAAGGGCTAGCTACCAGCTTTTGTGTGCGATTTGCTGGTTTAGTTGTAGGTGCAAGGTTTGTTTGGCTGGGTTTAGGTTTTGTAAAAGTGGTACTGCGAGCAATAGTTGTTTGCTGGGGTTTGGGTTGTGATGGTATCGCAGATGGAGTTGGTGTTGGTTGCGTTGCGGGTGTTGGGGACGTTCTGACGCGACGCGCTAGCGTGGATTGTCGGAGTTTGTTGTTTAATGCTGTGGTGTCGTTGGGAGTTGGTGTTGGTTGTACTTCGGGTGATAGGGACGTCCTGACGCGACGCGCCAGAGTGGATTGTCGGAGTTTGTTGTTTAATGCTGTGGTGTCGTTGGGAGTTGGTGTTGGTTGCGTTGCGGGTGATGGGGACGTCCTAACGCGACGCGCCAGAGTGGATTGTCGGAGTTTGTTGGTTAATGCTGTGGTGTCGGGAGTTGGTGTTGGTTGTACTTCGGGTGATGGGGACGTCCTAACGCGACGCGCCAGAGTGGATTGTCGGAGTTTGTTGGTTAATGCTGTGGTGTCGGGAGTTGGTGTTGGTTGCGTTGCGGGTGATGGGGACGTCCTAACGCGACGCGCCAGAGTGGATTGTCGGAGTTTGTTGGTTAATGCTGTGGTGTCGGGAGTTGGTGTTGGTTGCGTTGCGGGTGATGGGGACGTCCTAACGCGACGCGCCAGAGTGGATTGTCGGAGTTTGTTGGTTAATGCTGTTGTATCGTTGGGAGTTGGTGCTGGTTGTATTTCGGGTGTTGGTGTTACAACAGATGGATTTTCCTCTTTTTGTGGAAGTTGCGGTTCTGGAGAAGTGTTGGTGGGAACTTCCGAGCGAGCGATTTGAGGTTCTGTTTGTTGCGCCAGAGGTGCGATCGCTTGTGATGGTTGCGATTGCTGTTGTTGAGATGATGAATTTGGTGATATTGCTGGTTGTTGCGTTGGTGGCTGTGGTGGCGATACTGTTGCTGGATTTGGTTCGGGTAAGGTTTGAGGGCGAACAGTAGGGGTTTTGGATTCTGCTGGTAATGCCGATTTTGTGACAGCAATTGAGCTTTTCTGTTTAACTTTGCCACCGTTTGCAGAATCTCTGGCTGCTCGTTTTGAGGTTTCTGGAGGTTTCTTTGCTGGTTCGGGAGGAACTTCAAGATATTCTATTGGAATGGGTTGGGAAAGTTCTTTCTCGCGATTGGGCTTAAAAACTTGCAACCAATAATCCATGCCAAATAATACGATGGCGTGTAGGAGGATGGAAGTGACCAGATAAAAGAGCAAATCTCTGGGAAAGCGATCCCTCTGTTCTGTCTTTTCTGTCTTTTCTGGCTGTGATGTATAAGACTTAACCATAGCGAGCTAGTGTCCTATTTTCTTAACAACAGCCTCAAAATTGTATCTAACATTGGTTTGGTATGTTCCAGCTACGTATAACGAGTATTTTTCTCCTTAATTATAGAAAGATTACCGAATAATCTGCACTCCTGTCTTTCATGTTCTTGCGGAAAATGTTCTTATCTTGCTTGCAGCAGAATAAAAACTTCAGAAAAGCAATAGTTTTCTGACTTCTTCTCTCTACGTAATCTGTAGATTTATAGTTAAGTATTTTACTATAAATCTACAGATCGCGCAGAGGAAAAAGATAAGGAATTGCCACCTAAATCAAACTTTTATAAGTCATTCTAACAGGGATAGGCGATCGTAAATACCTTGTATCCAACTGAAAATGTTGGGTTGAGGCTGTAGGGGAGCTAGCTTAACTTATAAACAGGTGCAGTATTTAAACACAACGAGAATTAAGAGGGAAAATGCTGCACCTAAATAAAACACGCTGTTGATACCTCCAAAACCAAAAGCTACAAGCATCAGTAGCGGTCCTAAAGTTTGGCCCAATCCAAAAAACGTGCCATTGACAGATAAAATTGTCGCTAAATACTGTTTTGGTGCAATCTCGGTTAACCGAGTTTGTATACTTGGAGAACCAATTCCCAAACCAATACCAAAAATTGTCGTCGGAATCAAGAGTAACCAAATATTCTTTACTAGGGGAACAGTTAACAGAGCTAAAGCATATAAAATGAAAGATGCTCTAATCAATGTTGTAGAGTGGTACTTTTTCGATAACCTTCCTAATTGTGATGATGTAATTGTAATAGCCACGGAAACGCTAGATAGTAATAATCCAATGGTAGCTGCGGGCGCTTTAAATGTCTGACTAATAAGTTGAGGTAGATAAGTTATGTAAGCCCCGTAGAGAAGAACAAAGTTAGCAGCACTACCAATAAATAACCCAGCTAATTTGCGATTTTTTAAAGTTTGTAGAGCATTTTTCAAATACTCTTTTAAGTTTCTTTCTCCCTGGGGTTCTTGATTTTTCAATGTAAATAATACCAGAAACCCAATTGGAATTGCTGTTACAGGCAATAAAAAGGGGTAGTACCAACCAAAAGTTGCTAGCAAACCACCTATTGTCGGGTAAAATGCTGTACCAATACTAGTAACGCTAGCATTGTAACCCATTGCCATTGTGCGTCTATCAGCAGCATATATATCGCCAATTAAGGTAATACTGAGAGATAGCAAAGAAGCTGCACCAATTCCTTGTAGGAACCGCAGTAAAAGCAACAGGTTAAAATCGCGAGCTAATGCACAAGCTGTACCTGCTAGACCAAATATAAACAGAGAAGGAACAATAATTTTTTTCCTCCCCATGCGATCGGCTAGGACACCAATAAAAGGACCTAGGATAACAGTTGGAAAAGTAAATACCGTGACTAATAATCCCAAATTTTTTGGGTCAACATTTAATGCTTGAGCTAGTTTAGGAAAAGCAGGGGTAATGCTAGAAACTCCAATGACTGCTATGAGAGAAACTGCACAAATAATTTGAAAATTTGTGTCTAAGTACAATGGTTTGGGTGACTCTGGCTGGCTGTCTGGGCTGGCTGGTTCCATGAATTTAATTTCTCAATACAAGAGATTTGTAAGTAATTAGTACCAATGCATCAATTTATCAAAAAGTCCGCATCAACTTAAGTATTGATGACTTTCAAGACACAAGAATCTCTATGGTGGAGTTTTTACGGTTATGGCAATCCTATTTTTCTGGTAAAAATTTACAGATCCCAGAGACCCGGCTTTTTTAAGAAGTCAGGGCTCTAACTTGGATATATGAGAAATTCACTTGACAGGTACAGGGAAGGAACTCACCACGCTGTGGTAAGCTAATGCATCTTTAAATCGTATAGCATGAGAGGCAAGATGCCAATACCGCAGGAGTAGTTAAATATCAAGGACACTTCTTTGCGAACTCCTCATACATACTTGTATTTACTTATACCATGCTACTAAATGATTGCTATATGCGATCGCCAAGTCCCGTTCAACCAGGGGGAATCTCATTTGTTTCAAAGATTTCAGGAATTAGTCTTACACTTATACTTACGCAAGCTTCTCAATTTCAATCGCACTCCAACCTGATTTACGTAAATATATCAGTTGTCTCTGAGAATTTATTTATGCCACTATAGTCATGACACTAAAACTTAATAGTATAAAGTTTTAGAAATCAAATAGAACCTTAGCATTACTACTGTCTATCAATCTATCATCACTATTTCCAAAATACTTCCTGATACCAAACAGACAATCTTCCTCAAACACATGTTGTTCTTTATTGAGAGTTCTTAATAAAGAACAACATGAAGATCGTCAAACTCTTGTAAGAAAATAATGGAATTGAATGATAAATTTGATTCTTTAATTATGTATTGACAAGACTTTTTGTCAAGACGATGTTAAGGCGTGTTTCCTAGTTTTATGGCCAACCCATAACTGATTGAAGATTCGGAGGTAGAGGGTAACAGGAATGATGTTTGTTGGAGTTGAGATTTCCAAAAACTCGTAGATAGCTTGCAACCAGAGGGATTTTAAACCACTGGAGCAGCTTTGTTAATGGAATAAAAGGTATTAATATCACCTTCCATTTGATTCTTCATAACTGCCCTTTGCCTTCCTTAATAAAATGTCGATCTAAGTCTCAAAAGCTTTGAAATAGAAATATGAAGCGTCTTGTTGTTTGTTGTGATGGAACTTGGCAACAGTTAACTAGCCCTTACCCAAGCAATGTGGTGAAACTGGCTCAATCCGTGAAATCTATCGCCCGTGATGGGGTTGCACAGATCGTGTTCTATGACGAAGGTATTGGAACCGAGAGTCAAAAGGTTTTAGGGGGCGCGACTGGACTGGGAATCGATAGAAATATAGAAGATGGCTACCGATTTCTGAGTCTTAACTATGTTCCTGGTGATGAAATCTATTTGTTTGGCTTCAGTCGTGGTGCTTACACGGTAAGAAGTTTAGCAGGTATGATCTATTGCTCTGGTCTGCTAGATCGCCCTCATGTTACCAAAACCCATGAAGCTTACGAGCTTTACCGTAACCGAAATATTAAACCTAAGGATCGCTTAGCAGCAGAATATCGTGAAAGCTACGGAGATCGCGTTCCTATCACTTTGGTCGGTTGTTTTGATACTGTTGGTGCGCTTGGTATCCCTGGATTACCCGCCTTCAGTAAGCTGCACGAGCAATTGAATAAGCGCTACAGATTCCATGACACCACTTTAAACAAATGCGTTCAAAATGCTTTGCACGCAATGGCGATCGATGAAATCCGCGAAGTCTTTGATGTGACTCCTATGAAGAAGCATCCTGAGGCTGAAAACCAGCGAGTGATTCAAAAATGGTTTCCTGGCGAGCATGGCTGCGTTGGTGGTGGAACCGAAGAACAAAGCGGTTTATCCGATGCTGCTTTGCAGTGGATGATTGATTCGATTGGTGAGTTGGGATTGGGACTTGACTTCGATACAAGTATGATTCCTACAGGTATCAACCCCAATTATGAATGTGACTTTAAGAACGATCCTGGATTCTTTAAATTGGCAGGAATCAAACTTCGTGAAGTCGGTGATGCCATTGAAGATCTTCATGATAGCACGCTCAAGCGTTTGAAAGGTCGTAAGGATTATAGACCCAAGAATCTACAACAAATTCTTTCCAAATTAGATACCCACGTATAAGTTACCTGCAACAAGACAAGCAGGCGTTCAAAGACTTTCAAAAGCGTTTGAGGGAAATCGAACAAAAAACTTCCGAGCGGAATGCTACTTTGGTAAAATCCGGTCAAAAACCCTATATCTATCTCCTACCGTCTCGAACTCCGCAAAGTATTGCTATTTGAGTGAGCGGAAGAACTGGCTAAACGGGAAAAAGATAACTTTCACTGCAACGCACATTTAAATTGAAGAAGGCAGAAGTACGAAGGCAGAGGGCAGAAGGTTCCATTTAGAAGGGGATTCAGACCCCTCCTAAATGGTAGCGACTGAACTCCGTTCAGTCGGGGTCTTAAACCCTTGTTCCCTTTGGTCACTCGCAGAGAGCGGAGCCAGTATTCTCGAATGCCTCCTGCAAAGCTGCCCTCTGCCTTTCTTAATAAAAATGGCAATGAAAAGGAGTAAGAGTCTGACTCTTACTCCTTTTTATTGCATTTTACCCGTATTTAGCGATGCGTTTCATAAGGAACACGATCGCCTTTTTCAGCAGCTTCTAACGCCAATGAAGGACGGCGTGGCGCAAAGCGAGCGCGAATATTGCTAATTACGATGTAAAGGATTGGCACAACAAACAAACTTAAGAACGTTGCTACTAACATTCCACCGAACACGGCTGTCCCCAAAGATTTACGGCTTGCTGCACCTGCACCTGTAGCGACTGCTAGTGGATAAATACCCAACAGAGTAGAAAGAGCAGTCATCAGAATGGGTCGCAAACGTTGTTGTGATGCTTCCACAGCAGCTTTAGCAATCGAAAGACCTTGGTCTCTCAATTGGTTAGCAAACTCCACAATCAAAATTGCGTTTTTACTTGCCAAACCAATAAGCATTACCAAACCAACTTGACAAAAGACATCGTTAGGTAAGCCCCTTAACAACTGAGCTGATAGCGCCCCCATGATAGCTAAGGGAACTGACAGCATGATGATCAAGGGGTCAACGTAGTTTTCATATTGTGCTGCTAGCACCAAAAAGACGAAGACCAACCCCAAACCAAAAATGAGAGGTGCTTGACCGCCAGATTGTAACTCTTCTGCAGCAGTTCCCGACCATTCATAACCAAAACCTGCTGGTAAAATTTGTTTTGCGAGTCCCTCCATTGCTTGAATAGCCTGTCCGGAACTAAAACCGGGTGCTGCAGCACCGTTAATTGCAATCGAGCGAAATAAGTTGTAATGGTTAATGGTCTGCGCCCCAGTTGCTGAAGTTATTTTCACTAAATTACTGAGGGGAATCATTCGATCGCTAGCAGAACGGACATACAAACGACCAATATCTTCAGGATTGGAACGGAATTGAGCATCTGCTTGAACGTAAACTCGGTAAGTCCGCTGAAGATAGTTGAAGTCATTAACGTAGCGGGAACCCAAATAACTTTGTAGAGTGTTAAAAATCTCATCAACATCGACTTGTAGAGCTTTAGCTTTATTGCGGTCTACCTCAATTAAAAGTTGAGGTGTATCTGCAGCAAAGGTACTAAAGACAGCTTGTAACCCCGGAGTTTGATTTCCTTGACCAAGTAATTGACCCATGACCTGTACCATAGCATCCAAGCCACTCGTACCTCTTCTGTCTTGTAACTGGAATTCAAAGCCGCTGAAGTTACCCAAACCTTGGATGGCTGGTGGGTTAACTGGTAAAACCCTCGCTTCCGTAATTGTGGATAGCTTTCCAAATAAATTACCAATAATTCCTTGTACTGACTGACCTGGTTGAGTCCGCTCATCCCAAGGTTTCAAGGTTGTAAAAATAACACCATTGTTGACCGTGCTACCAGTAAAACCAAAACCACCTATGGCAAAAGTCCCTACAACTTCTGGTAACTTGAGAATTTCCTCTTCTACCTGACGCATAACTTTACTCGTGTAATTAAGCGAAACTCCTTGTGGACCTTGGATGATAGTGATGAAATATCCTTGGTCTTCATCAGGAATAAACGCTGTAGGTACGCGAGTATAAAGCCATCCTGTAAACCCTAAAGACAGAACAAACAACAGTACAACAATAGCTTTTAGACGGACAAGGCGCTTGAGTAACCAAGTATACCCGCTTGTCATGGCATCAAGAAATCGGTTAATTATACCAAAAAACCAGCCAAAAATACCGCCCTGTCTTTGCTGGGGACGCAGTAACAAGCCAGCTAAAGAAGGAGTGAGGGTAACCGCAAGGAAGGTAGATATTGCGATCGAAAAGGCTATTGTTAAAGCAAATTGTTTGTAAATTTGGCCTGTTGAACCAGGAAAGAAAGCAACCGGTACAAACACAGCCATCAACACTAGAGAAGTCGCGATAACTGCTCCAAAAAGTTCGTGCATTGCGGAAGATGCGGCTTGACGTGGCGACATCTCTTCTTGTTGAATGAGACGGGCAATGTCTTCTACTACAACGATCGCATCATCGACCACCATACCTGTTGCTAGGGTTAAACCAAATAAGGTCAAGGTATTGATGGAAAAATTGAACACTTTTACAAAGGCAAAAGTGCCAATCAATGCCAGGGGAATAGTAACGATGGGAATGATAGTGGTGCGCCAATCTTGTAAGAAAAGAAAAATCACTAAAACAACGAGGATAATTGCTTCAAACAATGTCTTGGCAACTTCTGCGAGTGATTCTTCTACAAACGAGGTCGTATCGAACGCCACTTGATATTTCATCCCTGGTGGAAAATCCAGGGCAAGTTTTGCCATTTCTTCTTTAACAGCCTTCGCAACACTCAAAGCATTACTACCTGGAATTGGAAATATTCCAATCCCAACACCTTCTTGACCTCTAAATCTAAGGAATGTGTTGTAGTTTTCTGCTCCGAGTTCTGCCCGACCGATATCTTTGAGCTTAACAAGCGTACCATCCTGACCGGATTTAATCACCATGTCCTCAAATTCGGATGGTTCTCTAAATCGACTCAGCGCCCGCAGGTCTACCTGATACATTTGGCTTTCTGGAGCAGGTTGCTGACCAATTTGTCCAGCACCTACCTGTATGTTTTGCTCGTTGAGAGCATCAACCACATCTTGGGCTGTGAGGCTGCGACTTGCAAGCCGGTTGGGGTCGAGCCACAGACGCATTGCATAACGGCGTTCGCCAAAAATCCGAGCTTCACTCACACCGTTAATTCTTTGTAGGGCATCTACTAAGTAGAGGTCAGCGTAGTTGCTTAAGAAGATGTTGTTATACTCGTTCTTGTCGCTGTACAGTCCCATCGCTAACAAGATATTGTTAGATTGCTTGCTAACACTGACTCCCGTTCGCTGGACTGCTTCTGGTAACTGAGGTTCAGCTAGAGACACTCGATTTTGTACGTCAACTGCTGCAATATCTTTATTCCGCGATGCATCAAATGTGACTGTGATGGTACTATTGCCAGTACTGCTACTACTTGAGGTCATGTACTTCATGCCCTCAACCCCGTTAATTTCTCTTTCTAAAAGAGTGGTTACGGTATTTTCCACAACGTCAGCATTGGCACCAACATAATTGGCAGAAACGTTTACTTGAACTGGGCTAATTTCGGGATACTGCGCTGCGGGTAACGTGGGAATACTGATTGCTCCCACTAGAAAAATAACGATCGCGCAAACACTCGTAAATACAGGTCGCTTGATAAAGAAGTCAACGAACATAGGAAAATTGCTAATTGCTAAAAAGCCAGTTGCTAATAGCTAATAGCTAATGGCTAATAGTTATGAATTAGCCCGTCTTCTATTAGCTATTAGCCCGTCTTCCATGACTTACGATTCAGGAATAATCGGTGCTCCATCTCTAAGATTGAGTAGCCCTGAGACGATGATTCTATCTCCTGGCTGCAATCCTTCAAGAACTTGGTAATTATTACCTTTGATATTGCCCAACTTCACTCGCTTTTGCCGAGCTACAAGTTGAAATCCTCCGCCTTGCGCGGATTGCGGTGATGGTGATGCTGGTGGTGTTTGAGCTACATACACAAAGGTTTCTCCTGCTACTCGAGTGACGGCTGTTGTTGGAACTAAAACTCCTGGGCGTTGGTTCCAGATCACTCTAGCTCGTGCAAATTGATCTGCCCTCAGTTGATTTCTATTGTTGTCGTAAAGGGCTTTAATCAGTACTGCTTGGTTGTTAGTGTTTGCACTTGGTGAAATAAAAAATACCCGACTCATGCCTAAACTTTTACCTTGTGCGTCCATGACCTCCACTGGTGTTCCTTTACGTAATTGAGGTCCGCGCTCAATTGGTACAAAAATGTTTAATTCTAAAGGTTGGTTTTGCGTAATTGTAGCTAATTGTGTAGATGTATTGACAAAATCTCCCACTTTGACTGGTATATCTCCAACTGTACCCGGAAAAGGAGCAGTGATTTTGTAGTACTGAAGTTGAACTTGCTGTTGATTAATATTTGCTTGTGCTTGCTGTAAAGATTTTTCTGATTGGATGATACTGGCAGTTTGTGCTTTTATCCGCGCTTCTGTAGCACGGAGTTGCGCTTGTGCTGTTTCTAACCTATTTGCATACTGATCTCGTACCTGTCGGGATTCTGCGCCTTCTGCAGCTAAGCGAGCATAGCGATCGTATTCTCGCTGGTTCAATTTCACATCAGATAGATTCGATAAGCGCTCTGCTTGTAGGGATTGAAGAGTTGCACGCGCATTTTCCAATTGCGATCGCGCTACCTCTGCTGCTGCTGCAACACTACTCACAGATGCTTGTTGCTCTCTGGCATCAACTTGGATAATTGGATCTCCTGCTGCTACTGTATCTCCCGCTCTAGCATATATCTGAGCGATCTGACCCTGAATTCTGGGTTGAAGATTGACCGACCGACGAGATTCCAGATTGGCAACAAACTCCGAACTGTCCTCTATGATACCTGTTTGCACCGTAGATATCTTAACTCTTACCCCAGGGGGCTGAGCGCTAGCAGGCGTAGGTTCTTTTTGTCCGGGGGCAAGGAAACGCCAAAGTGCATAGCCTCCTCCTGCCAGTACTCCCAGAGCTACCAACAACCAAAGCCACCGCCGCTGTTTGCGAGGTGGCTCTTCTGAGGTTCCCTCTGGAAGATTATCTTCAAAATGAGTTTGAGACTCAGAGAATTTCATGACTTACAGGCACCTAAGGAGAAACTAACTGGAAGCTAATAGGATTTTTATCCTAGTATAAGATTTATATCTTTTGGTCGAGGCTATGTCGGTAAATCGTGATATGTGACCTACCCAAATATAATGGCTTTCCTCCAGTTATTTATCTATCCAAAGAAGAATGCTATTGCTAGCTTACATAAAAAGTCAGCTTGTTGTCTTTTCAGTTCTTGCGGAGTTATTCTAATTTTGCTTTTACACCTACATCTAATATCCTGTTACCATTTTCAATCCTCATCAGGATAGAATTTGTTTGTAAATTTTATACGGACTGCTATAATAACCTTACAATCAATGCCGTCCACCCAGTTTGATGGCTAGCACCCAAACCAGAACCCGTGTCACCACAAAAGTACTCGTGAAAAAGAGTTAAGTGACGCCAATAAGCATCTACAGAAAAATATTGGTTTTTCCCTTGCCAAGGACAATACCCTCTTGTATCCGGAAGGAAAATACTAGCTAAGCGTCGGGAAATTTCTTGTGAAACTTGCCCCAAATTCATCATTTGTCCGGAACCTGTGGGGCATTCAACTAATAAATCATCGCCGTAAAATTGGTAATAACGGTCTAGAGCTTCCACAAGCAAGTAATTCAGGGGAAACCAAATAGGTCCGCGCCAGTTAGAGTTACCGCCAAACAAGCTACTATTTGATTCTCCAGGAAGATACTCAACACGGTACTCTCGATCGTCAATAGGAAAAACGTAGGGATGTTCTAGATGAAAGCGAGATAGGGAACGGATACCGTAGGGGGAAAGAAATTCGTTTTCATCTAGCAAATAGTGCAGCACTTGTTGCAAGCGTTCTCTTGTGGGAATTGCTAGCAAAAGATGATTGGTCGCTTTTGCTTTTTTCATGCAAGAGATATACTCGGTGACGTTTTGGCGGTTTTCCAAAAACCAATGCATTCGTTTGGTAAACCCTGGTAAATTTTGGATAACCTGAAAATCCAAAGTTTCTACTGCAAGTAAGATGACAATTCCCACAAGAGAGCGTACTTTCAAAGGTATATACTTGCTATCGACTGCCAACCAATCATAATAAAAGCCATCTTCTTCATCCCAAAGCCCGGTTCCTCCAATGGTATTCGTCGCCTCAGCAATGGCCATAAAGTGTTCAAAAAACTTAGAAGCAATATCTTCGTAAGCTGGATCTTCTTCAGCAAGTTCTAATGCCATTGCCAGCATAGTTACGCAGTAAAATGCCATCCAAGCAGTCCCATCGGCTTGTTGGAGTTCGCCCCCAGTAGGCAAAGGTTTGGAACGGTCAAAAACACCTATATTGTCCATTCCTAAAAAACCACCCGCAAAGATGTTTTTTCCAGCAACGTCTTTACGATTTACCCACCAAGTAAAGTTCAACAACAGTTTTTGAAAGACACGAGTGAGAAAAATACGGTCTTTCTGACCTTGCTCGGCAGTGATTTTGTAAATACGCCAGCAAGCCCATGGGATAACAGGTGGGTTTGTACCGGAAAAGTCAAACTCGTAAGCGGGTAGCTGTCCGTTGGGATGCATATACCACTCACGTAAAAACAAAATCAGTTGCTGCTTGGCAAAATCTGGGTCAATTTTGGCAAAGGCGACGAGATGGAAAGCAACATCCCAAGTTGCATACCAAGGATACTCCCATTTATCTGGCATGGAAATCACATCGCGATTGTAAAGGTGAGTCCAATCAGCGTTGCGAACCTCTTCATTTCTCTGGAGTGGCGGTTGTGAAGGATCTCCTTCAAGCCAATCTTTGATACCGTAATGATAGAATTGTTTGGACCAAAGCAAGCCGGCATAAGCTTGTCTTGTTACCAGGTTTTCATGTTGAGACAGTTCGGATGAAATACGATTTTTGTAGAATTCTTCTGTTTCACAAATGCGTTGTTGAAAGATTTGCTGGAAGTTTTGCCCAAATGGATGTGCTGGTGCTTCTTCTTCAGAAAACAAGCGCAATCTGAGTGTTACTTCCTCGCCAGCCGGAACTTCCAAGCAGTATTGTACTGCTGCTTTAGTTCCCACCATCTTGGGATTAATAGCATCCTTCTGTCCGTGTACGATGTATTGGTGAAAAGCATCTTTGACATAGGGAGTGCTGTTTTCTACATTAAATAACCTTTCCGAATTAGTCTCGTTTTCAGTAAACAGAAAATTAGGAGTGTTCTGCCCTAGAATCGGTTCGGCGATAAAACGGAATTTACCTAATGTTTCATGAGAAAGCAAAAGCTCTCCATCTTTTTTATATTCAATGCAGGGTTTTGTCCAGTAACTTTCACCCGTGCGACCCCAAGACCAACTGTTCTTAAACCAAATTGTGGGTAAAACATGGAGTTTGGCGGTTTCTGAACCGCGATTGACAACTGTAATTTTGATTAATATATCGTTGGGTGAAGCTTTTGCATACTCTGCAAATATATCAAAGTATTTATTTTCTTCAAAAATTCCAGTATCAATAAGTTCAAACTCTCCTAAATCCTTGCTTCGGTTGCGGTTCTCTTCTACGAGGCGTGTATATGGAAATTCTTTCTGTGGGTACTTGTACAAGGCTTTCAAATAGGAATGTGTTGGGCTTGAGTCTAAATAAAAGTAATATTCTTTGACATCTTCCCCATGATTGCCTTCAGTATTCGTTAAGCCAAAAAGACGTTCTTTAAGAATGGGGTCTTGTCCGTTCCATAGTGCAAGAGCAAAACACAAACGTCCTTCGCGATCGCATATTCCCAAAAGCCCATCTTCTCCCCACCTATAAGCTCGCCTCCGGGCGTGGTCGTGGGGCAAATAGTCCCAGGAAGACCCATCTGTTGAATAGTCTTCACGCACGGTTCCCCACTGTCTTTCTGCTAAGTAAGGTCCCCAGCGTTTCCAGTTTTTCTCGCGTCTTGTATCTTCTGCAAGGCGTAAAGATTCAGCATCAAGGTTATCTTTCTGGTTCATGGACAAATACCAGTCTACTCAAACCAAATGTAAAGTTAAGTAAAGTGTGACGAGAAACAGTTATTCATAAATCTCTCTGTGGTCATAAAAGTGAGCCTTAAAGCTTGCATTAGAGATAATTTTTGCTTGAAGTTGTCTTCTGAGTCATTTCCCCAATCAAGCACGGCTCACCTGATGCTGTGCCAACCAACGATGCAAAATTATCATAATGACTGCGAGAGGAAGCATCAAAACTGGAATAATTTCCAAGCCAAAACGCGTTGCTAAAGTCCCAACAGCAGAGGGGATAGTTGCTGCACCCAAACTAGCAACACTTGTCATACATCCAATTGCAGCCGGAACAATAGCTTTACTTACTCGTTGTGGCATCAACCATATTGTTAGTGGAAATATAGGGGCGAGTGCAAAGCCAATGATTGGTAAACTCAGCAATTGATTTGGTAACAACCACCAAGCAGTTAAACCAAGCCCAAGCAGTAGCAAGGAACGCTCGAGAGTACGCAGAGCACCCCAGCGTTTAACAATACGTCCCGTCACCGCACGTCCTATGGTTAGCCCTATCCAGTAGCCACTGACACTATAACCTGCAAGCAACTTTGGCGTGCCTCGACTGAGACTTTGGACGCTATAAGCCCAACTTCCAACTGAAGCTTCTGTACCTACATAAATAAATAAGAACAGAGCAGCTATACATACGACAGGAGTTGTAAGGGCTACACGTAGATTGGTTCGCGCATTTGTTCCCGTTACTTGTACGCGCTTGTTCAACGGTTTGTAGTCGTACACAACTGCCCAAAGCATTCCTGCGACCATTATGCCGACGAAAGTTGCAAAAACTAGGTAGATACTTCTCCAATGCAAGTTAAATGCCAAGAGCGTAGTCGCGATCGCCGGACCTAACAAAGCCCCGATACCATAAAATGCGTGTAGCAGCCCCATTAAGTCAGCCTGCTGTTGTTCGTTAGCAATATAGCTGTTGATACCAGCATCAATCAGACCAATTCCCAAACCGAGCAATGTTCCTGTAGCAACCATCAACCACCAATAAGGGCTGAGAGCATAGCTCACAAGGGCACAGGTCAGAACAACAGATGCTAGCAGCAACATCCGCGCCATTCCCATATTGCTCGTTAAGATACTGCTGGCTAATGCTGCAATAATATAACCTGTCACTTGACTGAGGAAAAGTAGGGAGATGGTGGCAGAAGTCAAGTTGTATGTTTGCTGAATAGAGGGGATTAAGACGCCCAAGCCTCCTTCCGCAACGCCAATGGCTATAAAGGCGTAGAAAGAGAGAGCGATCGCAATCCACATTTTGCTGTTTGTTTGGGAGCGCAATGTTGGCATGATAGCAGTACCCGATGTCTACCCCAGAAAAAATCAGGGGAATTACTGTTATGAGTCTTTTACACTAGTTTCTATAATATCGTTGCGATCGTTCTCGTTAATCTTACAGATGCATACAGCATCCCTAAATCACTCGCGAGAGAGACTCAATATCTTATAAGTATCGAGATTTGATAGGGCTAAGGTTATCTAACAACTCATACCATTTTGGATTGCTGAAGAATGCCAGCTTATGCGGACAAGTCTTAAAAAACTTTTATGGCAACATCGTGGTGCTTTGATGACCGCTCCGGCGATCGCAGCGATAATAATTGGTTTGCGCTATCTTGGCTGTTTGCAATCTTTGGAGTTAGCAGCGCTAGATAGATTTTTTCAACTGCGTCCAATTGAACCAAGAGATTCGCGGATTGTAATTGTAGAAGTCAATGAGAAAGATATCCGTAAATTGCGATGGCCCATCCCCGACGCTCAACTTGCAAAAGCAATATCGATTTTAAAACAACAGCAACCTCGTGCCATTGGGCTTGATATTTACCGGGATTTACCAGTAGAACCGGGTTATCAAGAACTCGTGAAAGTTTTTCAAAGTACACCCACATTGATTGGTATTCGTAAAGTAGTCAGTGACTATTCTGGTTCTGAAATCGATCCACCTCCTGCTTTGAATGCAGAACAAGTGAGTGCCAATGATTTGGTTGTGGATAAAGACGGTAAACTGCGCCGCAGTTTGTTGTCTGTAAAAAATGCTAAGGGCGATACTATCTTAAGCTTGGGAGCACATTTGGCTTTAATGTATTTGGAAGCGCAAGGAATTTACCTACAGCCAGAAACAAATAAAATGAAGTTAGGTAAAGCAGTATTTGTGCCTTTTAAAAAACATGATGGTGGCTATGTCGGTGCCGATACTGGAGGATATCAAATAATATCCAATTTTCGCAATATACAACAAGGTTTTCTGACTGTTTCCATCAGTGATGTGTTAGCTGGAAATATACCCAAGAATTTTGCTCGCGATCGCATTGTCTTAATTGGGGTAACTGCAGAAAGCAGCGGTGACTTTTTTTATACACCTTATAGCGCCAGCGCTCACAGTCAAGCGACCTTTAGAAGTGCGGGAGCGATCGTTCATGCCGATCTTGCCAGTCAGATAATAAGCGCTGCTTTAGAAGGTCGTCCTTTAATAAAAGTTTGGTCTGAAACCCAAGAATGTTTGTGGATTGGTATCTGGGCTATTGCGGGAGCAAGTATCGCTTGGACGCAGCGCTATCAACGCAACAGCCGTGTACCCGCTGCTAATCTCAACATCTTGCTACTCAGTCTTGTGCTCACAGGTGGTTGTTATGTCGCTTTTTGCACGGCATGGTGGTTACCAATAGTCCCTGGCTTGTTAGCTTTAGTAGGCTCTGGATTTACTATTACTGCCTATATAGCCCGAAATACTGCTGCCATGCGGCAAACTTTTAATCGCTATCTGACCGATGAAGTTGTCTCTACGTTATTAGAAACCCCAGGTGGTTTAAAGTTGGGAGGCGAAAAGCGGGATGTCACAATTTTAATTTCCGATCTCCGAGGTTTTTCTGCCATCTCCGAACGAGTACCGCCAGAAAAAGTGGTGGAAATTATCAATCTGTATTTAGGGGTAATGACTGATGTTATCAACCGTTACAAAGGTACGATTAATGATTTTATGGGCGATGGCATTTTTGTCATGTTTGGCGCACCTATCGATCTTGAAGATAATGCCCAACTAGCTGTTGCTTGTGCCATTGAGATGCAATTAGCAATGGATGATATCAATCAACGATTGGTCGGTATGGATTTACTTCCTTTAGAGATGGGTATTGGTATTCATACAGGAGAAGTCCTTGCTGGTAATATCGGCTCTCACCAACGTGCCAAATACACTATTATGGGTAGCAACGTTAATCTGGCTTCCCGAATTGAAACCTATACTGTTGGAGGGCAAATCCTCGTTTCTCAAGAAACTTTAGATGCAGTAGGAGAAATTATCCAGATCGCCGGACAACTTCAAGTACAACCCAAAGGTTTTGCCGAACCCATTACGATCTACGATATTGGCGGTATTGGCGGTCAGTACAAACTCGCTTTGCACGATACTACAGAAAATTTAACCCTTTTAACAATGGAAATTCCCATACAATATCGAGTGATGGAAGGCAAACATCTTTCAGATGAAGTGTTCCAAGGTAGTTTGGTACAATTATCTGCAAGCAGTGCCCAATTGCGGACAAAACAGCCCGTGCAAATTCTCAGCAACCTTCAAATACAACTGCTTGCTGAAGATGAAAAATTAAACAAGCTAGATGTGTACGCTAAGGTGGTCAAAGTTGCAAACGACAACCAAACAAATTTTGGTATTCGCTTTACCGCTACACCTACAGAAATTGCTGTTTATTTTAAACAGTTGTGTCAGAGCGATCGACAATTCATTTGAGGGAAAACGGGCTCGCTAGCTATTTGACTGACCAAAGTGACTTGACCTTTCCCATCAACAACCCATCCTTGAGCTTCTACTATTTCTGGATTGGCATTATTTGTGGTAGATGCAGGCGATTCAGACACTTGTTTCTTCTCAGATGCAGAAATCAATTCAACTAAATCTACCAGTGTTGTTGTTCCTGTAAATGGTTCATTAGGACTTTGTGGTAATCCACCACGTCCTACGATCGCAAAATAATTACCTTTTTGTGCAGTACATTGGGTTGTAATTTGATGACTGGCTTCAGTAAAATTTGCAGGTAGTTGAATCAATCCGGAATTAGGATCGATTGCTAAAGTATTAATATCCACCACACCACTAAATTCATAACCCAAGGAAGACGTTGCGGTAATATCGTTTTCAGGTGTTAGTTGTTCGCGAAACTTGCTCCCTATGATACCTTGAGCATTAACAATTACCTTACCGCCAAAACTGGCTTGAGAGTTAGCAGTGATATCGCTGTTTTCTGCGGCTACTAAAGTATCTGTATTGATATTGATATTGCCTCCTGTGGCATCCTGAGTGGCATTAGTGGTAATGCGGCTACCGTGACGCAATAAAATATTTGACGATGCCAGGAAAATATTTGCTCGTTCTCCCTCTACCGTTTCGGCGCTAAGGATACCGTTATCGAGATAGATTTTATCAGCTAGGATATTTAAATTACCTGCAGCGCCTTTTTGTTGGCTGCTTGCAGAGACTTGTGCTTCATCGCGAACAATTAATTGACCGGTTTCAATTGTTAGAGTATCAGCATTTCCATAGCCAGGAGAACTCGCAAAAAGTCCGCTAGGAAATTTCTTTCCCGAACTATCTGTAATGAGTGGCTGTATTCCAAACCGAGTATTATCGATTTCACTTGTTCCTGATAGCTCTATCAAGTCCTTAGCTCGAACAAACAAACTCCCTCCTTCACCCATCCCAAAAGTCGCTGCTGAGATTTGGTTACCATTATTAACAGTCAAACGTGAGGTTTCAATGAAAATATCTCCCCCTCTTCCTGTTGCGGTTTCATTAGTTTGAGCAATTATGCGGCTGAAGCCACTGTCAGTTGTACGGCTGAGTTCTACCAATTCTGTAGCGTGAATGGCAATACTACCACCATTTCCTGCTCCCTCTGTCCCAACGTCAATAACTCCTCCATTCTGGAGTATCAAACGCCCTGTTTCGATTGACAAACTACCGCCATTTCCTTTTCCACCCCGAATAGCCGCAAATATACCGCTGGGAATGCCTGTACCATTCATCCCACTTAATTCCACCCGATCTGTTGCTTCAATAGTAATACTTCCTCCATTTCCATCACCAAAGCTATCAGCAGATAAAATTCCCCCACCTTGTAAACTCAAGCGTTGGGTTTTTATAGTCATGTGACCGCCACTACCCGTAGCTCCAAATTTAGCAATTGTTGCTAAGCCAGCAGAACGACCCTCAGAAGCATTACCAACTTCAATTGACTCGGTTGCTTCGATTCTTAATTCCCCTGCATTGCCAGAACCTCCCGTACTCGCAGAGATTGTCGCCTGATTATTTAAGCTTAAGCGTTCGGTTTTAATGGTGGTAATGCCACCACTCCCTGCACCTGCGGTATCGCTTGCTACAAGAGATTTACCGTTAAGATTGACGTCCTTTGCTTCAATACTGACATCACCACCGTTTCCTGTAGCTTGTTTAAAGACAAAGGAAAATAAACCGATCTTTTGATCCGTAGTTGGGGATAGTAATTGACGAACACTTGAAACTGAGGAAATTGTTTGACTTTGCGAAGATGCAACATTTAATTGTGTCGCCTTGACATTTAAATTTCCTGCATTTCCAGAACTGCTGGTTTGGACTGATATCTGCGAATCTTCTACCGTCAGATTTTCAGTTTTTAAGTTAATATTGCCTCCAGTACCAGTCGAGTTATTTTGCAATTCGTTGATAATCTCACTACTTTGAGTTAGCAAGGTATTGCCTGTGAGATTTATTTGAATATCCCCAGCGACAGCACCTGGATGGCCATGTTGTTCTCGGATTCCAGCTTGCAACTGAGTGTTGACCATCTCAAGATTTCGAGCGTTAATGCTAATATTTCCTTTCCCAGAAGCCATGACATCAACGAACGACCCATCTATTGAAATATCCCCACGTTCTACCGCTACTGGAAAGCTAAATGCTTCTAATCCATTTAAGTTAACTCTTCCCGCACCCGATAAACTGCCTAATTCAACGTTTCCCCCAAATGCTTTTAATTGACTGCTTTCTATGGAAAGATCTCCTCCCACTAACGCTAAAATTTGACCTGGCTTTACTTCTAAATTGGCTTGCTGTACTTGAATAGCAGCAGGAGACACACCATACTGCAACCCAATAGGAACGTTAACACTCAATAAAGGTGTATTTTGATTTGGTATCGTACTAAAAGTTATGTTGTCTGAAAAGACAATACTGTTTGCCGTTGAGCCAATGAATGACCCCCCAACATCAAGCCGAGCATCTTTACCGAAAAAGATCCCGTTAGGATTAATCAAAAATAAATTGGCTTTACCTGAGGTGCGGATAAGCCCATTGATGTAAGAAGCGGCGTTCCCCGTCACCCGCGTGAAGATATTCTCAATAGTAGAATCATTTTTGAAAAATGCTTCGCTTCCTGTAGCTAAGGAAAATTCTTGAAAGCTATGAAATAGATTTTTGCCCTGAATTGTACCGCCTTCTATGGTGCAGATACTGCATCCGGGGCTAACTAGAGAATTAACAGGTAAGGTCTTATCGGGAATAATTTGCGCGGATACGGGGTCAAGCAGTAGGGGTGTAAGAAATTGCACCCCCAGGAAACAGCCAACAGTGAAACGACTAGCAAGCCAACATAGGGGTATGGATTGATTCATAGACAGGAGGAGTGGGGCTTTATTTTTGTAGGGGTGCGTTTGCGATCGCATTTAAATCAACTGATTCCAACAACTCGTTCCAAGCTGTTTTAATTTCACGATTTTGGGGTTGGGAAAGCCTCAGATTGGCTAAATTTGTCAGTGCTTCAAACCAGTAACCGGATTGACTGTAAAGGACAATTTGCTCGAGTGGTTTTGCTTTATTGATGCGATTTGTGAGTGTTGCATTCACAGGCGATCGACGCACCAAACCTTCGATAAATGGGTTTGTTGGTCCTGTTTGCTGACAAATAATTGATACAACCCATCGGTAATCTTTGCCTACTTCCAGTGCTGGTTCTGTTTTAGGTAAACTAAAGCTAACAATACCTGGAACGCCTTTGAGGTTAATTTTAGTCTGATAAATTCCCTCACCTGCTTCATCTTCAAGAGTAAATTCTAAGACTTTAGCAGAAGTTTTTGGTACATAAACAAGAAAGGTAGGATGGCTCGTTAGTGTTAAACCTAAATGTGTTGAAGGTAACAACGCAGTCAGTTTTTCTGCCGTATTAGCACCAGTCATACGGCTATTCGTTGTATTGCTTTGTCCATCGCAAGTACCATTATCGCGCCTCCCACCACCAATGGTAATTTTTGGTGCTGGTTCGCTCTTAGGCGGTTCAAATTTTACCTTTAAAGCAAAGGCAGGAGTTATGCCATTCAAAATGACACTCGATTGTAATAGTAACGCTGTTGAGAGTGATAGAAGCAATAAGCGGATGTTCTTTGTACCGATCATAAAATTTTTTTGTTACAGTTTGTATGGAGTAAATATTGACTAAAAGCTATACGCTATCAGCTCTCAACTCACCGCAAGGCAAGGACTAAATAGAAGCCCGTGCAGGTAGGCTTTGTTTGTATCACTGCGATCGCGAACATCTCCTGGTGTTGTTTCTAATTTGGGATGCTCCCTAAGAGCCAGCCTTATATTTCCCAAAAATGCTTTGGAAGTAACACATTAGGGCAAGAATCAGCCATTGGGTGTGAATGCAATGGTAATAAGTTAAAATCAAGGCAATTTTGTCAACATATCTAAGTATAGAAATAAATTTTTCTCTAAGAATAAGAATTAAACTAATAGATAATCGGTCATACTTCATCATCGTAGATATTTTCTCGCCTTAGAGCTTCATCAGAAAGGTTTGCAGAGCTTTTTGGTGCTGTATCTATCCATTCCTGCCAAAGCAATAATCTCTCTCCTGGTGTTTGAGGCTTACTGGTTCGTAACGTTAAATGCTTATTACTAAGCTTTTCTTGAAAAAGTTTTTGCTCTTCGGGGGAGAGGTTTAGTACCATTTCTACCACGGAGTTTACAAGTTGTACATTCATGGTTATTTATAGGATTTTTGGAATTGACGGTGAATTTCCGTTCGCTGTTTGTCAATACCAACAGCAAAGGCTTCCAAACCTCGTTCTGGAACAACACCAGAACGAAGACGCTCAAAGATATGCTCAATATCTCGTTTGCTGATTGCCATAGTTTTTTTAATTAATACTAATACGTTTACTTTTATAACCTGCGTTCGGGATAAGGAAAGGGGCAGGTAGTAAGCTGAAAACAACATCAGCGCATTATGAAGCGTAAAAATACATTTTTTACAAGCGCTGATTTTGAGATTATATTATGACTTTCTTGATAGATAGAATAAGCGTCATGGGTTGCGTGGGCGAAGGAGAAAACCCGTAATGCTGGTAGAATTGCTTAGCTTCTTCCGATATGGCATGTACTACTATTCCACGAATGCCTAGTATCTCTGCCGCCTGCATTGTACGCAGCACCGCATCCTGTAGTAACGCCGCGCCTAACCCCTGCCCTTTCCATGAGGTATCTACTCCAAGCCTTCCAAGAATGGCTACGGGTATGGGGTCGGGCATATTACGTCTTATAGGCGATGGCGCGTGTGAGAGCGCCAATGCGCCAGAGGAAAGGCAATAGTAAGCAATCACTTTTTCCCCATCCGTTACAACATAGGTACGTGATGCATTGTTCTTCTGATTGGCAACAGCGCGGCGCTTTAACCAGTCATTTAGGCTGGCAACTCCGCAATCAAAGTCATCCAATACGTGAATATCCGCAAGAGGTACAGGGGCTTGAAGGGTCATCTATCCCCACGGCTTCTTAACATTCATCAAGCGTTCAAACCCTTCATTGCAGGGCGGGCTATCCAGAACATTCAGAAAATGCTGATAGGTTTCTTCGTCCACTCGCACAAAGGTCTGGTCAAGCAGCGTATCTTCCGCCGCTCGCCGCGCAGCATCAATCATAAAGTCCGAACGTGATTTGCTTTGCGCTTTTGCTGCTCGGTCAATAAGCGTCCGCACATCCTTACGGATACGCAGATTGACGGCACAAGTAGGAATATCGGGGTTGCTCTGGGGCTGCATAATGTCCTCCTTTGTCTTGTACCCTAGCATGGGACTGCCAGATACACAATGTGTATCTTTATTATAGTATTAGGGGTTATTCTAGCAAGCGTGTTATGAGAGGCCAGATAGACTGAAAGTATTGCTACATATACTTTTCAGATATCGTTTCCTATGAAATCATCTAGACCTAGCTCACGCTCATCTGCCCAAAGTTACCACAAGGGTGGAACGAAAGAATAAAGGTTGTAGCCATGTTTTGTCATACTACAAACTGAGTTTTTGTACTACTTGCCCCTGGTAACACGCTTGCTAGAATAACCCCTATTAACAACTCTTCTCAATATTTGGGCTTCTTCTTCTCACCCCGGCTTAATGGCTCGGGTGTTTCCATTAGAGAAAGTCAAGGTAGATAAAAGCTTGTTTTAAGCCGCGAATGTTCTTAAGGAATTATCATCAAACTTCAAGAAAAACGAATATTGGATATATGAAAAAGGCTCAAGCATTTTTGCCTGAGCCACTACTTAATGAAACTAACACTCTTCCACACTTTCTACCAAAGAAAATTTAAAATCTATTTTCACGTTCGTTACTCTGATAGATTGATGAATTCCTTCGGTAATTGCCAAGTGCTTCGGGAGTTGTTAGCTCTTGGAGCTAAATTTACAAAGCTTAGTAGCGGTTGCGGAAACTGCTGTTCCCCCGATTCCCACCAAAAGAACCTCTTTCTTCTCTGGGCTTAGCCTTATTCACTTTGAGATCGCGTCCCATCCACTCTGCACCATTAAGTGCATCAATAGCAGCTGTTTCTTCAGCGTCTGTACCCATTTCTACAAAACCAAAGCCGCGTAAACGACCTGTTTCACGATCTGTAGGTAGCTGAACTCGCTTGACAGAACCATATTCTGCAAACACAGCATTCAGACTTTCTTCCGTAACTTCATAAGAAAGATTGCCTACGTAAACTGACATACACTGTCTCCGAAATCATAAATGTGTGGAGATTTAAGTTTCGGAGAAAAGTTTGCTAATACCAAAAACAAAAAGCCTGTTAATACTAAAAACAAAAGCTGTTAACCGAATTAACTCTCATTTCCGATTGTGGCACAGTAGAAAAATTTACGCAGAAGTAACAAGAAAATCTTTATATAAAGTTATGCAAACAATTAAGAGCTAAGTATAGATGTTGACTGGGGGATTAAGGTTGAGGCAAATGCTTTAGGGTGGGCTGCTACCCACCCTAAATAATTACTTACTTGATAACACTTTTTACTTTAGCTTCAGCCGATTGCTGACCAATCAACTTTGCAGCATTTTCCTCACTTTCTTTGGATACCGACTTCAATCAACAACTCTTCTAACTCATCCATCTCAATAGGTGTAGGAACTCTAAGATTGTTGCTGTTGTTGACGCTCTTTGTAGCCAATGTCCGATATTCGTTACTGTGATTGCTGTCAAGTGCATACTCGTTCACAGTCATCCGGCTTAGCTCGGTATGCTGTACGAGGTTAATTAATAGAAAGCTTCTACATTGTGTCGGAAAGCAATCAACGCATGCTTACCCTGCTCTTCTTTAAGAGCCGAAAGGATAGCATCAGAGACTTCTAAGGAAACAATGGTCTTGATTTCAATATTAGTGTTGTAGCCTGGTAAGTCTGACACGCGTCTTCCGTGTCCGCCCTCACCCTGAACTTGACTAATAGTGTAACCACTTACACTGTAGTTTTTCAGTAGCTTAACAATCCGGTCTTTCAGCACTGTTTCCCCAATAATGGTAATTAAGACGGCGGATTCGAGAGGAGAGTCTAAATTTGACATGGAGAACTCCAGAGAATAGGTTTTTAGCTTCTATAGCTTAAGTTTTTCATAAAATAGGTGTTACAACTTGTACCCCTAAGATGAGATTCGTCTTCTAAATGGTCGATCGATGAGCCCATCTTAGAATATAAAGTTTGCTCCGATCTAAAGTGGTAATGTAAATTCAAACCTCAGTACGATTTGCTGGCAAACTTTACAACCAATTACCTACTAAAACAAAAGGTGCCCAATAAAAAGGGTGTTGAAATTCTTGTTGTTTTAATAATTGCAGTTGGGCGCGACGCACAGCTTCTGCTTTAGAAACTCCAGTATGTGACAGTTGTTTGTAAAACTCCGCCATAAATACGGAGGTAGAGCGGTCGTCTACCGACCAAAGACTTGCCAGAGTGCTGCGTGCGCCAGAACGTATGGCGACTCCAGCTAATCCCAAAGCAGCACGTTTATCACCTTGAGCTGTTTGACAGGCGCTTAAAACTAACAATTCGATGGGTGTATGGCTGTCGCCTTCACGCTTCTGTAATAAGTCTCCTAATTGTTTAACATTGATACGGTTATCCCAAGTCAAGACAAAAGTGTCTTTGGCGTTGGAACTAAACTGACCGTGAGTTGCCAGATGCACGACCGGAAAAGGGTTATTTCCAATTTGTTGTGCGAAAGTAGTGCTGGTAAAAGCTTGATTAAAAAGTACTTGGGATGGAATTTCCGATTTAATTTGCTTGACTTCGCTTTCTACACCAGGTAGAGGTATAAATCCTTGCCGAGATTCACTCAATCCCCCAACCAAGATCTTAAGCTGATGATGTTCTTTTGCAGAAGGTACAAATAGTTGCAATCCCGGACTTAATGCCAACCTGTATTGTTCTATCAAATATTGTTTTCCGTCATAGAGTGCAGCCATTGGCAAGTTTTTCATGGCTCCATCAAGAACAAATGCAAGAGTTTTGATGTTATTTGTTTTTAAATCATTTTGTGCGGGTCGGATGAGGAGATCGTAAAATTCTTGCGATATTTTGAGTCGTTCTCGTTTGAGAGAAGTCCGTCGCAGCGATCGCAGCATTTCGTCTATCCGTGTTTCAAGTTGGGTTTGAGGAATGGCTGTGGCATAATGACGTAGGGATTGATTTGGTAATGACAGCACCACCTCTAGTCGGTCGGATAATATAATTGGATAAATAACGGCTGCTTGCGAATCCAATCGATCGATTTGTACCGGAGTACCGTTCAAACAAGCTTCTCGAAAATAATTATCTAATTCTGCTAACTGGAGAGATTCAATCGCCTTGCGAGCTTGTTTGAGGTTTTCTTGACTGACCTCCGTTTGAGTAGGCGATGGTTGCAATAATAACTGGGCTAACTCTCGATACACTGGTTCGACACTTTCCCGAAAAGAAAACTGTAGATCTAGATTGCTTGCAACTAAATCGTTGCGAATAAGACTTAAGGTATTTACTGCTTCATTGTAGGCCAATATTGCTTTTTGATACTCTCCTTGAACCTTAAGCAGTCGTCCGTTCTGCCAATGCCAGCGATAGGCAATATCGGAAGCATGGCTGCTTTGTGCCAGCAGGAGTGCTTTTTCAGTTAACTTTTGTGCCTCAGACCACTGTTGTGTTTGTTCGTAAATTTCGCCTAAAGAACCCAAAGCATAAGAAGCAGCCCGGTAGTCAGAGATATCTTCAGCTTGTCGGGCAGCGATCGCCAAAATTTTAGCTGCTAGAATTTGATTTGTACAACGAGAAGTATGGTTTTGACAAGTTTTCATTAGGCTTTGGGCAAAATTGACCCTAGCATAAATGGATAGGCGGTTGGCTGGTAAAAAATTTTCAAGTTGCGGTTGAATTTCCTCTATAAGTGTTCGTGCATCTTGCCATTTTTCAGTTTCTACAAGCAGATGCAGTCGATCGAGCTGTGCTTGCAGTTTGATTGTTGCTGATGGTGATGCGGCTATGGCTTGTTGGTAGTATTGGAACGCTTTGTCTGGCAATTTTTGCGATCGCGCATTGTTACCCAAGTTCATCCACACCACAGCCATATCCGCTTTCAAGTTGAGTTTTTGTGCTATTGTCAAAGCTTGTTGCAGTGCTTCCTGAGAGGTTTCTAATTCTCCCATGACTCGTAGAGTCTCGCCTAAATTCAGCAAGCTCGCAAATTTCAGTTGCAAGTCAGCTTCAGAATGCAAAGTTTGATTCACCTGTTCTAGTATCTTCCTAGCACGCGGGTAAAGCCCTAACGCTCGTAAGGCTAGAGTTTGATTGAGCAAGCAACGACTCAACCCTGCTTTATCTTCTGTTTGTTTGTAGATAACAGCCGCGTTTTCCCAAGTC
Organism: Tolypothrix bouteillei VB521301; assembly: GCF_000760695.4. GTDB lineage: Bacteria > Cyanobacteriota > Cyanobacteriia > Cyanobacteriales > Nostocaceae > Scytonema > Scytonema bouteillei_A. The sequence continues at coordinate 5,984,100 of NZ_JHEG04000001.1, read as the reverse complement.
GTAAGAGCTTGTTGTGCCTGACCCTGTGATAATTGTAAACTTCCTTGAATAAGGAGCGCAGCTGCCAGTAAAGACTTGGCTTGAGAAAATTTTGTATTTTGCAGGATGCTGAGACTCTGTTCTATCGATTCGTAAGCTTGCTTCCATTGACCTAACTGCTGGTAAGCTAATGCCAAGTTACTTAATACGGCTGCTTGGTTGAGATTGTCGCCTGAGATGGCAAACGCTTGTTGTCCTTGCTGCCATTTGGCGATCGCTAAGGCAAATTCTCCATTCTGATAGTGTTGTTTTCCAACTGCTACTAATGCAGTAGGCGATCGTGAAACATCAAGTCGATCTGGTGTGGCTGCTAAAGTTTTTGGTATTTGGATTCCAAAGAATAAATTGCCTTGAGTTAACATGAGGCTCAGTATAGCTAAAATCCCTAATATCAAATACCGGAGGCGTTTTGTTTGCAGTAAATCATTCCTAACTCTTATCAGTTGTCGATCGGCTTTCCAAAATCTTTTGAGTTTACGTATAATTACATATTTCATTGATAATATAGATTACTATTAATCCTTCTGTTATAACGCAATGCAGTTCCGTTAGCACGATTATAAAGTTAGGACGGGCATTTTGCCCGTCCTATAGGAGAAAATTGAGTTGTGTAAGATAGATAGACTCTCTCAACCGGATACATTAGCCCAGATCGAAGAGCAAGATTTCTGCGCCTACATCTGTACTAATTTCGAGTTTTTCCTCTCCGTTAATTTGTACTCCATCGCCTGCTCGGAGTTCTTCTCCGTTCAACGTTGCTACGCCTTGAGCCAAGTGCAACCAAGCATAACGATTGGGTTGAACGTGATAGTTGATAACATCACCAGCATCTAGAACAGATGTGTATAAATCAACATCTTGGTAAATAGTCACTGCACCATCACGTCCATCTTTTGCACCAATCAAACGCAGCTTTCCGCGTTTTTCTTCAATCGGAAAACTTTTTTGTTCGTATCTTGGTTGCAACCCTTGTTTGTTAGGAATAATCCAAATTTGGAGAAAATGGACTGGCTCTGTTTCAGAAGGATTATACTCGCTGTGCAGAATACCAGTACCGGCGCTCATAATTTGCGCGTCACCCGGACGTATGACTGAGCCATTACCCAAACTATCTTTATGCTCTACCGCTCCTTCCAAAACATAGGTGAGGATTTCCATATCTTTGTGTCCGTGGGTTGGAAAACCTGCACCGGGAACAACGCGATCGTCATTAATCACTCTTAAAGAACGAAAGCCCATGCGACTGGGATCGTAAAAACTACCAAAGGAAAATGTGTGACGGCTATCCAACCAGCCTGTTTTGCTTTGACCGCGTGCGTTGCGATCGTGAATGAGATGTGTTTTAGAATTAACAGCCATAAGTTTTTTCCTCCGCTTAAAAATTTACAATTAATGTAGGCAACTTTCTTGAATAAGCAAGCATTACAACCAGTCTTCTGGCAACTCTTTTTTAACTATCTTTATCTTAAGATATGTATATTTAAAATGAAAAGTACGCACTTCAAAGTGCCGTACTTACCAAAAAGATACTACTCTCTTCTTACCTCTAAAACCGAGTGCTTGGTTGCTCAGGTCTTCGGGACGCGACCCATTTTCAAAAACTTGTGCCAGAATGATAGCGTTGTATAAAAGTTAAGTCAGTATGCTAGTTGGACTTCCCACTGTTAAAAGTTTTCCAGACAAGCTTTTTGATGCAATCTACGAAACTATTAAAGATAGTTACTTAGAGTTAGTGAAAGGACAAGAAGTAGAAAATCAAGAAAACATAAATGTAAAAATATACATCCAAAAATTAAAATTTTTTGATACCAATTGGTGTTTGAAATTTTTCTTTAATAAATCTGTTGATGAAGTCAACGGAACTATTGTCTTGAATCTATTGGATGAGCTTCCTGTTTGCAATAATTAACCATTTATGGAATGGATAGTATCTCAGTCGGCTATTCCCTATTTATAACTTGGCTTTTTAGAGCATCCCGTGAAAACTCTGGTTCTTGAAGCAATTTAAAATACTTTATCTCTTTGTTATTACATGAATTTTTTATCAAAAATAGAAAAAAGGATTAAAGCAACAAAGCTTTCTCCTTGGGAACGGATATTAATAGTTGTATTATTAAGTTTAAACATAATTATTATATATCCATATTATTCCGCTTCTATTAAAGTACACATTACTGATAAATTAACAGAACCACCTGAAATAAAAAGTAAGCGTTTTTGTGACCAAGTATTTAGATTTGGTGGAGATAACCTACCTGCTGCAACTCAAAGGGAATGTCGAACTACTGAAGATTTTTGTAAAAATGTAAAAATACGGGATAAGAAATATAAATGCCAGAAAAAAGGATGGGAATAAAAAATACCCCAACTATTTGGAAGAGTGGTTTCAACGCTACAAGGATTTACCCAGTCTAGCTTGATTACCTCGGGAGCATCCAGTTTTGGCAGAAAGTCAACTCAGGATAGATTAAATGCTAGTATTTACCAAACGTCAAGCTACCTCTATGCAGATCGGCATCAGTATAAAAACTCATGCCTTTAAAACTGCAAATAATCTGTAATCTCTAGCCAGCATTACTTTTGGCTTTATGGAAACTGGGGCGATAAAACTGTCCAAATTAAGGAATATTTACCATTCCCACAAATCGCAGTCATGATGGTTCAATTTTTCTCAGAGACAAAACTTCGATCGGTTCCGCCAACGTCTCCTCATAAGCTTGCAAAACCTGTTTCACGTAAGGCTGCTCAAAGTGAGCATCGAGAGCTGCCCGATCTTTCCAGTTTTCGTACAGCACAAAAACCGTTGGCTCATTTATGTCTTTCAATAAGTCAAAGGTGATGCAACCCGACTCTGCACGAGTGGTCGCAAGTAAACCCAGTAAGTCTTGCCGCATTCGGTCTTCCATTCCAGGTTTTGCTTTAATACGAGCAACGATCGTCAGTAGAGAGTCATTCATAGTTTCTCCTAATGTGTGTAATGAACCAATTCTTGCCAACCTTTGCGCTTTGTATTTCAGTATTAGTTAGTTATTTCTGTCAGGTCTTGCTTTTAGCCGATTCAAGAACCGCGAAAACCAGGCATGGCAAAGCCGCCATCAACAGCGATCGTCTGTCCTGTGATGTAAGACGCAGCATCGGAGCAAAGCCAGACTACCGCTTCTGCCACTTCTTCTGATTCGCCCAATCCCCGAACTTCCACCTGTCACCAAAGCGACTTTGTTTTGCAAATTCATTGTGAATTCTCCATTGTTGTGAAGGTTAATTTCAGCGCAATGCTAACCAGTGAGGTATGCCGTTTACAGACCACACTCAATAGGTGAAGTTGAACGCTGTAGCTCTAGAGTAAAAAGAACATTCAGCGTTATGATTGAAATTTGCTCTCATGCAAGGAACCAGACGCTTCGTTGGATTGAGGTTCAACTTCTGCTTCAACATCTACCTGTTGGAGAGCGCGTTCCAACATAAAAGCTCGTCCTGCCGCCAGACATTTCTGGCGTTCGTTTGCTTCTGAATAGGAATCGGTTGCATCCGTCTGGTGACGGGCTTCCAATCCCTTGTAATAGCCAATCTTCCACTGAATCATTTCCAGGTTGCTCCTCAGTTCTTGAATGTGTGCCTGTACCTGTTGCTCGTGGGCTTCTAGCAGCTTGCGGCGGGAGCCAATTGCCTCTGGTCGCTCTCGAAACAGTCGGGCAAATTCCTGCATCTGCCGAATTGGCATTCCGGTTGCCCGCAGGCGAGTCAGAAACTCGATGCGGGCAATGTCTTGTGCCGAATAGCGACGATGCCCACTGCTAGCGCGATCGACTGGCTCCAGTAAGCCATTGCGTTCGTAGTACCGCAGTGTGTGAACCGTTAAGCCCGTTTGCTGGGCAACCTGTTGAATCGTCAGGGTTTGCATGGGACTCACCGAGAGAAACATAGTTTCACCTTAGAACTTAGAGCGCACTCTAAGTCAAGCCCTGCTGAATCAAATGGTGGAAAATCATCCGATTGGAGGAACGCTCGTGCCTAATCTTTTATACTACGTGATTCAAGGATAATTGTTGTATGAATCATAGATTGAGAGTAAAGCAAAGAATTTTTGCCAAGGTTGGAAGTTGAAGAATTGTTGGAAAGATATGCTGCTCGGGAGAGAGATTTTGAAATTAGTGATTTGAGTGGAGTTGATTTGAGTGGCGCTTCGTGGTGTTTCAATGCCAAAGACGCTTTCTTTAATAACACCATCATGCCCGATGGTACTGTTAAGACTGGAAGAGGCTAAATCGTATAATTCTGCGCTGCAATCACAGGGCTTAGGCATCCAGCTAGGTATTATCAAAACATCGTATTAAAGTTGCAAAGGGAGTAAGACCTCAAAAAACAGAAAAGGTGGGTATTGCCCACCTAGCCTTGTAAAAATGAACTAAATTTTTAGACAAAAAAGCTCTCTTTCCTCTGCGCCTCTGCGCTTAAAAAAGAATTTATTAAACTACAGCAGCACAGAGAGATAAAAAATTGGGAAATAACTTTATCCTTCATTCTTTACACTTCATACTCTAGCAGCAGTTCTGTCCAGATTTTGAGCAGTAGCTGGAGCACCATTTCCAGAATTATTTGCAGCTGCTTGTAAATGAGCATCAAGGAACCAGAGGCGCTTGTCGATAGTGCGAGAAACTTCGGTGTACAGGTCAGCGGTGTCAGCATCGCCTAAATCGTTGGTTTTGTCGATCGCTTCACGCAAATGCTTGGCATAAGGTCCAAAGCGATCCGCCAAAGCAGTAACGTGCTCCATTCCAGCGATAATCTCTGTAGGATACTCTGGCAAAATAGAACTTGCAGCTGCCATGCGTACAGTTCCGCAAGCATAACCACCCAAAGCAGTAATACGTTCAGCAACTAGATCGATAAATTCTTCTAACTCACCTGCAATTTCATCAAATAATTCGTGCAATTGATAGAAGTCAGTCCCTTTGACATTCCAGTGTGCTTGTTTTGTTTGAGATTTTAAATCTGAAGTGGCTGCTAGAGTTTGGTTGAGAATTGCAACTATCTTGGAGCGTGCGTCTGCGGGAATATCAATACGGGTAGGATAAAGGCGTGATGCAAGTTTGTTGTCAGTCATGGTAAGTGTTTGTTTCTTTCATCAGCGTGACACCACTCAGTTTACAAATATTTGTCTGATTTCGGAAACCTTCTCCTGATAGATGGATTTTTATCCAAAAGACTTATAATGATTCTTAATTAGATATTGTATAATATATAGATAAAATATATGCTTTATAGCATGGGTAGCTATAAGCTAAAAGTTAAGCTTATAGCTAAAGTCAGTTAAAGCCCTCTGAAGACTAAATTTAGTACCCTGATGGTAGGCAGGGAGACTTATATCTTGCACCTACACTCTCGTTGGGTGAGGCTATACAAACGAAGAGGGCGCTTCGCAGGCTATAAATTCCGATTTTTGGTGTTATTGATAAAAACATATGTTTATTGAGTACATAAAAATTCAGTATTAATACCTTGGTGCAAGATGTAAGGAGAGGCTAGCTTAACTGGGCTTATCATTATTCAACTTGAAGGAAGACAGACAAGAGAAGCTGCTTTATTTGTGGGTGATGAAGTATTAATTGACCAGAATGTATTGGAAACGTTAAATTTGCTTGTGAATTGCAAGAATCAATGTTTAATTGCTCATTCAAAACATCCTGAATATTCAATATTCAGGATTTAACTTAATTATTCGCGTCCTAAGTCCTCAGTCATTTACCACTACTCATGACAAATGACAAAGGACAAGTGACAGTTTACGCAATTCGCTTAGCTTCTACAGTTTGAGGTAACTTGAGTGGGTCTGGCAAATTAGGAAATGAGAGTTCCCAGCCATTTGCGAGAGTGAAAATCTTGCCGTCTGCTCCTTCTGTTTGCTTGACAACTTCTTCCTCTAAATCTTTCTTGGCAACGTAAACAACTAAATTTCCAGCAGTATTTTGACGCAGCATGACTTTCATGTATTTTTCCCGCTTTCTAGTGGTATTATGGATGTACTATAATCAATCGTTCTCATTCCCCGTCAGGAGAGGCGTTTTCTTGGCTTTCCTCAACAAGTTCTAGTTCACCTTTGCGACAACCTACGACATACCCCGTAGTTTGAAGAAAATGAACGGCATAAATGTAGGATCTTTGTAAGAAAGTTCCTACGCTGACGACATAGCCAATATCTCCTTTCTTGGCGAGGACTGTTCCTATTTCTAGTCCGGGAAAAGTGCCATCGTTTTTGATTAATTTGCGAAGTCGGACTTTATCTCCTATCTCAAAGACTGGTTCTAGACCTAGTTCTAGTTCATCCAATTGCATGAGAGTACCTCTGTTGCTCTTTTGCTAAATTCAACAGTTCTTGCACCGTTAAGCTGCGTTTTTTCTCGACTGACTCTTGCCGCACTGCTTCTAATACAGATTTGGTTTCTTCTGAGTTTAAGAAGATACCGTGTTGCTGCAAAACGTTCGATACTAAGTGTCTGCCAGAATGTTTGCCCACAACCAATCGCCGTTCCCACCCTACCTCTTCTGGAGCAAAAGGTTCATAAGTGGAGGGGTTTTGCAATACGCCGTGAGCGTGGATACCTGCTTCATGAGCAAAGGTATTTTCACCGACAATTGCTTTCCAAGGCGGTACGCTAGAGCCTGATGCTCGAGCAACAAGTCGGGATAGTTCTAATAAACGAGGAGTGTCAATGCCTAAATTGACGCCGTAGATGCGTTTGAGAGACATGACAACTTCTTCTAATGCTGCATTTCCAGCCCTTTCACCAAGTCCGTTAACAGTTGTATTTACGGATGTGGCTCCAGCTTTAATTCCTGCAAGAGCATTGGCGGTAGCCAACCCAAAGTCATTGTGGGTGTGTATTTCTACAGGAATTGATAATGCTGTGACCAACCGTTTCACTTTGTAGTAAGTGGTGAAGGGGTCAAGAATGCCAACAGTGTCGCAAAAGCGAAATCGCGATGCACCCCATTCTTGGGCATAGTTGGCGACATCTAGGAGAAAACTCTCGTCAGATCGCGAAGAGTCTTCTCCTCCAACAGCTACCCAAAGCCCTTTATCAACGGCGAAGCTAATGCTATCTCTAAGTTGTTGTAGTGTAACCCGCCACTGACCTTGAAATTTTGCAGTAATTTGAATTCCGGATACAGGTACGGAAATGTGTACTCGCTTCAATCCACAAGCTATAGATGCTTCAATATCTGATATGACAGCACGGTTCCAACCTAAAAGTTTGGCTTGCAAATCTAAGTTGCGAATAGCCGATATTGCTCGGGTTTCTTCCTCTCCCATTGCAGGAATGCCAACTTCTATCTCGTGAACGCCAATGGCGTCCAGAAATTGTGCGATCGCGGCTTTCTCTTGTAAGTTAAAAGCGACTCCAGCGGCTTGTTCGCCATCGCGCAAGGTGGTGTCATTAATTAGAATTTGATTCATGAGTTGAAAACCTATAGGTGAGAATGTTAGTTGTTAGTTGTTAGTTGTTAGTTGTTAGTTGTTAATGGCTATTGGCTACTAACTACTCTCATAAATATGTAATGTACAAGCATAATAAATTACACATTCTTTTTATCTGTTGGTGCTTTTTCTTCACCAAACAGCAAATAGCTAATATAGGTATTAGCAACTCCTGATAAAATTAATAAGCTCAATCCAGCAATTAAACTTGAAATCATAATAGACCTCTCTCTTTTTTAATCGTTTTGTTGGCTCACTTGCAGTTATTCTCACTACAATTTGCAATGAGAAATCATTTATTGGTAGTTTTTCAACCAATCCACATTTGGTTAGAACAAATTTGGTTACCAATAGTCAGTCACTGGTTGGTCTTCCAACCAATCCAAAATACGTTCTAACTGTTCTATATCAACTAATCCATACTGCCAGAGCAGCATCGTTAATGGTTCGTTATTTAACTCATGTTTTTTCAGTGCGATCGCAATATCGCCCGCAGTTAGTAAAAGCTCCTTTTGTAAAAAATTGATGAATTGTGTATTACTGTAATGATTCATAACTCAATCTCACACGCTTGAATTTATCAGCAACACACCCATACCCCAATCATTTAAGCCTCCCAGCATTGCTCCAACCAATCAATTAATTCTTGACGAGTTGCTACCAATTGCAAGACAGTACTGCGAACGAGACATGCTGTCAGACATCCATCAATTTGTACTCGCAGAGAACCATCAGGAAGACACCAACAGGGAATCATCAATTCTTGCAAGCGGTGATAGATTCGCCAGCGATCGCATACAGGAATCTGAAGAATATGCTCGAAAGAATTTTGCTCTCTACAAGGTTGCAACATAATTAATGTTCCTTAGTTACCAATTCTTTTTCCTTTGCTGATGAGTGAAAGGTTTGCAGCCTTTGTTCGAGTTGCTCAATACGCTCTACCAATGAGCGAATCATGCGAGCTTCTAGATCGGGTAGCTTGCCATGCTCTAAGGGAGAAAGGGGTTTTTCTTGCTTGTGGGAAATAATACGACCTGGAATTCCTACAACAGTAGAATCTGAAGGGACATCCCGCAAAACAACCGAACCCGCACCTATACGGACGCGATCTTCAATACGAATATTGCCCAAGACCTTTGCCCCAGCGCCTACAACAACGTTTTTACCTAAAGTAGGATGGCGCTTACCGCTTTCTTTGCCTGTTCCTCCAAGGGTGACGCCTTGGTAAATCAAACTATAGTCTCCAACTATGGCAGTTTCGCCAATGACAACTCCCACACCGTGGTCGATAAATACACCTTTGCCTATTTCTGCTCCAGGATGAATTTCAATTCCAGTAAAAAATCGCCCCAAATAAGAAATAAAGCGGGGGAGAAAAGTCACTTTCTGACGGTGTAGCCAGTGGGCAATACGATGCAAGCAAAGTGCATGAAACCCAGGGTAGCAAAAAAGCACTTCTAACCAGTTCCGTGCGGCTGGGTCTCGCTCAAATATGATGCGAAAATCCGTTAAGAGTGGTTCAAAAAAAATGCCAGTCCAGATTGCTCTGAGTAAGTTGACAGTGGCAAATACCGGCATTTTTGTAGATTTGGAATTTTGGATATGCTCGAGGGACTGTTGCATCGGTACTGTTTGGTGAAAAGAGCCGTATGCGGTTATGTTTTCTGCTTATACCAGATGGCTCTAAAAATGCTTGTCCCGTCGATGCTGATTGTATTTATTGGATTGATTAAGGTTGTACTCACTCGCCTCAAACCCGCGCCCCATAAAGCCTTAAAATTGTTGTTGGGGTAGGGGGACTAGTATTTTCAGGGCGGGGGGACTAGTATTTATGGGGGAGGGGAATAAGTATTTCTGTACTCGATATAAACCCGCTTACCTGTAGGCTTACATTGCTTTGAGGCAAGATAAATTTGCATAAATTAATAAAAACTCACTTGAACTCAGACAAGAGTCAAGTAGGCGTTAAATGTAGAGATTCTGTATACCCTATTACTTTTTATTATTTTATTCTTTTCCCTGAAAAAAGACAAGCCCCTCTTTATTTATTCGATAGCAATCTGTCTGTGCATATAGATACTGTTTGAGAAACCGCTCGTCAAGTAGGTGCTAAGCTGTGCTGACTTTAATTTTCTCATGTTGACCGAGAGGGTGAGGGTTTGACTCATTTTTCCCTAGTTTGAGAATCTGCAAATTATATGCACGACAGCTTAACTATCCCGATTGCTTTTCATGAGTCGGAGTATCGCACATCATAAGATAAAAAGGTTTAGTTAGACTCTCTCCTCTTGCCTTGTGATGGCAGGTTAGGATCATATATCAGTATCGAATACTACAAACACCAACCGTATTGCTTAAGATTTACTATCCGCTTCTAACAATATGTCCAATTATTTTAACAAATCTTTATATTTACCATAAAGAATATAATTATTGTCGAGCTATCTTCTGTCAACGATCATAGATTTAAACTAATATATATCATCAGATAATTAAAGCATAAGAATTTATTAGAGTAACCATTGTTTAATTATCTAGCCAATATATTTCCTTGTGATACCCATAAAGGCTAATCTATTCCTAATAAGATTAAGCAAAAATGAATTTGTCTTAGTTTCCATAATAACAATGCTTGAAAGGAACAGTTGTTCATTGACAACTGCGTCTTGTTTTGCTGCAATTTTTTGAAGATGGGCAGATTAATCCGTAGAGAGAAGACAATGAAAAGAATAGTCTCCAGAAGAAATTTACTGAAGTTAGGTGCAGGAGTAGTAGGTACGGGAGTCGTAACAGCAGGAGTAGGCTCTGATTTAGTTTTTCCGCAAAAAGCAGTTGCCAAAGATGATGTTACTCCCGAGCAAGCCCTGCAACTCCTTATAGAAGGAAATGAACGATTTGTTACAAGAAAACGAAAAAACCCCAATCAAACTTCTGCACGTCTAGTAGAAGTTGCCAAAGGTCAGAAACCGTTTGCTTCTATTCTCGGTTGTGCCGATTCACGGGTTCCTTCGGAGATTATCTTTGACCAAGGATTTGGGGATTTATTTGTATGTCGTGTAGCTGGTAATATTGCTACGCCAGAAGAAACTGGCAGTCTGGAATTTGGCAGTGTAGTATTAGGTTCAAAAGTCATTATGGTGCTGGGGCATAAAAGATGTGGTGCGGTAGAAGCCACACTCAAAGGTACCCCAGTTCCCGGTCAAATTGCTACTTTACTGGCTGCTATTAAACCAGGTATAGAATCAGCCAAAAATCTACCGGGAGACAAATTAGAAAATGCCTGTAAAGCCAACATTGCAACACAAATAGAAAAGTTGAAAACATCTCCACTGCTCTCGCAATTAATTCTTGAGAAAAAACTCATTATGGTGGGTGGTTATTACGATCTAGATACTGGTCGTGTCAGCCTACTGAAGTAGTATTTCATGCACTCAAGGTAGATCTCTTTGATATCAAAATTCCTGTGGTTCTCTTAGCTAAGCGATCGTAATGGCAATTTTACCCACAACGCGATCGCTTTCACTATATGCATGAGCAGCAGCTATTTCTTGTAAAGTATATGTGCGGTCAATTACAGTTCTCAGTTTACCCGCCTCGCTCAATTCTTTCAAGTAAGCCAAATCTTGAGTTCTGGGTACTGCAAAAATATTCCTAGCTTTTTGACCGGGAAGGATAACAGTCAATACATTTTGGACTACACTTTCAAAGCTAGGAAGCGTAGTTATATAAGTTCCAAGTGGTTTGAGAACTTTTTTACAAATAGAAAATGACTGCTTGGCAACAGCATCTAAAATAATATCGTACTGCGTGGCATCTTGAGTGAAATCCTGTTGTGTATAGTCAATAATTCTGTCTGCTCCTAGAGACTTTACCAAATCCACATTTTTTGTACTGCAAACAGCGGTAACTTTTGCACCTAAAGCTTTAGCAATTTGTACTGCATAAGTTCCAACACCACCGGAAGCACCATTAACGAGGACAGTGTGTCCTGATTGGATATTGCCCAAGTCTCGTAACGATTGTAAAGCCGTCAGCCCTGCGACAGGTATCGCAGCGGCTTCCTCATAGGTCATATTTATTGGTTTGAGTGCAGCACTTGTTTCCGGAACAGCTGTAAATTCAGCGTAAGCCCCTCCCTTCAAGCCTACATTTCCGTAAATTGCATCTCCCGGTTTGAAGAGTGTAACTTGGGAACCCACTTCTACAACATCTCCTGACAAATCAAATCCCAAAATCATGGGGAATTTATTTCCCGTGACAAACTTCAACATACCCTTGCGGATTTTCCAATCAACGGGATTCACGCAAGAGGCGCGGACTTTAACAAGTAATTCATTAGGTTGAATCTTTGGTAGTTCCACTTCTTCATACTGTAAAACTTCAGGAGAACCGTAGTGGGAGATAACTGCTGCTTTCATGGGATACCTCTTATGAAGTGTTATTTAAAGTTAGAACGAGTATGAGATTCTTTTGACAACTTAAATTTTTTAATAACCCCGTATTGATTTTATTGCGATCGTGGATAATTATAGGGAAAGTTATCCGTCAAAAAACAATTGGTGATTATACATAATAGATAGCATAGTATCGCTTGCCATGGCTGAAATACTTTAAAATCCAAGCTTTTTAGCTAAACTCTAAATTCAAAACCTGTATAACTCATAATTTATATCTTTATCAATTCACTTTGAAAAAGCTATTACTACTTTCGGAAGAAGAACAATGTTAGATTTTGGAATAGTTGGTTTTTTATCCAATCTTATAATTTTTTCTGACTTTACCAAAGAATACTCGCAGGAAAGTCAATTCCAACCAAAAGTAGAATTTAATGCTAACCTTAGAGAGATGTCAGAGGATTTTAACTTTAAATTAGAAAATTATAGAATGTTACATCATGGATTTGTCCATAACATAAATATTGATGTTCGCTATCAATATGTTAAGGGTATAGCAAACGGTCAGTATCCAGATTTTCTCAAATTGGAGGAAGATATAAAACAGTTTTTAGGAAATTATCCCAATGAAACTGATTACTGGGAAATTATTAATAAGGAACTCGCTAAAATGTTACTTGTTAAATATCCTCAACTTTCGTCTATCACTCTTAAGATTGATGTACCTCCTGATGTAAAAGTGGCAAGACCCCGCTCTAGTACTGTAACTTTGACTCGATATCAACAGTAGGCTTTTGTATGCGTAGGTTCGGTTGAACGAAGTGAAACCCAACACGATATTAAGAAGATATGTTCAGCTTAATGGCAAAATAATAATATATGTTGGGTTTCGTTCCTCAACCCAGCCTACAGATAATATTTGAAAATTTATTTTTGAGAAACAAGTTGAGCTAGACGCTTTAATATTTTTACGACGTTATCTATATCATCACGGCTATCTAAGGCAAACAAATCTGATACAGCATATTGAGGGGTTTGTGCTTGCACAAGTTTAATAAATCTAAACTCACTGCCATTTGTTACAAATCCAAAAGCTGGTCTTTCTGAAGTTAAATTAGTCAGCATATAAGCTAATGCTTGGGGAATCGCCAGAACTAAAGAATATTCTGCTCGTTTTGCTTCGATAACAAGAACCCAGAATGGAGGTTGAAAAACCAAGATATCGATACGTCCTCTAATAATTGTTCCTTGGTCTTCTGAAGAGATTTCAACTTCTATCTCTGAAGCAATGTAGAAAAGAGGATTGTAAAAACCTGCAAGACGCAAGAGTGGTGATAGTACCACCATTTTGACAACAGGTTCTAAAATTGTGTACTGGGAAAGATGGAGATATTCTGCTTTGACTTCAGTTAGGGTTTGCTTGTCGGCTTCGCTCAGATCGGGTAAATTATCTTGCCACTCTCGGAAGAATTGTTCATCTTGTGAACGTTGCAAATTAAATTTCTCTATGAGATCGACTAGAGTAACATCTTTGCCTTGAAGAATTTGAACCATATTTTGTGATGAATATTGTTTGCACCTGAGGTTTATTACTGAATGTTACTTGTATATTGAAATGCACTATCTACAGACAACATATATGACCAAATACCGATCGCCCTATCAATTTCTACATTTTATTATTCGCGATATGTACTTAAGATAACTTTTTTACCAATTGTAAGACTATGCGATCGCTAAAATACTGGTTCAATATTTTAACATGAGTGAGCTATGCTAAGAATATTTGTACAGCATTCCTAAATCTAAGGTATACAGAGGAAGATAAGAGCTATGGCTACTCTAGCACTCAAAATTCCTCGCATTACCCATGAAAAATTTTGGGAAATTTGCCAGTGTATCCGTGCTGACTAGTTGCGTTTCTCCTGAGTTATTCTCAAGGGCTAAGCCATCTGTTCCCGTACCATGTCCGGAAAAGTGTATACTAACGCTTGCCGATCGCACCTCTATTCTTCTCTCTGCATTCTCTGCGCCTTGGCGATTAACAAGTAATTAATTTAACCACAGAGACACAGAGAGCGCACGGGAAAGAGGAAATGTTAGTCTAAAAAATTGCGTGTTTTTTGTGTTTTTACTGGACGGGCTTCGCTACATCCCCAATTTTAAATCCTTGACCTTAAGATGATAAAGTTTCCGCTATTGTATGGGAGTCTGTGTCCAAAAGCATTTTTTCACTTTTTAAAACCCATTAATTAGGATAAAATCTCAATAGATGTAGATTGTATGTAAAGAAAAAGCCAAATTATCAACTACTTGAGCTTGTACGCAGTCTAATTTTAGTGAGAAATTATGGTGTTTGATGGGAGGACACAAAAATTTACGCAGGATTAAAAAAATATGAACTGCATTTTTCCTGGGAAAAAAATGATAGGTTAGATACAGAATTGAATTTCGCAAATCTTTGGAGTAAACACATCCATGTTGCTCCAAGTTTCCAAGCTCTGAATCTACCTTTTGACAAGGATCTGAGTGCGAACGATCGGTCTTTGAGTACAAGGTAAAAGAGCTTTAAACAAGTTAAAATTTCCCTGAAACTGATGCTGGGAAGAAACTTTGGGTGAGTACAGAAATACTTGTCCCCGTTTCCATAAATGCTAGAACCCCAACCTCAAAATTCTAGTACCCCTATCCGAAAAATTTTTTTTTGAACCCTGAAATGCTCTCTTGGCTTGGGTTTCCAACTTTGAGTACAAAACCAATCAATTCAATAAATTCTATCCGAGGCAGACTCACTACCCCCTTGAAAACGACTGATATAAATCAAGTATCGCCAACACTTAATGCGCTAACAACGGCGCACTAGAGTGAGTGGAGGGATGAGATAGCACCATGCCCCTGTGAACCGAAGTCGCGGATTGACCCGCAATTGACCCAAGTCTCAAAGCTCTGACACACACCAGCTAAGAAACAAGGGTTTGTGGCGTAAGTCCAATACGCGGCTTCCATTCCTTAACACATAGGTTGTGACAACATCTGCCACGGGCAATACTGTTAAAAGTTAAAACTGAAAAATTAAAAGGCTGCCTTTTAACTTTTGACTTTTGGCTTTTGACTCCTGACTTTATGTGAAAGATTGCGAAATTCAATGACACAGTCAACAGGACTCGTTACTCCCCTCATTACACAACAGGCAACTCAATCTAAATCCAGTGGTTGTGGTAGTGGATGCGGTAGCACCAGTGCAACTCCGGAAATAGATGAAAAGCTAAAACAACGGATCGAAACCCATCCTTGTTACAGCGAGGAAGCCCATCACCATTATGCAAGATTGCACGTTGCAGTTGCTCCTGCTTGCAACATTCAGTGCAACTACTGCAATCGCAAATATGATTGTGCAAACGAAAGCCGCCCTGGTGTTGTCAGCGAACTACTTACCCCAGAGGAAGCAGCACACAAAGTTTTGGTTATTGCAGGTAAGATTCCCCAACTCACTGTATTGGGAATTGCGGGTCCTGGCGATCCACTTGCAAATCCAGAGAAAACCTTCCGTACCTTTGAGTTGATTGCAGAAAAAGCACCAGAAATCAAGCTTTGCCTGTCAACTAACGGTTTGATGCTTCCTGAATATATTGACCGGATCAAACAATTAAATATTGACCACGTTACTATCACCATTAATATGGTGGACCCTGAAATTGGAGCAAAAATTTATCCTTGGGTTCACTACAAGCGCAAGCGTTATAGAGGCATTGAAGGGGTTAAAATTTTACATGAAAAGCAGATGGAAGGTCTGCAAGCCCTGAAAGAAGCTGATATTTTGTGTAAAGTTAACTCGGTAATGATTCCGGGAATTAATGACGAGCACCTATTAGAAGTTAATAAAGTTATTCGTGAAAAAGGTGCGTTTCTGCACAATATTATGCCGTTGATTTCTGCACCAGAGCACGGCACTCATTTTGGCTTGACGGGTCAGCGCGGTCCTACACCCGCAGAATTGAAAGCAGTACAAGATAATTGTGCTGGTAATATGAAAATGATGCGTCATTGCCGTCAGTGCCGTGCAGATGCAGTTGGTTTATTAGGTGAAGACCGCAGCTTAGAATTTACCAAGGATAAATTCATGGAGATGACTCCTGAATACGATCCGCAAAAGCGCCAAGAAGTTCTTGCTGGTATTGAGAAGTTTAAGTCAGAACTGAAAGCAGCTAGAGCAAAGGTAAATGTCGAGACAACCGATAGCAAGTCTTTGCAACAAAACAATCCAAAAATCCTAGTTGCTGTTGCAACAAAAGGTGGTGGATTGGTTAACCAACATTTCGGTCATGCGAAGGAATTCCAGGTTTACGAAGTTGACGGTCATACCGTTCGCTATGTAGGACATCGCAAAGTTGACCACTACTGTCAAGGTGGTTACGGAGAGAAAGCTACTCTGGAAAATATCATTCAATCCATTGCTGATTGCAAAGCAGTACTCGTTTCCAAAATTGGTGACGGTCCTAAAGAAAAGTTACAAAATATCGGCGTCCAAGTCTACGAAGCTTACGACTCCATCGAAGTTGCAGCCCTAGAGTTTTACAAGCAATACTTGCAAGTTGTTAGCTGTTAATTGTTAGTTGTTAGTTGTTAGTGGAATAAATAATAACCACTAACCACTAACCACTACCTACTAACCCATCCCCATTATCCAGTACCCATTTCTTAAATTGAAGTCTCTTACTATTCAGGGGAAAAGTTATGTCTTACAAGATAACCAGCAAGTGCATTTCTTGCAAACTGTGTCTCTCTGTGTGTCCTGTTAATGCAATCAAGATTGTTGATGGTCAGCACTGGATCGACCCCAATCTCTGCAATAATTGTGTTGGTACTGCCTATACTGTTCCTCAGTGTATGGCTGGTTGTCCAACCTGTGATGGTTGCGTTCAAGAAACGAGCGATTACTGGGAATGCTGGTTTGCTACTTACAATAAACTACTAGCAAAATTAACAAAAAAACAAGATTATTGGGAAAACTGGTTTGACTATTATTCACAACAGTTTTCCAAACAATTAGAAAAAAATGTAATAGCTAATTGTAAGACCAGCCCTGCAGGCGGGTTTCCCGCCGTAAGGGACTGGCGCACCCGAAGGGCTAATAGCTAACGGCTATTAGCAATCAACAATTAGCTATTAGCTATTAGCTATTAACCATTAACTATTCGTTATCTTACAAAGTTGGAAGCAATGCTAAAAGATTGTATTTATCTAGATAATAATGCCACCACAAAAGTAGATCCAGAAGTTGTAGAGGCAATGTTGCCTTACTTGAGTGATTATTACGGTAATCCTTCTAGTATGCACACTTTTGGCGGGCAGGTTGGTAAGGCAGTTAAACAAGGACGCGAACAAGTTGCTGCGCTCTTAGGTGCTGATGAATCTGAGATTGTCTTTACCAGTGGCGGTACTGAAGGTGATAATGCTGCTATCCGTGCTGCATTGCTAGCACAACCTGACAAGCGTCACATTATCACAACGCAAGTCGAACATCCTGCAGTCCTGAATGTCTGCAAGCAACTCGAATCTCAAGGTTATTCAGTTACTTATTTATCAGTTAATCGTCAGGGACAGTTGGATTTAAATGAACTGGAAGCTTCGCTTACAGGTAACACTGCTCTCGTGACAATCATGTATGCTAATAATGAAACTGGTACTATTTTCCCAATCGAACAAATTGGGATGCGCGTGAAAGAGTACGGAGCGCTGTTCCATGTGGATGCAGTCCAAGCTGTGGGCAAAATTCCCATGAATATGAAGACTAGCACCATTGATATGTTGACCATGTCGGGTCACAAGATTCACGCACCCAAAGGTATTGGTGCTTTATATGTACGTCGTGGAGTTAGATTCCGTCCTATGATTGTGGGTGGAGGACAGCAGCGCGGAAGACGGGGCGGAACAGAAAATGTTCCAGGAGTAGTTGCATTAGGCAAAGCAGCTGAACTAGAATTATTACATCTAGAAGAAGCAACAACCAGAGAAAAGCGCTTACGCGATCGCCTCGAACAAACTCTTCTCGCTCAAATTCCAGATTGCGAAGTTAACGGTGATGCAAGCCAAAGATTGCCAAACACAACCAATATTGGTTTCAAGTTTATCGAAGGCGAAGCAATTCTGCTCTCTCTAAACAAACATGGTATTTGTGCTTCATCTGGTTCTGCTTGCAGTTCTGGCTCTTTAGAACCCTCCCACGTTTTGCGGGCAATGGGTTTACCCTATACAATTTTGCACGGTTCCATTCGCTTTAGTCTTTGCCGCTACACCACAGAAGCCGAAATTGATGCAGTTTTGGCAGTAATGCCCGGTATTGTGGAACATCTGCGTACACTCTCGCCCTTTAAGAGTGACAATGCAAGTTGGCTGCAAGAACAAGAAAAAAGTTTGGCTCATCGCTAATTAGTTAGTGGTTAGTGGTTAGCCATTAGCCATTAGCCATTAGCCATTAGCCATTAGCAATTAGCAATTAACAATCACTCTAAAATCGGCTATGTGGGACTACACGGATAAAGTAATGGATCTCTTCTACAATCCTAAAAACCAAGGGGTTTTAGAAGAGACAGATGAAGCTGGTGTTAAAATTACTGTTGGTGAAGTAGGCAGTATTGCCTGTGGAGATGCTCTAAGATTGCATCTGAAAGTAGAGGAAGAAACTGAAAAAATTCTCGAAGCTCGCTATCAAACTTTTGGTTGTACTAGCGCTATAGCTTCTTCAGAAGCTCTGGTTGACCTTGTTAAAGGAAAAACTCTAGACGAAGCGCTTAAGATTAGTAATAAAGAAATTGCTAGCTATCTTGGTGGATTGCCAGAAGCAAAAATGCATTGTTCGGTTATGGGACAAGAAGCATTAGAAGCTGCTATCTATAATTATCGAGGTATTCCCCTCGCAGCCCATGACGATGATGATGAAGGAACTCTCATTTGTACTTGTTTTGGCATCAGCGATACAAAAATTCGGCGCGTTATTGTAGAGAATAATTTAACGACCGCCGAACAAGTAACAAATTATGTAAAAGCTGGTGGCGGATGCGGATCTTGTTTGGCGGCAATTGATGATATAATTGCATTAGTACAGAAAGAAACCGCAGCCCCTGTAAATAATTCCCTACAACCAAGGACTGCAAGTCAGTTTTCCCAAAAGCCACTGACATCGGTGCAAAAGATTGCACTCATTCAAAAAGTCCTGGATGAAGAAGTTCGACCCGTTTTGATCGCCGACGGGGGAGATGTGGAACTGTATGACGTAGAAGGCGATCGCGTGAAGGTTCTGCTTCAAGGTGCTTGTGGTTCGTGTTCTAGCAGTACGGCAACTTTAAAGATTGCTATAGAAGCTAGATTGCGCGAGCGGGTTAGCAAAGATCTTGTAGTAGAAGCAGTCGATCCTTTGATTTAGAGTTTAGTAATTTGCATTCGCCTGAAACACCAAGTAGGAATCAATGCACGTAACCCTACTGGAATTGGTTAACGGTGAACAGTTACCCCTAAAGCGCTGCGATCCAAGAATCAGAAGAGTGTGAATTTCGGTATCCAACTCGCTTCAAAGGACAAGAATATGAGCGCATTATTCGACAAACTCGGTGGACAGCAAGGTGTTGAGAAAGTAGTCACTGAATTTTACAAGCGTGTCATGGCTGATAGCACCCTCAATCACTTCTTTGCTAACACAGACATGGCTAAGCAACACGCTCAACAAGTTGCTTTCTTTGCTCAAATCTTTGACGGTCCTAAGGTCTACAACGGTCGTTCAATGGACAAAACCCACACAGGTATGAATCTACAGCCCCAACATTTTGATGCTGTTTCAAAGCATCTTCGTGATTCATTAACTGCATGTGGAGCTTCCGCAGAGGACACAAACGCTGCTCTCGATCGCGTCGCCAAGCTGCAAGGCGCTATCTTGAACAAGTAATGTCTAACGCATTGATTTTTGACAGATAATTCCGTCAAGCCCTACTTGGTGTTTCAGGCGAATGCACATTATGAAGTACTTGTAAAGTACTTAAGTCTGAAGAAATTTAGAAACTAACTGAGGAATAGATGATGCTTTCAATGGTTTTAGCGGTAGGGCGATCGCCTCCGGTGACGTTCTACAACAAGTCACGGCTGTAACAAATCAGCGTGACGTCTCTTCAACCAAACAGACCCACCCAACAACCAACCAATCAATCAATTGCAGGAGAAAACTCATCATGTCTGACGAAAAAATTAGACAAATAGCTTTTTACGGTAAAGGCGGTATCGGTAAGTCCACCACTTCTCAAAATACCCTTGCCGCTATGGCAGAAATGGGTCAGCGCATTTTGATTGTAGGTTGCGACCCCAAAGCAGATTCCACCCGTTTGATGCTACACAGCAAAGCTCAAACCACCGTATTACACCTTGCTGCTGAGCGTGGCGCAGTAGAAGATTTAGAACTCGAAGAAGTAATGCTCACCGGCTTCCGTGGTGTTCGTTGCGTAGAATCTGGTGGTCCTGAGCCTGGAGTAGGTTGTGCTGGACGTGGTATTATCACTGCCATCAATTTCTTGGAAGAAAACGGTGCTTACCAAGATCTAGATTTCGTTTCCTACGACGTATTGGGTGACGTTGTTTGCGGTGGTTTCGCAATGCCAATTCGTGAAGGCAAAGCACAAGAAATCTACATCGTGACTTCTGGTGAAATGATGGCGATGTACGCTGCTAACAACATCGCTCGTGGTATTCTCAAGTACGCTCACTCTGGTGGTGTACGCTTGGGTGGTCTGATTTGTAACAGCCGTAAAGTTGACCGGGAAATCGAACTCATCGAAACCTTGGCAGAACGCTTGAACACCCAAATGATTCACTTCGTACCTCGCGATAACATCGTTCAGCACGCTGAATTGCGCCGGATGACTGTTAACGAGTACGCACCTGACAGCAACCAAAGCAATGAATACCGCGCATTAGCTAAGAAGATCATCAACAACGAAAAACTAACAATCCCCACACCTCTCGAAATGGACGAGTTGGAAGCTCTACTCGTAGAGTTCGGTATCCTCGACGACGATTCCAAGCATGCAGATATCGTTGGCAAGCCAGCTTCCGAAGTTCCTGCATAAGCAACCCAACAGAAGTAGGGAATGCTTGTTAGGTGGGCTATCTGCCCACCCGATCCTCAAAGGATAAAGTATGAAGGATAAAGGATAGAGTATGAAGAATAAAGGATGCAAAACTTTTTAGATTTCACACTTCATACTTCATACTTCATAATTCATAATTCATACTTCATACCGCGTCTTACCAGTTACTAAGCCACAGGGAACACCATGACATACACAGAAGGCAAAAATAACCTAGAAAATAAGGTAGAAGAACATAAAGAACTGATTAAAGAAGTTCTTTCTGCTTACCCAGAAAAATCTCGCAAAAAGCGTGAAAAGCACCTGAACGTCCACGAAGACGGCAAATCTGATTGCGGTGTTAAATCCAACATCAAATCAGTTCCCGGTGTAATGACTGCTCGTGGATGTGCTTATGCAGGTTCTAAGGGTGTGGTTTGGGGTCCTATTAAGGACATGATCCACATCAGCCACGGTCCCGTTGGTTGCGGTTACTGGTCTTGGTCTGGTCGTCGTAACTACTATGTTGGTAAGACTGGTGTCGATTCCTTCGGTACCATGCACTTCACCTCCGACTTCCAAGAGCGCGATATCGTATTCGGTGGTGATAAGAAACTTACCAAAATCATTGAGGAAATTGAAGTACTCTTCCCCCTCAACCGTGGTATCTCCGTTCAGTCTGAGTGTCCTATCGGTTTGATCGGAGATGACATCGAAGCTGTTTCTAAGAAAGCTGCTAAACAAATTAACAAGCCAGTCGTACCTGTACGTTGCGAAGGCTTCCGGGGTGTTTCTCAATCTCTCGGACACCACATCGCTAACGATGCTCTCCGCGACCACATGTTCCCCAGATTCGATAAGGCTAAGAAAGAAAATACTCTGTCTATCGAACCCGGTCCTTATGATGTAGCACTT
This sequence comes from Tolypothrix bouteillei VB521301, assembly GCF_000760695.4. GTDB lineage: Bacteria > Cyanobacteriota > Cyanobacteriia > Cyanobacteriales > Nostocaceae > Scytonema > Scytonema bouteillei_A. Next base: position 5,962,165 of record NZ_JHEG04000001.1, on the reverse strand, counting down.
ATCGGTGACTATAACATCGGTGGTGATGCTTGGGCTAGCCGCATGATCCTTGAAGAAATGGGCTTGCGCGTTGTTGCTCAGTGGTCTGGTGACGGTACTGTTAACGAGTTGGTTAACGGTCCTGCTTCCAAGCTAGTGCTCATCCACTGCTACCGCTCGATGAACTACATCTGCCGTAGCTTGGAAGAAGCTTATGGTATGCCTTGGATGGAATTTAACTTCTTCGGTCCTACCAAGATTGCTGCATCCATACGCGAAATTGCAGCTCGCTTTGATGAGAAGATCCAAGCAAACGCTGAGAAAGTCATCGCTAAGTATACTACAGTGATGAATGCAGTGCTCGATAAGTACCGTCCTCGCCTCGAAGGCAAGACAGTCATGCTTTACGTTGGTGGCTTGCGCCCCCGTCACGTTGTTCCCGCGTTTGAAGATCTCGGTATCAAAGTTGTTGGTACTGGCTACGAATTCGCTCACAACGACGACTACAAGCGTACCACAAACTATATTGATGGCGCGACCATCATTTATGATGACGTAACAGCTTTCGAGTTTGAAGAGTTCGTCAAGCACATGAAGCCCGATTTAGTTGCTTCTGGTATTAAAGAGAAGTACGTATTCCAGAAGATGGGTCTGCCTTTCCGTCAAATGCACTCCTGGGATTACTCCGATTTGGCGATCGCACCTCAAAGTCAGATGGGAAAATATGTTTTGAAGGAAGAATAAAATCCAGCCTAACTTTAGCCTAAATTAAACTTTTTCAGTATTTTAATGATAATATTTTCTGGATAACCCGGAAGATAAAATGCAAATCCTGTCTACTTTGTAGGAAAAAATTAAATTTTTATTAAAGAAAAACAGTATAAATCAAAACTTTTTGAACTTCTGTTTTATTAGACTAATATGAATATTTTCAACTACATCATTGGCACATCAACAGACTTTCGTATCCAGTTAATTAGATGGAATAACAAATGTAGAGAATACATTAATACCTTTTATAGCGGTGACATACATAGAATATTTGGAACAAGATTTGGAGATTGTGTTGCAAAAGTGGAAGCACTAGCTTTTTCTGGAGCCAATAGTAGTAGTTATCGAGGAGTTACTGACAATTCAGGAATATTACAAGCTGCAGCAATCATATCAATTGAACAAATAGAAATTGAAGCAGAATTAAAACAAGGTATTATAATTGAAAGCTTGACTAATGCTCCCTGGAATGTAATTGAACAACCAGGTCAAGACATCATCTACAAACGTAAAGGCGCTGCTACCTCGCTAATCGAAGGTATCATCGGAGAAAGTCAATCAAGTGGGTTTGGTGGTATTGTAAAAGTACTAACAATTGAAAGAGCTAAGGAGTTCTATCAAAATATTGGATTTCGAGAAACCGATTATTCGAGAGAGTTAATAGTAACCGAATATATAGCCAATACAGTTTTGTCAGAAATAAAACAGCGCCGTCAACTACAACCACTTGATTAACCAGAAACACCAATGACTCATTCTCCCACTCCCGAACAACTCCAACGTTGGGCAAAACTAGATGAATTAGAAGCCACAGCCTTTGCTGGTCGAGAAATTTCCCAACAAGAATTTAGTTTACTAGTACAGTCTGTACTAGATGGTAGCAATTTACTTAAACATCTAGCAGAAATTAAAGAACGCCGACAACAATTAATGAAAGAAGTAGCCGAACTTGAAGAGTATGAACGATGGTTGGAAAACCATATTCAAGAAACTTTAGGAGAGCGATAATGACGAGCTATATGAATTTTACAATCCAAACCCAACTGAAATTGAACAAGAAGTTGTCGATCCATTGCTAGATCGCTGGGAAACTTAATCTGGAAAAGCCACACCAGTCAATGGATCGCGAATATATAACCCTAGAGTGAGACTACGCATCACTTCATCCCAAACAGGTGTTAGCTGTTCTGCTTGGTCTACCCAATAATCAAACGTAATCAAGCACTGAATGTTCGATCCCAAACCAATGCAAGTCCGCGAGAAAGCTTCCCTTGGTTCCGCCTGGGTGTCGATGAACTTAATCTCTGTCCAGACAATCTTGGCAGTTTGGCGCTTGACGGTAATTATTTCTCCCTTGGCAATGACATTGCGAGTTTCATTTTCTACAACTTTCTTCAGAGTCGATTTTAGTGGAAACAGACTCCAGTCGTGGGGTGGTAGGCGATTGAAAGAGACTTCCAGACAACAATCCTCATCGGGTGGTTTTTTATCAAAGAACTTAAATGATTTTTCTTGTGGCTCAAAAGCCCAATCCTGCGGTACATTGAAACGAACTGCTCCCCGATCTGCCACAAAGATTTTGTAACCTGGTGGACCTTCCCAGTGATGATCTGGTTTTAGTTCAAGCGTTTGTTTCATCCACTCTAGGTTGTTTTTTTTACGCTTTGCCATAATGCTTTTACCATTCTGGTACTTTAATCGCCCACTTTGTTAATAGTATCAATTTCTTATAAACCCAACAATAAGAATTTTCTGCTTCTTAAACTGTTCGATTGGGGTTGTAAAGATCGGACTCAGCGTGCGTCGGTTATTTGAGATACATTTAACTCAGATCGCATCTTCTGAAGAAACACAAGATATGACTGAAAAACTCAAGCCACCCGTTGCGCCAGTTACACCTGTCACAGACGACTACTTCGGCACAAAGGTAACGGACAATTACCGTTACATGGAAAACTTCAAAGATGAAGAGGTACAGAAGTGGGTAAAAGCGCAAGCTGATTTTACAAGCCACAGCCTTGCAGAACTACCCGAGCGCGATGCCTTTCTCACTCGCATGATAGAATTAGACGCTTCCATTGTGTCCAAGGTGAACTGTGTTTTGCGGGTTGTCAACGGCAAAGTTTTTTACCTTAAATGTGGAGCGCAAGACGATGTGTGGAAGTTATATATGCATAGCAGCACAGACGGTGACGAAATTCTTTTGGTCGATCCTGACAAATTTATTAGAGAAACAGGTAAGCCACACGCAATTAATCGCTTCATGCCATCGTGGGATGGTAGATATGTCATTTATGGGATTGCAGCTAGCGGCTCGGAAGAGACTTCGCTGTACACAATTGATACCGCAACCTTAGAAGATGTAGATCGACCAATATCTCGGATACATTGGATTGGGACTTGGTTACCCGATTGTCAGTCATTCTTCTACACTCGTTACCAGGAGATGAAAGAAGGTATGGCAGTCACTGAAAAGTATCAAATGAGCAAAGTCTATTTGCACAGGCTTGGCACTGATATCACAGAAGATAAAGTTATACTCGGACATGAAATCTCCCCAAGCGTGAGTGTTTCGCCCGTAGCATCTCCATTTATCGTTACTGTCCCCAATTCTGACTACCTATTTGCAGTCGTTCTTTACGGTACGCAGAAAGAAATCGACCTTTATGTTGCTACTCTTGATTCATTTCATCGTGGCGCACCGGAGTGGAAGAAGGTTTGTGACATATCAGATGAAGTCCTCATCTTTGAGGTGCATGGAGAAGAGTTATACTTGGTCACACATAAAAATGCACCTCGTTACAAGATTGTCAAAACTTCATTAGAAAACCCCGAGCTTTCAAAAGCTGAACTTGTCTTAGCGCAAAGTGATAGAACCGCAAACAACATATTTGCAGCTACTGATGCACTCTACGTACTGATGGATGGTGGTGGAAGCGATAAAGTGATTCGCATTCCTTACGGTGGTACAGCGACAGAACTAGAACTTCCTTTTGATGGAACGGTGGATTTTTTTGGCAATGACGCAAGATTGTCAAAAAATGATTCTAGAGTAGATGGGATTCTGTTAACAATGGCTTCTTGGACGAGATCTAACAGCATCTACGAATACAATCCGAAAACAAAAACGTTTGTGGAGATTCTTCTACAACCAAAAGGGAAATATGATGCACCGGATGATTTAATTGTTGAAGAAGTTGAAGTGCGATCGCATGATGGGACATGGGTGCCAATGTCAATTATCTACAAAAAAGGAATTAAGCTTGATGGCTCAAATCCTTGTTGGCTAAATGGTTATGGAGCTTATGGGTTTTCTCTCTATCTACCCTATCAACATCAAGATTATGCATGGTACGAGAAAGGCGGAATTGCCGCATTTGCCCATGTGCGCGGTGGTGGTGAAAAAGGGGAAGAGTGGTATCGGGCTGGATTTCAACAAACCAAACCGAATACTTGGAAAGATTTGATTGCTTGTGCTGAGTATCTCATCGAAAATAACTACACTTCGCGTTTTAAGCTAGCAGTTGAAGGATTCAGCGCAGGTGGTATTGCGATCGGTAGAGCCATCACCGAGCGTCCCGACTTGTTTGCTGTGGCAATACTACGAGTCGGTGCTTTAAATCCAGTACGTTTTGAAACCACTCCCAACGGAGTCAACAACATTCGTGAATTTGGAAGTTGTAAGAGTCTCGCTGGATTCAAAGCTCTTTATGAAATGGACGCTTTTTTGCATATTGAAGATGGCATTCATTATCCAGCAATGATGATTATACACGGCATGACTGACACGCGCTGCGAACCTTGGCAATCAACCAAATTTGCAGCACGCGTTCAAGCGGCGTCAGCCAGTGGCAAACCTGTTTTACTCCGCATTGACTGTGAAGCGGGACATGGTGTTGGATCGACCAAAATGCAACGTTTCCAAGAAAGATCTGACATTTTTGCTTTCATGATGTGGCAATTTCGCACAGAGGGTAAAGAGTCGCAACAAACACAATAAGCGCTCAAGTTGCAGGTTTTGCTATTTTGAATTTTAGATGAGTGGATTTTGCACAATAACGAATATTGCGAATAGCGATCGCAAGGAAACACATGAAGTTATTTTTGCAATCATCAATGTTGCTTTGTGTTTCAACTCCGCTTATAAAGCAACTCCATTTTCAACTTTTCAATCTCTAGCTTTAACTTCTCATTTTCCATCCTCAACTTAGCATTTTCCTCCCGAATAAACTCCAGTTCATTTCTCTTACTCAACGCTTGATTAATCGCTAACTTCCTCATATCCAACGAGAACCAACGCTGATAAGTTTGAGTATGAACTTGCACGCTATGACCTAAATTATCCGCCGCTGCTTTAATTGGGATTCCCAGAATATGCGCCCGAATCGCCCAAGCATGACGTAAATCGTAGGGCTTAAAATCCAATCCTATTTTACGAAACCACCAACTTACTCTTTGAGTTAATGCGGTTGTCTCTGCGTAATTATTCTTATCTTTCTTGCTAATAGCCGTTGCCAACATCTCTACATATTTTGGGTTTCTTAAATCAAAGTCTTCAATCCATTGTTTGTGTAATGGCAATGCTTGTCTCTCTCCCGTTTTACAATCTTTATGAACTTTCCATGTCAAGTCTAGGTTTTCTTGACTTAACCACCAATCAATATCGGGATTTGTAAAAAGTTCTCTCGGTCGCAAACCAAAAACCGCTAGCATTCCATAAGTCCAGCGCCAAAGTTGCCAGCTATCTTTGACATCTTGGTTGACTTGATTTCCCCTATTCTTTAAGTAATCTTCAAATTTTAAAATTCCCATACATATTTCTTCATCTGAAGGTATCTTACGGGAATTACACTCAGGTATTTTGGAATATTTCGATAAATCAATGTCAATTTTAAAAGTTAGACAAAAAGCTGAGATCGCACGAACTGCATTATATCTTGCCCATTCTTTATCAATTTTTTCAACGGATGCTACCAAATTTTCTGGAGAAGCTAAATCCAAAGGATTTGTAAATCGTTTTGTTCGAGAAAAGTAATAAAAAAAAGTATGTTCGCTTTTTGTTGTTCGTTTGTGTGTTTTAAAATACTCCTCTTCAAATTTTTCCAGTAATTCTCCTATTGTCTTGAAACTTTTCTTAATAGCTTCATTTCCTAAATATTTATCAGTCCATTGAAAGCTATGCCTTGCAATTAACTTCCCTAATTCGTATGCTTCTTCCTCAGCAGTTTTCAACCCATCTAAGTTAGCTGGAATATTTAAACTGAGATTGTATTGCTTTCTTCCGGTTCCCTTTGTATCTTTATCTCCCGGTTTAATTGGTAACGTAGCACGTAACTGCAAGCTTCCGTTTGATTCCCGAATTGTCACCTTTGTCTTTGCCAACTTCAAACGCTGATTAACTTTCTCTAATTCCAGTAATACTTTATTTTGCATATGCTCTCTTTGTTGCTGTGCTTGCAGACTTGAGCCAAGAAAACTACCATCAGTCGATGAAATTGGCTCTAAGTCTTCAAAAGCTTGCTGATATTTGTCAATACCCTGTTTTTCCATTTGGGTGTCTTTAGCCTAAATTTAGTCTAAAAATAAATGTGTTACCCGCAAACACTGTTTAGCTTTGACATTGCTTGCAGCAAACATTACACAGCTAAAATATATTAAAGCATAAACAGAATTACTCCGGTCCTTATCACGGTTATGACGGTTTCGCAGTTTTTGCTCGTGATATGGATTTAGCTCTCAACAGCCCCACTTGGGATATTATTCCAACTCCTTGGAAAAAAGAAACTGCTAAAGCTAAAGTTAGCGCTTAATTTCTAGAGCGATCGGTTACCAAGTTAACAGCTTGGTAACCAAAGATGAGGCGGAGCCTCAACTAATAAATTCCCAGGCTGAGCTTGGGAACAAGGGTAAAGATGAGGTAACAGCCCTTCTTTCACTAAGTATTCTCAGGTAGTACCTGACTGGGGGATAGGGAGTAGGGAGACAAGGAAGACAAGGGGGAAGAACTCATACCTCAATCCCCAATCCTAATCCCCAACCCCCAATCCTCAACCCCTAAAACATATAACCCAGCAAGCTTGGAGAACATCAATGCCTCAGAATCCAGAACAAATTAAAGACCACGCAGAGCTGTTCCAACAACCAGAATACCAAGAGTTATTCAAGAACAAAAGAGAACAGTTTGAAGGCGGACACAGCGACGAAGAAGTAGAACGGGTTTCTGAGTGGACAAAAAGCTGGGAGTACCGTGAAAAGAACTTTGCTCGTGAAGCGTTAACAGTTAACCCTGCAAAAGGTTGCCAACCCTTAGGAGCTATTTTTGCTGCTGCTGGTTTTGAAGGTACTTTACCTTTTGTACAAGGTTCTCAAGGTTGCGTTGCTTATTTCCGTACTCACCTCAGCCGTCATTACAAAGAGCCGTTCTCCGCCGTTTCTTCTTCTATGACAGAAGATGCTGCAGTATTCGGTGGTTTAAACAACATGATTGAAGGTTTGCAAGTTGCTTACCAACTTTACAAGCCAAAAATGATTGCTGTCAGCACCACTTGTATGGCAGAAGTTATCGGTGATGACTTGGGCGCGTTCATTGGTAATGCTAAGAATGCAGATGCAATTCCCCAGGATTTCCCCGTACCTTTTGCTCACACTCCTAGCTTCGTTGGTTCTCACATCACTGGCTACGACAACATGATGAAGGGAATTCTGTCTAATTTGACAGAAGGTAAGAAGAAAAATACCACCAACGGCAAGCTGAACTTTGTTCCTGGATTTGATACCTACACTGGTAACAACCGCGAAATCAAGCGGATTCTGGGCTTGATGGGAATTGACCATACTATCCTGGCTGATAACAGCGATTATTTGGATTCACCAAACAACGGTGAGTACAATATGTACCCAGGTGGTACCAAGCTAGAAGATGCGGCTGATTCCATTAATGCAAATGGAACCGTGTTCTTACAAGGATACTCCACTCAAAAGACACAAGAGTATGTCAAAGAAAAGTGGGGTCAACAAACCAAGGTATTGCGTCCTTGGGGCGTTAAAGGCACTGATGAATTCTTAATGACACTGTCAGAATTAACTGGTAAGCCTATCCCTGAAGAATTAGAAATCGAACGGGGACGCTTGGTAGATGCCATGACAGACTCCTATGCTTGGATTCATGGCAAGAAGTTCGCAATTTACGGCGATCCAGATTTAATCATTAGTGTAGTTAGCTTCTTGTTGGAGTTAGGTGCTGAACCAGTACACATCCTCTGCAACAATGGCGATAACGAATTCAAGAAAGAAATGGAAGCAATCCTCAGCGCTAGCCCCTTCGGTAAGCAAGCTACTGTTTGGATTCAAAAAGACTTGTGGCATCTACGCAGTCTCTTGTTCACTGAACCTGTAGACTTCTTCGTAGGTAACTCCTACGGTAAGTACCTGTGGCGCGATACCAAGATCCCAATGGTACGGATTGGTTATCCTCTCTTCGATCGCCACCACTTGCACCGCTACCCAACTGTTGGTTACCAAGGTGGTTTAAACCTACTCAACTGGGTTGTTAACACACTTCTGGATGAGTTGGATCGCAACACCAACATTACTGGTAAGACCGATATCTCCTTCGACTTGATTCGCTAGGAATTGCGTTAGCCTGCGACGTGCCAAGAAAGGAAAAGGAAAAGATTAATGGTTAGTGGTTAGCAGTCAGTAGTTAGTCGTTAGTAGTTGATTAAATTCTCTAATAACCACTAACCACTAACTACGAACAATCCCCAATCACTTTTCTTTTTCCTTTTTCTTTTACATTTTTACCATCATCTATTATGGAAACTGTAAATCACACCCACACTCATCCAAACTATCATCCACCAAACAACAAAAAATCTGGCTCCTTTGATATTTTATATCCTTTGCGCCGTTTGGTAGATAAAATTCAAATTAGAAATGCTCGCCTCGCTCATCTTCTTTGTCAACTGATTCCTTGCTGTTGTCCGTTTGAGCGAGATATTAAATTATTTGGACGTACTTTCCACATTCCGCCGCTTTGTAAACTCAATCCTTTGTATGACGAGTTTGTTGCTTTGCGTTTCCGTGCTTTATCTTATTTAGCTGATGAATGTGGAGAAGATATTACGAAATATATTTGCTAATGGCTAATAGCTAATTGCTAATCGTGCGTTACTATTAACCATTAGCCATTAGCCATCAGCCATTAGCTATTAGACACTATCCATCCTATCCTGCGCGAGGAATCAAATGAAAATTAACCAAAGTAAAATTAACGAGTTGCTAACTCAGCCCGGTTGCGAACACAATAAAAACAAGCATGGAGACAAGAAAAACAAGTCTTGTTCGCAATTACCCAAACCGGGTGCTGCTCAAGGGGGTTGTGCTTTTGATGGTGCTATGATTGCTCTAGTACCTATTACCGATGCCGCTCATTTAGTTCACGGACCGATCGCTTGTTCTGGTAATTCTTGGGGAAGTCGCGGTAGTTTTTCTTCCGGTCCAATGCTGTACAGGACTGGCTTTACCACCGATATGGATGAAACTGATGTCATCTTTGGTGGAGGGAAAAAGTTATATAAAGCTATTTTGGAAATTGAAAAGCGCTACCATCCTGCTGCTATCTTTGTTTACTCTACCTGTGTCACCGCTCTCATTGGTGAAGATTTAGATGCAGTGTGTAAAACGGCTGGAGAGAAAATCAACACCCCTGTTATCCCCGTTAATGCTCCAGGTTTCATTGGTAGCAAGAATTTTGGCAACCGCCTTGCAGGTGAAGCTCTATTAGATTATGTAGTAGGTACACGTGAACCCAACCACTTACAACAACACCTTTTGTGATATTATTTTGGGATTGATTTGAACAAATTCTCATGAGAGTTTACGGTTACGCCCGCGTGAGCACCCAAGAACAAGCAGAGGAGTTTGACGCACTCAATCAGCAAATAGCCAGATTAAAAGCAGCGGGTGCAATGGAAGTTTTGATTGATATTGAGTCGGGACGCAACGATGCTAGAAAACAATTTAATGAGTTGCTGAAGTTGGTACAACAAAACCAAGTTGACGAAATTATCATAACTCGTGTCGATCGCTTGGGTAGAAGTGTGATTACTATTCACAAGACAATCGACATTTTTGTCAGGCATAATGTCAATCTACGGGTACTCGATGCACCTGTCGATCCAAACAGCCCCTTTGGATGGTTTAGTATTAACCAGATGTCCGGGCTTGCTGAGTTTGAATCAAGGCTATTATCCCAACGGGTTAAACAAGGAAACGAGTATTTTCGGCAGCAATTAAAGTTTTGCGTTCCTCCATTTGGATATGCCAAAGATGAAAATCAGCGTTTAACCCCTAATAAAAATATTCACGAAAAATCTGGAAAAACCTATTTTGAACTAGCAAAAATTATTATAGAGCTAATTTTGGAAATGCGATCGCTAAAAGATGTATGTAATTACATTTATAATGAATACGAAATAGTTTTTACTGTTGCAGGCTTGCGAGATTGGGTAAAAAACCTTGCTTTACAAGGACATACAGCTTATTTCATAAAAAAGAAAAAAGGTATTAATCGAGAACCAATAATCAATTTTAATACTCACGAAGCCCTGATTACTTCAGCCACTGTAGACGCAATTCAACAAAAATTGTCGGCAAATAGGAGGTATCGGAGTTCGACAAAATCAACACGTGGCGACTATCCGCTTGCAGGCTTAATTAAGTGCAGCCATTGTGAAGGAGGTATGTATCGTAACTTTTCCCGACATAAAACGAGAACTGAGTATATGCGCTGCGTGAATTACAATAAACCGGGAAAATATCACTGCAAAAATTCAAAATGTACTCGATTGCGGGAAATTATAGCGAAGACGATCGCAGCTTTATGCGAATATGCACCCAAATTAATCGAGCATTTAGAAAATCAATCAGCGACAACACAAGTCATTCATACCAAGCAAATAGAAAAGTTAACCAATGAATTGTCGGTTTTGCGAGGGCTGCGGAGTTCTAACCCAGACATAATTCAAGCGATCGCAAAAATAGAAGCGACTATTAGTACCCTATCAACCCCAAGTAGAATAGTCGATCCGGATACTTTTGAGAATGCTAAGAGGAAAATCGTCATTGCGTCTCAAGCTAAGTTCTGGGAATCATTGGATGACGCGGTATTGCGAGCTGCACTAGCTGAATTTGTCGAGAAAGTTGAAATAGATTCAGAAGGGGTTGTAACTCCTAGTTTTAAATTGCCATCCGCGATTCATTTCTAGATATGGTTTGACTGTCACGCGAACCAATCATAAAGTTATAGAAATAGTAAAACAATTATGAGCAGCAAAAAAATATTAGATTCCGATATAATATCTTCTATTTTTGTTCGGAAGAAAATCAATAGCAAAGTTATTATGTCCTTCAAAAGTTTTCCGAATGAAACAAAAAATTATGTGCTGCATGAAGTGGCTTTAGAAACGGACGAAAAACCATCTATATTAAATTTTCTAAGCGTCCATCATTGGTGCTTAATTACAAACAAAAGATTCGTCTGGGAAGTTAATCAAAAGCGGAATAGTTTATATTACGAAATAATGAAAAGCGCAGATATTAATAAAGAAGAAATGTTTCGCATAGGAGCATCATTTAAAAGCCAAACTCAAGAAATAAATATAAAAATAAAATCCGGAGAGAGTATCCTTGTTGATATAGGTGAAGCAGGTGCAAGTTTATTTGCTGTATTAAATGTCTTAAGCTGGGTTATTGCTAAAAACAAAGATTCTTAGCTCGACTTTATCCATTTTTCTGCAAAACCAAAATGTAGACTAAAACTTTTATGAAGTGTCACCCGGATGAACAGCCCTTCAGTTATGAAGGATTTAAGGGAGTAGTACCCTATCAATCCCCGCTCGGATTGTAGATAGGGATACCTTTGAAAATGCCAAGAGGACAACAGCTATTGCTTATTAAGCTACATTTTGGGAGTCATTAGATGACTCGGAACTGCGATCGGTACTAGCTGAGTTTGTAGAGGAAGTTGAAGTAGATTCAGAAGAGGTTGTAACTTCCAATTTTAAATTGCTATTAAGTCTATCCTCTATACATCCATAGGTTTTGATGAATTCTTTAGGAGACATATCACCAATCTTCAAATTTCCATAGTATCTTTCATAAGCTTCGAGTAACCTGTCATTAAGCATTTTTAGAACTTTTTGAGAACGATCTGAAGCCATAAAACATTCTGTAGCGATGTTTTTAGCTTATTTATTGGTTGAAACTTTTCTGTTAACAGCGAACGAATAAACATCATACTCATAGTAAGCACATCTCAAATGCTAGCCCTGTCATGGCTATGATTCGGCAACAATAGCTTATTAGTATCAAGAAACAAGACCGAAACTATTTGTTGTTTGCAGTATACCAGAAATGTAGGTCGTACTCATTTCCCTTGAACTTCCTTGAGCTTTAAGAATGCTCTAGCCTTAGCCATTCTCACAATATGTTCCAGGTACTGATACCCTTGCCATAACTGTTCTTCTGTAGATGTCAAACCTACAGTATGATTTTTCTCCAGCAGAGCAGAAATCTGAGCTTGTAGGGTTTTAGAAGGACGTAAGGCAATAATGGCTTCTGGAGTGGGGAGACTGGCTAGAAATTCCAGTACTTCAGCTACACCAGAAAATTCACTCTGACCACTCGCATTAAGTTCTCGCAATCCCAACTCTAAAATTTGTGGCAGTTTGTCTTCAAGTGGACGCAACCGGGCAACAAAATCATCAGGCAAATCGAAGGTAACTTGCATAGTTGTAAGCTGGGATTTCAGACCGATAATGTAGCGAATGTACGCTATGCTGATTCTAACTCATCCAGCATAAGCGCTCTCATTTTAACATTCTAGCTTCGATGGAAATTGCGAGGCTTAGTTACTGACTCTAGTTCAAGATAAATTCTGAGTTGTCACACATTTTGCCTGGAGTACAATCAATGTTTCAGTCTCTTCTACAGAACAACGCTTCAGCGTGCTGAGTATAGCTGGGGTATTTCCCTGCTCTAGTGTAGCTAAAATATCTTTTGCTATGAACTGCCATTGTTTCAGCCAAGGATTTGTTTTGATGTATTCAGGTGTAAATGCTGTGCGATCTAGCAGGAAAAAATCTACCCCATACTTTTGAATAAAATTTTGAACTTCTACCAAATTTTGAGTATATTGAGCGCGAATGAGATCGGTCGCTCGTTGTCTAATTTTGCTGGCATATATCGTATGGTAAGGAACTGCATATTCCCAACCAACCAAGATAGATCGATGAGAAAATGTTGGCAGATTGTCTGTTTCAGGTGATAACCCAGCAATGAGAATATCTTTCGGGGTTTTCCGAAAAAACTCATATATGACTGGTGCTTCACCTTTGATGTAATTGCTGTTTGGAAAGTGTGACAATAATAGAGGATAAAACACAAGGGTAGTTCCTAATAAGACTGTTAACCCGAAGGCTAAAAACTGTCGATGCTCTGGAACGTGAGCGGACTTCTTGCTCGTGCGAAAAACTGCATCTAGTATCGCTGCGATCGCGATTCCGGCAGCTAGAATGATGACAAACTTGAGTGTATATCGCGTATAACGGGCGGGCGCAAATAGCTTGTAAAGCGTAAAATGAGCAGCAAAAAACATCCCTACAGATACCAGTGCAATCTTTGGTAAAAGTCTAATATTGCTGGTTACTCGTTTAACTAAAGGAAAGCGTTCGGGATGGCGCAGCAGTATTGGTAATAAAAAACCAATTGAGGATAGTGGATGTTCTAATACATTTGCCAGAAGACCGCTGTGCTGTCCCAATAGCCAAAACTGGACGAGATTGTTATCAAAAAAGGGTATCCGTCCTGTTTCAGAAAATTCTGGTAATGCTCTAACTGCATTTGGTGCAACTACAGAACCATATTCGGAAGAACTTAAGGCATAAGGTAGCATCATAATCAAGGCAAGCCCTAGCCCAGTCATGCTAAATATGTAATCTCGGCGATTCCGGGATAAACGGGGGAGCTTGTCTTGCCAATGCCATAACCTCAAGATTAAGATTCCAGATAAGATAAACAATAATGGTGGGTAAAACAATCCAGATAGTGCGATCGCGCCCAGACATAGAAGTGCATTACCTCGCAGTAAATAGTACACAAACGCTAGAAACAGCAAGTAAATAAAAGATCTAGGCGTAGCCGAGACTAAATCATCTCTCATTACCAGATTTTGACTAAACAGCAGTGTAGTCAGAAATCCTACGGCTGGCACTGGTAATATCTGCATAGAAACGGCAAAACAGTAGCTAGTTGTCGGCAAAAGCAACAAGAGTGGCAGGATTTTGCTTGAGTAAAGTGGATCGATACTCACAGATGCTATGAGTCGATAAAGAGCAGCATATCCAAATGGTGTGACGGATTGAAAATAATCGGCAAGCAAATCATTTGGCAGAAAGTCTGATTCTAAAAATCTTTGCATCCAAGATACATATACCCGCGCATCATCTTGTACTACGTAGGCACTACTGAATGCCTGCTTTAGCTCTAAAAGACTATAAATAATTGCAAAAATCAGACTTAAACCGAACCAAAATATAATTTGAGATTTATGCCTTTTGGTAGTTAAAAAAGTTCGCAGGCGTGTGATTGACATATTTACAGCGAGGGTATACTACTAGTTCTTTGTTTTTTATGGCTCTTATACTTATATACTTAAGAAGCCGTTTGACTACTAATAATCTGCAAATACACCCAAAATTTGTTATTCAATGCTAGGTTAATGCCAATTTTTTTTCAAGATGAAGCGCAAGAATAAATAAGATTAAAAGGTTTTTATAATGTGATATTGGCAACACTTGATTTTATGGTCAATGAATGACAAACTTTTTTCTCAAAGGCGATCCAATTAAAGACTACGTAAAATCAAGTGTTATAAATTGCTTTATATATAATTAAAATTTATATTTTTTTGAATGAGGATACATATGTGAAATGTTTTCACATATTTTTGAAAATCAATCGAGAAACAATTAATAATACAGAAGTTGAAACCTCAATTATTGCATTAAAAATTTAGGTTTTGATACTTTGCCTTTTAGTACAAAACTTGAAAATAATGCTTTAGAAGATGAACATATATAAATAGTTTTAATGTTTCTTTCACATATTCCAAGAAATGGCGATAGTGTTCTAAGGTATCCATTGCACAATCCTCGCTTCTTCCTCATTAATTTTCTTCGGGGACCTTTGTCCGTTATTAATATTGAATTGACTGAAGCTGTGAAAGAGATTGTCTCCTCGTCTAGCACCACCTTCAATGCGATCTCCATTTGCTCCGTTGATGAAAATATTGGGTCTGATGAAAGAACTTTCTGCTCCTAATGTGTTATCCGGGGTAATCTGAGCGCAAACGGATGTGCCTGACAGTGTTAATGTGCTACAAAACAGCAACAATTGTAACCAGTTCTGCTTTCTCAAATTACAATTGTTGCGGTCTTCTAATTGCTGGTTTTGGAGATGCATGGGTGTAAATTGGACTGGGAGCGTTCGCGCTCGGTTATGATAACTTACTCAAGGCAACAAGCAATTATGCTGAAGTAGATGCAAATTTTAGGTATCGAATTAATCAAATAACAAAACTTTAGCGGGATTTTGGAGAGATAGACATAAAGATAATATGAAACTCATTTTTTACCTTAAGTTTGTTTTAAACTTATTTCGGTCAAGCGCAAAGTTGCCATCCACAAAGGCTTGAACCTCAGTACCTGCTTCATAAGTTCTATTCTTACCTTTAAATAATAAAGCCAACGGAGTTAGTACTGCGGCTGCTGCAATGACTCCTCCAGATGTCCCACCACCGCTTTTTTGCTCTGCTCGAATAGAAATGCGTTCGCCACTGACTAAAGTGACTTCTTTGAGCGCTACATTCAGCTTTCCTTTTCGACCCAACATTCCAGAGCGTCTTGCTCTTGTGACTATACCCTTTGCGATCGCGCCTTTTGCAATGACGAC
This sequence comes from Tolypothrix bouteillei VB521301, assembly GCF_000760695.4. GTDB lineage: Bacteria > Cyanobacteriota > Cyanobacteriia > Cyanobacteriales > Nostocaceae > Scytonema > Scytonema bouteillei_A. The sequence goes on along the minus strand of NZ_JHEG04000001.1, from coordinate 5,946,403 downwards.
TGCATTACCCACCAAAACATTTTCAGACACTTCAAACTCTACCGTATCGTTTTCTTTAGCCGTTTTAGAAGAAATTGTTTGCTTAAATTTTACTTTGACAGGCGTACCATCTGCTAAACCAAACCCAAGGGCTGGCGTGGGGGATTGAATTGTAGAGTTAGGGGGAAGGGGTGCTTGTACCGCTTGACTTACTCGAACACTCGGTTTGGGGAGCGCCATGACTGGCAGATGTACCAGTGTCAAAATTTCTACACTAGCAAATAGCGTGGAAGCAGCAATCAAAGCTTTTTTCATGAGTACTTACCTGAGTTAGAATTGCGAATTGTCAAAGGAGTTACACTGGTGTGTATTTCTGGCGCTGCCTGACCTATGCAGGTATTGCTTAGAATATAAAGTTGAAAGTAAAAGTTCGTCGTTGTCTTTTCTTGCACGATCAAATGCTCGATCGCGCAGACTCAGTTGCAAAAAACTGTATTGACAAAAGTCTTATGCTAAGGAGCGTGAATGTGAAAGCATTTGCAGGCTCTCTTTTATGCAAGCGATACGGAATATTCATGCTTTACTTCCAGAAGTTGACGACTGCACCCGACACTGCAATTCACTCCATCACCGCAAGCAATGCAATCGGTGAAGTCTTTTTGTTGCGTGGATTTTAGCTAATGTTATGCCGGAGTACATTATAGGGTATTTTGTAGGCGATCCCATTTATATGTGGTAAAAAGCGTTCATTTGAGCCAGAGTATACTACACCTTATGACATTAATCTTATTGGCGAATATAATGTTGCAGGCGAAATGTGGAGTGTTTTGCCACTTTTTCAAAAATTAGGTATCAGAGTCTTATCAAAAATTACAGGTGATGCTCGGTATCAAGAAATTTGTTACGCTCACCGAGCTAAACTCAACGTGATGATTTGCTCCAAAGCGCTGCTCAATATGGCAACAAAAATGGCAGAGCGCTATGGCATCCCCTACACGGAAGAATCATTCTATGGTGTAGAAGATATGAACCGCTGTCTGCGGAATATTGCTGCAAAGATAGGCGATGCGGATTTACAAGAGCGTACTGAAAAGCTGATTGCAGAAGAAACAGCTGCTCTTGATGTAGCACTGGCTCCCTATCGTGAGAAATTAAAAGGAAAGCGTATCGTTCTCTACACCGGAGGCGTTAAGAGTTGGTCTATCATTTCTGCAGCTAAAGACTTGGGAATGGAAGTTGTCGCTACAAGTACCAGAAAAAGCACGGAAGAAGACAAAGCCCGCATCAAAAAGTTGTTGGGTCAAGATGGCATCATGTTGGAACAAGAAAGTCCCAAAGAACTCTTGCGAATTATTAAAGAAACTAAAGCTGATATGTTAATTGCTGGGGGACGAAATCAGTACACCGCCTTAAAAGCTCGAATTCCTTTTCTACATATCAACCAAGAACGCCATCACCCTTATGCTGGCTATACAGGAATGTTAGAAATGGCAAGAGAATTGTATGAAGCCGTTTATAGCCCTGTGTGGGAACAAGTCCGTAAGCCTGCACCTTGGGAAAAAACAGGAGAGGGAGAAATTTCTTCCTCTGTTATCCCCCCTTCTCCCCTTCCCCTTGTCTCCCCCTCTTCTTTAAAGGAGGTCATCTAAAATGGCGATCGTGACTGTTACCAATTCGTCAGTTGCAGTAAATCCTTTGAAACTCAGCCAACCTTTGGGTGCTGCTCTAGCTTTGTTGGGCTTGAAGGGGATGATACCACTATTCCACGGTTCTCAAGGCTGTACTGCTTTTGCTAAGTCTTTATTGGTGAAGCATTTTTCTGAAACAATTCCCCTGTCAACGACAGCAATGTCGGAAGTCAGCACGATACTGGGTGGAGAGGAAAATGTTGAACAAGCTATTTTGACTCTAGCAGAAAGATTGAAGCCAGATGTCATTGGTTTGTGTACGACTGCACTGACGGAAACCAGAGGGGATGACATGCCCCACATTCTTAGGGGTATTCGCAAACGTCACCCAGAGTTAGATAGCTTACCAGTTGTCTTGGTCTCCTCTCCAGATTTTAAAGGTTCTTTGCAAGATGGATATGCTGCTGCTGTAGAGAGCATTGTCCGAGAACTGGCTCAAAAAAGTGATGAGCAAAATCCCCATCCCATGCAAATTGCAATTCTGCCAAGTTCTGCTTTTACTCCTGGGGATGTTGAGGAGATCAAAGAGATTGTCGCTGCTTTTGGACTGCAACCCATTGTTGTACCGGATCTGGCTGCATCTTTGGATGGTCATTTGGAAGATTCTTATAGTGCAATTACAGCTAAGGGTACAAGTTTAGCAGAATTGAGAGAAATTGGTAATTCTGCATTCACTTTAGCTTTAGGTGAAAGTATGCGGGGTGCAGCAAAAATTCTGCACGATCGCTTTAACATTCCCTATGAAGTTTTTGGCGAACTGACGGGATTAGAACCAGTTGATAACTTCTTACAAGCATTGTCAGATGTGAGTGGGACTGCGGTACCAGAAAAATACCGCCGCCAACGCCGTCAGTTACAAGATGCTATGTTAGATACTCATTTTTTCTTTGGTTGCAAGCGAGTGTCTCTAGCACTAGAACCGGATTTACTCGGTTCAACAGTTTATTTTTTACAATCCATGGGTGCTGAAATTCACGCAGCAGTGACAACAACTCGTTCTCCTCTGTTGGAAAAACTTCCTATAAATAGCGTGACTGTAGGCGATTTAGAAGATTTTGAGCAACTGGCTGTTGGTTCCGATTTGCTAATTGGAAATTCTCATAGTGTTGCGATCGCAAAGCGTTTGGGCGTTCCTATTTACCGTCAAGGTATTCCCATTTTTGACCGTTTGGGTAACGGTTTGTATACAAAAGTAGGTTACCGAGGTACTCTCGAGATTCTGTTCGATCTGGCCAATATCTTTATGGAAGAGGAAGAAGCCAAAGCTCACCAGTTGAGAGAGTTAGTAACTTGCTAATGGCTAATGGCTAATGGCTAATGGCTAATGGCTAATGGCTAATGGCTAATGGCTGATGGCTAATGGCTAATGGCTGATGACTGATGGCTGATGGCTAATGGCTAATAAAAACTAAATTAGCTATTAACAATTAGCTATTAGCTATTAGCTATTAGCTAATATGATGAGAGGAGAACAAGGATGAAAGTTGCTTTCACAACTAGTGACAGAATACATATTAATGCTCATTTTGGCTGGTCAAAAGAGATTGATGTGTATGAAGTCTCAAAAGATGGATATGAGTTTCTGGAAACTCTTAAGTTTGATGGTAATCTCAAACAAGATGGCAATGAAGATAAACTCGGGCCAAAAATTGATGCATTAGTTGAGTGCAAACTTGTTTACGTTGCTGCGATTGGTGCTACTGCTGCTGCTAAGTTAATCAAAAAAGGTGTGACTCCAGTCAAAGCACGTTCTGAAGAAGATGCGATCGCTGATGTTTTGAACAATTTAGTACAAACTTTAAACGGAAGCCCGCCACCTTGGTTGCGTAAAGCGCTACAGGAAAATCCCCAAAGTTTTGAGAATGAATTAGAAGAGGAAGCTGCTGTATGAGTGTATCTAATAGCGTCAACGGAACGGCTGCAGCCGATATTTTAAACTCACCTTTTCTTAAGGCAATAGTGCAGCAAATTCGAGGTCAAGACAGTTATGGCACTTTTCGCAATTGGTCAGATGACTTATTGCTGAAACCTTATGTTGTTAGCAAACAAAAGAAACGGGAAATACCTGTTGAGGGTGAGGTTGAACCGATGACTGTGTCACGGATTATGGTATTTTACCGTGCTGTAGCTGCTTGTATTGAACAAGAAACAGGTTTGCTATCTCAAGTAGTCGTTGATTTAAGCCATGAAGGTTTTGGCTGGGCTTTAGTCTTTTCCGGTCGTCTTTTATTAGTTGTTAAAACTTTAAGAGACGCTCACCGTTTTGGGTTTGACTCCTTAGAAAAATTGTCAGAAGAGGGTGAAAAATTAGTTCAAAAAGGAGTTGAACTAGCAAAAAGTTACCCTGAGGTCAGCAAAATCTAAAGAGTTAATTTTTGGGATTTTGACAACGAATAACATAACAAGATTGATGGATGAGATATCTTTTAAGGAGACAGATAAATCATTCGTTATATCTGTTACAAAAATAGCAACCGCACCCTTAACACGACTGTACGCAGATAATCAAGAAAAATATCAGCGTTGAGGGTGCGTTTCAAAATCCAATATTACGGGAGATGCCGATGGCCCAAACTGGTAGTGAAACAACTAGTATTGAGGATTTAAAAACTCAAATAAAACGGCTCAATAGTAAAGCAGGTCAAATGAAAATGGACTTGCACGATCTAGCTGAAGGTTTGCCTACAGATTACCAACAACTGATGGATGTTGCAGCCGCTACTTATGAAATTTTTCATCAATTAGATGAACTCAAGCAACAGCTAAAAAAACTGGAGCAGGGACAATGACCTGGGATTATAGTAAATTCAAAGAAATTGTACAAGCAGAGGAATATTTTGACTTTTTTGGACTGCCTTACGATCAAAAGGTTGTTAATGTCAATCGCCTGCATATTTTGAAAAAGTTTTCTCAATTGATTGGGGAAATTGATAATAATTATACTGACCTCAGCGATCTGGAACGGTTAAGTAAATATTGTGAGGCGCTACAACAAGCTTATCAGGTATTTCTCGCTTCAACACCCCAAGAACAAAAGCTGTTCAAAGTGTTTAATGAGAAGCCCAAAAATGTAGTTACGCTGACAGAAATCACTTCTGATTAGGAGGTAAAAAGTGATAAACCTAACGCCTACCGAATTAGAACGCTATCGTCGCCAAATGATGCTTCCTAATTTTGGAGAAACAGCACAGAAGCGCCTCAAGTCAGCGACAGTTCTAGTTACCGGTGTAGGAGGATTGGGCGGTACAGCGGCGCTATACCTTGCGGTAGCTGGCGTTGGGCGGCTGATTCTTGTTCGTGGTGGTGACCTGCGACTTGACGACATGAATCGTCAAGTTCTTATGACTCATGATTGGGTAGGTAAGCCAAGAGTATTCAAAGCAAAAGAAACTCTAGAAGCTATCAATCCTGATGTTGTTATAGAAGCAGTGCATGAATATATCACTCCGGAAAATGTGGATTCCTTAGTACAATCAGCTGATATGGCTCTTGATTGCGCTCATAACTTTACAGAGCGCGATCTGCTAAATGAAGCTTGCGTGCGCTGGCGTAAGCCTATGGTGGAAGCAGCAATGGATGGAATGGAGGCATATCTTACAACGATTATTCCCGGTGTGACTCCTTGCTTGTCTTGCTTGTTCCCTGAAAAGCCTGATTGGGATAGACGCGGTTTTTCAGTTCTGGGTGCTGTTTCTGGCACGCTAGCTTGTTTAAGTGCGTTGGAAGCCATCAAGTTGATCACTGGGTTAAGTCAACCTCTGTTATCGCAATTGCTGACCATAGACTTGTCTCGAATGGAGTTTGCCAAACGTCGTTCTTATCGCGATCGCTCTTGTCCGGTCTGTGGTAACAATGCTCCTTGGCGATACTCACAATCTACGCCGATGGAAACATTAATGGCGGATCGTTAATGGCTAATAGCTAATGGCTAATGGTGAGTCCAGTCCTGCAGGCGGGTTTCCCGCCGTAGGGAACTGGCGAACCCGAAGGGCTAATGGCTAATGGCTAATAGCTAATGGCTAATGGCTAATGGCTAATGGTGAGTCCAGTCCTGCGGGCGGGTTTCCCGCCGTAGGGAACTGGCGAACCCGAAGGGCTAATGGCTAATGGCTAATAGCTAATGGCTAATGGCTAATGGCTAATGGTGAGTCCAGTCCTGCAGGCGGGGTTCCCGCCGTAGGGAACTGGCGAACCCGAAGGGCTAATGGCTAATGGCTAATAGCTAATGGCTAATGGCTAATGGCTAATGGTGAGTCCAGTCCTGCAGGCGGGTTTCCCGCCGTAGGGAACTGGCGAACCCGAAGGGCTAATAGCTAATGGCTAATGGTGAGTCCAGAAAAAGCAGGCAGTGAGACCAGTGCTGTAAGCGGGTTTCCTGCACCCTGGCAACTTGCATATAGCCCTTGCGGGCATAGCTTCGCATCGCAAAGCGTCTCCGCTCCTGAGATATAAGGGAGGGCTAACAGCTAATGGCTAACAGCTAATAACTATTAGCAATTAGCAATTAGCAATTAGCAATTAGCAATTAGCAATTAGCAACTAGCAATTAAGGAGAATATTCAATGACTGTGACTTTAACAGAAAAAGCAGAATTTCACCTGCGAGCATTACTGCGAGGGTCCAACCCAGAAACAACTACACCAACTAAAGGTATCCGCATCTCTGTCAAAGATGGCGGTTGCAGTGGCTATGAGTATGCAATGGAAATTACTAGTAAGCCACAACCAGATGATGTAGTCAGCCAAGAAGGTAAAGTGCTGATTTACGTTGATGCCAATAGTGCGCCGCTGTTGGAAGGCATGATTGTTGATTTTGTGGATGGGGTGATGGAAAGCGGCTTTAAATTTATCAACCCCAATGCCACAGAAACTTGCGGTTGTGGAAAGTCTTTTAAAACAGTTGACTGCTCATCCGCAGGTACACCCTGTAAATAATTCGTAATTTATGAATTATGAATTATAAATTATGAATTGGCAAACACCCTTGAAGCCATAAAACCATTGTGTACCGAGTGTGCGAGGATTTGGAAAATGGCTACTTATCAAGTTAGACTGATCAACAAGAAGGAAAATCTTGATACCACAATTGAAGTCGATGAAGAAACTACTATCCTAGACGCAGCAGGAGAACAAGGTATTGATTTGCCTTTCTCTTGTCACTCAGGTGCTTGCTCTAGCTGCGTTGGAAAAGTGGTTGAAGGTGAAATCGACCAATCCGATCAAACATTCTTGGATGACGAGCAAGTAGGACAAGGGTTTGCTCTGCTTTGTGTAACCTACCCACGTTCTAACTGCACAATTAAGACTCACCAAGAACCTTACTTGGTATAGATCTCACACTTGCGGCTCTCCCACTCTGGATCTCAACAACAGGGTGGGAGAGTTTTTAGTAACTAGTGACTGATGAAAAGAGTATAAAAAGGAAGAAGGAAAAAGGTATAATAACTACCTTTTTCCTTACGCCTTTGTCTAAATGCTCATCTCACATCCAAGATAGGAAAACTTTTCTTTGATAGCGTGGCGATCGCTAACTTTTATACTGTATTTTTATTTTTTTTATTCTAACAAATTAATACTAACTCTCTACCACGATCGCGGTCTTCCGTAAATTTACTAGAATAACTAATAATGTCTTTCTGTAATTTTACTTAAAATCCAGCTAGTCGTGGAGCTTCATGACTCAATTACGAAACTTTTCCCATTGACAACCTAAGTATTGGAAAGCTGGTATAATTTGCTTGCTAATAGCATTTTTGGTTCGGGTATAGAAATATTTATACAATTAAAATTTCAGCTTTATTTATAGGGATTCTAAATTGCTTATGTTAAGCTCAAACAACGATCGCTCTCCAGAAGTTTTTGAGCATCGGTGGTCTGCTTATTATGATGCTGTTGTGGGTCGTTCTCCCCGAGACACCTTACTGACAGCCCTTGCAAATTTTGAATTGGAAAGCTTTGAAAATAGCACAACACATACACGAGCATCACAATTTGCAGTCGATCTGGGTTGTGGGGAAGGAAGAGATACAGTGGAACTGTTGCGTCGGGGTTGGCGAGTTTTAGCTGTTGATGGTCAAGCGGAAGCCATAACAAGACTGTTGAACCGTCCGGATATCAATCACCAACTCTTAGAAACTCTCATAAGTCGCTTTGAATATGTGACTTTACCAGAGTCTGTAGATATGGTAAACGCTAGTTTTTCACTGCCGTTTTGTTCGCCGGAACATTTCCCTCAGTTATGGGACAAAATAACTTCATCCTTAAGATCGAGAGGGAGATTTTGCGGACAATTGTTTGGCGATCGCGACTCTTGGGCTGTTTTTCCAACCATTAGTTATCATACGCGCCTACAAGTGGAAGCGTTACTGCAACCTTTTGAAATAGAGATACTTGATGAAGAAGAACACCCTGGAAAAACGGCTCTTGGAGAAGATAAATATTGGCATCTTTTTCAGATTGTTGCTCGGAAAAAGTAAAAGGTTGGGAGTAGGAAAACATACCCTATTCCCTAACCCCTTAACCTCTTAACGCTCTGGATTTGGTGCCGGACGAGTCGTTCCCGTACCTGGAGTTCCCGTGTTTGGAGTGTTCGTAGTAGGTCTAGTTGTACCGGGTGTATTACCGCTAGGAGAAGTTCCGGAACTGGAACCAGAATCACCTGAGTTTCCTACCATGCTCTGTGCCATATTGAGGTGATTGGCAACAACTGGCGCAATTTTATTAGCAAAGGCTTTTAGCTCAGCGTCTGTCCCATTGCTAATGTAGTTTTGGTAATTCGCTAAAGTTTTCCTGTGAGCTGCCACCTGTGCTTGCATGTATGCTTGGTCAAAATTTGTACCAGTCGCATTTGTAACTTGCGTCAATAAGGATCTATTTGCATCACCTACAGATGTTGGTAGTTTGTAACCCTTCTGTTGAGATATTTTTCTCAATTGTTGGGTGGAATTTTTATGCTCGTTAATCATCTGTTGTGCATATTTTTTCACCTCAGGGCTTTTTGCACGTTGAAGAGCTAGTTGACTTGTCTGGATCTCAAACTGGTCACTTTGCCCTGCCTGAGTCACAAATTCTTGGTCTATGTTAGCTGGCGAACCAGTACGATTTGTAGAGCCAGGAGCAGGGTTTGCTGTACCTGGAGTCTTCTGAGCAAGGATAGAATGCTCGGAGTTTTCAGAAGAACCAGGGTTGATGTTGGCTTGTCCTATGGTAGGAAAAGCAATCACAGCACTTATGCCAGCGACTCCCAGAAAGCTGCCAACAAAATTTTTGATGAATTGTGTCTGATTGTGCATAGTTCTTACCATCCAGTAGGTGTTGGCTTTCTGATGAAAACTTATCTGTTATTGTTGTTTCAATCTTCTATCTATGGAGTAGGTCGGTTTTCTATCTGTAGAATGAATTTTGAAGTATTAGACTTATCTCAGATTGGTTTCTTTAAGATAGTAAATACTTCTTTTATAAGTTAGACATATTACATAATTAATTGAGAAACTTTTCAAATATAATATTTTTCCAAAAAATAAAATTTTAGAATTTATGTAAAAATATGAAATAAGCACGATTGGAAGTCAAAAAATCAAAAATGAGTATGCAGTCTTCTTTAAGTGAAACAACTCGTCAATGGATGATGGTAAAAGGCTACAGCACTCAGAATTTAGATAGTCGTGGTGAAAATGGTGATACAGCTTTAATGAAAGCAACTAGAGAAGGTGTTGAATCAGTTGTTAAGGAATTGATAGAAGCAGGTGCAGATGTAAATTCTAGAAACAATGATGGAAATAATGCTCTGTGGTTTGCTTGTTTTGGCGATCGCTATCAATTAATTGAGTTGTTGCTATCTGTAAAAATTGATATTAACAATCAAAACGATAACGGTGCAACTGTCTTAATGTATGCAGCATCATCCGGAAAGACAGAAGTTGTCAAGTTGCTTTTGACACACAATCCAGATCTAGATCTAAAGAATTTGGATGATTATAAAGCAATCGATTTTGCTAGTAATGTAGACGTTTTAAGAATTTTGAAAAATGCCAGCCAGCAAAAGAGTAGGTAAGAATTACCACGACGCTACAAAACACTCATATGTTTCGGTGCTGACAAATCCAAACTATGTGGATGCATCTACCCAACCTTCTCAGTTTAAACGTTATCCAAAGTTTTACAGGCGGTTGAAACTAGATACCAACAATCCAATTCATTCATTTATTTGGCTAACAAGTGCTATAACTTTTGAGAAAAATTATCAAGATACCCCATACAAGTTGCGAGTTAATCCATCAGCTGGCGCTCTTTATCCTACCGAGATTTATGTCCAGATACGGGGAATTGAAGGAATAATTGACGGTATCTACCATCTTGAAGTTGCCAATCATTGTCTAACTCTTATTTATGAGTTGATTGATGATGGATTAGAAAGTTATATTTCACCAAATAATAGTATCAATGGATTCATTTTTTTAATCAGTTGCGTTTATTATAGGTCTAGTTGGAAATATCAAGACAGAGGTGTGAGGTACTGCTTTTTAGATAGCGGTCATCATTTAGGTGCTATCGCAGCCTCAGCTTACTTTCACAACAAAGATATCCAACTTATTTTTGATTTTGATAAACTCGCTCTCAATTTAGACTTAGGCTTTGAGAATAAAGAGTTTATTACAGCTTGTGCCATTTCTGGTGAGTTCCAAGCAAAAAAGGTCAGACACCTCAGGCTAAAAGTTCCTTTTGTCTGCGGAACTGATTATTTTGAAGCCAGTAAATTTATTGAAGATGGCTATATAGAAACTGCTTCGCAGGCAAGTCCCCAAAAGCAACTGGAATACCCGCAGTTCAGCTTTGACAAGGAAAAGTTTTTCCAAACTGTTTGGAACAGGCGTTCTAGCCGACGTTTTCTTAAAGGATCTATCTCTGCAAGCGTTTTCTGTAGTATTTTGCAAGAAGTGGAAAAAGCAATACCAACAGAAAGTTTTGAGGAGATAGAAATTTATTCTGTTGTTAACAGAGTTGAAGGAATATCCCCCGGTTTGTACTACCGAAATCGCCAGATAAAAATAGGTGATTTTAGTGACAAGGTAGGATACTTGTGCGTAAACCAATCTCTTGTCAAACATAGTGCTGTAACATTGTTTCTTGTATCTAATTACAGCAACTATCAAACTGCAATGCAAATTGCAGGTTTTTTAGGGCAAAGGGTATATTTATTTAGCAATTATTGGGGAATTCAGTGTAGTGGTATTGGCGCTTTCTATGATGACGAAACTAGCGATTTTCTAGAAACAAAGAAAGATATTCTCTACACGTTGGTAATTGGTCAATAGATGAAACAATCAAGGAATGAGGAAGATGAAGAGAAAGCATTTCTGGCATGAGGAAGATTCACATCCCGTTCAAGTAACATCAGCAGATATTATTTTACGACAGCAGCTTGAATATTCTATTAGTAGATATTTTTATGAAGGATGCGATCGCAACATCCAAGATTTATTAGCAGCTTGTAGGTGGTATGTCACCTCTCAGGCAACTGGTTTGACTTTAGTTATTGAATGTACCGACCAAATCACAAATTGGCGGATTTTGCAACAGTTAACAAATATGGCAGAATTACTGCACAAAGTTGTTAGCAGTGCTAAAATTCGCGTTTGTCCGCCAAAAGGACAGGGAATGCCTTTTGAAATGAGAGTTGACGAACTGTCTGTTTATCGGAATAGGGCATAGTTAGTAGTTGCTGGTTAGTGGTTAGTGGTTAGTAGCTATCAAAAACCAACAACCAACAACTAACAACTAACCCGATCAGAAATTGAAACCAACTCCCAGTACAAGCCCTACATCAGTATCATCCAGAAAAGCTGCATTGACAGCACCCGTTAACGTAAATCGACGACCTAATGGTACGTCCACACCCCCAGAGAGGAGGAAGCCAACATCAGCGTCATCGCTAGTTTCAATAGCAACACCAGCTCCTATGTAAGGAGCTATACCAAAAGTGTTGTTGAGAGCATTTGTGGAGCGCTGGGCAAAGTCGAAGGAAATAGGAACTAAAACAACAGTGTCATCTCCAATAACTACCGATGGTCTGACAGAGATGAATCGTGTCAGTCCAATTTTGCTGACAACTGCAAAGTTACCTTCAGCAAGGGCTGAATCACCACCCAAACCAATATTCCCACCAACTCCAATGTAGCTAGAGACACCGCGAGTTGCTCTTCCTGGCGTAATATTATCTCCTCCATTCCGTGGCTTTTGATTTAGACTCAAACCAGATGGAATGAGAACTTGGTTGATAGGATAAATAACACCGTTGCTTGCTTGAACGCCGGACTGAATAACACTGGCGTTGTTGACTGTGATTTGATTGGTAGTGGAATTAACTTTGAGATTGAGAGTTTGACCTTCGGCGGTTTCTATATTTCCACTCTTAAGTTCGCTGGTTGCGATCGCCCTAGGAACCACGTGGTATCTCAAAATTTTGATGAGTGTTTCTCTGTTTTCTGGCTGTTGTAACTGTTGTAAAGTGGATTGAGGCACAGCGGCAAATGCCTCATCTGTTGGAGCAAAAACAGTGTAAGGACCCTGTTGTTGTAAAGTATCGGCTAAACCTGCTGACTTTAATAAAGAAGTCAGAACCGTAAAAGAACCACTCGCCCCAGCCAGGGACACAATATCTTGGTTGTTTGCCGTGCTATCACCAGCTGTCCTACCCACAATATAACTAGCAGCTGCTACATTGCCAGGAATAGGTTGTAACTGTCCCAATCTAACCAAAGCTTGATATAAATGTGCTGCGGCTTCCGCACGTGTTAAGGCTACAAGGGGATTGAGTACATTTATATTTGGATAGTTGACGACAAGATTAGCTTGTGTTGCACTTGCGACACTACTTACGGCATAACTTGGAATAGTGCTGGCATCTGTATAGTAAGTTGTGAGAATCTGCTCTGTTGAAGTACTGCTTCCGGTTAAACCCAGACCGCTTGCGAGGGATACAATTGCCTGTACTTTAGGAATTCGCTCGTTTGGCAAAAACAAATTTCCTGGGTAGCCTGACATAAATCCAGTTTCATATGCTTCCCGAATTGCAGAAGCTCCCCAATAACCAGAAGGAACGTCTCTAAAACCGCCCTGGGCTAACTGTCGGACTTGGTTCTGGTTGAAAGCTTTTTGAATCATCGCAGCGAATTCAGCACGAGTGACTGGCTGATCGGGTCTGTAGGTACCGTCAGGAAAGCCAACAATGATTTCTCTTGCTGCTAGGGCTTGAATAAACGGTTGCGCCCAGTAATTCGAGCTAACATCAGGGAAGTTCGTGTTCTGAGCGACAGTAGGAGCACTGACCTGTGCGGAAACTGGAGCAGAAATCAATTTGGGAGCTACGGCTACACTCGCCACGCCTAACGCAATTAGAGCCGCACTTTTAGTTGTCCAATGCATCTTTTTATACATACCTTTATAAGTTACTTTGAGAGGGATAGCGGTAAAAAATGCACCAATGGAGCTGATATCCTCAAAAAAAAGAATTTTTAGCTTAAATTCTTCATATAGCTTGATATATCTCTTTAAGAAGTAACTTAGCATCTATCTTAAGCAAGGATTTCTTATGTGATGGGTACTACAAATTCTCTTCCTTTCTCGTGCTTGGACTCCGCTTCCCATGACTGAAGGAAGAACTCCCTCACCCCCAACCCCCTCTCCCACTGGGAGAGGGAGGAGCTTTCTCTCGTTCCCAGGCTCAGCCTGGGAATGCAGCTTACGAGGCTCGGTCTTGCGTGGCTGGCTGAAGGAGGTAGTCCTCTCTCCCGTTGAGAGAGGAAGCTTAAGAACTATAAGCACAACAGCTTACTAGCTAGCTCTATTTGATGAGAGGTTTGAGGTACTGTACTGCTTGTTTAAAGTTGTAGAAACTCGATCGTTTTCAAGACTAGACTTTTCGACAGCCAATCGGCGTTTATTAACTCGTAGTAAAGAAACTCCTACCACGATGAGCCAAACTTCCCAAAGCATGAATCCGATTGAAGCTGTTTCTAATACAGGTGTTGAGGAGATTATTGTAGCAAACATCTCGCTTTGTCCTAGAATCCATAAGGGAACTGTCATGATTCCCATCCAACCAACCCAACGCTTGAACAGGGGCGATCGCAACATTGCCATACTAACGCCTAATGTCCAACCGACTAGCAGTATTTGTCCTAGATGCTCGCCAATAACCACACCGCCATATTGATGAACCGCTTGGTAAACGACAACAACTGCTGCACGGGTTGTGTCACTTGCAGATGGATCGACATATAATTTAGCTAACAAGGGAATAACAAACACCCAACGCATTAGCCCAATTGACTGTAGCACGCTGGAAATAGCCCCCATTAGGGTAGCGGTCGTTAGGTATGGCGTATCTTCGCACTGCAACACTTTTTGGAGAAGGGTACAAGCAGGGATGAATAACAATGCGATCGCGGCAAAGAAAAACCACGTTAAAATCAGTTCGGTTCCACCTGCATGAAACTGAGTTAAAACGTAGTCAGTAGGTTTGCGTAGGATATCGTCATACTCAAAGTTTTGAGTTAGCAACCAGAAAGGCACATTAATTGAAACGGAGAAAAGAATAAACAAAGCGCCTGTGGTTCTGACAAACTGTAAGCGATTCATCATAACTCCCTTTATTTTTTAATACAAAGCGTTTTGACTTACAGTTCCAAGGTATGCTTTCTAATGGTGTTTGAATTGACCGATTGTGCCAAGTCATTGACTCCTTACGCCGTTTCGGAAAACTGTGGCGTGAATGTTCCTAAAAGTTTTACTGCGATCGCTGAATTATAGAAATAATTTCTTGAAAAACTACTTCAGCAGAAGATTTGACTGTAGAACTTAACTCAAAACCAAAATCCAGATTTTCTGCTTCTATTAAATAAACTGTGACTTCTTCAGGAAAGTCTTCTTTGAAAATTTTCCTACCCGCAGCCAGTGCATTGTCCCAACGAAAATCATGTAAGTTATAGCTCGGTTCTGGTAACGCTTCGAGTTCTTCTCCTGGAACTTTAAAAATAGCTCCCGGTTCGGAACCCGTGGAGCTAGCATCCAGAATCATTAATTTTTTGCTACCTCTTGCTTGAAACATCACTTCCATCCCTGCTGTACCGCAATCATAAACTCTCACTTGAGGATGGGGATGTTGGATAAGATATTGCTGTAACTTTTGAGCAATGATTACGCCTACAGCATCATCGCTACGATTAAGATTTCCACAACCTATAATGGTAAACATTAAACAGTACTAAATTAACATTTAGCTTGTACCGAGCGTTTGCCATGAAGTGGGTCGGCACTACCAACAATATACGCTAGCCATTGGCTACAATCAGAGCAAGCTTAAAAAATCTTGGTATGATAGCTAGCCGCTTCTAACAGCCAAAAATGACTGTTGAGGGATATTTTGAATGGGAACCTCAACAGGACTTTTGCTAGGAATACGTCAAATGTAGCTCTACTATAACACTATCAAAGCTTGACATTGTAATAAACAAAGCACATTTTTCTTTGATCCCATATACGATCTATCAAACCTTCATCTTTGAGCTTTTTTAAACATCTGCTAACAGCCGCTGAGCCGTACAAATTGATATCTTTCACTAACAAAGCACTTGTGTATGGTCTAGAACGTATGTGTTTGATAACAAGTTCCATACAGGAAAGATGAGTTTTACCTTTTTTTAGCGTGTTTGAAGTGACTGGTTGCTCGCTTTCACTTGTTGGAGTGAGTATCTTGCTCATAATTGTTTTTGTTAAATCAGTTTCTCTAATTAATTTCAGTCTAAAAACCATTATAAATAAAATCAATTTTGTTTTTTTATTAAAACGATAAATAAAAATGATTGAAATTTTAAATAAAATAATGTAGTTAACAAAGAATGGATTGCCAATTGGGAATTTAGCGATCGCTCAAGGGATATTTTTTGGAACGATTATCAATATAGCAAGTTTTGAATACCAGGTACATTATTGAACCTGTCTTAACAAATCTCCAGTCCTCTTTCAGTAGGAACTTAGCCAAAAGTACAGGTAATAACCTCACCCAAGGGATAGGTAAAACCTCAACCCAAGACTAGGGACAAAATATAGCAGATTGAGTAAATTTAAGTTTTGTATTTGTCAATGAGATCCAAACTAACTTTGTACTCATGATTCACAAGTATGAAGAAGCACACAATCAATTATTTCTAATTAAAGAATAAAAGAAGTAAATGGAATGGTTTCAACCGAGGAAACAATAATGCTAACCTTGCGAAAAGGTGATAGTGACAATGAGGGAATTTACTACGGTGTCACATTGGTGCAAGAGCTTTTAGTAGTTCTAAAAGAATTGCCCTCCCATGCATTATCTGGAAATTTTGACGAGACAACACGACAAGCTGTCATGCGTTTTCAGGAAAAAGTTGGTCTAAATGTTGATGGTATTGTTGGTCCCAAAACCTGGCAAGTGTTAGGAGATATTTTGTTGAAAGAAATTAATAATTTTTGATTGAGAATGATATAGCTGAATGCCGACCTATAGAAATTTTATAATTGATTTTCAATCGATGTACTATTGCTCTCCGAATTCTATTCAGAGGGTATACAAAGGGAGCATCCCCATTTGGAAAAAACATCGGGCGATTAAAATCGCGTCTATACAAACAAAGTCCACGTAGGTGGACTTAATAAGAAGTCCTTGTCTTAAGGACGAGCGCCTGTGTAGCTGCGATTGAAATCGCAAACGTCTTTTTCCCACATTGGGATGCTCCCTAGGGATTTCCTAAATTTGTGGAAGCGCTTTAATATCTACACCATTTTTATGACCGATCTCATACAACTTTGCCAATTGCTCTTTCAATGCTTCAGCTAATTTCTCGTCTGGAGGTAAAGTGTTGTTCTTTCCTTTTGGAACTAAATACAGGACGTATAACGAAATAAACTCAACTAAAGTTCCCACCCCCGGTAAAGCATGTTGGTCAGCTTGTTTTCCTGCTAAGAGAATAGCTAAACCACCTTCTATTGAGTTCCTTGTGACCTCTAAAAATTGACTGATAAGTTCTTGAATAAAGTCTTGTGGGGAAAGATTTTCTAACTTTTGTAAATCGGGAGTAAATTCATATCCTGCTGCTATTGCTTGTTCTAAGATACACCATTGGGTAAATTCTTGCAGTGCTTCATCATTCAGGTGTAAAAGATACTTGTGTAATGTTGGTTCTGTCACGGGTTCACCAATGTAAGTGTAAGGAAGAGAATCTCACGCAAAGTCACCAAGGCGCTAAGGACAACTTTGCGTGAGATTATTTATGCTGTCCGAAAACGTGCGAGTTCTTGACCCGTTTTTGCATCATGAGCATGAACGGTACAAACGAGACAAGAGTCAAACGATCGCGCTACGTGTCCAACTTCAATAGGATCGCTAGAATCCACAATAGGCGTTCCAATCAAAGCTTCTTCAATAGGTCCGCGTACCCCTTGAGCATCTCTCGGTCCTACGTTCCAAGTTGTGGGAGCAATCACTTGGTAGTTTTTTATCTTGCCATTTTCTAATTCCACCCAATGGCATAGAGAACCCCGTGCTGCTTCTGTTGCACCCCAACCGCGTCCGTCTTTCTCCGTGGGTTTAATATACCAAGGGTCATTTAATCGGAACTCACGCAAGCAATGTTCTGCTTGTCGGTACAACTTGACAATTTCATGCACTCGTGCAAGCTGACGTAGGTGAGTACTTGCTCCACCCATTGCTTTGAATGCACTCAAGATAAATCCATCGTAATGCTGCCAAGATTCCCCATGTGTGCCACCTGCTACTAACTGACGGGCAAGTGCTCCAGCTTCCAAACGCCCATAGTCTTGATGACGGACTGCAGTTGACCAAGAGTAAGCATTTTCAAAGTCTTTGTCGTTCTGCTCAATTGGTTGAGTTACGCGATTGAAAGGATGAATATCTTCTGTTCCTTCGTCATACCAGGCGTGAGCGGTATTTTCGCGAGCAAAGGTATGATCCATGAGAGTGTGAGTATCGCTAAAACTGTCATACACTCCACTCTTCATAATCATGGCAGCATTACGCGAGGCAATTGTAGGCTTTTGGTACTTATCTTCATGAGGTAAATATCCCCAAGTTACATACTTACCTACACCTGCACCATATTTATCCAAACCAATATCCAAACCCATACGCCAGTAAAAACCCAAGTCAGAATTGGCATGATTTGGGTTTTCTTCTAACCAAACCATGAAGTCTTCATAGGTTTTAATTTGTTCGTAACGTTCTAAAGAACAACCCAACCATACTGGTTCCAACCAATTGGTGCGGAAATATTCAAGAATTGACCAAGCACGGGTAATATCCGTTAGGGTAGGGGCGCACATCACACCACCAGGAACCATGTAGCTAGAATGTGGCCACTGTCCTCCCAGTAATGCATAAATTTCTACTGGCTTGCCAGAAATTGTGACACCGAGTTCGTAAGATTTGCCAGTAAACGCCGCAAAGCGCCTGCATGCTTCTTCGTAAAAAGAACTTTGCTGGTACTTTTTATGCGTAAGATCGATCGCAAACAAACCGTAAAAGTAGCGAGGAATGCTTTGAATAGTTTCAACGATTTGACCCAAATTCCTTGCCAAAATTGCATTGCGTGGAACTTCCGTTCCCCATGCTGTATCTAATGCCCACGATGCACAAGTCAGGTGAGAACCACCGCAAATACCGCAAATACGAGGAGTTGCAATTAATCCTGCTTGGGGGTCTTTACCTCGGAGAATAATTTCAAACCCGCGAAAAAGTTCGGCATGAGTCCAAGCGTTAACTACATACCCATCTTCTATATCTACGCGAACATCTAAATCGCCCTCGACTCTCCCAACGGGGGATATATCTAATGTTTGGATTGTCATTTTTGTCTCCTGTATAAATTGCTAATAGCTAATTGCTAATAGCTAATTGCTAATAGTTAATTGCCAGTTTTTTACTAGCCATTAGCCCTTCGGGTTCGCCCTTCGGGTTCGCCAGTCCCCTACGGCGGGAAACCCGCCTGCAGGGCTGGTCTCACCAGTCCCCTACGGCGGGAAACCCGCCTACAGGGCTGGTCTCACCATTAGCCATTAACTAAACTGTAAAAATATCTTCTTCTGCCCAGGTAGGTACCATGTTCTTAGCGACAACGGTAAGAAAAGCATAGTCTTGCCTTTTCATTCCTGGGGGTATATCTTTAGGAACTCCCATCAGGGTTTGTGTCTTAAACACTGTTCCTGGTTCGAGGTCGTAGAAGGGGAATTCTGGTTCGGTACACCCCAAACATGGCATTCCCGCACGGGTTTTGGAGGAGACTCGGTTCCATAAAATACGGTTACATGAAGAATGAGTCATGGGACCGCGACATCCTAAGTCGTAGAACAAGCATCCTTTGCGCTGACCAAACTCTGCAACTGATGCTTTATAGGCAAAATGGACGTTACGGGTACAACCTGTTTGTGTAAAACTTTTGAAAAATGTTTGCGGGCGGTTGAATTCGTCAAGGGTTATGTCGCTCAAACGCCCTGTTGCGATCGCAACTAATATTTGGCTAATCCAGTCAGGATGAGCTGGACATCCAGGGATATTAATGACTGGAAGACCTGCTTGAGATCGATATTCTGTTCCTAAAAAACCACCCTTTTGCCGTTTGAGAAACTGCAATCCCTGCGATTGGCTGGGATTGGGAGCAGTGGCTGGTATTCCTCCCCAGGTCGCGCAGTCTCCTACTGCTACAACAAATTTAGCAACTTTTGATAAATCGAGCAGCCAATCTTTCATAGGACGCTCGGCAAACCGATTCCAGTTACCTGTTCCGTTGGGAGCATTGACTACACTACCTTCAAAGACTAATATATCAAGAGGAATTTTTCCAGAAATACAGTCCCGTAAAAGCGCCTGCAAGCGATCGCCTAGTTCCAGACCTAAAGATGGATGCCATAGGACTTTAATGCCGAAATCAGCGATTAAATCGCAGACTGTAGGTTCTTCAGCATTTAAAAATGATATGGTGTTGCCCGAACAGGCACCACCTTGCAACCAGAGTACGTTAGTCATCTGTGGTGTATTTTTATTGCCGACAATACATGGCTGAAATGATTGGTTCAGTGGAGTCTCAACGAAAACAGTTTGGTAAGTAAGAATGTATGAAAAAGAGGCTTGGGTCGAGAAGTGGCGTTGAAGATCCAAGCCTCTCAAACAGCGAGGAAATTATGCCAAGTACGGACACATTACCTATAAAAATTTTTTAGAACAAGACTTAGCGAAACTGCCTGAGAGCCGTAGCTGCTGACCAACATTTATCTTTATATTATGAATTATTTTGCAGCATAATGCTTTACGATCGCTCCAAAATTCATCAAACTATGACAAGGCACTGAAACCTCTTATCGATCGCGTTGTTTTTGCGATCGCATAGTTTCAAATCTTGAATTTATACAGGTGTCAGTAGCTTTCTACTGCATGCTAAATGGACAGATTTATTAGTTGGTGGGATTTCCATCTTCTTGTTTGACCTTAAGTAGCAGTATAACATCTGAGATGAAAGAGTCTAAATCATCATTTCGTACTGTCATAGCTTTTGTATCAATTAAAAATAAAAAAATATTTGTCAATAAAATTTCTTATAGGAAATTTAGATGAGGTATTCATGAGACCTTTTAAATAAATTTTTGTTATGGTATTTCTAAAAAAATAGAGCTTTATTGTTTGAGAGAAGCATTAAGCAGTATGACAGATTTATTTTCTAGTTTAATATCAGGTGATGTTAACTTGATAGGAGATTTTTTGTTACTTTGCATAGGACTTCTCCTATCTCTTGTTGGTGGCGCTCTTGGTGGAATGCTGTTAGCAGGCAAAGAATTTGGTTATCAATTTTCTGCTACACTTGGCAGTTTGTTAGGCCCTGCAGGTGTTATTCCTGGTGTCATTGTAGGGCTAGCTGTACTGAAGATTTTACTGAATTGACAAATAGGTAATTATTTGGTTACTGATTACTGTTAAAAGGAGACATAATGTTTCAGATTGCATGGTTTTCTGCTAAATTGTTCTTCAAAGGAAAATTATTTCGCGATCCTATCTATTTTATCAAACAAATCGCGTTCGCAAGTATTATAAGTTCGTTAGTGTTAGTCTCACTAGTATTAGTGAAAGTACCGTTATTAGTAGCAGTTGCAGCCTCTAGCTTACTGACAGGTATAATAATGCCTTTCCTCTTCAAAGACTTCAAAATGCAGTAAGTGAAATTGTTAGCGATCGGTTAACCGTTAACAATTAAGAAGCCAGAAGAAAGTATACATGACTCAAGAAACACTTGAAGAATTAGTTACAGAAATCAGCAGATTTGAAGCAATTATTGCTGAATGGGATGAAACCCAAAGAGGAGTAGCCGCAGGTTTAAAACGAGCAATTGAAGCTTTACACAAAGAAGCTTTGACACGTTTAATTAAAAGTGTTAAGCAAGAATCCATGGCAGCGCTACGCAATGCGGTTCAAGATGAAGTCGTATATGGAGTCTTGCTGTATCACGAACTGATAAAACCCCCTGTACCACCTTTATCACAACGCATTCAAGAAGCTCTTGAGCAAATCCGTCCGGGGTTAAAAAGCCATAATGGAGATGTCCAACTAGTTGCTATTAAACCACCAGACACGGTGGAAGTAAAATTAATAGGAGCTTGCGGTCATTGTCCGGCTTCCAATCTCACATTATCTCAAAGCATCGAACAGGCAATAAAAACATCTTGTCCTGAAATTACCCACGTTATCGCAGTTCATTGATTGGTTAGATGATGTTTTAAAAGTGGGGGATCTAGCAGAGCCATTCTCATGCTCCGAGTCTCTGGTACAGAATGCAGAGTGCAAGGCTCCGCCTCCCAATCAAGTATTTCCAAGCGGAGCCACCGGCTCGAGGTGACAAGGAACTCTTAACTCTGTGTTCCCTGTTCCCTTTTTTTGTAATTATGCTGTCCGAAAACGTGCGAGTTCTTGACCCGTTTTTGCGTCGTGAGCGTGAACGGTACAAACAAGACAAGAATCAAACGATCGCGCTACGTGACCAACTTCTACTGGATCGGTTGAGTCCAATATAGGTGTTCCAACCAAAGCTTCTTCAATAGGTCCGCGTATCCCTTCAGCATCGCGAGGTCCTATATTCCAGGTACTGGGAGCCATAATTTGGTAATTTTTAATCTTACCACCTTCAATGTGTAGCCAGTGACACAAAGCACCTCTTGCTGCTTCTGTTGCGCCCCAACCCTGTCCGTCTTTTTCTTTAGGTTTAATATACCAAGGGTCGTTTAACCGGAACTCACGCAGACAGTGTTCTGCTTGTCGATACAACTTGACCATTTCATGAACGCGTGCGAGTTGACGTAAATGAATACTTGCACCGCCCAACTGCTTAAATACATTAAGAATAAATCCGTCATAATGCTGCCAAGATTCACCATGTTTGCCACCTGCGACTAACTGGCGTGCAAGTGCTCCGGCTTCTAACCGTCCGTATTCTTTATGACGTACTGCTGTGGACCAAGAATATTTCCCTTGAAAATCTTTGATATTTTTTTTAATAGGTTTGGTTGTGCGGTTAAATGGGTGAATGTCTTCTGTTCCTTCGTCATACCAAGAGTGAGTTGTATTTTCTCTAACAACACCACAATCCGTAGAAGTATGGGTATCATTAAAACTATCATATACCCCACTCTTCATAATTAAGGCTGCATTTCGTCCCTCTATTGTTGGTTTTTGGTATTTTGACTCGTGAGGTAGGTAACCCCAAGTTACATACTTACCTACACCTGCACCATATTTATCCAAACCAATATCCAAACCCATACGCCAGTAAAAACCCAAGTCAGAATTGGCATGGTTTGGGTTTTCTTCCAACCAAACCATGAAGTCTTCATAGGTGTTGATTTGTTCGTAACGTTCTAAAGAACAACCCAACCATACTGGTTCCAACCAATTGGTGCGGAAATATTCAAGAATTGACCAAGCACGGGTAATGTCCGTTAGGGTAGGGGCGCACATCACACCACCAGGAACCATGTAGCTAGAATGTGGCCATTGACCGCCAAAAAGGGCGTAAATTTCTACTGGTTTGCTGGAAATTGTAATACCAAGCTCGTAAGATTTGCCAGTAAACGCCGCAAAGCGCCTGCATGCTTCTTCGTAAAAAGAACTTTGCTGGTACTTTTTGTTGGTCAAGTCAATTGCAAATAGACCGTAAAAGTAACGGGGAATACTTTGAATAGTTTCAACAATTTGACCCAAATTCCTTGCCAAAATTGCATTGCGCGGAACCTCCGTTCCCCATGCTGTATCTAATGCCCAAGCAGCACTCGTTAAGTGGGAAGCACCGCAGATACCGCAGACGCGAGGTGTCACAATTAATCCAGCTTGAGGGTCTTTTCCCCGTAAAATAACTTCAAACCCGCGAAAAAGTTCGGCATGAGTCCAAGCGTTAACTACATACCCATCTTCTATATCTACGCGAACATCTAAATCGCCTTCAACTCTCCCAACGGGAGAAATATCTAATGTTTGGATTGTCATTTTTGTCTCCTGTATAAATTGCTAATAGCTAATAGCTAATAGCTAATAGCTAATGGCTAATAGCTAATAGTTAATTGCCAGTTTTGTACTAGCCATCAGCCCTATCTCCTTACGGAGACGCTGCGCGATTCGAAGCTATGCCCGCAGGGCTATACGTCAGTCCCCTACCACGGGAAACCCGCCTGCTTTCTCTGGACTCACCATTAGCCATTAGCCATTAGCCATTAGCCATTAGCCATTAACCATTAGCCATTAGCCATTAGCCATTAGCCATTAGCCATTAGCCATTAACTAAATCGTAAAAAAATCATCTTCTGCCCATGCTGGCATAGTGTCTTTTGAAACAAGAGTGAGTAGGGCGTAGTCTTTCTTATTAACTCCTGTCGGTAAGTCTTTAGGAACTCCCATGACTGTTTGCGTCTTAAATACTGTTCCTGGCTTGAGATCGTAGAAGGGAAATTCTGGTTCGGTACAACCCAAACATGGCATTCCCGCACGGGTTTTGGAGGAGACTCGATTCCATAAAATGCGGTTGCAAGAAGAATGGGTCATCGGTCCGCGACATCCTAAGTCGTAAAACAAGCATCCTTTACGCTGACCAAATTCGGTGGTAGACGCTTTGTAAGCAAAATGGATATTGCGAGTGCAGCCTGTTTGGGTATAAGTGTTGAAGAAGGTTTGGGGACGGTGTAGTTCGTCAAGAACTAAATCGCCAATTCGATTTGTCGCGATCGCAACTAATATTTGAGTAATCCAATCAGGATGGGCTGGACATCCAGGAATATTGATAACGGGCGATCCCGATTTAGCGCGAAAGTCTTTACCTAAAAACCCGCCTTCTTGACGTTTGAGAAACTGCAATCCTGTAGATTCACTGGGATTGGGTGTCATTGCTGGTATTCCTCCCCAACAGGCGCAGTCTCCCACTGCAACAACAGTGTTGGCTACTTGTGATAGATCGCGCAACCAGTCTTTCATGGGACGGTCGGCAAAACGGTTCCACTCCCCAGTTCCATCTGGTGCATTAATAACTGTGCCTTCAAAGACAAGAATATCTATGGAAATTTTTCCTAAAAGGCATTGCCACAGCATTGTTTGCAAGTTTGTACCGAGTTCCAAACCTAGAGACGGATGCCAAAGTACGTTAATACCAAAGTCAGTGATGAGGTCGCAAACCGTTGGTGCTTCAGCATTGAGAAATGACATCGTGTTGCCCGAACAAGCACCACCTTGCAGCCATAATAAGTTAGCCATTTGCTATTTAGTAAAAAAGTATAAAGTATGAAGCGGAAAGCATAAAATGTTTATACTGTATAACATATTGAGTTTTCAGATTTTTGACTTCTTAAAGGATGCTGTTGGTTAACGATAGACTTATCCTCGATCTCCTGCGATCGTATACCCGTGTGAAGCAGAGCTTCGGAGTCCGCATTTTCAAGCGGAGCCACTCGAGCGAGAGATCCAGCTGACTAACTGAGCCAGCGAAGTAAGGTTGGTAATGACTATCCCCTACGCCTCCAGCTATTCAAGCAAGCCAGAGTCTTGCAAATTGCATTACCCGACTCTGTATTCTTTAGAAGTTCGGGGTTTTGAGCAACGCTTATAGAGTTGCTCTATATAGCAGTCCATATAGGAGTTACAAACACCTCTTCCTTATCTTCCTTGTCCTCCTTATCTCCCTTACTCTCTTGTTCGGATCTTAAATAGGATTGCTATATCATCTCGTGTATTGTTTAATTCTACTGTTTATTATTTACATAAATTTTATAACTTGTGAACAAAAAATATCTATAATCAACCGGAAAAGTTATAAGATAACATCTTCTTTTACTGTTTCAAGCTAATATATGAGCAATTGCATCATTATATTCATCTCTATGTATGGGTACGGCTTTTTCGTATCCATACTGAGTTTTTTAGAAACAATAACTTTGTCTCCGGTTAATTTAGTTATTTTTTTACATATTTATGTCAATTCTAATCTAATACAATTTTGTTTGTTTCGGCAATCGCTACCTAACATCTAGGATGAGAGCGAGCATTGTTACACTAGATAAATTTAAATTTTAAATGATTGTGCTTAAAATAAAATAGCTTTCGTTCGTTTATCGATTCAGTCAATTTTAGTTTTCTTAACAAATTTTTATGGTTTCGGAAATTCTCTAAAACCATCAAAAAATATAAATTTTTCCAAAAAACATTATAATAAATATTTATAAAACACTTTCACATTTGAGAGAAAAAAGTGTTTTATATTGGAAGAAAAGAACTCTTCATCGCCGAACTTTTGAGGAAACTCAGGCGACTCCTTTTAGAAGAGACTTTCTGTTTTAAGTGATTCAATTGCGTAAAGCCTCAAGAAACACATTTACAATCTGGTGTTGGGGAAATAGTGTTTCTTTTATGTATCACAAATATGCTGTGTCCTTGGGGTAAACTTCCATCTTATGGAAGCATCATATCTTTTACCTGTGAAACTTAAAAGGGTCAAGATAACAATCCATAAGAAAGGTGTGAGTTGGTCAGGTGTGAGGTGAGTAACAATACCTAATAATTCGCTCTAGTAAAGTAGCCGACTGTTACAAATTGTACTTGTAAACAGTCAAATTTTGATTTTTGTTTAAAGTTTGACGTTTGAATGATTTATGACCCCTAGCATAACAGATTCAGCAGTAAAAGCAGCAATGGATGTCCTGGCTTCGTCTCCAGCATCAACCCTAGAAAAAATTCAAATGCTCATTGAAATGGCTCAGGGCTTTCAAAAAAAGCCAAAAGCTACTCAAGATTTGTGGAATGCTCTGTCATTGTACAACCAGGCACGCGATCTATGTGCTGAGGAGCATTTGCTGTGGAAAGCTAGAGCAAATGCAGGAATGGCAAGTACTTTAAAAGCGATTCCTGACGTTGGGGCGCAATTACTGTTAGAAGCAAAAGAACAATTAGAAGAGGCAATCCCAATTTTGCAGCAGCTTGCTTTACCAGAGGAAGTGGCAGAAGCCCAAATGAATTTAGGGTTGGTGTTACAATCCCTCGTACCTTTTAACTTAGCACGCTCAACTGACAGCATCCAAATTTACCAGGAGGCATTGCAAGTATTTACTTGTCAAGAATACCCGCAAGAATATGCAATTTTACACAATAATATTGCGATCGCATACCTGTCAATGCCTGTTACGTCAGAACGGCAATACTTATATCAAGGCTTAGCTGT
The DNA here is from genome assembly GCF_000760695.4 of Tolypothrix bouteillei VB521301. Taxonomy (GTDB): domain Bacteria; phylum Cyanobacteriota; class Cyanobacteriia; order Cyanobacteriales; family Nostocaceae; genus Scytonema; species Scytonema bouteillei_A. The sequence continues at coordinate 5,919,955 of NZ_JHEG04000001.1, read as the reverse complement.
ACAAACCTTTGAGGAAGCACTCAAGCATATTCGACTGATAGACCATCCTAGAGAATATGCAATGTTATACAACAATCTTGGTAATGCTTTACAGTATTTACCAAGTACACATCCGATAGATAATATTTTACGGGCTCTAGCTGCCTATGACGAAGCATTAAAAGTACGCGATCGTCAAGACACACCTCTTGAATATGCTAATACAATTTCTAATAAAGCTAACGCTCTATTAAATTTACCAGATGATTTAGATAAACCAGAATCTGGAAATCCTCAAAATCTTGCAAAAGCAAATGCATATTATGAAGAAGCTTTGAATATTTTCACCCAATACGGACAGCTAGAACAAGCGCAAATAATAAATGAATTGCTAATGGCTAATGGCTAATAGCTATTAGCCATTAGCCCTCCCTTGTTCGCCAGTCCCCAGGGCGCGGGAAACCCGCCTCCAGGGCTGGACTCACCATTAGCTGTTAGCAAGGACACAACCATGACAAACTTTCTAACCAATCCTTCAGTCAGAGAAGTATTCACAAGTTTAATAACTGATGAATTAGATCTAACAACTGGATTTGTTTGGTTTTTAGTAGCAACAATTATATCTATGATTGCTGGGGCTATAGGAGGAATGTTGTTGGCTGGACGCGATATTGGCTATCAGTTCTCTGCTCTACTTGGTGGTTTATTTGGTCCGGCTGGTGTGATTCCTGGAGTTGTTCTAGCACTCATAGTCATAGATTTGTTGAGGAGTTTTTAGGAGGGGTTATGTTAGAGATAGGCTGGTTTACAGCCCGATTGTTTTTTAAGGGGAAGCTATTGCGGGACCCTATGTACTTTGTACAGCAAACTTCATTCGGTATTGGTATCAGTGCGCTTATACTATTCTTGTTTGCACAAGCAAATGTGAGTCTTTGGATGTCAGTTCCGATATCGAGTTTTATAGGTGGCTTAATTATGCCGCTTCTCCTTAGAGACCTCAAGCTAAAGTAAAAGTATGAAGTGTGAAGTATGAAGTAGACTCCATCGATCGAGCGTTTCATCCTTTATACTTTACCCTTTATCCTTTTTTCGGTCATACTGGCAAGTCAACCGATCGACAACTTGTCACAATAGATTTGATGAAGTTTAAACTCCTAACTTTAAAGGGTTTTAGTGATAGCACCAACAAGCACGCCAAAAGAAACAGAGATTGCCAACAGCTTACTCCTTTCGCCTAAAGGTGCTCAAGTCATTTTGGGAAAAAGTCTGGAACCTGGGCAATTAGCAATGCCTGTTGCACCTAGCAGACAAGAAATGTTTGGTCCTCGTGGTGCCTGTTTAATATCGGAAACAGGACCTTTGTGGGTATCAGATACAGGGCATCATCGTTTGTTAGGATGGCGCAACAAACCAACTGAAGATGGTCAAAAAGCAGATTGGGTCATTGGACAACCAGATTTTAACCATGAAGGACAAAATGCGAAAGGCGAAGTTGGAAGGGCAACTCTAAGTGTTCCAACGGGTATTTGTGCTTGTGGGGAAGGATTGGCGGTAGCAGATGCTTGGAACCACCGGGTTTTAATCTGGAAAAAATTGCCAGAGGATAATAATGTTCCAGCAGATATTGTGCTAGGTCAAGCTTGCTTTACTGAAAATCAACCAAATCGGGGAAATCAACAAGCAGCGGGTCATACCTTGAATTGGTGTTATGGAGTTTTTTACCATCAAGGAAGGCTGTTTGTAACTGATACTGGAAATCGAAGAGTTTTAGTTTGGTATCAGATCCCCGAAGAAAACGGTCAGCCTGCCGATCTAGTATTGGGACAACCAGATATGATAGCCCGCAATGAAAATGGTGGTGGTTCTCCTTCTGCATCCAGTATGCGTTGGTGCCACGATATCACCTTTTGGGGAGACAATCTGGTTGTCACAGACGCAGGTAACAATCGGGTGATGATTTGGCAGGGAATGCCAACAGAAAACAATGCTCCTTGTACAGTCGTGTTAGGACAAAAAACTTTTGATTCAGTAGAAATGAATCAAGGGGTTTATTTTCCCAGCGCTCATAGTCTGAGTATGCCGTATGGTGTGGCTTCTGTAGGGAAGTGGTTGTTAGTGGCAGATACTGCTAATTCCCGGTTATTGGGATGGACTGAGACAGAGCCAATAATGGCTTTACAAGGGGTGAGGAGTGATGCGATCGCCGGACAATTGGATTTTCACAGCAAAGGTGAAAATCGCGATTATGGATTGCCAACGCGAGATAGCCTGAATTGGTGTTACGGAGTGAAGGTATGTGGCAATACAGCGGTCATCGCTGACTCAGGAAACAACCGAATTATGTTATGGCACTTGGACTATGAACTTTGAAGAAATTAGAATTTGCGGTACTGTACAAGGAGTTGGGTTTCGACCTACAGTATATCGCCTTGCCAAAGCTTGTGGTTTGTGCGGCGATGTTCGTAATGATGGTCAAGGAGTCTTGGTTCGGGTATCTGGAAAACAAGAATCAATAGACGAATTTGTCCACAAATTACAGAAAGAATGCCCTCCATTAGCAAAAATTAATATATTAACGCGCAAGCGTTATCAAGGCGAATTTCAATTCGACGACTTTGTGATTTCTGGCAGTGTGAGTGACAGGGTGAACACCGAAATTGCCCCTGATGCTGCTACTTGTCCGCAATGCAAAGCAGAAACCCTCGATCCCTTCAGCCGTTGGTATCGCTATCCCTTCACAAACTGCACTCATTGCGGTCCCCGCTTGAGTATTATTCGTGCCATTCCTTATGACCGTAACAATACAAGCATGAATGCTTTTACCATGTGCTCGGATTGTTCTCGCGAGTATAAGGATGTCAATAATCGACGCTTTCACGCTCAACCCGCAGCCTGTCATGTCTGCGGTCCTAACGCTTGGTTAGAACGTTCTGATGGTAAACCAATAACAAGTTCTATGTTTTCTATGCTAGACGATATTGATTCTGTTTGTACCTTATTGCAAAAAGGTGAGATTGTCGCCATTAAGGGTTTAGGAGGATTTCACCTAGCTTGCGATGCTACCAATGAAACTGTAGTGCAAAAACTGCGTCAGCGCAAAGGACGCGAAAGCAAGCCTTTTGCTTTGATGGCACGAGATATGGCTGTCGTTGAAGAATACTGCACTCCTAGTATCCAGGAAAGAGAATTACTTGAAAGTCCCGCAGCTCCTATTGTGTTGCTTGAAGCTTCATCAGGTGATGAGGGTGAAAGAGGAAGTGGAAGAATCACCAACATCGCAAGTTGGACAGCCAAAAAAAAACTTACACTCCAAGCCGCATAGCACCTTCTGTAGCACTGGGGCAAAATACCCTTGGCTTTATGCTTCCTTATACCCCGCTTCACCATCTCATTCTTAAGCGGATGAACCGTCCGATTGTCTTAACTAGTGGCAATTTGTCTGATGAACCACAGTGTATTGATAATGATGAAGCGCGTGAGAAGTTGGGAAAAATTGCTGATTATTTTCTCTTCCACAATCGGCAAATTGTTAACCGGGTTGATGATTCAGTAGTGAGGGTTGTAGGCAATAAAGTGCAAATTGTTCGGCGTGCTAGAGGCTATGCACCAGCACCTATCCATTTACCACCAGGTTTTAATCGTGTTCCACAGATTTTAGCAATGGGCAGTGAGTTGAAAAATACCTTTTGTCTATTGCAAGACACAAAAGCGATCGTATCCCAACATTTGGGAGATCTAGAAAATGCAGTTGCTTTCCGTGCTTATCAGGATATGCTGAATTTATACTTGAATTTATTTGAGTATAAACCAGAAGCGATCGCTGTCGATCTGCATCCTGAATACTTGTCTGCAAAACTTGGTAAAGAACTGGCTTCAGTTCATCAATATGGGTACAGCACAACTGTACCCTTACTATACATTCAGCATCACCACGCTCACATTGCTGCTTGTATGGTAGAGAACGGTGTACCGATTGATTCTCCCCCTATTTTAGGTGTTGCTTTTGATGGATTGGGTTACGGTGGTGATGGCACACTCTGGGGGGGAGAATTTCTTTTAGCAGATTACCGCCAATTTAAACGATTGGCAACATTTAAACCAGTCGCTATGATTGGTGGAAAGCAAGCCATCAAAGAACCGTGGCGTAATACCTACGCTCAATTAATCTCTTGCTTTTCTTGGGAAGATTTAAAACAAAATTACGGAAATTTAGAAATTATTAATTTTTTAGACAAAAAACCTTTAAAGCTTCTCAATCAAGTTATAGAAAAACAAATTAATTCTCCTAAAACCTCATCAGTTGGTCGTTTATTTGATGCAGTTGCTGCTGCTATTGGGATTTGTCAAGAAAAATGTAGTTATGAAGGACAAGCAGCAGTAGAAATGGAAGCTGCTTGCGATACGGCTTCAGCCGTTAAGCTTCCAGCTTATCGCACTATTTTAGAGAGTTCTTCCACAACAATTGGTTATTCTTTCACAATTGAAACGGTTGATAACCTCTATCATATAAATCCCCATCCGATGTGGAAAGCTTTACTAGATGATTTACAACAGCAAGTGAAGCCATCAATTATCGCCGCTAAATTTCATTTGGGATTAGCTAATCTTATTGTAGAAACAATTAACTTAATTTGTCATAAACATGACATTAAGTGTGTCGCTCTTAGTGGAGGAGTTTTTCAAAATAAAATTTTATTAGAACAAGTGACTGTAAAATTAAAAGCATTAAATTTCAAAGTTCTAACTCATAGTTTGGTTCCAACAAATGATGGAGGATTATCACTAGGACAAGCTGCGATCGCAGCAGCTTCTTTACAAAACACGTAGGTTGGGGAGCCACTCGCGTGCGGAGAGCAGCGCCGTGCGGAGAGCAGTGCGTTGCGGGGGTTCCCCCCGTTGAAGCAACTGCGGAGGGTTCCCCCCGTTGAGCGATGTGGCGTTTGAGGAACGAAACCCAACATTTATAAATATTTTGTTAAGTTTACACCAAAATTCTCAGCTTGCAGTATTGCACCCTAACCTACAAAAAAAGGAAAACAAAATGTGTTTGGGAATCCCCGGTCAAATTACAGAAATCACAGATATTGAAAAAAAATTAGCTGTTGTTGATATTGCTGGTGTAAAGCGCCAAGTCAATATTGCTTGTATTGTGGACGAACACCACCCAGTTCAATCGTGTGTTGGAGATTGGGTACTTGTCCACGTTGGTTTTGCCATGAGTAGAATTAACGAACAAGAAGCAGCCCAAACAATCCAACTCTTAGAAGAACTGGCAAATTTTGTTAATAATTAGTGATTAATTATTCTACTAATAACCAATAACTAATAACCAAGAACTAACCCTTATGAAATACGTTGATGAATTCAGAGAACCGAGAAAAGCTTTATCTTTGCTCAAAGAAATTGAAAAATTATCGCAACAGCTAAAAAAGCCCGTCAAGATTATGGAAATTTGTGGCGGACATACTCATTCTATTTTTAAATACGGTATTGAGGACATTTTACCTAAAACTATTGAATTAATTCACGGTCCTGGTTGTCCTGTCTGTGTAATGCCAAAGGGAAAACTAGATGATGCTATTGCTATCAGCCAAAATCCCAATGTCATTTTAGCGACCTTTGGCGACACAATGCGAGTCCCCGGTTCAAAATCAAGTTTGTTGCAAGCCAAAGCACGAGGTGCGGATATCCGTATGGTTTATTCGCCTTTAGACAGTTTACAAATCGCTAGGGATAACCCTGACAAAGAGATTGTTTTCTTTGCTTTAGGCTTTGAAACAACAGCCCCCAGTACAGCTTTGACTCTTTTGCAAGCAGCATCTGAAGAAATCAATAACTTTAGTATGTTTTGCAATCACGTCCTTGTGATTCCTGCTCTAAAAGCATTATTAGATAATCCAGATTTACAACTAGATGGTTTTGTCGGTCCCGGTCATGTCAGTATGGTTATAGGTACTGACCCGTATGAGTTTATTTGTCAAAAGTATTATAAACCAATTGTTATTTCCGGGTTTGAACCTTTAGATATTTTTCAATCGGTTTGGATGCTATTACAACAAATTCTAGAAAATCGTTGTGAAGTAGAAAATCAATACAATCGATTTGTAGAAAAAACAGGAAATTCTGTAGCGATCGCAGCGATGAACGAAGTTTTTGAAGTGCGAGAAAATTTTGAGTGGCGTGGGTTAGGAGATCTCCCATATTCTGGCTTAAAAATTCGTTCTGACTACGCTCAATTTGATGCAGAATTAAAATTTCCCGTCCCCAATCTTAAAGTTGCTGACCACAAGGCTTGTCAGTGTGGGGAAATTCTCAAAGGAGTTTTAAAGCCATGGCAATGTAAAGTCTTTGGTACAGCTTGCACTCCAGAAACACCGATCGGGACTTGCATGGTGTCTTCTGAAGGTGCTTGTGCGGCATACTACAAGTATGGTCGCTTTTCAAAGATGGTTGGGAAAGGGATGGTAGAGCTAGAAAAGACCTCAAACATTTTCTAACGATTCTGCCTTCAGATAGCGTTCGAGTGCATCCGTCACCAACTTATTGAGATTCATTCCTCGGCGTTGGGCAAATAATGCTGCTTGACGATGAAGTTGGCTACCTACACGGACATTAAAACTACCCTTAAACGGCTTCTCTGGTTCAATTCCTTTTTCCTCACAAAGAGCTAAATAATCATCAATTGCTTCCTCAAAACTAGCTCTTAGACTAACCACATCTTCCCCCTCAAAACTAATTAAACTACGGATATATTCCACCTGTCCGTAGAAAATTTTATCTTCATCGTTATAGTGAATAGATCCGAAATAATCTTTGTATTGCATCATGTCATTCATAACAACTCCTCCCTCTGGAGAATCTCAATAATTTGTTCAATTTGATACCGTTTAAGAATATTTTGAGGATGGGGTTTGTGTAATGTTACAACTACTCCTGCATCATTGAGAAAACGCCGCCTCGATCCTCCAGTCTTTCCCGTGCTGACTTCTTCAAAACCAAACCCAGAAAGCACGCTGACCAACTCCTCCCAGGTAAAATCTTTAGGACGACGGAGAAACCGCTCAATCAATTTCTCTCTACGGGTCATAGCAACTCCAGATTGCTTACTTCCATTATCTGCCAAAACCGGCTTTGTGTAACTAAAATTAGTTACACTATTGCATTCAATCAATTACCAATTGAAGCAGTGGTTGCATTCGGTTACTACGGAAGCCCCCATAAGCATTGTTCTTGCTAGCAGGCGATCGCTTTATTTCGAGTATTTCTTATTGCCTCTACAATCTCCGAATCTAGATGCCATTGCTCCTGAGTTCCGTAATTGCTGGATTAGTATTTGACAGCTAAATGTTTAAGTTTTCTTCAAAGGATTGCTATTTCATCTAAAGGTACTATACTCTATCGAAGAGCTTAAATATATAACCCCATGTCAGATAATCAGGGCTTCGCGGATCGAAATTCTCAACCTTTGCGCGTCATTATATCTGGTGGTTCGGTGGGTGGTTTGTGTGCTGGCTTAGCACTGCATCGCATTGGCTGTCATGTGAGAATTTTTGAACACTTGCCTGATGTTTTGCAAAGTTGGGGAGCTGGTTCTATTGTCCAATTGGAAATGAGTCGCTTTTTCTTTGAACATGGTATTGCTGCAACAGAAGCAACGGGTGTTCTGTCTGAGAAGCAACAGTTTCTATCAATTGATGGCAGCATAATTTGGGAAGAAGCAATACCACAAGTTATGATTTCCTGGGATATGCTTCACCATCAACTCAGGAAAAGTTTCCCAAATGAGTTTTACCATCAAGACAACCAAGTTGTTAGTTTTGAACAGAGTGACAACTGCGTCAAGGTACGCTTGAAAGATGGGCAACAAGAGGAGTGCGATCTGTTGATTGAGGCTGACAGTTTGGGTTCTACCATTCGTCAGCAACTGCTACGAGATACCGTTCCGCAATACGCGGGCTATGTTGCATGGCGGGGAACGATCGATGAAAGCGTTCCTTTGCCTGAAGTTGCAGAATTTTTGGCTCATAACTTTACATTCTACAACGGTCCTGGTATGCAAGCTATTTGTTATTTAGTACCGGGACCGAATGGGGAACTAGAGGTCGGAAAGCGGCGCTTTAACTGGCTTTGGTACTTTAATGTTCCTGTAGAAGAATTACCTGAAGTGATGGGTAACAGCCAAGATGCTGTACAAAAATTTTACTGGCCTCAAGCACAAGTCACAGAAAAAATCATGCAACAGCGCCGTCTGGAGGCAAAGAAGAGTTTACCTGCAGTATTTCAGCATTTGTTTGAACTGACAGAAAAACCTTTGATTCAGCCAATCTACGATCTGTCAGTACCTCGTATGGCTTTCGGACGAGTGTGTTTGATCGGTGATGCAGCATTTGCGATCCGTCCTCATACAGATGCTGGTATTTCCAAAGCTGTTACAAATGCTGTTGAACTAGCACAAGAGTTACAGGAAGCTCGCACTGATGTGGTAGAAGCGCTTAAAAGTTGGGAAATGACTCAATTGGCTTTAGGGAATTACCTGAGAGTTTTAGGAGTGACGTTGAGCAACCGTTTGGGGCTTTCTAACTCTTCATCGTTTGTTCTTCATCACCCGTAACTCGTTCCCAATCCCTGACTGGGAATGAGAGCAGAACAATTTACCAAGTTACAATATTAAACATCATTTAATATGAATTTTTCCCCGGCAAATTCAGGACAGCATTCCTTCAGTCCAAAAGTCCAATTGTTTCGCCGCCCGGTTACAGTAACAGATACCCACATTACCCTCGCACATGGTAGTGGTGGTACTGCTATGCACGATTTGATTGACGATATCTTTGTGAAAAGTTTTGATAATCCTATTCTTTCTGAATTAGAAGATCAAGCGAGTTTTAATTTAGCCAATTTATTACAACAGGGAGATAGACTGGCTTTCACGACAGATTCTTATGTTGTCGATCCTTTGTTTTTTCCCGGTGGCGATATTGGCAAATTGGCTGTTAATGGGACAGTCAACGATTTAGCCATGAGTGGTGCTAAACCCTTGTATCTCAGTTGCGGTGTGATTTTAGAAGAAGGGCTGGCTGTAGAAACTTTACGGCGTGTTGCTGATAGTATGCAAGTTGCTGCTAAAGAAGCTGGTATAAAAATTGTGACAGGTGATACAAAAGTTGTGCATCGTGGTGCTGCAGATAAACTGTTTATTAATACTGCTGGTATTGGTGTGATTCCAGTAGGAGTTAGCATCTCTGCTCGCAATCTTCAACCAGGAGATGTGGTAATTGTCAATGGTGAATTGGGAAATCATGGCACAGCTATTTTAATTGCTCGTGGAGAATTAGCTTTAGACACTCACATTGAAAGTGACTGTCAGCCTTTAAACGGTTTAGTTGATACTATCTTGAGTGTCTGTCCTGATGTTCGCGCCATGCGAGATGTCACGCGAGGTGGTTTAGCCACGGTATTAAATGAGTTTGCTGTCAGTTCGCAAGTAGGTATTCGTCTTCACGAGCAAGCTTTACCAGTGCGTGAAGAAGTTAAGGGTGTTTGTGAAATCTTGGGTTTAGACCCGTTGTATCTGGCAAATGAAGGTAAATTAGTGGTAGTTGTAAGACGAGAGAAAGCAGATATAGTGTTATCTGCTATGCAGTCTCACCCAGCAGGTAAAGATGCTTGTATCGTTGGCGAAGTGGCTTCTTCTCCTTCGGGCGTCGTCTTGTTAAAAACTGTTTTTGGTACTGAACGCATTGTTGATATGTTGGTTGGCGAGCAATTGCCAAGGATTTGTTGATTAAAAAAGAATGAAGGATGAAGAATAAAAAATTTATCTTCTTTCATTCTTTTTAGGAAATTTAGTATCACCAGTGACTCCCAACGAGGGGAAATTATGACATTTTCATTCAAGCGCCTACTTAGGAGTAATTTCTAAATTTAGTAGTTTCCTCAAAAAGTCAGTTAAATTCTGAAGTTCTGGAAGTTGTTGTTCAGTTTGAGCACTAATCCATTTGTCATCTTTAATACTTGTTGTATTCGTTTTACCAGGCTTGAGAACACTTGTAACTGTGGCAACTATAGCCTTTTCTTTATCAAAAGGTTTCCATTTCAACAGACTTATTTCTTCTGAAGAAAATTGATTTACATAAAATGTTGCCCTTTTCATGTATTCTGGATAAGCTACTTCTCCACAAATACATATTAAAGTATCAAGCACACCCTGAGTTCTATTATTTGGCAATATATATATTCCCAATCTAGGCACACTTTCTATCACAGAACCGTTATTGCTAACTGTGTTAGGAAAATCAGCAAAATATTCTTTAAAACTATCATGATACTTCTGTGCTATTTCAGCAGGTAACTTCTTATCAGCATCAATTACGATACCAAAAGCCAATAGAGAACTAGAATAATCAGAAATATCAGTTAATTTAGTAGTTAGATTTTCAATTAAATTACTCCCTTCTCCTACATATATAGCGACTGATAAAGTGTCATTGTACAAAATTGATGGCATAGGAAGTCTTGTATATAGCTTTCCACTTTTTGTAGGATATACGGGGACGAATTTACGCCAAAGTGGTTCTAAGTCTGCTATGGTACCTTTAAACTCAGAGAAACCAAGTAACTTACACAATATCGTAGATAAAAAAGCTTGATCGTGATTCCCTTCAACTCCTATCAAAGCACACTGGCGATTCACCAACGGACCTCCTGACCCAAATCTTCTCGTAAACGTCTTAATCTATTCCAATCATGTCTAATTACTTTTGTCTTCGATTCTTTTGGCTCTAGACGATAAAGTACTAAATTCTGTTCAGATTCAACTTCGGTTACTTGTAATAAAGCATCTACAGCCTCAAGACTATGGGTAGTTGCAAATAGTTGTATATCCATTTCTTTACACCACTTAACTAGCCATCTAAAAGAGTTTTGAAGAAGTTCAGTATGAATTGTAGATTCTTTTCCCTCACCATCGGAAGCAGAATTACGTGTAAATAACCATTGAAGTGCATCAAGAGGCGAAGTACGCTGTATTCTACTTTCCTGTTCTCGCTGACGTGCAGTGCTAATCCAAACTCTAATATCTAATGGATGGCAATAAATAGCTAGTGCTTCAAGAACACTAGTTTTCCCTGAATTGTTAATACCAACAAGCAGGTTAATCCGTCCGAGATTATCTAAATTCAGATCTCGCAACCCTCTAAATTGATGAATTGTAACACTTTCTAAATTTGGCATATGCTTAGTTTAGCCTAAATGATAGGGTTGATTACTATATTTACCTAATTAGCATAATTCTGTTAGCATTCTATGATGTCCGCTGTCTCGTAGTTTTGCCAAGCATAATAGCAATGAGTTGCGCTCTTCGAGCCAGGTCGGGTTGTATGCGAAGATGAAGAGTATTTCCGATGACATCAATCTAGATAGCTGTCCCTGGTAGAAGTTCAAGCTGTGCTTGATATCGGAAGGGATAGAGATCTGTTTTAGTATGGAAATCTCAGTGTGAAAGTCGTTTGATGTGATGTACTTTCTACATCAATGAATGCTCCCATGTGTTTCGCTAGTTTTTGCACTAAAGCTAGCCCCAATCCGGTTCCGCTGTATTTCCACGGATCGTCATTGGGAATGCGATAAAAGGGGTCAAAAATTTTCAGTTGCTCGAGGGCTGTAATTTCTGCTCCGGAATTACTTACGCTAAGCACCACTGTATCTGCTGTCTTGAAAGCAGATACTGTAATGGTTCCACCTGCGGGGGTAAATTTACAAGCGTTCTTTAAGAGTTCTGTAAGAATACGTTCCAAGTCCGCGATTTCTGTTTCTAATATAGGAATATCGTTAGCTATATTTAGATTTAACTGCTGTTGCTGACAACATACAAGTTCTTGGAACGGCTCAACGATCGCCGGAAGCCAGGTTTGTAAATCGATCAAAATTAAAGTCAAAGGTTCGATTTCTGCTTCTAAATATGTCAGTGATAATAAATCGTCAATTAACTTACTTTCTCGCCGACACTCTTTCTGAAGGATCTGTAATAGCTGGGGAATCATTTCTACCTCAAGCAGCCCTTCTTGCTTGAGAACACTTTCTATTGTTTGGATTGCCAAATGAATACTGGTGATTGGCGTTTTGAGTTCGTGAGAAAGTGTTCTGAGAAACTCTTGTTTTAAACGTTCTAGTTTTTCTGATTCTTGCTTTTGCACTTCAAGCTGAACTTGTAAGTTCTCCACTTGCTGTTGCAATTGGGCCTGTTGTATGGCAATTTCTAAGTGTGTTGTGGCTTGTTTGAGCAAGTCTATTTCTGTTTGTTGCCATTGACGGGGTCTGTAGCTTTGTTGAGCCGTTAGCAATCCCCACAATTGTTGCTTAAAGAGAATCGGGACTACTATATTAGCTCGTACTTCCATTGAATTGAGCAGATCGATGTAGCACGGTGCTAACCCTGCTGCATATATGTCTTCTATAACTTGAATACCACGTCGTTTGTATCGTTCTGCATATTTTTCCCCAAAGCAAGGATCTGCGATCGCTGTTCCCAGTAAACTATCAGGGGTGACACTTGCTTCTACGGCTATAAAGCCACTCGTGTTTGATTCCAATCGGTAAATGAGTATGCGATCGCATCCTAAAAACCGTCTGAGATCTCTCGCCGTCTCATTGAGAATAGTATTCAAAGTCTCAGAGCGACAAATACGTTGTGCGATCGCTTCTAGTAGGGACTCCCTTTGAGTTTGATACTGCACAACAGAATCGTGAATTCTAGGTGTAAACTGCTGGTTGCTGTGTTTTTTATCTGGATTTAGGACTCGATGACGAACTGCTGGTGGCAGTTGTGTTAACTCTACAGTTGATTCTGATGAATTGATACTCATGCGAGAGACCTTATCTGGTGTTGCCGATACTACACTAAGCGCTCCCTATCATAGATAGACTGCTAGAAAACGCATTTTTGCACCAAAACTACAGCAAAAGATTTTTAGCTTTTGCTTGTTGATACTTTGTATCTGTCGCTACTTTGTATGAAGAACATGACCAAGCTATTGCTTAGAATAAAATGTGTCCCCTAAACAGAGAAAAAGCAGGTTGACCAGTTTATACTAATTACTAAGATTCATTTTTTAAAATTTCTGCAGTATCTAATTGTTGCACACATTGCCTTTACGTAGATAAGAGGTTGCTCAGAATATTTACAATATTTAATAATTTTCTAATAATTTTTATACTGTTTCTCCAGGGGTTGGCGATAAACGCTCCCCCTTAACAAAGCTACGACGTACAGACAACGGGGATTTCCATCTGTTGCTTGAATAGAGAGAATGCGTATTCTCAATCCCAGCACCTGAAAATTTTGGCACCATAGATACCTGTGAAGACAGCTACTACAAACCAGGTCACAGCCAAACCAACCACTTCGCCTAAAAATAACTGCGTCAATTGATACAGTATACCGCCTACAGCCGAACCAATCCCCACTCCAAGCGCCCAACTAACCGCACTGATCGACACCCATTGTACTGCTAGAGGGCTATATTGTTGGATGACAAACCAATGAGCCAAACCCATACTGAATCCCGCAATTGTCCCTAGAAGCACGCCGTAAAAAACTCTGAGGACAAGAACTTGGGTTGACAGTACCATCCAACCAACAGCACCAATTCCTGCGGTGGTCACAAAAACCCAACCAGCAAGGCTTGACCACACCCACAACCAAGGGTTTTTCAGGCGTGTTCTCAGAACGAAAGCTTGAGGTAATGCAACGATTAAACCACCTACAGTCCCTTGCAAGACATTAATATCTGATTTCTCACCAATTTCAATCAATAACAAACTTAACAGAAAACCACCAAAAGTGGCGATCGCCCATTGTAATGTGAATTTCTCTGATTGCATCAAACTGTTATCTAATCGTAAATTTTCTTTTCTAACGCTGGAAACATTCCAAAAAAGCTTTGCGGCGCTGTCGTGGAGAGTCGGGAGTCAAATAACTCCACAAACTTTCCCAGTAAAAAAAGGAAACACCATTAAAGTTTTGCTCCCTCACAACCTTAACCTGTTCTGTAATTTGCTGGATATTAACTGGATTATTCCAAATTCCAGTTAATATTCCTACACTCACTGGAATTGTGAGGCGAGCATTTTGCACTTCTGGTTGTGAGAGCTCAGCTAAAAAACTGTTTTTGTCATTGCGATACACTTGTAAAACCAACTCATCTACCAAACCTGTTTTTACCCAAGTATTCCAATCTTGTAAATAGTATTTATACGAAAATCTGTGTGAGTTAGGAGACAATGATATTTTCATGTTAGGTTTCACATTTCTGACAGCACTCACAATTTCTTGCATAAAAACAGTTATCCTGTCAGAACGCCAGCGCATCCACTCTGAGTCAAAAGGATCGGATGGTGGTTTTTTCCCCTGATGTTCTTGTTGATAAAGAGCGATCGTGAAGGCATCGTAACCTAACTTGACTGGCATTCCAAAATGGTCATCTAATTGAATTCCATCAATATCATAATTTGTAACGACTTCTAAAATTAATCCTTTAATAAACTCTTTTACTTCTGGATGCAGGGGATTTAACCAAACTTGCTTTCTAATTGTACTTGTACTGATTAACTTTTGCCAAAAAGATGGTTGTGATTGACTTGTTCCAACATTATGAAGAGTGTCATCTAGCAATTCAGCACCGGAGAGTTGAGTTGTTAGCCAATCAGGATGCTGTCTTGCTAATTCTGATTGAGAAGGTAACATCAACCCGTACTCAAACCAGGGAATGACACGTAACTTTTTTTGAGAGGCAAGCTGTGCGATTGTTGCTAAAATATCTCTACCACCGTGTATTATCCCCAGTAAAGGTTGAGTTTCTTGTCCTATCTCTTTTTTAAGAAGTTGACTTTTATAAAAAGTGTGCCCCCTATTCCAAACAACAGGATAAATCGTGTTAAATTTGAGAGATGAAAGTTGGTTTAAAGCACGATTAATACCCCAAGGAACAAACAAGACACCGCTACTCACATTAGTTAACCAAACACCTCTAATTTCTTGTTGCTGTGAATAACTTTCATTTTGAGAAGAAACTGAGGTAGAAGGTGAAGAAAATAGAAATAAACTCAGGATTAACCCTAAAACAATAAAATAATTGAACTTTTGGTGAATAAAACGGTACATTTGAATTATACGGCGATCGCGAGCGGCGGAAGTTGTTCTCCTACTGCATACTTCTTAGGTATTATCGGAAGAAATGATTTTTGCAATAGGTTGAATAAAATATTTACAAATCTTTTTTAAAATATCATAAAATTATCAGTATTTTTTGTAGCTTTAATAACGTATTTGAACTTTAGGCAAAAAAGATTTATTAACTATTCCTACCAAGCAGTTACTTCATGTTTGATTCTTTTTTTGACATCAAATCTTTTCCTAAATTCTCTAACCATACAACTCTTTATGCTGACAGCTTAGTATACCACGGCAAACACAAGTACACATTACAAATCCCTGGAAGGCTGGCTATATAGAAACCTTGATTTTATACTTTAAACTTTTTGTACTACTAGTATCCCGCGCTCACAAAAAACCAATTCTTTGCTATTTGTTCCGCATGAAAAAAATGCTCTTGACTGCATAAAGCGGTTTGAATGTCAATTGCTTTTTGAGAAGTTGAGGAATTGCGATCGTAATTTTGAATGGTAGTTTTAGCTGGTATATCTAAAGTTTTGTCAGAACTATATATAAAACTGTTGTCTCCATCCCCCAAACCGTAGCTACTAACCAAAAATTTTACCACTAAGGCTTTAGCATCTTTGCGAAGAACAGAAACTGCATTTCTACCTGTGGAAGTGAGCAAGCCCCGTGGCAACTTTATTTGCCTTGGCATACCCAGCCCATCACATCCTAATAAATTATTTCGCCATAAACTTGTAAAATTGTTCACTTGAGCAGCAGTAGGAGGTTTTTCATTAGGGGTTCGTCTTCTTATGTCTGCTGCTGATAAAGGCTTTGGTATGAGCTTTCCTGTTGCGAGCTCTGAAACTATGCCATTACGAGTTTTAGCATATAGTAAAAACTCTACTTGAACGGGAGAAATATAACTTGATAAAATCCATGAAAATAAAATGATTGCGAGAGGAATAGAAGTATAACGCCTTTGTTGCCATCTTTTGACGAGGTAAACAACAGACCAAGATAATCCAATAAAAAAAATTAGTATTGCTAATAAAATAGTGAAATTAACAAAGAAAATTGCTAACAATGTTAATTGAAACAGGCGTGCAAATAAGGTAATAGTAGCTACGAGAATACTAAAAAGTATTGCTTGAAGGATAGTTTTTTTCCGAGAAAACCAAATAAAAAATCCCAGTTCTAATATTACTAAGGTAAAAAATGGTATTTCATTCATAACTGTTTTGTATAGATATTTTATTTAATTTATGAATTATACTTAGTGGGGTCAATACTTGTCGGAAAGAGCGTTTTTTCCTCCCCTACAACCCCTGCACAAAGGTGCTTGTCTCATGCGACAATCTTCTCAGCCCTTGCAGTATTGGTAGTGGGGTGGTCAATACCCGCCCTAAAGCACTTCAAATTTTCCAGGAATTATTTATGACTTTTATATAAACTCCTTACTACTTAAAGCTTTATTCCTTTTAACTAATGCTAAATCTTAGCGATTTCTATATCTTGCTCACTCAGTAAAGTTACTGAATTCTCTATCTATACCATTTCTTATAAAGATGCATCTAATTAGCCCGCGCAGGCGGTGAGCCCAGGGAAAGCAGGCGGGTTTCCCGCGCCTTGGGAACTGGTGAGTTCAGGGAAAGTAGGCGGGTTTCCCGCGCCCTGGCGACTGGCGAACAAGGGAGGGCGAACAAGGGAGGGCGTAAGCCGTTGCGGGTATAGCTTCGCAACGCGTAGCGTCTCCGTAAGGACATAACCGGAGGGGCTCCTTCAGCCTTTTTGTACTAGCATTGCCAGCCCTACTGATAATTCATTCGTAGTTGGCTTTTAGCAAATCCATTGCAACTACAAAGCTAAAACCGTTCCACTCCCTCAAACTTCTTAGCTAAATCGCCCATAGCATTAGCGGCTTCACCACAGGTACGGGGTGTGGGGAAAATTTTACCTGGATTTGCTAAACCTTTAGGATTGAAAGTTTGCCTTACCCATTGCATGGTTTCTAAATCAACTTCAGTAAACATTTCTGGCATATAGCACCTTTTTTCTGCACCGATGCCATGTTCTCCAGAAATACTGCCACCGACTTGAACGCAAAGTTTAAGAATTTTTCCTCCAACTTCTTCTACCTTTTCTAACTCACCAGGAATTGAGTTATCAAACAAAATCAGTGGATGAAGATTGCCATCGCCAGCATGAAAAACATTGGCAATGCGATAACCGTACTTTTGACTTAATGCTTCTATTTCTCCCAGCACATAGGGTAACTGAGTCCGGGGAATCACTCCATCTTGGACGTAATAATCAGGGCTTAAATGCCCTGCTGCTGCAAAAGCTGCTTTTCGTCCTTTCCACAATTTTAAGCGTTGTTCTGGATCGCTCGCGCTCGCAATGTTCCGCGCACCATTATTTTTACAAATTTCTGCTATTCGCTGTTTGTTTTCTGCAACTTCTACAGCCAAACCATCAATTTCAACAATTAAAATAGCCGCAGCATCACGGGGGTAACAATTGGTTGCTACAACATCTTCAACTGCGTTAATACTAAGATTGTCCATAATTTCCATACCACCAGGAATGATCCCCGCACTGATGATATCGGAAACGCTAGCCCCAGCTGCTTCTATACTCGTGTAATCTGCAAGAAGTACGCAAATGGATTCTGCGCTTTTGAGAATTCGCAAAGTAATTTCCGTGGCGATTCCAAGAGTTCCCTCAGAACCAACAAAGATCCCTGTCAAATCGTAACCGGGCATTTCGGGTATTTGCCCTCCCAAATCCACAATTGAACCTTCAGGAGTGACGATTTTTAACCCCAAAACGTGGTTGGTGGTGACACCGTACTTCAGACAATGCACTCCTCCAGAATTTTCTGCTACGTTCCCACCTATCGAACAAATAATTTGACTGGAGGGATCGGGGGCGTAGTAAAAACCAGCACCACTCACTGCTTGCGTCACCCAATTGTTAATGACTCCTGGCTGTACGACTACACGTTGATTTTCTAAATCAATATTAAGAATTTGCCGCATTAAAGAAGTAACAATTAACACGCAATCTTCAACAGGTAATGCACCGCCAGATAAGCCAGTACCGGAACCTCTAGCAATGAACGGGATGGAATTGCGATCGCATATCTTCACAACCTCTGCCACTTGTTCTGTTGTTCTTGGCAGTACTACAATAGCAGGGCGTTGGCGGTAGCTCGTGAGCCCATCACATTCATAAGTAATCAGTTCTTCACGACGTTGCACCACGCCATTTTTGCCGAGTACTGCTTCAAACTGCTTGATGATGGGTTTCCAGTTGCGTTGTTGTTTGTCTTGAGTGAGCATAGGGGCTTTGGGATCGTTTATTATTCAATTTACATCAGCACCTCTGTACCTGTGCGTCACCTGAGCCAGATGTTACAATGTTTGCTGTCTAGCTGTTGTTGGTAGCGCCTCAAGCTCTTAAGTGGAATAACAACTTTGCAGTTAACCAGGTAAAGATGGCTGCACAAAGAGGACTCAGTATCAATGCTCCAACCAGCCATATACCAAGCCATGCAACCCCACCCATCGATCCCGCCTCTGCAGGTGGTAGGTTGCGATTGCTCAGCCACTCTAGCAAGCCAGTGAGAACCATAGCGGCGATCGCACCAAATAGCAGCCCAACAAACCAGGCTAAAGGTAGCAACAGCAACATCCACGTGCAGCCCAATCTGATGAATGCTTGGTAGCTTATCCATAAAGGTGGTCCTAAAAACAGCAGAAGTAGTACAGCAATCAGACCCGGATGCATAGCTTTTTATCTCTCAGAACGAATGGGGCGTGTTAGATATTACAAATTACACTCGGTGATTCTTTCAACCATAAAAGGACCAAACCACCATCCCCAACCAACTGTAAAGCGTGGAAACTTCGCAGGTAGGTGACCGCAAGGCGCATGGATATCAAAAATCAACTTTGAATAATCTAACCAGGTATCTCCTTCACGCCATCCGACGAGCTTACCCCAGTTCTCTAAATCTCCTCCTACCTCATGGTAAATTCGTTTCTGCACGCTAAAACCAAAATGTCCCTTTGAATAGCGCTCCCAGAGTTGATTGATTGTTCTTAAATCAGTACAAGGAAATTTACTAATTGCTTCAGTATCTAACCAGCCTTGCATCTCCCTACCAGCCGCCTTTAACATTGCAGACGCTGTTTCTTCATCAGCTTCTTTCCATTTGAACGTTGCTAGCAGATCGCGCAGCCTATTATAGTCAATATCCTTATCAGACAATAGTTCAACTCTGGTCATATTTATCAGCACTTAAGATAGTTATTCTGTGTCATGTATATCACGCATGGCAAACGTCTGGTATGGCACTTATACAAAGATATCCGCATATACAAGCCTAATTTTGTCACAAAAAATATTGTTCTCTCCGTGTTGCCAATAGGGCCATAATCGATCTACTATTTGGTTGTACGACCAACCAAATAGATCGGTGAGCAAAAAAACTGCTTCAAAGACTGCAAATAATCGTTCGCTTATTGTCTGTGCAGCCTACAAGCTTCTAGCACGGGAAGGATACGACGCTGCAACAATGAAAGAAATTGCAAATGCAGCGGGGGTTGCTCCTGGCTTGATTCACTACTACTTCAGTAGTAAGGATCAACTGTTGCAGGAAGTGCTGTATGCAGCGGGAGAACAATACGTGAAGGAGGTTGAACGGTGGTGTAATACGCTATCTCCGGAGCAATTGCTGGAGAAGACGTTTACCGAGCCAAAGCAACGAGTGGTTGATGAACCAGAATGGTTTCGGTTGCGGTGCGAGCTTTTTACTTTAGGGCTACGCAACGTTAACTTTCATGACGCAGTTCGGGTCATGCTCTCAACAGGGAGACAGTGCATTACTCGTCTGGTGCGCCAGATTGCGGGAGATGCGATCGCCAATCCAGAGGCAATGGCATCTGTTTTACTGGCAGCATTTGATGGACTTGCTCTACAAAAATTGGCAGATCCAGATTTCGATTTAGAGAGTGCCTACCGGGCTCTATTCGAGATGTTTGCATCGCAATTGAGGAAAGATTAAAAAATGTCCACAAGTTCTCTATATTTAGTCTGATACACAAGGAACCTTCTCTTTTTTTGATTTAATTTGGTTGGTCAACCAACTAATTTCAGGAGACACTATATCATGAATGTTTTAGTTACGGGAGGAACGGGATACATTGGCAGTGCGATTGTAAATGCCCTGCAATCGGCTGGACATGAAGTGACTGGTCTAGTGCGCTCAAATGCTTCTGCTCAAAAGCTAGAGTCTCTTGGAGTTCGACATCTGTATGGAGATTTGATGCAACCTGAAACTTTAGTTCAAGCAGCCAGACAGGTGGATGCGGTCATTCATGCAGCATCTACAGGCGACGAGCAGATGGCAAGCACCGAACAATTGGCTGTAGAAACGTTTCTCAAAGCCCTAGATGGGACAGGCAAAACGTTCATTTACACAACAGGTACTTGGTTGTTGGGCAACACGGGCGATCGCATTGCCAATGAAGAGACTCCCCTCAATCCAACTCCTCTGATTGCCTGGAGATCCCAGCTTGAGTCACGGGTTTTAGCAGCACGAGAAAATCAAATTCGCACCATCGTGATTCGACCAGCGCTAGTTTACGGTCGAGGAGGAGGGATTGTAGCAATGCTAGTGCAAGCAGGTCGTCAGTATGGCGTCGTGCAATTTGTGGGTACAGGAGAAAATCGCTGGACGCTCGTGCATGTAGATGATTTAGCACGTTGTTATGTTCTAGCACTGGAGAAAGCAACAGCAGGGTCATTATTTATTGCAGCCGATGACCAGGTTATGACATTACGGGAGATTGCTGAAGCCGCAAGTTACGCAGCTGGAATACCGGGTCAAATTCAATCGTGGGTATTGGAAGAAGCTCGAAATGCAATGGGTACCTTTGCTGATGCGCTTGCTCTAGATCAATGGGTTAGTGGCGCTAAGGCTAGAAACCTTTTGGGTTGGAAACCCCAAACTCAATCATTACTGGATGAATTGAAAGGAGGATCTTATGTTGGTTAATGCATTATTGATATTGAGCCTTCTGTCAGCTGGTGTAGTTTATGGAGTTGATGTTTTCTTTGCGGTGATAGGTCGTCCTGCTTTAGCAGCAAGTCACGATGGTGCGATCGCAAATGTTATAGGAAATTTGCATAAAATAGCAGATACTCGAATGCCCGTGTTCGGCATACTTGGAATGCTAGCGACCCTCAGCTTTGCAATTGTTACCAAGATTGGGACAAGTCCAAGCTCGCTAGCGTTGATTGCATTAGCCGGATTATTGATTCAATTGAGCTTGTATTTAACTGTGGCTAAGCCCGTCAACCAAAAAATGAAGGAAGCTTTAGAGTTGGGGAAGGTTCCGGAAGATATTCGCGCCCTCCAAAACCGATGGGACAGCGCGATCGTGGGACGGGCGTTAGCCATGACTTTAGCAATCGGGTGTTTGAGCCTAGCAGGAGTTCTCATTTAGCAGTACTGGCGTGACACCAAGTTACGTTCATACATCTCCCTTGTCTCCCCCCTCTCCCTTGTCTTCCTTGTCTCATCAACAAGTGAAACGCAACGACCTATGAGCACTGGTTTGGCTCAATCTTTACCGTGCTATAACCAGTGACCTTTATGCATGGCGATCGCGCTCTAGATCGTAGATGACTTTTTCAAAATACCAGTCTGGCGTTTTGTTCGGATACTTCAACATCGCTTGGGTTAAAAGTCCAGATGCAAAAAGACTGGCTGCAACTCCAGCAACTAAAACTTGAAAAGCGGTTGTAGGTGTTTTTAGAGAAAACGTGCGAGACATCTTGAACTGAATAACAACTCTACTACTATCTTGGTCAGTAAATATGACAGCACTATTTGACATACTCACCGCCCTAAAGGGTCGGTGATTCTTGACGGCTCACAGCAAATAGCTACCGAAGTAGTCTGACAATCACTCCCCGTCCGTTTAAGGTCGTGCCGATGCCCCATGCCGACCATTTCTATATTTTTAGCTGCATTCTCATCTCTATCCTGCTCAGTACGACAACTTAAACAAAGTACTGAGCGAACAGACAAATCAATTTTGCCCCAACGATACCCACAGCAAGAGCAAGTTTGACTAGTAGGCTCCCATCTATTAATTACTCTGAAGTCTCGGTTAAGTTTTTCAGCCTTAGCTTCACAAAATACCCGAAATTCTCTCCATCCCTGTAAACTAATCACTCTTGCTAACTGGCGATTTTTAACCATCCCTGACACATTCAAATCTTCCAAAATAATAGTTTGGTTTTCACTAACCACTTTGGTTGATAGCTTGTGTAGGAAATCTTGGCGAGTATCTGCTTGTTTGTTGTGTTTTTTGGCAATTCTTAGACGGGTACGCTCACGACGTTTAGAACCTTTTTGTTGTCTTGCTAGCTGACGTTGTAGATTGCGAATTTTGCGGTCTTTCTTTGAGTAATCGGGACTTATTGCTTTCTCTCCATTGCTCATAACTGCAAAGGTTTTAATTCCCAAATCAATACCAATACTTTGGTTTTTGGCATCGGATTGAACAGGTTCCACCTCTACAACAAAGCTGAGAAAATAACGATTTGCACAATCTTTAATGACTGTTACACTTGATGGAGTTGAGGGTAAATTTCTAGACAAAATAGGCTTAATATTACCAATTTTGGCTAAATATACTTTATCTCCTTTGATAGAAAAACCACCAATTCTAAATCGTGCTGATTGTCGTGCAGTCTTCTTTTTGAATTTAGGACTGCCAACTTTTTTACCTTTCCGCTTACCTTTAAGTGAATCAAAAAAGTTTTTGTAGGCGACTCCTAAATCAGCTACAGATTGCTGCAATGGAATATTAGAAACATCAGACAACCATGACCGCTTCTCAGTTTTTTTGGCTTGCGTAATCACTAACTTTTGCAAGTCGTTGTTACTCGGTAGCTTTTCAGACTGCTTACAGATAGCAAGAGCATCGTTCCAAACCACACGAACACAACCAAACAACTGAGCTAAAAGCTGTTGCTGTTGGTCTGTCGGGTAGAATCGGAACTGGTATCTGGCTTTCACTGACAGTGTTATAATTGGTCTGTAAGACAATTATACTTTGATCTACAAAACATGACAAGCCAGTTTCGCCGTGAAAGACATAGTGTTACAGACCTTAAGATTCATTTGGTCTGTGTTACCAAATATCGTATGTCTGTCTTCACGTCCGAAAGTCTTGAATTGATTAAAAACTCGTTTAATGAAGTAGCCAAGAAGATGGATTTTGAAGTGATTGAGTTCAACGGTGAAGACAATCATGTTCATGCACTTATCGAATATCCGCCTAAATTGTCTATTTCTCAAATTGTTAATGCCTTAAAAGGTGTTTCTAGTCGTCGTTATGGACAAGCTGGATACATAAAGCCCCATAAAGCTGCGCGAGTTTGCCGGGGGGAGTATCCCCCCGGCAACACGCGCAGCTTTATGGAGTCCCAGTTATTTTGCTGTATCCGTTGGAGGTGCGCCAATTGAAATACTAACGCAATACATTAGAAATCAAGAAAAGCCGTCCTAGAAGGACGGGGCTTGCATTCCATTCTTTTGGTCAAGTCCAAACGAGATAGTCATACAGCTTTGAATGTTCAACCGCAAATTTACGGAATTGCCAGCAGAGATTCTTTAATCTACGTGCGTAGATTGAGTGTATCTACGGATGCAATCCTCTCCACACCTTCTTCATAATTGATCCCTACACTAAACAACAAAGTTCTAATTAACAGATTTATGTTTGCTAGAACAGGTACTGCGTCTACCTAAAAATCCCTTTGATACTCTCTAATTATTAAAGAAAAAATATGGCTAACTTAAAACCATTTACTATTTTGCTGGTAGAAAACCATTTACCTGAACTGCGGCTAATCCAGCGTATTATAACCAAAGCCCGTTTACCTATTTCGTTACAATTTGTAGAAAATGGATTGAGTGCTTTAACTTACTTATCAGAAATCGGGTTATACAGTCATCGCGATTGTTGTCCCGTACCACATCTCATAGTGCTAGCAGATCTCATTCTGCCAGATATTAACGGGATTGAATTAATAACTTGGATCGAGAAACAATCTCATCTCAAAGATATACCAGTCATCGCCACAATTAGTTCTGCTAGTCCTAATGAAATTGCTGAGTTGGATAGGATGGAGATTCAGCACTTTGCCAAACCTACATCAATTAATGATTGGCAAAAACTTATCAAGAGAATAATGTCTTTAGTCTCTACTACTAGAGTAGAGACAAGAGTCGCCTGAGATTGAGAATTTACCCCAAAGGTTGCGTTAAATTCTCTAGACCTGCGGTGCTTGTAAAATTCAATTGTACGACCATATCGTTATAGTCGCGATCGCCTCCGTTATGGATATCCTCGAAACCGAATTTATTATCCCCAAGCAGGCGAATATGGTCTACTCGATCGGTGTTGACTTCTGTAAAGGCAAAGTATGCAACTGGACCAGTACTTAACACGTTATTTGGATTTTGAGAGCGAAGTTGCTCGATATTACCATTAGCGATAATGTACGGTGCAATCAGTGTATCGCCGTTGAACTGTCCGGAGACGTTTGTTGTATCCCCATTTAAGTTAATAATGGTACGTTGGAATGCGGCTTCTACATAACCTGGGTCTCCTGGTTTGAGATTTCCAATCCGTCCGGTTTCATCGTCAATAGTATAAAAACCAACAGAGTTTTTGTAAGCAGCTTCACTGTTGATGGTAAACTGAGTTGCGATCGCTCCAGTAATCCCCCGTAAGTCAATAAGTTCGCGTTCTGCTTGTAATTTAGTCCCAATCGTCAAAGGACTATTGCTAGTTTTAACATTCAAAACCAAATCATCAAAATCTCGATCGCCTCCACTTAGTTGGTCTTCCCACTTAACAGATAATACACCATCATTCAAACTATCAATTTGTAAGTGATCGAAGTTATCAATGTTTGCAAAGTTCGAGGAGAAAAATACATTAGGAGTTGGTTGAGAAGCTGCTAAATTTGCTTTAACCTCATCAGTGCTAGCATTTTGAACCAAATAAAAGCTGAGGTAAGAACCAGAATTAAAATTCAGCTTGCGAATTCCTTGTAGATCGGGAGTGGGATTATTTGCAAGTGCAGAAAGAAGGACTTGAGAACGTGACATTGCTGCTTGCAAATAGCCAGGTTGACCGGGTGCAATACCGTTAACTTCACCTTTATCATTATCAACGACAAATACACCCACTTCATTAATAAATTTACCGTTATTTTTCTCAAGGGCAAATTCCAATTCAACTTGCGAACCACTTCCCGATACGAACAACAAATCATTTGCAGTAGCACTGACACTCGATTGACCGCCTGATATCCCACCTCCACTTGTTGGATCGTTAACTTGTATGTTGAGGGGAGGAATGACAACACCATTGTAATTGGGGTCAGCACTGCTAGAGGTGAATTTTATTGTCTCCGTTTGCGTACCTTCTTTGATACCATCATCTGGTGTTGAAATTGTGATTGTGTGGGGAATGTAAGCATCGGTAGGAGTAAAGGTAATTGTTACGGGTTTACCTAGTCCATTACCTAAATCTACTTGAGAACCGGGTTCTATAGTTATCGTGACAGGCTGACTGGGGATAGTATTTAGCACTATGTTGATACTACCCGTCTCGCCACCTTCGGTAATTGTAACTGTATCTTTACCATCTTCTGGCTTAATACTGACTCCGGGTCTGCTTCCATCAAGAGGCTGAGGTGAAGTAATACCGAAAGTTCCGGCTTTGAGAAAGACAGCAGAATCTAATAAACCATCCCGGTTATCTTTAACATTAATAGCGACTTTATTCCGGGAATTGGGTTCAACAACTCCAACAAAAGTTAAAGGCTTAGTGTAGCCATCTAACTTAATGCGATCGCTAGCAGGACCAGTGTCAACTGGATTGTAGATTAAGTCGGGATGATATGAAGAGGGATAGGCATTTTTGGCTAAATTATTAATAGTGACGGTATCTCCATCACTCAACCGCGCCATGTTAAAACCATTGAGTTCTAAACTAAAGGCGTCGTTGAACTTACCTGCGTATTCAGCCAACTCTTCCGAACCAAACGCAAATTGGAAGAAGACATATTGTGTACTAGCATCAGCATCAAATTCGATTTCCATTGAAATAGCATCATCTGCTACACCTGGTAAACCAAAATCTTGGCTGAGGTCGTTTAAGCTGTTGACTTCGCGATTGGAAACAGTAATATTACCGCCTGCAACTTCACCATTATCACCAACTTCACCAATATAAAGATAAAGTGGTTGTCCTGAAGCTAACGACTGTTTTAAGTTAAAACCAGCTTTCCCTAAATTCCCTAAACTAACAAAACCATTGGCGCTACTACCAGTAGTAGATACCGCATCAAAACTTCCTAAATTTGCAATACCATTGTTAACTGTACCATTGATAGTCCCAAATAAATCTGGATTTTCAGGATCGCTCGGTGGACGTTGATTTCCTGGTGTAAAGATAGTTCCTATGGGGCTAAAGTCAAAGACATTTAGGCTGGGTAAACTTTGAATATCAGCAGCGTTGGTAATTTTGGTATTGCTGATTTTAATTCCGTCTAGATCGAAGCCAGTAAATCGACCGTTGCTACCACCAATGACGCCACCATCACCAATTGTTAAAGATTTGAGGTCAAATCCCAAATTAGTTAAATCTGCACGGTAAACAGCAGTTGCTGCGTTGCTGGGGTCACCTGTAACACCGTCAAGTTTCTCAAACTGTAACGAAACATTAGTACCGGGCGAAAGACCACCATCAGCAGTATTTTTACCCGGTAAATCGACAACTTTACCAGTACTGAGAACTATTCCTTCACCTAAACCAAAGGGATCGTTTTGGAAAGTTCCAAAAGCACGGCTATCGCCTTTGAGTTTTACCTTAAAGTTACTCAGCCCGTTGGTATTTCCTAGTAATTTACTGAGTAATTTCTCGCCATCTCCATCTTGAGTAATGATAAAGTTTGCTGTTGCGTCTGAAGCCGATAATGGTTGAACATCTGCTTTAAGGCTTTGTACTGGAAGGCTACCTAATGGAGGTACTCCAGGCGATAAAGGTTGTACCTGGTTAGTGATGTTTGCTTGAGATGTTAGATTTGAATTTTGGGGATAATTAAATTTTTGTAAAAGGCTCAGTGTGTTTGCTGGCTGGGTGTTGTTGACATATCGTACATAACTAGCACCTAAATCGAAAGTAGTGACGCCTTGGAGAATTCCAATCAAGTCTCCCGATGGGGCTGTTGGACTATCTTTTCGATAAATTTCGATGGAATTATTGACAAGTTGAGTGAAATAATCTTCTTTCACTCCTTGTAATTGGAGAATATCTCCCTCTGTAGAATTAAAATCGGTAATTAAAGCGTAAGTATTTGCTCCTACAGTAGAGCGGTTGTCATCGTCATAGTAGACTAGTGTTTCCTCTCCCAACCAAAATTCATCCGCACCGCTACCACCACTTAAAGTATCAATTTCTGAATTAACACTTGAGTAAACACTGATGCCCAAATTAATTCCTATTAAGATATCATTGCCACTGTCCCCTCTGAGAGTATCGTTACCTTCACCACCAACGAGGAGATCGTTATCGTTTCCGCCACTGAGTTGGTCGTTTCCAGTTCCACCATTGATAGCATCATTACCAGTCCCACCATCAAAGGTATCATTACCACCATCTGCGATCGCAATCCCTGGAATCGCCACAGCAGTATTGACTTGAGATGTATTGAATGTCCAACCATCAACTATGATGTCATCACCATCGCCACCAGTAGCAGTATCATCACCACTACCACCTACAACAAAATCTTGTCCTTCTCCCGCTTGGATTTGGTCTTGACCGCCATTACCAACTACTAAATCATCGCCAGCATTACCAACTAGAAAATCATTTAAATCCGCACCAAAGATTTGGTCATTTTTACTAGTTCCAGTAATGTTGAAGCGTTCAAAGTTAGTAAACTTAGTTTCATCGAGAAGACTATCACCATTACTAGTGTTGCGGTAGTATCTCCCGCCATTTTTAGCATTGAAATTGGGAATTCCTGCCACTATTCCCGTGCCAATATCTTCAACTGAGTAGTCTATAATTAACAAGTCATCTTCAATTTGATTGATAACTTCTTGAGGAACGACTACCGAGTTATTCCCTTCACTATTCGTATTTCCGACTTGTTGAACATTAACTGATAAGTCTTCATTTATTGATGGTACTGACGCAATAACAACAGGTGCTGGGTCTTGACCGCCATCGACAACATCTATTCCCAAACCCGCATTGACGATATCGTTTCCTTGGGCGGTACTAAAATTATTATTAACTCTTCCCAATTGGATGAGGATGTCATTTCCACCCGCCGTTTTAATATCTTTGAAAATTTCAAAGTTACGAATTGCAGTTCCATCACTCAGACTCAGTGCTTGTGTGGGATTTTCAACTAAGGGATTGGTTCCAATCAGAGAGATATTATATTGCAGTGTCTTGCTACTCGTCTTTACAACCTTACCTGAAAGGTCAATGGATAGAGTATCAATTCCACGTCCGCCATCAATGAAAATACCAAATTTGTTATCGGGGATAGTCTTAAATTCCAGATTGACATCGTTTTGGTCAACAACAATATCATTCCCATCACCCGCAAGAATTAAGTTACCACCACGACCGCCATAAATCGTGTCGTTACCATCACCAGAAATTAAAATATCATTGCCAGAACCACCGATAATGGAGTCATCTTTCATGGTTCCTTTGACGACTAAACGTTCGATGTTGGTGAAATTAACAGCATCTAAAATCGAACCACCAGAATTGCGTTGTCGCAAGAAACTTCCAGATAGTGCAGAACCAACGGTATAACCTCCCGTCATTCCCGCACCAATATCTCGAATGGAATAATCAACAATGAGGGTATCTGTCGATCCACCACCATCAACGTTATCTGTACCGCCGCTACTTAAACCAGGGTCAATGACGTTAACTCCATTATCTGCAATGAGAGTATCGCCAAAATCCGAACCGCGTAAATTCTCAACAGTGGATATTCCAGGTAAAAAGTTAACAAAAGTATCCCCTTGAGCGTGGCTACCAGAACCAACGCCTTGAAGATAGACATTCACTCCTCCAGGTGATTCGCTGTAATCAGCCCAATCAATACCCGAACCGCCATCAAAATTATCCGCACCTGCACCACCAATGAGAGTATCATTACCGTTCTCGCCTTTGAGGAGATCGTCACCTGCTAACCCTTCAAGTTTGTTGTCTCCGATATCGCCTTCAAGAGTGTCGTTATAGTTGGAACCGATGAGATTTTCTATGGAGTTATATTCTGTTTCAACAGGTTTTTTATCTTTATCTAGAATCTTGGCTCTGACTAATTTATCTCCTTCAGCATCTCCTCCCGAACCTTGAGCATTTTTGAGACTGACGTCCACAGCACTGTTAGAATTGCGGTAAATAGCAGTATCATTACCACCACCACCATCTAATAAATCTCCACCTCCACCACCTTCTAACTTGTCATCGCCTTCATAACCACCTAAAGCATTGTCAGAATTATTACCAATGACGACATCATCAAAAACGGTAGCGTGGACGTTTTCGACTGAATTTAACTTATCGCCTTCCGCTTCGCCACCAAAAGCTTTACCCGTGCGGAGGTTCACAAAAACTGCACCAGGAGAAGTTAAATATGTTGTTGTATCAACCCCCGTACCGCCATCTAGAATATCTCGTCCCGCACCGCCAAGGAGAACGTCATCGCCTTCACCCGCAAAGATGTCGTCGTTACCCTCGCCCGCATCAATGAAATTTTTCTCGGAACTACCCGTAATGATATCTCTGAATTGCGAGCCTTCAACATTTTGAATATTTTGCAGGAAGTCAATCGTACCGTAACCGTCTTTTACGGCTATGTTTGCAGCTAAGTTAACTATGACTCCCTTGGGTGCATCTGTATAGCTAGTGGTGTTATTTCCTCCTTTACCATCCAAGCGATCGCTACCTGCTCCCCCTGTTAAGAAATCACTCCCTGCTCCGCCAATAACAATATCATTCCCCTCACCACCATTGAGTTGAGCGGAGACATCAACCCCATCAGTCAGGGTAATAGTGTCATCTCCAGAACGCCCATCAATGACGATCGCTTTGAGAAAGTCGTATTGTTTTCCGGGAGGCTTCCCTTCTGGAAAATCAAGTCCTAGCAACAATACAGATTCATTTCCATCCTTTTTATTACCAGAAAGATATTGAACTGTAATAGTCTCGCCATTATTTGTACCCTTGCGATCGATCACCCCTTGTGCTTTCAAAAACTCTTCAGTTTCTGGATCGGGTTCCGGGTCTTCAACGTTAAAGTGCTTATCATTTGGATCGCAACCCGTATTAAAATCAATGAGGTTAATATTGGCTAAGTCCAGACGTTTGGTAAAGCTAAAAAAGCCCAAGTCAAGAGTGACAGATCCAAAGATGATTAAAGCTAAATTTCCACTCGGTGCTAACAAACATAGAGGATCTTCATAGAGTTCGCTTCCCCGGACTTTAGAAGGAGAATTTTTCCCCAATTCAACAGTAGCTCTCAGCCCTCCGCCTACCTCAAGTTCAACAACAGCGAGATTCACGGCTGCAGCCGCACCGATTTCCCCAAATATAGTGAAATAACCTTTATTTTCGGGTTTACTCAGGAAGAAGCCATTAGTTAGGTCAACAGGATTTTGAAAGTTATTTTTGGTAAAATCAATCAATCCTTGTGCATCATAACCAAATCCAAATTGAGCACTTGCGCCAGCTTTTGCATAAATCTGAATGACAACTGGTCCAAAAACAGGAATCGGAGGAATAATTCCCGAACCTAAAGTCCCCGTTTCAAACTTTAATCCAGGTGGATTGTACTCAAAAAGAGTCACATTTTGACCCAGTAGCAAATTAAAAGCTTTAGTTGGATCGGTTAAAAGCGGGAATTTAATTCCATCTTCTTCTTCTAGCTTTTTCAGGGAATCAACGTAGCTATTGGATGGTTCTTCTCCAAGAGGTAAAATGGACTTTGCTCCGACTTTTTGTACTACGTCCGGTGATGGGTTTGGGTTATTAGGATTGGCGTTGAAATCACCAAGATAGATTTTAATTCCGTTTGTAGCATCACCTGCAAGACCATTAAATTGCTTGAGAGTCTTAGTAATTTGTCTGATAAAATCTTCAGTACCGGGTTGTATCAAACTCGGTGCAAATTGTTGAGCAATACCAAGCAAGGAGTAATCAATAACAGGGAGTGGTTCAACAAGAGGACTGAGGATGGAGTCAATGGGGCGTGTAATTCTTTGGATATCTTTGAGAGTTGGTCCCACAAAGTTGTTGGCAAAAGAACCCAAGTCGAGAGCCACATTTTTAAATTCAACACTGGGAATAGCTGCTCCTAAACTCCAGTTATTGACATTAAAGTCAGCACTAATTGATGGTAAGTTACCATTTTTATCCAAGCCAGTATCAAGCTGTAACTTTAGATTAGCGTTTGCAGTAAAGTTAGGAGAACCAAGGCTGATATTGTTAAGATTGGAGAATTTAACACGCTGACTTGTGGTATTTGTCAAGTCAACAGCAAATTTACTATTGAGGTTGCTACCGTTGTCAGTAGCGCTAATTTGTAGAAAGCCCAGCGAACCAGCTAAATTTAAGGGTTGAGCCGTTTTATCTTTGAGATTTGCATTCAGTTCGACTTGGAATTCATCTGCAGTAGCTGTGTCAAAGAAAAAAGCATCAGCACCAGTGGTATTATCAACTCCAAAGCCGACATTTAAACCAAATGCTAAACTGGGAGTAATACCTCCTGTTAAGTTAATGCCTAAATTAGGCAAACCTAAACTTTTTGATAAGGAAAGATCGGGAGTAAAGCTTTTGCCAATTTTGAATTGAAACCCAATGCTAGTAGCATCAGTAGGAGTTTTTATATCATTGAGATCGATTAAGTTATTGTTATCTATGTCTAACAGCAAACCCAAACCGCCTTGGCTTTCAGGCTTTAACGCATCAAATAAAGCTTGCTGCACGGACGCTGTGGTTTTGTTAGTAATTTTATCGAGTTCATCTAATATTCTTTTTTCAACTGTATCTGTGATGAAGTCGTTGACATAATTACCAAGAGGAACATCCCCTAATATTGGCAGATTTGTTAAATTTTGTCCTGCAACTGCCTGTTTAATATTATCAAGTAAAGGCTTTATAGACTGGCTTAAAAGGGATAAGTTGCTTTCTGGGCTAGTCTCTGCTTCTGCTGCTATAACTTGCCCATTCACGTGAATGAAAATGCGATCGTCTTCTGTTCGTAACTGTTGCAGTAAATAGTCATCTAAAACTTTGCCTTGAATTAAGGCTGAGAAAATCGCTCCTTCATCTCCCGCACTATCCAGATTAAAATTTAAATGGTTATCCAAAAAATGTCCGATTTCTTCTAAGACAACAGATGCAATATCTTCTGTTTCAGATTTATTGAGGTAATCTTGTGAAATATAAATTGTATTTAAACTAGCTGCATAAGCTGCATTCGCGTTTCCCAAAATCTCTGAACTGACAATTTCAATATGAGGAAGATTGCTAAAATCTCCCACACTCCAAGGTTGAGTTAAATTTTCAACTTGAGGCAAAGAAGTGAAATTGTCAAATGCTTTTGTCAGTAAGTCTCTCCACCCCTGTTCTTGAGCTTTTTCTTGCAGTTTAGTTTTAGCTAATGCAATCCCTTGATTTAAAAATTGTACAGAACTCATATTTTTTCTTTAAATTAAGATAATTAATAACTCTGGTAGACACACAAGTTTGAAATAACTGAAGAATTTATGTTTTATATTGAGGTTCTACCCCACCCTAACCTTTCCCTTGGAAAGGGGAGAGAACCGGAAATCTAGTTTTCCTCAATCGCATTAGCAACAGGTGTAAAATCATGATTTGGCTGTAATTCCAACTTATGCACCCATATAGCTTTCTAAGATGTCAATCAGTTTGCCAAATCTAAAACTAGCTGCATCTATTGATACTAAAAACGGTTTAGAAACTAACTTTCCATACTGTTAACAATTGCAAGGGCGCAAGGCTTTGCGCCCCTACAACTGCTATGACACTCTTCTGACAAAAAACGGTTATATGCCGTTTTCAGTATACTGGAGCGAAAAGAATACAAAGTTTAAATACTTGTAAAATTTTTAACTTATGAATATATAGAATCTACGTTAGGAAGTACTGGAGGCGGAGCCTCTCGGAAGGCATTCCCAGGCTCTGTCTGGGAACGAGGTCAGGTCTGCTCTACCATGCGCCAACAGTATCCTTTAAAACGCCGAGGAGTTTACAGATCGTCTTAATTTCTGCTTTACGTAGATACTAGGTACTTTTACTACCTCTTTTACCTCCCTTATCAATGTACTAGTCATTTATCCTGATACAGTTTGGACATAAGGATACCAAAACTTATTCCATTATGGTTGGGTAAAATTTGATGGTCAAGACTAAAATGTTCGATTGAGCTTTAAATACTCTAAAAGTTAACGATTATTTACAACTCTGTTCGTGAGAAAATACTGAGTTTCTGAAACTCAGTATTTTTACAGGTCGGTTATTTATAGGAAAATCCCACAACTAAGTATGAAGATGTCTCTTTCCTGGTTCCCAATCGCCAGTCCCCATCTTATAATCCCATGACAGCCCGATAATGTGCTTCAATTTGGGCAACCGTTTGAGATTTGCGATTTGCATGCCATTGACTGTGGTTAAACAACTCCTGTCGTAACTCATTAACGTTAATAGTGGTTACTTGTCCATCAGCAACAATCTGCTTGCCATTTACCCACGCGCTATTAACAACATTGGTAGGACGACCGAGAACTAGTAAGCCAATGGGATCTGTACGTGGTAATAGGGATAAGCTCGTGAGATCGTACAATACCAAATCGGCTTTCTTCCCTACAGAAATTGAACCCAGTGTATCTGCTACGTTCAATCCTTTTGCACCACCTAGGGATGCCATTTCTACTGATTGGCGTGAGGTAATCCAGTGCTGGTAATCTAGATCTGTAACGTTATGTAATATAGAACCTATTTTGATAGCTTCTAGTAAATCTTGGGAGTCGTTGCTAGAAGCCCCATCGCAACCAAAAGTGACATTTACCCCTGCTTGGCGATATTTTAAAATGGGGGCGATGCCACTGCCCAATCGCAGATTGCTTAAAGGATTGTGTACTACTGTGGATTTTGTTTGGGCAAGGATGGCAATGTCATTGTCTGTGAGGTGAACGCAATGGGCTAATGAGGTACGATGGTCTAGGTAACCAATGCGCTTTAAATGTTCGACAGCAGTACAACCGTATTTTTCTTGGGCTAGTTTTTCTTGTGCTTTGGTTTCCAGTAAGTGGGAGTGACGGCAAAGATTGTAGCGATCGCTTAACTCACTACACCCCTCAAACAAAGCATCGGAACATAATTGTATCCCTGTGGGAGCAACTAGAATATTCATCCCCTCATCCGGACGGTGAAACTGTCTGACAGCTTCTTCTATGAGTTCTAATGTTGCTGTGGTTGAGCGAAAGTAGGGTTCGTGTGCTTGCTCAATTTCCCCAGATGGCATACCAGCCGTCAGGGATTCATCTTGAATGAGGGGTGCAACAAAGGCGCGGATGCCAATTTCTTGATAAGCCCGAACAGCAGTTGCAATTGTTTCTAACTCTTGTCCTGGAATCAATACGAGATGATCCACTACACTCGTACCACCCGATAGTAGAGTTTCTACTGCCGTACCTAGAGCACTTAAGTAAACTTTTTCTGTATCAAGAGGTGCAAAATCATAAAGTTCTGCCAACCATAATTCTAATGGTAGAGGTGGAATTGCCCCTCGTTGCCACATTTCTGAGGAGTGAGTGTGAGCATTGACAAATCCCGGCAGTAGTAATTTATTCTCACCGTTAATGACTGTACCAACAACTTCTAAATGAGGTGCTACCTTAGCTATAGTTCCATCTATAACTTGCACGTCTACGGTGACATAATCATCATCAGTGGCAATCAAAACATTCTGGATAGTAAAGTTCACCATATTTAACCTTGATTAAGTAATAGAACCTTCGGAGGATTTTCACGTTAAAAAATAAGCAATGGTTTCGGGTGTAACAATGTTATGAATGTACCTCTTCGGAATTTAGGAATTGCACCAAACGCATGGGCAGTCAGCCAGACGTTTGCAGATATTACTCGTCCGCCCCAACCCCCACAACCCGTTATCTTACCAACAGAAACTAAAACTCTGCGCCTTGACTTGGCAAAAACTGCCATTCTCGTTGTTGATATGCAAAACGATTTTTGTCACCCTGATGGTTGGCTGGCGCATATCGGTGTAGATGTTACCCCAGCACGCAAACCGATTGAACCGTTGCAAGCCTTATTGCCCGCACTTCGGGAAAAAGGCGTTCCCGTTATCTGGGTGAATTGGGGTAATCGTCCCGATTTACTTAATATTAGTGCCAATGTACTTCACGTTTACAATCCTACAGGGGAAGGTGTAGGCTTGGGCGATCGCTTACCGAGTAATGGCGCTCAAGTTCTGATGGCTGGTAGTTGGGCGGCGGCGGTGGTGGATGAATTGGAACAATTCCCTCAAGACATTCGAGTCGATAAATACCGCATGAGTGCTTTTTGGGATACACCCTTAGATAGTATCTTAAAGAATTTAGGTAGAAATACCCTATTATTTGCAGGCGTTAATGCCGATCAGTGTGTCATGGTAACCCTGTGTGATGCCAATTTCTTGGGTTATGACTGCCTGTTAATCAAAGATTGTACCGCCACAACTTCTCCTGATTACTGTTGGCTGGCGACACTTTACAACGTCAATCAGTGCTTTGGCTTTGTGACGGATTCCCAAGCTATTTTCACAGCACTAAGTAACCTCAATAACCACGGAGGATAAATAAATGCGTGCTACTCGTTGTGTTATTCCTGTCGTCAAGTCTCCGAAAGATTACCAAGCCTATCGGATCGCTCCGAACGACTCAAATCGGTTGGCGATCGTGTTCGATCCAGCTAGTGCCAATACTTCTTTGACTTGTTGTGTAGAAATTTTTGACGTTGGTGGCAAAACACCACCAAACCGCCATCAAATGGCAGTAGAAATGTTTTTTGTTCTGAAAGGGGAAGGTGTAGCCATATGCGATGGCAAAACTGTTCCCATTAAAGCAGGAGATAGTTTATTAGTTCCACCTACAGGTACTCATTTGATTAAAAATACAGGTTCGAGTCGATTGTATACGTTGACTATTATGGTTCCTAATGAGGATTTTGCCGAACTGATTCGCAGTGGGACACCAGTGGCATTAGATGAGGAAGATATGTCAGTACTTGGTAGAGTGGATACCTTGGCACCGATATACTAATCCCACATCCATCTGAACTTCCAAATACAAAGATAGCCCAAAATTTTTTGTAGTGCGAACTGAAAAGCTCGCTATTAATTTGGGACGAGCAAGGACGCTCGTCCCACAATCTGGTTTTTAGGCGAGAGTGCGATGCATAATAATATTTATTTAATACAAGTTATGCCTGGGAAATCGTGTCAATAATTTTTTGACAAACTGCTAGTACACGAAGGCAGAAGTCCGGAGGCAGAGGGCAGAAGGCTTAAAAGCTTTGAATATAAGCTTCTTCCTTCCTATTAATGGTTGCCTTATTTACGCCGTGCTGTACTAGTAGGGACTATTATGTTCCCGGACGAGAGCGAATACGATCGGGTATGTGATGGCGATCGCCTAATATTTCTAACAAAGGACCGTGAACGTCTAATTTCACCATACTGACTGACGCGACCAAAATATTCACCCGATAGCGATAGCGCCCCAAATCAATTCCCAGTAAACTGCAAAGCATAATCCGAATCGTGGCTTTATGGGAAACGACTAAAACATTCCCTTGGGGATGTTTTTCTTGAATTTCAGCAATGACAGGCATAGAACGGTTAGCAATATCCACCGCAGTTTCCCCGCCTTTGGGTGCATTCCAAGCGGGTTCTGTCAACCATTTTACATAATTTTCTGCGTAATTCTCCTGAGCAAAGGATTTACTCTTAGTTTCCCATTCGCCGTAACTACCTTCTCTAAGCCCGTCACGCAACTGCATATCCATACCGATAGCATCACAAAATGGCTTGGCAGTTGCAATTGTGCGCTTCATTGGGCTAACATAAACAGCTTCCCACTTCAATTTTTGATAAACCTCGGCAAAACTCTCTGCCATCTGTATCCCTTCAGAGGTCAACTCCGCATCAGTTTCACCGCAGAAATTACCACTTTGACTGAAAGTCGTTTCTCCATGTCGCAGGAAATATAAATTGAGTGTCATGGCTTGTACCGCAATTGGGATAAAGGAGTTTGTGCAAAAACAAAATACCATCAATCTCGAAATCGAGTATGTAACACCAGGACAAAGCAATCAACCAAAAAAGTCAATCAACCACAAACTTTTGAAGTCAAAGACAAATGCTTCAATGGGGGGAACCCCCCAATGCACTGCTTACTGCGATCGCAAGAGTGTTTTATTTGACATATATTTTTCAAATCGTCATTAAAAGAATTATCAATCTTTCCCTAATTCAACTAACTGACGTGTTTCCGGATGCAATGAAATTGTAAGCGGTGACAGGTGAGAGTCGTCAGAGGATTCAAAGGGAAGGCACAGCGTCTCGATCTCTGTGTTGTCCTGTGTATCCTTTCCACCTTGGCTTAATACCATTGCTGCTAAGACTAACGTTGCTCCAATCAAACCACGAACTCCAAGTGTCTCACCAAGCAGTAAAAACGAGATAACTGCTGAAAACACTGGATCGAGTGTATAAAATAGCGCTGCTTCTTGAGCGGAAACCCAGCGCTGGCTCATTGTCTCTA
This sequence comes from Tolypothrix bouteillei VB521301, assembly GCF_000760695.4. Classification (GTDB taxonomy): domain Bacteria; phylum Cyanobacteriota; class Cyanobacteriia; order Cyanobacteriales; family Nostocaceae; genus Scytonema; species Scytonema bouteillei_A. The sequence continues at coordinate 5,881,835 of NZ_JHEG04000001.1, read as the reverse complement.
TCAGGACAGTAGCAGCAGTAGCAACCAGACCCAGGTAAAGAACTGCATTGATGTTCGTACCAATTGCGTGGATTTCTCGAACCAGTTCAGGTGTTGCCCAAAGCATTCCAAGCACCGCTATAACCCAGACTTGAACGGCGGTGAGTGAAAGGGTTGGGTGGCGTTGTGTAGTTTTTTCAAGAATCAAAATGTACACGGCGTAGATGAAAGCGTTACCAAACAACAAGAAATCACCCACACTTAGCTGTCCGCTTTCCCATGACATGACTCCAATACCAGTGATGGCAACTCCAGCTGCTAACAGAGTTTTCAGCAGTACGCGCTGACCGATCAGCAAACCCAAAAGGGGGACAATAACGACGGTCAGGCTACTAATGAATGCCGCCCGATTTGCATGGATTGTCTGAAGCGCCATTGTTTGGGTCGCAAAAGAAGCAAAGAGCACCAGTCCTAAGAGACATCCGTCGCGGATTAATTTAGCATTCAAGCAGCGCAAGTAAGGAGCTAACACCACTGCAGCTACAACAAAGCGGCTTGCGAGTATTGCAGATGGTGAAAGGCTACCGATCGCATTTTTAATGAGTGGAAAGGTTGTACCCCAGATTAAGGATGCGGCGACTAGCAGGATTACACCAAGAGCGTGCAAGCCTTTTTGTGTAGGTTGATTGCAGTCATTTAATACTGTCATGTTCGGGTTATAAACTTGTAAAAGTTTTCTTGATAGCGGGATGCACTTTAACGGACATCATTTCCCTGGAATGTGTTATAAGAACGGAGTTCAGGGCGATATAGCACTCATTTGACTCTCACGTCTCATTACCTCTTTTATGGCTAATTGTGTTGGCAAAAGAGAAAGCACTACATAATATTCCCTTGAAATCTGTATATCAAATTGCGATTTAATATTAAATTTTGTATCAGTAGCTACGCATTTATATCTGTTAAGAAGCAGAAGTTGTGGCGAACATTGATATTTCTCTGGTAGAGGTTTTATGGCAAAAGCGATCGATGATTTGATAGAGGTACTGAGTAACGTAAAATGATAGCAACTAAAAAACCTGGTAACTCTTGCAAACCTAAGTTTTCAAGTGTTGAACTTATTCAGGTTGATTGCCTTTCCTATTGAAATGTTTAATGTCTGTCCCAAAGAAACTTTATCTGTACTCATGCGTGATGGCATTCGCCTTGATGCGGACGTATACCGTCCTGATGCAGAAGGAGAATTTCCCGTACTGTTGATGCGACAACCTTATGGAAGAGCGATCGCATCTACGGTTGTTTACGCCCATCCTACATGGTATGCGGCTTGCGGGTATATCGTCGTGATTCAAGATGTACGGGGACGAGGGACATCCGAAGGAGAGTTTCAGCTTTTTGCCCGTGAAATTGAAGATGGAGAAGATTCAGTAAACTGGGCAGCAAAACTACCGGGGAGTACTGGTGAAGTAGGGATGTACGGTTTTTCATACCAAGGTATGACGCAACTCTATGCAGCCGCTACCAAACCACAGGCGTTAAAAACTATTTGCCCTGCAATGATTGGCTACGATTTATATGCAGATTGGGCATACGAAGGTGGAGCATTCTGCTTGCAGAGCAATCTCGCCTGGGCGCTTCAGCTAGCCACAGAAACAGCACGTTTGCGACAGGATGAGAAAGCTTACCATGCTTTGCGTGCTGCTTGTGGTAATTTGCCTTTGCACGATACAAGCCCCAATCGCCCTGAAGTTTTGCAGAATTTTTCCCCTGACTCGTTTTATCACGATTGGCTGGCTCATTCCCAACCCGATGAATACTGGGAACAACTTTCACCCAAAACATACTTCCAAAATGTCGATTTGCCCGTGTTTCATATTGGAGGGTGGTTTGATACTTACTTGCGCGGGACAATGCATTTATATAAGGATCTGGCAGCACGGAGCCAGTACCGCCAACAACTGCTAGTAGGACCGTGGGCACATTTGCCTTGGGGTCGCAAAGTTGGTGGTGTTAATTTTGGTATTAATGCTGCTAGCCCTGTCGATGAAATGCAAATTCGGTGGTTCGACCAATTTCTTAAAGGTATAGATACGGGATTGCTTGAGGAACCACCTGTTTGCTTGTTTGAAATGGGTAGCGATCGCTGGCGCAAGTTTGATAGTTTTCCCGATACAGCCCATAAAAGTTACTATTTGTCAAGTCAAGGACTTAGTAACATTCGAGAAGATTCGGGAACCATTAGCCATCAGCCATTAGCAATTAGCAAGACCGATGTTCTCGTTCATGACCCCTGGCGACCCGTTCCATCATTGGGCGGTCATGCAGCAATGAGTGCAGGTTCCTTTGAGCGATCGCACATCGATTGTCGTTCAGATGTTCTCACTTATACAAGCGAAGTCTTAGAAGAAGATTTGTATTTAGCTGGTGATATTGTGGTTGAAGTTTGGTGTAGTTCCGATAAACCCAGTTACGATTTGTGTGCTGTACTGTCACAAGTGTATCCAGAGGGACAAGTTTACAACGTGACACAAGGCTATCTTCGCTCTCATGGTAGCGATCTGACCAAAAGACAAATTTACTTGCAGACGACCTGTGTCAGAATTGCCAGGGGAAACTTCTTCCGCTTGAGTTTGAGTGCAGCCTGTTTCCCCGCATATTCCATGAATCCCGGTAATGGATCGTCATTGGGGATGGAGGCGGAGGTTATTACATTGATGGTCAGTTGTGGGGGAGAGGTGCGATCGCAACTCTTACTACCAGTGAATTTATTGAGTTAAACTTTCTTCCCCTGCACAATTTACACGTTGGGTAATATTGTCACTCGGCTGAGCGCGACTCACTTTGAGCTAACTGTTCTATGAGTTGGAATAAATTTTTTTCAATTTGCCCAAGGGCTTCTAGAGGAGAGGTTTTATCTATGTCGTGAACTAGCCAGTATTCAATTTTTTCTGTCCATTGGGGAAAGCGCTCATTCATTAGGGGTCTGTGTTCTAACTCATCTAGGGCAATAATCCTAGCCGCTGCTTGAAAATCTTGCTCCTCTGCTGGCTTGGGAAACCGTTCATCATCAATGACATTCACCAAGCGCGTTGCTAAAACCTCAAGGGTATATCGGGAAATCGGTCCCACATTGTTTGCACCACGCTCAAGTGCCAAACCCCGTGAATCGGCATGCCAATCTAATCCCTGCTTAATTGCCAACCAATTAAAAAGGTGTTCGGCAAAGCGGCTGCGGTAGTAGTTACCCGTACAAAGGAACAAGATTTTCTTCATGGAGAGCGATCGCATAATTTCCAGTAAGCCTACGAGTACTTTTTACTGGCAAATGCGTTTATTTGCAATATATCTAAGCTACTTTATCATTTGTAAGGCTCGGGCCCTGTGAGCTTCAGTCAGAAAAAGTTAGAAACTGTCAGTATCCGTAATAAATAGTATTTAATTTATACAATTATCTTTAAAAATTACGTAATCGTCCGTGGCAAGTTGAATCCTAAATCATAAGACAAACAACAAAGGGGATAAAACAATGGACGCTAACACGATTAAAGAACAACTCCAATTCATCAACAGCCAATCACAGAAGAAGCACATTACAATCTTAGGCGCAGGGATTGCAGGTTTGGTAGCTGCTTACGAACTCGAACGCTTGGGACATACTGTTGAGATATTGGAAGGTAGCCCTCGCACTGGTGGACGGGTGTGGACTCACCGCTTCGGTAACTCACCTGATGCACCTTATGCAGAACTCGGTGCAATGCGTATTCCCAGCAACCACGAACTGACACTGCATTACGTTCAAGAAATGGGACTCGGTGACAAGCTGTGTAAGTTTATAACCGTGTTCGAGGAAAGCAACGCCAAAATGAATATTGATGGGGACGCGATCCGCATGAAAGATGCACCGAGAGTGCTGCAAGAAACAGAAGGTGGTCTGTTGACAGATACTCGTTACAGCGAAAAAACTCGCAATTTTGCCGCTTGGCTCAAAACTATTATTAACACCATCGCACCGGGTAATCTTCGTTCTGATTTTGAACGCGACTTGCAATCTCACTTAATGGATGAGTTGGAGCGCTTGGATTTAGATCCCTACTTTAGTGAAGATGGTGAAACCATCGATCTGCACTCTTTCCTGACTCAAAATCCCAGTTTCCGTGCTAAGTGTTCCCAAGGGCTAGACATTTTCCTTGGCGACATTATGACCGAAACCAGCCATGACTTGCTGCAACTTAAAGGTGGAATGGATCAACTTATCCAACGCTTAGCAGCATCAATTAAAGCTGATATTAAGTGCAATGCTGAAGTGGTAGCGCTACACGTAGAAAAAAATTACACCCAAATTACTTGGAAACAAAACGGTCAATTGCATACCAAAAACTGCGATTATATCTTATGCACCATTCCCTTCAGCGTACTCCGTAAAATGGAATTAAGTGGTTTTGACCAACAAAAATTACACTCCATTCACAACACTGTTTACTGCCCCGGTACGAAAGTAGCATTCCATACCAAGGAAGCTTTCTGGCAACAAGAAGGGATTAAAGGTGGTGCTTCTTTCAGCGGAGAAGGTGTACGCCAAACATACTACCCCTCAGTTAAGTTCAATCCAGAGCGTGGAAGCGTAATGTTAGCAAGTTATACCATTGGCGACGACGCCGAGCGCATGGGCAAAATGTCAGAGATTGAACGTTTTGATTACGTGCAAAATACTGTCAGCAAAATTCACCCAGAACTGAATGCACCTGGAATCATTCTGGATAAAGCATCCATTGCTTGGGGTAACTACAAGTGGAGTGCGGGGGGATGCACCATTCATTGGGATGATAGCGAATCCAATTACTTGGAAGCACAAAGATCTCAAAACACCTTATTCTTTGCTGGCGAACATTGTTCTAGATTCCCCGCTTGGCTCCAAGGTTCCATTGAGTCAGCGCTAGAAGCCGTCTGCGATATCGTCAGAAAAAAGCCAGTGACAAAGTCTACTGGTGTAACCGGAACTCACACTATTTCTCCTACAAATTGTCAATTAATGACAGCTTAAACAGTGACCGATCGCCAATGCTCTCTTTTTAAAATGGAGGTAAATATTCGCAAAGTTGAATGATTAACCGTCTGTATTTTAAACCCTTTGGTTCATACCCGCCACGTGCGGGTTTTTTGATGAATTTACAACCTGCTGTACTGACTTAAGATTTTTTGGCAATGTGAAAGGCAGAAATATATGAAAGCTGAAGATAACCTCCAAAATTATCTTCTATCCGATGTCTCAATCCTGTAAATAAAGCATCTTTACTCTGGAAGTCTAATTTAAGGTACGGTGAGTAAGTGTTCAAAAGCATAAAATATTCATCGACATTGTAGGTCACTTCAGATATAACGTTACCGGATTTTAAATCTTTGAATTGTCCCGAATCAACGACCATTTGTCCCAATCCACTCAGAATATCTTCTTGAGTTTTTCTATCTTCATATCGGTCAAGTGATGGAGCATATATTTGATAGACTTCAGATAAACTTTGGTAAACTTCATAGGATGGCTGAAGTTCTTTATTCCATAATAAAATTAGGTGGCCACTCTCATGTAATGCACTGGCAGCTTTGGGGTATCCAACTTCCGGTGATATCCAATGGAAGGAACTTGCTGCTAAAACGGCATCAAATTCACGTTCCACGAGCTTCCACTCTTCAAAGGATGTGTTCTGAAGTTCTACATTCGGATAAAGTTGACAATTGTGTTGAGCTAACCTAAAAAAATCTGGGTTGGGTTCCAAGCAAATCATTGAGTAACCCAAGGGAGCAAACCCTACTGTTGCAGTTGCAGGACCGCATCCGACTTCCAGAATTTTTGAGTCCGGGGTTAGTTGAGCAACTTCCACAACTTGGTGAATCAATTCTTTAGGGTAGCGGGGTCTTACCTCATTGTAAGCCTCTGCTGCTGGTGAATACCAGTGTTTGCGTTGCTCTAGGTCTTTGCTGGAGTAGCTGCTTATTGTTTGCTTTAAGTCTTCCATAATTTACGGGGCGCAAGTTTGAGCCGTCTAACCAATGGCTGTCAACCAAAATATTACCTCTGAAAATACTGAAGATAATCCGGTTTCTAGAGGTAAAACCACTGAATTAATTAATATCATCCACGAGGCATAACTATGCAGGTAGCTACACCAGGAATCGACCCCATACTAAGACTCGGAGCCAACAACCTAAAAGTGCAAGAATTGCAAGAACTGTTAAATGGCAGACTCCCTAGTGGCGATCGCCTTACAGTTGACAGTTTTTTTGGCATCAAAACCCAAAGGGCTGTCAAAACTGTCCAATATCACTTCCTTCTCAAACAAGATGGTATTGCTGGTCCTCTCACCTGGCAATCCCTGCGTGCTAACGCCCCAGTTAACAAACCGATATTACACCGTAGCAGTCACGGTCAACAAGTTGCAATTGTTCAAGAAGTTCTTTTTAGAGGTAAATTTTATCAAGATGGTGCAATTGATGGTATATTTGGTGCAAAAACAGAAGCAGCCGTGCAGGCGTTTCAGGAAAGCGAACAACTCATTGTCAACGGTATGATTGGAGATCAAACTTGGAAAGCACTGAGTACTTTAGCCACTTCTCTCACCGCTAACTAAGCCTCTTTTCCAATCGCATCTCACGCAAAGACATCAAAAAATCTCCGCGCCTTTGCGTGAGATAAAAAATTTTACGTTCTTAGTGTATCTCTTTTATTTTTGACTTTTCTTTGTTGTTGACCTTTGCCGTTTGGCTTTTGGTTTTGAAGGACTAACAGGAGTGTTTTCCGGTAATATTCTACCCAAATGCTTCAAATCAAATTTTTGTTGGGCTTCTAGTTCTGTCAGCCAATTTGATGCTTTTTCTAAGACTTGCTTATCTTGCCTAATCTGAATAATATGTTTGTTCTCTATAACATCAAGTAGAACAAAGATTGAGATAGTCTTCCAACAGACTTGAGGCTTCCCGATCGCCTGAAAATTAGTCACAATTTTTCCTTCTTCAGGTACGTGAAGCCCTAACCCCGCAGCCTGAATCAATGGTTGAATATCGGTAAGTGCCAGACTGTTGAGAGTGGGAAGATGATTCTCAATAGCAACTAACTCTCCTAGATCGGGTAGATCTACTAATCCCGATGGTAAAGCTTCAAACTGAAAAGTGAGATTTTCTGCAAAAGGATCGGCGATCGCATAAATCTGTTTGACTTGAGGTGGTAGAGAGACATTTCCCTGTTTGTAAGATTCCTGTCCTTGTGGTGTAATCTTAAGCTCACCCGTTGGTAAAATTTTCAAACTCTTAAATCTTGCTAAATTTTCAGCAGTACTTTGTAAAAATACGATATCCAACCCCAACACGCTTGACAATTCTTTCAATGTGGGGAGAGGTGTAAATTCAATGCTTGCACGGAGAATAAATTCTTCCAAAACATTAAATTTACGCGGTTCGCTAATCATCACCTCCACCAGGGTTTGTGCTAATTTGTAGCAAAACTGACGCGCTACTACAACAGATAGATTGGAGTTTTGTTTTTCAATTTGCTGTACTAATGAATTTAAAGATAGATCGATTGATTTGGGGTTTTCAACCTTATCCTGTGACAAATCTGTACTCGTAGTCTCTATCTGAGTGCATCCGATTTCATCAGTGTTTACTATAAGAGCTTCCGCTTTAGCTTCTTCAGAAACAGATTCGCGAATATCCGGATTGACATTTTCAGATTTGGTTCGTTTGCGAGGAGGCATATAAGACAAACTTTAATTGGAAGTGCAGGTGGAGATAATGTAAACACACTTCTACCCCAGTAAAATGTAGAGACGTTAAACACAACGTCTCTGTAAAAGTTTATTCTAGTACAGCAGGCGCATAAATAAAGCAACCATTAGTAACAAACAAAAAGCCGACAAGAAAAGCTTTGGCTCCTTCTGCCCTAGTAGCAAGCGATCGGGGCTGCCTTTATGTACTCGCAAATTAAATGTACCGCTCAGCGTGTACTACTTTGTGCTTCAGCCTTCTTGCTGTCCCGACGACTTAGCAGAACACGAGTAGCTGCAAGTACCTCTGGTGCGGCAAGTACCAAAGAGGCTATGGAGCAAACAGTTGCTACTTGACAATACTCACAAAATGCTTTGTTTTCTGCCCACTCTTCTCGAGCGAGTTCGGCTGAGACAACTGTATCTAAAAGAATCTTAACGCCCATTGCAATTGGTAGCAGTGGGTTTCTCCGTGCGCGGTCTAAACCCCCAGCTGCAGCCAACCAAGCTGTCAGAGCGTAATTTAGAACCATGATTGGACCGTCAGGTGAATTGAATCGGCTGTAGGCGTAGTTAGATGCGTCTACTTTATCTGCATTAAAGACTGGGACTGGTGGATCTGGTAAATGCTTGACTATCCCTGTTTGATAAAGTGAAACAATTTGTCCCATTGAACCCCCAAGTGTAGATAAACCAATAATCCACCGACGGCGGGTCATGTGGGGATTATTCCCTTCACGCAGTTCTTGACTCAGTTGATTTGGTTCCATGAAGCCTCGTTCTTGATAAGTTATAAGTTCCGAATCTTGTTAACTATGTTTCACGCCTGACGGTTTAAACAAATAATGCAACAACCGTTATGGCGATCGCAGCCATAGCAGTCAATCACTCTGATACAGATCGTTTGCCTTTATCTTCAAGATTCGATTTCATCTATACCACTAACATTAGACATATTTTGTAAGAGTAGATTTATGGAAGACGAATTGCTGTGAAACTAATTTTGAGTTAGTGGCTGTAAGTCCCTTACAATCATAAACTAGCTATTTTTGTAAGTTAAACATTACCCATCCCAAATTTTTAGAAACCTCATATTTGGCAAAAGTTAATTCAAGCAAAGAAAATTTACTTCTACCAAAAGAAAGAATTATCTATAAAATGTATCCGCTCAATAAGTAAGGTGACAGTACTGATGAAAAACCTTATATAGCAATCCTAGTTGAATTGTAAGAAAATACGCAATTATCTTGACTCATTTAAAGTTAAATTTAATTCATGCTTAGCAATTAGAAATCGCAGCTATATAGACGAAACCTACCGATTGCAGGTTTATTTAATAAAGTTCACGTAGGTGGACTTTGTTTGTATAGTTGCGAATTATATTTGCCCCTAGCGCTCTTAAGTTCTTCACAAATGATTTAGAATTGCTATATAACAGTCCTAAATGATTTACAAACACCTCTTTCTTGTCTCCCTTGTCTAGATCTCAAATAGGATTGCTATATATTGGGGATTACTCGCCCTACTTGTCTTATATTTAAGAGTATTTTTCTTAGAATTATGGCAGATTTAACAAATCGCCCTTCTACCACAGAAAGCAAAATAAATAAAGAGAAAATTCAGGATTGATACAGCACCAATTTATTCAATAAATCGAAAATGAGTTTTTCATAAATTCTAAAAAAAGGTCAAATAATCAAAAGAATTTTTGTCTCTTCAAGAGAAATATCAAGTTACTTTTGAGTATATGGCAACGAATTCTTAACATAAAAGAGGATAAACAACATGGATGAAGTTAATCTTGGTCCCTTCGATCGCTTGCTCGATATATCTGGTGTAGAAGGAGCGGAGGATATATTTAGTAATGTTGGTGGTTCTTTTGGTGATGAGAATCCCTTTACAATGGGTAGTGCTTCTAACATCCAAGACCTACCTTATAACGGTAACCCCTTCGCTGGAGATAACTTCTGGAACATTTTTGCTGGTGGCGTTAACCCCTCTAATCCCTCCTTCGGTAGTGGTGGTGATACCTTCAGTAGTGGATTCTAAATGAGTTGTAAAAAGGTGGGCTAGGGCGTGTTTTCAAACTCTTATAGATCCCACCAAGCCCAGCTATGGTGGTGTACACAAGTCATATCATAGTGGATTCTTGCAGTTTCGATCCCCCCTAACCCCCCTTAAAAAGGGGGGAACTGAATTCCAATTCTCCCTTTTCACGATGTTTCATCTCTTTTTTAGAGATCTGTACACCACCGTAGTTTTAATAAGAGGGGGCTAAGATACTTTACAGTCCCCCAATTTGTCGGGGGATTTAGGGGGAGCTAGAAAATTAGGAGACTAAACAAGTACGCGTGAAAACACGTTCTAGAGCCCACCAAACTCAATTGCTATGGTTGCCAACGGAAGAATAAAACCTTACCGTGGTGGTCTTCTTCAAGAAAAACGATATATTCTCCATTAGAACGGCGGTAAGCTCGGACACCATACGGGACATCTACCCAACCGGCTTCTGGTTCAACATTGGGATCGGGTGTCATGATATCTGCTTGTGAACCATTTGATGTTCTATAGACGTAGACTTGCCTTGTTTTTACTGTTGCGACAAATACATAATCACCTGCAACACTGATTGCTGCTGGATAAATAGTCTGTTTCTCTTCAGGACGTCTGTCTACAGGTAACTTAGTTCTCCAAGCAGGGTTTCTATTTCCTTTACTCCAATTATCAAAACGGACTAATTCAGAGCCGACGATTTTGGCATCATCGTATGGTGGAGGGTTTTCTTTAGTAAACCCTGTCAAGTACATTGTGTCTGTCTCTGGAAAATATTCTACCCTACGTAAATCTGTGAAGAAGCTTGGTGTAGCTATTTTTTTCATTGATGCATAAGTATAGATAGGATTGCCACTCCCATCAAAACCCTGGAGAGGATAATGTCGGATACCATTAGCAGTCCGTAAATTTTTCCACACATCGCCTCGGCTATCTACCCACCAACCACCGATATAGACGTCATCTTTGTTAGTATCATATTCACCTGGATCGAAAGCACCATTACTATTAGCATCGCGCCAAATCCACTCACCTGTTTTGGGTTGGTTTGGAGGCCAATTTCCATCAGTGAAAAAAGGCTTGTTAGGGTCTGCTGGAGTGCCTACAAACATTCCACTTGGTATCGCCGTCCAACCTTCGGAGTTTTGTGCAAAACGATATATTTGCATCCAACTGTTGTACATACCTGTTAGGTACATCAAAGGTCTGCCTTGAACTCTCCGGAAGAAAACCGCAGTTGCTGTAGTATTGAGTCTGGGATCTTGCGGGTATTTAATAGCATTGACAGTGTAGTCAGCATAAGTCCACTGCTGACCGTTAGGTTTGTCATAGTTCATGACATAGTGTTCTTCTTTTGTGAACACATCGCGACCGTCAGAACCGGGATCGGCATCTGCGGTATCTAAAAAGCACAGCCCTAACAACCTCCATTGCAAAGCACCATTTGGAGAAAATTTTCTTAGGTCAGAGCCTGCATTGTTAAAACCATTGTTTGCAACATAAATATTGCCTTGTGCATCAGTACCTACTCCAGTAATACCGTAAAATTTTAAATCCCCTATTTGACCGGGGGTCCCTGAATACACACCTCGTTCAGTACCAAATGTTCCAACTTGGGAGGGAGAACCCCCAATGTTATAGATCAGTATTTGTTGGCGCGGTCCGTTATCTGCAACTAACAATCTACCTTGATTGTCGAGTGCGATCGCAGTTGGCTCCGCAACATTGGTAATTTTTTCCGATAACTGCTGTCCTTGGGGAGAATACCGCAAAATAGCAGCAGCAGAAGAGTTCTCTTTTTGTTGGACAATCCAAAGATTCTTCTGTTGGTCAATTGCTATGTGTCCGGGGCGTGAAAAAGAGAAACTCCGGAGTTGGTTCATAGAGTTAGCGTCATAGACAACAATTCTGTTACCAGCGCGATCGCTGACATACACCTCATTATCCGTTGCTGCTAATCCAGTCACGGGACTACTCGTATTCACAATCACCATACTCTTATCCCAACCACGCCCACCAGAAAAAGGCGCTTGCTGACCGGATAAGTTATAACGTCGGATGCAATACCAAATCGTTCCTTTTGGTGGATAATCCTCACCCGGTTTGCCCGAACCCGCACCTTGTGACATTCCTACATACAAATAGCGCGAATTAGCTGTGACCGCTTTGCCACCCAAACGCTCCCAACCGTGCAAGTCGGCGGCGTATCCGGCAACATCTCCATTTTTATATATACCCGCCTCTTTTGCTGCTTCGTCCCAGATACTATTCGTGTAGACAGTTCCATCGGGTGCAACATACATTGCTTCTATATTGATTTGCACCCACTTACGATTCCCACTAAAGGTATTGCCAATCCAAGATGTCGAATATCCCATTTTTCCAAATTCTTGAGCGATGTGCGTCCATATTCTATCTACGCTAATTTCCGCACATCGCTGAATGATAAGATTTTCTTAATATTGTGTTTTTAAAAATTATAATTTCTAATAAAAGGGTATCATCAAGCTACAAAGTTAATCGGTAGATTGTGTATGATTTATTGTTCGATTCTTGGTGTTAAAACTGAGATTTTGATATTAGTTAAATGTGGGTGTTTTTGCCATAATCGGGCTTTTTTTTGAACAGCCCTTGGGACAAGGCATAGAGCAGTTATGCTAAGGCAGTTATAGAAGAAAAAAGTTTTCAGAAAATCGACTTTAAAAGCTAACTCCAGATAGAAGTACTCAGCAAGAGCAATTTCTACTATTTGAGCAGTGTTTGTGATTTTTCTTATGTATTCTGCATCTTCATATCGACTCAAAGAAATTCTCCGTGGTTTTTTAGCAGTGTCTATCATTATCGTTGGGATTACCCATTTTATTAAGCCAGACCAATACGCCCGGATTGTACCGCCACTATTTCCACCTTTGGCATCCGTCTACATTAGCGGTTTTTTTGAGATTCTTGGTGGTATTGGCTTAATGATTCCGTCTGTCAGTGTAGCCGCAGCTTGGGGGCTGATTGCTCTGTTCATTGGCGTATTTCCTGCTAACATCTACATGACTTTGCACAACATTAAGGTGGAAGGAATTCCTCAAAGTCAATTACTTTATATAATAAGACTACCGTTTCAGGCAGTTCTGATTGCTTGGGCGTACTGGTACACCCATAACCCGCAAACACAACTAGGCGCATCGGACAATCGATAAGGGACTTTGAACTTGCTTGTGAATGTAGGCTGAAGTCCTTTAGGGCTCAGTAATGTTAAGTTTTTGGAGTTCAGGTAAAGAATCTATCAATTGGCGATCGCTACCCCCTGCTGTTCAGAATTCACTTTAGTTCTTCTCAATCTGGCATTTCATGCTAACTTTCATCCTTATTATGGGAATACTGTAAGTATTGTGACTGCAAGGTATCCCTCGTGTTCGACGATCTATTCAACCATTTGAAAGAATTTATCGGTTCAAAAATTCAAGAAGTTGGTAGTGAGTTAGAAAAACGCTTTGATGTCCCCGAGCCTACAGGATCGTTTGTGCTTATTCGTCAATTTACCTTTGGTGATTCAACAATCTCAAAAGGAGGTATTGCGATGCTGGGAGACTACTGGCAAATAGAAGCCTACGAAGATAGCGATCGACGCCTGATAACCACTACAGAACCTCTACGAAATGTCATTTTGTTTGAAGTTGCCGAACCCAACGTTCAAGAATGCGTGCTTGCCTGCCGATTTCATGCGAAAGCACTCAATACAGAAAAACCAATCAATGTGAGTTTGGGTACGCGCAGGCAAGGACAGTGGGGCACGACAACAAGCCTGCTGTCTAAAGGGATTTCACCTACCGAAGATTTTGAGTCTTATGAAGTCCGTGCCTATTTTAAGAAAGAAACAAATTCTGCCAAAGTTCAAATCAGCGTGCAATTTGAGAGTAGTGGTGTTCTTCAGATTAGAGACATTGAACTGCTGCAAGCGCCAACCCGAGCGCAATCCCAATAATGAATTGGGAGCTAAACTCAGCTAATTGTCACTAGTAGTTCACCACATAAGTTTTAATGGGTAAAACGATGTTCAAGCTCATCCTCTTTTTCTCTTCCTCTGCGCCCTCTGCGCCTCTGCGGTTTTTCAATCAACCCTCAAATTCAATGTGGTGAACCACTAGTACAGCTTGGCGGAAGTAAATATACCATTAGGATTGAGAGAAAAGCTTCAGTTATAAGCGTTTGCGCCTTCTGCCTTCATGTACTAGCGATCTCAAGAAAGCAATTACCTCCGCGTGTCCTTTGCCTTGATGACCTTCTTGCAAAGCTATTTCAGCGTATTCTAGGGCAGTATAACCCTCCCCATCATGACATCGTGCGTGCAGATCGGCACCTGCTTGTAGGAACAACCTTACAATTTCGGAATGTCCTTCATGGGCGGCACGTGCTAGGGGAGTCAAACCACTCTTTACACCAAGATTCACATTTGCACCAGCTTGAATCAACAACTCGATAATCTCTCGATGACCTTTATAAGCTGCGTTACCTAAAGCTGCTCCGTGAAAATGATTGACATTGACACCAGTGTTAATTAATTCTCGAACTCTTTGTACATCTCCGTCTTCAGAGGCTTTTATAAGTGCAATTTCTGCCATTCCCTCTTCAGAAGCACCAGCCTGTCTCAACATTGGTGCTATCCGAAATTCACGACCGTGTAACTCAACTTTCATTAATAACGTATTCCCATCATCATCTCTGGCATTAACATCTGCACCTAAATCAATGAGTGTTTTAACACATTCTATATAACCAAAAGCACCGAATGCGGCACACATTAAAGCTGTTTGACCGTTATCACCTTTGAGATTAACATCTGCTCCCGCTTGCACCAGTAACTTTATTACTTCCACTCGATTACTAGCAAAAAAGCTCTCTGCTGCCATCATTAACGCTGTTTTCCCTTCACCCAATCCATCGTCACTATCACTGAGAATGTTCGGCTCTGCACCTGCGTTAAGTAATGCTTCGATAACTGGAATATGACCGTAACTAGCTGCATACATGAGTGCCGTACAACCATTAGAACCAATTGCATTAACATCTATACCTTGAGCAATGGCTTTTTGTACTTTTTTTAAGTTACCGTACATTGCGTTTGTAATAAATTTTTCAACTGCTTTATTTTTCTTTCGTGCTTTTCTTTTAAGAGTTGCTTGAATTTGCTTATCACCTGTTTTATCGGCGCGTTTCTTAATATCATCATTTACTAATGGGTACAAGAAATCATAAACATTACGATGTCCACCAGCCGCCGCACGTAGCAGGGGTGTCTCTCCCTGTCCCCAAGCGTTGACATCAGCACCAGATGCTACCAATAACTTTACTGTTTCAAGATGACCGGAGTAAGCAGCATCCATCAATGGTGTAATGCCATCTCCATCACAGGCATTAACATTCGCACCTGCTTCAATCAGTACGCGTAAAACTTCTGTTTGTCCCTTAAGAGCCGCTTCAAAAATAGGTGGATATTCAAATCCCCGGTTGACGTTTGTGCCTGCGGCAATTAACTCACGCACGATCTCAACATAACCTTTCCTTGCTGCAACAACTAACGGCGGTGTCTCGTGCCAAAGTGTAGGGTCAGGCGCTGCACCCTGACTTAACAAAGCTTTGACGGCTTCCACATCTCCACTTATGACTGCAGCCATGAGAGGCGTTTTTGCTTCTTCCTCAAATTCTTCATCTTCGTCGTACTGTTCATCTTCATGGCTGTCATCTTCATCGCTGAAAATATTCTCAGTATCAGATGAGTTCATCATTCCCAATGCGTTTACCAGTGTCAGCATCATGTTCATAGGGTCGTTCTCCTGACGCTGTAAAGACTCGTCAATGAGAACGGCTACAGCTAATAAATCTGTAAAAATTGGCTGCCGATCGCCATGACACGAAGCAAAGTCTCTGGTGTGAGCGAGGTGATAGTCTACAAGTTCTACAATATCGAGTTCGGGATGCGATCGCCTAAAGAGTTTTTGCCCTCCATTGTCAGTGACTTGCAATTTCACCGTCGTGGTTGTCAAAATTGCATCATCAGCAAAGTAAGTCACAATATCAACACCTGCAAACTCCGTTCTAGTTCTCATAACTGAAGCAACAAGACAGCTATCTTCTGAAACGTAAACGTAAGTCGTGACTTCATTCAAGTGCGACAGTATGAGCTTTCCCAATAAGCGAAACTCCAAGCCTCGTATTTTGCCATCAACTTCATGAATTTTCGCTAATTCATCCACAGGCAAGTCTGTTAAATCGGTTGAAAAGTAATTTCCTTGGGCACCCGCGTACAAAATGGGAATAGGGAGATCGGTATATGAGTCGCAATTTCCAGCAAGTCTTGCCGCTTCTATCACAGATGTAAGACTATGTAGAATTGGATCGTTTGCGTTCATAGTGTGCTCCAAGGATTGGGTTTTCACAATTGTGTTCTTTCTTCTCAGTCACTATGCTTATAATTCCCAGGAAACTCTATTTTGCAAACAAATAGAACAAACTACACCAAAAAACTGTTAGGTCAGGGGGATGTATGATACAAGGATGGCTCAAAAGTATAAGTAGTGCGCTAGTTGAGTAACTGCAAAGGCTGAATATGTGGAACAAACTCAAACATCTTGTATTTCTTTATTTAAAAAACGATGAATCAGAGATACTTGAAAGCTTCGTAAGTGATGAAATCGAGCCCTATATTTAGATCTATTACAATTTCTACAAAGCAAGCACGCGATGTTTATACGACTCGTGCGGGAGCGGCAGCATTACGAGCAACTAAGAAGATTAGGGGATTTGACAAGCTATTGGAAGAACTGGATATATTGCAAGATAGTACGCTGTCTATTCATTTGGTATCAAAATCTGAGTTCGAGTTAATGGTCTTTAAAAAATCTGATATCAAGTTACTTGTATT
Organism: Tolypothrix bouteillei VB521301; assembly: GCF_000760695.4. Taxonomy (GTDB): domain Bacteria; phylum Cyanobacteriota; class Cyanobacteriia; order Cyanobacteriales; family Nostocaceae; genus Scytonema; species Scytonema bouteillei_A. The sequence goes on along the minus strand of NZ_JHEG04000001.1, from coordinate 5,865,137 downwards.
TACAAATGTTGATATTACTAAAATTTTAGGTGTACTCATCATTCAAAAATGATACCAACAAGACCGGACAGGGATGATAAAAAACCTTACCCAATCTTTATAAATATGAATTTTCTGTAGCAATCCTATTAAATTGATATCGATCGCTGTTTACCGATGCTGTTGAACGTTACATTTTCCGTAACCGACTGCTAAAAACCCGTATAGGAATAGTAGAACTAGGAAAACTTCTCGATCCCTACTTCCTCACCTCTACATATCCTCACTTCTAACATAACTTATGAATCACCCGCATCGGCCACTTGCTGTTTTTGGAATTGCTGTTTTGTTGGGGAATCTGGTTGCTTGCAGTCAACCTCAAACTACCATGATGTCAAAGTCAGCACCTGTAGAAAATCAATTAGCAAAAGAACCTTACAAGCAATCTTCAACGCAACCACTTCAACCTGCGGCGCAACCGAAAAACTCAACACCCCGTCTCTTACCAGCATCTCCTGTGGCAAACACGGGAACACCGTTGTTGAGCCAGACGTCAACGATTCAGCCGAGCGATCGCGATGAAAATCTCAGTCGCGAGGGATATAAGCACAATGAAGACAATCAGTTCCAGAGTGTCAGTGTCAATCCTCTTTCCACTTTCTCCATTGATGTAGACGCTGCCTCATATAGCAATATCCGGCGCTTCATCAACCAGGGTCAGCTGCCGCCATCCGATGCAGTCCGCCTTGAAGAAATGATTAACTATTTTTCTTATGATTATCCCCAACCCGATGACGACAAACCCTTTTCTGTTACAACAGAAGTCTCCTATGCGCCTTGGAATCCCAAACACAAACTTGTCCAAATTGCTTTGCAATCTAAAAAGATTTCTACAGAAAATTTGCCTGCTAACAATCTTGTCTTTTTGTTAGATGTTTCTGGTTCAATGGAAGACCCAAATAAATTACCACTGCTGAAGTCAGCATTGCGTTTGTTAGTAAACGAGTTACGAGATTCCGATAAAGTCGCAATAGTTGTCTATGCTGGTAATGCGGGTTTGGTTTTACCACCCACACCGGGTTCTCAAAAAGATAAAATCTTCGATGCCATAGAACAATTAGCTGCAGGTGGTTCAACAGCAGGTGGGGAAGGAATTCAACTCGCTTATAAAATTGCGAGGGATAATTTTATAAAATCGGGTAACAATCGCGTTATTTTAGCAACAGATGGTGATTTTAATGTTGGTGTGACGAGTGATGAGGAATTAGTCAGTCTGATTGAAAAAGAACGAGAAAAAGGGATTTTCTTAACGGTTCTTGGATTTGGAACGGGTAACTTACAAGATGCCAAAATGGAACAACTCGCTGATAAAGGAAACGGTAATTACGCTTATATCGATAATTTACTTGAAGCGAAGAAAGTTCTTGTTAAAGAAATGGGAGCAACCCTTTTGACAATTGCCAAAGATGTCAAAATTCAAGTCGAGTTTAATCCAACAAAAGTCCAAGGCTATCGTCTGATTGGCTATGAAAATCGATTGCTGGCAAACCAAGACTTTAATGACGATAAAAAAGATGCAGGTGAGTTGGGTGCGGGACATTCTGTGACAGCACTTTATGAAATTATCCCGACTGGAGTAGAAAGTGATGTAACCCTACCAAAGGTAGATTCTTTAAAATATCAGCAAAAAAGTTTATCAAATCAGGATGAAATCATGCAGGTGAAGCTACGCTACAAACAACCCCAAGCGTCTGCTTCTCAACTCCTGACTTATCCTGTTGTTGACCGAGGTGTTAAGTTGAATGAAGCCACAACAAACTTAAAGTTTGCCTCAGCTGTTGCTGGATTTGGCATGGTTTTAAGAAATTCACGCTATAAAGGAACTGCTACTTTTGATGGTGTTTTGCAACTAGCGCGTCAGTCTCAAGGAGCTGACTTGGATGGTTATCGTGCTGAGTTTATCCGCTTGGTTGAAAAAAGTAAGGCTTTGAAATAACTGTAAATCCTATGAACGAAATCCCCAACCACTCAATAAATTCTCATACCAATCGCTTTCCCGATTTTTCCCAACAAGGTTATTTAGTAGAACAAGAGTTAGGATTCAATTTGAATGGCGGGCGAGTGACCTACAAAGCAGTCTGTCTCCAAACTCAGCAAAAAGTTGTTATCAAACAATTTCAATTTGCTAAGGTGGGTTCGAGCTGGTCGGGATATGAAGCTTTGCAACAAGAAATAGCCCTGTTGCAGCAATTGAAGCATCCCCGGATTCCCAAGTATCTTGCAACGTTTGAAACCGATTGTGGTTTTTGCTTGGTACAAGAATATAAAGATGCTCGTTCTTTAGCAGAACCAAGGAATTTTACACTTGAGAGTATTCAACTTATTGCGATCGCTATTCTAGAAGTTCTCGTTTACTTACAACAACAAGTCCCTCCCATTATTCATCGCGATATCAAACCGGAAAATATTCTAGTAGACGATCGCCTCAATGTTTATTTGGTAGATTTTGGGTTAGCGAGAATTGGCAGTGAAGACTTAGCGGCTAGCAGTACTGTCAAAGGTACGTTAGGATTTATGCCACCAGAAGTGCTTTTTGGTCGTTCGCTAACTCTCGCTTCTGACTTATACAGCCTTGGAGTCACTCTTATTTGCTTGCTGACACAAACAAAATCCGCTCAGGTTGGGAACCTAATTGATGATACTTTTCGCGTTAATCTCAACTCAGTTGTTCCCCAAGTTGATGCACGGTTAGTTTGTTGGTTGGAAAAGATGGTCGCACCATCACCACAAGATCGCTTCCCCAATGCTAATGCTGCTTTGTGTCTTCTCAAATCCATAAATTCCATTGACACCGTACAAACTCGTGCGGGCTTCAATCCAATTAAAGTTGCTTTGGAAGGCTTTAGTTTATTGAGTGCGATCGCAATCCTTTCTTTTAGTTATAAAAATACTGTAGAACCTGTTGCAATTCATCCAGAAATAGTGAATATCCCTACGATTGAGAATCCAAGCGAGATCGTACAATTGCGGAACTTCCGAGAGTGTAGAGCCTGCAACTTGAGAGGAGCAGATTTGCGAGGAATGGATTTAAGAAGTACTGAACTTAGAAATGCCGATTTGAGGGGTGCGGATTTAAGGGGTGCCGATTTGAGGGGCGCTTATCTAGTAGGTGCAGATTTAACTGCAGCTAGGCTTGAGGGTGCTAATTTGGCAAGTGCAGATCTGACAGGTGCAACTATGCCCAATGGCTTGGCATGGGAAGTATGGGAGGAGCTACCGCACTCTAAATTTTAAACCGAGCGCGATCGCACTCATTCTCTACTTAACAATCAAGTGCGATCGCATATTGTTCTTGCTCGAAGTAAATATTACCAAGGACTTGCGCTTCTAGCACGGCTTTTCTTGGTTTTTAAACTTCTGATAAGTTCTCTGAGTACGTCTGACTTTGTTCTCCCTACAGAAGCGCAATACTCGAAGAGTATTAGAAGTTCATATTCTTCCAACCTGAAATCTAAACGTTTCTTCATAATATTGTACGGATTATTAGTGTACAATATTAGCATGAAAACACTAAAGTTTAAATTGTACGAACACAAGCGGAATAGATACCTCAAGCGAATGATTAACGCTTCAGGGGGAATCTACAACCATTGCATTGCTTTGCATCGTCGTTACTACCGAATGTGGGGCAAGCACTTGAGTTGTGCAAAACTTCAGTCTCATATCGCCAAATTGCGGAAACGCAACCCATTTTGGCAGATGGTAGGCTCTCAAGCAGTACAAGATATTTGTCAGCGCATTGAGAAAGCGTACCAGTTATTCTTCAAGCACAGCTTGAAGGGAGTTAGTCCACCAGGATTTAAAAAGGTCAAAAAGTACAAATCATTCACTCTTAAACAAGCGGGATACAAGTTTCTTGGTGGCAATAGGATCAAGATGGGAAATCGAGTTTATCAATTTTGGAATAAGCGAGAAATCGAGGGAACGGTTAAAACATTAACCATCAAACGGACGCCATTAGGTGAGTTGTTTATGGTCGTTGTGGTTGACAGTGTAGCTAGTCCGCAGATTCAATTCGAGACGGGTAAAATCGCTGGATTTGATTTTGGACTTAAGACATTCCTCAGTTGCTCGGACGGTACAAAAATTGAGTCTCCCCAATTTTTGAAACAGTCTTTAAGCGCCATTAAGAAAGCGAGTAGGCAGCACTCCAAAAAGGTAAAAGGTTCGTCCAATCGAGAGCGAGCAAGAAAGAATTTAGTACACAAGTATGAGGATGTTTCCAATCGTCGCCGTGACTGGTTCTGGAAGTTGGCACACGACCTAACTAATAGGTTTGATGTGTTGTGTTTTGAGACGCTTAACCTCAAAGGAATGCAACGTCTTTGGGGACGCAAAATATCAGACTTAGCTTTTGGAGAGTTTCTACAAATTCTAGAGTGGGTTGCCAAAAAGAAAGGCAATTCTGTCATATTTATAGACCGATGGTATCCGAGCAGTAAGACTTGTTCTTGTTGCGGGCACGTTCTAGAAAACTTAGATTTGTCAGTCAGAGAATGGCGTTGCCCGAGCTGCGAGTCAATAAACGGAAGGGATGAAAACGCCGCTAAAAATATTTGTACAGTTGGGGCATCAACTGTTGGGTTAGACGACGTCAGACGGGCTATGTCCGCAGTTGTTGCTTGAGCCTAGAATCCGCGCACTTTTAGGGCGCGGAGTATGTCAACCAAACTATGTCTTCCCCAGCTCCTAAGGCATCATCAAACGCTACGGCAAAATTAATAGCTGCTCGATTGCATAGAGCTTGATTCATCTCAATCACATAGTTAATATGTTGACTAATGCTGATTGCCTGTACCCTGAGTAACAAGCATTGCATAGCACACACTCCTTTTTTAGCAAATTAAGATCTTAAGTTCGATGAATATTCAAAAACCAAGGATTTTAATTATTGATGACCATCGCTTGCTGCTGAATGGAACAATTAGTTTGGTAAGCGAGCGTTATCCCGATGCACTGGTATTATCAGCACAGACTGTAGAGTCAGCCCTTGAAGAGGTTGCCGAGCATTCGCCTGACTTGGTAATTGCGGATTTATCCATACCACAAACAGCAGAAACAACGGCGCAAATAGAAAATGGATTGGGGTTGCTGTCACAATTAATGAAGAATTATCCCCATCTCAACCTAATGGTGCAAAGCAGTAATATCAAAGCCTTAATTCGCTTGATGCCAGAAATTGATGCCCATCAGGGAGGATTTACAATAGTGGATAAAAGTTCGAGCGTAGAAACCTTTTTAACCCGGATGGATTGGTCAATCCAGGGACTGACCCACACTAAAGATATTCAAGGGGATTTGGAGGTCAAACCAGAGTGGTTGGAGGTACTGCGACTTGCGTTTGAAGAAGGATTGCAAGATAAAGCAATCGCGAGCGCTATGTATAAATCCGAACGCATGATTCGCCATTACTGGTCAAAAATTCAAGATGCATTAGAAATTTATCCAGAGGAAGGAAAAAATATTCGGGCATTGACCCAAATTCGTGCGCGTGAAAAAGGGTTAATTGACTGAGTGAACTACCCACACTGACCCGGAGTACCGGGTAAAGTGTTGGCTTCCAACTTCACGGAGGAATGCCGCATCTTAGGACTATTTTCAGTAAAAGCCCTCCAGAAAATAATTGGCGACTCCTCATACACCTTTGTCCTTGAAGCCTGCGGCTTACATGAGCGAGAAAGATGCAATCGTCGTCGCCCGCCTTATATCCCGCCACTGATTTGGAGTACCAAATGAGCGTGGGGGACTTACGGCGTATAAGTTAAATAATTGATGGTGTTAAATGTGCTTTATCTATGATATTAGATTCTCATAATACACTTAAGCGTCGAATTGCTCTGGGTATTTTGAGTTTGATGACTGTTGGTGGAACTATTTCCACGATTATTCATCGGCTTAACCCCCATCATGAGACCATTTATTTGATAGTACCTCCCCTGTTTGCAATTACATCCTTAATATTGCTAATTTGTCTTTATACAAAACCGCAAACCTTACAACAGGTAATATATCTAGGTTTATTTCAGGCTGTAATTCTTGTGGTGTTCCCCTCTTGGTTCGTCACCATTAAAGCGTTTACCTCAAAGACTATCCTTGTGGAAACTTTGCCCCCCAGTACCTCAGGATTATTCTTGTTGACTACGTGTATGCTGATAACTCTCCGTCCCCACCAATTGCTGAGGGCAATTATACTTACCTGGTTGGCGATCGCATCTCCCATTTTGACCTACTTAATCCTCAACCCAGTAGAATTACGCAGTCCACGAGGACTAGATTTACTCATCTCTCTGGGTCCAGTTATGGGAGTACAAAGTATTGTAATTTTATTGCATACTCGCCTCCAGTCTATGATAGAACACTTGTATGCGGAGCGTCTTCAATATTATGCTCAAATCATCGAACGGCAAAGTATTCGCCAAAAGGCGATGGAACAAGCCTTTACTCAAATTCATAATGGTCCATTGCAAACCTTGGCACTCCTCCAGAGAGATATCCAACAAAAGCAGATAGCTTCAGAAGAACTTTTACAGCGCTTACATGACCTCAACATGGAGATTCGGGCAGTAGGACGCAGCCTAACAGATGAAAATGATACTGATAACAAACCATTGTTGGTGCCAACAGTCCCGGAATTAGTAACCTCTGAAGACATCCTCCGCTTGGGGGAAGGAACGAGTATCGACCTCAATCTTCCCCTGCATAATTTATTACACGAAGTCTATTCACATACTCTCAAGCGCAATCTACCTTACTTTCAAACGATAAAAGTCAAAGTACGGAATTTTGCACCCATTAATCAACCGAACCTCACTCTAGAAATGAAACGCGATTTGTGTTTGTGGTTAGAGGAAGCTCTATGTAATGTAGGTAAACATGCCCAAGGTGTAACTCGAATTATCGCAACAGGAGAACAACAACAGGATAAATACATTCTTAGGGTACAGGATAATGGCTCTGGGTTAAAACCCGGACAGCAACAGGGAACAAAGCACAGCTACTTATTAGCGAAAAGGTTGGGGGGAGAATTTCGTCGGGAGTGCTTACCCAAAGGTGGTGTATTGTGTGAGCTTTCTTGGTTTGTGGGATGATTGCCCAAAAGTGTAATACCCAATGGAATTTTTTGACAGGTGCCAAATCAAACAACCTCAGGAAGCGTAAAGCTACAAATTAGCAATTGCAGTATTTAAAGCCTCGAGATGTTCATCTGTTTTACCCAGCTTGCTTTTTGATTGAGTTGTTTGAGAAGCAAAGGACAAATAGTCTTTTAATGCTTGCTGTTGTATGGCTTGCAGTTCTGGCGAAGTTAGAGGTTTACGCAACTCATTGGGAATAGCATCATTAAACAGATTGCTAACAAGTTCTTTGTACAATTTGGGTTGACTGTTGCTGACGTTATCTAATTCCTGCTGTCCTCTAACTGTACTATAGTTGTAAAGCTCTATTTCCATACCTTTGGTTTCAATATCTATCGTGCCAGAACGCCAGAAGTTATAAGCTCCTAGTTTCGCTTTGTCCGTGCGATATCCAATAATATGATTTGGGGTCTTGCCTAAAACGAGCAGTTCTCCTACCAACTCTAATATCAGTTCATCTGTAGTGTGAAGAATATAGGAGCGCCCTGATGCATAGGGTTGGCGCAGGATTTGGGCAATGTCCAAGCGTGTACTTAAATGCTTGAATGCTGATTGGCGACGCCATTGATTATCTCCACTAGCCAAAGTCAGTAACAGTGGGACAATATCTACACTAGAACACAGTTGTGTCCGTTCTGTTCCTGGGGTAGAAACCCACTGTTTAGTTGGATCTTTAATATAGAGAGGAACATTAATTGATTCTTCATAGACAGCAGCGCTCTTACCGCGCAACCCGTGAGAACCGCCATATTCGCCGTGGTCTGAGGTAAACACGATGATGGTATTTTTGGCATAGGGGGAGTTTTCTAAAATATCAAGTGCTTTGCCAATTTGAGTGTCCACAAATTGTTGGAATAGTAGATATGAATCCAACATTTTCAGCCAAGGTTCCCCAAAGTTCGGTGGTACAAAGCCAGCTCCTATGTTTGTTGCTCGGCGAAATGCTTCTTGCAACCGGGGCTTTTTCCTTAACTCGATGGGGTTCTCAAAGTTAGGAATCTTGTCTTTGAAAATACTTGGCGGGTTATTTTCTTCTGGTATCTGCTTTGTACCACGGGGATACCAAGAAATGTCATGGGGATTTATTAAGCTGATGGTTGTACACCAAGGAGTATTTTTAGCATCGTTGGAATTGAGCCACTGAGCAAACTGTTCGGTGGCTTGAATTCCTTGAGGAGGTTTACCACCGTTGACAATATAAGAGTCTACTGCTAAACCTTCGCCAGGATTACCATTGGGAGAAGGATAAGTTCCTCCACTAAATCCGTAGGGTTCGAGGGAGTTTGTAGTGGATAAATGCCATTTCCCGAACCACCATGTACTGTAACCAAAGTTGTCTCGCAACAGTTTTCCCCAAGTCGGAAAACCAGGGTTAAGACTTGGTGCCGGTGCCTTAATTAGTAAGCCATTTTTACCACTACCATCGTTCAAATGTGTATCCATTACATAGGTTTGATGGGAGTATAAACCAGTTACCAATGTACCGCGAGCCGCAGTACAGGCTGTTGCTGCTGTATAGTACCGCGTGAAGCTAACAGAACTTTTTCGTAATTTAGCCATGTAGGGTAGAAGACTGTCGAGAGTCGCTTGTGCTGGAAACCATTTTGGGGTTCGTAGTTGGTCTACAACAATTACAAGGATATTCGGCTTTTTATACTCAGATGTTTGTGTAATTGCTGATGCGTTAGATTTAACTAGAAGTTGAGACCCAATTAGTGCAGCACCTGTTAAACCAGTTGTTGATAGAAATGTCCGTCTTTTCATAATCTTGATTTAATTTTACGAAATACAAGAAATCCGACTAGTTCTGTATAAAACTCAATAAATGTTAATTTAGTAGGGTGGAGCAGAGCCCACCTTACTATTGAGTAAGCGTTTTCAGCTATGATTAAAGCCATCTATGAAATTAACTGGCTCTTCTTGCCCTTGCTGCTTGTTCGTGTAAAACTTGCCAAGTTTGTGGTCCAACAATTCCATCTACAGTCAACTTGTTATTGCTTTGAAAATGTTTTACCGCAGTTTCTGTTTTTGTGCCAAAGTCACCATCAACTGTCAATGGTCCATATTTTAGAAGATTCAGGTCTTGTTGCAAATGCTTAACATCATCTCCTCGATCGCCAAGTTTCAATGTACGGTCTTGAGTATCTACTGGCATAACTTTCTCCTTTTTTGTTTGTGTTTGATGATTTCAGTATCGGAGAATATCAAAGGGAAATCATTGATAATTGCGGACAAAGACAATTGTGATTTTTGACCATTGGGTATTACACTTTTCGGCAATCGGTTAAATGGGCAATCCGCGCTATCGCCCGCCTAGGAGGATACTTAGAACATAGGAAAAACAGTGCCATTGGTATACAAGTTTTATGGAGAGGTTGGTTAGAGTTAGAAACTTGATGCCAAGGTTGGCTACTGCACCAAAATTTTAAATATAGCGTTCCAAATGATAAACACTACCCGATCCAATTAAAAAATAATTCGCGTGTAATGTTTGCGAACCGAATCAGAGTGTGTTATGTGTCTCAGTCGCAAAAGCTTTCTCCATTAGATATACAATCAGGCGCGAACATCTTGCGTCACGCGAAGCGGTTTAACGCCTGCGTCAGCCGCACCCGCTAACGGGCGTCGGCTGCACGCAATGGTTGGGCTATCCATCAGACTGAAAATGCCTTACCGTCAGTTTGACCTTTTGGTGTTGTCTCATGCGCGGCCCGCTCGATCCGGGGCCAGACCTCTTTCGCCATGAGCTCCATGGAGCGCTGGGCGAGCGCTGGATCGGTCCAGTCGTGGCCCGTGTAGAGCAGTGTGCCGAACGCGCCGACCTCGTTGCGGAATGCAAGAATCTGGTCAGCGACGCTCTGGGGGGTTCCCGCGATTACGAGACGCTCGATGCACCGTTTCGTAGAGAGATCGGAATCCGGCTGGTCGGGAAAGTCGCGCATGACGTCCAGCGCGCCGGCCTTCGCGAGCTTGGTCCTCATGACATGGAAATAGAAGTCGTGTGCGCCGCCCTCGCGATGCACGTAGCGATGTGCCGTGGCCTCGTCATCGGCCACGAAAACGCTGCGTGCCACGCGCCACCCGGAAGCATCGGCACAGAGGCCCGCCGCTCGTCGGCCTTCCAGGTAGTTCTTAATGTGGGCCCGGACTACGTATGCACCCAGGTAGGTCGCCGAGATTCCGGACCAGCCGCGTGCTCCTGCGGCGTGCGGTCCCCGAGCGTCCGGTCGGATCGAGGTGATGGCGATGGGCGGATGGGGCTCTTGCAGCGGTCGGACAGCGACACCCACTCCGATGTTTCGATCGAGCGATCGCTCCGTGGTGGTCCGGTAGAACTTGCCTTCGATCCGGTACGGCGGCTCTTCGCTCCAGATCCGGCACATGTGCTCGAGCGCCTCCTGGGTCTTGCGATTTCGATCCGAGCCCAAATCTCCGATGGCTTCTGCGTCACCGGCAACGCCAGGTCCGACTCCCAGGATCAATCGACCCTGCACCAGGTGGTCCACCATCGCAACCTGCGCTGCCACCATCGCCGGGTGGTAGTTGGCGAGCGGAAGCACGCCGGTACCGAAGGCGATCGACGGGCACGCATCGGCGAGATTCGCAATGAAAGCGAGGCTCGAGGTGATCGTCTCGGCCGAGTCAACGAGATGCTCGCCGATGAAGGCCTCGCGGTAGCCAAGTCGGTCGGCGAGCACGACCGCTTCGCGATCCTCGCAAAGAACGTCCCCATAGGAACGGGACGGCGGGTGGACGGGCTGGATGAAGAATCCGAGCTTCAGGGAGTTCTGCATTGAGTCTTTATAGTCGTTTATTCGTTCCGTGCTGCCCAACTACTTCTTATACGGTAACTTGCCGTATAATTTTTTCAATCCTAATATATCACACTCAAACCACGAAACAGTGTGGCTTTTTCCACAGTCTAATTCTCAATAACTCTAATTTAATGAAAATAGGTAACGTAAAAGTTAGGGTTTGAGAAACCCTCAAAATAACCTTTTCCAGATGCCGTGAAAAGTCAGAGGCTTTCCTGCATATTCCACTCCACTGAATAAAATAAAAAACCCAACCTCTACGTAAGAGGCTGGGCACGTATTCCTGCCAATAGTGAACTAATTGCAATTAATAATTATGCGGAGATTTCTCCCAAGGTCAACTTTATCAAGAAGGCAGAAGTACGAGGGCAGATGGCAGAAGGTCCTGCAATTAAGTTACAGCTTCAATCTCTCTGCTTCCTGCCTTCTTGAAACTCCAAGACAGTCTAAATGCTGATGACTTTCGATTCATCTGTTTAAAGTAGAATGCGGCATATTCAGTTGTTCAACATTTACTAAAATATCTTGATAAATACCACGTAGATACTCTAGTAATTCTTGTTGATTTACTGGCTGAACTTCAACTTCTCTAATAAGAAACCCCAACATTTGTACTGGACCATTGTGAATTGAAGCAAATGTCTTTTCCATTAAATCCTGCTGAAGCTGGAGTTGTTGTGATAGAAAAAGTTTTTGATGCCAAAAATGCAAGCATAGATATAGAATGTACAGGATTATTCCCACTGTCACTAATACAATTAACCCTTGTACTATCAGGACTCTATCCATAATCCTTATTCCTTAATCCTATACTGGTAACAAGAACAGGTGCAGTCAACTTATATAGACCGCACCTACTTAAATCTGATGTTTTCCCTCAAGCAAATAGTTGAAATATCTCTATAATTTCATACCTTAGCCATCAGTTTATTTAAGATTGTACTTCCCTGTGGGTTAACAACTGTAAGACGAATATGTTTTTTGTCTGATGGTTGATAAGTAATAATATATTTGTAGTTATTATTTTTGAAAGTATAAGTGTAACTTTGGTTATTGCCAGACATTTCTGGATTTTTTAAAGTTAAATCACTTCCTTGCTTGATATTTTGACCTGAATAAGTATAAATACCAAATTGGTCTAAATTAAGCTTTACAACCCATTCTTGACTGCTATCTGTAAAAGCACCTGTCGGACGAACAAAATCTGTAGGCATCGCTACAGCACTTTGAGGATTTAAAACAATATCTGTAATTGCAGGTGCAGATAAACCAAGAATAGCAGCTAAACCAATAACTTTTATATTCATAATTCAATCTCCTTGTAAAATCATTTGTTTGCGTTCGATGATTTCAGTATCGGACAGGTTGAAAGGGAAATCATTGATAGTTGCAGACAATGCTTGTGGTGATTTTTGACCATTGGGTATTACACTTTTCGGCAATCATCTAATTATTTGCTTTTCAGCACAATGTCATTCAGGACGCTAAATCCAGTCATTAGAAGGTAAAAAACATCCTTGCAGTTTGAGATGATGCAGACGATATAAATATGCTGCACCTGTTATGATGTGGTGAGCAACATCAACAACTCGACGATCGCTGAGTGCTTCGAGTGCAGACTCTTTAACCCATCCGTTAACTTGTTGAACGAATGCGTTACAAGTTACATTTTAAGGGCAAATAGGTAAAGTCGCTGCGCTTGAGAACTAACAGCGCGGTACCTAAGACGTATGGAGATAAGATCGCAAAATGCTGTATCCTACTTTGGTTCAATCTAGAAAATCAGATTGCGTACTGCTTCTACTTTAAAATTGACAAATGGGCTTTTTGTAGTAAGTTACAGTTTGTAAACTAACACTTTCGTGTCACTATGTTTGATGATAACGAACAAGACTATTAGGATGACGACTTAGAAGAAGAACGAGAATATCCAAAAGAACTTCTCCCAGTTGTTCAAATTCAGGTAATTACCTAGAAAAAAAGACATTATGACTGCAAAATCGCCAACGAGCGCTGACAACTTCATTATTCGCCCGATGAACAGGTTTGAATTTGAGTTAGTAATTTCTTGGGCAGCAGATGAAGGTTGGAATCCTGGTATATATGATGCTGAATGTTTTTATCAGTGCGATCCCCACGGTTTTTTTCTGGCTGAATTGAACGGCGAGCCAATAGGGAGCATTTCTGCTGTAACTTACGGAAAAGACTTTGGCGTTATTGGTTTTTACATAGTTAAGCCACAGTTTCGCGGGCAGGGCTTTGGGCTCAAAATATGGAAGACTGCAATGGCATATCTGAGTACCGAGCGTAACATTAGTGTAGATGGAGTCATTGCCCAACAAGAAAACTACAAAAAATCGGGTTTCCAAATTGCTTACAACCATATTCGTTACAAGGCAATTGGCGGCGGTGCAGTACCAGATAACGTCGTAGAACTTGCAGCTGTGCCAATTGATGAGTTAGTTGCTTACGAGCGCAATTTTTTTCCCACCGAGCGAGTTCGCTTCCTGCAATTATGGATTCAGCAGCCAAACAGTGCTGCTTTAGGAGTGATGAGCGAAGGACATATTGTTGGTTATGGAGTCATCCGACAAAGCCATACTGGTTTTCGCATTGGACCTTTATTTGCAAACAACGGACAGATTGCCGAACAACTCTTACTTGCTTTACTTGCTAAGGCAACCGATGCTCCCGTGTTTTTGGATGTGCCGGATGCCAATCCAGAAGCGATCGCTCTAGCTCAACGTTACGGAATGAAGCCTGTCTCTGAAGTAGCTAGAATGTACACCAGAGAAATTCCTAAGTTGCCCATAAACCGTATATTTGCAGTAACAAGCCTGGAAGTTGGTTAGGTGCAAATCTTAGTTAGGGGTACGCGCGATCGCTTGCGACGTATTACCCATTCGATGTAGCTTTGGGAGGGAACTCCAAGTACTGAGGGGCGTCTTTGCCAATGCGATCGCTTTATCGGCTGCTTTGTAGCATCGCTTCGGCGCAAGCCTCCCCCGGCTTATCGCAAAAACGTCCTTTAGTCCAAACAAAGTTATAAGTACGGTTGAAGCTGGATGCATTTTTCCCTAAAATACGTGGTGAATTGATGTAACATTTATGAGTCATTCATCTTCCCGCATTCCTGATGATATGGCAGCTGAAGTTCTAGCGGAAGCTGCTCGATTATTTACTGAGGCAAACACTGGTTACTCACTTGCGGATTTAGAACAAGCGGGTTTAGAAGCACAAATTCCCGCACATATCATTAGACAAGCTATTAAAAACGTTGAAGAAAAACGGTCGCGTCGGCTCATCCTACAACGGCAACACCAAGAGTATATTACTCAACAAGTTAGAAAAGGTGTTTCTTTTGGAATTGCACTACTGATTCCCGCGATCGCGGTATCGGGTATTTTTATCTTTCGCTCTCAGTTAAAGCCAGTTATATCTGGAGTTATATCTAGCTTCAACAATCTTCGTCAAAAGAAAGCGATCCCATTTCAAACTCTCACAGTTAAACAAGGCAAGTTAGAGTACCTTACTGACCCGAAGGGACTTTCAATCTCCGTCAGTGATGTCTCTAGTTCATCTGTAGGGGGTACTATTGGCACAGATGATTATAAAAATCTTGACATTTTTACAGAAAGTGATTGTAATATTCGTGCTATCCAATCTGAGTCTGATGAGAAAGAAATCTGTCAAATAGGAAAATTAGGAAAGTCTTACGACTATCAGGGGATTTATAATTACCGGATCAAAATCGTTGAAGTAACATACGATAGTGCTACATTTCAGATTGAGCAACTCGGACAGCAGCCCCAGAGTGCAGTCAAACGGCTTGAGGAAAACGCAGTCAGACCGCTCACCGAAAAAGTTAAGCAATTTCGACAAGAGCGAGAAAAACTGACAAGTCAATTGGAAGAGCTTCAGAAAGAGAGGAATAGTCTAAAGCATCTACTTCAATCACAAAACAATGAAGTTAAACGATTAGAGAAAGAAAATAGAGAATATAGAGTAAAGTGTATTAAAGCTAACTGTCCGGAACAGTAACAACCATCTCCCGGAGCGATCGCATTCGCATGAACGAGCGTCGCACCTATCGTGGTATGAGTTGTTCAGTATTCTGCTGAGTTAAAAACTCATAAGCTATGAAAAACAAAGCCGCAAGATTGAGAACTTGGCTTTTCTCACTGCCTTTACTAATTTCAGCGTACAGTGCGTCCCCATTGCTTTACTAAGTTTAATAGTACGAACAGAATTATCTTCATAATTATTATCTCGTTTCTAGTGCAAAAGTACTATATGATTGATACTATGGGATTTGTTTTCTCCATTGATGGGCGCTCGTATAAGAAAAATTATCCACGTAGACATGGACGCTTTTTATGCCTCGGTTGAGCAACGGGACAATCCCGATTACCGAGGCAAACCGTTAGTCGTGGGTGGGTCTCCCAAGGAGCGCGGGGTGGTAGCAGCAGCTAGTTACGAAGCAAGAAAATACGGGATTCATTCTGCTATGCCTTCACGAGTTGCAATCTCCAAATGTCCCCACCTGATATTTGTCCGTCCCCGGTTTGAGGTTTACCGTGCTGTATCAGAGCAAATCCACAGCATCTTCGAGCATTACACTGACTTATTTGAGCCCGTTGCTTTGGATGAAGCTTACTTGGACGTAACTCAAAACAAGCAAAACCTTTCTTATGCTTCCACCATTGCCAGACACATCAAAGCTGCCATTTTAGAAGAAACTGGATTAACTGCAACTGCGGGTGTATCCTTCAACAAGTTCCTAGCAAAAATGGCATCGGGACTGAACAAACCAAACGGGCTTTGGGTCATCTTGCCAGAACAAGCCGAAGCTTTTGTCCAACAGTTACCAATTGAGAAGTTTCACGGGATTGGAGAGGTGACGGCGGCTAAAATGCACGAGTTGGGAATTCGTACTGGTGCCGATCTCAGTCGGAAATCGCTGTCTGAACTAACCCAACACTTTGGCAAAGTAGGACAGCACTATTACAAAATTGCCAGGGGTCAAGATGACCGCGCCGTAGAACCCAACCGCATCCGTAAATCCATTGGTGCGGAGACATCCTTCGCTGAAGATTTACACGAACGCGCCTCAATGCTGGTGGAATTGGAACAAATTGCCCAAATCCTTTACGAACGCACAAACAAACATCAAGCTTCCGGACGGACTTTAACCCTAAAAGTGAAGTTTTCAGACTACCAGCTTTTGACCCGCAGCAAAACATTAATGAGTCCGATCGGTGAGTTGGATCGGATTGCAGCTGTTGCCAGGGAACTCTTTGAAGCCATTGACATGGAGGAACGCGGTGTGAGGTTGTTGGGCATTTCGCTGTCCAATCTCGATAATGTTAAGTCAGCCAAACGGATTCAGTTATCCCTATTTGAATGAAGCCTTTATGGGAGTCAATTTCCGATCGCGCTCGATTGCAAGTAGCGAAACTCAGTAAAAATTAAGGATTTTCCATGAACATTTTGATTCCTTTCTTAGATTATCTTGGAACAGATGTCAAGGATAAAAGGATTTGGAATGCCAAAAGTTATGAGTGCCGAACAACTATTAGAGCAGTACAGCCAAGGAGAACGTAACTTTGAAAGGTCTGAACTCAACGGTGCTAATTTAAGTGGAGTTGTGTTGCGAGGGATTAATTTGAGTAGAGCCAGTTTGAGAAAAGCCGACCTGACTGGGACAGATATAAGCGAAGCACTTTTGTTTCAGACTGATTTCAGTACAGCAATTCTTAATAAAGCTCAATTGAGTCAGGCAAATCTAACGGGTGCCAATCTCAATCGTTCGTTCATGACGGGTGCTGTTCTCAAAAAAACTATATTGTTAAGAACCACTTTATGTGGAGCTATGCTTATAAGAACTAGTTTGTTAGAAACTCGATTGCGAGAAGCCGACTTCAGCTATGCCAATTTAAGCGGTGCTGACTTGTCTGGAGCAGTCGTTGCTCTTGCAAACTTTACCGGAGCAAAATACAGCCTTAGTACAATTTTTGCCGAAGATTTTGACCCCATTCAAGCAGGTATGCAATTAATTCATATACCATCTTAGGCTACCAACCTCCTTGCAGCAGGCAATTATAGGCGTTGGCGATCGCTACAATTAACATGAAGATATCTAACCGATCTCTGGACGCCCAGAAGCAGTCCATTTATAATGTTACTAGATTGATGTTTGGCAAACCGAAGCGGGAGCTAAAACCTAGGGGGTTCTGCCAAAATCGCCAGAACCTAGACAAGTTAATAGTTGTAGCATTTTGAGATTTGGAACTATTGATATTTTATGTCAATAAAGCAGTCTGAAATGAGGTTATTTTTTCGATCTGCCAAAACGTCTGGTAGAATTCATGCTCTGTAAGGGTTTCAGATGGCGGACTTGAAACTTAGCGATTCCCGGAAACGGGATTGAAACAAGATGAAACCGTACCTACTAATCTTTGTGCTTTTAGTGCTTGAAACTTAGCGATTCCCGGAAACGGGATTGAAACTTCCATTTAGTAGGAGTTGACTGAACAATGCCAGCTTGAAACTTAGCGATTCCCGGAAACGGGATTGAAACTTGTTTTTTTGCTACGTAAATTACCAAACTACAAACTTGAAACTTAGCGATTCCCGGAAACGGGATTGAAACGTATCCCTAAAGACAGCTACGTTACAGGTAAAAACTCCTTGAAACTTAGCGATTCCCGGAAACGGGATTGAAACTGTCCACACAGGAGGTCGGCTAAAATTGGTCAACTTGAAACTTAGCGATTCCCGGAAACGGGATTGAAACTAGCTAATTCGGATTTAAACTCGTCGTAATAGCCCTCTTGAAACTTAGCGATTCCCGGAAACGGGATTGAAACTGCCGCTCTCTTGTTCGGATCTTTGATGTCCTCTGGGCTTGAAACTTAGCGATTCCCGGAAACGGGATTGAAACATTGTGGTGCATATATTCACAAATGCTACGCCACAAACTTGAAACTTAGCGATTCCCGGAAACGGGATTGAAACATAGTTTGCAGTGTTCCGATTCTTAAGTGCTGGCTGCTTGCTTGAAACTTAGCGATTCCCGGAAACGGGATTGAAACGTACGAGTAACACCCACGGCAATCCGAGCGCCTCACACTTGAAACTTAGCGATTCCCGGAAACGGGATTGAAACGCGGACATTCCCATGATAAAAGCGCCCTTAGCAAGGTAGCTTGAAACTTAGCGATTCCCGGAAACGGGATTGAAACAATTTTTCATTCCATAGCTCATGAGGTCTTGCCCACTTGAAACTTAGCGATTCCCGGAAACGGGATTGAAACTTGATTAATTTATTATTCTCTTCCCAATCTTCTATACTTGAAACTTAGCGATTCCCGGAAACGGGATTGAAACTTTTGTTAAGTAGGTTTATTACAATACAACATCATCTTGAAACTTAGCGATTCCCGGAAACGGGATTGAAACATTAATTGAATTTTAAGATTGAATTGCGACAAAAATCTTGAAACTTAGCGATTCCCGGAAACGGGATTGAAACACTCAATACCAAGCTCCTCAGTCGTGCTCTGCCACGCTTGAAACTTAGCGATTCCCGGAAACGGGATTGAAACCGCAATTTTGGTTTAAATTGGACAACTTCACCTACTTCTTGAAACTTAGCGATTCCCGGAAACGGGATTGAAACAAATTTTTCCTCAGCGCGATCGCGGGGGGGGATTCAAACTTGAAACTTAGCGATTCCCGGAAACGGGATTGAAACAATAACAGCGATCGCGCTATGTGACTGCTATGTGACCGACTTGAAACTTAGCGATTCCCGGAAACGGGATTGAAACGTCAAACTCAAGCACATAGAGAAAGTCATGCACACTTGAAACTTAGCGATTCCCGGAAACGGGATTGAAACACGAACGTCTTGTTTGATCAGCTTCATAAAGTCGCGGCTTGAAACTTAGCGATTCCCGGAAACGGGATTGAAACATAAAGAATTTATTGTCTTTCGGACACCTATTAGCCTTGAAACTTAGCGATTCCCGGAAACGGGATTGAAACCTTAAAATATGAATTCCTAATACTAGGCTAACATTGATCTTGAAACTTAGCGATTCCCGGAAACGGGATTGAAACCTTGAACTTGTGAATGCCTAAAATACACCATCCACCTTGAAACTTAGCGATTCCCGGAAACGGGATTGAAACCAAGCATCTTTAGGAGTAGCGAACATTTTAATAAAACTTGAAACTTAGCGATTCCCGGAAACGGGATTGAAACTTGAAGTTGAAATTACTAAAGAATTTGAATAATTAACTTGAAACTTAGCGATTCCCGGAAACGGGATTGAAACTTAATAAGTTTAACAATATCTAATGCTGAGTGATTCTTGAAACTTAGCGATTCCCGGAAACGGGATTGAAACGTTGCCCTGGCTCATTAATCTTATGTGTTCTGGCTAACTTGAAACTTAGCGATTCCCGGAAACGGGATTGAAACGATTGATTACACGATGAACCGTGTCACTTTACCCAGGAGATGGCAGTAAAGTGGAAGCAGTTGATGGCAGTAAAAAAGCTTGAAATGGTAATGATGGCGTTGAGCCTTCTTAGGCGACTATGACAATCACGGAAGCAGTGGATGGCAGTAAGTATAAGAATGGAAGCAGCAAAATGGCAGTAAGTATGTAATCAAATGACAAACAGCTAAAAGCGTTGCATAGCAATGGTTTTAAAGTTTAACATCATTGAGTATTGAGGCGATTCTAGTTGGGAGCATCCGAAAGACGGAAGCGTTGATGACAGATAAATGAGTACATAGTGGGCGGTTGTACTAAAATCGTGTAGTACAAAAGCTGTAAGAATTATGGGATTTCTGGAGAAAAAGGTATGAATTAATACTCCAGACAAAAAAGCTAGATAATAGTCACCGCAAGGGTTTGATTGATGATAAGCCCAATTTTTTTTGAAGCAGTTGGTGGCAGCAAGTAGAAGAAAATTAATAGTTCTTAAATTTTCTAGGAAAAAGATTCGATTGAATAGAAGTATGCAATGAAGGAAAAATTGCGTACCGAGGTAGAAATGCTGACAGAATCAGAGTTTAATGAGTGGTCGGCATCAGTGGAGTTGTCACCACAACAATATACAATGATTCAAACGATACGTAGTTCTCCACCGTCAAGACGGGTCAGGGGAAAGGTGGGAAATGTTGTCGGGCGATACCCAAGTAAAAAAATGGGTGTGGTGATTCAGTTTGAGAGCCATCGCAACGAATTGGCATTGATATATGAGATGGAATATGACCCGGATGTATTGGAATATTACGACCAACCCCTGAAACTCCTGATTTGGAAAAACGCTGGGATTACTTTTATGAGCGGAGTATTGGGTGTGTAGGAATAGTTAAAGATTGGCTGACACAGTCCCTAAGAAAAGCTTTATCTGAGTCATCAAAATCTTTAAATGAAAACCACTTACAAACTTATGCACCTGCTGTCTCTAAATCTGTACGAATGTTAACGGAAGCAATTGAGGGTGAGAATATTTTATTGTCTGGAGAGAATCAAGTAGAAAAACTTCGTTCGTCTTTAGGCTTAATAGTTAGTTCTAGCCAAAATCCCAATATTCATGCTCAACCAAGCCACAATAATTTACCCACAAGTCCAGAAGTAAAAATTCAGAAAAAGAAACGTCGTCCTGGTGAACGCAATGCCAACAGGGATATTGTTGGAGGAGGTGAAAATGCTCTTTAATCAATTAAATTTACAATCGCCGGAGTCTATCCAGCAATTAAATCTACCGCAGCGTAGTCATTTATATCCGTTACAACCATTATTATTAGGCACACCACTAACTGAAAGTTTTACCAGCTACATCACACGTTTAGCTGCTGTTCATCAAGTTCCTACAGGAATCTTACTGGCTCAGGAATTAGCTCCTCTCATTAGCCGTTATCCCGGACCGAATCTAGATAGTTTATCCAATATATTTTTCCACATCTTTTTTAATCAGACAGGTGCATGGAACGGGACTGGAACTATGGCACTTGAACCTGTATTAATCTTACAGAAACTGACTCAACAACCCCATTTAAAATATTTAACATTAATCTACTGGTCACAAGTTTTATCGACTAGAAATTTATTACGTAAATATAAAGCTTGGTGTCCATTATGTTACTCAGAATCTAGCCAGAAAGGACTACCAGTATATGAACCATTAATTTGGTGTGTATCCGCACTGAAAATTTGTCCGCTCCATAAATATCCTTTGATGAATTATTGTCCAAATTGCGGTCACAATATTTATCTACTAGCTTGGAACACTAAAAATGGATTTTGTTGTAGATGCCATTCCTGGTTAGGTATAAGTTGTTCAACGATTGAATCGCACCTTTTGAGGTGCCAAGATATAGAATGGCAAAACTTTATTGCACAACAGCTTGGTTTATTAATCGCTCAAGCTCCCTATTTAATTGAACTACCTTTGCGAGAATATGTAGCTCTTGCTATAGATAAGTGTATTCAAGTAGCAACTGGAGGCAATGCTAAAGCTTTTGCAGAACAAATGTATTTAAGTTCTACTGTCCCAAGAGATTGGCGTGTTGGTAACGCATTACCCCAACTCGATAAACTCTTACGTGTATGCTACCGACTATCTATCTCTTTAATTGATATCTATTTAGGGAAACTAGATCTGGATAATCCTATAGTTTTTCAAGAATTACCATTATCCGAACAATACTTTAAAACTAATCGTCCATTTGATGCTCCCAAGGCCCGAGAATTTTTAGAGCAGCATCACGAATCAAACCCACCCCAATCTTTAAAGCAGGTTGCATTTCAACTTGGCTATGACTCGAAAGATTTGTACAGATATTTTCCTGATTTGTGCTCCCAAATCTCCGCACGTTACAAATTACACAATAAAATCTTTGGAAAACATCGTGTATAATATTTACTATCTTCCCTGTTTTTCTACTTTGCTTTCAAAATGGAAGCACATCATGGCAGTGCCCTTGTGGAAGCACATCGTGGCAGTTACTGCCATCAAGTGGTTCAAGTTACATAAAGGAACTGTTAACTTGAAACTTAACGATTCCCGGAAACGGGATTGAAACTTGTTGCTCGCTTCAAAACTTGAAAAGGGGGATGAGCAAATACACGGTTTCTCAACGAGAAGATTGCAATTATGCTTTTTTGTATACTTCAAAGCGCCATCCCTCTTGAACGATAAATTCTCGTTATTTCCTTTATGAACGAAATTGTCAAAATAGATGTTATAGATGCTGAAATCTTTTCTGGGGAAGAAATTCAGATGCTTGGAGATTATTACTTCCCTGGGAGAGCTAGAGTTCAAACTACAGAACAGTTAGTGGAATTGTGGATAAATTCTGCCAACATTAAAAGCGCTCAAACCAAAAGGGTGTACTGTCAGATCGCTCTGGATTTGTGCAGTTGGATGCGCGATCGCTACTCAATTAGCGATCTGCGTTTCTGTACCCTGGCACATTTGCAGTCTTATGTGGTTTGGCTTAAGGAGGAAAAGCCAGTACGAGGGCAGAAAGATCGGAAAGGGTTGAGTCAGAATGCATCTGCTAAATATGTTGCTGCTATCAGGTCGCTCTGGTCTTTTGGGACGAAAGAAAGTATTGGCTATTTTCCATGCAATGCAGCAGCCGAACTTGCTATGGAGTGGGAAGAAACTTTATCCCAGAGAATCTTGAGTGAACAACAAATTTGGGAATTAGAGGAAGCAGCAGGTATTTTGAGCGATCGCCATCTGCTATTATTTCAGTTGATTTACTATTCCGGTTGTCAGGTGGGGGAGATTGGGGAAACAGAAGCAACAGCGGGAAAAAAAGCAGAGTCCAAACCGGGGTTGCGATGGAAGCAAATCAGAGAGGATGGGGATTGCATTATTGTAACGGTGACGGGGAAAGGGAGTAAGACGCGCTCTATGAGACTTGACCCCGAAACTAGTGCAGCACTTTTGGCAGTCAAGGGTGATGCTTCACCTGACGATCCAGTTTTCCCAAGCTGTTCAAATCGTAGGAAGGGGAGAGCACTGACCGATAGAGGTATCAGGGCATTGATGGCAGAGGTGTGCGAAAAAGCAGGGATTAAGTTTTCACCAAATTGGCTCAGACACGCCCATGCAACTCATGCTCTTAAAAGAGGTGCGCCAACTATTTGCGTGCAGAAGCAACTCGGACACTCCAGTTTGGCTGTTACGGGTAAATACGTCCATGTAAATCCCGAACGAGGAACTGGGGAATATTTGAGGAATCGGTAGGGGAAGTATAAAGGTTCAGTTTTGTTACGTACTGCTTTGAGTAATGCTCCGTGAGTCCAGCATATATCCCTTTTTACAGCCCCAACCAGAACAACTCGTCCATCAGTAATCAAATCACGTAACTGATTCACTGTAATTATAGATCGGCTGTTTCTAATAAATTAATGTGTTCCAGTGAACTAAAAAGTAGCAACTAATATACTGTGCATTTCCTCAACTTCATTCATAATGGGAGTAAAAAGATTTTTTCAATTAAATAATACGGTCAATTTATGTCCGTCAAATTCAGACCATTATTAAATTCAATATGAGGTATGCTTGTATATGTCTCTGGAGATATTTATAGATTATAAAATTGCTAACGAGCCACAATGGCATACAGTTGAGATGTCACCAGAAGAATACTTCGATCTAAATTTATTAGATGAAGATGAAGAACTAGTTTGGAATAGTGTTCCAGAATACAACCATGCAATTGAATACTTAGATGTTGAACCATCTTTGGTGTCTCATACAAGACTTAGAATCAAAGACAGCACAATCCAAAAATTTTTAACAATTACCACAACATTTTGGCATCACGGTCAGAACTTTATTATTGAGCGTAGCGATAAGGAATCTGGAGAACCTGAGATCGTTATTATCAATACTAAATTACAAGAAGCTCCTACTGTATGGGAAATTATGAAATTTCATAAAAAAAATGATTTAACTGAGCTTGAGTTTCACACTTTTATAAGGGATAACGAAGATGGTTCTCAAACAGAGAAAAAAATTTTTCCTGACGAGGTTTGATTACTTTCAAAACAAATTCTTTTTAATCTCTTTTTTTGTAAATTCAAGCATTCAACAGCTTGCTGCTTCCTTAAAGTGCCAGTTTAGTATAAGTGTTTGATGTCAATTAGTTGCGATTACTCAGCTATCGATGGAGTTGGATTCGGAATGTTGGTCAATCTTCAGAGTCATAACTCGTATTATGTTACATCGTCTTGTTGTCTAAAGATTTACTTTATAAATGGTCTCTAAGAGGATGTTTGAAAAGTGATTTGCTGTGTTTTTAAGTACCTATCGATCCCCCTGAACCCCTTAAAAAGCCTCTTAAAGTCCCCCTTTTTAAGGGGGATTTAGGGGGATCTGAATATTTTGCTACCAACAAGAGGACTTTTAAAACATCCTCTAAGGAACAATCGTCACCGAACAGCTTCTACCACTGATAGTAAAATATGGAAAACCCAAAACCCAAACGCTACTCAGCAACATGAAATTGTGAGATTGGAGGGGCAATTGGAGCAAATCGCCCGTCCACAATTTTATCCAAGAATGCGAGCGCTATCTTAACGAACAATCTTCAAAGCCACCGAAATCAGCGTTAGGAAAGTGAGAAATCCGACTGCATCTAATAACGTTGTTAACAACGGTCCGCTAATCAATGCCGGGTCTAATTTTAATCTTTTAAGACCCATTGGTAGCACTGTACCCATACTAGCTGCGACAAATACGTTCACAGCCATCACCACCGCAGCAACAAGTGCTACCCATCTCTCTTGCGGTGGTGACCAAATTAAGGACAGTATACCCAAGGATAATCCCAGCCCTACAGATGTCCCCAATCCTGCGAGAATTTCCTTACGAAGAATTTTAAAAGTGTCTTTTGGTGTCACTTCTCCTACTCCCAATCCCCGTACTGTTACGGATAGAGCTTGAATGGCGACGTTACCACTGGTATTGGATAGAATTGGCATGATGACAGCTAAAACTGGGACTACGGAAATGACTTGTTGAAATGGCGCGATCGCACTTGCTGCTCCTACATACAAGCCAATATTAGCCAATAGCCAGGGAAAACGCTTGCTGAGAGTGACATGGGGCGGCGAGAGGGCGGCTTCATCACCACCACTCACACCTGCTAGTTTCTGAATATCTTCTGTGGCTTCTTCTTCTAAAATGTCTACTACGTCATCAATAGTAACGATCCCCACAAGTTTGTCTTCGCGATCCACAACAGGAAGTGCTATCAAGTCGTAGCGCTTCATCAACTGAGCGACTTCTTCTTGGGGAGTTTCCGTTTTGACTTTGACAACGCGATCGCTAGCCACATCTCTGACGTGAGCATCAGGAATGGTAAATAATAGCTGGCGCAGGGAAATTACCCGCACGAGCTTGCGGTTTTCGTCTGTGACGTAGGCGTAGTAGATGGTTTCTTTATCTTCATCGTAACGACGAATTTTGTTTAAAGCTTCCCCCACTGTTAAACCTTGCTGTAAGCGGACATATTTAGTTGTCATGACACGCCCGGCTGTTCCTTCAGGGTAGCCGAGAATTGTTGCTGTCACTTGCCTTTCTTCAGAGCTAAGTTGTTGCAACAAGCGCTTGACAACTTTTGCAGGTAACTCATCAAACAACTCTACGCGATCGTCTGGACTCATTGCTTCTACAATTTGACAGACTTGCGTGTCGTGAAGTGCTTCAATCAGTTCTTCTTGAATTTCAGAGGGTAAGTATTCAAAAACTGCGATCGCTTGGTCTTTGTTTAGCAAGCGGAATGCGATCGCTCTTTTTTCTGTGGGCTGTTCGACAATGTAGTCGCCTACATCAACAGCTGGTAAACGATTGAGTTCAACTTTGAGCTGGTTTAAGTCAGCAATGCTTGACAGTTCAGCACGTCCTTCCCAGGTGAGCATAATAACCTCCTAATGTCTCCCACTTGCTGGGAGACAAACTCACCGAGCAAGAGGGAGATGACTACTGTGACTACTAGGCGAACTTGTGTCCATTGAATCTAAACAAATCGACGATGGTACTCTAGAGGAGCCCTG
This sequence comes from Tolypothrix bouteillei VB521301, assembly GCF_000760695.4. GTDB lineage: Bacteria > Cyanobacteriota > Cyanobacteriia > Cyanobacteriales > Nostocaceae > Scytonema > Scytonema bouteillei_A. Next base: position 5,839,052 of record NZ_JHEG04000001.1, on the reverse strand, counting down.
CGTACTGTTGGTGACTTTTTCAAGGTATTTTATACTACATCAAATCAAAATGATTGACAAGGCTCTCTAGTTAGAGCCCTTACTTTTTAGAGGATGGGATTGGCTCCTAGCAGGTCTGCGCCCTCACGAGCGATCCGGTGGCTCCGCTTGGGAATAATGCCTGTTGTGGACTGAGATTCCGCCTTTCCCCATTTGCCTTGCAGAGTTCATTCCCAGCCTTTAGCTAAAAACGAGAGAGTACTGATGTCCGTTGACTGAGTGTACCCTTAGAGACTTCGGGGAGCGTGAGGTGATGAAACTTTTTGAACTGCAAAGGTCGCAGAGGTAAGAGAAAGAGAGAATAGCTGTGAATAAAGATTAAGTTAGTTTTTGCAGGCATTTAGTTTATAATGTTGGATCTATTATCTACTTTTTTATAGAAAAAATACGTAAAACCTGATGAATACCACGAGCAATTCTGAGGCTGATAGCGATATGCTTCGCTCACAACTTGCTGAAGATTATCGTCAGCTATCAACGTTGGAACAAACTATTGTCCAATTGTTTTCGGTTATTTATGAGCCTATCAATAGAACCACGTTTCTGGAATGTTTGACATATATTGGCGCACGTAATGAGAAAGGTCATCTTTTTAATGCTTCAACTTTAAAGCCTTATATTAATAAATTGTTAGCAGCAGGGTTGTTGGTACAACCACTTGGACAAGGTCCTCAGTGCCATCCTTTGCTTGTGGAGATTGCGACTCGCGATTCAGTGAGAACAGGAAGGTTTGACACACTAGTTAAAGCCGTTCAGGAAAAACTACCTATTAAAACTCGATGGGAAGATGGACCTCGATATTTTAAAAGTCAGAGCCAATTAATCCGGGAAGTCCGCATTGGTCTTTACAACCACAGTTTCAATTTTATTCACAAGCAACTTGAGGATTATGGGAAATACAACACTCAAGATCGTATATCAATAGAAAATATCTTCACTCTCGTTTGTAATAATCCATTTGATGCAGATTGGTTTCGGACTCTGCCTGTAGAATTGTACAAGAGCGCTATATCTGTTATTTTATGGAATGCAACCTTGAAATGTTATCCAGTAGAAGAGGCGTTTGCATTGCTTGAAGAAGAATGCTCTACTCCTGACGGGCATTCTTCAGATGATTTGCAATTGATTTTAACGGAACAACTGCTTTTAAGAGGTCACCTACAAGAGGCTCAACAGAGTTTGGAGCGTATATCTGATGAGTCCGGACATTATGCGACTACCTTTTGGGGTTGGCTAACTTTCTTACGTGGCGAGCATGAAAAAGCTATTGAGTATTTTACAGCCGGTCTCAAAGCCTTCAAGAAAGATAGGGGACAAAGACAGGTATATTTCAGCACTACAAGCAGCTTGTTTTTTATCTTAGCTTTGTTGAAAGAGGGATCGCTCGAACGCCTTCGGGAAGCAGAAGAATATAGCAGTTTAATTTCACGCCAGTCCAACCATTGGTTGAGGTTAATTTATTCGAGACTGAAAATAGTACTGCAAGTTCAGCAGGGCGATATCGCACAAAAATCATTTGTTGTCGATGCTCGCGTTCCTTCTATAGAAGAGGGTAACAGCTTAGAAACTCTGTTGTGTTCCCTTTGTCTTTACTGGATGGATGGCGATCGAGCAAAAAAGCAACTTCCTAAGTTGTTAGAACATTTATATGAGCAAGCAGTGGCGTCCGGTTACGACTGGGTGGCGATGGAAGCAGCAGAACTGCTATCTCGGCTCAAACCACGCAGCACTTATGAAGCGAAAGCAGCGATCTTGCGTGAAGATAGCCAAGCAGAAAGTATTGTAGACCTGATTCGACCTCAAGAACCTTGGGAACTTAGCTTGAAAGCACTAGCTAATCTTCAGAAAGAACCGCAAACACCAGTTAAAACTTATACTGAACGGCGCTTGGCTTGGTTTATTACTTTCTATTCCAGCAAATGCGTGCTGCAGCCTCGCGAACAAAAGATCAATGCTAAGGGAACTTGGGGTGTGGGTCGTCCTATCGCTTTGAAGCGGTTGAGCGATAATCTGAGTGAGTTTGATTATATTACCCCTCAAGACCTAAGGGTCTGTGCTTATATTGAAACTTATTATGATGGATCTTATGGATATTACGGAAAAACTGAATACACTTTAAACGAAAAAGCAATTTTGGAGTTAGTAGGACATCCTTTTGTGTTTTGGGAAGATTCGCCAACAACTCGGGTAGAAATTGTGAAAGGAGAACCGGAATTGTTGGTGAAAAAAGGGAATCTTGATAAGTCGGGTAAGGCTTCCGCCAAGAGCGATCGCCTCATACTGGAATTTTTTCCCAAGCTTCCAGAAAGACAGGAAATCCTGGCTGTTAAAGAAACTCCAACTCGGATAAAAGTGATTGAAATCGGTGCGGGACACCGACGAATTGCAGAGATTTTAGGTAAGGAAAATCGGCTGGAAGTCCCTGTCCTAGCTAAAGATCGAGTCTTGGCTGCTCTCAATGCAGTATCTGGAATTGTCACCGTACATTCTGATATTGGGGGCGGGTTGGAAAATGCTCGAGAAGTTGCAGCACGAGCCACACCCCACGTTCATTTGTTACCCGCAGGAGAAGGGTTGAAAGTGGCTGTCATGGTTCGACCTTTTGATGGAGGTGGTCCCTATTACATCCCCGGTACGGGTGGTGAAACCGTGATTGCGGAGGTTGAAGGTACGCGCTTGCAAACCACACGCAATTTGAGTGAGGAGAAGCAACTTGCCAATGCTGCGATCGCAGCTTGTCCCACCTTAACCCGTCAAGAGGAACAAGATGGTGAATGGCTGGTAAAGGAACTCGAGGACTGTTTGGAACTGTTGCAGGAACTGCAAGCGTTGGGGGATAGCATAGTGCTGGAATGGCCAGAAGGAGAAAAATTCCGTATAGATCGCCGTGCTGACTTGAACGATTTTCAGTTAAAGATTCAACGCCAGGGAGATTGGTTTGCTGTGAGTGGAGAGTTGAAATTGGATGAGACTCTAGTATTTGATATGCAGCAACTGATGGAACTGTTAGAGCAAACACCCAGCCGTTTTGTTCCGTTAAAAAACGGTCAATTCCTTGCTTTAACCCAAGCATTTCGCAAACGCCTTGATGAATTGCGGGCGTTTACGGAAAAGAATGGTAAAGGTATGCGCTTTCACCCACTTGCAGCAATGGTTGTGGAAGATTTGGCGGAAGAAGTGGGGAATTTGCAAGCTGACAAACATTGGAAGGCGCATATCCAACGTCTTAAGGAGGCGCAGAACTTACAACCAAAACTGCCTTCTACATTACAAGCAGAACTGCGAGATTACCAACTTGAGGGATTTCAGTGGTTGGCGCGTTTGGCTCATTGGGGAGTTGGGGCGTGTTTAGCTGACCAAATGGGATTGGGGAAAACGGTGCAAGCATTAGCTGTCATCCTGACTCGCGCTCATGAAGGACCAACCCTCATTGTGGCTCCTACTTCAGTGTGTTTGAACTGGGTAAGTGAAACGCAGCGTTTTGCTCCAACCCTTAATATTATTCAATTTGGGAGTGGCAATCGCCAAAAAGTTTTGGAGCGGCTGCAACCATTTGACATATTGATTTGCAGCTACGGTTTGTTGCAACAAGAAGAAGTGGCTGAAATGCTGTCTGAGGTGCTGTGGCAAACTATTGTTCTGGATGAGGCTCAGTGTATCAAGAATATAGCAACCAAGCGTTCCCAATCTGCAATGAAACTTCAAGGTGGGTTTAAACTAATTACGACGGGAACTCCTATTGAAAACCATCTTGGGGAACTGTGGAATCTTTTCCGCTTTATCAATCCTGGGTTGCTTGGTTCGTTGGAAAGCTTTAACCAACGTTTTGCCATTCCCATTGAGAAGTTTCAGGACAAACAAGCACGTAATAGATTGAAAAAACTGATTCAACCGTTTCTGCTACGGCGCACGAAAAATCAGGTCTTGGAGGAGTTACCTTCTCGAACTGAAACTACCTTGCACGTGGATTTGAGCCGGGAGGAAATGGCATTGTATGAAGCGTTGCGTCGGGATGCGATCGCCAAACTAGCAGAGAGTGAAGTCGCAGGAGGTCAGAAACACCTACAAGTTCTAGCAGAAATTATGAAACTGCGTCGCGCCTGTTGCAATACACGTTTGGTAATGCCTGATGCACCACTTCCCAGCGCCAAGTTGCAAGTTTTTGGTGAGGTGGTGGAGGAGTTGCTGGAAAATCGCCATAAGGTTTTGGTGTTTAGTCAGTTTGTGGATCATTTGCAGATAATCCGCGAGTATTTAGACAATCAGCAGATCGAGTACCAGTATTTAGATGGGAGTACACCAGCATTAGAACGCAAAAAACGGGTGGATGCCTTTCAGTCTGGAGAAGGGGACATCTTCTTAATTAGTCTGAAAGCGGGAGGTACGGGGCTGAATCTCACAGCTGCTGACTATGTCATTCATATGGACCCTTGGTGGAACCCAGCAGTCGAAGACCAAGCCTCCGATCGCGCCCACCGCATCGGTCAGCAACGTCCGGTCACGATTTATCGCTTGGTAGCAAAAGATACTATAGAAGATAAGATTGTGAGTCTGCACCATCACAAGCGAGATTTGGCGGATAGTTTGTTAGAAGGTGCGGAGATGAGCAGCAAGATATCTACTGAGGAATTGCTACAGTTAATTCAGGAAAGGTGATTTTTGATGCTATGGGAGGTATCATGCAAAACTACGTAACGAAAAGTAAAATTTCTGTATTTGGCTTTTAGTAGCGCTTTAGCGTATGTATCGCAACTACAAACGAGAGAGGATTATTTACACCTGATATGCTGGTAGTAGTAGCGACCGCATGGAAAAGTTAATTGGTAAGTGGTTTTTGGATAGCGATCGCTATCTTAATTTATTGAATTGGTGTTTTTACTCCCAAATCCTTTCAACTGAATATGTATCAAAAACTGCATCTACACTTAACAGAGGCATTTTTTCAAATATTGATTGAGCTATTAAAATTCGGTCAAAAGGATCGCGGTGGTGACTTGGTAAAGCTTCTAAGGCATAAATATGAGATAATTCAATGGGTAATAATTGTAAATTATTCACTTGCTGTTGAGTTGTGATTAATTTAGGAAGGGGTGAGTTTAAATTTAGCTTACCTAGCTGAGATTTGATTTGTAATTCCCAAACACTAGCGATGCTGACTACCCAAAAGTTGTTAGCATCGGTTAATAAATTTCTTACTTTCTCAGATAGCTTTTCAGGATTTCCTGCTACCCAAATAAATACGTGGGTATCTAATAAAAGTTTCATACCTGACCCTCACCTAACCAAAATTCATCTGGTAAAGGGTCATTAAAATCATCGCTCATCCAAATCTCTCCTTGGTTCAGACCCAATACCCGTTTCTGGGATGATTGTTGGGGATGAGGATATTTTTGTACTAAAAATTCAACGAAATCCAGAACCTGTTGTTGCTGTTCGAGTGGTAAGGTTTGCAGCTTGGCAATTAATTTTGAGGTGGTATCTACAACTTGGGAAGTCATCTTGCTCTTTCCTTTTAGATATCTTACTCTACGTTACTTTCACAAACACAAGAAATATTTTGTCATTCGCATAAAAACTCAAGTTGTGGGTGTAGCAGTACTGTATATTATGGAAGTCGCTTGAGATATGAAAAATCCTTAATTTTACTGACTATTTTAACAAAACAATGGATAAGCCTTTTAAGTGGACCTATAAGAGCAAAGTTTTGGCTACTTAATGGTCTAGTTATTTACGCCGTGCTGTACTAGTAGTAGTTTAGCAATGTCCACCAATAGCCAGTTTATTAGGAAAAAGCAGATGAGGTTAAAACTTTCTACTCAAGGACCTGATGTATCAAGGATTGTCTATGGAGTCTGGCGTTTAGCCGCCGATCCTGCGGGAGTTACTCGCGACAGAATTCTTGAGAAGATTCAAACCGCAATAGAAATGGGAATTACGACTTTTGACCATGCGGACATTTACGGTAACTACTCTTGTGAGGAGTTGTTTGGGTCAGCATTAGCCAATTCCCCCACTCTTAGAGACTCAATGGAGTTGATAACAAAGTGTGATATCAAGCTAGTATCTCCCAAGCGTCCCGCCCATAGCATCAAGCATTATGACACAAGCCGGGAACACATTATCTCTTCTGTAGAAACTTCTCTTCGCAACCTCCGCACGGATCGCATAGATGTTCTTCTCCTCCACAGACCTGACCCACTTCTAGATGCTGATGAGGTAGCGGGTGCTTTTACCGACCTTCGCGAACAAGGGAAAGTACTTCATTTTGGAGTGTCTAACTTCACTGTTCCTCAAATGGAACTTCTCGCCTCACGACTCTCCTTTCCCCTCGTCACAAATCAGATTGAGATAAGCGTCCTTGAAATGGCTTCACTTCAAGACGGAACTCTCGACTATTGCCAAAAACTGCGAATTTCTCCTATGGCTTGGTCACCTTTGGCTGGAGGAACCCTGTTTGCAAGCAATAACCCCAGGATTGTGCGCGTGAGGGAATCCCTGCAACAGGTTGCGCGAGAGCAAGGTGCAACGGAAGAGCAAGTGGCACTTGCATGGCTCCTGCGACATCCCGCCCGGATTGTTCCAGTCATTGGTACGAATAATCTTGAGAGGTTGAAGAACCTTGCTGCGGCTAACCGCTTTATACTTTCTCGCGAGCAATGGTTTGCCATCTGGACTGCATCAATAGGACATCCCGTCCCGTAAAATGCCAAACAATTCACAAACCCTATAACTACTCACTGTACCAAAAGTACAAAGTGGCATTTTACTACAGCCAAGCCTTGTGCGATCGCTTTACCATATATTTCCATCTACGTGCTCATAGGGAAACCATCTCATGTTGCCTATTCCTGGAATGATATTTTTATTATTCTTTCCGGCAAATCTTTGTATCTTGAGACAAGTTCTTTGGGGTCAGGAATTAAGCTATCAAGTACTAGCTGTAGGGATATTTTTGTTTTGTATAGAACAAGCCCGGATGGCGGCTTGGGATTTGCAACAAATTGCTGAAGCAAAGAAGCAAGTTCGGGACAGACGTCTGGATACTTTCTTAAAAATTACTACCAGTACAATTTTTATAGAACTTTTAGGATTTTACACGGCATCAATTTGGCTGGGATGGGGTTCGATTTTAATTTTATTGAGCCAAGTGTGGTTTAACTTATTTGCTGGAGTCAAAATTGATACCTCTTCGCAAATAGTCCTTCAGTCTTGGAAAATTTCCGAACGTTACAGCGTGTTAATTGCCGATTTTCTGGGACTGGTGTTAGTGAGTCTTTGGATGTTACAGATTGCTTCGGTACAGATAACTTGGTTACTTTTTGGGATGGCGATCGCCTACTGCGCTCTTAAGTTAGTTTTATTCCTAAAAAATGCATTTTTTGTTGAGACTAAAGAAGCCGGAGGCTAGTAAGGTACACTCTCTGTTGGGCGATCTGTTCCCCGATCCCCAATCCCCATTCTCTAGCCCCTTTCACAACACCGCCAACTATCAAGTTGGCACTAATTCACCGGGACGTAACTTAGCCCACTTACCCATTTCGCGCTTAAAGCTGAGACATCCCACAACATCCCATTCCATTTCAATGACATCCTCACGCGGGCGGATGTTAACATTAATGGAAGGTTCATTAGGCTCAAAATCTGGTGTTTCAGTCAAGTGGGGCTGCTCGTGCTGCGTTTCTACCGCGTGGTAGGTGAGACAGCGATCTACATAATGGCAGTTCACGCAAATACACATAATCGAACCAATTCCAGGAACCTTTATTGATACTCTAGCTTAACCGCAATTGATATTGCCCGGTCTTTGGGTTTAATTTTATTACGATGAATATTCCAGTTCCTTCTACTTTATCCCCAGATTATTGGCCTTTTAGCTTTGAGTTATTGCCACAACCAGCTTATATGGTGGGTGGTGCTGTGCGGGATGCAATCCTCTCTAGGACACGGGAATATCTGGATCTAGATTTTGTAATACCATCTAACGCTGTCAAGACAGCTCGTAAAATCGCTTCACATTACAAAGCAGGTTTTGTGTTGCTTGATGCAAAAAGACAAATTGCTCGCGTGGTGTTTCCTCAAGCTACGGTTGACTTCGCCCAACAGGAAGGCGAAAGTTTGACAACTGATTTGCGAAGACGGGATTTTACAGTGAATGCGATCGCATACAATCCCTATACTCAAGAAATCATCGATCCCCTTCAAGGCTATGCGGATCTGCAACAGCGGCTTTTAAGAATGATTTCACCTGCTAACTTAGAAGACGATCCATTGCGGTTGATGCGAGCATACCGCCAAGCCGCACAACTTGGTTTTACGATTGAGTCAAATACACAAGACACAATTCGCTCTTTAGCTCCATGCATTAGCAAAGTAGCAGCAGAAAGAGTCAGGGTAGAATTAAGTTATATGCTGAACTCATCCCAAGGAACTCCCTGGGTGATACAAGCTTGGGAAGATGGTTTGTTAGCGCAGTTCTTCCAATACTCGACAAAAGACAGTGTTTCGCTACTTTCAGAAGTTGACAAAGCAGCATCTCAAATAGCACAAACATGGAATCAACTTGGAGTAGAGCTTTCCCAGTATGTACGCGAGACTGTTAAAACGACATGGTTGGGAATTGCAAAACTAGCTTGTCTTGTCAATCCACAACCAGAGACAGCAGAAACTGAGTTGATGCAACTCACCTACAGCCGTGCTGAAATTAAAGCTGTTTTGACAGCTTTAAAACTGGTACCACAGTTTAAGACACCTCAATTGTCCATACGAGAACAGTACTTCTTGTTTCAAGAAGCAGGAGCGGCATTTCCGGCAATTGTTGCCTTAGCCGTAGCAAGAGGAACTCAGGTAGGGGAGACTGCACCCTCGATCGCCCGCTACCTTAACCCTGACGATCTGGTCGCTCATCCCACATCAATAGTGAGTGGCAATGATATAATAATAACCTTAAAAATTCCTGCTTCGCCACTAGTAGGTAAACTGCTAACCGAAATTGCTCTAGCCCAAATAGAAGGTAAGGTTTCCACCGCAGCAGAAGCAATAGAGTTTGCGGCTGGGTTACTCAAATCAGTGAATAGTCCGTGATGGCAGAAATTCGCCCGTCAGAGGACACAAGGCGCAAAAGCTTTAACTGTAAGCTTTTTGTTTGTTATTAAAGGTAATGAAGCAGATTGAAAAATCCACCCAAGGTAATTGAGGAGAACTTAGAAACGTTACAACAACAAGGGCTTAGGCTGACCGCTTGTTTGGGAGACGTCTGTCAGGAGAGTTGAGGTTTGCTACTGTGTTTGGATAAGCTGACTTTTTGGCTCACACGACAAAATGATTAAAAACGATCGTCGTTTGGGATGCGTCAGTTCTATTAGGTAAAATTTTACTTAAACAACAACACAACCATGCTAGCTGAGATTCAACCAGGAACTTTGATCGGTCATCGCTATCTCATTAACAAGCTTCTTGGAAAGGGAGGCTTCGGAAGAACTTATCTAGTGTATGACACTCAGCGGTTTGGTGAACCTTGTGTTCTGAAAGAATTTGTACCTCCAAACACCTCAGAGCGTTTACTTAACAAATATCGCGACCTATTTGAGCGCGAAGCAAAAGTTTTATACCAAATCAATCATCCCCAAATACCGAAATTTCTAGCTTGGTTGACCGAGGAAGAGCGGCTGTTTATCGTACAGGAATATATTGATGGTCGAACCTACTCTCAACTGTTGCGCGATCGCCTTTCTCAGCAAAAAAAGCCTTTTTCTGAAGCTGAAGTTATCCAATGGTTGTTAGAGTTGCTATCGGTGTTAGATTATCTTCACCAGTTGAACATCATTCATCGGGATATTGCACCCGATAATGTTATCCATTCCCAAAAACAGTCTAAACCCGTGCTGATTGACTTTGGAATTGTTAAACAGAAAGTTTCTGAGGTTTGGAACACCGACCCTGAAAACGACCAGCACTCCGTTATGGGTTCAGTAGTAGGCAAAATAGGCTATTCTCCACCAGAGCAACTGCGTATGGGACAATGCTATCCCTGTAGCGACTTATACGCATTGGCTGTTTCTGCGATCGTTCTTATGACTGGAAAAATGCCAAATTTATTGCTCGATCCGTCTTTGAAGTGGAAATGGCGCTCCTACGCTCAGGTCAGTCCCCAATTGGGTGAAATACTAGAAAAAATGTTAGCGGAGAATCCATTAGACCGTTACCAATCAGCCAAAGAAGTTATTGATGAGTTACAAAGCTGTTCGCATCTTGCATCGGGTAATTCTGATGCGATCCTACTCGAACAAAAGGTACAAACTGACCGCAACAGCGAGCTGAAAACGGCAAAGACTGGAGAAGCAAAAGACAATACACCAGAGAAACAAAAATTTTCAGATATCAAGACAAGTATTGAAAATACGCTTGGTATTAACTCTGAGTTTTTAGCATCTTGTCAGGAAGAATTAACTAGTTTTGTAGGACCGTTTGCTAGTGTTCTGCTAAAAAATACTTTAAATCAATTCCCACAGCTTACACCCAACGAACTTGTTGAACGACTGGCTGTAGCAATTCCTCATCCAGAAAGATCGCGAGAGTTTAGAAACCGCGCTCAAATTCTGCTGTCACAAACAGGAAGCCCTCAAGAAACTACTCTCTTTCAGGATGTGGTAACTAGCTTTCCGGCTGCTAACGATCCCGAGTTTTTACAATATTGTCGTAAAGAACTCGTGAGCTTTGTAGGACCTTTCGCAACCGTTCTTATCGAAGATACTATAGCAAATAACCCAAATATTACACCAGAGCAATTGGTAGAAGTCTTAGTGGCAAAGATTCCCCACCAGCAAAGAGCACAAGAATTTAGAAATCGCATTCAAATAAAGTATAAAAGCTAAAAGCTTTATCCTTTTGGGCGTTGCTGTTCAAAACTTTGAATGGCCATCAGCAAACTCAGCTTCATACGAGTAAAAGCTTCTACAAGAGAACCTATTTCATCTTTGGATACTTTATCAAATTCAGCATCAAAATCACCAGTACTCACCGCTTCTGCAACTCGAACAACCCGCTTGATAGGTTGGATAACATATCGCTTCAGCCATAGATTCGCTACATATATAGCGATCGCAAAAACGAGAGTTATAATTCCTATCGATAACATCAAGGCTTGGTGAGCTCTTACAAGAATTATATTTGCTGGAACGGAAACAATTTGAGCGCCATTAATTTCATTCAAGTTCCAACCAAATCCATGTTCTGTTCCATACACCTTAATCATTCTCTTGGGAGCAACATCTGGACTGCTATGACATCTCAAACAAGTTGAGTCTGTTAAGGCTAAAGGGCTAGCAATGTAAAAGTATTTTTCTCCGTTCATCAAACGATATCCAGATGTTATGTTTTGCAAATTATTAGCCTGTTGCAATTTTTGCACAATTGTTGTTTCAAAACTATCTGCTAAATCTTGAGGATTGGTAGGATTTAGCATGGCGTCCTTGTAGAAGAAATCATTATAAGTTGCATCTTGTTTCTGGAGATTTACAAAGACTTTCCGGGCTGAGTAAGATGGGATAGCTTGCAGTGCAAATTCATCTTCTTTTAAATGTCGTTCCAAGACTGGTTGCACTTCATCATTTGTGTATTGCCTTATAGCATTGATATTCTGAAATATAAAACGAGCTCTTGATTTGACTGCTATTTCAGCTTGGTAATTTAACAGATGAGCAAAAGCTATACTGCTTAATGTAATTCCTCCAATAAAAATTATGAGTAGCAATGTGGTTAACTTGGTAGCTAATGTTAAATTTTGAAACTTTTTTGTTAATTGTTGCAACATATATTTTAAGGATGCATTTCCTGGAAAAATCAAAGGAAGTTTTAACTTTTTTTTAACTTTTTTTTAAGTAGATAGGCACAGTTAAAGTTAACCGATTGGGGTCGTTATTTATTATTTGTAACGGCAACAAATATATTAAGATTTTTAACATAAATCTGTTTGTTTCCGCCCGCCTACGTTTTATAAATGTTATCACCATCACCTTATACCAAATCCGTTTCTCCAAACCCTTTTACCCTATTCGACCCTACCTTCAACCTCAGTTTCCGAATTGCCGACCTCCCCACAGGACAACTAGCCGTTCACGAAGTGTGGCACAGCCATAGCCCAAATCACCAACTATGACCAATACGGACGCCCCAACGGTGGCACCCTCCTCAACCCTCAACAAATCTGCTTTCTTAGGAGCAGGCGCACAGGCGGCGATTGCCACCCCCTATGAATGAAACAAACACGAGCAATTTTTGACTAAGCCTTATTTTACAAGCTTTTTGGCTCGTGTTTCTTGAAAGCAGCAAGCGAACTGGCGATCGCTTGAACCACTTCTGTTGCTCCTGGTTAAGCGCAGTGAGGACTAAGTATATTGAAGAAGGCACGCAAGCGAGGGCAGGGGCAGAAGGCTATGTAAGGTTTTTACCATAAATGTCCACCTGTAACTGCCCTGTCTTAATAGTTAGGGACGGATAACAATTTCAGTAAACCAACCTTTAAGTTTTTTGCTCATGCAGCACGTCTTGAAAATTCCTCTCTATGCCATTAGAGAGGCACTCTACCAACGCCCGTTACAGGGCTTATGCTTAATTCTCAAGAAAGAAACTCTTTTTCCTGAAATTGCTTGTACTGTTTATCTTTGGACTCAAAGTATTTTTCAACGGTTGTTTTCGTAGCAATAGCACTTTCTAACTCATCCCCACCAGATACCAATAGGCGTTCTCGCACGCGCTTGCGGATATCGGAGACAATTTTCCCGTTGACGAGGCGAGTTTTTGACCAATCTAGAATGGGTGGTGGATATAAACCGTGCTCAATGTACTTACCTTGGAGAATATCCTGTAAACTGTGTCCCAGCAACTTCGGTATCCAGTGGTAGATAAAGCGCAAATCTGAATCTTTTTCTTCAATATTTTTATTAGGATTGTAGATCCGATTATAATATGACTTGCACAATCTTGAGTGATTCGGCTTTAACTACCAGGGAATTGATAATGTCGGCATTTATTTATTGATTGTGTGGAAATAGTAATCAAGAATTTCATTGGCATTCCTCGAACATCTCCAAATTTCCTTTGGCCCCAACATCTCAGATGGGATCGGGACAGGGTTGCCACGCAGATCGAGATTTTCCAAGTTTGGCAGTTGTTGAATTTCCGGTGGCAACTCACTCAATCGATTAAATTTGAGGTCAAGCGAGCGCAAATTGGTGAGTTGAACTATTTCTGCTGGCAGTTGGCTTAGGTGATTATAACTGAGGTCAAGGGATTCCAAGTTGGTGAGTTGGACAATTTCTGCTGGCAGCTCGCTTAGTCCATTATTCCTGAGGTCAAGCAATTCCAAGTTGGTAAGTTGACCGAATTTACTTGGTAGTTCCCTTAGTTGATTCTCACCAAGAACTAGCAATTTCAAGTTGGTAAGTTGACCGAATTCACTTGGCAGTTTCCTTATTTGATTCATGTAAAGGTTGAGCGTGTTCAAGTTGGCGAGCTGCCCAAATTCACTTGGCAATTCCCTCAGTTGATTCTCTATAATCCAGAGCGATTGCAAGTTAGTGAGTTGACCAAATTCACTTGGCAGCCTACTTAGGTGATTGTCATCGAGATATAGCACTTCCAAGTTGGTGAGTTGACCGAATTCACTTGGCAGTACTCTGAGTTGATTACCTCTGAGGTCAAGCCATTGCAAGTTAGTAAGTTGGACTATTTCTGGTGGTAGTGTACTTAGTCCGTTATATCTGAAGTATAGCGTTTGCAAGTTAGTGAGTTGGACTATTTCTGCTGGCAGCTGACTCAGGTGGTTCTCACTGAGGGCTAGAGTATTCAAGTTGGTGAGGAGTCCGATTTCAGGTGGCAACACTCTCAATTCCTCAAACATGAGTACGAGTTCCGTTGCGCCTTCTGTTGCTGCTTTTTCTATTACCTCTAATAGTTCTGCCTCGTTCATAAACATTCTCTTTCGATAAATTGGCGAACGCATTTGGTGCAAATGCGATCCGATAAGGGTCTTGGAGATGACCCAATCCATAGGATTAGAGGTTTTATTTTTTTGTTGTACTACTTGATATTGTGATTGTGGTTGTGTATTTTCCGTTATTGCCAGTCCAAGGTTTAATGCGTCTAATATGTCCGTTTTTTGGAGAGCGTATTAAGGGGATTTGGTTGAGTTTTTCATCTACACTCGCTCTTGATAGTGAGAGTTGCGCTAGTTGATACTCGCGCTCTCGTAATGCTTGCTCGTAAATCTGCTGCTGCCTACTGTATTCTTGTTGTAGCTGTTGTTCTTTGTGCGATCGCTCTACTTTGTCAATCGAAGCAGCATACTCTATATGTTGCCTCCTATTGATAGCAGCTTGCAACCGAGATTTGCTCCCCTCCAATTCTGACTGTGCCAATTGCACAGCTAACTGTAGTTGTTGCAATTGCTGCTGTTGTTCAATCGCGGAAGCATTAAGTTTTCCCCTAGCCAGCTCCAATGCGGATCTAGCCTGCTCCTGCTCTCCCTCAATCTGGCGTAGCTTTGCCTTCTCATGCTGGATAATTTCGCTTTGCAATTTCAAATCCTGCATAGATTGCAGTAGTTGGCGCTGCTCTTCAGTTTTTTGAGCAGCAGCTTGTAAAACGACCTCTGCTTTCTCAACCTCAGCCCTTCTCTCTGGGTTATCAGCTTTCAGAACAGAGGTTCTAGACTCAAGTAGCGATCGCGCCTGATTGAACCGCAACTGTGCCTGGGCTATAGCCGCCTCCTCCTCCGCGTAGTTAGCTGGTGGTATGGGATTGGATTGCTGTAGTGCTGTTGGAGGGTTAGGCTTGAAAATAGGCTTAGCTTTTAAATTGTTAATTTGCAACTCAACCGATTTGCGCTGTTTCAGTAAGCGATCGCGCTCAAGCTTATTATCCGAAATTGTTTGTCCCTCCTTGATTTCGTCGCCTTCCCTGATTAATAAATACGATGGATTGTCAAGTGTTATAGACAGCCGTAAACTTCTTGACTTAGACTTTGCACCCGACTTGCCTTTAAACACTTCAACCGGAATATCCTCTTTCGGTTCTGGGGTAGTTTGTGTTTGTGCTTGTGCAACTGGCGTTTGTACTTTAATTGTCAAAGTTGGTGAGTATATTGCTATCCCACACACCGTTGCTGTTAAAGTTGCGAATATCGCCCAAAACTTCTCAGTCATAGTCATAATTGCTTGATTAAAACCTCTCCTGAAAAAATAAAGAATTCTTCAAGAGGTTGCAGGTCTTTACGTGAGGCATGGTATAAGGTGATATCATCACCCGTTCTAGTTACTGTTGCCATCATTCCAGGTTTAGGAATTGGTAACTCTATATCTTGATAATCCTCAATTTGGAGTGTTCCTACAATAAGAGAATCAGATGAAAGAGAATCTATCCACTCTTGTGCTTCAACCTCTTCAATTCGTTGTCTCTTAATTTTGATTGATAATTTATCAGACAGAACATCAATTCGCTTAGGAACAACTTCGCCTGTTTCACCAACTTGAAAGATTTCGCCAGTTGTAGATTTTACGGTCAATACATTGCCATTAGCAGCGATCGCCCAAAACTGTTCGTTTACAAGAGAACCATCAACTTTACGATTCCCCTGAACTCGAATTAAAATTGCTTTCTGGTTCTCTTGTCTGAGCAGTTCTACAGCTGTTTGGGGAGTTGGAAATAATAGTTGTGTAGCCCATCTGCCAATCCCCCCTCCACCTGTTACCACGTAAAAAGCTATGCAGAAAATACAGACCGAACACACGAGAACGGCATACTCGCCTGGTTTTCCAGTTTGAAGCCTATTTCTCGGATTGAGTCCTCCCACCCAAATATCTTTATTAATGGGCCAGAAAAACTGACATCCCAAGCGAGTAAAACAGTCTGAGAAACAACTGAGCAAGTGACCGAGAGGCATCGCAACCCACAACTGCCAACCGTAGAGGAACAGAAGAGGCAGGGTAATGAGTGCAAGCGCAAGACTGAGACAGATCGAATGGGTCACTGATCTGTGAGGATAACGTTCTTCAATAAATCTAGCCAATGGGAAAAACGCCAATCCAACCCAGCTTTTAGTTGTATCTAGGTCGGGAATTTGAGAACCAATTCCCGCTAAAAGCAACACGCGAGGGTCAGCACTACCAGTGATGCAAGTGACTCCAGCCAAACTAATCGCACAGTGCGTGATTGCCATCATAAATCGCTTTCTTCTTCAACAAATAGGAGCTTTACCAAAAAATACAGCGCAATACCAGCAAAAAACTTAAATATGCTTCATTCATTTCCTTCTATTTCCTTTAGGAAAGAGTAACGCTAAACTACGGAACGAGAAAAACAAGGTAATCGCTAATCCCCCAACAACACGCAAGAATATATCACCAGTAGCTAATCCGATAAATCTCACAGCCCCTACTAGACCAGTGGTAGCTAGTAAGAATGGTGTGATGTCTCGGTAGTTACTTCCATCATGTGGCGAATCAACACCCTGTTGCAGCTCGAGCACTAATCTTTGAGCCAACAAAGGATTACCACCAGCTTTGCTCGCTAACTCTGCTGCTTTAAGTGGCGTAATCGTAACTCCCAGCTTTGCAGCTTCAGTCCAAATAATGCTTCTTGTCTGCTGCTCATTGAGAGGTGGTAGAGGTAGGTAAGGAATTTTAAAAAGCACGCCTTCTAAATCTCTTCTGTTACCTAAAAGCAATAGAGTATGGCCCTCTTCCCAAAGCTCCTCAAGCCATCCCTTAAGGCTAGCTGTCCATTTGTGTGCATTATCAGCAATCAAAATGGTGTCGCCTAGATTGGCCGCGATCGCATCTTTAAGTTGTTTTGCGGTCAGTGCCCTTTTCTGTTCCCCCGTTTCTTCATCAATCTTGTGAGTCTCAAGACCTAGATTTTCAGCAATCATTTGCAGACATTTTGTGTTATCACCGCGATAGACACCGTAAGCACAATCAAGCTGTTCTTGTATCAGTTTTGCCAGGTATGTTTTACCTGCTCCTGATTCGCCAATAACGCAGATTGATTTCCCTTGCTGCAAGCTGCTTAGAACTTGGTTGGTAATTGGCGATCTAAAATCTGTTGTCTGGTTTACCCGGATAGGGATAGCTACTGGAATTGCGCGATCGCCATCCGGGTGAAGGTCTCCGGGTCGTAAGCTTCCTGCCTTTGCTTAGACTTTTGATTGAATTTAGCTTGCACGGCTTCGACCTGTAGACGCAAATCTTCAGGCAGTTTATCTGGGTTTTCAAGGAAGAAGTCGGTCAAGACATTTTCACCTAACAGCATTGCCGCCGCACGCTCCGCACTACGTCTTCCAACTAAAGCTAGGTCGTCTTGAGGTGCGGTTGTGTAAACTCCGGGTGCAGATGGGGATGCGGAGGATGCAGAATTTTCAATTGTTGCAACTGATTCCTCAGATTGTTGAGCAATCTTGGTACTTGTTGCAACTACTATGGCAGATTTTTCCTGCTTCGCTTGCTCTGCTCGCCATTCATTGAGGTATCGCATCACATCCGTATTACGTCCCCCTGTTATTTCTCGCACGGCATCTCGTGTAATTTTTTTATTTTCTTGAGACATAGTATGGCAAGCCTCAAAAACTTTTTCTCTTAAGGATTTTGATTTTGGCATGATTCTATGGTTCGAAGATTGATGCAAAAATTTTACGTCGCATTACCAAATTTCTGAAAGCGCATTTTCACTGGATGCTATTTAAAGAAATTGCTAATTAGCCGCATCAAAATCGCATCAAACTTCCGCCGAAAACCGCATTCTATCAATAAAGCAGACTGACGACTGACATGGATGAGCTTACTAGAGGAACAATTTAAGAAGTATAAAAATATTCTCTAAGAAGGACTTTTGGTGTTTGTCTCGTGCCAAGGGACGACACATTTCCAATTCTTGACCCCATGGGACTGGAATAATTGTTGAATGCACTTCAACAGGCATAACAATTATTTTATTTTCTGTTCCAGATAAATCCGGGGACTGTGTGTACCCATTATGGGCAATTTTTCTGGAGAGTGGTCTTTGGTTCCGGCTTGGGAGGAGTCAAAGATAGAAGTGTGCCAGGGGCATCCATTACTGGCTGATATGGCAAATGACTTGGTGATGAGGAAGCGGAGCGAGTACGTGTTGGGCGATCGCTTAAAAAAATATCCTCTATCGCGTAACTTAATCATTTTGAATTGTCCGGCAACGTTGGGTATGCTCAACGTCAACGCCCTAGAGTGGGCTGGTTTTGGACCGGATTCCAATAAATTGGTGACAACAAAGGAAGTTATGAGAAGCGATAATTCAATAATTTGTAGCTATACCGCGATTCCGAAGTCAAAATTGTATAAGGTTTGAGATAGCGATCGCACCATTTCAGCATGGGTTGATTGCTGCTAGATACAGCTAAAGTTCCATAAAAAATATTACTATTGACTTGGATGTTAATGGACTCAATTAATAAAGAGATGGCTCTCCCCATTTTCTGAAATCTTTCTTCCACAAACATAATCGAATAACGCACAGTATCCGAGTCAATGCGATGATTAATCACCCAACCTACGACTTCTCCTTGATAGCGTAAACCTAAACTATTGAGAGGTTCAAGGCGGATATCTGGACTAAAGGGACTCAAGAGTTCGGGATAAGCTTGACGTTTAATAATACTTGCTTTATCTGCTTCTGTGAGTTCTACCCAAGGAAAAATAGTAAATTTATCTGGTAGTGAATATTGATTCAGCCAAGGTGCTTGCAGAATATTATCGCGATTAGATTTAAATAAGATAAAGTCTGTTTGAGGGGGTTGCCATTCTTGTTTTTTTAAAATGGATTCTAATGCTGATGTTGTTAACTCTGTGACGCGGTATTTAACTTGAATTTGAGGGGCTTTTAGTTTAATTAAGGCTTGTTCTACGTGTTTTAATAGTTGATTGCCAATTCCTTGATAGCGACATTCAGGAATAACAAAAAAAGAAATAATTTCGACTGCATTAGGTAATAATTCAACGATGATTAATCCCACCATTTTTGCATTAAGAAAAGCAGCTACACCAGCTAAATGACCCCTTACTCTTGTACTTTGCCAGCGTTTTTTTATACTGGGAAAACTTAACGGTTCAAATTCAACTATATTGTCAACAGTTAAATTATAAACCCATTGATATTTGATTTTAAGATTAGATTCAAAATCAGAAGATAAAGAATTCGATGAAGAATGAAATTTTGAGATATTTGGCTGATTGGGCAATGTCATGGCAATGTAATTTCAATGTTTGGGAATAAGAGACGCAGAGCCTGTTGACCGCAGGCTACGCGTCTCATCTGATTGCAAGCAAATTTTTTACATCAACTATTAAACAATAGTAATGGCTAAATCGTTGATGTAAGTACTGCTGAAACCACCTAAAGCGAAGGTTTGGTTATAAATATTGATACTTCCTTTGGCAATGTCGAAGGACCGATCGTATACAGGTCCAAAATCTTTACTACCTTTGGATAACCAGACATCGTACCAAGCTGAACCTTGAAGAGCAGCAATATCAAAGTCAAGATCGAAGACGAGGTCAACTTTAGTAGTTAATTTTGGATTAACCAGGTCAAACTTGAGAGCGTAATCTAACTTGCTATTATGATTGGTGTCCATACCAGTCAGCAAGTCAATAGAGACATCATCTCCCGCTGTGAAGGATTTGGTAGTTCCATTTTCTAAAATCACCTGTCCATTTAAAGAGTCAAAGTCTAACGCATAGCTGGTTTTGAGAGAAATATCGCCAATCAAATCTAAATCCAATAAATCCCATTCAACTCCTGCCACACCAATATTAAAATCATTTTGCCAAGCATTGCCCAGCGCTTGCATATAAACATTGCTGGATTGTTTCAAGAATTTTTCGACAATCAAGTCATCAAGGGATATCTCGGTTGATAAGAAAACATCCTCAGCACTACCAGAAAGAGTATTATCATCTGCGACTGTACCACTTACAGCAATATCTGGAGAGCTAAGAGTAAAGTCAGCAAAATCGAAGAAAGTTTTAGAATATTCCCCATCTCGAGTATCAAACTCAAAATCAATTGAATAATCGATGTTTGTCCCCAATTGGTCAGCAATGTCATAAGTGTATTTACCAACTTTGTAATCAATGCTGGCATAGGCACCCAAATAGAACATCAAACCAAGGTCGAGGTAAGCACTGACATAAGGAGTTGTGGTTGAAAATGATGCACTATCCGAGAGACTGTAGCCAGTAGAGATAGTGACCTTATCGCCAATTGCCACTTTTTTAGGAGCGTTGACCATGATGTCAAAGGGCAAGGTACTATTAATTGTACCTGAATCAATTTCATAGCCAGTGCGGAAATGAAAGTCCCCAGCAGTACCACCACCAAAGTCGATAAAACCAAAGTCTTTGTTGAAAGTGTAGTTCCACTTAATCGGGTCGAAGGGTTCCCAATTAAACGCTGTTTTAATTGAACTTCCACTACCCCAGGTACTTTGATTAGTTGAAGAGAAAGTTACTTCATATATACGAGAAGTTCCTCGATAGTAGTAAACATCCCCATTAGCAGCCCCAATTGCTAAATCTAGATAGCCGTCACTATCTAAATCTCCGATAGTTGGGGCTGCATTCGTGCCGACATCAATACCGTTGAAGGGGTTATTACTGCCTGTTTGTTGGGTGAAAGTTCCATCACCATCATTTTGGAAATATGAAATTGTACCATCACCACTACCAACGATTAAATCTAAATAACCATCGTTGTTAATATCGGCAAAGGTGGGAGAAGCATTTGAAGCAACAGCATTATAGCCATTAATACCACCATCATTGAAACTAAATGTGCCATTGTTGTTTTGATAATAGAATATCCCACCAACATCTTTGCCAATGAAAGCATCTAAATCGCCATCGGTGTCAATATCGGCAAAGGCTGGGCTAGCATAGCTTCCAACATCAATCCCACTGAAAGGATTATCGCTACCAGATTTTTCACTATAATTGCCGTTATTGTTTTGCAAGTAGCTGATTGTACCCTCATCATCACCAATGACAACATCTAAATCCCCATCATTATCAACATCGGCAAAAGCAGCTTTGGGGTTAAAGCCAACTGTACTTAGAGATTGAGCATAAGCAGGATTATTTGGGCTAGCACTACTTGCTAAGATACCATCAATATTTTCGTAATATTGAAACCCCCTAATATTTGTATTAGACATCTGTGCATTTTTACCAACAAAAGCATCTAAATCTCCATCTCGATCGAGATCGGCTAAACTTGGCGCAGCATGAGAAGCTGTAGAGAGAGTTTTATCATTAAACTCACTAAAGGCATTGCTTTGACCATTTCGACTAAACACATCCTTGAAAATGCTTTTTTCCAAGGTAATTGTTGCCGTATCACTGAGTTCCCCGTCACTGGCTGCAACTGTCAGTTCAAAGCTTCTGGCAGTACTTTTAATCAGATTTTTACGCTCAGTGGCAGTCAAGTTAGGATTGATGCTCAGTTGACCGGTGGCTGAGTTAATAGCAAAGAAATTATTACTGTTACCATTAACAATACTGTAAGTGAGGGTATCACCATTATCATCACTGGCAACAACTTTGCCGATCGCATCTCCTTTATCGCTTTGAGTTCCAAATTGATGAATGTAAAAACTCTGGTTGTCCAGAACAGGTGCTTCATTGACATCGGTAACATTAATCGTTACTGTTGCGTCATCTGTTTTACCTGCTGAATCAGTTACTCTGACAGTCAATGTATAGCTCGTAGCAGTTTCATAGTCTAATTTACTGGAGTTAGCACCAATGGTGATTTGACCTGTTAAAGAGCCGACGTTAAAAATGTTACTTTCATTACCAGCAGTAATTTGATAGTACTTACTATCTCCGGCATCGGGATCAGTTGCAGTGACTGTCCCGATAACGGTATCTTCGGCAGAACCTTCTGGGATTGAGAAGCTGTAATTATTGATGATTGGTGCTTCGTTGACATCTGTAACTTTTATTGTCACCAACTTAGTAGAGGTTCGACCATTGGTATCTGCAACTTTGACTTCTATTTGATAGCTATCAGCAATTGTTTCATAGTTTAATTGAGCGGAGTTGGCAACTGTAATTTCACCAGTGGAGGCATTGAGAGCAAAAATACCTTGATCGTTTCCAGAAATGATTTTATAGGGAGTAGTTGCTGCTGGATTGTTAATCGCAACTGAACCGATGCTGGTACCATTAGCGCTATTTTCGGCAATTTTGAAGCTCTGTTGAATGACAATATTGCTAGCTAAGTCCAGACTGGAAACTCCAGCTAAGGTAGCAAACTTAGTCCCTGCAAATAAAAGTCCTCCGGTTGCTGCATCAAAGCTAAATTGTTCGAGGGAAGTTGCGCCAAAGCTGGAGGCGATAATAATGCGATCGCGTTCTGTCTGGGCTTGAGCAACTCCAGTAGCCCCTAAAAACACTAACCGTCCGGTGGAGCTACTTTTTGTCACAGTCACGCTGCAGAGGGTTTTGGTCGGATCGGCAGCAATACGGAAACCGAAAATTGCTGGATTGTTGGCATCGTATAGTACACCCGTGTCTTCTTTATAGCGATCCATGCCATCGACGAGATAATAGCGATCGCTAGTTTCGGTAATTTCATAGAACCAATCGGGGATACTTAAAGCCGTTTGGGTAGTAGTTGTACCATCACTATAAGTGAGGGTTACATTCATCGTAGAGCTACCATGTGTGGCTGATGCGAATAAATGAACTTCGGCATACTGCTTGGATTCAGTCGTGAAAGAGAAATATTCTCCATTGTTCGTAACAACACGAGCATTTAAGCCATTATTGTTGTTATGGTAGCTAAGCTTGACTTCTGGGCGATATCCTTGAGCGCCAAAATAACCATCATCAGGTAAACCATTACCGCTACTAGATAAACTCTTAGCAAAGTTGTCTGTCACCAGTACATAAGCATTGCTATCCATGACAGTTGCATCCTGGGTAGAATCACCAGAGTTGTGAATCACATCTGCGTTAAAGATGGAACTGACATTAAATTGAGTGTAAGGATATTTGGTAGGAGTGAAATCCTGAATTGTATCAACAAAATGGGAAACTTCGGTAAAGATAAAATCATCTGACCCTGCGCCACCAGTAAGGCTGTTTTGACCGCCGTTACCAGCAATAATGTCATTACCAGCACCACCGCTAATTGTGTCATCCCCCGTACCACTAACAAGAGTATCATTACCAGTGCTACCAGTTAAGGTTTGGGGAGCAGCAGCTGCATCATAATGCTCCTGAACTTGTGTCCCAGACAATGCAGTATTATAAAGGGCGACTTCATCAATAATGCCATCAAAGTAGTATCCATTACCAGTATAACTACTAGTATTTGAGAAGCGAGTCTCGCCAGACATTTGTGCGATCGCCACATCCGTAGTATGGCTGGGAATAGCTGTAAAGCTGGTTGTAGCCGTCCCAATTGCTTCTCCGTTGACATAACCTGTCAGTTTTCCAGCATCAAAAACCAAGACGACATGATAGATGTTACCGATGCTAACTGCTTGACTCAGCCAATTACCAGCTTGATTGACCCAAGCACCCATTTTTAGTTGCGTACCTTCAAGGAAGATATTTAAACCGTTGGTTTGTCCTCCTTGCTCGTAGAGAACTTGTGTACCAGTTAATTTATCAGCCTTAAACCACAGTTCGATAGTTTTCTGGCTGTAGGAATTACCAGCATTAACACTAGTATTATCGGGAATGAGAACACCGTCGTTAATACCATCAAAATCGGCTGCAGTATTACGATAACCTGACCAAACTAAACTTGACGCTCCCAAAGTAGGACTATTGGAGTAAGTACCATCTACTGCACTACCTAAACTCCCTAAATTATCTGCAACAGTTCCAGTACTGTCACCTAAGCGCCAGTAAGCAATGGGATTATCAGATTCTACTTCTTTGCGATATTCATCTTTGATGTAGATACTGTTACTGAGATTAAAACTACTAGGATTTTTCAGGGTCGCAAACTGAGTTCCATCAAAAGATAATGCTCCGGTGGTTGAGTTATAAGTGAAGTTATTAACCTTAGCCCCACTAATACCAAAACCATCACGGCTAACTGCGATTAAATCTCCTTCGGTGCCATCGAAATCGGTAATAGTATCGATACCTTCAGATAAAGAATTAAATACAAAAGTATCTGCACCAGCATTACCAGTGAGAGTATCATTACCTGCACCCCCTTCTAAGGTATCGTTACCACCGCTAGTTTCAGCAATAAAATTATTTCCCTGTCCGTTAAAGAGGGTACCATTATTGCCATTTCCTGTTAAATCGGTGATGGTATTGCCACTAATACTATTTTCATTAAAGTTCCAGTAACCGACTAAACCAGTTTCCTTACCAGTTAAGGTTGCATTTAGATTATTACTAATTTCTGTGGCGCTACGAGCAACATTCCAAATCCGAACATCATCAATTTGTCCGTAAAAATATCTACCTGATTGCTGCTCGTTCTCACCAATCAGAATATTGTAATTGTTGGTAGGGATAGCACCGCTAGCAGTGGTTTGACCGTTGAGAACCCCATCGATATAGATTTGTAATTTACTGCCATCATAAACTGCCGCAACGTGGTGCCACTGACCATCATTCACAGTAGTAGTGCTGTTAACACCACCAACACCTTCAATATAAAAATTCAGGGTATTCTCAGTGTCGTTACGATGTAAGCGCCAACTATTATCTCCTTTGGTAACAATAGCTTGCCAATTTTTTGTAAAACTATCGACCTTAATCCAAGTCTCAATCGTAATCGCACTAGTTATGCTATCAAAGTAAGACTCATTGGCAATTTGGACATAATCGTTGACGCCATCTAAATTCAGAGTATTGTCATTACTATCGCCAACGAGAACATCATTGCCACTTCCACCTTTGAGATAGTCATTTCCCGCACCCCCGACTATTGTGTCATGACCAGCATTACTTTGAAAAACAATATTACTTCCCCCTCCATTCACCAGGGTACCGTTATTGCCATTTGCGGTTGAATTTGCGATCGCAGTGCTGCTATTCGTATCTTTATTAAAGTTCCAGTAACCAACTAACCCTGTTTGTGTTCCATTCAAAGTGCGATTGTAGTTGGTCTTAATTTCTGTTTCGGTGCGAGCTACATTCCAAACTCGGATTTCATCCATCTGTCCGGAGAAGTAATTGGTTGCTTCACCGTAATTAGGAAGAGCAATTTTTAAGGTCTCGCCACTATTGTCAACATTGTTAGCAGCATAAGTGCTACTGGTGGTAACATTCACACCATCTACATAAATTCTCCCCGTGCCAGCAGTACCGCTACTATAATCCCAAACAACTGCTACATGGTGCCATTGACCATCATTAACCGCTGTACCACCCTTAATATAGCTATTGCCGTAACCGACAAATTCAACTTTACCTACAGAGTTAATATAAAAAGCTTTTTCACCTTTTTCCCAACTCGTATCGCCATCATTTTTGACCAGAATAGCCTCGGTTGTTCCCGTAGTTTTAATCCAAGCTTCTAGGGTAAAATCCCCTGTTGCTAAATTGATTAAACCAGCATTGAGATTCACATAATCATTGACTCCATCCAGGTTAAGAACGTTATCATCAGAATCGCCATCACCGACAATCGTATCATTCTCCGTTCCGCCAACAAGATAGTCATTATCGCCACTACCAGTTAAGCTTAAGGGGATAGCTGCAGCTTCTTTGATGTAGATACTGTTGGTGAAATTAAAACTAACAGGATTTTTCAGGGTCGCAAACTGAGTTCCATTAAAAGATAATGTTCCGGTGGTTGAGTTATAAGTGAAGTTATTAACCTTAGCCCCAATAATACCAAAACCATCACGACTAACTTCAATTAAATCTCCTTCGGTGCCATCGAAATCGGTAATAGTATCGATACCTTCAGATAAAGAATTAAATACAAAAGTATCTGCACCAGCATTACCAGTGAGAGTATCATTACCTGCACCCCCTTCTAAGGTATCGTTACCACCGCTAGTTTCAGCAATAAAATTATTTCCCTGTCCGTTAAAGAGGGTACCATTATTGCCATTTCCTGTTAAATCGGTGATGGTATTGCCACTAATACTATTTTCATTAAAGTTCCAGTAACCGACTAAACCAGTTTCCTTACCAGTTAAGGTTGCATTTAGATTATTACTAATTTCTGTGGCGCTACGAGCAACATTCCAAATCCGAACATCATCAATTTGTCCGTAAAAATATCTACCTGATTGCTGCTCGTTCTCACCAATCAGAATATTGTAATTGTTGGTAGGGATAGCACCGCTAGCAGTGGTTTGACCGTTGAGAACCCCATCGATATAGATTTGTAATTTACTGCCATCATAAACTGCCGCAACGTGGTGCCACTGACCATCATTCACAGTAGTAGTGCTGTTAACACCACCAACACCTTCAATATAAAAATTCAGGGTATTCTCAGTGTCGTTACGATGTAAGCGCCAACTATTATCTCCTTTGGTAACAATAGCTTGCCAATTTTTTGTAAAACTATCGACCTTAATCCAAGTCTCAATCGTAATCGCACTAGTTATGCTATCAAAGTAAGACTCATTGGCAATTTGGACATAATCGTTGACGCCATCTAAATTCAGAGTATTGTCATTACTATCGCCAACGAGAACATCATTGCCACTTCCACCTTTGAGATAGTCATTTCCCGCACCCCCGACTATTGTGTCATGACCAGCATTACTTTGAAAAACAATATTACTTCCCCCTCCATTCACCAGGGTACCGTTATTGCCATTTGCGGTTGAATTTGCGATCGCAGTGCTGCTATTCGTATCTTTATTAAAGTTCCAGTAACCAACTAACCCTGTTTGTGTTCCATTCAAAGTGCGATTGTAGTTGGTCTTAATTTCTGTTTCGGTGCGAGCTACATTCCAAACTCGGATTTCATCCATCTGTCCGGAGAAATAACTGGTTGCTTCACCGTAATTAGGAAGAGCAATTTTTAAGGTCTCGCCACTATTGTCAACATTGTTGGCAGCGTAAGTGCTACTGGTGGTAACATTCACACCATCTACATAAATTCTCCCCGTGCCGGTAGTACCGCTACTATAATCCCAAACAACTGCTACATGGTGCCATTGACCATCATTAACCGCTGTACCACCCTTAATGTAACTATTGCCGTAACCGACAAATTCAACTTTACCTATAGAGTTAATATAAAAAGCTTTTTCACCTTTTTCCCAACTCGTATCGCCATCATTTTTGACCAGAATAGCCTCGGTTGTTCCCGTAGTTTTAATCCAAGCTTCTAGGGTAAAATCCCCTGTTGCTAAATTGATTAAACCAGCATTGAGATTCACATAATCATTGACCCCATCCAAATTGAGAACGTTATCATCAGAATCGCCATCACCGACAATCGTATCATTCCCCGTTCCGCCAACAAGATAGTCATTATCGCCACTACCAGTTAAGCTTAAGGGGATAGCTGCAGCTTCATAATGAGTTTGAATTCTCGATGCTGAAAGTGCCGTGTTGTAAAGTACTACTTCGTCGATAATACCGTCAAAATAGTAACCGCTATCCTCTGTAGTACTGACAGTATTAGAGAAGCGAGTATCATCACTAAGCCGAGCAATCCCAATATCTCCAGTATGGGTAGGAATAGAAGTAAAAGTAGTTGAAACAGTACCAATCGATTTTCCATTCACATAGCCTGTCAGTTGTCCGGCATTAAATACCAAGACTACATGATAGGTTTTATCTGCACTAATCTCGTAGCTCAGCCATTGCCCAGAATTACTTGCCCAAGCGCCCAGTTTCAGTTGATTATCTTTTAAGTAAATATTCAGTCCGTTGGTAGTGTCTCCTTGTTCATAAATAATACGTGTTCCAGTTACAGTATCTGCACTAAAAGTCAATTCGATAGTTTTTTGCGAATATGAAGCGCCTGTATTGATACTGCTATTATCGGGAATTAAAACACCATCATCTACACCATCAAACTTAACTGCGGTATTGCTATCACCAATCAATCCTGAGATTCCAAATAAAGGACTACCCGAATAAGTTCCATCGACAGCACTACCCAAACTTCCTAAATTATCTGCAATAGTTTCAGTAATTTCACCTAAGCGCCAGTAAGCAATGGGATTATCGAGGAGGATTTCACCCTGGTATGTTGCCATAATTATGTGTTTTAATTCTCACTTTTTTATACTTACAGTTTGGCTTATTATTTTTGCTTTGTCTACAGAAACCATTGGTAAAAGTCGATATATTTAATTGAGAAAATGTATATATTTATAAATAAGAAAAATTTTTTTCAAAAGGGTTATTTTTTGCATCAAACTGGGAAATATATTAAAATGCGTAATTTCATTTCTCGGTAAGTAGAACGACCTAAAAAAACGTAAGATAGGGAGAAGACAGCAATAAAGCGATCTGACTTTTCACAGGATGTGGAGAAGATTTTGATTATCTTGAATTGATTGATTGATAACCGTTATTCACAGTTGCGACAGTATACATAAAAGTTGTTGGAGACATTTGAATTTAAAGCTATTGGAGCCAGTTTACTAGTTCTGAAAGTTTTGGATGTCATTAAATATATCAAGTGGTCGAAAGGTGCCGGAATTTGCGGACACTAGTTTTGTTAAACCTCGTTGGTTAAAACACGTTTTTAAGGGCGATATTATTGACCGTCACTACTATAAATCGAGTGTTTTTTACGATTAAAACAATACAAAATTGGGGTACTAATAAATGGTCAGGAAGCACAGCAGCTTGAAGTACTCAAACGTTGCGGTATTTTGCCTTTTCTAGATATAGTTGTTACTGCTGAAGCCGCAGGATCTGCCAAACCCATGCCTCAAATTTTTCAGTAGGGCAGACGAAGCCCGGTTTGGCGGTATAGCCCTCTTTTATCACTTTCGCAAGAGAATAATCTAGAATGCTTACAGCGTAAGACTGTGTACCAAAAATCTTGATTTCAGCCATTTTGGAACGAAAATAAACGCTCAAATATTCACCCTGTCTAGAGTTAAAAATTTGGCTTTTATTTTTCTTTTCCCAGAGTGACAGAAGAGGGATAGTCATTGAAGCTGTCTGAGAGTATGCCCCGCATACCACCCGAACTATAGCGAACCTGCCGTAAATTGACTCACCATCTCAGATGCTACTTTAAGCCATGAGCAATCGATAGAAGTGTAGTAGGTGGAATGGTTGGAGATCGCCTCCACAACCTTTGCCAAGTCAGCATTGCCAGCACGTACTCCCAATCCGTTAATGGAGCATTCAATTTGCCTAGCCCCTACATCCAAAGCCGCTAAGGAATTATCAACTGCAAGGAAGCGGTCATCATGGCAGTGGACTGCAAGAGTGCAAGAGTCAATATTGGGAACTCTATGCATCACCGTTTCAATGAGATGAGAAAATTCAATCGGTGAAGCAACCCCCAGACTGTCAGGGATTGCGATCGTTGTTGCACCGCTTTTAATAGCTGTTTCAACCGCTTTGCACAGCAGATCGGGATGGCAGCGCGTAGCGTCAAAGGCTGACCATTCTACATCCTGGCAGTAGTTCCTTGCTAAAGATACACTGCTCTGGATCGTTTCTAAGACCTCTGATGCTGTTATATTTGACTGAATACCGATGGGAGTAAACACATTAATGCGTCCTCGAACAGCAGGTTTGAGTGCCGACGCAACCGCAGCAATTTCATCTGGTTGACTACTTGCCAAACCGCAGATCGTAGAATGTTTGACCTGTTGAGACACCATGAAAATTTCATCACGGTCTTTGTGGCAGGCTCCAGGATAGCCAACCTCAATTGCGTCCACTCCCATTTCGTCAAGAATCATTGCCAAACGAATCTTTTGCTCGACTGTCAGCTTGCGTTTTAAAGCAAGTTCTCCATCTCGTAAAGTCGTATCAAAGATTGTGATTTTAATAGTTTGGCTTGCGTCATGCATGGTAGTTTAAATTACAGTTCACAGAGAATCATCAGACTTCAGAGTCAGATTGTTCTTTAATGTAGCTGCCCACGGAAAATACCTGGTTCGGAATCTTCAATCAAGGTAGCTCCAACAGTTTTTTGGTAAAACTCAATCGATTCAATTTTCTCATACTACAGCTGACACGAGCACTGACTCCAATTGACTTTGGCAACATTATGCTTTTAATGCTTACAATGCTTGTTCTGCCTAAATTACTGTTTGTCCTCATGTATAAAATACATCGCTATTTTGACTAAAAGGTGTTGAGATTTTGGCGAACTTATGGTGCGATTTTTGGGTTTCGGCAAAGTTATCTTTCCATTCTGGAAAATTTCTTGGCGATCGCGCTTCGCGTGCCGAAGGCATCGCTTAACGGAAGAATAAGCATTACAGCCCAATAGGTGGCAAGGTAATGGTTCCAGACGCGGCAATATTATCGTCCTACCGACAACTATTATCCAGCTTTTTTGCTTTAGTATTAATTTATACCTTTTTTTAGGAATTCCATAATTCTTACAGCTTTTGTACTATGGGATTTTAGTACAACAGCCCACTATCTACTCATTTATCTGTCATCAACGCTTCCGTCTTTAGGATGCTCCCAACTAGAATTGCCTCAATATTCAATGATGTAAAACTTTAAAACCATTGCTCTGCCACGCTTTTAGCTGTTTGTCATTTGATTACATACTTACTGCCATTTTGCTGCTTCCATTCTTATACTTACTGCCATCCACTGCTTCCGTGATTGTCATAATCGGCTCAAGCTTATCATCAGCATTTCAAGCTTTTTTACTGCCATCAACTGCTTCCACTTTACTGCCATCCCCTGGGTAAAGTGACAAATATTTTCAACGACTCCATCTGATTGTTTCAATCCCGTTGCCGGGAATCGCTACGTTTCAAGTTGACGGTTCTGTAGTCTCTAGAGATATTAAAGCGTAGTTTCAATCCCGTTGCCGGGAATCGCTACGTTTCAAGCGTATTCTTCGAGATGCCATCACCATTGCAAGAAGTTTCAATCCCGTTGCCGGGAATCGCTACGTTTCAAGTCTATATCTTTAGGGTCGATCATATGAGGAAAATTCAAGTTTCAATCCCGTTGCCGGGAATCGCTACGTTTCAAGTTGGTTTCATCACCTTCAATGATGTTCCAGTTATCTTGTTTCAATCCCGTTGCCGGGAATCGCTACGTTTCAAGTCCACCATCTGAAATCCTTACTGAGCAAGGACTCTACAAGCAGTTTTGGCAGATCGAAAAAATGACCTCATTTCAGGCTCACTTATTGACACAAAATATCAATAGCGCCAAATATCAAAACGCTGTAACTATTAACTTGTCTAGGTTCTGGAGATTTTGGCAGAACCCCCCAGGTTTTAGGCCTCGCTTCGGTTTGCCAAACATCAATCTAGTAACATTTTAGATGGACTGCATCCCAACGTCCAGAATTGGTTAGATATCTTCATGTTTATTGTAGCGATCGCGAAGCGCAAGCTGTACTCAGCTTATCGCTGGTCGCACAATCGTAAAGCACGTGCAGCTAAAGAATAAAAAGGAGAATCAATCAGCAACCTACTTTCTCAGCTTATACCAATTTTCTATGAAGATGCATACAATTAGCCTGCGAAGGCAGGCTTTGTTTGTATAGCCCCACATTTCCAATGTGAGGGCAATAATGTGCAACTTCACATAGAATTGGTATTAGCTATATATATTAGATGCAGATTCTAGTAAGTTCAAAAGCATTGCTGTTTGTTGTGACTGTCTTTCCGATTTTCGGTAAGCTAGCCAGATGTGATTTGTTACAGCTTTTGCTGGTTTAAGAACTAGCGTTAGACGATTTTCAGCAATCCATTCTTTGCAGAGATAGTCTGGTAAAACACTATAACCCAAACCAAGAGAAATCGCACTCCGAATGCTGCGTAAATCTGGGATTGCAAACTGTGGATTAACATTCAAGCGACGACCAAAAACCACCCGCCAAAATCGCCGAATGATTGGTAAATCCTCACTATAAGCAATCCAAGGTTGTTGGCTTAGCCACTGTTCTAGCAGTGTTAAATCAGCCTGTAAGACATCTTGAGACACTGGAACGATCGCTGTCGGTGGTCCAACTAGCCAAAAGCTTTCTTCAACTAGGAGTTGATATTCCAGTTCCGATTTTGGAATTTTTTGCGTAGCAATGACACAATCAAGATTCTTCTCCAAGAGTTGCTCAATCAATTCCTGGGTTAATCCAAATCGAATTGAAAACAGCGTTGTATCAGATAGAGATAGACATTTCAGTATGTATTCGGAGAAAAATTCTGGCGGTGTTCCCAGCCTGATGAGAAGTGGAGCATCAGCCATGGCTGACTTAGTTGGTATCGATTCCAGCGTTTCAATAGCAGCGACAGTTTGAGTATACAACCGCTTTCCCGCGTCGGTTGGTAACATCCGCCTCGGCACGCGTTGAAACAACTGCGTACCCAAGGTAGACTCCAAAGCTGCAATGTGCTGACTGACTGCAGGTTGTGTTAAATGCAACACCTGTGCTGCACCCGATACGGTTCCAACCCGATAGACCTCAATAAAGCTACGATACCATTCCAAATTTACCATAATTATATTTATGGAAAGACCCAACTTTTATAATTTGTATTTTAGATAAGTTGCTTCTAGCATGGAACTATCAGGCACATTCTTATATAAAACAAGTGTTTGCCTGGAATAGCGCGTTTTTGACTCACGGAGCCATACTATGTCTGCAAAAGTTTTAGTCGTTTTAACCAGTCATGACACATTAGGAGATACAGGCAAAGAAACCGGGTTCTACTTGCCAGAAGTGAGCCATCCAGTTGCAGTGTTCGACAAAGCAGGTTTGAGCGTTCAATACGTCAGCCCTAAAGGTGGCAAAGCTCCCATGACCGGGATTGACCTAAATGACCCGCTCAACAAAGCCTTCCTGGACAATCCAGAAAAAGTCGCACAAGTAGAAAACACACTGCGCCCCGAGCAGATCGATCCAGCCGAGTACAATGCCATCTTCTATGCAGGTGGACACGGAACTATGTGGGATTTCCCCGATAACGCCTCTCTATCCCGCATTGCGACAGCGATTTACGAGCGTGGCGGCGTGGTTGGAGCAGTGTGTCACGGTCCGGCGGGGCTTGTGAATGTCAAACTCTCTAATGGTGAGTATTTGGTTGCAGATAAAATTGTTTCCTGCTTCACCAACGAAGAAGAAGCCGCAGTGGAATTAAGTCAAGTTGTACCGTTTTTATTGGAGTCGAAGCTGATTGAACGCGGTGCAACTGTGGAGAAAGCACCCAATTTTCAAGCCAAGGTGTTCGCGAGCGATCGCCTCGTGACCGGACAAAATCCCGCATCGGCAATGGGTGTCGCTGAGCGTATGGTAGAATTGCTCGCGCAAAGTACGAGCGTTCTTTCCTCAACTGTTTCTGCTTAAGCCTCCAGAAGGATTTGTGCCTCAACCAATGCGTCGCAAGGAAGTTAAACAGCATTACTTTCAAAAAAGCTTATGGTGAGGCATCTATGATTTTGATATCATTATTTTTGATTGTGTTTGGATCGATAGAATATATGAGCGTAGGAGATCCATCCGCCTCTATTTCCTCTCGCTCAAATACCATCCCCGCTTTGATTGCAACACGCACAGATGCCAAGTTCTCCGGCGCAATGGTTGCGAGTATTCGCTTCAGCCCACATTGCTTAAGACCGTAAGCAAGCATGGGTCTTACAACTTCACTGGCAAAGCCCTGCCCCCACCAGCGTTTACCAAAGCCATAGATAATTTCTGGCTCGTTTCGTTGTGGGTCGTAAATAATTCCGCAACAGCCGATGAATTGGGAGTTTGACTTGGCTACGACCGCCGAAGCACCGAAACCTTTAGTCTGGTAGTTACGAAGCGATATCTTTATCCATTTCACACACAGTTCGTGCGTTAAAGGCGTTCCATCGCCGACCCACCGTACCACAAGAGGGTCACTATACACCGCGAACAGCGCGTCTGCGTCAGAGTGGCGCAATTGACGGACAACCAGCCGTGGTGTTTCAAACAAAATCAACCACCTACCTCCCAATTCCTCAATCCCACCCAATACCGTATCTGAACTGATGTCGATAGCAGGTTGCTGTTTGATCAGTAACTTAATCATACATTGGACTTTGGACAAATCGATCTTAAAGAATTCGCCAACAAAGTCAATTAAAAACGCGAAGATTCAAATCTTCATGTGCCATTCGATTCGTCAGCGCTCTTCAAGACGGTCTGGGGCTGAGTCGCGGGAATAGCTCAAGCACAGAACAATTAAATCGCATTTTAACTCAAAGAACTTGAGTGGTCTAAATTGAGCGATCGAAGGTTGCACGCGTATCTGTAAAGAACGTATTACTCCGCTAGCTCATTCATTTTGTGAGCCAGATGTATATCGTTCATTGTAATTCCACCTGCATCGTGAGTTGTTAAATCGACTGATATTCGGTTGTATACGTTGCACCACTCTGGATGATGTCCTATTGTTTCTGCCACCAGTGCCACACGAGTCATAAATCCAAAGGCTTCAACAAAAGATGAAAATTGAAATTGACGATGGAGTTTTCCTCGCTCAATACTCCAACCTTGCAGTTCTTGCAAAGCAAGATCGAGTTCACTCGCTGATAAAATGGATAAGGCGTTCATAGTCTAACTTTGGGTAATCAAAACGTAAAATTATAAAAATATCTCTTGTGTTAATGCTGTCTATTACACGAATATCAATTCCAGATTTGGATAATGGCATTCGTATAAAGAATTGAGTTTAGATATTGCCATACACAGGAACAACTGCTCCTCTCATATCAAGAGCGGCTTCTGAAGCTAAAAAACAGATTACCTGTGCTATAGAATCGGGTTTAACCCAAGTTGAAGCATTCTCTGTATTCATTGCATCTCGATTGGTGGGAGTATCGATTACACTAGGTAAAACGATATTAGCAGTGATGTTTGCCCCTTTCGTTTCATCAGCGATCGCCTGGGTCAGCGCAATTAATCCAGCTTTGGCAGCACAATAGGCTGCTAACTGTCCCCCTGGTTGTACGGCTCCTCGCGAACCTACTGTCACAATTCGTCCATAGCCGTTTTGAAACATCCTTCTTAAACTGTGCTTCAACACCAGGAAAGCAAGATTTAAATTCAGTTCTAGATCGGCTTTCCACTTTTCATAAGGATATTCATGGGTTTTTCCCATCGAAAACCCACCAACGAGATGAATCAAAACATCGACTCTTTCCATATCATTGACTAAATTTTTCACAGCCGATTCCTCTGATAAATTAGCTCTAACAAATTGAATACGATCTAAATCAGTTACAGGGAGAACACTTTTTAATCGCTCAACGTTTTGTGCGTTAGTATAAGGAATTGTCACGCTCGTAGGTTTGTGCGCGAGAACATTTGGCGTAACACCAAGTCCTAATCCACCCGTTCCACCAGTAACTAAAACGTGGCTATCTTTCAGAAATGCAGAAATTGTATTGCTCATTAAATTCTCCAAGCATCAAATCTTTAATTAAGGACACGCTTGATTATGAGGCGTGTCCGTCTCTATTTGCAAGATTTCCAACTTCAGCTAATTACTGTTAGTTCAAACACTAACAAGTTGAGGCTCTTGGGAGATTGAGGGCAATTCAATTGCATTTCGTAAATGAGGATAGCTATACCAACTCCAATGTCCTTCTGTAACAGGCACAATATTCAACTCTGCACGCCATTCAGCAAGAGAGCGATCTAGTCCTTCTTCAAACTTCACTGGGAACAATGGTTGTGCAAGACGCGCAATTTTTACCCCTTGAGAAATCAAGTCAAAATCATATTCTAGAGCCACATCAATACCTTGACGTTGATGCTTGTTAGAGAGGAAACCTAATAGTAATGCGACAACGTCAATAAAGGCAAAGCCTGGATAACCAATCTGACCCACAGTTACAGAAATTACACCTAATTCCCCATAGTTATCAAAACTAAAACCAGTCAAAATATGATGCAAGTCGTGGGTTTTCCGAATGCGATGAGTGATATAATCAACATCTGATTTGATTTCACGTTTGCGATAAAAATCTGGATCGTAATTAAGCGTACTTAGAACTTTTGCATAAGTCCAGCCTAGAGAATCTTTAGGCATTTGCAGCATAGTATCTAAATCAAATTCTGCTCCCAGATAACGCTCTTCTAGCATTTGTGCAGAAGCTGGATGTTGACGCACAACTTGCAAACATTTTTGCATTTGTTCGCTATCGCGTAGTGCATCTTCAATATCGAAAACATTTTCTGTGTCAGTGAGTCCGCCAACCACCATATCAACCAGTGTCAAGAGTTGATTGACGTTTTCTTGAGTTGCTAATTCGCCGATATATTTGAAACCCATGATGGCTATCTCCTTTCGTTTGCTTATTTTTGGTTGATAGCTTCATCTTAGTTTGGCTAATTGGGGTAAATCTAGAGGCTTTTCTTGATATAAATCAAATTTGATAAATATCAAAAATAGCAGTTCTTAAAAAAAATATTCAATCTTGTAAATACAATTATTATCTAATTAAATTAAAGCGAAGGCAGAAGTACGCTCGCTACTAGGGCAGAAGGCACTTAGGTGGGGATTTAAACCCGCACCGTTATTGTTGACCGCGCCTCTCGGAGATTATGGCGCTTGACTTAAACCCGTTGCTCCCGAAGATCGCGCACCCGTATCGACGGTATCAGGCAGAAGTGATAAATCCCTTCTGCCCTCTGCCCTCTGCCTTTCTTGTTAAAGCCAGTGAGTGTAATTATTTGCTGCTTATCGAATTGAGCCAAAAAGTTATCTGAATTCAAATTTTTATTTTTTGAATAATTACTGATATTTTTGCGGATCTATTAGAATTAGTTTCGTAACCGTTGACGATTACGATGTTTAGCACGAATCCGACTTAGTGTTTCTTGAGTTACACCTAAATACGATGCTAAATGTCCTAGCTTGACTCGATTGAGAATATCTGGATATTGTTGCAGTAAATGAGCGTAACGCTCTGATGCTGTTTGAGACTGCAGTGAAAAAAAATGCTCTTCTAATTGAATATAATAACTTTCGATGGATAACCGACCCAGCCTATTCCATACTGAATCTTTGTTATAAAGATATTGCAGACTGTCATAACTAATTGTTACTAATTTGCAGTCCAACATTAAAATAATACTTTCTTTACTGGGTTTTCTAGAAATAAAGCTATAAAAAGAATTAATAAAATCACCCTCAAATCTAAAACCGGAAGTTATTTCTTTATCATCTTGGTGATAATAATATCTAACTGCGCCTTCGACAAGAAAATGTAGGTGATTGCAGATATGTCCTTGTTCCAATAATATTGAATCTTTGGGAAGTTCTTGTGGTGTTGTCACCCTTTTAAGATCTTCACGTTGCTGTTCACTAAGTACAACAAGCCGATCTAGCGATTGAAACATTTTTTCGTACATTTTTTGGCCTGATTGTATTAATATGTAGGATTTGGAATTATTCTCCCTTTTTTCTGTACTTTTGCCAACCAAGAATAAATCGTGTAGTGTCTACTGTTGATAGCTTGACTGAGCATTGCTGCTGCTCAACCAAGGCTCTCAAAAGTTTTTGAAAGCTCAGCTTTCATATCCAGAGAAAGTATTTTTGTACGTTGGGATAGTGGATATGCTGATGCGGTACGGCTGAAACCATTGAGATGCTGGCTTATCGCGCTCCTGGTTGCATAATTTAGCCGACTCTCACAGATAAATATTTGGAATACCTCGTACTACACAATACTAAAAACAGCCTGCGAATGTAAAACGTTCGCAGGTTTTCTTCCATTATTTGATAATATTTCTCTATAAGACTTCAAGATTACTCAACTCAATTGGTAGATGGCTCTAGCGGCAGTAACAAAGCATGGCAAATATCTTTTCACTATCAGATTACGAACAACTTTGGCAACAAAGCAACCAAAATACGCAGTCGCAATATCCAGATCCATCAGATAGTTCGGATATTATCAACTTATGCCCCAAACAACTTGGTATAGGCCACGAACGATGGATACAATTACATGGAATGAGTTTGTTGATTATCGATGAAGAATTTCATGATGATTTGATTGTGAAAGTTCCACCCCAGGAAATCTATGTTAACGAGGTAGAATTTGGATTTCAAATATCTGGAAGTTGGAGAGATACTGTTGCTCAAAAAAACTTCTTTCAAAGCAGTGGTTTTTTGCATGAAGAAACCATTAAAGCTTCAGGCAAACAGAGAATTTTGAAAGTTGATATTCATTTAGATTCTCCTGACTTACTCAATAGTTTTATCGCCAGTCGATGCAGACAAGTTTCTCCCGACCTCAAACGCTTAATTGAGATTCCCAAACAATCTTGCTATAAAATCGGTATGACCAATACCGCTATGCAGTTAGCACTTGAGCAAATTTTAAATTGTCCCTATCAAGGTCTGACAAAACATATTTATTTAGAAGCAAAGTGTTTGGAATTGATTGCATTGAAGTTGGAACAGTTGATGCAAGCTGAAGATTCAGTAGCAACACCAATTATGCTTAAGCCCAACGACATTGACAGAATTCATTATGCTAAGGAAATTTTGATGAGTCATTTAGATAACCCACCTTCATTGCTAGAATTAGCGCGACAGGCTGGACTGAACGATTGCAAGCTCAAGCTGGGCTTTCGTCAAGTTTTTGGGACTACGGTATTTGGTTACTTGCATCAACAGCGAATGGAACAAGCACGCCAGTTGCTTCTAGAAGGTCGCATGAATGTCAAGGAAGTCGCAAGTGCTGTTGGCTACGGGAATCAAAGCTGTTTTGCCGCTGCTTTTCGCAAGCGATTTGGGGTTAATCCTAAGTCTTACCTGAAGCTCATACTACCACCTCCGACGCTCCCTAACTTAAGCAAGGGAAGGTTAAAACAGGGTTAGACAGGCTCAAATACCCCGTCCGCCCCTGCGACGGGGGAATTCTGTTAAAGCATTTAAATTACAGCAAATTGCTATCAGTTTCCGGAAAAAATCCGTTTGCCCTGCAAAAAAATCCGTTTATCAGTCAAAACAGTATTGTAAATTACAGTCATTTTCAATTACCTTATTGAAATATATTCTTAACTGGAGTGGAGAAAAAACTTTTCCTACTCTGGTATAGAGATATTTGTGTGTGAGGGGATGATGGAGAAACAAGTGCAGCTGTTCTTCGGTTTATGCTTGACCGGAGTAACAGTCATGGCTCAACCTGTTTGGGCACAGAAAGCCTATCAAACCGGGCAGATTAACCAGTCACAGTCTTTTTCTCAATTACCCACTCCCCAGTCTCTGACTCTCGTGACTGGTGTTAAGGTAAACGCAACTGATAAGGGTGTGGAAGTCATTTTAGAGACTCCTCAAGGAGACAAATTGCAAGTGCTGCCTAAAAAAGAAGGCAACACATACATTATTGATATTGCCAATGCCCAACTGCGTTTACCGAATGGCAATATGTTTCGTCAAGAAAAGCCAGTTGCAGGAATTATAGAAGTTACCGTTATCAATCAAGACGCAAATAGCATTCGAGTGAAAGCGATCGGTGAAACGAGTTTACCAACAGTTGAGTTATTTGATAGTGATGAGGGTTTAATTTTTAGCTTTACAGCAGTTGCAACATCTTCACAGACACCACCACCGGAACAACCTGCTAGTGAAAAACAGCCGGAACAACCTACCGCATCAACAGATGAACCTATTGAATTGGTGGTGACAGGTTCGCAGGATTCAGAATATAACGTTCCCGACGCTAATACTGCAACTAAAACTGATACTCCGATTTTAGAGATTCCCCAAGCTATTCAAGTCGTTCCCCGACAGGTGATTGAGGATCAACGAGTCCAAAGAATTGCAGATGCTTTACGTAATGTCAGTGGTGTAACACCAAAAATCAATTTAGTTGGCGCTGATACCTATACCATTCGCGGCTTTGATACCGACACCAACCTCAGAAATGGTTTCAGACACGATAATTTCAGCGCATATACTGACACTTCCACAATAGAAAGGGTGGAAGTTCTCAAAGGTCCTGCTTCAGTACTCTACGGTCAACTAGAACCGGGAGGTGTTGTCAACTATATCACCAAACAACCACTGGACGAACCTTATTACTCAGCCACATTTTCTGCTGGTAGCTATAGTTATTACCGACCAGAAATTGATATTTCCGGACCTATAACCCAAGACAACAGTTCTTTGTATCGCTTTATTGCTGCTTACGAAAACACTGGCGGGTTCCGAGATTTTGCTTTTAAAGAGCTTTATACTTTTGCTCCTAGCTTAAGAGTGAAGTTAAGCGATACTACCAATTTAGATTTGCAGTATGAATACGTTAACCTCAATCAGTCTTACGATCGCGGTTTAATGCCAAATAATGAATCATTAAACTTACCAATTAGTTTTAACTTTGGCGAACCAAGCGATCGCTACGATCTCTTTGCCAACCGGGTGAATGTTGCTTTGGCTCATCAGTTCAGCGATAATTGGCGATTTCGCAGTGGAGTTTCCGTACAAACTGTTGACGACTATCGTTCTAACTTTCAGCCAGTCGATCTTGAAGAAAGATTTAGCGAAGAAGATCCTTTTGTTGATAGAAGATACAACAAGGTAGATGGTTATTCTAGAGATTATGGTTGGCAAAACGACTTGGTAGGCAAATTTAAGACTGGCTCAATTGCCCATGAATTACTGTTAGGTTTTGAGTTAAGTAGAAGCGTTTATGGGTACAAATTTCTTATCAACTATGATGACGTACCTGCACTTAATTTTCTGAATCCAGTCTATGGGGCAGCAGTTCCAACCACTTTTGATGAAGGCTTTGAGCAAGAGAGAAATACAAATAGAGTAGGGCTGTACGTGCAAGATTCGGTGTCACTGCTACCCAATTTAAAGGTGTTGCTGGGTGGAAGATTTGATTTTGTCCGTTTCAGAGATGAATATAATTCTGACATTATCAATGGTGCTGAAACCGATATTACAAAGCGTTACTATGAGGTATTCTCACCACGAATCGGACTCGTTTATCAACCTCTCAAAAATCTGTCTATTTATACGAGTTATACTCGTGCTTTTAAACCAAACGAATCTGCCATAGATGCTAATGGAACGCCACTAGAGCCAGAACGCGGAACGCAGTACGAGGTGGGAGTCAAAGGTGAGTTTTTAAATGGTAAACTGACGGCAACATTAGCAGCTTATGAGATTACTAAGACTAATGTATCCACGACTGACTTGAATAATACTGACTTTTCCGTTGCTGCAGGAGAAGTGAAAAGCAGGGGTATTGAATTGGATATAGCTGGAGAGATTTTACCCGGTTGGAATGTCATAGCTTCTTTTAGCCATAACGATGCCTATGTTAGCGAGGACAATAATCTACCAGTGGGCGATCGATTGGCAAATGCACCCAGATATAGCGCTAGTTTGTGGACAACTTATGAGATTCAAAATGGCAGTTTGCAAGGGTTGGGTTTTGGCGCGGGAGTCTTTTTCGTAGGCGATCGCGAAGTTACTGTACCCAATACCATTACAATTCCTTCATACGCAAGAACTGATGCCACAATCTTTTACCGGAAAGCAAACTACCAAGTGGGACTGAGTTTTAAAAACCTCCTTGATATCAAGTACTACGATTCACAAGGTTTCCTGCTGTCTCCTGGCGCACCGTTCACAGTTTTGGGAACCGTCTCAGTCAAGTTCTAATTTGAAATCAATTGAGAGGTACCACATCCGTTATGAAATCCCGCAAATTCCGTGACATAGCTTTTATCCTGCACCGCTATCTTGGTTTAGCCGTAGGGATACTAATAGCTTTTATCGGTTTAACCGGCAGTCTTTTAGTCTTTAAGCCTGAGATGGAGCAATTTTTCATCTCCCGGCAAATTGGGCAGATAGTCCCCCAGGCGCAAATGGTTTCTATTGATACTGTGTTGGAAACAGTAAATTCTGCCTTGAAGCAAAGCAGTTTGTCTCCAGACATCCCCAATCGTTCCAATCTCAAGTTGTACTCCATTAGATTACCTGCCAATGCTAAAGCGCCCTACCAAGCAGATCTTTTTGATGCTGCTGATAAACTGACTCGCATATTCATTCATCCTTACACAAGTGAAATTATGGCTTGGAATCTAGCGGATTCCAGTATTGAACGGGTCTTTCTCTACCTTCACTACGCTCTTTTGTTAGGTAAGAACGGTCAAATTGCGGTCGGTATTGCAGGGTTATTGTTGTGTATCTTGTGCCTGACTGGGTTAATATTGTGGCCGGGTTGGCGCAAGCTAATCACCGGATTTAAAATTAAGTTAAATGCCCATCCCAAAAGAGTTAACTTTGATGTTCACAAAGTCGTCGGAGTTGTGGCAGCTATTTTTCTTTTCCTGACAGCTTTCACGGGTTTTTGTTGGAATTTTTCTGATTGGTCATATCCATTGATTTATGCCGTCACTGGCACTTCTCAACCACCCAAAATCACCTCTCAACCTAATTCCAATCTCGCTCCTTTGCAGTTATCGCAATTACTGCAAAATTCTGCTACAGTTTTTCCCAATGCTGCAACGTTCTCCATCACCATGCCCAGCGAACCTGAAGATGCAGTGTATATTCGCAAACGCCAGACTCATGAAACCACATTGTACGGGCAAAGTGGAGTGTATTTAGATAGATACAGTGGTAAAGTCTTGCATATAGATGATAGTAGAAATTTACCGCTAGGAGATAGCGTGCTAGCCGCCTTTGAACCCCTACACTACGGCACTTTTTGGGGGTTCCCATCTCGCATACTTTATGTATTTGTTGGATTGACTCCAACCCTTCTCCTTCTAACTGGTTTTATTATGTGGCAATATCGCCAGCAGGGAAAATCAGCAAAACTTACGCAACGGGATAATAAATATAAGGCTCCTATTTGATTTTGGAGATATTAGGTATAAAGTTAACACCTGTTGACACTCCCACGGCTAC
This sequence comes from Tolypothrix bouteillei VB521301, assembly GCF_000760695.4. GTDB lineage: Bacteria > Cyanobacteriota > Cyanobacteriia > Cyanobacteriales > Nostocaceae > Scytonema > Scytonema bouteillei_A. Next base: position 5,795,956 of record NZ_JHEG04000001.1, on the reverse strand, counting down.
CAAGATTTTGCTATGCTCATCTTCTTGGCAAAAATCTGTGGGATTTTCGCTTCACAGGGATTCCAATGAATTTTCCCTCAGCGGGGAGCATCCCAAATTGGAAAAAATATTGGAGCGATTGGAAATCACGTTTATACAAACAAAGTCCACCTGGTATTGTTTTGGTAAGTCCGCGTATAGCCCTTACGGGCATAGCCTGCGGCAACGCGTAGCGTGCGCTTTGCGCTTAGGTGGACTTAGTTTGTATAGCCCCAGAATTCTATTCTGAGGGCATTTTGCTAAAACCGGATGCTCCCCCTCAGCGAGCATTTTAACCGTCTACCCGACGGCTGTACACCCTCTGTTGAGGACGACTTGCAACGTTACTTGTGCTTTACTAGAGTACGAGCTTGAACAGATTTTTTAAGCTAAGTAAGAAGACATACAAGTAGGAGTGGTTTTGGTTTGTAATTCTTTGATTTTTAATCCTTCCATATCCATATTAGGTGGATCGCTCAATCGCTGATTTCGATTAGACTTAGGAACTTCCAGAGTTAAGTAAAGGATACCCTTGTAAATCAGCTCGTAAAGCCACTCTTTATTGTTAGCTGTTGCATAATCGCTCCACTTAGGTTGACACTGACAAATATCTTGCAACAATCGATACATTTGCTCGCTAATGGGGTAAGTCGTGAAATAAGAATCATTTGGAGAGAATAGCTCGATTTGGCGTTTTCTCGTTGTAGGATTTGTCTCTAGCCTAAATTGCAAATCGGGAGATAACACCACAAAGCGATAGTTCTTGTAAGGTGACTTGTAGTGTTGCTTCTGCTTGCTTGCGTTCTTGCTTTTCGATACGAAGCTGCTCAATTCGTGTTTCTAACGCTTGATTTGCTGTTTTCAGAGCCGCTTGAGCCTGTTTGCGCTCGGTAATATTTGTTAAAGAGCCAGAAATTTCTCCCTGACTTTTGGAACGGGCTGATAATTCCAGCCAGACAATTTCTGTATTTTTATGATGAAACCTCAGTTCCCAACAAGCAAGCTCCAAGTTTGCATGCACTTGAGTCAAAAATTTCAGCCAAAGTTCGCGATCTTCAGCATAAAGATAATCATGCATTGAATGGTTCAAGCATTCTGAAGTTTCATATCCCAGAGTCCGGCTCCAGGCTTTGTTCAGATTTTCTCGATAATGATTGTCCGGAAGGCAGAGCATTGGCGATCGCATTCAATCACCACAGTGACGCATTCTGTGCTTGACATAAAACCTACCTATAGGTAGGATGGTTTTATGAAGGAAGTAGATACTAAAACACAAATTCTTGATGTAGCTCAAGATCTGATTCAGCGTCTCGGCGTGAATGGGATGAGCTATCAAGACATTAGCGAAGTTGTCGGCATTCGCAAGGCAAGTATTCATACCCATTTTCCTAAAAAAGACGATTTACTGGCGGCGCTACTTGACCGATACAACGATCGCTTCTTCAGAATTGTAGATGGTATTCTTGCTTCTAGCGATTCGTCAGAGGTAAAACTGCGGCGATATTGCGGTTTGTATGAAGCCACCCTGAGTAATGGGAGCCAAGATAAAGTATGTTTGTGTGCGATGTTAGGGGCAGAATTAGCAACCCTGAACCATCCTTCTGTAGAACGGATTCGTCAGTTCTATCAAGCAAATGAAGAAAAGCTAGCTACTCTGCTTGAGGATGGTTGTCAGGATGGTAGTTTTCGGTTTACTGGAGACATCCGAGCTATGGCAGCTTTAATCTTTGAGTTATTGGAGGGAGGAATGCTAATTGCTCGTGTTCGAGGTGGAGCAGCGCATTTCCATAGGACGATCGAGCAATTGATGCAGTTAGTCAAAGGCTAATTTTTTTTACTTACAAAACATCCAACTAGTAGGAAGCAAAAGAATCGTTATGACGACAATCGGAATTTTAGGAACTGGCAGAATGGGCGTGCGTTTGGCAGAGATGTTTGCTCGAGCAGGGCAACAAGTAATCCTAGGTTCTCGCGATCCAAACCGTTCTGCTGTAATTGTGAGTGGGTTAGGTCAAACAACCTTGTCATCTGGCAGTTATCAAGATGCAGCCGATGCCGATATTGTCTTGCCTGCGATATTTTTAAGAGATGGGATGTTGGAGACGTTGGAACCCTTGCGGAATCAGCTAGATGGCAAGGTGTATGTGGATATTTCTAACCCGTTCAACGACACTTACACCGATTTTATTTTGCCCTGGGATACAAGCGGAGCAGAACAGATTCAACACCGTTTTCCCAAAACACGAGTTGTAGGAGCGTTCAAAAATGTCTGGTGGGAAGTGTTTGATGAACCGACGTTTGGCGATACCGTCAGCGATGTATTTGTTGTCAGTGATGATGAATCCGCGAAAGCAGCGTCGATCCAAGTGGCAGAAAACACACCTTTTCGCTACATCGATGCGGGTCGCTTGAAGAACGCCCGCACGATTGAACGCATGACGTTGCTGAGTGGGGAATTAGGACAGCGCTATGGTTTCTTTCCCCGCATGAACTACAAACTGCTAGGCGAAACTTGGACACCCGGACAGCGCGATCGTGTGGCTTCATTGATTTCAGTCAGTTCCACCCTATCCTAAAACCTACTCGAGTACTCTTACCGTTCATCAAGACTTCTCTTCAGGTTAAAAAATCATCCCATTGTAAGGGCGCAAGGCCGCCGCGCCCCTATACGTTAATTTCTGATTTGGGATAATTTATTTTTTTGTGTTCCCTAAGCTTGCGGTAGCTTATTGCACAAACGATAGCAGCTAGAAAACGTAGTCCGCACAGGCGGACGATTAATTGGTGAATGGTTATTGGTCGCTTCCTCCCTTGATAAATCCCAGGATGATTGACCCTTGGCGAGAAAGTTGACTGTATATTTGTGGCAATCTATACTTGGGGATTGGTACAAAACCGAGACGCCTATAAAAATAAAGCGCTTTGGGAACGGACACAACATAAACAGGTTTATTGACGTCTTTCAAAAGAGTTTTCACCAAACAAGTCCCTAAACCTTTGTTTCGATGACTATACTTAACATACAACCTGAAAAGTTCTGAATACTGCTGGCAATTTTTAACGACTGCACAAGCTACAATTTCGCGATCGCATTCAATAACCCATGATTGTGCTAATTTAATAATTGATAAGAAGGAAAAATACCTGAAGATAACCATTGCAATACAGAGCAGACCCCATCCAATTAACAGAAATTTGAACGGTTCACCAAAATATATTAAAGATGGCAGTAAAAAAATATAAAACAAGCCTATTGCTTTAACCTCAAAATAGCATATTTGAAGGATTTTGAATGTGTCTTTACTTGTACTGGGACGAAGAGAATATCCTACTGAAAAATGGTGGTCTGAAGTCATAAAAGACCCAAGTCTAAAAATTATAATCCTTAGTTAGCATTTATAGTTGTAATTTGTCCTCAGAAATTTCTACATTTTCATTTGATAAAACATAATTACCAAACGTAATAATAAGTAGATCGACAGAAACAAATAGAAATCTTTACAAAATGTCCGCTTGTGGATATTAATTAGGTATTGTACCGAGAGCCCGATCGCTAAATGTCATATCGCTGAGGGAATGACTAATGGTTCAAGTCGTGCTGACATCAAAGCGGAAACTTCAACGCTCGAAACCGCGAGCCCTGAATACCAAACTACCCAAGATTCACGCTCGGGAATTTGAAGTATATAGATATGTACCTCTTGACAGTAGCACAAATTCATGTAAATTCATGAATACAATCTTGGTTCGACATGAAATACTAATTTATGCCATCTGATTTTAAAATTCGCACTGCCGAACCTCAAGATCGTCCGGTGTTAGTGAAACTAATGGAAATGCTTCAAGATGTTGAATCTGAATTTCATCCTAACAGACCATCAGGTTCTCAGATTGGGAATGAGCATTTTGCGTATCTTGAAGAAATTGTTAAGAAGCAAGACGGTCAGATTTACGTAGCCCAGTCCGAGGAACGCATCATTGGTTTTGTAGTCTGTTTTGTAGAAGAACTTGATGAAGGAGACTTGCACGTTGTTGAAAAGGAGCGAAAATATGGTTACATCTCCGATTTATACGTTTTGCCAACAACGCGAGCGCGGGGAGTCGGTACTGCACTGATGACAGCCGCTGAGAATTGGTTCATCGATTTAAAGTTGGAAGTTGTCAGAGTCGGTTTATTATGTAGCAATGAAAGAGCAGCGATGTTCTACCGTAAAGCAGGGTATCAACCCTATGAAATCGTTTATGAGAAGCATCTTTAAAAAGCGCCATTCTTATCAGGGGAATATAGATAGAACTTAGCCCGGTGCGATCGCAAATTTTATATTTTATACAGTAAAGAGTACGATCTGTTTTTCTTACAATACTTTGATGCGACACAAAAAACCCACTTTTTTTTATGCTACTCTCATCTCCTTGTTCTTGATCTCTGGCACGACTGCCCAGGAACTAGAACCTTTACCAGATCGCCTGATTGTGGGCAAGGATCGACGGTTTTTATACCAAAAAGAAGGAACCAAACCCTTCTTTTATCTAGGAGATACAGCTTGGGAATTATTTCACAGATTAAATCGGGAAGAAGCCGATCTTTATCTGCGAGATCGAGCGTCTAAGGGCTTTACAGTCATTCAGGCGGTGGTGCTAGCAGAAGTTGATGGGCTAAATACACCGAATCCTTACGGTGACAAACCTTTAAAGAATAACGATCCCACCCAACCTAACGAAGCTTATTTCCAGCACGTGGATTACATTGTGAACAGAGCTGCGGAGTTGGGTCTGTATATCGGTATGTTGCCTACCTGGGGAGATAAATGGAACAAAGCTTGGGGTGTGGGACCGGAAATATTTAACCCCACCAATGCTGAGGCTTATGGTAGATACCTGGGGAATCGGTATAAGGATAAACCCATTATTTGGATTTTGGGGGGCGATCGAAATCCAGATCGAGAAGAGCATCTCGCTATCATTCGTGCAATGGCAAAAGGATTGCAGACGGGACATAAAGGCAAACATTTAATGACTTTTCATCCTCAAGGGGGAAGTAGTTCATCTATATGGTTCCAGAAGGATGAATGGTTGGCTTTTAATATGTTCCAGTCAGGACATACTCAACCCAATCTGCCTAACTATGAAGCCACGCTTCAAGATTACGCGCTGAATCCACCCAAACCAGTGCTAGATGGCGAACCACGATATGAGGATCACCCAATTGGCTGGAATCCTGAGAAAGGTTGGTTTGATAATGCCGATGTCAGACAGGCTGCGTATTGGTCAATGCTATCGGGAGCGTTAGGTCACACCTACGGCAACCATAACATATGGCAAATGTGGCAGGAAGGACGCGAGCCTATCTCCTCTGCTAGAACACCGTGGCGTAAAGCATTAAAACATCCCGGTTCAACAGAAATGGGATATATGCGTCGATTATTTGAATCGAGACCCTTTAACCAGTTAGTACCCGATTCCGCGATGATTGTAGGACCAGCAGGAGATGGTGCCGATCGGATCGCAGCCGCTCGTGCGGCAAATGGTTTGTTTGCGTTCATCTACACTCCAACTGGTCAATCAATTAATGCCGATCTTCGTAAAATAACCGGCAGTGAGGTCCAAGCGTACTGGTTTAATCCGCGTACCGGGCGATCGAGGGTAATCGGCAAATTTTCAAATAAGAGCACGCAAAGGTTTCAACCTTCTACGTCGGGTCGTGGTAATGACTGGGTACTGGTATTAGACAGTGTAAATTAGATTGAGCTTACAAACAACGAAAAAATAAGTACATGAGCGTACTTATTCGCTTTCGTCTCGATTTCAGATCGACCTCTACTAGGTAGAAAAATTACATAGTTGTCATTTAAATGCACGGCAAACTGTAATTGTCAGCGACTTCAATGAAAAACATAAAGAATATATCTTATGGAGGATGACTGTGAGGTTTAATAAAGCAGGAGTGGTAATAGCAATTCCCGTTGTGGCTGGTACACTTAGTTTGATTTTCCTGAATCAGGTAAATGCCGCTCATCCATCTTATCGGGTTGCCCAGGCTGCACAACAACCCAACCAACAACCAGAAGGACAAAGGCGACCGCCTCGCCCTGATTGGAAAGCCGCTGCAGCAAAGCTTGGTGTTACCGAACAACAGTTAAAGGATGCGCTGGGAGTACCTGCCAATCCTCCAAGTCAAGCTGACCCAAATCAGCGACCACCTCGCCCCGATTGGAAAGCTGCAGCAGCAAAGCTTGGTGTCACCGAACAACAGTTAAAAGATGCGCTTGGTGTTCGACCTCACCCTCGCCCCAATTTGAAAGCAGCGTCGGCAAAGTTGGGTGTCACCGAACAACAGTTAAAGGATGCACTGGGGGTACCTGCCAATCCTCCGGATCGAGCCGCTCCAAATCAGCGTCCGCCTCGCCCCGATTTGAAAGCGGTGGCGGCGAAGTTGGGTGTCACCGAACAACAGTTAAAAGACGCACTTGGTGTTCCGCCTCATCCTCGTGGCGAAGGCGATCGCCCCGAGCCTCCTGCAAACAAATAGTTTGCGTAACATATTGCCCCTAGAGTTGCTGCTTGCGAGGGGCTTTCAAATTCATTATGTTATACCAAATCTATGTGAAGTTGCACATTATTTGCCCGCACTCTTCTAGAGTGCGGCTATACAAACAAAGCCTGCCTAAGCGCAAAGCGCACGCTACGCGATGCCGCAGGCTATGCCCGTAAGGGCTATACGCAGGCTAATTGTATGCAGCTTCATATTAAATTGGTATTAGTTAGTATCGCAAAGTTTGGAAAAATATAAGGTTGCTTGAGAAAAACTAGTACATTTTTCCTATAATTTTTTCGCTTCCATAATGCCAAGACTGGTTTTTAATCATCAATGACTCTTGTTTTATTCTCTCCTGATTTTGGCGATAAACCTCCATTAAACGGGCGCGGCTGCGGCTTATGACGGGTTTTGTGTTGTGAGAATTTAAAGAATTTAACACAAGCATTCCATTGCGCTCTGCTACTTGCAGCAGAGCTTCACTATTGTCTGAAGTATTAAAGGCTGTAGCCGGAGCGCATTCATAATGTTCGCAGAGTACTGTTTTTACAAAAGTAGGATTTTCTTGGCAAAGGTCTTCAAAAACTAGCGCATCGGTTTGAGCAATTAATCTATTTAAATATTCATCATTTGATGCCATCTCCAAAATTTCTTCCATCCTCATAGCATTTAATTCGGATAGTTCGTTACGGCTTGCCAGTAGAAAATATTCAATTGCTAAATCGAAGGACATACTGACCTCACTCAAACATCTAAAAAATTTAATTTGACCTGAAAATGGAAAATCCTGTTATTTCGTGCCATCTTGTCAAAAAAATTAACAAAATGGCACGGAATCTCGCTGTTACAATTCACTTAAAGAATCCCGCAGTTTCTCCAATATTCGTGAATACTGTTTGGATAATTTATTATGTGTTGTGCTGTTACTCGATTGCTCCCATCCCAATCGAACAAAATATGTAGCAATATCTCCATAGCTCCAATCCGCGTAGACTCTCAACCTGAAAAGAGTTCTTTGTCTCTTTTCTAACTTTTTTAGAGCTTTTGCAATTTGAGACTTTGTAAAGGCTTTGTCGAGCTTTTCATATTCTGCATTCAAATGTTCCTTCAGAGACATTCGGGCTAATCTTTGACCGCAATTCCACTCTCTTTGCCTCTTCCGAAGAGTTTCTATTAGAAAATTGATAGCAACCTTTCTAATATAGCTTTCCATATTTTGAATTTCTTTATCTTTATTGATAATTTGAGCGTATATCCGATAATAGGCTTCAGCCAGGACAGTTGTATAGTTGATTTCTGCGTTGAGATTGAATTGTTGGATACGCTTTATAATAAAGCCTCGCACACCGTAAATATCATTGGAGCTTTTATCCATAGCATTGGTAATAATGCGGCTGAGTAAATCGCTTTGGTAGCTACGCACGATTTGTTCCTCCCCTAATCCATTAATTCTTTGGGCTTGTGACCTCGCCTTGATAATATAAAGGAAGTTAGGGCTGGCATCGGACAAATCAAATTCAAATTTGAAAATATTAAAATATAGCAATTAAAGCTTTTTTATATAAAAAATGTTATTCACAAACTTTATTAAGTAATACCAATTCTATGTGAAGTTGCACATTATTGCCCTCACTCTAGAAGAGTGGGGCTATACAAACAAAGCCTGCCTTCGCAGGCTAATTGTATGCAGCTTCATATTAAATTGGTATAAGTGAGTATTAAAAATTGTTGTTATGACAAGGCAGAAGGGAAAAGGTTTTTAGTCAAGTTTACTTTTTGTTACATAATTCGGTTTTTTTACGCCTCTCTACTTATGAATAACTAGATAACAATTCTGTCGTTAAGTAAGTGGACATAAATTAATATATCTATGTCAAGAAATATGAATCTATTCTCTAAACAACTAACAACTTCTATACAAATTATGGGGTCACTCCCTCCAATTGCTCATCCGTCAACTTATACAACTCACGTAACTGCTGCTACCGTTTTGCCCTATAGATGTCCAGCTTGATTTTTGACGCGATATAACCCCTGTATTCTTCTGTGCTTTACCTTTGTCCCTTACGAACCATTTTTAATCCGTACAGATACAATTCAGCAACAGCATAAACGCGAGGAGTCGGATCTTGAGGACGAGAGCGTTCTGTAAAAATACCAGCATCGACCATATCTTTTACACGAAGAGCTAATGCACTATCCGTTATGTTCCATATTTCAGTAAGTCTGTTAGAGTCGATAGGCGATCGCTCGCCTTGCAGTCTGCTCAAATATTCTTCCAATTCGGGGTATTCATTGCGTACTTCATCCACTCTTTGCTCGGAAACGTAGGGAAAAGCATCAATCAATGCTTTAGGACGCAGAAGAACTTCCGGATTGTACTTTGTGGAAAAGCCTTTCTCACGCTTAACAGCTTCTTTTAAAAGCAATATCAAACTCCGTGGAAAGCAGTTTTTTTGACCATCAGCAATACGGGTACGAATCCAGTTGTAGGTATAAGCTTTTTTTGTCCGACCCATTCTTTCACCCCACAGAGGATACAAGCTTCTACGCAATTGCTCTAACTCGATAGTATTTAATCGAGCTATTGTCACTCCCAAATTTTGCTCCAAAGAGCGACTTAGGGTATCAGAACTATTCAGAACTTGACGTAGCACCAGTCTCCAGAGGTCAACTTCGCCCCAACGCAATTGCACAGAACGCCCAACATAATGTCCTTTATTGGTAAAGTTGAGCTGCTCCCAAATATCTTCTCTTAAAAAGATTTTGGGTACAATGCACTTCAAACTTGTTCCGCTTTCTAACCACCATGCAAGCAGAGCTTCCAGTGCTCTTCTTCGACGAACATAGTCCTGTTGACTCGACCCAAAGCTAGCATCTAACTCGTCATAAAGTAACCAGGCGCGTAAATTATTCGTTTGCAACCAGTTATCAATCGCACGCAATTCATCAATAGCTTTTGAAGCTGCTTGTGGCGAGTGAGTATGCTCAACTAACCAAGAAACAATGGATGTGTGTGAAGGGTTGTCTTGCGAACTCAAAGCAATTAACTGTTCGTCTAAATTAGTAAGCAATTGCAACTCCGGTATAGAATGGCAAAGTTGCAATAGCGCGTAATTTAGCCAAAAGGTAGCCCAGCTATTCTCTCCCACTTGTCGTTCGTAGCTCTCCAAGTCCCTGCTTTCTAAAATTGGTCCAAGCAGTCTAGGCTCACCGTGTCCGGGTATAAAGTTAACATTACTTAAATCTACATCAAGCCGAGCCAAATCTTTTGCTTTTTCTGGCTGCTCTACAAATAATCTAAATAATAAACTTTTACCAGTTCCTTTAGCTCCTCGTATCAGCCAAGTTCGGTTCTTAAGAAATTGTGGAAAATCTTCTGTACTCTGGAATATATTTGGAATACTATCTGCTTCTAAATCTTGTGCTCTTGCTGCTTCAAATTGCAACTCGTTCAATATTGTATCAGGATTTTGAACAATTGTAGTTGCTACATTGGGTTGAATATCAGGTAAGCTAGCATCAATTGCATCTGCAAGTGGCAAGTAGTCGTTTAGCAAACTTAGAGGAACGTCATTAATTAGACTGTATAAAGTTGTAATGTTAGGGTTATAAGGAACTTGATAGTAAACTTCATTCACGGTTATACCACGAGGCAAAATCCAGTTTTCTTCGAGCCATTTTTCAACTTTACTTATCCAAATTTGACGCTGTTCGGCTGCAACAGGTGGCATGGGTGTTAGTAAAAAGCGTAGATCTGGCTTTCCCTGATAGTCACGCTGTTTTCCAGCCGCCCGTACAACCCAGCGCAACCCTTCAAAGCTTTGGTCGGTAGGCGAAAAGCAAATGATGGCAGTATCAGCTAGGTCGAATAATGCGATCGCGTTTGTATCATTAAAACCAGGACGCGCATCAATTAAAATAACATCTGGATTCAGTTGCTTTTTGATGTCTTCTATCAGTTGCCTGATAGGATTATTTGTACTTGTATAAAATTGTTGTAATGTTCTCCTATCAAGTTCTGCCAATCTATGAATATAATTTTCATCATATTCTCCAACTGGTACTAAAAAAAGTTCGCCTCTAGTTGGTAAGTTGACTTGAAATATACAGTCCTCAAGGCTGGGAAAATTCTCTTCGGGAGTTAAATATCGTTGATATATATAATCGACAACACCAAATTGCTCTTGATTGAAGTTTTCAACATCAGAGCGAAATAAAACTGAAATTCCAGGGGCTTCCAAGTCGAAATCGACCATCACGACTCGACGATTGCGACTTGCAAGTATACCTGCTACCAATCCTAAAGCAGTAGAGCGACCAACTCCTCCTTTAAAAGAGTAAAAAGTAACTACTAATGGACGCTTCGGACTGTCTTCTTCTAATTGAATTGGTTGGTTGGCGTCTGAAGCCATTAAAATATCAGACCAAAGAGGCAATTGTATATATTCTGGCTGTTGTTCGTTTGCTTCTTTTGGAGTTAAAAAATCATAACCAGCAATTGGATACTGGCTCAAGTTCATATCTATAGTTTCTAAGATTTTATCAATTTTTTCTTCACGTTCTTCTGTTGTATTTCCTTCAAAAAAACTGGTAATAACTTGAATTGTGAGCCATCCCAATGTGGTACGCTTGACCTTGACTTGCGCTCTTGGATCGCGAGTTTGTAACTCATTAATCAAAAGGTTCTCAATTTGTTCTGGTGATACAATTGAAGTCATCAGGACGCCTCGTCTTGTTTAGCTAGTAAGAACTGGTGTAATATTTTCACTGCTTGTATAAAGCGTTGGCTTTCTTCTTCCTTTCCCTCACTGTCTGAGTAGCGCAATTCATCGTTACGCCATACAGATGAAACAGTATTCCATGCATCTTTATAACGATTAGTGCGGTCTAATGCGATCGCACGTTGTAATGAAGGAAGTGCGCTAAGCAACTTTACAAAACTGTGTAAAAATATATTACTCATTCAGACCATGCTTTTAAATCTGCCTGTATCCAATTTTCCTCTGCTGCTTCTAGCATATACTTTGCGCGGGCATAACTTGAGCTAAACCCTCCTTCATTTTGGATTTTAGATTTTAGCTACCCCCTTAAAGACAGACGATCCCCCTAGCCTTAAAAAGGGGGGAATTCTTCACTCGTCCCCCTTTTTAAGGGAGATTTAGGGGGATCTTAATGTATCACTTTAGCGACTTATGAAGTCGTTACCCCCTCCAATTGCTCGTCCGTCAATTCATACAACTCGCGTAACTTCTGCAACTTCTCTTCACTCGCTTGCCAGAAACCCCGCCCATTTGCCTCCAACATCCTTGCTACAATATTCCTGAACGCTTCCGGATTTGCCTGACGCAATTTCTCTGCCATTTCTCCATCTAAAGCATAAGTATCAGCAGCTTGGTCATACACCCAATCATCCGTAAAATCTGCAGTACCGCCCCAACCAATCAAGGCTGTCATCCGTTGGGAAATTTCATAAGCACCCCCCGAACCCTGACTCGCCATTGCTTCCGCCCATTTCGGATTTAGTAACTTAGTCCGATACTCCATCCTCAACAGATCGTCTAAATTCCGAGGTGTCGTATCCTTCGAGAAACTCTCCACAAAACTCGTTGTCACCTTTTGACCGCGCTGTTTTTCAGCAGCTTTCTTCAAACCACCCGTATTGGCATAGTACTCCTGAATGTCAGTCAAACCATATTCCACAGAATCAATTTCTTGAACAATGCGACTGGTACTCTGCAAAAGCTGAGTCAAAACCTCCGGTCTGGCTTGACCCTTGTCCTGTCTTCCATAACTAAACACATTGCGACCCTTCCAAGTATCCCCCAACTCATCCCCAGATTCCCAATTACTATCAACCACCCGATCGTTTACTAAAGAACCAAAATCACCAGCCGGATTAGAAAATAACCTAGCCGATACATTTTCCACCCCTTGCGCCTTCAACGCAAGAGCATGCTTTCTAATGAAATTTTGCTCCTCCGGTTCCTCAGCCTCAGCAGCCCGAAGAAACAAATCGTCCAACAACTCGATAATATTGACAAAACTATCCCGAAAAATTCCCGATAAATTTGCCAAAACATCTATGCGGGGATGTCCCACCTCCGCCAAAGACTTCAACTCATACCTGACAATCCGCCCCGTACCTTCTTTCACGGGTTCCGCACCTACCAACTCTAAAAGAATCCCCAAAGATTCTCCCTTTGTCTTAATAGCGTCCAAACCCCACAGCATCACCGCTACAGTTTCCGGATACGCCCCATGTTCTTGCAAATGCTGAACAATGATTTTTTGCCCAATTTCTCGTCCTCGCTCGCAAGCAGCTGGAGATGGCATTCTGTAAGGATCTAAAGCATGAATATTTCTACCCGTGGGCAAAACACCAGCACCATCCCGCAATAAATCCCCTCCCGGTGCAGGAGGAATATACTCCCCATTCAACCCTCGCAACAAATTCGCCAACTCATCTGTTGTTTGACTCAATAACTCTCTAATCAACCCCTCCTCTTCTTTGCGACTCTGTAGTTCGTTCCCAAAATAAGCCTCTAAATAAGACCCTAACTCCTCCTCACCAGGTGCTTCCCCTAAAACATGTAATCCAGAAGAGAACAACCGATTCTCCAGAACCTGCAAATACTCATATAACTTTGCAAGATAATCGTTAAAAACGCGATCGCTAAACATCCGAACGTTCTCGACGCTAAACGCGATTCCCAAACGCTTAGCATCTTCAAAAGGACAATCCGCATCCAAACCCGTATCCAGAATTTTCTTACAAATTGCCTCTTTCAGCAGATAATTCTTTTTTGGATCTTCGCGATACTCCGAAATCAAATCCCGCAACGCCACTAACTCCTTATACAACCCCGCACGACCGTAAGGAGGTACGTTGTGAGAAATCAACACCCCATAACCGCGACGCTTTGCCAAAATAGATTCAGAAGGGTTATTCGCTGCATATATATATAGATTCGGCAAATCTCCCAACAAAATATCAGACCAAGAATAACCCGTATTCCCCAAAGGAGAACCAGGCAACCATTCTACAGTACCGTGCATTCCAAAATGAACCACAGCATCAGCTTGAAACTCATTTTGCAACCATTTATAAAAAGCAGCATATTGGGGATGAGGCGTTAAATCCCGTTCAAACATCAAGCGCATGGGGTCGCCTTGCAATCCCAACGGTGGCTGTACTCCTATCCATACATTTCCCAGCCAAACACCACCAATGTGAAATTCATCACCATAAGTTTTAATACCCGTTCCCGTTAGAGATTTCCATTGTTTTTCAATCCGGGATGTGCGGAGATATCCCAACCATTTTTCTAAAGTGCGGACATTGACAGAGGAAGGAGACACAGAGAGACTCGAGTTTCCTTCTGGAGCGGGGGAGAAATTTTTTTCTTCTCCCCATCTTAACTCATCCGCTTCTTTTATCTGGCGAATCAACTCTTCCCCATCTTCTGGTAAATCTCCAACAGTATAACCTTGCTCTTTAAGCGCATAAAGCAACTTTAAAAGACTGCGGGGTACATTCAACAATGCAGCTGTTCCCACAGCACCATAACCAGGGGGAAAACCGTAGAGAATAATTGCAATTTTTCTTTCAGACGCTGGTTTTTGTCGCAGATTAATCCAACTTTTCACTCTCCCGATGAGCCGGTGTACTCTTTCCGGAACTAAATAAATCTCTTCTCCTACCAATCCACCGAGGGGAACTGTATCAATTGCTCCATCTAATTCTGGTAATGCGTATAAAACAACACTTTGCAAACCCCCAATTCCCTGACGCGTCCACGAGTAAATATCTTGAATCAGTAGCGGTGCAGCAACAATATAAGGTACATTTTTAGCACTGAGAATGCGTTTTGCTACATCCACTTGACGCCCTGCTTCCATAGAACCCGCAGGACCACCAACTAAGGGAAAGCCAATTGTAGAAACGATCGCATCAACTTTAACAGCTTCTGGAGAAAGGGAAGGAGTTTCTACACGTCCTTGTTGTCTGGCTTGGCTTTCAAAATCCGTTGTCATCCAATCCCGCACGGCTACATGACCTTCTACACCATTAATAAAGATAGGTAAAGGTATTAAACCTGCTTCTTCAAAACGGCGAATCAGTTGGGGAATGTAAGGTTGTTTTGTCACAACGTGTTTGCGGTATAGAAGAATTCCAACAACTGGGGAGGGGGAAAAATTCCTCCCCCTGTCTCCTTCTCCCTCTCCCCCAATCTTCTTGTAGTACCACTCCAAATACTGACGGGGTGATTCAAAATAACCGGGGTAGTCGGGATGTAACAGCCCCATATTTGGGGTTTCTACTGGTGCGGGAATCTCCCCAACTTTCAAACCCAAATATTTTTCTGCTAATGTCCAAAATAAAGCAGCGACGTTCTCCGAGCCGCCTGCATTCCAATATCCATATATAATTAGCCAGTTACGTAAATCTTGTACTTTTTGTACTGGCACAAATTTTAATAACTTTGGTCCTATTTTTAGAAAACTAATGTACCCTGCTAGCTTGTCTTCTTCTCGCCCATTGCTAAATTTGTCCAGAATAAACTTTACTGGTTTAGGCATTCCTTTAGGCTTATCCCCAATGGCAAATGCACCCAGTTTGGTTAAACTCATTAATTCTAATGCTGATTCAAATACCAGGCGGATGGGGATACTAGAGATGCGATCGCGCAACCACAGTACCTCGTCATAATCGAACAGCAAACTGCCAAAAAAGACATCAGCACCTTTTAAAGCTGCTTCTACCTCAGTACGCTTTGCGGTTATGTCGCGATCGCTAAACACCCGAATATCCAACTCATCCACGCGGGAGGTAGCCAAAAAAGCCGCCTTACGGTACAAGTCAGCGTTGAACGATTCAAACCCAGCAACCAGGACAATACGTTTCATGCCTGAGATTTACAGCTTTTCTTATTGTTACATTTCTATTTTAGATGATTTTTTTATAGTCTTATTGAATACTTTTCCTGGCAAATACAATTCGCAGCTATACTGGCTAAACGCTCCTACACGGGTTTCAAAATTTTCATCTTTTTATTATTCCACCTAGGCGAGCTTCATTTTTGTAGTAGCTAATTCTATTCCCATTTTTAGTTCATATAATAACAAATTGGTATTTCTCAAATCGCATTTTTACTTTCATCCTTGTTTTCTATTTGTCGGTAAAATTCGGTAAATCTCTCCTAGTTTTTATATAAAAAATAAGTCATCATCCGAAGAGATAAGACTGGCAGAAATCTCAAAAATACTATTTTTTTGATGATTTATTATAGTCTCTTTTTTAGATATATGCCAATATTTTTTGTGCTAAATCTAACTCGATTGTGAAAACTAAAATTGTAATTATAAAGAGAAAGCAAGCTAATTATCTGAGGTCAAGAAAATGAAAATTGCAATTGATATTGGACATAATTGCCCTCCAGATACGGGAGCGAGAGGAATCCAAATTGAAGATAAACTGACTTTAGATGTAGGTACTAAAGTTATATCTAAGTTAAAAGATTTAGGGCATGAAGTTGTATCGTGCAAACCCTCACAAGCTGATACAGTTAGGGAATCACTTGCTAAAAGATGCGAAACAGCAAATAATGCTCAAGCTGATACCTTTGTCTCTATCCATTTTAATGCCTTTAACGGACAAGCCTATGGTACTGAAGTCTATGCCATGAGTGACGCAGGTAGAAAAATTGCCCAGTCTGTATTAAATGAAATTGCCAAACTCGGATTTGTCAATCGTGGAGTTAAAGATGGCAGTCATTTGTATGTTATTAAAAATACTAATATGCCAGCCATTTTAGTAGAGTGCTGTTTTATTGATTCGCAAAAAGACATGAATTTACTCGACACAGACACAATGTCCAGTGCGATCGTTAAAGGGATAACAGCTTAGTTAGGGGTTAGGTAAAAAACTCATTAGAATTTCTCCGGTACAAACATGACGAAAAACAGATAGATAGAAAGCCCTACCGTGACTAGACCTAACAAACCCAAAGCCCAAGCTTGATTTCGAGAAAATGTTTGAGCGGTAGCAGCATACACTATAGGTGCAAGCAAAAGGTTAAAGCACATTGCCAGGAATAAAGACAATGGTAACTTCTGCTTGCGCCATTCATACCAAATTTCGGTTGCCATTTCTATAGGCTGAGCTTTTTGATAAAGTTTCATAGTGTTTGGTTAGTGGTTAGTGGTTCGGCGTGAGGTCTGTGTTGACTTCATCAAACTCATGTTTTATCAAGAAAGGCAGAGGGCAGCTTTGCTGGAGGCATTCGAGAATACTGGCTCCGCTCTCTGCGAGTGACCAAAGGGAACAAGGGTTTAAGACCCCGACTGAACTCCGTTCAGTCGCTACCATTTAGGAGGAGTCTGAATCCCCTTCTAAATGGAACCTTCTGCCCTCTGCCTTCGTACTTCTGCCTTCTTCAATATTGATTGCGGGCAAAATGCCCGCATTATCAAGATATATCGAAATATTGTTAGATTTAGAAGACCTTAACCTAGTTGAGTACTGTAAGCACTGAAACCATAAGCCAAAGTTTCTCTCATAGAAGTCGAAGAAGGTTTAAGGCGCGTGTTAATTGCTTTAGCAAAAGGTACCGGGATACCTTTGATTGTTTCTGGGACAATAGCATACTCTTGTGTGGGTTCTACGGTGTATTGCGAACACTTCGCTTTTAGCCCAGAAGCCGCTAGCATTTCCTGAATTTCCGATGCAGAATATTGTCTGAGATAAACAGGGTTTTTTGCAGGGCTTAAACTTCTAATAAAATTATGAATTTTATGAGATGGACAAGCTTTGTTGTGGAAAGAATGATTGAAAACGAAAATTCCTCCGGGCTTCAGAACGCGAGACATTTCTGCCATCAAGATTCTGATTTGTGCTTCTGGTATATGCATAAATACACAATTAGAGATGATTAAGTCTACAGAATTATCTTCTATAGGTAACAGTTCAGCCGACGCACAAATAATATGGAATTCTGCTCCAGGGAAAAAATCATATTCTTGCTTGCACTTTAGCAAACGTCTCAGTAAAGGTTCTGAAATATCAATACCGTAATATTTCTGACATCGCAAGTTCTTGTCTTTCGATAAAAACAATGGAATCCTACCGTAACCCGAACCAATCTCAAGAATAGAATTCACAGATTTATTCAGAGGAAATTTAGTCCAAGTTCCTCCAGGTCTTCCGGTAAGAAGAGTGTAATCTTTCTTCAGCGCCGATGTTTCCTCTGCTTGTTCAATTTTTTGGGAACCGTAATAGGTTTTACCAATTTTGTCCCATCTTTGTTTGTGCTCTGTATTGTTCAAATCTTCGTAGTCTTTGGGAAAATAAATACCATCCCTAAGTTGAAAGTCACTGAGACTGACTTTAGAATTAACTGATGAATTCATTGTTACGGCTCCTAACCAAGTATCAATATGTTCTTGGTTATACTCTGAAGTAAGATTACCCGCAAGTGTTTTTTTGGCGATTTATTTTGACTTGAAGTTTGTTTCTCAGTATATTCCACTAAAACAATCAAACCCACCGCAAACCGTCTGAAAATTTTATAGTGGATGATAAAGATAAACGGAGGCTGTTATGGCAGAAGTGTCACATGGGAAACGGGTAGTAGTTGTTGGTGCGGGGTGGGCTGGTTTGGGAGCAACTTACCACCTAGCAAAACAAGGGTATGAAGTGACACTTTTAGAGGCTGGTTCTTATCCGGGAGGCTTGGTAGCAGGTTGGAAAACAGCCGCAGGGCGTTCCGTAGAAGCGGGTATTCATGGTTTTTGGTATCCATACAGGAATATCTTTGCCCTAATTGATGAGTTGGGAATCAACCCTTTTACCACATGGACTCGTTCGTCTCAATATTCACCCTTGGGATTGGAAGTGGAATCACCGATTTTTCAAAATCTACCGCGACTCCCAACACCTTTAGGGACTTTCCTCTACACCCAGTTTAAGCGTTTGCCACTTATCGATCGCATTAGCGCCTTACCTTTACTCTACGCCGTGATTGATTTTGATAATTCCGATGAAGCATGGCGGCGTTATGACTTTGTTACAGCCCGCGAATTATTCAAAGATTTTGGCGTTTCTGCAAGGCTTTACCGCGAATCTTTTGAACCCATGTTACTAGTAGGCTTGTTTGCACCAGGAGAACAATGTTCGGCTGCAGCAACGATAGGAATGCTTTACTATTTCATCCTGGCACATCAACCAGATTTTGATGTCGTTTGGTGTCGGGGAACTGTAGGCGAAAAAATCTTTCGTCCTTGGGTAGAACGCATTGAAAAAGCTGGTGCAAAGGTGCTAGCAAACCGTCGCGTCACCGATGTAATAGTGAATAGTGAGAATCGGGTGACAGGGGTTGTTTGTTCTGATGAAGTCTTTGAGACTGATGCAGTCATTTTTGCTGTTGGTATTACGGGTATGAAAAAGATTCTTGCTAACAGCCCAAGCTTGCAAAGTCGAGAAGAATTCCGCAATGTGGGTAATTTAGGAGCAATTGATGTTTTGGCAACTCGGCTATGGTTTGACCGCAAAATTGATATTAAGCGTCCTTCTAATGCTTGCTTTGGATTTGATGCAACCACGGGCTGGACATTTTTTGATTTAAACGCATTGCATGACGAGTATCGCAATGAGCCGGGAACCGTTGTTGAAGTTGATTTTTATCACGCCAATCAGTTTTTATCTTTGGAGAATGAGGAAATCGTACAGATAGTGCAGCGTTATTTAACTAGTTGCGTACCAGCATTTGGGGAAGCAAAAGTTATCGATCGCAGTGTAATTCGTTTACCACAGGCGGTTTCTCACTTTGCTCCTGGTAGTTATCGCTATATGTTACCAGCAAGGACAAGTTTTAAAAACGTGTTTGTGAGCGGTGACTGGATTGCAAACCGTCATGGTTCGTGGTCTCAGGAAAAGGCTTACGTGACGGGATTGGAAGCTGCAAATTTGGTGGTTTCCTATTTGGGAGAAGGTTTTCCAGCACAAATTATACCCGTGGAAGTCGATGAAACTCACATCCAACTGGCAAGAATCGCCAACAGAACAGCACGTCAAATTGGTAAATCGATCTTGCCAGAGTTTTGGCTACCTTAACAGCGATCGCTAACCATTCACGATCGAGTGGTAAGCACTGGCAATTTTGCCAAATCGACATTACCACCCGTAATAATCACACCAACCCTAGCCCCTGGTGCTTTCACAACACCTTCTAACAAAGCAGCAGCCGCTAGGGCTCCTGTGGGTTCAACAACAATTTTAAGGCGTTCCCATAAAAAGAACATGGTGCGAATAATAGCTTCCTCAGATACGGTAACCATATCATCAACGTAATGCAATACTAGCGGGAAAGTCAGTTGACCTAAATAAGGAGTCCGCGCACCGTCAGCAATGGTATCGGGATTGTCTGCTGTTTGCAAAGTTTTGGTGTGAAAGGAACGTGTTGCATCGTCAGCAAGGGCTGGTTCTACTCCAATCACCCGACAGTTGGGTAAAGCTGCTTTGGTTGCAATGGCGGAACCTGAGAGTATACCACCACCACCGCAACCTACTAACAGTAAGTCCAATTCACCAACTTCTTCAATAAGTTCTTTGGCTGCTGTACCCTGTCCCGCCACAATATGAGGATGGTCGTAAGGAGGAATGAGTGTCAACGCCTTTTCTTTTAATAAATTGTGGGCTAATTCTTCCCTGTTGGTTTGTTTGCGATCGTACAAAATTACCTCAGCACCATAATCGCGAGTTGCAGCTAATTTCACACTGGGGGCGTCATCGGGCATGGCAACTGTGGTAGGAATTTTAAGGAGTTGTCCGGCAAGGGCTATTCCTTGGGCGTGATTTCCAGATGAGAATGTCAGTACGCCTTTTTGTTTCTGTTCTTCTGATAATTGTGATAGTGCGTTGTAAGCACCTCTAAACTTAAACGAGCCAGTGCGTTGAAAATTTTCGCATTTAAAGAATACCTGAGAGTGCGTGCGATCGCTAACTGTTCTTGAAGTTAGAACGGGAGTGCGGTGAGCAACCCCAGCTAACCGTTTGGCTGCAGTTTCTACATCAGTAATGGAGACAGCGAGATGCTCTGACATTTGACCTGTCCTTCATTGACTTGACATCATCATTGAATTGGATGTAAGTGCTTACTTCCAACTTGTGTGGTAACTGGTAATTTTGCCAATAGCCTCTAAACAAATTTCTGAATAAACTCATACATTAAATCGACTCTACCCTTTCGTAACATGGCAGGATCTAGTCTTTCTGTTGTATTGCAAGTCATGATAATAACCAACTGTTGCTGTATTTGAATTCCTGAATCTTCTATCACGCTTTGATATAAAGTGCCATCTAGCAAACTCAAAATATGTTCTGTTTTATTACTGTATTGGGCAACTTCACTTGCACGGTCTTGCGCCAAATTATCGGCTTCATTAATGATAATACAAATTTTTTCTAAGTACGTTGGCGGAACAAAGTTGGCGATCGCATCGTGATCCAAAATGAAAATGACATACCCTAAAGGCATCAAAATTTCTTTTGCGACTGCTTGTGTCCAAGCTGTTTTTCCCGTTCCCGGTTCTCCATGTACCAAAACAGCAAGCTGATTTTGGTTGAGAATTGCTTGCTGTACTGTATCGGTAAAGCTTTGAATATCATTGGGAAAGGTGCGAATGGGAAATTGACTGTGAACCTTACCAACACGGCTTTGATACCCACTGAGCATGACTGCCAAATCGTAAGTTGCTTTATTAATCAGAGGTGCTAAATTTTTTGCCATGATAGTATATTGCCGTCTGCCGCGATCGTAAGCATCAATCTGCAACCAAACATCATGCTTGCTCCAGTACGCATACACAGTGTTAACAACGTCCAATCGTTCCCAATTGACAAACTTTTCTATAGGAAAATAAAAGTCTCTTTCTAAATAATGCTGCGTAATAATATCAGGACATTCCAATAATTTTAAAACCCGCAATACAGTAATTTCTTGAAGGCGATTCAAAACGTAATCAATCGGTATGCTATTGCGACTGACAAAATGGACAATAGGTGTTTCGGTACTGAGGACATCTTTATAACGATGATCTGGCGTGAGGGGGTCAGGTGTAATATAGTTCCAAAATTTTTCTACCTCATAACGCGTGTTGTCAGAAACCACATTTAATAAATTAGCCCACCAAGTGTAATTATTTCTTCCTAAAACCTCAGTAACACTACTTGCTAAGTTCAAACTTTTTTGAGTCAGTTCTTTCGTATCGTTATAGAAGAGATGCCAAACAAACTCCCAGTCCAACTCTCGATGAAATGGTCGCCAGCCACTTTCCAGTAAACTTTGACGATTGCTATTAATGGGAGCGCCTTCACTGTGTCTGTAGTAATCAAAGTCCATGATTTTTAATGGTGCAGCAGTGTTAATATGATGTCTTTTTTTATGTGAGATATTGGTAGGAGCGATTGTTATGGATGTTTGGCTTCTCGTGTACAAACTTGCATGGCGTTATTTTTACCTCATAACCCTGTAACATTGTATCCATATTTAACACTACTTGCACCAGTCATACTTAAGATTTAAGTAAATTTTCTTTATTAAGATGGGGTAGGTTGGGTTTTGTTCCTCAACCCAACCAAATAATATATTTGTTGGTTTTGCCGTTACGTCTAAATAATGATATGCGTAATTTTTACGGAAAAACCTAACCTGATGGAATATTTGTTGGGTTTCGCTGTCGCTCAAACCAACCTACCATTTTTCTTTGATCCTTATTAATGTAATTCTGTTCCTTCATTGCGAAGTAAATATCTGTCGCTAATTAATTTCAGAACAACCCTACCTACTTCAGGATGGTGTCTTTCAACGGTAGGTTGCACAACAACACCTTCCATTATAGAGTCTGTGCTGAGTGTGCTATTGGCGTTGTTAAATTGTGACACAGCGTCCCAACTATAAGGACCTTGATAAAGTACGGGTACTCTTGGTAAGGAAAATTCTTCACAAAAAGCAACAAAATCGGTGTGATTGAGAAACTGTTTATCCTGACGGACAGCAAATAAAGCCAGCCCTATTTTGCCATTTGGTAAACCGTATTTAATATCTTGGACACCATAGATTTCTCCAAAAACTTGCGTGAGAGGAGGAAGTTTGTGTAAAACAATATTCTCGTGGTAAGCACGAACATAAACTAGATTTTTATTCACCTCATTATTTTTCCAAAAGTAGTTATGGCTGCCAATATGAGTATTGCCATCAGCATCTACTAATACTGTGAAGTTAGTTCCGTGTAGCTTTTCTGTGATGACGACTTCCTCGCCTTCTATCAATACGTCTTTGTAGCGCTTGAGATTTTCGGGGCTGGGAAATTTATAATGCCCGATATGACTTTCCATTTCTCCACTCATTCCTTTAGGAACTGGATATTCATATTTAGTTACACCGAAATATTCAGTATAGTCATCCCCAGGATTTCCTGTAAAATTCTCCCCTACAGGAATGAGCAAGCCTTCAGAAAAAATGCCCCGCAGTTTAGCAGCACGAAGTTTTTTGGAGTAATAAGGACGAATTCCAAATTTATCGAGATAGTCTTCTGGAATAACACTATCAATAGGAAAATAAAATGCAAAATCTTTAGGTTGAAAGTTTCCTTTGGCGCTGATAACTTGATATGCCATTCCTTCCAAATTTATAATGTCCAATCTATCAGCGTTGGGGTGAGGATCTACACTCTTGATTTCTACAACCTCAACTTTAAATGTGCTCATAACTTACCTCCTCTACACAAGTTACATATTTTGAAATAGTTTTTTCTAGAACACGACAAAATCTCACTGTGAATTATCGACAGCTTTCAATCAGGATGAAAGATAAAGGATTAAGGATAAAAAATCGGGTGTTGCGTAATTGCGGGGTGTTTTTGAATTGTTGTAAACGAAAAAATCTAACTTCTTCGCGCACTTCGTGTCTGTGCCTCCTTCGTCGGCACGCTTCGAGAACGCGGTTCAAGGATTCATCCCTATTTTATGCAACGCCAATAATCGTAGATAGATAAAAGTTACTCAATTTATGAATAGGACTCCAATACTTTAGTTAAGCGAGCGTAAAGTGGCACAAGCCATCATTCGCCTAGCGTGTTTAGATTATGCAGTACAATCCTTTTATAATACACATACTACACAATGTCAAGCAGCGCTTTTTTCACCACCACTTACGCCCACTCGCTTTCCACTTTGCCATCAAATTTCGCCTTCACGCTTTTGCTTCTCTTTCGTCTAACTCCTAAAAAAACAAGCGAACCGGGAGAAATAAATTTCAGGTTAAAAAAATAAAGTTAGTATAAGAATTTTCGGAAAATTGACAGTGTTTTTAAGATCGAGTTAAATGAGTCCGTTTAGTGATGCCCTTTGCAAAGCGATCGCACTTTATTACACAGATCGCTCTTTTTGAATTCGCTCTTCAATATCTTCCAGAGTTTGTAACACCAACCGTTTGGCTTGCAGCCTCCAGCCCCACTTTTGCACGCGGATGGCGATCGCCGTACCAATTACAGTAGCAAGCAAGTCCAAAGGTTGCATAAAAGAAATTCCTAGCAACAAACCCAGACCGGCAATTCCCCAAAAAGGTAGCGCCACTGCTTGACGCTGCGTTTCCACAAGTTGAGAGATCGGATCGG
The DNA here is from genome assembly GCF_000760695.4 of Tolypothrix bouteillei VB521301. GTDB lineage: Bacteria > Cyanobacteriota > Cyanobacteriia > Cyanobacteriales > Nostocaceae > Scytonema > Scytonema bouteillei_A. The sequence continues at coordinate 5,771,727 of NZ_JHEG04000001.1, read as the reverse complement.
AGGGCATTTCAGCAAGCAGTACTTTTTTGACTTCTTGTTGTTCTTTTGCGGAAACAGAAAGACCAATCTTCTGCCGAAGTTTTTCTATTTTACGAGCATCGGTACTGTACTGTGTCAGTTCGTCCTCTGCCATGAGAATTAGGCGTTCATACTGTCCCATGAATTGTTAAGTATCTTTAAAGAATGCAGTTAAAGTTCCCTCATCACAAATTTTAAACCAAATAGACGTTTTAAATGCATTGTAAAAAGGTGGCATTGCAATAACTTGTTATTGCAATAAAAGCGCAACAGCAAGCCAACTTTGACAGATTGTCTTTTGACGCCACAAAGCAAGAGCCAGAGAATTATGAAGGATTTTCTAGAATGAGTCTTGTTGTAGAGGAGACAAAGGATGAAAAAAGTTATTTCAGTGCTGTTGTTGGCTATAGCAATATTAACTTTTGCTTTTAACCGTCCTGCTTTGGCATCTGACGCCGTGAAAGGAGCCAAAATTTTTAACGCCAATTGTGCCTCTTGTCATGCAGGTGGTAAGAACTTAGTTCAAGCTCAGAAAAGCCTGAAGAAAGATGCCCTAGACAAGTATGCAATGAACTCATCTGAAGCCATCATTGCTCAAGTCACAAATGGTAAAAATGCAATGCCTGCCTTTAAAGGTCGTTTACAACCCCAGCAAATAGAAGATGTAGCAGCATATGTGCTAGACGAAGCTAATAATAAGGACTGGAAATAGAGTTTCAGTCGCGATCGCGGACTGTATGCACTAGCACGTATAAATATCGATCGGGGGGATTGGGCATTGGGTTTTTCCCTGACTCCTAACCCCTGACCTTGTAATTTATGTGAGCCATCGCCTGTGAATCACTTCAATCAATGCTTTCGATTCATACTCAATTTCAGTATTGCTGTTGGATTTGTCTGTTTTTTTCTCACCTTACCTGCATACCCATCACCCGCCCCTAATATCCAAATGACAGCAGGCGACTTTTTTAAGTTAGGTGTAGAAAAGATGCTCGATAGCAATTACCGCCTAGCTGTTAAAGATTTTACAGAGGCTATTCAACTGAGAAGTCATTTTACGGCTGCTTATAGCAATCGATGTCTTGCCAATCTTCAGTTAGGAGATTATCAGAATGCCATTGCAGATTGCGATCGCGCCATAGAGTTTGCCCCTAACAATGCCGAGCCATATCTAAATCGGGGATTAGCACGCTACAGACTCGGACATTACCAAGCAGCGATCGCTGACAACGATCGAGCGATCGCACTTCAACCCAACAATTTTAAGGCTTACTACAACCGAGGAGTCGCCAGCGCTATGTTGGGGAATTACCAACAAGCAATATCTGATTACAATCTGGCGTTAACTCAGATTCCTCAGACATCCAATCTACTTCTAGCAGAAATCTATAACGAGCGCGGACTAGCTCATTTTCAGTTGCTAAACTTACAAACCGCTTTGCTCGACTTCTCAACAGCACTTCGTCTCGATCCCAACAACTACAGAGCTTACTACAATCGAGGTTGCGTTTGTGGGCGAAGTGGGGATAACAAGAGTGCGATTGCGGATTTTACAGCATCGCTCAAACTACAGCCAAACAATGCCAGTGCTCATTTCAACCGAGGTGTAGCCTATGACTTGCTAGGTTACAAACAAGCAGCAATTACAGACTTACAAAAGGCAGCCGATAACTTTGCTTTCCATCAAGAAACCGCAGCGCACAGAAAAACTTTGGATTTTCTTCAAAATATACGGCGACAACTTCCATTTTTGTCAGAAATAGCTCTTGTCGCAAAAAAAAGTCTCTTCACGCTATGTACTCCCTCTATAATTTAGAAGCTATGGGACATGGGTTACGTGTTTTTACATTTTTAATCGAGGAAACGTGTCAAGAGAAAACAAAAGACTGAAGTGATTATTTTGCAGTGGAATTGGGCATCCTAAGTTGAAAGGAATTGACTTCCTGTATAATCACACAACTATATATAAAGTTATGAGATTAACTTCAACTTCCATTGCAGTTCTGGGTGCGATCGCTGTTCTAGTAAATGTTCCTCAAGTTTATGCTCAAACACCAGCACCAATAGAAAGCCCTCAAAGTAATGCCAGTGATTTGCTCAATCAAGGACTGGAAAAATCTAATGCAGGAGACTTGCAAGGAGCATTGGCAGATTATACCCAAGCAATTCGCCTGAATCCCCGCTATTCACTGGCATACTACAATAGAGCGATAACGTATTACGACTTAGGCAATAAAGAAGCAGCGCTTGCTGACTACAATAAGGCAATTCAAATCAACGAAAGCTGGGGTAAAGGAGCGATTGTTGACGCGTATATTAACCGAGGACAATTACGGGATGAGATGGGTAATTATAAAGGAGCAGTAGCAGATTATAACCAAGCCATCCGTATAAATCCTCAAGACTCTGAAGTTTACTACAACAGAGGCATTGTCCAGCAAAATATGGGTGATAAAAAAGCAGCTATTGCTGATTATACAAAGGCAATTCAAGTCAATAACTGGACAGATAAAGGACCTTATTCTGCTTATCTGAATCGAGGAAATGTCAAATTGCAAATGCACGATCGCCAAGGAGCGATAGAGGATTACAACCAAGCGATCGCGCTCAAAACAGACTATGCTCTGGCTTATAAAAACCGGGGAATTCTTTACCTAAATACAAAGAAGACAAAACAAGGAATCCAAGATTTACAAAAAGCAGCAGAATTGTTTCAGCAGCAGGGTCATCAAAATAGATATGACCAAATTGTTCAAATCCTCAAAGAAGTTCAGAGGTAATGCCATTTTGGCTTGAAAAAGCCTTATATGGCTGAATTTTACTCAACTGTCTGTCACCTTCTTTTTTCAAATTGGTATAATTTTTCAATAGAGGTGCTTGGTAAACAACTTTGTCGGGCTTTTGTAGGGCGAGCAGTGCCTATCGTTCAGTATTGGCGAGCACTGCCTACCCCAAGCAAAACTTTGTGATTTATTGAATGTAGACGACTGAATAGCTCACCCATTTGTAGGAGGGCAGCCAAAAGTGTTTTGGTTTATCTTAGTAGTTATAAACCCAACACAAGAGGGTTTATAACCTGTTCCTACCACATGGCAGTTATAGCGTGACAACTGCTGCCTTTTCATTTTATGAAAACCAAAGCTTTATTATACTTAGTGCCTTTTGTACTCGTTGGACAAACCTCTGCTTATGCTGTCCAAGTCAACCCTCCTCTAACGTCAACAGAAATTCAACGTTTCTCTCGCGATCTAGTTCCCTTTAACTCTCAAGACTTTTTTAATAAAGGACAGGATTTGATAGAGAGAGAAATTCAAATTCTCAGACAAAGACAAAGTTCTCCAAATGAGCCTGTTCTTAAAGTAAATCCGCAACCTCAGGTAGAAGAAAAACTAACACCTCGTAAAAACAGTCCCGATCCTTCGTCGCCTAAGGAATAGCCATCATTCTTGATTGACAACTCTTTTGTCAGATGCCTTTGTTATAAATTTTTTCTAAATTACTAAGTAATATTGGACATTTAAACCCGTTCGCGAGATCGGGCATGAAGTCGTAACCCTATGGATACATTATTAAGTATAGGTATAGGTATTGCTCTCAGTGCAGCCTGTGGCTTTCGCATTTTTGTACCACCTCTTGTCATGAGTATCGCTGCCATCTACGGGCATTTACCACTTTCACCAGATTTTAGCTGGATTGGAACATATCCGGCACTCATAGCCTTTGCTGTAGCCACTTGTATTGAGGTTGCAGCTTATTACATTCCTTGGGTCGATCATGCTTTGGATGTCGTCTCCACACCTACTGCGATCGCGGTAGGAACTTTTATCACTAAAGCTTTGGTTCACGATACCACGACTCCTTTATTAGAATGGACAGTCGCCGTTCTTGCTGGTGGTGGTGCTGCAGGAATTATCCAAACTTTCATGGGGATGACTCGTTTGTCTTCAACAGCACTCACCGGAGGTTTCGGTAACGGTGTTATTTCCACCATAGAGGCTGTGGGTGCGATCGTTCTCTCAGCCCTAGCAATCTTTGTTCCTCTTTTGGCTATAGCTCTAGTTGTCGTGTTACTCATTTTGATGGTAAGTAAAGGTTTGCAACTTCTAGCAACGAGACGACAACTTTTTCAGCGATCGCCACAAAATGAGTGACAACAGCTTTAGCACCACTACGAACAAATTAAAAAAACAGCAGCGATTGCTACTGTTTTTCCGACTTTATGCTAAAAGCCTTGTTTATTCATCCACCTGAATACCTTCACCTAAAACAAAGCGGACAAAGCGCCGAACTTGGATATTTTCACCCAGTAAGGCTATATGCTGCTTGATGACATTTTCTACAGTGTTACTTGAATCCCGAAGGAAAGGTTGATCCATCAAAGACATTTCTTTGAGGCGTTTTTCAATCCTTCCTTGAACTATTTTTTCTTTGACTGCTTCGGGCTTGTTAGCTATGTCATCTCGTCCCATTTCAATTTCTTTTTCCCTAGTTACGACTTCCAGTGGAATGTCAGCTACCTTAACATACTCTATATTTTGATAAGCAGCAATTTGCATGGCTAAGTCTCGAACTAGGGTTTGAAACTTCTCGTTACGAGCTACAAAGTCAGTTTCGCAGTTGACTTCTATCAGCACACCGACTCGACTACCATTATGGATGTAACTCTCTACAAGCCCTTCCGCAGATACGCGATTTGCGATCGCGATCGCTTTAGCTAAACCTTTTTTCCGCAGCCATTCTTCAGCTTTAATAAGGTCGCTATTATTTTCTTGCAATGCCTTTTTGCAATCCATAATCCCAACACTAGTTTTTTGACGTAGTTGTTGAACGAGTTTTGTGCTGATTTGCGTCATAAAACCTCAACTCATATCATGTGTATAACGGTTTGTAGTTGTGTGAAATCCAGAAATTTTCAATGTCCAACTCAAGGCTTTAAATCAGGTGCAACCCAAGTATTACGAGCCTCCCAAGACATTAGTAAATCTCGAGTGTAATATTGAAACGGTAAGTGCCGATCTTGGTAATAATCGACGAATTCATTGACCAGTTGCAACAAAGAATCTTGAGTCCGAGCACTCAAAAGGTACTGACTCCCTCTCTGAATCCAGAATAGGGTCAATGTTTCGTGATACCCACCATCTTTGGTGGTCTCGATCTTCATGGCAAAGTTGTATTTCTTAATACCCTCACGAATGAGCTCTATTGCTTCTTTTACCTCGTATTGAGTGAGATACCACAGGGCAACAGTTAAGTGTGCAGCATGAGTCCACTGACATCGAGGCAAAGTACAATCCTCAAAGGAAGTGATTAAGTTGTTTATTTCTTCGGTCGTTTGATACTTTCCCATGCTATCGATCGCGCTCTTTTCTCAAGCAAGTGCTTGATATGCTTGATTTCCTTTTTATTACACTGTTGTTTGCCGAGCGCGTAGATTTCCCTGCCATATTTTTTACAAGCATCCCAACGATAAAGATTTAACTGAAGTAAAACGTCGGTTGCTAAATAATTTCCCGGCATACTGGGAAAATCAGCAAACACAACCAAGTACCAGATATCGTTAATTTTGCGATACTGATGGTAGTTATTTACAACAACGACATCATCTGGCTTTTTGGTCGGTGTGTTTGGTATTGGCTCAACGAGACAGAGAAGCCCAGTATCTGGGTGAACATATAAATACTGTCTCCACCGATACCCACTGTATTTGCCTAGTGGTTGGGATTGGTTACTTTTTTTATAAGGAATCCCATCGATTATAATGACATCCCGTTCCACGAAACCCCACACGTGAAAGAGTATGTGTTGCCCGGACAACGTTGTTATGTCAAGGTGCAAGCATAGTTCTCCATACACCTCATTCCAAGGCTTTCCCACTTTAGAACGCAACCAACGGTAAAGGGGTCCGAGATGATCTGAAAAGCTCTTTGTGCGATGTCTTGGTTTAATTAAGTACGGGCTGAGCAACCCATCTTCCCCAGCTTCGTCTGTAATTTTTTGTAGGGTTTTCTTGTATCCCGTGCATTTTCTTAAACTTATCCTCATTCCATGGCGAGGACGTTCAATTACAATCTCGCCCAAACGATGTTCGCTCATAACTTGAGTCTGTTCGCAAATAGGTATTTGTTTGATGGCTTTGAAATTTAACTGGCAAGAATTTTTGTATGAATCGTCTTTGACACCTAACAAACATTGGGATCGCCTCAAGCAATATATAAGAGAACTGCAAAAAATAAATTATCCCATTGTGTAGGATGAGAGCTTCCGTCCTTTATGGATAAACGAACAAAGAAAATAGACTTAAAACATTCTTTATTTTTTGTTATTTATATACTACACGTATACTACAAAAAAGTCAAGGGTTGCAAAAGTTTTTCATACTCTAGTTAGAAGTATTCCTGTATTTGATGTCCATAAGGTGTCTTCAGTGTCCAAATAATAGTTATTTTTCAAAAACCCCTGAAATTTTCCATCAGATTAACGCATTTATACTTATATAAATTCATTTTTGTGAGAAGAACTGCAACAAAATGTTTAAGTATAATTTATTACTCATAAAATATGTTTGTAAAGTTTTGTTGTTATACAAAGGCTAATTCAGCCAATTTGATATGTATTGGCTCTGTATAACAAAATGCAAAGAAATCAGCCACTTTGATGATACTACGTTAAATAATGCTTAAATATATTAAGTACTTATGAGTTTTTTGATAAAATTTCTAGCTACTTTGCATATAATTAATGAGTAAGCATCTTGCTCTGCTAGCCTAGGAGAATTCTCAAAAGCTGAATCTCGTTATCTGAGCGAGCAAGAACAATCAACTTGTAAGGTTGAGAGACGAGCCAGTCTGGAGAGAGCGCTATCAATCAACCGCTCGCGGAATGCCTCGTTTGTTCTCTCAAGACAAACGATGTATGCACAGCAAAAACTTCTGGAGAAGCAATGGAACTGGCACACGCATTTATGAGCGACAACAAGCGGCACAATATTCAGCCACCCCTAATTTTAGCAGTAGAGGACAATGATGATAATTTACTGCTGTTAAGTTACGCGCTCGATTCGCTTGGCTGTAGGCTGATTTGTCAAAAAGATAGTTCAACGACAGTACTCGTTGCCAAAGAATACCAACCCGATCTGATATTGTTGGATATCCTGTTACCAGGAAAAAGCGGTATTGATGTGGTGCGTTCTCTGAGGCAAGAACCGCTTACCAGGCACATTACAGCTATTGCAATCACTGCTTTAGCTAGCACGGAGGATAGAGAACGCATTTTGATGTCAGGATTTGACGACTATATCAGTAAGCCTTACATGATCGAAGATTTAGAAGATATGGTTCGGTCTTATTTAAAGAGAAAATTAAATGTTGGTTCGGCATTTGATTTCTGCCAGGAATAATTTTACAGTGCTGTTTTCTCTGGGTTGTTTCCACTCCCAGATGAAGGTTTACGCCTAATTTTAGAAGTTGGAGTGGGAGGAGTGCGAACTTCTGGAGCATTTGTCAGAAGGGCAATAATTCCAGTGCGACCCGTGGCTAGTGTTGCATCGCTTAATAGCTCAATAACAGAAACATTTAAAGTCTCTTCTATAAGTGCCTTAAGTTGTGGTTGAATTGCATCATCTAAGTCCGAGTGAACTTGCTCGGCGAGTTCTACTCGACCTGATTGAGCAAGTAGTTGTTCTGGTTGGGTGATAGAACCTTCCAAAACAAGGACTACATTATGCTCTGATAATTGACAAGTGATTTTACTGGGTTGATGTCCCAATCGCTCTCGATATAGAGCTTGAATGCGCTGTGTTAATGTTCTTTCTACCTGACCGCGAGTTGGTGTTGATGGAGTCATGCGTTTTATTCCTAGATATTTAGATCGCTATGGAAAAGTCAGAAAGTAAGAATTAGTGATTGTGAGTTGGGAATTCTAGATTCCCCACTCATAATTCTTCATTCTTGGCTTTTTGAGTTCTCATTAGCGATGTAATTTTTCATGTATTGTAATCAGCTAAGATTCATGAACCATTATTTGCATTGTAATGAGAGACGTTGTTTAAAATCACCATCCGAACGCAGTATTTTATATGACGGGCTACAATCGCTTGGTATAGAAGGGAAAACCCGACAGTGACTGAGAATACTATCATTTTTGCTTTTTAACTTTGCTTTGGCAAGCATACTGTAAATACACTGCCTTTACCAAGTTCGGAAGACACTTGAATTTTTCCTTTGTGGGACTCAATAATACGTTGCGAGAGATGCAGCCCCAACCCACTACCTGCACGTTTGTGTTTTCCTTGTCGAAAACGTTCAAACAGAAAGGCTTGATCTTCGGGTGCTATACCGTATCCAGTATCTTTGACATCAATGACAACCCAAGCTTTATCTTTTTGGCTCGTCGGTGTTTCAGAAATACGAATGTCGATTCCTCCTGTATCGGTAAACTTGATAGCATTCCCTATGAGGTTGCTGACGACTCGCCTTAACTCGAGTTTGTCGCCCATAACTGTACCAGCACTATCCCCTATTTCTTTCAAGGATTTGGTATCGACAGATACAGTTAAACCCTTCTCTAGTGCCAAAGGACTCAGTTCTTGAGCAACTTCTTCTACAATCTGCTGCATATTACAGCTATCAAGTTGCATGGTTTTTTTACCTGCTTCAAAGCGGTACACTTCAAGCAAGTTATTTACCATTTCTAGTAAATTTTGATTGCTGCGAATCATGGCGGCGATCGCCTCTTTCATTTCTGGCGAAATTTTGCAGAACGTTTCCTGTTCAAACAAATTCAGCATCCGATCTGCTGCAACTAGGGGGGTTCGCAAATCGTGGGTGAGACGAGACACAAAGTCTTCCCGCATTTTTGCCATTTTTTGTTGCTCGTCAATGCTGTGCTTGAGACGCAGTAGCGATCGCACTCTCGCAAGCAGTTCGTCTTGGTCAAATGGTTTGCGGATAAAATCATCTGCTCCCGCATCCAAACCTTCCACAACACTCACTTCAATATGTGCTGTTAACAGCAGGATGGGGATGTATTGTATTTCGGGATGTTTGCGGATGTGACGCGTGACCTCATATCCATCCATTCCTGGCATCATCACATCCAATAGAATTATGTCTGGAGGAGATTTGAGAATTTGCTTTAAAGCACTCGCTCCATCTGATATTAAGTCCACCTCATATCCTTCTACTTCCAACATGGTTTGAAGTAAGATGAGGTTATCAATAGTATCATCGACAGCAAGAATTCGATCTACTTTAGAAGTTTCGCCAGACATCATAAATTTATCGACTTTTTTTGAAAAGAATTTATAACTTGATTTTCTTTTACAATCTTAAAATTATAAGTCCCTACTTTTCCTTTGCATACCTTCTGGAGCAAAGCGAGCCATTTCCTGCTGACGCCATAGATTTGTTTGATTTGAATAAGAAGGAGAATTCACTGCCCCATCAGCACTTTGTTGATTTGATGCTAATATTTTACGAGGCATCTCAATCCGAAACACCGATCCCTCTCCCAAACGACTTTCTACAGATATTGTGCCATCCATCATTTGCAACAATGCTTTAATAATTGGCAAACCCAAACCCGTACCCGGATACCTGCGAGTTGTACTCTGATCGACTTGCCTAAAAGCTTCAAAAATTTGCTTTATATCAGCAGAATCGATCCCAATTCCGGTATCGTAAACCGCAAGCTGCAGTTGCTCGGGAGAGAGTTCTTTAACCTCAACTCTAATACTTCCAGACTCTGTAAACTTAATTGCATTTGAAAGCAGGTTCGTTACAATCTGTCGTACACGAGTTGGGTCGTTAAATACCAAAGAGTTTGGTAATTCTATTTTAACTACCAAAGACAAATTCTTCTCCTCCGCTAGCGATCGCATTTCTTGGATAGTGGCATTAACCACCTTTGATAAATCAAAGTTTTCTGGCTTTAAATCTAACTTTCCCGCTTCTAGTTTAGAAAAGTCGAGAACTTCATTAAGTAACATGAGCAAATGCTTGCCATTATTTAGAATCCGCTCTACCATATCTTTCTGTTGATGCGTTAATGGTCCGCATTTTGGTCTCAATAATAACTGAGAAAACCCAATGATGGCATTCATTGGGGTTCGCAATTCGTGAGACATAGTTGCTAGAAACTGCGATTTCAGTCTTGATGCTTCCACCAGTTTCCAATTTTGTATTTCAATTTGTTTTCGCTGTATTTCTAATTCCTGGTTTTTCCGAGTGAGGAGATCGTTACTCTCTCGCAATTGTTGATTGGCCAAAGCGACTTGCATTTCTGCTCTATGGACTCTAATTGCATTTCGCAGCACCTGTGCCAAAATTTCTGAGGATATCCTGGATTTCGAGAGGTAATCAATAGCACCAGCTTTCATCAGTTCCACTGCTATCTGCTCATCTCCCTGACCTGTAAGAACAACAACTGGCACTCGAATCTCTTTTAAACGTAAACTGTGAAGTAGACTTAAGCCGTCTTGGTCTGGCAAGCGATAGTCGAGAAAGACACAATCATAGGAACTATTGGATAAGGTAGCGATCGCACTATTGCCATCACTTGCCTCAAAAAGTTGCATTTGTACACCGGCTTTTGTCAATGCGCGACGCACTGCCATGCGGTCTACTTCGTCATCATCTACAACTAAAACTTTTAGTTTCTCTTCCATCACTCTTAGCTTTCGCCATTATTCAACACAGAAATCTTTTTTTATAGGATTTACTGTTGGTATAACCAAATTTTCTTATTTTAACTGTCATCAAAATCATCTTATTAAAACCTTAACGGTAGTTGACGGCACTTTTTTGTCAGCGAGCGCTGACCTATGGCATTTCACACAATGTCCAATATTTGTTTAAAGTTGCCATTAACTCTATAAAACTATTAAAAGTTACAGGTTTAAGAATATAACCAGCAACATTGAGATTATATGCTTCTACTCTATCCTTATCTTGATTGGAAGTTGTCATTACTACCACCGGGGTTGCCCGCAATTTAGAATCGGAACGTAATTCTTGCAGGAATTCAATCCCGCCCATTTTAGGCATATTTAAATCTAACAAAATCAACCGTCTTTCGGATGGAACTTCAGGCTGTTGACCGTTAGTTCCACGTAACATTGACAGTGCTTCTATCCCATTTGTGGCAAGATATAAGGGATTATTAATATTTACTTTTTTGAATGCCCGTTTGACATTCATTACATCAACTTCGTCATCCTCCACCAATAAAATGTTTATCACTCTGTCTGACATTTCCTTTGATTAAATACAGTGTACTCAATCTCAATTTCGGGCGACCGAAAAAGACATTTCATTTTTCAAAGCTAATAGTTTGACTTTAACAGGAAATGACAATATTATCATACTATTAGCATGACTTAAAATGATTATATAAATAGCAAAACAAGCTAAGCCCCAGTAAAACGAGATACCCGACTCAGCTCCAAATCGATTGTAATTGTATGGCGAGTAGTGCGTCTTCAGCCATTGGTCAGAGCTGCACGAAAATCATACCATTTTGGATGCGTGGGTTGGGAACTCCCCCTAACCCGCGCCTTCCTTACTCAAGGGGTTGTTTGAGCCAAGTAAAGCGAAAAGTGCTACCTGCGCCTTCTTGAGAGTGCAATGAAATTGTACCGCCTTCGGTTTCAACAATTTTCTTGACAATGGCCAACCCGACTCCAGTGCTTTCTTTGCGATCGCGAGCTTCTAAGGTCTGGAATATCAGGAAAACTTTATCGTGAAACTCAGGAGCAATTCCAGGTCCATCATCAGAAACAGCAAATTCATAAAACGCTCCTCGGTCTTGCACGGAAATCATGACACGACCATCAGTTCTAGAATGGTGCTTGACAGCATTCCCAATTAAGTTGCTAAATACTTGTAGCAAAGGTAAGCGCTTGGTCACAAAGGTAGGCATATCTGGTTCTACCTCAATCGTGAACGTAGGCGGGGGACAAAGGGAGTCAACAATCTCTTTGATAAGTGAAGCAACATTGACCACCGACAATGGCACTTGAGTGCGTCCCACCCTTGAATATTCTAACAACCCGTTGATTAAAGATTCCATTCGGCGCACTCGCCCTCGCAACAAGCGCATCTGCTGTTGGTTTTCTTCGGGAAGAGTGTCTGCGAGATCTTCTTCCATCCATTCTGAAAGACTGGCAATGGCGCGTAGGGGTGCTTTAAGGTCGTGAGACGCCACGTAAGCAAACTGATCGAGTTCGTCATTACGTTTTTTTAACATTGCTGTGGTTTGCGCCAGAATTGTGTTTACGCGTACTAACTCTTCTGCTCGTTGCAGCAAGGCTATTTCTGCTGCTTTACGCTCGTTGATTTCTTCTATGACAGCAATGAAATATTTGGGCTTACCGGGAAGAGACACGGGAGATAAGGTAGAACCGTTCTCCTTTTCTCCTCCTCTCCCTCTCTCCCCCTCTCCTCTTTCTTCCTTTGCTAGGGAAACGGTCAGATCGATCCAAACAATTGAGCCATCCTTGTGAATGTAGCGCTTTTCCAACGAATAATGATCGATTTCACCCGCTAGTAGCTGCTTGATACAGTTTAAATCATTTTCCAAGTCGTCTGGATGAGTAATGTCGTGAAACCTTTGTTCTAAAAGTTCTTGATAGGAGTAACCAACGATTTCACATAATTTTTGGTTCACTCGCAACCATCGACCATCTATAGCTACGTGAGCGATCCCAACGGCTGCTTGTTCAAAAGTTGCACGAAACCGTTCGTCTGTCTCGCGTAATGCTTCTTCTGCTTGCTTTTGGTGTGTAATATTATCAAATACAATCCCAATACATCGGTTTGGTAACGGAAACACTTTTATGCTAAAAAAGTTACCCGATATTCGTTCGTCACTACAGTAAGCTTCATATTGGTCTATGTGGCGATCGCACAGCGCCACTTCCGCATACAATTCCAAAGTCCCTTTATTCTCCTTGTATGTACTGGGAAAGCATTCCGTGATTCGTTTCCCAATAAAGTCTTGTAGAGACATCCCAGTGAGGCGACTGGCTGCGGGGTTGTTAGTAACCAATCGGAATGAAGTGACTTCTTTAGGATCTTCTAGATGCCATACCATCAAGCCAAATTGCATATTTTTAACAATCTCGGCGTAAAGCTCTAGTTGTACCTTCTCTGCCTCTAAACGTAGGTTCATTCTGCGATTTTCCAATTAAGTGGTACTAGATTCAGAATGCTTCAACATATCTTAGGTTGTTGAAATTCATAAGAATTCTATGGTGGCTCTCTTCTACAATGGTTATCGTATTTTAAACAACTTATTTTTGCTAATATAAAATATTATTATTCTTTAATTTTATAAGAAAAATTTAATATTGTGACAGGAGATTATTTATAGGATTTAGTATTTGGATTGAGATGAGAGATAAAGTAAGAATGAAACTCCCCCATCTCTATATACTGCAAGAACTAGAAGACTTTATATAGAAAGAAATAGAATTTGTATAAGTATTCCACAACCTTTTGTTAAGGAGCCATATATCTCCAGCTAGATATCGATCTGTATCCAATGACAAATAGATAAAAAATACCTTATTTCTATCGGTGGATGCAAGATGGAGTAAATATCATCTATCCTGAGTGTTGGAAAATAATAAAAACGTTTGCGTTTTAGTCGGCTATAGACAGATGCAATCAGGAGCGAGCGAGTGTAGCGATGAGCGAAATTAGTATTGTTCTTATTGAGGATCATGACCTAACACGAATGGGGCTGAAAGCTGCATTACAATCTAACAGCACACTTCGAGTTATTGGCGAAGCACCAAATGCAAGTAAAGGATTAAAACTATTAGAAACAGCTAAACCAGATGTTGCTGTTGTAGATATTGGTTTACCCGATATAGATGGAATCGAGCTAACTCGAAGATTTAGGCAATGGCAAGCAGAAACAGGCGACACGTCCACAAAAATTCTTGTGCTGACGATGGAGCACACAGAAGATGCAGTACTAGCTGCTTTCGCAGCAGGAGCAGACTCCTACTACATGAAAGATACTAGCATCGATAAGCTAACTGAGGCAATCCAAGCTACTCACACGGGTAACTCCTGGATAGATCCGGCGATCGCAAACGTTGTACTGCGTCAAATGCGCCAAGGGTTACCTGAAGATCAGCCTACTGATAAACCAAAAACCGTCAAAATAGAAGCGCTCTCTTCAGAGTACGAGCAAGTCTTAGAAACCTACCCACTAACACAAAGGGAACTAGAGATTCTAGAGTTGATCGTAGCCGGATGCAGTAACGGACAAATTGCTGAGAAACTTTATATCACAGTTGGGACAGTCAAAACCCACGTCCGTAACATTCTGAATAAACTCTGCGCTGATGACCGTACTCAGGCGGCTGTTCGTGCTCTCCGTTCCGGGCTAGTTGCATAAAACTGATGAGGAGCAATGAACTTTTCGACAAGTTCTGCCATGTTTTTCAGTTAAATTTAACTATTACTTAGGATGGGGAACAGTCTGCCCTAAAATTTACAAGATAATACACAATTGAGAGTATAGAGTCTCCATAAACTGGGGTGGGCATAATATGTCCACCCCATACCACTTTTATAAACATTTTTACCACTAACCACTAACAAAAATATTTATAACTCTTGCGACAGAACAAGCACTGAACTTGTGATAGAAGAGGTAACTAATTAGCTTTGATAAATTAGTTTTTAAATCATTAAGACAAGAGGAATTTCAGTTATGAACATCATCGCTTGGATAGTACTAGGTCTGATTGCTGGAGCAATTGCCAAAGCCATTTATCCCGGTCGTCAAGGTGGTGGAATTCTGGCAACAATGATTCTTGGTATTGTTGGTGCTTTCATCGGAGGTGCTTTAGTAACTTTCTTGGAAACAGGAACCCTACAATTTGCTGCAGCTAGCTTGAGTATTCCCGGTCTACTTGTAGCAATTCTTGGAGCAATGATTGCTATCTTCCTGTGGGGATTAGTAACTCGTAGTGCTGCTTAGTAGCGATCGGTGACCAGTGACAAACTTATCCCTATATTTACAAAGATGGGGTTTGACTAATAAATTGTATTCTCTTTTTCATAAACAAATTTAGGGGCTTGTACCCTATAGGTTACTGGTCATTTAGCCGTAAATTTATCATAAAAATTTAATAATCATCATAACATGAGCGTAAGATACAAAATATTCGGTTAATTAATTTATCAAATTAACCGAATATTTTTTTATTGAGGTTAAGATAAGACAGAAAAATTTAATATAGCAGTTTTAAATGATATACAAACACCTCTTCCTTGTCTCCCTTGTTTGGATTTCAAATAGAATTGTTATACCTAAAAAAGTCCGCGTACATCTAGAACAGGTTGCCTGCAAAAATTGAATTAAACTTGTATTATGGTGCTTGCAAAAAGTCGGAAGAAAAAAATATGTGTACGTGAAATTAATGACATCATCAGGGGTAGTTGTGGAGGATTTTTATTTGGTATCCCATTGCTTTATACAATGGAAGTTTGGTGGATTGGGTCACGGGCAAAACCACCAGTGGTAATGTTGGCTATAGCACTTATGTTCGTCGTAGTTTTCTTACTGAATCGTACAGAAGGCTTTAAGAGACCCAAGCGGAATTGCCCGCCTTATCAATCAATAACAGACACAGTAGAAGCTATAGCGATCGGGATATTCTGCTCTACTTTTATATTGATATTATTGCAAGAAATAACACCGACAATACCTCTGAAAGAAGCTTTAGGTAAAATTATTTTTGAAAGTGTCCCATTTACTTTGGGTGTAGCTTTAGCTAACCATTTTTTAGGAGATACGCGCAATACAGATGCAAGAGAACAAACAGACAGCAAAAACAGTCAAAACTCCAAAGAATTAAGCGCTACTCTTGCTGATATTGGTGCAACCTTAATTGGTGCAACTGTCATTGCTTTTAACATCGCACCTACAGACGAGGTTCCAATGTTAGCAGCAGCAGTGTCTCCACCTTGGGTACTGCTAATTATTGCTTCATCCTTAGTAATTTCCTACGCTATTGTGTTTCAAGCAGGATTTTCCAATCAGCAAAAGCGCAGACAGCAAAAAGGAATTTTTCAACGACCCATAAGTGAAACTGTCATGTCTTACCTTGTTTCACTGCTAGCAGCGACATTTATGTTGTGGTTCTTTCAGCAACTAACTTTAAACGATCCTTGGACAATTTGGTTGGAACATACGCTGCTGCTAGGCTTACCAGCCACTATTGGAGGCGCAGCAGGAAGGTTAGCTGTATGAGCCAACAGATAAACGAACCTACAGATTCCGAAAAAGAACAACAGCATCCAAAGCGGAGTCTGGCGGAATGGGTTACTTTTGGAGTTGCATCATTTATCTTAGCAGTGGTTGTTAGTTTAGTATGCTACACTTGGCTAAACGATAAGCAAGAACCTCCTGTTCTTTCTGTGAGCAAAAAGCAAGAGATTCGACAAGTTAACGGACAATTTTATGTTCCCTTTGAAGTTGTGAATCTAGGGGGAGAAACAGCAGAGTCAATTCAGGTTATTGCTGAGTTACGGATGAATGGTGAAGTGACTGAAGCAGGGGATATTCAGATAGATTTTTTATCTACGAATGAAACGGAGAAAGGAGCTTTTATTTTTAGCCGAGATCCCCGACAAGGTCAGTTAACTATAAGAGTTGCTAGTTATAAATTACCGTAAAGTGGTTAGTTGTTAGTTGGTATGCTTTAGCACTAACAACAACTAACCACTTACTAAACAGTCGTCTTCACTTTAGAAAAAATACCATTTTCGTCTTCATCATACCGCTGATGAACTGTTTCCCAAGCAGCTTGTTCGGCCTTGGATTCATCGTTTGTTTCTTTGAAGACAGTGTTGTAGCGCTCAATAAATGTGCCTTGAGCTTCACTAGAAAGATGAGAGCGAATTTCTGGAGACAAATCTTCCGGGCTGTTGCAACCACCAGTACATGCACGAGGTAAGGCTTGCTCGATTGTATGAACTTCTTCGCCACCTGCACTTTGCAGTAGAAGTTGAAACTCTCCCGATCGTTCAGCAGGAACTTCTACCATGATTAAGAATTCCCCAGCTTGCAAGCGAGTTTGATAAATAGCTGCTTTGTCTTCTGGCATTCCCAATGCAGTTAAGACGGATACTAAACCTGCACCAGCACTTCCTGCGATCGCACCACTTGCAGCCCCTAATAATATTGCACCAATAGGACCTGCAGCAACAATTGGACCGACAAAAGGAATAAACAGTACACCAACACCAGTCAGCAAGCTTAGGAAAGAACCAAATAAAGAGCCAAAGATCGCTCCCGTTCTCAATCCTCCTAAAATGACATCTCTTTTACTAATGAAACCAGCTATTCGGGTTTCTGATTGAAAGTTTCTACCCATAACCGAGATGTGGTCTCTCGATACACCTCGATCCAGTAAACGTCGAATGATATCGTTAACTTGATTTTGATCTTTAACAACTGCTGAGATAGTACGTTCTGCTTTATATGGTTCTGGCATTAAGAGACTCCTTTGATGATTGGGGATTGCTAATTGGCAAAGGTAGGGCTCCCTAGAGGGAAGAAGCTATGGCGTACACACAAGTCTTCTCAAGTGGATTCTTGTGGTTTCGATCCCCCCTACCCTGCTTAAAAGGGGACAAATCTTCACTCGTCCCCTTTTAAGGGAAGCCAATTCTGTAGGAGGGTTAGTCCGACCCAGGAAACTGACATCCGGGTTTCTCTACTTGTAGCACGTGGAGTGAATTGAGGGGGATCTCAAAAATTAGGAGGCTAAGCGAGTCGTTTAAAAACACACCCACCCTAGTAGCCCTGACTGATTACCTTTCCTATACACCTACAGGAGTTTTTGTTTGTTCGAGTCTATTTGAACCGTCAGCTTGAATAGACTGTCCTTCAATGAAAGAACGCAGCATCCAAGCCATTTCCTCATGTCCTTCCATCAAGCCAGTTAAGAAATCAGCAGTTCCTTCATCATGGAAGTCCTCACTACTGCGATCTATGTGTTCCCGCAAGTTACGAATAATTTGCTCGTGATCGTCTACCAATCGAGCCACCATATCAGTCGCTGTAGGTACATTACCACCTTCTTCTTTAAGAGTGGCAATATCTAGAAATCCTTGCAAAGTCCCAACTGGGTATCCGCCTAAAGTCCGAACTCGCTCAGCTAAAGCATCAATAGTTTCAGTGAGTGTTTGATATTGTTCTTCCCAAAGTTCGTGAAGAGTACGGAATTGAGGTCCTACAACATCCCAATGGAACTTTTTAGTTTTAACTAAAAGTACGTAGGCATCTGCTAAATCTTTATTTAGCAACTCAATAACACCTTGACGTTGCTCTTCTGTCAAACCAATATTTAACTTACGCATGACTTGGAGTCCCTCAGCTATCTTCTTTATCTAAGTTCACAACTTTTATTCCATATCATCATCAATCTAAGGAAGGATCGTGATAACGGGGCTTACGCAACTCCACGGTATTTTTAGGATTTCAGGCGTTGCAAGCCTAATTAACCGGGAGCATCCCAATTTGGAAAAAATACATTTGCGATTGAAACCGCGACTATACAAGCTAAGTCCGCTTACACCGACTGCTATATGTGTAAGCCCTATATAAATAGAAATAGACATCTTGCAATCAGCTATCAAGATGCCTATCCTATTGGTAAGATTGGTAGAGTCTTTAACCAACGACTCAAAACCTAATATTTTAAGCCGCTATTTACTTTTGAAATGCATTTCAAAAAAAGTATCCAGATTCAGTAAAAAGTATGAAATGTTATGTTAGTTCTTACCGGTTACCTTGTCTAACAAATTCTTCACTTCATCTTCTACTGTTGTAGCGTTGCTTGAATTTTCAGGACGCTTCTGCTTCTCAATATCGGCTGTTCCCTGAATTTCATTTAATCCACCACCCTTTGTTGCCTCAATTTGATCTTCAGCGCTTAGAGGTGGTTTTGCAGAGGCTTCATCAGTTCTTTTTTGGGTTTCTAGTAACTGTGTTGTAGCCTCTTTTGGATTGCTTGTGTTAGTTCCAACTGTTGCAGCAGCAGGAAAAGCATTAGAGAAAAACAACAAGGTACAAGCGATCGCTGCAATTACAAAACGTACTGGGCGTAGCATAGATAAATCAAAACCAACTTTCTTCATCTAAATCCTCCTAATGATTTAGGTTATCCAAAAATCACGTATGCGTGGTTTTAAACACAAACAGACAAGTACAGTATAAATACTTATCTGCCGTCAATTTTGGATACCACAATAGTTAACTACAATTGACTACAATTGGTGTCCTTTGAAAGGGTTTTGAGAAGTAGTCACTCAGCAATCCTCACTGGGAAGAAAAGCTCAAAGCTTTTCTATATATTGCTTCTACTTACCCGATCTCATATTGCAACTTTCAAGGAACCTTTCGATATGGGTTAGCTTACTATTTTTCTAATACGAAAGCAGTGGATTATGTATCGACCTGAAGAATGAACTTCTAACTTTAATAAATCAATCTAGAGACAGACCCAATTTGTACCCTTTTAGTGGATTTGTTAGCGATCGCTTGTAGTTACGAGTGCAAGCTAATGTTTTGCTACGCTCTCTATTTTATGCTAAAAGTCTCAACTCAAACAACATCATGCCCTGCTTTTTTTTGCTCTCGCTTAGGTAACACGAACATAACGGCTGACTTTAGCTTTTGTGTCATCGCTTTTGTTTTAGACAGTAAATTCTTCCAAAAGTCAGTCTTAAACCGCCCATACTGAATACCTGTACGCACTTTATTTATATTTTGGATACTGTCTATGAAATTAATCAGAGCATCAAAAATGGCTCCTAGAAGTGGTCTCGCCGTAACTTTTGGTGGCTGGACAGTATCTGGAGCAACTTGAATCAAATTAAGTAGGTGCGATCGCATTTGGTCGTCTGAGATAGTATCTGGTCGATACGTGATGGCAATAGATGCAGCTTTCTCGTTAATACGAACATCCGTAATTCCAGAATTAGATTCTTCTATTATTGCTTTGAGTTTTTCAGCATAGTCAGAATCTGTTGCTATTTTGGGAATACAAAAACGAATGCGTCCGGGAATCGCATGAGCGATACTATACGAGATTTCGCGATTTCCTGCTGTACCATTAACTGAATGTAAGGTTGTCACTTGCAAATTTTGGGTTGAATTAGACAAATTTCTGGAAGTCATAAGTAGGTCGGTATTAAAAATTGTCGTCATGACAAGGCAGATGGCAGAAGGGAAGGGGTTTTTAGGCAACTTTACTTTTCGTTACATAATTCTATTTTTTTGCACCTCTCTACTTATATAGATTTTCTTTTACTCATAGAGTTAAGCAGTCAAGAGAGTTTATCGTCTGGCTTGATAGCATCATAAAAGCTTTGTCATATTGTTTTTTGTTCAATTCAAAATCGATAAATTAGATTCATATACTCCTAGATAAATAAATCTAATTTTACATTTTTATATGAGACTTTAATTATTTTTTTAAAATAAAAAATATTAATTTATTTATATTTCTTAAAATATCATTGGTCTTCTATCTAAAGAAATATATTAATATTTTCTATAATTTCACCAAATGATTGATACTAGCCCTTTAACAAAGAAGATTGATGAAAGCGAGTTTGATATCAATACTACATGGATTTTTGTGAAAAAATCAAAATGTGTTTTTATTGTTGAGAAACGAAATCCAACCTACTAATATTCTTAATTGCTTTGTATTGGATTTGGTATAACATATAAGACTTACACGTCAAGAAAAAATCAAACATCAAGTGATATGATAAAGATGAAACAATTGTTTGATACGTGTAATTTTCAAGCAAGGGAGAAGGTTAATGACTGAAGTTTTGAATTCACTTAAAAAAGTGGTTTTAGGAGTTGTAGGAACCGTAAGTTTAGTCATTGGTATTGTAGGGGTTATTATCCCCTTCTTTCCTGGAACACCGTTTTTAATTTTGGCTGGAATTTGCTTTTGGGCTATGAATGCCTGAGGCTGTGTCTTCTTAATCTACATAAATACAATTATATACAAGCGGGTGATTTGTTACGCAAAAGGTTGATATTCCTCAACTAAAAACTAACAACCCCGCTTTCATAAAATTTATTTATCAAATTCAAAATTAAAAATATTTGTTTTTATTAAAAGCCCAAGTATATATTGGTGATGTTAAGAGATGTTTGGACAAAACAAGACTGTTAATCTCCAGCTCAAATCTTTACCTAATTGTGATGCTAGTTGAGCAAGATATGAATAAGTCCCTATCAAATATAGAATATAGTATCGTTCACGCTACCCCAGGGCGCATCCGCATTAGCGTTCCCCAACTGAAAAAAAATCTAGAGTACGCAAAAAAACTCGAGCAGTTACTGAATTCGCTTGATTCTGTTGTCCGCGTGCGGTTTAATCCCCAAGCTGCTTCCATTGCAATCCGTTACGATGCCAATAATATCTCAAATGAGGTTGTTCAGAATAAGATTGCTGGTTGTTTTGAGCAAGCAGTTTCAGGAGATCTGTACCAGCAAAATCAAAAATTTATTAAAGCTTCCACCAGACAAGTAGAAAAAGTAGAAACTGAAGAACTAGCTAGCAAGATAGGTGGTGAGTTTATTGGAGAGATTGTTGGAGGTGCGCTCGGTCATTTATTGCTTGGCTCTATAGGAGAACGAATTGCTTCTGAGGTAATGTCAAGAGCGGGAGGATTCATTGGTGAGTCTGTCAGTAAGGAAATTGCTGATGTTGCGGGACTCATAAACCATCTAGAGTCCCAAGCAACTAAACAAGCAACTAAAAAGCCAATTCTGAAGCCATATCAGCAAAATCAGCCAGATAACGATAACGTTCCGAGCAACCCACCACAAGTAACAACAGGTTTAACGGCTTCTCAGCTAGAAAAATTGTGGCAGATTCCAAGTAGCACGATTAATGCCCAAGCAGATAAAGGGGTTTTGGCTTTTCAAACCTGGAGTCAGGAAAAATCAGGTATTCGGTGGAGTTTTGGATTGTCCGCATCGGCTTCATCAGACCCTGAAATGTTGTTTTTCCCGTGTGATTGAGAGCACAGAGCATCGGTACATACTCCTCAATTTTCTAAATCTCCAAATCTAGCATGAATTTCATCAACTCCTTGCTGCATTTCTGAAACAAGTTTGGGAGAACGGAAAGTCTTCTTTAAAAACCAGCCACAAGTGATTGTTATGTAGCATAAAAACAGATAAGGAAAAACATTGTAAGGAGCTTCTGGAACTGGGAACATCTTACTTCCAGGAATACCTATACTGCCCACAATGGGGATAATCATAAACGCGATCGCCAGTATCGAGAACATTATATCGACTGGACGAAGTATTCTCTTTTTGTGCAAGTAAACTGGAGCCGCTATTGAAATCAGAACATACACAGTTAAAAATCCGTAGCTACACATAGCTCCCAAGTAACCCATGCTCTCAAACAAAGGCACTTTAAAGAAGGACATAACAGCAGGTACCAAAAATGTCACAAAAGAACACATTGTCACTGCTATGTGAGGTGTTTTGTTGGATGTGTGTGCCGATCCCAACTTCGAGTGAAACAGTCCGTGTCGTGCCATCAGGAAAAATATCCGAGCGGCAGGATTAATACAACCAAGGACGCAAGCAAAAAAGCTAAACAGAGCACCAAAAGCAACGAGTACTCCCAAAAAACCAACTCCTGCTTGTTGAGAAAGAAAACCTAAAGGCTCTTCACTTTTGGTAATCGAGACACCAGCGTTACTAAAACCCAGCACTTCAACATAAGCTGTGAAGGTAAAAAATATACCTGCCAGAATAGCGCTACCAATGACAGACCTGGGGATTGTTTTCAATGGATCTTTCGCTTCATCCCCCAAGCTCGTAGCACTTTCAAAACCAGAGAACGCGAACATCACCAGCACTAATCCCGTTGCTATATTACCAGGAGATACTCCTTGTAGGGTTAATTGAGGTATGTGGAGTGCAAAGCCTGTTTTTGACCAAATAATAAGACATAAGATTGTTATTAGCAGAAGAGATAATCCTTCAATCCACAACATTGCTATTGCAGAAAGTTGGATATCTTTATAAGCTGCATACCAAGCAATTGCTGCACCGAAAGCCAATAGCGTAATACTAGAGGGATGAATACCCAACTGACCAATGAGCGCTCCACTAAAGTTAGCAAAACCACATAAAGTTGACATCCCTGTAAATAGATACGCCAGCACTAAGCTCCAACCACAAATGACACCTGCTATCGATCCAAGCCCTTTAACAATGTAGGAGTATAAGGAACCAGGTGAAGCCGAACGACTAGCGAATTGGTTGATATTGATACTGACAAGTACTAGTCCAACCAAACCGATAAGAAAGCTCAACCAAGTTCCGTTCCCTGAAAGCGCAACAATTAAGCCCAGATTTGAAGCAGGAATTGTGGTGGGTGCTATGACAGCAAAAGATTGAGCTAGAACTTCTCCAAAAGATAGACAGTTTGATTTTAAGCCGTGAGCGCTTTGAGGCGGTGAGATTTTGTTTGCCATTTTGTAAGTTTTAAATCATTTAAACTGCTACACTTTCAGCAACCTGGACGCTGGAAACAACGGTTTGATTTGAATGAGAGGCATTCCATTCAGAGGTTTTTACTAACTCATGTTCGTGAAGAGAAGTATCATTGACATGAGTATGCAATCGATTTTCTGCTTCAACCAAATCCGTAGCATCTAGAGAACTGCTGAGGGGAGCCAAACCGCCAGGACCTAAAAGCGGGCGCAAGCCATTTAATTCAGCTAGGAGTGCTGAACCATTGTTAATAATAATTGCCAGTACGGGATCGAGGGCAAAGAGTACGCCAGCCGCTGCTGCACTAATGTTGGGAACGGCTACAATGAGTGCGTTTTGCCAAATAACATCCATTGTGTACTTAGCAACTTTAATAGCATGGGTTAAGCCCCTCAAATCATCTTCCATCAATACGACATCTGCAGTTTCTCTGGCAATATCAGTTGCACCTGCAAAGGAAATGGAAACATCTGCATAAGCCAGTGCTGCTGAATCATTAATGCCATCGCCGCAGAAAGCAACGGTTTTACCACTGTCGTGAATTGCTTTCACGACTTCAACTTTTCGTTCTGGAAAGGCTTCAGCGTAGACTTGATTGCTATCTATGCCTAAATCGGATGCGATCGCTTTTGCCACTCTTGTCACATCACCGCTTAACATATAAGGGCTAATGCCTTGTTCGCGGAGTTCTTTTATGACATCTTTGCTTTCATGACGAGGTGGATCGCTATATAGGATGACTCCTAGCAGTTGCCCATTTCCTGCTACGTAAATCAAGGAGTTACTACCTGATTTGATATTTGGGTAGTGCTGCTCCAAGTACTCTAGGCTAATGTTTTCTTCTGCCATTAAGCGATGACTGCCAACAAGGAGTTGCATACCATTGATGGTGGCACAGACACCGAGTCCGACTCGATAATTCCATTCCTCACACTCATAAAGCTCCATGTCTTCTTCTTTGGCATGGCGGACAATTGCTTCAGCAACTGGGTGAGTCAATCCCTGTTCGGCGCTAGCAGCGAGAGTCAGTATTTCTCTTTGTGATTTTCCAGCATCAGTGAGTTTTACACCTGTTACTTTAGCGTGTCCTTGAGTAAGCGTTCCTGTTTTATCAAAGACAACAGTGTCAACACGAGCAAGAATTTCAATAGCTCGACCGCTACGGATATAAACTCCATTCCGAGCTGCGTAAGTCAGGGCTGAGAGAATTGCTGTTGGTACTGAGACTCTAATACCAGTTCCTACATCTAAAGTCAGCAAAGCGATCGCTCGATTCAAATCTCCAGTTACTAAACCAACGCCTGTTCCTACCAAAAGAGTGGGTAATACAGCCTTGTTTGCGATTGTTGCGGCGTAGTTTTCTACACGAGTATCATGCACTGGAGCAGACTGCATGAGCGATACAATCACACCTGCACGAGTGTTGTTACCCATGCGTTCTGCTAAGATGCACAGGTTTCCATTTACAAGTAAGGTGGAAGCAAAAACTTCATCACCTTCACAACGAGTTACGGGAACTGACTCTCCAGTGAGTTTGCATTGGTCTACCAGCCCTGTACCACGTATGATATGACCGTCTACAGGAATTTGATCGCCTGGATAAACAACGACGCGATCGCCTTCTAAAATGTCTTTCACTGGGATTTGCACTTCTTTACCGTCACGTTCTACTAGAGCGTACTTACCCAAACAATCGAGTAAATTTAAAGAAGCTCGTTCGGTACTGCGTGCGGTCATGTCTCGAATCACTTCACTCCCTTCTATCAGGCTTAACATGAATGCTGGAGCAAAGTAATTGCCTAGGGAAGTATGAAGACTAATTGTTAAAGCATCAAGGAAATCAATGTTGAGTTGGCGTTCTTTCTCAATGTATTCTGCTGTTCGTTGGAAAACTGGAATAGCAGCAAAAAATATCGCTGCCGACACGAGAAAACCAGGGAAGGGCAAGCCTATTAAGGCACCAAAACTCAGGACTAGACTCAGTACAGATGGACCCAGCCTTTGCCAGTAATCAATCTCATGTTGATTGTCTTTTTCTGGCTTTGAGCTATTGACAAGTTCCCAATCCAGCTCGATGTTCAAAGCTTGTTGGATCGCTTCAAATAGCTTTTGTTCTGCTTGTGCGAGCGCGATTGCACCTGCTTGATATTCGTACTCAACCGCTAGCGATCGAGCTAATGCATTAATACGTACATCAGCGATTCCGTCAATAGACTCAACAAGGTATTTGAGCTTGAGAGCATAGTCAGAATCTGCTGCCAGTCGAGGAATGTTTATCCTTATATGCCATTCATTTTTATGAACAACCTCATACCCGACTACTTGTGTTGTCGTTGACACAGAAAATTGAGTTTTTGACAATGTCTCATCATTTCTAACAAAGTCAACGTTTTCTGAAGTTTCTAAAACACTGACATACTCAATACATCTGAGAATTTTCTCCTGAATCAAACTACTGGCAACATCCCGATTTCTAAACTCTATCGAAATCGATCTAGCCGCAGGATTAATACGAACATCAGTGACAAAATTTAGTTTCTCAATAACCTGCTTGAGAGTTTGGCAATACTCTGAGTCATATGCAACTCTGGGTGTTTCAATCCGCAAACGTTGCTCGTTCTTGTGAAGAATTCGATAACTCACTTGTTCGTTTTCAGAAGACTGAATTGTGTCTTTTTCTGTGGTTAACATTCCTAAATTTGCGTTATTTTTCCATTCATTTTGGCTCACATGAAACAACCGACACATTACAGATGAATGTGCCGAGCGACTGTATCAATTTCGATGAGAAGAGCCATACACAGTCTGTCCGTCTAACCTCAATATTTTACCTTTCTGCTTAAATTGCAACTGAAAATTTATCGGGTTAAACTTATACAAACATTGGATGCTTGGAAATTACTTATTTCCAAACAACCATGCAGAAATAGTT
The DNA here is from genome assembly GCF_000760695.4 of Tolypothrix bouteillei VB521301. Classification (GTDB taxonomy): domain Bacteria; phylum Cyanobacteriota; class Cyanobacteriia; order Cyanobacteriales; family Nostocaceae; genus Scytonema; species Scytonema bouteillei_A. The sequence goes on along the minus strand of NZ_JHEG04000001.1, from coordinate 5,745,203 downwards.
ACCGATAATTTCAGTTATGAATTTGTATCGAATCGATTACGTTACTCTGATACGATTTCTACGTGTTGGGGTTCCACTTTTTCAGAAACAGTTTTTCTTTGTACGTGCTCTACCTTTGCATCTGCTATCAAATCTCGAAATGACTCTTCTGCCTGAGCAAAGACAACTTGGGCATTTTCTACTGCCTCAAATCCCCATACGAGACCTTTCTTCGTTAATTCTCGTGTGGATTCTGTTATAGATTCAGTTAGCTTTTCTCCATCTTGCCCTAAAGCAGACCCCACTGAACTTATAACAGGTGCAAGAACCACTGCACCAAGTCCAACTGCAATAGCAGTAAGAGGCTCGATTCCTAGTAGCAAAGCTTCCCATTCCATCTGTTTTTTAACCTGATTGCGTAACGATTGGGTGTTAAAAAAATAAGCGTTTTGTTGCTCTGCAAACAGTTTATTTACTGGTTTGCTTAATACATTATTATCATAATTTTCTGATTTCTATTCTCTTTTTTCTGATTTTTATTCTATTTATTTTTCTTATAATACTATATGTATGACAATATTTTTGCTATCAAGCGATCGCTGTATTTTGCTTATTCTCTGTATTAGTTAAAAACTCAATCAAATTACCTTGGCAATACATTATTTAAGACTTTCTTAGTGCCAAGGTAAAAGTGATTTTTGTAAGATTTTTCTCAGACTTTCTATATGTTCTGAAGTATCTTCAAGAAATCTCTAAATTTTTATTGACAGCAATATGTGTAGAGAATTTGAGTTTTCCCAACCACTATTTAAGCAGAAACCACAGTTGTCAATTCATCACTCCCACACACATTCTGTCCACAGGCAGATGTGCGAAAGCATTGAATGACTTAAAGCAATATCGTAAGAAGTCTCACCAAAGCTAACTCTTCAATCAATATGTTGCTTGAAAAGATAGTCCGGTAATGACATCGTATTAGTGTATCATTATAATGGCAATCCTAGCTTAGTTAGTATAATTTTGTAAATTGAAAAGCTACAGACTCGTCAAGATTTGGTTAATCCAATATCTCAAAACCCAAGCGTCACAAGTTATGTGAATCTCTAAGGCACATTTTCTATCCACCAATATTAGTCATCAAAACTTAACAATTCAGTTTTGTTTTACAATGCATTGCTTTTCGTCACGCTTGTCCCATGTTGAAGTGAGGACTACTTTGTAACAATGTGTAGTATAAGCTTGTAGAAATATCTTGATTCTTGTAGGATGGGCGTCTCGCCCGTTCTTTTCTGTGAAACTTGCCCGTCCTTCTTTAGTACGATCGAAATATATAGTGGTGGGCAATGCCCACCCCAGATTATTCACTCATGACAGAAGCCCTCTGTTGAGCTTGTTGCCACAATTTGTGAAGAAAAAATTCAGAACGATCGCTGATTGCGGTCACAAAAACGCCATCAGCATCCTCAGAACCATCAGAAAGCCAGGAACCTCGCAGGCTGACTTCTATATAGTCGTTATCGCAAGAACACAGAGCAATCATCTCGCTATCCTCGCGAACAACAGACGCCTTAAGTCCCTCAACTCCTGGTAAATCAACAGGAAGCAAAAAGGAAGCCGTGCTGGGTTCAACGCACAAACATTGACCAACTCGGAGTGCGAGAATAACTCGCTGAGTTACCCATTCTTCCAGCGATTGAGCCAGACACTCCATGTAAAAGCTCGATTCGGTGTATGTTAATTTCAGCATTCCTCATGCTCTCCTGTTACTCCAGGTTTGCTTGCACATCTATCCAAAACCGCCTTGTCTGTTACTAGCCGCACAATCGCCCGCTTGATATTTACCCAACACAATGGTGAGTAATTTTGGGAAAACACCACCAAGGATTGCTCTAGAACTTGCATTGCGCTCGTCACGGATTGACTCCTCATCAAAAAACCCCCGCTTCTTATCCTGTGGAAGCGGGGGTTGGAAATTTGACCATTTTCTTCTTGTCGTTCTGGTCTTATATCGGTACAGTTTCCCGGTCTCTGTACCTCCCGCTTTCTTTGTCTAGTTTTGGTGCTGCGTACAGTACACCAATGCTGGCATATCTTGAATCACTATCGCCCTCTTCGTGTTGCAATTTATTTGGATTACCATTATTCCCCATAAATAAATACTCCACTCCCACGGCGGCTGATTCCCAACTAAATCGGGAGTTGGCAGCATGCGAGGAAGTAGAGATGGAGATGGGGTAAATGGATATCACAGAAAATTTCACCTATTGAACATTCCTTTAAACATACTACACTTGTATTACTATCCTGTCCATACTTTAAGGAGAAAAAATGATGCATACTATCGCTCGCACCCCAACCACCGATATGGAAGTTACCAGCATCCGTTTGGAACGGGAACTGAAGGATAAGCTAAAAGACTTAGCTGGCAATCAGGGATATCAGGCTTTAATCCGAGATATCCTTTGGAATTACGTCCAGCAGAAGTCGGGTGAGTGGAAGCCGAGGTTTTCGCGCTCTGATATTCGAGCCAGCATATCCGCCACAGCACAACAGGAAGAGCGCTGTGTGCTCACCGGTCAATTGATACAACCAAAACAACCAATGTTATTAGGATTAACAAGAAATGGCGAAATGGTTCCTCTGAGTGTCGAAAGTTTGGTCGCCGATTAAACTTTTGTGGCACTAAATGCAGCTCGGTTGCACTCCTCACAGGCAACCGGGCTGCATTTTTCTCTTTAAATACATTAATTATATTAATTATTTTATTTTATAATATAAGTAATTTAAATTAGTGGTAAAAAATGTTATTGGGAAAAGGCTAAAGGTTCTGTGTAGTTTCTGCTGTCACAGGATTTTTTTAAAAAAATTAACATAATCTAACATTTTCCTCTGTTTAAAAATAAAGAACCTATGAAGTATATGGAGTTATATAAAAGACTTGAAAAAATTTTTTTACCTGTGGAAAACATTGAGTTTTCTTTGATAAAACCAGGTAATAAAAGAGTTTTCTTCGTAAAATCCTGGAATAGAGGTACTGGAATGAATCTAGAGAATATGAATTAAATATTACGTTTTACATTTTTTCATCTCAGTGTTAGCGCGGAAATACTTTAAGAAGCATTTGCTCCAAATCTAGAGAAATTACGGTTTATATATAGTTACAAGCGAGATATCCTAAGTCCAAGTTAGTCAATTATCGAGGTACACCAAAGCCAACAATTATTCTGCTGAAGCATCTTAATATATTTTTCATATTTTTTACTTTTTTAGAAATTTGTTTAACATACCGGAAACTTGGTCATCTGAAATAGAAAGGGGCTATAACAGGTGAGGGAAAGATTTGAGGTTCGTTAGGGTGCAGCAGCAGAGAGATCGAGGAATGATGTGCTAAAAGATTTTGTAAAAAGAAAATGGGGTCAATGTCCAAGAGTGTGCTAGGAATGAACAAACCTTTATCATCGTCGCTAAAGCGCCCAAATGATGATATAGAAAAGCAACAACAACATTCGGTCAAGCTGATGCAGCATCAGGAAGAACCTGCCTTCGAGTTGGCACAAAAACTTAACCAAATCATTGCCAGCGATCTGACTCCAACAATGATGCTGCAAGAAATTGCCAAAGTTCTGGGAGTTGTCTTTGATGTAGATTGCTGTTGTCTGGTAACGGTACCAACTGAGGTATCGAATGAAGTCATGAGTGCAAATTGGCACGCTAAAGAGTACTCAGGCTTACTTCCCTCAGAAGAAGTATTTACAGCGATGGAACAGTTGGACTTACCAGTGATGGAATGTGCTTCTGAACCAATAACGATAGAAGATATTGCGACAATTCAAAAAAGTCTGGTCCATGGATGTCAGTACTTACCGCTCGCAAAAGCCGTTTTATCAATCCCTACCCGGTTTGGTGGTAAAAATAACGGTGTAATTAGCTTGATCAAGTCACAGCCCTACAGTTGGACTGAATCAGAAAAACAATTGCTACAATCTGTCGAATCTTCTTGTGCGATCGCATTTTCCCACGTGGTACAGGTACAGCAAATTGCCAGCCAACACAAATACTTACAAACTTGTGCTCAGCACCAAAACTTAATCAAGCAATTAACGATACTCAGTCGTAGCAACTGGGAATTAAATCAAATGCTCCAGTTAGCATTAGCATCTACCGCCGAAACATTAGGGGCAGATAGGGGTTTGCTGATCCTTTTGAAATACACAGATCCACTATCTATTAGAAATAATTCAAAAAAACAAATTCCCAAGGCGAAAGCAAACGTTGTGGGTGAGTGGTGCCGGGACAAAGAAGGCGCTCCAACAAACAAATCGGGTACTTCGGAAAATTCTTTTTACCTTTCCGATTGTGGTTTGTGCCAGCGTGCTTTTGTCAGTGCCGGAAAACCTGTAATCGTTAATGATAGTACAGATATAAGAGATAATTCAACAGTAGCTTCAGTATTCGCAATGGAAGCACTGCCCGCAATGCTGTTAATGCCATTAGAAATTCAGGGTAAAGTTTTGGGATTTATGGTATTGCAGCAAGCAAATGCTCGGAGCTGGCAATCCTCAGAACTCAATATATTGGAGATGATTTGCGCTCAATTAAGCAATGCCATCATCCAAAACCAGACTTTGCGCCAAGTCCAAACGTTGGTAGATGAGCGCACGGCAAAACTACAAAGTAGCTTGGAACTACAAGCAAAACTGCACGAAAGAACTCGGCAATACGTTGAGCAACTCAGAGAACTCAACGAACTTAAAGATGAATTTTTAAGCAATTTGAGCGATCGCCTGCGCTACCCATTAACGAATATGCGTATGGCATTGCGTATGCTGCGCCAACCTGGAATTGGTGCAGATCGCCAAGTGAAATATCTAGATATTCTAGAAGAAGAGTGTAATAAGGAAATTAACTTAATTAATGACTTGCTGACACTCCAAAGACTGGAGAACGATCCAGAGCGCCCGCAACTAGAAACAATAGATTTAAATACAAAAATTCAGGATATAGCTGCATCTTTCGAGAAGAAACTAGCAGACAAAGGGATCGCTATATCCCTAAACTTGCCAGAAGAGCCTCTCTCGATACAGACAGAATTGGAGAGTTTTGACAGAATTTTCCAAGAGTTATTGACAAATACCTATAAGTACTCAGAGCACGAAACAGTTGTCAACATACAAGCCAGCCACGAAGTTAACCAACAAGTCGATCGGGTTATTATTAAGGTAACTAATGTGGGACGTGGCATTTCTGAAGAAGAAGCTGCCTACATCTTCGATAAGTTCCGTCGGGGTAAGGGAAGATGGACTCCCGGTACTGGCTTGGGACTTGCGTTGGTAAAATCTTTGGTTCAGCACCTAGGTGGCGAGATTGCCGTTGAAAGCAAGCCACTTGAGGAGTCTAGCTTGAGTAAAATTTGCTTTAGTTTGACTTTGCCCCAATTTTCTAACGATAGCGAATCATAAATTGGTAAAAGTGATTGAAGAACATAACATCCCAAAAGAATTTGATGTAGTTGCTTGCGAAGACACCAGTCAACAACTAGATTCGGAGATTGATGCGGTTGCTTTGCAATCTGTAGAGGTTCAAATTGAGAAAATCACAGAACGACAGAGACAAATCACTGCTTGGCTTCAAATTCCTCATCCAGTGGATAAGGTGTGGAAAGTGCTGACAGACTATGAAGCGTTACCTGAGTTTGTTCCCAACCTTACCAAAAGTTGTTTGCTAAAACACCCAAAAGGAGGTATTCGTCTAGAACAAGTTGGCGCTCAACGATTTCTCAACATCAACTTTTGTGCGCGTGTCGTACTCGATCTTGAGGAATATTTTCCCAAAGAAATTAATTTTCGTATGGTAGAGGGAGATTTTAAAGAGTTTTCCGGTAGCTGGCAATTAACGCCTTGTTCCCAAAGCGAAGGTAGTGGAACTCGTCTTTGCTACACCGTTAAGATTTGGCCCAAACTAACCATGCCAGTGGGGTTGATCGAACGCCGCTTGAGCAATGATATGCGCTTGAATTTGGCTGCTATATGTCACCGCGTGCAAACTACATAACGCAAAGAAGCAAATGCCATTCCGTAAAATGGCATTTGCTTCTTTAATTTTTATTTTCGCTTTTTTTAAATACCCCCAGGGGAATTCGAATCCCCGTTACCTCCGTGAAAGGGAGGTGTCCTAGGCCTCTAGACGATGGGGGCGCGTTTGCGTCACCGCTTGGCTTCACACTTTTATTAATTTAACGGCTTTTCCTTTAGATGTCAACAGATTTTTTGAAAAAATTTCCGTTTGCCTCACGTCCAATCCCCATCTCCCCATCCCCCAATTCTCAATGCCATTGCAACAAAACTCAAAAAATGGAGTACCATATCAGACTAAGTATAAAAAAAATATCTGGTTTACCAAGACACAGCTGGTGTGACACTGCGCTCAACCGACTTAACTATACTGTTCTTGATAAGAGATTTTGAAATATATCGGTCAAAATCTACAACATGGAAGCATCATTTGACATGACCCTGCAGATGGTAATAGCCGTCTTTGCAGGTATTAGCGCTCAAGTGCTGGCTGCATACCTCAAGGTACCCAGCATCGTTTTTTTGTTGCTGTTTGGCATCCTGCTTGGCTCTAATGGTATTGGGCTATTGCATCCCCATATGCTAGGCACTGGGTTAGAAGTTATAGTCGCCCTAGCAACGGCAGTTATTTTGTTTGAAGGCGGGTTGAATCTGGATCTACAGGAATTGGGTAAAGTTTCGTCTAGCCTTCAATTGCTTGTCACTCTCGGAACTCTAATCACGCTGCTTGGTGGTAGTATGGCAGCTCACTGGTTGGGTGAATTTCCGTGGCCTATTGCTTTTCTCTTCGCTTCTCTAGTAGTCGTCACAGGTCCCACTGTTATTAGTCCCCTGCTCAAACAAGTCAATGTTGACAGACAGGTTGCAACTTTGTTGGAAGGGGAAGGCGTTTTAGTCGATCCAGTAGGAGCAATTCTTGCTGTCGTAGTACTTAACACAATTCTTAACAACCATACTGACTTTGTCTCAGCTGCTAGCAACCTGATGATGCGCTTGAGCATTGGTGGCGCTATTGGTTCAACCGGCGGCTGGCTGATGTCTTTTATTTGCAAACGAGCCAATTTTCTCTCATTTGAGGTCAAAAACCTAGTCGTTTTAGCAGGTTTATGGGGTTTATTTGCTTTGTCTCAAATGGCTATCAGCGAATCGGGATTGATGGCAACTGTTGTCGCCGGGGTGGTGTTTGGAGATTCTTCAGTCCCAGAAGAAAGATTGTTGAGACGCTTTAAAGGTCAACTGACAATTCTGAGTGTTTCGGTTTTATTTATTTTGCTTGCCGCAGACCTATCTATTGCTAGTTTGTTTGCTTTAGGTTGGGGCGGTGTGTACACGGTGTTGGTCCTGATGTTTGTTGTCCGCCCGGTTAACATCCTCTTGTGTACCTGGAATAGCGGTCTCAACTGGCGACAAAAGCTATTTCTCAGTTGGGTGGCTCCAAGGGGAATTGTTTCTGCTTCGGTTGCATCCTTATTCGCAATTCTGCTGACACAACGAGGTGTGAACGGTGGTGAGGCGATTAAAGCATTGGTGTTCCTCACCATTATCATGACAGTGGTTTGCCAAGGACTTACTGCTGGCTGGGTTGCCAAATGGTTGCAAATTACCTCAACAGAGGCTACTGGAGCAGTGATTGTTGGCTGCAATCCTTTGAGTTTGTTAATTGCTCGGTTGTTTCAAGAACGGGGCGAACAAGTGGTGATGATTGATACCGATCCACAACGCTGTCTTGAAGCAGAAGCAGAAAATCTTAGGGTGATTGCTAGTAGCGCTCTAGACACTGGGGTCCTAGAAGAGGCTGGACTCGCTTCAGTAGGAACTTTTTTAGCAATGACTAGCAATGGCGAAGTCAATTTTGTTTTGGCGCAACGCGCTGCTGAGGAGTTCGATCCACCACGAGTTTTAGCAGTATTTCCTCGCGATCCGCAAGCAACGACAACAGTCAAAGAAAACAAGGTAAATCAAGCTTTCCTTTCAGATTTATCTATCAAAACCTGGAATGACTACCTCAATGACGGACGGGTAAAATTAGGCACAACAACACTCAGTGCTGCTGATTTTGAACGCCAGCAAGAGCATTTACAAGGATTAATTGGGGGAGGCGAGTTAGTACCGCTTTTGGTAGAACGAGAAGAGCGCATTCAGGTTATGCCAGCTTCTCAAGAATGGTTTGTAGGCGATCGCATTATCTACCTATTACACGACCCCAGACCAAGCCTTTTAAAACGCTTGTCCGGTAGCAAGCAATCAACTCGCCTCTCGTTAGAAAAGTTATCTGAGGTTGAAGAAATACCGCTAACAAATTTAGCTCAACTTTCAACCAGCGATGCTCCTACCTCTTGAAATTTCATTAACCTTGAGCATTGATTGGTTGCTGTGGTAAGTTATTGTTCTCAATAACTTCTGCTTTTTTGTAAGTTTGCTTGTCTTGCCAAAGCACGCTTGCTAGATGCACCACAGCCAGCACCAGAGCAGCCACTGAGACAATATAGCTGTGAATGGTGTACAAATGTTGCACGGTTACAGTGCTAATTCCTGCACCACCTGTCAAAATATCTCTCAATAAAGAACCGATAAAGGGGATAGCCTCAATTGTTCCCAGTTCAATGCTAAAACGCCAAAATCCTTCTTGATCCCAAGAGAGAATCATTGCCGTCCAGCCCAAACCGATTGCACTGAGAGTAAACAAAATCCCACTTATCCAAGCAGTCAACCAACTCTTGGTAAATTGCCTGCTGACAAACAGAATTACGATCTCGATGAGCGAAACCCCAATGACTGCATTCCCTGCAATAGCGTGTGCTTTATGGAACAACCAACCGTAATTTAATTGAGTGTCGATCGCTCTCAATGATTGGTAAGCCCTACCTGCTGCGGGTTCGTAGTAAAAAGATAGCAAAATGCCCGTTGTAGCACCAATGATAGTCAAAGTAATAATGACTACAGACAATACTGTTGCTATTCGCCGCAGAACCATATCGAACTGAGTACTTTGCATGGTTCTCGTACTCCTTGTTTTTCAACAAATGTTTATTTTTATTAAATTGTATCTAAGAATCTTAAAAATATTTAAAGATAATGGTCATTGGTCGTTGGTTATCGGTCAGTAGTAGGATTGGCACTCTTTACGGCATCAGCGTAGGGGCGGGAGATCCAGAACTGATTACTGTCAAAGGTCTCCGGTTACTTCAAAAATCATCGGTAGTCGCATTCCCTGCAGGAATGCAGGATAAAGCAGGAATGGCACAAACAATTGTGGCTCCTTGGCTGAGTTCGGAGCAATTGTTGCTACCTTTAACATTTCCTTACGTACAAGATCTAAAAGTTTTGACACAAGCATGGCAGAAAGCAGCAGAACAGGTTTGGCAATATTTACAAGTTGGTCAAGATGTTGCTTTTGCTTGTGAAGGTGATGTCAGTTTCTACAGTACATTTACTTATTTAGCACAGACAATACAACAGCAATATCCAGAGGCAAAAGTACAATTTATACCAGGTGTTTGTTCGCCCGTGGCAGCAGCATCGGTGTTGGGATTACCGTTGACTATTCGACAACAAAAGCTAGTCGTGTTACCAGCAATCTATAATGTAGAAGAGTTAAAAACAGTTTTAGATTGGGCAGATGTTGTCGTACTTCTAAAAGTCAGTTCGGTATACGAGCAAGTGTGGCAAATATTGCAACAGAAAGGATTGCTAAAAAGTAGTTGGGTAATTGAAAGGGCAACTTTACCTGATATGGTTGTACATTCAGACCTGAGCGATCGCCCAAATTTGAAGTTACCTTACTTTTCATTGCTGATAGTGAAGGTCGGCAATTGAAATCGGGGAGTAGGGAATAGAACGTTAATTTTTTCCTTAACCCCCCACCCCCGATCCCTACTCCCCAAACTTTCAGTCGGTGTATCCACAGGCGCAACTTTCTAGTAAAATAGTACGTCGTATACAAAAATAGAGATTTCTACTTTTCACTGGTCATCGGTCTCTGTTAAGAAGTTACTATTTGTAGAGGAAGATACTTAAAGTTCCTACTTTTTTCATTAGATCTATATAAAATTGCTAGATAATCCCAAGCGAGCCGAGTGAACGAGAATAGCTATGTCTTACGTTTCCCTACTGAAAAATATACCAGAATTCTTAAGCCAGCCTACTGGGATAGCAGCTCTAGCTTCTCTTGGCATTCACGGTGTGATTGCTTTTGTTATGCCGTTGATGCCAATGGAATCTAGCTCCAAACAATCAACATCAAAACCAAAAACAGTCGGACTGGTTGAGTTGAACCAGGCTGAAATGAACCGTTTGCCACAAACTGGCATGCCTCAAATCGCTCTCCCAACTCAAGCGGCGATACTTCCGCAAGTCCCCCCACCAAATTTGCTGCCTCAATCAACTCCAGCATTACCTCCTTTGCCACCGCCAACGGCAACAGCTAGCAATTTGACAATTCCTCCTCTACCAAGCTCAACTAACGTATCGATCGCGTCTTTCCCAAAAAGTCAGTCTGTAAAAATTGCCTCAAGCAGGGATTTCCAAATTAGACCCTCATACAGTCAACAAGTACAACCTTTTCCTCGATACCAAAACCCAAGGGTAAGCTTGGGCGAGGCTAAGCCCCTCACTAGCTCTCCAATTCCTTACAGTGTACCTCCAGTACAAGCGGCTAATTTGAGGCAGCAACAGGAGATGATTAACAATGGTGCTCCTGTGACTCCCGAGCAAATGCCAATGCCAGCAGATGGAAACGTGGCATCACAAACGACACAGCCAGGAACGGAAGTATCTAGCGCCTCCCCTTATAAACCACTCATTCCTCTTGGCGAAGCTCCAAAAGCTGAACATAATATAGCTTTGGGTCCTCAAATAGAGCAATTGCCGCAACAAGAATCTGGTGTAAAAGTGCCTGGATTGCCATCCGTGGCATCTCGGGAGATGTTATCACGCACAACTTCTTCGACTGACCGCTTTTTGGAAATCAAAGGGCAATACCCAAACATCGAAACACGACTGCCTATATCAGCAACAGTTAATTCAAAAGTTGCTCAAGAAGGCAATGTTGATGGTGATTTGGTGATCAACAGCCAAGGTCAAGTAGAATCTATCAACTTTCGCAATAACTCAATCTCGTCTGAGATGAAAACGGCTGCGAGAGAATATATCAGAGAATATTTTCAAAACAACCCGACATCAGCAAACGGCAAACCAAAATTTTACCCATTTAACATCGCTTTTAGATCCGACAGTGATGTTAGCAAACCAGAAACGATTCAAGAAATCGTTGCTCCCTCTCAAACCACTCCCGTACAAGCATCTTCCAATCCACAAAAGAATCTTATTCAGCGTTTGCGTTCGCCAAAGTTAAATCCTCAATTACCTCAAGAACGACAAGAAGATAACGTCAGTCAATCTCAAAGAGTCAATTTACAGGGATCTTCTAAAGAACCCCAAACCAATCGCGCCAGTGGTTTGCGTCCTCAAGGTAATGAAGCAGCAGCCGTGACACAAACCAATCGAGAAGTGGTTCTGAAGCGGACTCCGTTAGTATTACCAGCCAATCCCCAGCAAGCGTCTCGACGCGAAGCCAAGATCGAGCAGCCCGTAACAATACCCCAAAGCGATCGCGAACAATCATCTCAACCACAGCAGGTAGTTATCAAGCAGCCTGCACCGACTTCTCAAGCCAGTCAAGAACAAGCATCGCAACCGCAGGAAGAAGAGAGCAACAAGCCTTCAGCTTCTAATGAACCAAACAAACTCATACGGCAATTACGCCAAATTCGAGAAAAAAGACAGCTTGAGAATCGTTAAGTTGGTTAGTGGTTAGTGGTGAACAACTAACCACTAATAAAAATAAACCTTTGCTTCCCGATTAAGATAGCCTCTGGTGTGTAAGCCAGAGGATTTTTTTACCAGCCTTGTTCGGCTTTTTGGAAAACATAAGCAGCAACCTGTAAAATTTCTGATTCGCTTAATTTTCCTTTAAAAGGAGGCATGGCATTTTTACCATTTTGTACTTGATAAACAATCGCTTGAATGGAATCGGTTTCAAAATTTTCCAGATAACTTAATAAAGCTTCCTTTTTTAAATTTTTTTCGCCAATAAGGATGTTTCCTCCACCTATATGACAAGAAGCACAGTTATCTTTAAAAATTTGAGCACCATTGGACGTTTCGGCTGCAAGAACTGAACTCGTAAACGTAAATATAACTAATACTGCGATCGCGAACACAACCAATAACACTTTTTTCAAGGGCTTCTCCTTGTAACTGGCTTCGGTGCAACTAAAAAAACCGCTCCAGTAAATATTTTACGGTCTGCTAGAAGCTTTACTGAAAAGCCTTGTGTCAAACGCGATTTTTCTTTTTCCTATAAAAAATTTACGGTGACGAGCTTCCCCTCCTCTATCGCTCTTATCACCATAAGAGAGGATAAAACTCGTCACCATCAATATTCCCCTCTAAGCGGCTGCGATTCTCGCGTACTTGGTCGGGGAAAGTATTTTGAGTTAAAGGTGTCTCTACTAGCCTGCAACAGTGAGTTTACCAACCATACCCGCACCACGGTGAGGTTCGCAATAGAAGGTGTAGTCACCAGGAGTTGCGTCTGCTGGGATAGTTGTTTCGTATTCTTGACCGGGGCTCATGAGCAACTGCTTGTGAGAGAAGCTCTTAGCTACATCAGCGCTTTTAGCAGGGTTTTTAGCGGCATCAAACACAACGTTGTGGGGAGGAACTTTATTGTTAACCCACTTAATGGTGTCCCCTGGTTTAACTGTCAACTTGCTTGGTTCAAACGCCAGCATTCCCTTATCACTACCCAATTTTATAGTGTATGTATCAGCAGAAGCACTGGGAGTGAAAACTGCAAAGCTGCTAACTACTAAAAAGAGTGTTAACAATGCTAAGCCAAAGCGCCGTAAACTTGACGCAATGAATGTCATACCTTTCTCCTAACAGCAGGTTTTATCTTTCACTATTCATTTTAAATAAAAATTAGCCCAAATATGACAATCTGTCGTAGATACTTTTTTTTAAGCAGCAGCCGACGATAGGTTAGATAGTAACTAAGCCTTTAGCTGCTGAAATACACTTAGCGATCGACCCCTGCTCTGACGTTGCTCGTCGCACTTCCCTACTCCCCAAACAAAGAGAGTCAACAGTCCACAGTCTATCGCCCATAGTTTGCTCTCAAAAGTCCATAACGAAATCGTTATTTGACTATAGACCGTTAACCATTGACGACAGACTGTTGACTATTGACTGGATGGTTCACCTGGATTTAGTAATATATTTTACCGCCGCCCCATCTGGAACCAATAACCTTGGGTTGTAAGAGAATATGACCGGCAATATCTACTAAATCGTCATCCTTTAGATTTCTCATTTCTGTGAAAATATCAGCACTCTTGGTGCTCGGATGTAATTCAGAGATTTCCTCCTCGCCATCGTAAGTTGTGGGATTTTTCATGTAGTCCACCAACGCTTCAATGTTATCGCGAGGTGGAGTTGCCCCTGCTAGAGTCTCTGGTTCTAGCCCTACGTTTTGATTGGTCTTGGTCACACCGCCAACGTGACATTGAGCGCAAGCGTATTGAAATAAGCTTTTGCCTGATTTAACTTGTTGGAGGCTGAGAACAACACTCTCACCTTGTTCATTTAATTTTACAGTGCGGGTAGCTGCATCTAGTTCCACTGCTGACGCATCACCAACAATAAATTGAAACGTCAGCAAAACAGTAGCCGCCAAAATGCCAATAACTCTTCTCAACATTATTTCCCCTTAACAATTTTTGACACTCAACACAGCTAAATATTGCGATGCTTAATTTCCAGTGCTATTAACTCATGGCTAACTGCCAACTGCCATAAGCCACGAGCGATTAACACTTAATTGGTAGAAATTGAGCTGCTGTAATACCAATATCACGTCACGCGTGCAATTTGTTGCCCAAACCACTGATAGAGTTTTGGATTACGTCATGGCAAGAAATGGCGATCGCAATTTGCCTCAGTTAAACTGGTAACAGCAATCAAGTGTGATTTATGCAACTCACCGTCGCTATTGAAGGCAAGCTATTGGGACGTGCTAAACCTTTATTTGCTAATTGGTGCGTTCCTCTCCCAATTGAATTCTCTTCCGATAGTAACCGTTTAACACTCCGAGAGTTGCTTACCGAAATTATACTGAAAGATATAGAAGCTTTTTGCACCAGGCAAGAGCAGCGACGATTAACCCACGTACTTACAAAATCACAAATTCAGCAGGGCGTGGAACTGGGAAAAGTAGAAATGGGAGGACGTGTCCTACAGCACGAAGTGGATTCACAAGCGGCTGTAGACAACGCTTTGCAAGCTTTTAAGGATGGTCTGTACTTTGTTTTTGTTGATGAAGAACAGCAGCTGGACTTAGATGGGGAAGTCTATCTCAAACCCAACAGTCACCTTACCTTTTTGCGCTTAGTACCACTGGTGGGAGGATAAATGGTGTTAAATCCAGAACAGGCAAAAGCGCAACTTCAAGCTATCCGCATTCAGGATTGGAAACAAAGGCGAGTTGAGAGTATCGCCCATCTACCGGAAACACTTCGTGAAATTGGATGGGGAATTTTAGGGCTGCACTCAGATGGTCAGCCTCTCGCTGGGTACTGGGAAGCTAGAGAAGCTCTATTGGTTGCTGCTAAAAAGCTCGATCGTTTCAACTCAGAGGAAAGGGAAACTCTATTTGCGGCGCTTTTCCCTCAGATAGGTATTTATGTGGAACAAGCATGGCAATTGTTCTCTCGTCTTCCCTATCAGTCTGGTTACCTTCGCAAATCGTTCCGTGTTCCATCGAACCCAGAACTTACCCAATCAAGGCGTTGTGATTGGTTGAGCAATCTGGTTTACATTGTCGAAGGATATGACCGAGATCTAAGTTGGTTTGCTGCCTGGTGCGCCTACATTGGAGCTTATACAGAAGATACCTTGGGAATTTTGTTTGCAGCCGCGATCGATACAGGGGATTCCCAGGGAGAAGAAATTTTTAACATTCTCCTAGCATCGGCACGGGGAGAACATGAAATTGGGGCGATGGGATGCCATGTAACCCGCGCTTTGCTGATTGCTTCTCGTCCTGATGGTTGGGCATTTGTGGAAAATTTGCTGTTGACTGCACAGCGACAGGAGGGTTTAAGACAAACGATTCTGGAAACGATCGATGAGGCGCATCCGGAGGCTTTCCGACGGATGCTGCGATTGATTTTAGAGCACGATCTGAGCCGATTTGGTGCGATAGTTCGGGCTGTCGGTGTCTGGTTGGGTTTTGATTTGGAGTCGGTGAATAACCGTGTTGTTAAGGAGGTTTTGACAGGAATTTTGGGCTTTTTGGAAAGCTCGGAGTTGCGTTGGGAAGTTTTGAGGAGTCAGGAGGTGCAGGGGCGCAGAGAAAGGGAAGAGAAGGAAAATGCTCAAAGGGTTTATTTTGCCTTGTGGACGCTGGCGTTTGAGGATGCGATTGCTGCTATTGCTAGGATATCGGAGTTTCTCAATCATCCTGATGTCGAGTGTCGTTTTGTTGCAGTTTATTTGCTGAGTCAACTAAAAGTCCCTGAAGCGCAAGTTGCACTTTTACCAGCTTTTGAGGATGAGGATTTACGTATTGTCACTCTTGCTTTGATGGAGGTAGAACATCCCGATCATAGCTTACAACATATCGATATATTTGAACGTTTAGAACGAATTCTGCCACGTTTTCCCAAGCAGTTAGAAAGTTTACAACCTTTGGTTTGGAATTGGATAACACTGAAAGCAGAACAAAAAGCGGTTGCAGATGCTTTAGTCAGTAATTTGGGGGTGCGTTCTCCCAAGCGGTTGCTTCCCTACTTGTCTCTCATGAGTGCTGATAAGCGCAGCGAGGTGGCGAGAATATTGGCTGATGAAAAGCCGTGGGATGATGAAATTCGCAATGCTTTGTTTTCGCTGGTAGGTGATGTAAGTAGTTGGGTACAGCAAGCAGCATTGGCAGCTCTTGCCACTTGTCATATTTCAGTCGTGGAAGCAACAAATTTAGAGCAGCGGTTAACTCGGAAGTCGGCGTATTTGCGGCGGGGTATCCTGGGGCTGTTGCTCAAGCAGTCGGATGAGGAAACTTTAGCTTCTGCGGAAAGATTACTTGGTGCTGGTAACGTCAATCGACGTCTTGCAGGGCTGGAACTGCTGCGAGAAATGATAGCTAAAGAGCGTGCCGTTAGCAAATGTCAAGCCCGTGTTAGAGAGTACGAATTGCACCGCAAAAAGCGAACAACAGCAGAAACTGAACTATTAGAAGTTATTTTAAATACTGAAAGTGATGATGTGCCAACCTTAAAGGATGGACTGGGACTGGTCGATCCCAAGGAACTCAGTCCACGGGTTCAGCCCCAAGTTCAGCATCCTCGCGTATTCGTGACTCCTGCGGCTGTGGCTTGTCTCAAGTCTCTTGATAACCTTATCCACGAACACCGCCAGACTGTTGTTATTATTGAAACCGGGCAGGGGAATACAGAAGAATTACTGGGTAGTGTTGGTAAAAACTTTTCAGCACCAGATTACAAGAAAACCTTGGAGGAAGCTTTAACTCGTTTGCCATTGCGAGAATTGTGGGAGCATTGGTGGAATGAGCGACCTCAAGAACTACGAGATGCTGATGGGTTAGACATTTTGCGAGTATTGGCACCGTTATG
The DNA here is from genome assembly GCF_000760695.4 of Tolypothrix bouteillei VB521301. Classification (GTDB taxonomy): domain Bacteria; phylum Cyanobacteriota; class Cyanobacteriia; order Cyanobacteriales; family Nostocaceae; genus Scytonema; species Scytonema bouteillei_A. The sequence goes on along the minus strand of NZ_JHEG04000001.1, from coordinate 5,728,462 downwards.
TCACTCTCATTGCGAACAAATCTACCTAGAGGATTCTTGGTGGCAAGAAGCTTTGCAGACTCTTTATGCTGACAGCCAAGAGTGCAAACTGCGGTATCACGTGACTATTGAGATAGTTTGCAAATGGCTATTGCGGCTTCATTCTCCGCCAGGAGCAGCAGATTTTTTACTGGACGCAGTAGCAACAATTTTCACATTAATTCCTGAAGAACCTGAAGCAGATGCTCCCGCCAAATCTCTTTCAGTACAAGCAACTCTCGAATTAATTCCCAATGAAGAGCTAACACAAGTTCCTGACGGGGTATATGATGACTGTGATGACTGGGAAAATTACCCGACAGTAGCTGCTGAAGACATTTATTATATTGACGGGACTGACTGGGAAAATACCACAGGAGTAGTTGCTGTAGACACTTATTATGTTGACTGTAGTGACGGTTTTGATTGGTGGCGATCTAGCGAGACACTCCTGCGTTGGCTGAACTTAGCAAAGTATCATTGGTCTGTGTGTCCACAAGAGTGGAATGACAACCAACAGATACGCTTATGGCAACTGCTGCACTGGTTAAAAAAACCTTCACCCAAACTATCACGTCACAGACATGAACTTGAAGAAGTTTTGATGGCTTTTCGCCTTGGTGCTGCCACTAAAGCTGATTTAATAGAGCAACTGCTCGTTTTCGACTGTGAGCCAGGGCGGTATGAGCTTCAGGACTTGCGTCGGGTAACAGGTCGGAAACTGCCTGCTGAGTTAGTAGAATATCCCATACTTCGAGAAGTAGGTGCTCTTTGCCGCCAGCGTATTATTGAAGTAGAACTCATGCGGAAAGATGTACCTACTGCCGCATCTGTACTCGCTACAGCGATAAGTACAGTGGAGGGAAGTCATACCCTAGTGCGGTTACTGCAAGCTTTTGCCAAAGGGAAGTTTATCCGAGGCGACATTTATGTTAGTAGTAAAGCTGATGTCTTGTGTCACCTGATTCGAGTTTCCTTTCCTGCGGAATCCGATACGCCCCAGGAGTTTGCTCAACAAGCCAGCGCTGCAAAAATTTCTCAAAAAAGGCTAATTGAGTTAGCGTTCTACGCACCACAATGGGCTAGTTATGTTGAGGCGGCATTGAATTGGTCGGGTTTTGCGGAAGCCGTGTGGTGGATTCATGCCCACATTCAAGATTATAAGTGGTGGTATGTTGACGAGGAAATCCGCGAAACTTGGACAGCGCAAGTTAGCGATCGCACTCCGCTGTCCGGGCAAAACCTTACAGACGGTGCTGTTGATGTGGATTGGTTTGCCCGTATTTACAAAGTACTTGGTAAAGAAAAATGGCGAGAACTTGACAAAGTAGCCAAGTATGCATCAAAAGGTCATCGTTATAAACGAGTACAACTTTTTGCCAATGCTATGTTGGGGCAAATCGAGAAAGCAGCTTTGGTGACAAGCATCACTCAAAAACGCCATCAAGATTCCGTGCGGGCATTGGGGCTGTTGCCATTGGCAAAAGGCAAGAAGCGCAATAGCGATCTTTTAGAAAGATATCAAATTATACAAGATTTTTTGCGAACCAGCCGTCAATTTGGCTCTCAAAAGCAGGCAAACGAGCTCTTAGCAGCGAGAATTGCAATGGAAAATCTTGCTCGCACTGCAGGCTACCCCGATCCACAGCGTTTGGAGTGGGCAATGGAAGCCCAAGCTGTAGCGGATTTAGTAGATAATCCGTTAACTGTTGCAGTTGATGGGGTTACGATATCTTTGGCGATCGCACAAACAGGGGAAGCTAAAATAACAGCGATAAAACAGGGAAAACCCTTAAAATCCATTCCAGCGAAAGCTAAGAAAGATCCCAAAGTTAAGGAACTGCAAGTCCGCAAGCAGGAGATAAGCAGACAAGCTTCACGGATGCGATTGTCTTTAGAGCAAGCTATGTGTAGGGGGGATACCTTTACAAGGGAAGAATTACAGCAACTCTCAAAACATCCCGTCCTCTCCCCAATGCTGGCAAAGTTAATTTTTCTTGGTGAAGAAGGCGAGCTTGGCTACCTAGTGCAACAAGGGCAAGCACTACAATCTCAAGGCGATCGTATCACCCCGATAACTTCCTCTCATTTCCAGATTGCCCACCCCTACAATTTGCTGCAAACAGGGGAATGGCATCTTTGGCAACAAGACTGCTTTCGCAAAGGGCGTACACAACCCTTCAAGCAAGTTTTTCGCGAGTTATACATTTTAACACAAGCAGAAAAAGCAGAAGGGACAATTTCACGTCGCTACGCCGGACATCAAGTATATACCAGACAAGCACTGGGGTTATTCGCTCAAAGGGGATGGGTAACACACTTAGATGAAGGGGTGCGGCGAACTTTTCATGAATTGGGAATTGCTGTTTGGGTGACGTTTGTAAATGGGTTCTTTACTTCTATAGCAGCGGACGGATTGACTATAGAAGGCACCTACTTCTCCAAGCAAGGTGAGTGGAAACCCTTACCATTGGAGGAAATCCCACCTCAAATTTTTAGTGAGGCGATGCGCGATTTAGATTTGGTTGTCAGCGTTGCCCACCAATCCAGCGTCGATCCAGAAGCAAGTGCTTCAACTGTGGAAATGCGGGCATCCCTAATTCGGGAAACTTGCCGATTGTTAAAACTAACGAATGTCAAACATCAAGGTTCACGCGCATTTATCGAAGGGCATCTTGGTAGTTATTCGGTTCATTTAGGCAGTGGTATCGTTCACCGTCAACCAGGCGGGGCATTATGTATTGTTCCCGCCTATTCCCAACATAGAAGACGGCTGTTTTTACCTTTTGCTGATAATGACCCCAAAACCGCTGAAATCGTTTCTAAAGTCTTACTGTTGGCACGAGACAAGGAAATTCAAGACCCAACAATTCTTTCTCAAATTCTTAAATAAATATGCAAAATATTCTCGAAAATTTAAATCACGCCTGTTGAATGATTTCTATCCCTTCCCTCCCGTAAAAGTGACGCTTTCAATAAAGTATCGGTTGAAGAAGGCGTAGATCGCGAGTGCTGGTAACGTGAACACCATAGAAGCTGCCATAATATAGTTCCAGTAACTAATGTATTGACCTTTGAAAGTATTTAAACCTAGGGGAAGGGTAAACATTTCAGGGTCAAACAAAATCACGACAGGTAGCAAAAAGTTATTCCAACTCCCCATAAACACAAAAACTGTTTGTGCAGCTAGTGCGGGTTTTGCTAAAGGCAAAACAATGCGTCGAAAAATACCAAAAGTAGTAAGTCCGTCTAGCTGGGCGGCTTCTTCGAGTTCCTTGGGAAAATTCATGAAAAATTGCCGCATCATAAAAATGAAGGTAGCATTTACCATGCTGGGAACAATCATTCCTTGATAAGAATTTAACCAGTTAAAGCTTTTTAGGATCAAAAAGGTAGGAATTAAAGTGATTTGTGCGGGAACTGCTAACACTGCTAAAATCAGGAAAAACCAAAAGCGCCTACCTGGAAAATTTAACCTTGCTAGCGCGTAACCCGCCATTGAATTGAAAATTAGGTTTAAGAGAGTCACGCTGATGGCAATGACTGTACTGTTAAATAGCCAGCGCAAAAACAAAGGTTCTTGTAAAAAAATTTGTTTGTAGTTATCAAGAGTGAAGTTCTTGGGAAAGAATGTTGGCTCTCCACTGGCAATTTCAGAAAGGGTTTTAAATGATGCTGAAAGCGCCCATAAAAAGGGAATAACCGTAATAACTGCGTAAAAGGTCAGTACCGTATAGAGCAAGATTTTCAGCCAAAAGTGATGGGATATTTTTTTCAAATCCTTTCTCCTCCAAAAAAATACCGCTGGATTAAGGTGATACTAATAATGATGGCTGCAAGTATAAAAGCGATCGCAGCAGCATAACCCATTTGTAAATTCCGGAACACAGCTTGGTAGATCAACAAAACAACTGTTAGGGTGGAGTTGTTGGGTCCACCACTGCCATTGGAAAAGATATACGATTGATCGAACAGTTGAAAAGTGCCAATAACTCCCATTGTTACCACAAAGAAGGTAACTGGTTTAAGCATGGGAATCGTAATATAAATAAATTGTTGCCAACTATTAGCTCCATCAATTGCAGCAGCTTCGTAAAGAGAACGTGGAATATCCTGTAGTGCTGCTAAGTAAATGACCATGAACAATGGCGCTGTTGACCAAATATTCATAAGCATAATTCCTTTAAGCGCAACTGCTGGATCTCCCAACCAGTTATAAGTCGGTAATTTTAGAAAAGCCAAAAAATCATTCAGCAATCCATTAGTGTTATAAATCCACATGAATATGAGCGTCAGCACAGTGGAAGATGTCACTGTTGGCAAAAAGTAGAGAACACGCCACCAGTTTTTTCCTCGAATACCTGAATTAAGAGTGACAGCAAGAATGAGAGCAAGAGCAGTTTGGAGCGGAACGACTATAGCAACATATTGAACTGTATTGAGTAGAGCAATCCAAAGTCTGTCATCTTCGACTAATCTTTGAAAATTATGAAAACTAACAAAATCATATTTGATTCCACCTAACAGTTTAACTTTATGGAAAGAAAGAAAAATAGCCAAGAGAATGGGCGCGATCGCAAAAGTTCCTAACACCAGAAGAGTGGGTGCCATAAATATGTATCCGGCTACACCTTCTGTAATTTCCCACCCTGTTCTTCTAATTTGCCTTCTCTCTTCCTGCATAAAGTCCCTCCAGAAATGAGGACAAGGGAAACAAGGAAAAATCACTGACAACCCATGTCCAATACTCGATGACTAGTACAGTTAGGTGTAAATAAGGCAACCATTAGTAACAAATAAAAAGCTTAATAGCCTAATCTGATGGGCATTCTCCACCCTACTGTACTTAAAATTTTTCGTGAATGGTTTGGGATTGCTATAGAAATTATCTTAAAATAAAAGCTTGCAGTTACAAAAATATTTTTTATTACGAAAAATAAAGATGTTAATAATTCAATTGATTTTTTTTAAATATACGTAATTTTAAAATTTTAATTCAAATCTATTACTGTTAATTCCAAGTATCAACTGGTTAGCGATCGCCAGTTACTGTTAACTGGTCATTGGTAAATGTTAAAAACTTATTTTGCTTTAATTCTCTTGCTAGTAAAGCGGCTCCAATCAATACAGAAAGAGAGCCAGTAGTGGAAAAAATGATAGGAAAAAACCACAGATGTATCCAGGTATTAATCATGGCAGCATTGGGCTTTTGAGGTTGGTACAATATTTCTACCCGATCGCCCTTCGTATATTTAGGAGAACTGCTTCCCACCTTAGATTCAAATACAACCGTTTCTCCTGTACGTGCTGTAAATTTTACCAATGGGTAATAGGAATTAGAGCTTTTTGTTGAGTCATGCAAATTATTAATGACTGTTCCTTGTGTTGATATTGCTTTTTTAACAAAAGAATAATTATTTAATCCTGTTGTGATACCAACGGTAGTAACTAGAATACCAATGCAAGTTAAAGCCGTTGAAGCTAAGATGGAATTATAAGTTTGTAAAGATGGTATCCTCATAGAAGTTTTTAAAATTAGGATAGAAGTCAGTAGTACTTGTACAAAACTACCCCTTACCCTGAAGCGATTCCGAAAAACGAGGTCAGGGAGTGAAAATTCTCTACTCCCTATCGTCGATTCCCTATATCTATTTAATTCGGAGTCCCATAATAACCAAATCGCGCTCAATACCGTCTAGTTCTGCAACATTAGGCAAACGTCCCCAAGATTGAAAGCCAAATGTTTCAAAAAGTTTCAAACTAGGCACGTTGTGAGCGAAGATAACGCCTAATAAAGTTTTGATACCCAAACTCGGACTTTTGTTAATCGCTTGGGATAGCAGTTGTTGTCCCAAACCACGTCGATGATATTCTGGGGCAATGTAAATGCTGACTTCAGCAGTAGCATGATAAGCCGGTCGCCCGTAAAAACATTGTAAACTCAACCAGCCCGTTACCTGACCATCTAGTTCTATAACCCAAAGGGGATATTTCAAGGGTGAACGACCCTTAAACCACGCAAGGCGGCTTTCCACAGACACTGGTTCTAAATCAGCAGTTGCCAAACGACTGGGAATAGCAGCATTGTAAATTGCCACAATTACAGGTAAATCAATTTCAGTGGCATTGCGGATCATCATTATTTACTGTATAAAATAAAAATTGAAAAATAAAAATATTAGCAAATTATATAACAATCCCAATCATCCAGGAAAAATTTTAACGACTGTAAGGTCGGCAATATCCACTACTAAGAGGATGTTTGAAAAGTCTCGGGCGAATACAATTAGCTACTATACAAACGAAGTCCGCCTGCGCGGACTAACGGAAAATCAAGATATTAAAACCCATGTAGGTGGTTTTTGCTTGTATAGCTGCGATTGCGAACATCGCTAAGGTTGGCAATGCCTGTACTACGAGGATTTTGCAAATTAAACAGGATTGCCATACAACTTTCATGGATCTCTAACAAAGCAATAAGAAATTTTAGCTCTTTTATTGAAAAATCTATGAGTCCGCGCAGGTAGACTTCATTCCAATAACAGCGAATTACATTCAACCAAGACTTTTCAAACATCCTCTCGGAGCATCCTGTTTTGGCAAAATGCCCTCAGAATAGAATTCTAGACGGCAAGCGCTATCTCAGGAGCGGAGACGCTACGCGAACAACGGGGGGCTTTGGGGTCCCCACGAAGTGGGGTTGGGGGAAACCCCACTCTGGGTTCACCAGTCCCCAGGGCGTGGGAAACTCGCCTACTTTCTCTGGACTCACCACCTACGTGGACTTTCTTAAAAAATAACCTGCGTAGGCAGGTTTCGTTTGTATAGCCGCGATTTCAATCGCAAACTTGTTTTTTCCAAATTGGGATACTCTCCATCCTCTTAGCTGTGAATTTCGTTAGCCCTAAACTTTCTTACGCAATTACTACTTAAGTCTAATAGCTATCCCTTCATAAGACAGATGACTTTTTCTCAATAGAAATATCTACATTTGAAGAACATATATGATTTTCAAAATATATCTATTACTATAAGCCAAAATTTTCAAAATCAATATGAAGAATACTTACAGCTATAGGTAGAGGTTGATTGAAATATCAGTTTTTAAACTGAAATTAAATAGAAAAAATAATTATACCAAGTCAATCTTGGGGTTGTAATTTATTATGCCTGAAAATAATATCATTGAAAATGAAAGTATTGAATTAAAGAACAATACATCATTGATAGAAGAAGAAATTGGTCTTTTTTTCATCAAGGTAAAAAATGGAGTCTGGCTCTTTGGTATTCCATCTTGGGTTTTTGGCATTACCGATAGAAGTATCGCAGCGTTTGCTGACGGTTACCTATCAACTATAGAGTTAATCCATCTCTTAACAGCTTCTTTCTTTTTCTTAACTTGGCTGTATCTGAAACCTGAAGAAAGCGTGGAATGTGACGCTCAAACAGGAAGTTTGAAGTTGAAAAGACGACATATGATAAGTCAGGAATATATCTTACCTTTTCCCTATCTCTGTCAGATTTATCATTTGTTAAATTTAAGACATTTAGAGACAATTCATAAATTTAGTCTCAATAATTTAAAGGTTGTCAGAATTAACCAAATCAAATCTACACCGATTGGAGGCACAATTACCTTTGAAACATATTTGGATTCTCCTTTTAATGTCTTAAGAATTTGGAGACAACCAATTGCAGAGGTGGATTTAATCTTGCACACTCCCTATACTGTGGAACTCAGCGTTCCAGTCTATAAAGAAAAAAGAATTACTGTCATGTTTACCGCTCATCCTTTAACAGAGAACGAGCATTATTTCTTTATTGACATTTACAGCGATTTGGATTGGCCAAAACCATTCCTGCAAATTCTGCTCCACCTTGCCTCTTATTTAACATTGGTTGAAGATTTGCCTTACTATCGTAAATTAGCTGAGAGAAATCTTAGCAATCTTATTGACCGCAACAGGCTTTCAAAACATGAAACAATGTGGTTGTTTAATAGATTTGTTGAGTTACATGGTTCGGGTGTAAGAGTTCCTAAGTTGATTGAAGCAAGTGCTGAATAAGACTCTAAAATAGGTAGAAATTAGACTCGTGCTAACAGAGGTGCGGCAGACAAAAGGGTTTTTGTATACGGATGTTGTGGATAAGCAAAAATCTGTTTTGTCTGCCCGATTTCTACTATTTTGCCACTGTTCATGACGGCAATACGATCGCACAAAAATCTTGCCAACCAAAGGTCATGAGTAATGAACAAGTAAGTTAACTCAAATTCCTCTTTCAGTTGTAACATTAAGTCCAGAACTTGTGATTGTACGCTAGCATCTAACATACTCACCGGTTCATCACAAATCAGGAGTTTGGGACGAGTAATTAATGCACGAGCGATCGCGACTCGTTGCTGCTGTCCCCCAGATAAATCAGAAGGATATCGCTGATAATAAACCTCTGATGGCTTTAACCCTACTTTTTCCAGCATCCACAACACTTCTTGTTTTGCCTTATCTGGACTCGCCAACTTATGAATTAGTAAAGGATCGGCGATACTTTGTCCTACCGTCATTGCTGGATTTAAACAAGCATGAGGATCTTGAAACACCATCTGCATTTGTCGTCTCGAAGTGCGAATGCCTTGACGTGAAAGAGCGGTCAACTCTTGTCCCAAAAACTCAACTTTACCTCCCGTCGGACGAATCAGTTGGAGTATTGTTCGCGATAAGGTACTCTTTCCACAACCAGATTCCCCAACCAATCCTAAAATTTCCCCAGGGTAGAGTTCGAGGTCAATCCCATCGACTGCTTTGATCGTTTGACTTTCCCTTTTCAACAATCGTTCTACAAAATTGGGTTCTAAGGTGTAGTGCTGTTGCAGTTCTGTCACTCGCAAGATTGGGGTTTGGGTATTGGGGATTGGTAATTGGGAAGCGTCTTTCCCTGTCCCGCCATCGTCAGCACCTAACCCCTCATCCACTGTTTGAATGTGCAAAGCTGCTTTAATAAGCGATTGTGTGTACTCGTGCTGCGGCTGTTGAAAGACTGTTTTGGATGAACCCATTTCTACCATTTTGCCGTCATACATCACCCCAATGCGATCGCAATACTCCGCCACCAGTGCCAAATCGTGAGAAATCAGCAACAAACCCATATTTTCTTCACCGCACAACCGCGTGAGTTCTTGTAAAATCTGGGCAGAAACCGTTACATCTAAACTAGTGGTGGGTTCATCAGCGACAATCAACTTGGGTTTAAGGAGTAAAGCTAGAGCGATGGCGACTCTTTGCCTCATACCGCCACTAAATTCGTGAGGATACTGATTCCAACGAGTGGCAGGAATTTTCACTTTTTCTAAAGTAGCAATCGCAATTTCCTTAGCTTCTCGGGTAGATAACTGAGGCGAGTGCGCCTTGAGAGTTTCCAAGCAATGATTTCCAATGGTCATTAATGGATCTAAACGAGTCATTGGATCTTGGAAAATAAGCGCTACTGCTTCTCCCCGAAATTTTCGTAACTGTTCGGGCTTCATATCAAACACAGATTGTCCTTGAAAAGTCACTCTTCCCTCAATTTGTGTCGATAAGGGGAGCAAACGCATTGCAGCTCGTCCTAAAGTAGACTTCCCACAACCAGATTCTCCTACCAATCCCATTCTTTCACCGCGCTGTAGCGTGAAAGACACGCTATCTACTGCCCACTTAATTTCTTCATCACCTCGGCGCGGATAGGCGACTCTCAAATTGTCAATACAAAATAAAGATTCATTCATAACTATTAGCTTTTATCTACCAAGTTTTAACATTAGGATACACGACTGCATCAATGACATCAGGGTTATCGCAGAAGTCTTTTTCTCCTTCAACTTAGTGTCACAAACCCTTTGGGTAGAGAGGTTACGTGATACTGCAAGCTATACAAGCAAGAGCTATACGCCCGTCGCTAGGGCGAGGGACGCCCTCGTCGATCGCTAGATTCACCCGCGCTCCCCGGCTCGATGACTGATTTATTCCCCCTGCTAAAAAGTCATACATAGTTGACCCGATTGTTGTGTGAAATTTAATCCAGGCAAAGCTTTCCCAATCCAAAATCTACACATCCAAAATTCAAAATGGTATAAGAGATAACTGGTTAATGAATTATTTTAATCTTTTTATAGAGAAAATTCAGTAACACGTAACCTGAGGTTCATAAATAACTCTGTAAGTTTTATTTAGATAATATTTTTTATTTAGAGAAAATAAATTTATTGCGATCCCCATGGAAAAATCCAAGATTTGCATCGAAATTTAGATTGATTGGACTTGATAAAAGCTTGTTTTTGTTAACTTTTTGGCTCCCAAACTAAAAATTTGAAGAATTCTTGACATGAAATCTTGTCAAATTTTAGGCACAGTTAAGCCAATTATAAATATGTCAAGCTTACGACAGCTACAAGAAAAATATCAATCTAAAATGCAATAGTAAATTCAAATTATTATTTTCATTATTTTTAATTATTTCCTTTGTTATATTGCTTCTTCTGCTGGTACTATTTATTCCAATAAGGCATTGCAGTATTCAATGAGAGTGGTTAGGCGATTGCCGATGGCATCTAGCCTACCTTTGGCAGTGGAAGTTTGCCGCGCTCCTTGGAGAAACGTGATATCTATTTCCAACAGTCGCAGCTGCTTGCTCATTTCAGTCGAATAAGACTGGATTCGCCCGTTGAGACTGCTTGTGTCCTCATTCACTAAAGGTACAATCTGTTGCTGAAAAAAATTCTGCAGGCTTATTACACGTTGCCTGATTTCGGGTGCATCCAATTGAGTAGCAGCAATTTCGGAATGCAGTTGCTTCAATTGAGTTGCAAATGAGTCGTATTTCTGACGAATTAGAGACATGCAGCAGTTATTGAGATAGTATTTAAAGACAAGGTAATGTCAAAAAAAAATTTGATAGACTAAACTTTTCTAAACTCTATCTCAAAATCTGGCGTCTCGAATGGTATTCGGGGCGGTATTTGCTATATATCAACACTTACAACTTATGATACGGGACATTCGCACTGGATAATTTGCACTGACACCTTAAGGCGACAAACAGCCAAAACGCAAATTCTCCTTGCGTCTGTCAGTTAGTTAGTCTTTCTGTTGACGGTATCGCCGCCAACCGTTTACCCTTTTGCACCTTATCACTAAATTACCATTGGCGCTATTCTATGAGCAGCACTGTATTAACTTCCAGAATTGATATTACCCTTCCGGAATGGCTACAGCAATGCCTAGATGGGTCATCTACACTAAGCGCCCAAGCTGAAGATGACCGAAGGCATAATGAAACATCTTTAATTCTTCGGGCATTTGAATTTGCCTACCAATTGCATCAAGGTCAGTACCGCAAGTCGGGAGAGCCATATATTTCTCATCCAGTCGCTGTTGCCGGTATACTCAGAGATCTAGGTGGTAGTCCTGCTATGATAGCAGCTGGGCTACTACATGATGTAGTAGAAGATACAAATGTCACAATTGAAGAAATCGAGCAGCACTTCGGTACGGAAGTTCGGCAATTGGTAGAAGGTGTAACAAAGCTTTCTAAAATTAACTTCAAAAGCAAAACCGAAAGCCAAGCAGAAAATTTTCGTCGAATGTTCTTGTCAATGGCGCAGGACATTCGGGTGATTGTGGTAAAGTTGGCAGACCGCTTGCACAATATGAGGACTCTAGAGCACCTTAGCGAAGACAAGCGCAAAGCGATCGCTTTAGAAACACGAGAAATTTTTGCGCCCTTGGCAAATCGGTTGGGGATTTGGCGGATTAAATGGGAATTAGAGGATTATTCCTTTAAGTACTTAGAACCGGAATCATACCGTCAAATTCAAGAGTACGTAGCGGAAAAACGAGGCGCGAGAGAAGAGAGATTGGCAAGTGTCGCCGAAACTTTGCGGAATCGGTTGGTAGAAGCAGGAATTCAATGCCTTGATATCAGCGGGCGTCCAAAGCACCTCTACAGTATCTTTCAAAAGATGCAGCGCCAAAATAAAGAATTTCACGAAATTTACGATTTGGCAGCGCTGCGAATTATCGTAAATACCAATGAAGAATGTTACCGTGCTTTGGCAATAGTACACGATGCTTTCCGCCCGATTCCTGGGAGATTCAAGGATTACATTGGATTACCCAAGCCAAACCGTTATCAATCACTGCATACAGGTGTGATCAGTCCGTGGGCGCGACCTTTAGAAGTGCAAATCCGGACGTTGGAGATGCACAGGATTGCCGAATATGGAATTGCGGCTCACTGGAAGTATAAAGAAACGGGCGGTTCTTTCACAACTCATATGACAGCAACCGATGAAAAGTTTACTTGGTTGCGCCAGTTACTAGAATGGCAGAATGACCTAAAAGATGCTCAGGAATACCTTGAAAGTGTTAAAGACAATTTATTTGAAGATGATGTATATGTCTTTACGCCCAAAGGAGATGTGATTTCTTTGAGCCCCGGTTCCAGTACGGTGGATTTTGCCTATCGCATTCATACAGAGGTAGGAAACCACTGTGCGGGTGCAAAGGTGAACGGGCGAATGGTTCCCCTGTCAACCCGCCTGCAAAATGGCGATATTGTAGAGATTGTGACGCAAAAGAACAGCCATCCAAGTTTGGATTGGTTGAACTTTGTCAGAACTTCAGCCGCAAAGAACAGAATTAAGCAATGGTACAAGCGATCGCGCCGGGAAGAAAATATTGCTCGCGGTCGGGAGTTATTGGAAAAGGAACTGGGTAAATCCGGTGTGGAGAACTTGATTAAGTCGCAACCAATGCAGACAGTTGCAGAGCGATGTAATTATCATTCTTGTGAAGATTTGCTTGCTGCTTTAGGCTACGGTGAAGTGACCCTAAGCCTCGTGCTTAACCGTTGGCGAGAACTGGTAAAAGCACAACAACCAGCAATAGCAGTTTCAACAAGCGATCTGGCGAAGGAATTATCTCAAGCAGCAAAAAACCTAAAAGAATCCACGCCAACAACCTCACGTTCCACAGATTCGCCCATTGTCGGAGTCGAAGGATTGGTACACCATTTAGCTGGTTGCTGTACCCCCATTCCTGGAGAACAAATTATCGGTGTTGTGACTCGCGGTAGGGGTATTTCCATCCATCGCCAGGGGTGTCAAAATTTAGATAATGTGGAATGCGATCGCTTAGTTCCAGTTCATTGGAACCCAGCAGGTGAACCCTACGGTCGTCCTCAAACATATCCAGTGAATGTTCAGATTGAAGCATTAGATCGAGTGGGAGTTTTGAAGGATATTCTTTCACGCCTGAGCGACCAAGGTATTAACGTGCGTCACGCGCAAGTTAAAACTTCCAACGGTCAACCAGCGCTCATTGACTTGGGGATCGAGATACGCGATCGCTCTCAACTAGAACAGCTATTCACCCAAATTAAGAAACTGAGCGACATTCTCAATATTCGTAGAGTTGGGCAATCTGACGAGTAAATTTTGCTAATGGCTAATGGCTAATGGTTAATGGCTAATGGCTAATGGCTAATGGCTAATGGTGAGTCCAGAGAAAGCAGGCGGTGAGACCAGTGCTGTAGGCGGGTTTCCCGCCGTAGGCAACTGGCGAACAAGGGAGGGGTTTCCCACGCCCTGGGGACTGGCGAACAAGGGAGGGCAAACAAGGGAGGGCTAATGGTTAATGGTTAATGGTGAGATTAGTGCGGTGCGGGAAACCCGCACCCTGGCGACTGGCTTATAGCCCTTACAGACATAGCCTGCGGCATTGCGGAGCGTGTGCCTTACACACAGCGTCTCCGTAATGGAGATACAAGGGAGGGCTAATAGCTATTAGCTATTAGCCATATTTATACCTATGGACAGATTGGAATTTTGAGTATAATTTTATATTTGTAAATTATATTAAAAATTATTGCTTTTACATCTGAAATGTAAAAGTTTTGATAAAAGTGTTAAAAAATGAGAATTAGAATAAAAACAACTGGTGTCGTACTGGGAATGCTGGCGCTTGTCGGTTTGATGTTGGGGTTGCTTCTTGGAAGAGCAGATTTTCTCCAAGATCGAGAAGTTGCTTCTAATTCAACACCCGCCGTTTCCAATCAATACGTGGATTTCCAACCTGAGAAACACACAAAAGCATTGGATACAAAAGCTACTATCAAGAGTGAAGATTTAGAATCTCAATCCAAAGAATCAGAAATCACACCAACTCCACAAAAGACTGCATCTGAAGCAGATTCTCGACTCAAACAGGTAACAACAGCACCAACACCAAAGGTAAAGGTGGCGATCCCCAACCAAGTTTCCGATTCTCGTCTAAAAGCTCAGAAAACTCAAAAGAATAACTCTCTAAAAACTCTGAGTTATTCAGTAAAAACCACTGCAGCTTATGCAGCTTACAAACCTAGATATGAGATCGCTTGGGCAAATGCAAGTAACTATGGCGATCGGTTTGCAACAGATGTTAATGGTACACCTGTTAACAATCAACCTATTGTAGTGATTCATGAAACGGCTGCTCCTGCATCGAGTGCCATTAATTTTTTTAAAAATTCCCACGAGGATGAGAATGTCCAAGCTAGTTACCACACCATGATTAAGCTTGATGGTACTGTCGTTTACTTGGTTCCACCAGATAAGAGAGCTTTTGGTGCGGGTAATTCAGTTTTTGAAGGTCCTCAAGGAGCAGAGACTGTAAAGACTAACCCAGATTTACCACCATCTGTAAATAACTTTGCCTATCACATCGGTTTAGAAACTCCACCTTCTGGTGTCGGGACTAAAGAAACAACTCACAGTGGTTACACGGAAGAGCAGTATTACTCTCTCGCCTGGTTGATTGCTCAAAGTAACGTACCTGATGAAAGAATTACAACTCACAAAGCGGTCGATCGTTCCGGTCAAAGAATTGATCCAAGAAGTTTTGATTTTGATAAGTTTTGGAATTTATTGCATTCGTTTCGGGTCCTCACTCCAGTCAGTATCAGTCAGATTAGCGACTGAGAAACCAGAAGCCATTTTCTGTCTCATCTGTCTCGATCCCCTACCCGATATGCTCTCATTCGAGTTGTAATTGGAGTTCTACTGCTTCTAATCGAGCAATAACTTTTTCAGCATGACCTTGGTGAATAGGGAAAGACTGTGCAATCCCAGTCAGAATTTGACGAATCTGCAGCGCATCATCTGCAAGGGTTACAGGGACTTTACGTTGTACTAAGTCTCCTAGAATGTTAAGAATGACACATACTAGGTGGTCATCAGCACCTTCAAGTAACTTTAGTAGCTCGGTTAAATCATTGCGAACACCTAATCGGTATCTGGCGGCTAAAATTTCAGCTTTTGTGTCTAAAGACTCCTCTGATAAGAAATATACGTCAAGTTTGGGTAGAATCTCTTGTGTCCCTAAAAGCCCAATAGCGCAAGCTGAATAAGCTCGCACGGGCTCAATGGGATCGTTGAGGGCTAACTCAAGCTCTGCCAAAACCTCTGAGTCTCCTACTTCAGCCAAATCACCTAATGCTTCTGCTGCTGAAGCTCTTACAATCCAATTAGAGTCACTGCGTAGGAGAGACTTGATTGCTTCAATCGCTTGTTTGTAGTCTAGCGTGGCGAGTGCATCCACTGCTTCAGACCTAACAAGCTCTTCTGAATCGGCTAACATTTTCATCAGCGCAGGACCAACTGTCTGAATTTCTTCATCCCCAAGCCATCCTAGTGTCTGCACCGCAAGTCCTCTAATATTGCTTTCATAGGAACTGAGCAATTCTACTAAGATTGGAACAGCTTCATAAGCTTTCAAATCTTGTAGCTTCAAGATCGCTGGTGTTTGTCTGGAAGGATCGCCTGAAAGACAATCTTCCAGCAAAGACTCTATATTAGAGTGGCTCATACGCACCCATTGTTCAAAACTTATGGATTGGATTGTTATTAGTTGTTTTTATCTCTAGTCTGTCGGATTCTCCTCACTTTTTGAGATTTATGTTCTCTTTTAATTTTTTGTTTGCTCCCGTTCCAATTGCTCTGTTTCTCGTGCTTCTATAAACAACTGCTACAATCGTTGAAAAAACTGTACATCACCTTCACTTAAACGCCCTTGCGCTACAAGTTCACAACCATCATCTTTAATATATAGCTTTCATCAACCGCTTATTATCACTATTCTTTAGTTGTGTTTCTTGGGAACCAAGTTAATCAGCGTGCGTAAAGCATTGTTAACTGCTTCTGCATTGGGAAAATATTCTCTGACGTCTGGGTCAATCGTAACTATTCCATCTTCACGAGTATAGTGGTGGACAATGGTTGTACCATCTGTTTGCTGAATGGTAACGGACTGCGATCGCCGAGAAACTTGGTAATTTTTTCCACGTTCACTACCCGTAAGCTCTTGTTCTAAAGGCGTATCATTATCTTTGGTACTGAATTCCTCGGGATTAACGTTATTCATATCTAACCTACTCTTACTTATACTTAACAATCCTATCGTCTTATACTTCTACCGCACCGAAAGATTTCAATGTTGCAACAGTTGCTTGTGGTAACACTGTATTGAAGAAGGCAGAAGGCAGGAGGCAGATGGCAGAAGGAATGATGGAATGGGGATTCTGACCCCATCCCCATGAAGTGGGGATCCCAAAGCCACCCGTTGTTCGCGTAGCTTCTCCGCTCTTGAGATAGCGCCTGCCGTTGGTGAATTCTATTCTTGCAGGCTTTTGGCGCTCTTTGGGATGCTCCCTAATTTCCCCGATTGAAGTCTTTCAGATATCCTCTAAATTCTCATTTAAATAACGAAGTATGTGGATAATATTTTCTTCTGCATAACTCAATTCCAAACTCTGAGTTTCTTTGAGATTTTCCAAAATATCTTTGAGTCGATTTTCTAAATTAGCTTCACTACCTAGCCGTTCGATTAATTTCTTTGTAAGTGGTGCTAATATCCATCGTGTTTGCCATTCTTTAATCTGGTCTTTTGCCCGGTCTTTAACCAAAAAATGACTGTGCAAAACAGAAAATTGAATGTTGGTAATTTCTTCAAAGATATGTTCAATAAATTTCTGAGTGACTAACTCCATTAAATCCGGTTTTTGAGTGAAAAATATCCCTTGCTTGTCAATAAGCGATCGCTGTCCCAAAGCTCTTAAAGTCTCCGGTAATTTCTGTTTGGCAAGCGGTGATATAATATTTTTCTGTAGTTCAGATAAGGAAACTGGTTCTCGCTCAATTGCCAACCAGTACATAATTTCCTTTTCTGCTTTAGACAAGCGGTTAAATTGATGCTCCAGTAAATCGTACAAATCGTCAAAAACAAACAGTCCTTTCTTTAAAAATTCTACGAACTGAGAAATATCTCCATCAAATATTTCTTGAATAGCCGCAGACACTATTTTCAATGCTAGGGGATTCCCCGCATAATATTTAATAACAGTTTCCCAATCTTCGTCTGAACCTACAAAACCACCTTTCAGTTGAACAACTTTTCGTGCTTCTGCTGCTTGTAATCCTGTTAATTGCCAAGAACGAACTGGAAAACCATTCCCTTCTAAAGCACCAAACTCTTTTGGTTTTTCCCTACTCGTTATTAACAAGCAACTTTTGTGTCGGACTTCCCCAACTTGTTTAAAAAGTTTTCCATAACCTTCATATCCAGGTAAATAGTTACCAACACGTATGGTGTCAGTTTCATCCAGTGAATCTCCTCCACATAAAATTGTTTCTACATTATCAAGAACTAGCAAGCAGCGTGAAGAACGCAAGTACTCTAACAAGCGTAGAATTTTACCATCAGTATCTTCTGCTAAAGTCACCTCAGTTTCTTGAGATTGAGAAAGGAACTGAATTAAATCAACAAGAATTTCATCAATGGTGGGAGCATTGCGTAAAGAACGCCAGATAATGCGATCGAAGCGTTCTTGAAGCTGTTCTGCTAACTTCACCGATAGCGCTGTCTTACCAAGTCCTCCCATACCTAATAATGCGACGAGCCGACACTCTTCATCAAAAATCCATTTTTGAAACTCTGTAAGCTCTTCATTCCGTCCGTAGAAAACGACAACATCAACAGCTTCTCCCCAATCGACACGTGGATGTGCGATCGCTTGTTCGCAAACTGCTAAATTTGAGTGAGTACTTTCTCGATCTGAAGCCACTTTATCATTTTGATGAGAAATTGCTTCAGAAGTGCGTTGAGAAGAAACAATCGCATGCTCTAACTGAGTTTGAGGAGA
Source organism: Tolypothrix bouteillei VB521301 (assembly GCF_000760695.4). Lineage (GTDB taxonomy): Bacteria > Cyanobacteriota > Cyanobacteriia > Cyanobacteriales > Nostocaceae > Scytonema > Scytonema bouteillei_A. The sequence continues at coordinate 5,710,234 of NZ_JHEG04000001.1, read as the reverse complement.
TTGTAAAGACGGTTGCGTGGAAAGACTGCGCGTGTATCTTCCTAAAACAGCACGAAAATTACTTTTTGTTACTTCCTGTTCCAGTGTTTGAGAAAGTAATTTCCACAATTTAGAACCGACATCCTTTAAATAGTTTGCATCATAACCGCAATGACGCGCCATCTCTTGATAGCCCATTCCTTCCCAAGCGTGACGAAACACCATTTCTTGAATGGAATTTAAGCTTTTTGGTTTGAGTAAATTATCTAAAAGTATAAGAGCTTCTTCAATGTTCATAGTTCATTTTACGATAATACTTCCAAGTTCATGTGAGTTCGACAGACCTCAAACTCACTCCCCTCACCTGTTAGGCTACGGTGGCGTACACAAGTCTTATATAGTACATTCTTGCGGTTGCGATCCCCCTAATCCCCTTAAAAAAGGGGGGAACTTAATTCCAATTCTCTCTTTTTACGAGCAAATGATTTATTTGAATGAACCGTAAAGACACAAAGAACACGAAGAAAGAGAGAACGAAGATTGGTAATCTTCTGGAGGTAAGGAATTACGTATAGGGTGACCTTCAGCAATACCTATATTAATTATCATAATATTGCAGCCATTTTTCCAAAAATTCCGAGTCTTACATAGTAAAAATATGACTAAATATGACTAAATATGACCTTTGTCTTTTTAGCTCAGAGAAGTCATGCTTTTTGTAAAAAACTCCTCACCTATTCTGACTATTTTTGACTGTCAAATTTACAAGAAATATTTATAGTAATTAAATAAGGACTTGAATTATCGGAAAAATATACAGTTTCGATTATACCAAAAAATACCTCTCGTTTATTTTTAAAATAAAGGTTTGCCATGAAAATTCTTCAAGAAAATCCTAATAATTTAACACTACAACTACGACCCTGGTTCACATGGATCTTTAGTGCAACATTCTTTTTAGCTGGTTTGTCACTAGCGGTTTTTGGTGGACAGGTACACACTTTAAAATGTCGCCGCGATCGGTCTGTCTGTGAAGCATCTTCTGCTAGTCTGCTTTGGTCAACTCAACAAACTATACCGATCGCTAACATCCAGAGTGCTGAAATTGATATTTTAAAAGATAAGAAACAAAATTCCTATTATCAGGTTTTATTATTAACAGATCGGAAAAAAATTCCTGTCATTGTAAGTACGTCCGACTATGAAACGGTAGAAATGTGGGCAAAGCAGATAGAGGTATTTCTCCAAAAACCTCATATAAAAGAACTTGTCATACAGGAAGATTATCGCTTGGAAGGATATATTGTTGGTGGTATATTTGGAAGCATATTTGTCCTTGCAGGTGTTATGACTTTAGCTATATTTGGCACGGTTAGCACCTGCACAATTAACAAAAACTTGGGAAAACTAACGCTGCATAATCGCGGGTTGCTCAACCATTCTCAAACAGAATATGCAACTCAAGATATTCTCCGTGTAGTGGTTGAAAAGTATCGAAACAATACAAAAAGATTTACTTATCGAGTCGTTTTGGTAATGGAATGTGGGGAACGTGTTCCATTCACCCTCTATTTCAGTTCTCAATTGAAAGAACAACAGCAAATTGCCGAGCATATTTCCTTTTTCCTGGGTTTAAAACCAGCAGAGAATTTAGAAATCTTTCATCACCCTAATACCAAGTAGCAAAGCTATTGTACTGCTCAGGAAATGAAAGGCATTTTCACCTCTTCCAAGTTGCATGCCAAAGGGATGGTGGATAAATATGCCTGTAAATCCCAGAAGAAGTATAAAAATACCGTATGATAAAGCTAAGAGGACAAGCCGAGGTTTGCTGATTCCGATCCCAAGCAAGATGCATATTGCTAACCCCCAGCTTATATGAATAAAAGAATGCAAAGGGTCCGTAATGATGAGTTTATGAATGAAGGTGGGTAGATGAAAGTTGGCTACTGTCACAACCATTGACACCATACCCTGTACAAACAAACTACTACCTATTAACCAGAGATACAGGCGTAAAACCGTAAGATTTTTGACTCTTTTTTTAAATTTATAGTACATTCAAATTTTCAAATGTAATTCAAATGGTCACCGATCGGCGATCGCTGTTTTTTGAGAAGTACGAGATTGCAACATCATCGCGCCTCCAGAAATCAGTAGCAACACAAAAATGCTAATCCAAAACCAGGTACTGGGAATCGACCAGTTAATTTTATGAAGTTTTGCATTAGCTTTCAAAACTCCTAAAATCTGTGCCAATCCTAAAGCAAATTCTGTTAATCCTAATGTAAATAGTTCTGTATACAAACAGACGCGGGATAGCAAAAACGCACCGATAGCAAGAGTAAAAAACACAGCACTGTACAACTGACTGTGAAAGCTATCGACTTTCCAAGGCCAAAAAGCAGTAAAAGTATTTGGGATAAATAGTAAACCCAAACCGTAAAAAGTCAGTAATAATGTCTGTACTCGCAGGTAAAAGCGCCATGGTGAAGACACAAAAGTAGATTCAACCGGTCGCAAACGCCGATACAGCCAAATATGACAGGCTGCGGTGAAGGGAATAATAGTGTAAAGGAAGAACCAACCCCAGGTGATCCGTCTGCTAAAGTTAAAACGATCTAGATAAAATAGTGAAACTACTAACAAAACGATGGTAAAAGTTAACTGCATGGGTACGATCAGCCGTGCAATTTTCCACTGGCGCACGACTAATAGCATAGCTGTTGGTACGATTGCTGCTAAATAAACTGCACCTAAAAAGTGTGAGTTGAAAGGGGCTATTTTCCATACCCAACGAGAATTGCTTAGCTCCGGAAAAAAGAATAAAAGAATGCTTGCTGCTACCAATACAATCACTTCTATCCAGGTAAAAACCTGAAGTATTAAGGTGATTGGGGGGTTTTTTGTTTTGGAGGGTTTATTATTTTGCTTTAACATTTGCAGTTACTCAGCAATTTAATATGTGTTCAACAACATATATATATACCCACTCGATAGCCGCTTTTCCTTATAATGAATCTTTCTCTTGTTCCTCCCTCCCAAATTCTACTGCACCCAAAGATTTTAAAGTAGCAATATTTGCTTGGGTTAAACCCTTAATATCGGTAATATTCATTCCTTCGTAGGGTTTTTCCGGCACGAGATTTTTAATATTTTCATAGGTGTTCGTATCCCATAACTTAATAGTTTCATCCTGACTGCCACTTGCTAAAATTTTACCATCCGCGCTAAGTGCAACTGACCAAATCCAAGCGTTATGCCCTTGTATAACTTTAATACATTTGCCCTGGGAAATATCCCAAATTAGGATTTTGCGATCGTCAGTACCGCTTACTAGTAAGGGCGGAAGGTTTTGCTTTTTTAGGTCTGGCATAAAAGCTATCTGTAAAATCAGTTTGGTATCTGCCTGTAAAACTTTTATACAAGTTCCTTCCGAGATATCCCACAACCTAATAGTTCCATCAGCACCAGAACTAGCTAACATTTTGCCGTCAGGACTAAAGGCAACACTAAAAACCCAACTTTTATGCCCTTCTAAAGTTTTTATACATTCGCCAGTGTGAATATCCCATATTTTAATTGTGCGATCGCCACTAGCACTTGCCAATATTCCTTCTTGATATAAAGCACTCGCAGGAGTAGGACAAAAAGCAACTGACCAAACCAAACTCGCGTGTTCGTTTAATGTTTTCCTGCACTTACCGCTATCCACATCCCATATTTTAATCGTATAATCCCCACCACCACTTGCTAAAGTTTTACCATCCGAACTAAAAGCAACCGACCAAACACGACTGGTATGCCCTGATAAAACATGAGTGCATCGGCTCTCATCCACATTCCACAGACGGATTGTACGGTCTTCACTGCCACTTGCTACAATTTTTCCATTAGGATTGAACGCCACAGACCAAACTTGATGGGTATGTCCTTTCAGAACTACTTGACATTTGCCATCAGCAACATTCCACAGCCTAACTGTTCGATCTTCATTTGCACTCGCCAATAACTTCCCATTAGGACTAAAGGCGATCCATCCTATCCAATTAGTGTATCCGCGTATAGTTCTCAAGCAACTACCGTTAGAGACATTCCACAGTCTTACAGTTTGGTCTTTGCTACCACTTACTAAAATGCTACCGAACCCATTTTGCAAAATGGGACTAAAAGCCACAGACCAAACACGATTGGTATGTCCATCTAAAACCCTAATGCAATTTCCCTCAGAAATATCCCACAAACGCACGGTTCTGTCTTCACAACCAGTAGCCAGCAAATTGCTATCAGGGCTAAAAGCAACTGACCAAACTAAACCCACGTGTCCTTGAAAAATTTTGAGACAGCGTGCTTCTTTTATATTCCACAACCGCACGGTTCTGTCTTCACTACCAGTTGCCAGTAAACTGCCATCAGGGCTAAAAGCAACCGAACTAACGCCACCCTCGTGTCCCTCCAGGATTTTCAGACACTGACCCCCTGCAACATCCCAAAAACGAATTGTACCATCTCCACTACCGCTAGCAAGTAAATGTCCTCGAGGATGAAAAGCAACTGAACTCACTCCTTCAGTGTGTTCGTGCAGAGTTTTCAGACATTTTCCTGCAGTTATGTCCCAGAGTTTAATGGTGCAGTCATCACCACCACTAGCAACAATACCTCCTAGTGGAGAATCCGTTGGATTTGGACTAAAAGCTACTGACCAAACCCTGCGGGTGTGTCCTTGCAGCACTTGGATGCACTCACCCTTGCTGATATCCCAAATCCGAACAGTTCCATCTTCGCTTCCACTTGCTATCATTCCTTCAGGCTTGCTAGATGAAACAGGACTGAACGCTACAGAATGTACCCAGTTTGTATGCCCTTGTAAAGATGCTATGTATCTGATTTGAACGTCTTTAATTTCCCACAAGCGAACTTCACAATTCACATCGCATGTTGCCAGCAACTCGCCATCGGAACTAAAAGCAACTGAAGTTACACTCGCTAACGTTTCTGCAAAAACTGATTTTGTCAGGTCTGCTCCTGCAAAATTAACTTGTTGCAAACACGTATCTTGTAGATAAGCTTGCCATACAGTTAAATGAGAAAAATCATAACCTGTTAAATCGACTTTTAGTTGAGATAAAATATTGACAATATTACCTGTTACGTATCCCGGTTTTGGTGGAGTTTTTTGTTGCTCTTGTTCTATAATTTGCTTTAGCCGATTTTCTAATTTCATTTGATTGCTAGCAACCAGAAGCTTGTCTATCAGCGGCTTGACGATCAGGCGAATCTGAGCTTCTCTGATATAGTCTTTGGCTTGGGCATTTAACAGCGAATGATTGTGAAAAATTTTTATTTCTCCACTGACTATCTCTTGATGAGATTCTTCAATCAATCGTTCTGTAATGTAATCCATAACTACGGGCTGTTGAGTAAAACCATGCGCTGTTTTTTCAATAAGCGATCGCTGACCCAAAGCTCTTAAAGTTTCCGGTAATTTTTGCTTCGATTCTGGGGAAATAATATGTTCTCTTAACTCTAATATGGAAACTGGTTCTCGCTCAATTGCCAGCCAGTACATAATTTCCTTTTCTGCTTTAGACAAGCGGTTAAATTGATGCTCCAGTAAATCGTACAAATCGTCAAAAACAAACAGTCCTTTCTTTAAAAATTCTACGAACTGAGAAATATTCCCATCAAATAAATCTTGAATTCCTCCCGCCACTATTTTCAGTGCTAGAGGATTGCCTGCATAGTGAGAAATTAGCAATTGCCAGTCATTATCAGAACCAGAAAACTGACCTTTGACTCTTAATATTTCTCTAACATCTGTTTCCGGTAAACCAGCGATCGGTAATGAGCGAACGGGAAGCATTTCCCCTTCGAGCACAACAAATTCCTTAGGTTTTTCCCGACTTGTTAACAGCAAGCAACTTTGATGGCGAGCTTCTCCTATACGTCGGAACAAATCACCGTAGCCCTCATACCCTTCTAAATACTGTCCTGCGCGATTCCCTCCACCCATAATTGTTTCAGCATTATCTAAAACGAGCAAACAACGCGAGGAGCGTAAATAATTTATCAATTGGGAAATTCTGCCATTTGTATCTTTTGGTAGAGTTGCTTCTGTTGCCTGTTGATTGGATAAAAATTGCAGTAAGCTGAGCAACATATCTTCTACAGGTGGCGCATTCCGAAGACACCGCCAAAAAACATACTCAAACTCATTTTGAATGTGTTCCGCAAATTTGATAGACAGTGCTGTTTTCCCGATACCTCCCATCCCTAACAATGCAATTAAGCGACATTTGTCTTCTACGATCCATTGCTGAAGCGTGTTGAATTCCTGCATGCGCCCAAGAAAAATGGGGACATCCACCGCATCACCCCAATCTCTTTTAGGGAGTGGTGAGTGGTGAGTGGTGGGTGGGAGGCTAGAATTTTCACTATCTCCCCCTTGTTGAGCCTGTACCGCTTTTCCTTCTGCTGCAGCAAGGCGTCTTATAATCGTTCGGAAATTGCTTTTGGATATTTCTTCACCCAAGCTTTTAGAAAGTAATTTCCATAACTTTGACCCTGCGTCTTTTACATAGTTAGGGTCATAACCACAGATTTCTCCAATTTCAGGATAGCTCTTGCCTTCCCAGGAATGACGTAATATTAACTCTTGCAAGTCACTTAAAGACTCTGGATGCAGCGCTGTATCTATAAGAACTAATGCTTCTTCAATAGTCATCTTTCAACCTGCTCCAGCACTCTGACTTCATCTCAGTGTACTGATTTTGAATAATTTTTACAATCAACTATGAAGTATCAAGAATAAAGGATGAAAATTCTATCTGTTCTAGAGATACAGTTTCTCAAAACCCATGGTGAAAAAATATCAGAGAGCGACCTTCTCTCAAACCTTAGATTCATATGTGAAATATAGTTCATCCCTTATACTTTATTCGTCATCTATCATTCTTTATAGAATTCTAGAAAGGAGAAAATCTTTTGCAGTCTCAAAAAAAGAAAAAATCTCTCGGCTTTGGATGCGAGCATCAAATGAACGTTAGATGTTCCATATGCTGTATTGTTCCACCTTATATACTGGAAAACCTAGCAGTCAATGGCAATACCCAACAGCGTGAATGGGCTTTTCGCACATTAAATGTTTCGGCGCAATTTCGCGGGCGGCGAAATACCGTAGGTGCTGTCAATTTTGCCGTCTCTCCAGGTCAAAAGCGCCGAAGTGTCTTTGATGCTAAAAGCAATGAAAATCTCCCCGGTCAACTTGTACGTTCTGAGGGCGATCCTCCCAGCCAAGACCCAGCAGTTAATGAAGCTTATGATGGGGCGGGCGCAACCTATGACTTATATTACCAAGTGTATGAGCGAAATTCTATTGATGATAAAGGATTGCGTTTGGACTCTACCGTACATTATGGTGTAAATTACGATAACGCTTTTTGGAACGGTGACCAGATGGTCTACGGTGATGGCGATGGAGAAATTTTTCAGCGCTTTACCAAAGCTATTGATGTGATTGCACACGAGCTGACTCATGGTGTCACTCAGTATGAAGCCAACCTAAGATACTACGGAGAATCGGGAGCGCTTAACGAATCCTTTTCCGATGTTTTTGGTATTTTAGTGAAACAACGAGTTAAAAATCAGACCGCCGAACAGTCCAATTGGCTGATTGGGGAAGGTTTATTGACCTCAAATGTCAAAGGTGTAGGTATTCGTTCGATGAAAGCTCCAGGAACCGCCTATGACGATCCCGTACTGGGAAAAGATCCACAACCAGGGTCAGTTGATGATATCTATACTGGTAGCGATGATAATGGAGGAGTTCATATTAACTCGGGAATTCCCAACCGTGCTTTTTATCTAGCAGCAACAGAAATTGGTGGTTATGCTTGGGAGAAAGCGGGTAAAATATGGTATGTAACTTTACGCGATCGCTTGCGTTCTGGCGCGAATTTTAAACGAGGGGCAAATGCAACCGTTCAAGTCGCAGGAGAACTCTACGGTCAAGGAAGTCGAGAGCAAAAAGCGGTGCAAAATGCTTGGCAAACGGTAGGAGTTTTGTAAAATTTCTTAATTATTGATTATGCGAGTCTCGTGCGAACGAATGGGCGGTTTTGCTGGAATAACGAAGAAAAAAACTGTTGATACAGCCAACCTCTCTCAAGAGAAAGCAAAACAACTACCTCAATTAGTAGAAGCAGCCAATTTTTTCAATTTACCAGCACATATAACAGCCTCCCCCACTCAACCTGACCGCTTTCAATATAAATTGACAGTAGAAGATAACGGAAAAGAACATACTGTCACTGTTAGTGAAACTGCCTTACCCACTACGCTAAGACCGCTAATTGAATGGATGGATGAATTATGAATTATGAATTATGAATTATGAATTGTGAAACAAAAACATCATTCATCATTCATCATTCATAATTTATAATTTATAAAACTTCCCAACCTTGTCCTTTATAGCCATATTGGAAAATTTCTGGGTGCAAAATGTCAGCCAAGATTTCTAATGAATCTACCAATCGCGGTCCCGGACGATTAAAGTAGGCGTTTCCATCAGTAATATAGGCTCTGCCACTTTGAACAGCATGGAGTTGTTGCCATTGTGGGTGGTTGCTTATCAACTGGGCTTCCTGACGGGTTCGACTTAAATCAAAGCCGCAAGGCATGAAAATAATGATATCCGGATTGCTGGCAATTAGCGTATCCCAGGTTAAATGAGGGGAAGGTTGACCTGTAACGCTGAAAAGAGGTTGACCTCCCGCTAGAGTCACCAACTCAGGAATCCAATTAGCAGCCACCATTAAAGGGTCAATCCACTCAATACAAGCCACTGTGGGCAGATGTTCTGTTTGGGACAAACCTTGTGTTCTTTGTTCTACTATCTTTACCCGAGCTTCCAAATTTTCTAGTATCGGTCGGGAGTCTACCCCAAAAATTTTACCCACTCTTTCAATGTCTGCCCAAACATCTTGAAGAACATTTGGTTGTAAAGAAACGATCTTGGGCGCAACATTGGTAAGAGTCGCAACTGCTTCTTCTACATCTTTTAGGCTAACAGCACAGACATCACATTGGTCTTGTGTCACAATGTGAGTAGGTTGTAACTTTTCTAAAAGATCTATTTTAATTTGATAAATACTAAGGGCAGATTGTAACAAATTATTGACTTTATCATGAATTTCATTACTAGAGGCATTGGTGTTTATACGCGCTTGCGTACAAGCAGGGCGATCTTTAATTTCTGGGGGAAAGTCACATTCATGAGAGCGACCCACAATTGCATCAGTTAACCCCAGGACTGCCAAGATTTCCGTCCCTCCAGGAATTAAGGAGACAATTCTTACGCCATCATCCGCCATTGCTCCACCTCCACAAGGATATACGATCGATTGTTACAGAACTCACGCACTTCCGAATCTTTCTCTAGGTCAATCATACAAAGAGTAACTGAAGTTGAAAGATTACTAAGTGTGTGGAATAGCAATTACATATTTAAAAAGGCAAATTTGAATTTATATTGGAGATTTATTACGATGCTAAAAATTATAGATGGTCTCACCATAGCACGTGCTAGTTCTAAATTTAGCAATTGTGGTAGCGGGTAACTTGTAGGATAAGGCGACGCAACAACAAGTAGTAACCATGAGCACACCGGACTTTTTCATGAATAGAGCGATCGTCTCTCAACGGTTGCAGCCAATCGTACTATGTGCAAGCGAACAACAGCCGCGTGAATCTTTAAAGAACAATCAACCTCAGGTAAAGACTTCTCAAAGCAAGCAAATTGATGTGCCAATAGCTAAGGAAAGCCTTCAGCAGAAGGACACACCATCTTCGCAAGATAGAGAAGCACGATTTAAATATCTGTCTGACGCTAGTTCTGAAGGGATTATCATACACAGAGATGGTATTATCATTGATGTCAACAGTGTTTTAGTAAACCTGAGTGGCTATGAAGTCTCTGAATTGATTGGCAAAAGTGCTTTTGCTCTGTTTACCCCTGATTCACAGGAATTAGTAAAAAAAAATATTCTTTCTGGATACGGAAAACCCTATGAAGGAGCTGTAGTTAAGAAAGATAGTGTCACTTTTCCGGTTGAAATACAAGGTAAGAACATTCCTTACCAAGGACAGCAAATACAGGTGGTCGCGATTCGAGATATCACAACCCAAAAGCAAGCAGAAGATGTTTGGCGAGAAAGAGAAAAACGTCTGCGCGGACAAAGCCAAACTTTGGTAAAACTTGCGCGAAATCGTACTTTTGGGCAAGGAAATTTCAAAGCGACCATAGAAGAAATCACAGAAGCCGCCGCCAGAGCTTTAGAGGTGATACGCGTTAGTGTGTGGTTGTACGATCGAGATGGTTCCAAACTAGAGTGTATAGATTTATACAATTCCATGACAATGTGTCATACCTTTGGTATGTCACTTATAAAAGCGAATTATCCTGCCTATTTCCAAGCTTTAGAAGAACAGAATTTTATAGCATCTGATGATGCCCTAGAAGATAAGAGAACTCAAGAATTATCGGAATGTTATCTTTCCGTGTTGGGTATTACATCTCTATTAGACGTATCAATTTGCTTGGGAGGTCGTCCTATTGGCGTTGTCCGTCACGAACATATAGGAAGTAGCCGTCAGTGGACATCGGACGAAGAGAATTTTGCAAGTGCGATCGCAGATTTTGTAGCCCTAGCAGTAGAAGTGAGCGAGCGCAATGCTGCACGTGAAGCTTTACAGCAGAGCGAAGCATGGTTCAGAGCCATTGTAGAAAATTCTTCTATGGGGATTGCACTGGTTGAGATGCACGGAAAAATAGCGGATATCAATCCGGCGTTGTGTCGAATGTTGGGATATCCTCAACAAGAGCTATGCGGTAGAAACTTCACAGATTATATTTTCAATAATACAGATGATTTGGAACTTTATCAAGAATTGCGATCGGGAGTGCGGGAACGCTTGGATATGGAAAGGCGTATTCTGCATAGAGATGGGCGCTTGATGTGGGCGCATTTAAGAATATCTTTGATTCCCGATACAAATGGAGAGCCCAAATTTTACTTAGTTATGATAGAGGATATTACCGAGCGCAAAGAAACAGAATTGAAACTCCTTGAAAGTAAAGATGCAGCAGAAGCAGGGAGTAAAGCAAAAAGTGAGTTTTTGGCAACAATGAGTCACGAATTGCGAACACCTTTAAACGCAATTATGGGATTGTCTCAGTTACTGCAACAGAAAATTGTTGGTTCTTTAAATGACAAGCAAAAAGAATATATTAACTGTATTTATAGTAGTGGAGAACATCTTCTAGAACTAATAAATGATATTCTAGATCTATCTAAAGTAGAAGCAGGTAAAGAAGAACTTTTTCTATCACCCATACATATAAATGATATTTGTAATTATGTCATATCAACAGTCAGCGAGCGTGCTATAGAAAAGGGACTGCTCCTAACAGTAGAAATTGATGAAGAAGCTAGCTTTTGTGTAGCAGATGAGCGTCGAATGAAACAAATGTTACTGAATCTTATATCAAATGCTATCAAATTTACAGAGAAAGGTAAGGTAACGCTAGAAGTCAAAAAATTACCACAAGGTATTGCATTTACTGTGATAGATACGGGTATTGGTATCGACTCCAGTCAGTTTCAATTTTTATTTGAACCTTTTAAACAACTTGATAGTCGCCTCAGCCGTCAATACGAAGGGACTGGTTTGGGTTTAGCACTAACACGCAAGTTAGCGCGGTTGCATGGTGGAGATGTAACTGTAGAATCAACCTTGGGACAGGGAAGCCGTTTTACCTTATTTTTGCCCAATGAACAACATCAGGATGTAGAGAGTAATCCTTTCGCCTCTTCCCCTGTTACCCCATCCTCCCTCCTATCCAAGAAAAAACGTATTTTGCTTGTGGAGCATGAAGAACATACCGCCATATTGCTGCAAGATTATCTTCAGACAATAGGTTACCAGGTTGAGCGAGTGAACCACGGTAATGGATTTTTAGAATTAGTGAGAACCCAACATCCCGATTTAATTTTGTTAGATGTGGAGTTGGGAGATGTTAGCGGGTGGGATTTGCTGGTACAGATGAGACAACAACCCGATTTACAAAATTTGCCCGTTGTGATGATGACACCATTAGTTGTAGTTTTCGATCGCGAACGAGTCAAACAAGTCGGTGCTAACGACTGTCTGAGCAAACCCATTGGTATTGTGCAACTAGAATCAGTGCTTCTAAGGTATTTGACTTAGAGGATGTTTGAAAAGGGAGCATCCCAATGAGTGAAAAAACACGTTTGGGATTGAAATCGCGTCTACCTCTTAGAAACTCATTAGAGGAACCTTACAAACATCCTCTAACCATTAATCTCTTTCAAAATTTGCCATGCCTTAATTAAATTACCTTGCATTAAAGCAGCCGCGCCAGAAAGAGCTTTTATTTCAAGTACGTTTGGGTTTTTCGCTAAACTGGGTTCAAGGGATTTTTGTGCAGCAGCAGGTTGCCAATTATACAGTTGAACAAATGCCAGGTAAGCGTGGGAGTAAGGGTTTTCTGAATCTAGTCGAGTCACTTGTTGTAAAGCAGCAATAGCTCCATCTACCCGTCGCTGTAAGACATTTGCTAAAGCCAAAGCATATGTCCATTCTATATTTGAAGGAATTTGTTGCAAGCGGTATTCTAAAGTTAATCGTGCTTGTACCAAATAATCCTGAATTGGATCGTACTGATTAATACGTCCTACTTCATCAAAGACTTGACTTAATGCTTTCGGTCCTTTAGGTAAATTTGTACCTAAAATTCTTAATTGAGTGACCAAATCCAACTCTGGCGCAGGTGTAGCAGGGGCTTTAGGGTCGATTTGTAATGTAACTTTTGGTACTGGAATTGGATAACTTTCTCCCGAAAGCCTGTTGAGATAAATCGCCTCTAATGAGTAAATCCCCGGTGCTACATTAGCAGGAGGAAGCATTGCCATTCTTTCGATCGCCCTGAATGTACCCTCTGGTTTTTTGGTACCAGAACGCAAAGCCCCCATTCCTATAGCGCGATCGTGTATCCACGAAGATGGGGACTTGGGGCTGGAGACTGGGGAGTTGGTTTTCCAAGTTAGCAGGAGTAAGCCATTTTGTAGTTGCTCCCAGGAACCAGACCATTCATAAGTTACTGGGACTGGAATTCCTGGTGGAGCTTTTTGTGGGACTGCGACTTGAGATAAAGTTAGGCGATCGCTCGAGACACCAGTCACACCAATTTGTTTTACTTCTACTGCTGGTGTTTTTTTATGGAAAAGCTTGAGCGGGCTACCATCAGGTAAATTCCAAGATTTGCTAAGTTGAAAATCTTTGCTTTGCTCTACAGCTCGTGCAATACTGGCTTGAGTTTCTCCAACCGATCCCTGGTCGCCCGTTTTGGTAAGAAACCATTCTAGCGATCGCACATCCCTATCTACAAATTTTTTTCTCGTCCCCACTTGACGTCCGTAAACTTGAAAATTTTGTAGCGCCCCATAGTAATTGAAATTGTGTTGATTAATTGCTGCTGTTGATGGCAAAACTCCTAAAGTAGAACGTAAATACGGTTCTGTTTGCACAATATGAGCGATCGCTTGCTTGTGCGGAAACTCCTCTGCCATGTAAGGATAATACTGATTGGGACTTAAAGCTTGTGTCATCCAACCACCGATAACACCCGCAATAGGAAACAAGTTACACAACATAAGCAAGATAGCCAAAGCAGCCGTACCCCATCGAATCCGCTTTCCCCAAAGATGAGACAACCGTGTCAAACCATATGCTAAAAATACGGTTAATGCTGGTAAATACGGTAACGCATAGCGACTATCTTTATTAATATTCAAAGACGACAATAAATATGAACCTACCAGAAATACCGCCAACCATTTAAGTGAAGATTTTACCTTGTCTCCCTGTCCCCCTATCCCCTTTTTAAACCTTGACCAACCCCAATAAAACAGTAGAGCACCAACAGGTACCAACAACAACGGAAGAGAAACTTGATTCGGTAATTGTTGCCAGTAATAAATCCATGCTTGTAATGTATTGAGAGGTGCTTCACCTTCAGCGATCGCAGAATCTATAGTCGCTCGTTTTCCAGAAGTCAGAACAATCAGCCAATTTGTACGATACCAAGGACCAAAAACCAACACCGACAGACACAAGCCACCTACCAGTTGAGCCAAACGACCCCAACGGCGATCGCGTAAAGATCCCACTCCAAGCCATACTATGGGAATGAAAAGAAATATCAACGCCGTTTGCTTAACCAACAACGCCAACCCAAACGACAAACCAAAAGCCAACACCCACAACCATTCAACAACCCTCTTCTTCCTCTGCGCCCTTACCGTCTCTACAGTTCCAAAACTGCGCCAAACACTCAAGCAAAAGAAACTCAAAGTCACAACAGCCGCTAAAGGATAATCCAGTAGAAAATCCAGACGCAGTTGATAAAGAGCAGGTAAAACTTGACACAAAAAAGCCGCCCACAAACCTACAGACTCATCAAACAATACTTTACCCAAACCATAAACCGATGCCAGTAAAACCCCGCTAAATAAAAGCATGACCAGAGCCGCCTCATCCGGTCCAGTGCCAAACATGTTTTGAACACCAGCTGCCAGTATATACGTCAAAGGCGGTATTTTAGAAGACAACAACCACAGACCCTGCCACCAATCCAAGTTCCACCACTGCGGATTCTGCAGCGCTTGCCAATAGTTTAATGTACCTGTTAGGTAATCTGCTTGATCCCACGCAGGAATAGAGCGATCCAAAGCAAACCAAATGCGATCGCACACAGCCCCCAAAAACCAAATAATACCAAGTATCAGTAGGCTGTTAAATTTCTTTCCCTGGTGGTTGTAATTTTTCATATTAGTTAATGGCTAATGGCTAATAGCTAATGGCTAATTGTGTTTCTACCATTAGTAGGTAGGGTTGTGCTGCACATTTAATATTGGTGGGCAATGCCCACCCCTACACCTATAGGTTATTAAATGGCATAAAAGGGACTAATAGCTAATTGTGTTTCTACCATTAGCCATTAGCCATTAGCCATTAGCTCATCTATTCAGCCCCTTCAATAGGCGCAAAACCCTGACGCTGAATGTTCTCCGTTACTGTACGGGGTTCCAAAAATTGCAGCAAGTAGTCCGGTCCACCCGCCTTGGAACCAACTCCTGATAGTTTGAAACCACCAAATGGCTGTCGAGCGACAATAGCACCCGTAATCGTGCGGTTAATGTACAAATTGCCCACCTCATACTCTTCCTGAGCCATTTCAATGTGGGAAGGAGTTCTAGAATAAAGACCTCCCGTTAAGGCATAGTTAGTCCCATTAGCAACATCCAAAGCCTCCTGAAAATTCTTCACTTTAATCACCGCCACAACAGGACCAAAAATCTCTTGTTGGGCAATGATGGCATTTGGAGAAACATCTGCAAAAATCACGGGACCGATGAAATATCCATTATCCGGTGCAGGCATTTCCAAAGCAACTTTTGCCTCAGCCTTACCTTTTTCAATATATTCCCGGATGCGATCGCGAGCATTAGCATCAATCACGGGTCCTACTTGGGTGCTGGGGTACTCAGCTACACCAATATTTAGAGATTTCGTCGCTTCTACAAACCTTTGTACAAAGGTATCATATACCGATTCGAGCACCACCACTCGCGAACAAGCAGAACACTTTTGTCCGCTATAACCAAATGCTGACTGTACGGTGCCAACTACAGCTTGGTCTAAATCGGCACTTTCATCTACGATGATGGCATTCTTACCACCCATCTCAGCAATGACGCGTTTCATATGCTTTTGACCGGGTTTCAGAACTGCGGCTTCTGCGTAGATTCTACAACCAACTTCTTGAGAACCAGTAAAAGCAATGACGTGAGTATCGGGATGGTTCACCAAATAAGCACCCACTTGAGAACCCTTTCCTGGGACGTATTGATAGACACCCTTAGGGATTCCCGCTTCCACCAAAATTTCTGTCAGTTTTGCTGTAATCACAGAAGATGTTTCTGCGGGTTTGAGGAGAGTACAGTTACCAGCAACTAGAGCAGCAACTGTCATTCCCGTTGCGATCGCTAGTGGGAAATTCCAAGGCGAAATCACTACAGCAATTCCACGAGGCTGATAAATATAACGGTTGGTTTCCCCAGAAATGTCGTAATTATAACCCTCATCTAACCGCTCCATTTCCAGAGCATAATAGCGACAAAAATCAATCGCCTCCGAAACCTCGCCATCAGCTTCCCGCACTGGTTTTCCAACTTCTAAAACAATCCAAGCAGACAGTTCCGCACGGCGTTGTTCCATCAGATCGGCGGCTTTCCGCAATATGTTAGCCCGTTCCTTTGCAGGAGTTTTGCGCCAAGCAGGAAAAGCAGCCTTTGCGGCTTGCATAGCTTGTTCGGCTTGTTCTACACTCATCAACCCAATCTGACCGACCACTTCACTAAAATGAGAAGGGTTAACAGAATCTATAACCTGTTGGGTACTGACATACTCACCATTAATCAACGGTAAATAAGTTTTACCTAGTTGCTCGCGCACGGCTTGAAAAGCTTGACTCGCCTCTGTTCTCTCCGCCTCTTCAGCAAAATCAGTATCCGCCGCACCCATGAAAGAGGAGGGGGAGAGGGGGAGAGGGGGGGATGGGGAGTTATCCTTGTCTACCTTGTCCCCTTGTCCTACAACAGGGGGTGCAATCAATTCTTCCACCGGGCGGTTCTCCATATTTTGACGCAGGAAAGAACTATTAGCCGTGTTTTCCAACAAACGCCGAATCAAATATGCCATTCCCGGTAAGAGTTCCCCGTAGGGACAGTACACTCTCACCCGATATCCCCTATCAACCAAAGCTTTAGCTATTTTGTCACCCATACCGTAGAGAACTTGCATTTCAAAGCAACGACGGGGGACATTTAAGGTTTCTGCGATCGCCATAGCTCGTGCTTGAGAACGCACGTTATGACTGCCAATAGCAGAATATACGTATTGGTGATTTTGTAACAACAATTCTGTCAGTTGCTCAAAGTTAGCATCTGTAGCAGCTTTGTCATTATAGACAGGTTGTTCCCAGTGTTTTTGAGACGCTTTGATAGTTTCCTGATCCCAATAAGCACCTTTTACCAAGCGGATTGTGACTGGGTAACCGCGCTGCTTAGCCCATGCAATCAAGTCTTGTACATCTCGATTGCTATCGCGCAGGTAAGCTTGAATGGTGACACCAATATCGGTTCGATTTCTAAACTCCTCTTCCAGCAAGATTTTTTTCAGGATGCTGAGAGTTAAGTCCTTGTAGGCGTACTGTTCCATATCAAAGTGAACCGCAGCACCAAGTTCCTTAGCACGACGCAAAAGAATGCGGATGCGATCGCTCACCCGTTCCTCACTCCCCTTAGCATCGAGAGGGTCGAACTGAGAATAAAACGCTGTCAGTTTGACAGAAACCTGGACTTTTGGCAAAGGTTCTCCATCAGCTAAGTCAATTGCAGGAACTGGCGACCAATTCTTAGATGCTTCCACTAGTTGTTGCATCAAGTCCAGATACCGTTCCAAGTAAGACTGTGCTTCTGCTTCTGTAATAACCGCTTCACCCAGCAAATCTACGGTGAAAGCCATTTTTTCCTTCCGCAGGCGCTCAATCGTTTTGAGCGCCTGTTTGATGTTTTCTCCAGAAATATATTTATGAGCTAATGTTTCCGTCGCTGTTGCAACAGTCGTAGCAGCGACTTGTCCCGGTACAGAATCAGGGTTGGCAAAGTTGAGCATCCCCTTTAGGGCTGCTGGTAATTCTACCGACTCATCACCCAAATATTCTTGTAAGTGTGCTGCAATTTCTGGTTTGCTGCGTAAAGCAGGAAGAGTATCAATAAAACGGAATAACTGCACCCGTAACCCAGGATTGCTCATCGCCCAAGCCAATAACTTGTCATCCCAGCGCATCTGATCCCGCAATGCAGCAAAGAACGAACGGCTTTCTTGAGTTGCTGCTAGCAGTTGCTTGGCGATTTCTTGTGTTTTAGGTTCGTAAGTACTGGTTTTTACTTGTAATACCACTGATAACAAACTCCATTTAAAAGATAAGGCTATGTATTATAAAGCCTGTGTTTCTATTGTGGCTTGTGGAATGTGCTACCACCAGGCACAAAAGAACAATTCTTTTGTGCAAAATGTTCCAATAGCAAGCGATGGATGAAGATATAACCACCACCAACTTTTTGCAAAAAGATCCGTTCTGTAGCATAGTCAAGAAAACGGGCATAATTCCAAGGAATACAGCGATTGAAGGAGAGAATAATTCGTAAAATTAGGTGTTTTACACAAGCTTCGCCTCCTCCTGCTGCAACTCCAAACAATAAACCAAAAATTCCCCAAACGAGAATCCGCCAGCGCAAAATCGCTGCAGCTAAGCCAAGTAGTAAAAATCCTATTAAACCAAAAACAATTGCATTTTTTGCCGATTGTCTAATTCCCTGATTGGGAACAGACAGCGTTTGGATACCAGGACCCGTCAACCCACGAATGAGAACATAAATGAATCCCAAACAAAAGCCAAAAACTATACCACGTATCCAACCCGCTATAGGAAGATTTATTATATAATTTACAAAACTTTGTAGATCTAATGATATATATAATGTCGCCGCCGTTAGCTTTAAGAGCACTCCAAAAAGGAGTCCCCAAATCATCCCAACGATTAAACTATTGCTAGCATTTCTCCAAGACCATTTTAAAGTCTCCACGGGATGAATGCGGTCAAAACCAAAAATCAGCCAAAAAAATACTGTTGTGAAGCTAAGTGCTAATAAAACTCGATTAATAGGTATTAGTAACAATCCAATTGACAAACCAAGTAATATAAAAACAAACAAAATATTCATTACATAGATACGTTTTTGCCATGGGTTTTGAAACCAGCTTGGCTGCATGCGTTCGATGAGAAATACTGTTTGTGATTGTGTTTTTAATCTTTGCGCCAGCCAACTCAACCAATAAATGACTTGCTCGTTAGAATACAGTCTTCTAGACATTCGGCGGTCTAGCATTCTTTGAATATACTTATCAAATAAATGTTGGCGGCGTTCTTCCAAACTCATTCCCGGTAAATCTGTCATTGACATCCCTTGATAAGCAAGAGTCATAATGCTTAATAGCAAGGGCGATTTGGCTAATTCTTGAATTGTTGTATCCCCTTGGAGTGCGGTTTGTACTGCACCAAGTTCGGAACCTGCATTTTGTAAATATTGGCGAATTTGTTCTAAAGTCAGTGGTTGGATAAAAACCGCTCCTTGAAATCGGAAACGATTGGATAGTGCTTCATAATCTTTGATTCGACTGCAAACAACGATTTCTGTTTCTCCATATTCCCGAGAGAATGTATTAATCGCTTCCACACAAACATCTCGACGGTCAGCCAAAACCTCATCCAACCCATCGAGTAATAGCAGCAATTGTTGATTCTTAATCCATGTTTTGCCAATTTCCTTTGACACTTGATACTTTGTATTAAGTTCTCGCACCAGCCAATCTGCAATTGCGATCTTTTCATTTATCCATGCTGAAAGGTTAAAGACAACTGGAATGGGTTGGGTTGCGTCTATTTCTGCTTCTTGTAGTAAATCCCGAGCCAGTTCTAGCAGTGTTGTTGTTTTTCCAGAACCGGGTTCGCCTAAAATTAAAAGCGATCGCCCAGCCCCCATCTGTTGGAATAAATCGACGATTCTGGTATTTTTTGGAATGGATTGTCTGGTTTGTGCGGGAGTCTCCCACAGCATACCCCAAGGACGATCTAAAGCATCGAAGCGATTTTCCAAACCGAGTTCAATCAGAGCAACTCCATGTAAGGAAGTTTCTAAAACTCCTTTTACCCAATAATTTTTCACTTTGTTGAGTAATATTTGGCGGTTGCGATACTCCTGATTGTTTTCAGGAATCTTTGTTCTGAGTGTTTTTTTAGGAGGAATGGGGGATTGGGGATAAGGGTTAGGAGAGTGGAAATGGTTGTTTAGTCTTTCGCTATTGAGTGTAGATTCCTCCGTTCCTATGATAATTTGGTCTTGCGGACAGAGATCGGCTAACATGGCTTTGGCAGTTGGATAGCGATCGCGTGGATGGGATTGAATAGAGCGATCCAAAACATTTGCTAAGTAGTGGTTGATGTTAACTTCCGGACGCCAAATGATTTCACCCATCTCAGAATTTGTTTTCCAATCTTGGGGACGTTTACCTGTCAGCAAATAAATTCCTGTCAACCCCAAACTGTATAAATCGCTAGAATAAACTGGTTTACCTGCAGCTTGTTCTGGCGGCATAAAACCTGGAGTTCCAACTACAATGGAGCTAGCGATCTCCCCTTGAGCATCCATTACAGTTGTCATCATTTCCTTAGCAATACCAAAATCAATTAAAACGGGTTTACCGTCTTGTTTTCGCCAAATAATATTACCGGGTTTGATATCTCGGTGAATAATTCCTTTTGTATGGATGTAATCCAAAACTGGTAGAAGACTTACTAGTAATTCCCTAACTAAATTCTCACTAAAAAGCCCTTCCTGTTGAACTTTTTGACTTAAAGTCAAACCTTCAACCCATTCCTGAACTAAGTAAAAATGCTCATTTTCTATAAAATAAGCATAAAGCTTAGGAATTTGTTCGTGTCCTTCACCTAGTTCTTCTAAAATTGCGGCTTCTCTACCAAAGCGTTCTTGAATGAGTTGATAAACTTGAGGTTTGTGCGTTACGGGTTTGAGTTGCTTGATGACACAGATGCGACGGGAAGGCAAATAGGTGTCTTCCGCCAGATAAGTATCGCCAAACCCACCCCCTCCCAACGCACGAATAATTTGATAGCGATTGTTAAGTAGCGTTGGATTCATCTAGTTTGTACTTAGATATTATTTGTGATTTATATTACGTTACCAAGGGAGCTTCAAACAAGGGTGCGCCACTATAAAACTTACCAGTCATCTTAACAGGCAAAATCATCATGTAGTATAAAATACTTAATTTAGTATTAACATTAAACATTTTAGGCAATAGCTTCGCTACTGCCTTCGGCAGCTCGCAGTACTGCCTGCACTATTAAAGATTTTCATTATCAATTGTATTAAAAATGCTTTCATATTTTCTAGTTAAAATCACACAAAATTTAGGGAACAATAATTCAGAAAACAGAAAAAATTTTTATAAATGGAAGCAGCAATGGTGACACTAGTTGGTTATGAAATTACAGAGCAAATTTACTCAGGTAGCAGAACTCTAGTTTATCGAGGAATCAGAGAAAAAGATCGCAAACAAGTTGTGATTAAACTGTTGCGACAGGAATATCCTACCTTCAACGATATAGTGCAATTTCGCAATCAATACACCATTGCCAAAAACCTTGATATTGATGGAGTTGTCAAGCCCTATAGCTTAGAACCCTATAAAAACGGTTATGCTCTAGTCATGGAAGACTTTGGGGGAATTTCTCTCAAAGAGTACATTGCCTCTCATTTCCTATCCCTACTCGATTTTCTCGAGATTGCCCTGCAAATAGTTGCTTCCTTAGAAGGACTATATCGCAACCGAGTGATTCATAAGGATATTAAACCCGCCAATATCCTAATTCACCCTAACGACAAACGAGTCAAAATTATTGATTTTAGCAATTCTTCCCTATTACCTAAAGAGACGCAAGTCCCCACAAGCCCAAACCTTTTAGAAGGAACTTTAGCGTATCTTTCTCCAGAACAAACAGGACGGATGAACCGTTTAATTGACTGGCGTAGCGATTTTTACTCTTTGGGAGCTACTTTCTTTGAACTACTTACCGGACAGCTACCTTTTGAATCAGACGATCCTATAGAGTTAGTTTACTGTCATATTGCTAAACAGCCTCCACAAGTTCATAGTATTAATTTAGATATTCCTCCCATTATTTCTAAAATAATTAGCAAATTGATGGCGAAAAATGCTGAAGATCGCTATCAAAGCGCTTTGGGATTGAAATATGATTTAGAAGTTTGCTGGCAAGCCCTAAAAACTACCGGAAATATAGAGACTTTTGCTTTAGGACAACGAGATATTTGCGATCGCTTCCAAATTCCAGACAAACTTTATGGCAGGCAAGTAGAAGTAGAAACTTTACTTGCTGCCTTCGAGCGCGTAGCACGGGGAAATACCGAAATGATGTTAGTGGCAGGATTTTCTGGCATTGGGAAAACTGCTGTTATCAATGAAATTCACAAACCCATTGTGCGCCAGAGAGGTTATTTTATTAAAGGAAAATACGAGCAATTTCAGCGGAACATACCATTCTTAGCATTTGTGCAGGCTTTCCGCGATTTAATGGGGCAATTGCTAAGTGAAAGCGATACCCAATTACATATCTGGAAAACTCAAATTCTAGAAGTATTGGGAGAAAACGCTCAAGCGATCGTTGACGTTATACCTGAATTAGAAAAAATTATTGGCAAACAACCGCCAGCTCCCGAACTTTCTGGTAGCGCGGTACAAAATCGGTTTAATTTGCTGTTTGAGAAATTCATCCACGTATTCACAACTCCAGAACATCCTTTAGTCATGTTTCTGGATGACTTACAATGGGCAGATTTGGCATCTTTGAAGTTAATACAACTGTTGGTGAGTGAAGTAGAAAGTCAATATTTACTTTTGATTGGAGCGTATCGAGATAATGAAGTCTCAGCAGTACATCCATTAATGCTCACCTTGGATGAAATTTGTCAAACTGAAGCAAAAATTAGCACGATCGCACTAGAACCCCTTAATTCTTCCGATCTTAACTATCTCGTTGCCGATACCCTGAATTGTTCGCCAAAAGTAGCTTTTCCTCTGACTGCATTGGTTCTTCAAAAAACAAAAGGAAACCCTTTCTTTGCAACTCAATTTCTTAAATTGCTTTATGATGATGATTTGATTAACTTTAATTTTAATCTTGGGTACTGGCAGTGCGACATTGCACAAGTGAAAGCATTATCTTTAACAGATAATGTTGTAGAGTTTATGGCAATGCAGTTACAAAAATTGCCACCTACTACCCAAGAGGCACTAAAGCTTGCTGCTTGTATTGGAAATCAATTTAACTTGGCAACTTTATCTGTAGTCTATGAAACGTCTCAAACAGAAACTGCTACTCATTTGTGGAGAGCATTGCTAGAGAGTTTTATTATTCCACAAAGTGAAATTTACAAGTTTTTTCAAGATGAGTCAAAACTCAAGACTCAAGGCTCTCTTAGCTCTGAAGTTTGGAATTTAGAAACTGAAATTTTAACTGTTAATTATAAATTTCTCCACGATCGCGTTCAGCAAGCCGCCTATTCTCTGATTCCTGAGGAACGCAAACAATCGACTCATCTTAAAATTGGACGTTTACTATTAATTCACACTTCTCAAGAGAAATTAGAAGAAACGATTTTTATCATTGTTAACCAGTTAAATCTTGGTATAGAGTTAATCAAGAATCAAGTTGAAAGAGATGAACTGGCTCGATTAAATCTGCTTGCAGGACAGAAAGCCAAAGCGTCAACTGCTTATGCTGCTGCTATCAAATATTTAGCAATAGGTAGAGAAGTTTTAGCAGCAGATAGTTGGGAAAGTCACTATAAATTGACATTAGCTTTATATGAGACAGCAGCAGAAGCCGCTTATTTAGGAGGTGACTTTGAGCAAGCTGAAAGGCTAATTGAAATTGTTCTTAAAGAATCTAAAACTCTTTTAGAAAAAATCGAAACCTACGAAATAAAAATTCAGATGTATGCAGCGCAAAATCAGATGGAAAAAGCGCTAAATACGGGGTTAGAAGTTCTGGATATGCTTGGTGTTCCCCTCATACAAAACCCACCACCAAATCTCATTATTCAAGAACTTTACAATCTTCCAGAAATGACCGATCTTTATAAGCTAGCTGCTATGAGGATTTTAACGCAGATTCAACCGCCTGCTTATCACGCCAATCCTGCGATATTACCATTTGTAGCATTTACAATGGTTCATCTCAGTGTCAATAACGGCAATTCACCTCCTGCGTCATTTGGTTATGCTTTCTACGGTTTAGTTTTGTGTATTATGGGAGATTATGAGTCTGGCTATCAGTTTGGACAGTTGGCGTTGCGGATACTAAATAAATTTGATACTCAAGACTTCAAAAGTAAAGTTTATAACCTCTTTAATTGTTTTATCCGACATTGGAAAGAGAATGCTTGTGAAACAATAGAACTTTTCCGCGAAATTATAAGGATTGCTTTGGAAACAGGGGATTTGGAATACGCAAGTTATGCGTCATTTAACTATTGCCACAATATCTTTTTAACCGGGAATTCTCTAGACTATGTCGATCGACAGGTAGAGCAATATATTGTGTTACTGCGAAAAATTAAACAAGAATTCCAGTTACAAGCAACGCAAATCTGGGGACAACTGGTGTTGAATTTAATGGATGAAGCGTTAGAGACGCAGCAAATCAACGGTGAAAGGTTTGATGAGAAAACGATTCTATCCAATCCCCAACAGACAAACTCTATGTCGCTGTATTCACTTTATTTTGCTAAAACTTTGGTTACCTATTTGTTTGGAGATTATACAGCAGCATCTGAAAACGCTTCTATGGCGGAAAAGTACGAACAAGCAATGTCTGTTTTGTTTCCAGTTACCCAAAATCCTTTTTACTATTCTTTAGCTCTCCTAGCTCAGTGTTCCCCTCTTGAAAGCACAGATTGCAGCCAAGCTCGGCAAAAAACTAAAGAAAATCTGAAAAAGGTAGCCATTAACCAGGAGAAAATGAAGGTGTGGGCTGAAAATGCTCCAATGAATTTTCAGCACAAGTACGATCTGGTAGAAGCAGAAAAATCAAGAGTTTTAGAACAGCATTGGCAAGCTGTAGAGCTTTACGATCGCGCTATTACTGGAGCGCAGGAAAACAAATACATTCACGAAGAAGCGATCGCCAACGAACTAGCTGCCAAATTCTATCTGAATTTAGGCAAGGAGAAAATTGCCAAAACTTATATGCTTGATGCTTACTATGCTTATTCTCGTTGGGGAGCAAAAGCCAAAGTGGAAGACTTAGAAAAACATTATGCTAAACTACTGAATCCCATCCTGCAACGAGAAAAAATTCGTCTCAATTCTATTGAAACGATCGCTAACACGATTAGTAATTCTCTATCTAACTCTAGCAGTCAAAACACTCTCACTTCTAATAGCACAAACATTTCAGATGTTCTAGATTTAGCAAGTGTTATCAAAGCTTCACAAGCACTTTCTAGTGAAATGCAGCTAGAGAAGCTACTTTTCACACTAATACAGGTAGTAATGAAGAGTGCTGGATCTGAAAAATTTGTTCTAATTTTGCTCCATAAAGATCGCTGGGTTATAGAAGCAATCCAAAAATTTCCCCAGTCGCCAATCATAATGCAATCTATTCCCTTCGAGTCCAGCCCAGATGTTCCTGCTAACCTCATAAACTACGTCAAGAACACCATACAAACATTGGTAATAGGAGATCCTAAAACTCAGACTTTACTCGCCTCCGATCCCTATCTTATTGATAACCAGCCGCAAAGTTTACTTTGTACACCTATCCTCAATCAAGGGAAATTAATTGGAATTCTTTATTTAGAAAATTCTTTTACCAGAGGAGTATTTACTAGCGATAGAATTCAAGTTATCAATCTCCTCTGTTCTCAAGTTGCTATTTCCTTAGAAAATGCACGCCTTTATCAACAGTCTCAAGAGCACGCTCAACAACTAGAACGCTCTCTAAACGACCTAAAACAAATACAATTACAACTTGTGCAAAGTGAAAAAATGTCTGCTTTAGGGAACTTGGTGGCAGGGATTGCTCACGAAATCAATAATCCTGTGGGTTTTATAGCAGGTAATATTCAACCTGCTGTTGACTATATTAAAGATGTATTCGGTTTACTCGACCTCTATCAAAAGAAATTCCCCAATCCTGGTTATGAAATTGAGGAAGAAATGGAAACTATTGACTTGAAATATGTGCGTCAGGACCTACAAAACTTACTGTCTTCTATGACACAAGGTGTACAACGCATTCGCGATATCAGTCAGAGTTTAAGAACGTTTTCACGAGCAGATACAGAACACAAAACTCTCTTTAATATTCACGAAGGTATTGATAGCGCAATTTTAATTCTCAAACATCGGTTAAAAGCATCAGAAACTTACCCAGCTATTGAAGTTATTAAAGACTACGGAAATTTACCCCCTGTCCGATGTTTTCCCGGACAACTCAATCAAGTATTTATGAATTTGTTAGCAAATGCTATTGATGCAATTGAAGAGTCATTAGTCATTAAGAATCAGCTTTGTGCGGATAGCGGTGCGTTGCAAAGAGAAGTTGCGAACAGGGTTTTCCCTCTTGAGAGAACTGAAACCGATCCGTTATTGGTAGCAGACAAACAACCAATGACTCATGGTAAAGGACAAAAAATAAGCCCTCAAATTCGCATTACCACAAGGCTTACAGAAGATAGAAAAAGTATCGTGATTTGGATTCAAGATAATGGCTTGGGAATGACAAAGGAGGTTCAAGAGAAAATTTTTGAACATTTATTTACAACCAAGCCTGTGGGCAAAGGTACGGGACTGGGATTATCTATTGTTCAGCAAATTATTGTAGAAAAACATGGAGGAACTATAAGTATAAATTCAACATGGGGGGAAGGAGCAGAGTTTCGGATTGAAATTCCTGCATTATATGTATAAACAAAAACTTTTCTAACTGGCTATATATTTTTTACGTATTGTGTATAAGCGTATTTCTATACGATTTCTAACGGGATGAGTTCGTTATATCCCTGGCTTCTTCAAGAAGTCAGGAATCTTAGAGCCGCTTTTCCTCGTCTCACAATTCTCTTGATACACTAACTTTAAACTCCTGCGATTCTCAGGGTCACGCCAGTCGGCTCAATGGGGAAACCCTCCGCAGTTGCTCCTCTTGTGCTTTGCCCAAGACCGCACTGCTCTAAGCACGGCGCTGGCTCCTGTGCGCCCTTACGGTTCCATCATCCAAACCCCCTAACCTCTTGATGACTTTGTTGGTACACTTGAACTTCATTGACCCCAGTTAGCAACCACCTATGGTGCATATAAAACGGGTAGAACTCACAAACTTCAAATCCTTCGGCGGTACGACTTCTGTCCCCTTACTGCCGGAATTTACTGTCATTTCCGGACCCAATGGTTCTGGGAAATCCAACATTCTTGACGCCCTGCTTTTTTGCCTTGGACTCGCCAGTTCTAAGGGAATGCGGGCGGATCGCCTACCCGATTTAGTCAACAACAATCAAACGGCAAAGGGAAAATCTAGTATCGAAGCAAGCGTTACGGTAACCTTTGATTTATCAGACTTAGTTGTAGACGATGTACACCAAGTTACAGAAGTCGTTATAGACGAAGAACCAGATATTACAGATTTATCACCTGATGAAGAAACCGATCGCCAGGAAGAAAGCGAAGAAGAAAAATTTCGCAAAGCCAAAATTCAAGCAAAATCTGGTGTGGAATGGAGCGTCACCAGAAGGCTGAGAGTGACAAGCCAGGGAACCTACACCTCAAATTACTACATTAATGGTGTTTCTTGTACCCTTACAGAACTGCACGAAGAACTAGAGAAACTGCGGATTCACCCAGAAGGTTACAACGTTGTACTCCAAGGGGATGTCACCAGCATTATTTCCATGAACTCTCGCGAAAGACGGGAAATTATTGATGAATTAGCAGGGGTAGCAGCATTTGACCGCA
Source organism: Tolypothrix bouteillei VB521301 (assembly GCF_000760695.4). Classification (GTDB taxonomy): domain Bacteria; phylum Cyanobacteriota; class Cyanobacteriia; order Cyanobacteriales; family Nostocaceae; genus Scytonema; species Scytonema bouteillei_A. The sequence continues at coordinate 5,682,436 of NZ_JHEG04000001.1, read as the reverse complement.
AAATTACCCAAGCTAAAGGAACTCTTGATGAAGTTAAGGAAAAGGAAGATAGCTGTCGTATTGTAGAGACAGAGTTAATTGCACAACGCGATCGCCTCTCCCAAGACCGTGCTAAAGCAGAAAAATACCAAAAACTTCGTACTGAGTATCAAGAAAAACAACTTTGGGAAACCGTTTTATCATGGCGTTCCTTACAAGCCCAGCAAGAAAAGCTATCCACACAAATCCAAGAAGGCGATCGCACTAAGAGCGAGATCCAGAACCAACTTGCAGCTCTAAAATCAGAAATCGCCCAAAAAACAGCCCAACTCGAACAACTTAACGCCCATGTTAAATCCTTGGGAGAAGAACAGCTTTTAGCAGTACAATCCACCCTAGCTACCCAAGAAGCCGAACGCAAGCAACTTCAACGCCAGCAAACAGAACTAGAAGCAGCCATCCAAGAAACCATCAAACGCAAGCAACAAACACAGCAAGAAATTCAACAACACCACCAAACCTTAGAACAACTCGCCCAAAACGAGATCGAACAAACCCAATACATCTCATCCCTACAAACCCAACGAGATGAAGCACGACAAGAATTAGAAAAATCTCGCGAAATAGCTGCAGAAATTGCTTCCGCCTCAGAAGCTTGGGTACAGCAACAAACAGCCCTCAACCGTCAAATAGAAGCGGTGTTGCAAACTGTCGATCCGCAACGCACGGAACAAGCCCAATTAAGAGAACGCAACAATCAGTTACAGCAACTCATCCAAGAACAAACGGAACTGATTCAAACTTTAGAACCCCAATTAGCAGAAAAACAAGCTGAGTACGTACAAGTCGAAACCAAATTTAATGCTTCTAGCGAACCCATTCAAGCCCTAGCGGAAAATTTATCAGCCACAGAACAAGAACTGCAAATCCAACAAGATACCCAAAAGCGTCTTTTACAAGAACAAAGGGAAAAACAACGCTCCTTAGACAAGCTAGAAGCCCAACAAGCAGCCCAGCAAGAAGTCCAAGGAACTCAAGCTAGTAAAGTGATTTTGCAAGCGGGTATACCTGGTGTTTGCGGAATGGTAGTACAGTTGGGACGCGTAGACCCTCGCTATCAATTGGCTTTAGAAATTTCTGCTGGGGCGCGTTTGGGACACATAGTCGTGGAAGATGACAGCATAGCTTCAGCCGGAATTGAATTACTCAAGCAAAAACGTGCTGGTAGGGCAACTTTTCTCCCACTGACTAAAATTCAAGCTCCAAAATTAACTCAAGATTTTACCCTGCGTTATGCAAATGGCTATGTTGATTATGCTGTTAACTTGATTGAGTGCGATCGCCGTTACAAAGATGTATTTGCTTACGTTTTTGGGAATACGGTAGTGTTTGAAACTTTACAACAAGCACGCCAGCATTTAGGATTGTATAGAATTGTAACGTTAGATGGAGAATTGTTAGAAACCAGTGGAGCCATGACTGGTGGTAGCACAACTCAGCGCTCGGCGTTGCGGTTTGGGACGGTGGAAGCAGCAGAATCAGAGGAAGTTTTGAGTTTGAAGCGTCGATTAGCAGATATTGAAAAGGTTTTAGAGCGCTGTAGTGAAGCCATAAGTTCTCTGTCAGTCAGAACAAAACAGCTCGCACAAGAACTTACGGAAGCAAGACAAGGGCGACGAGAACAGCAGTTGTACGCCGAACAGCTACACAAAGAGATTAAAAGTTTGACCGCACAATTAGAGGGAACGCGATCGCAATTAACTCAAAACCAGGAAAAGCTAGCAACAGCTCAATCCCGTTTGGAGGTTTTAGATCGGGATTTACCAGGACAAGAACAGCAGTTGCAACATTTAAGACAAGCATTGACGGAGTTAGAACAGTCCCAAACTCCTCAAGAATGGCAGCAAATTCAAGCGACTATTAAAATTCAAGAGCAACAATTACAACAAAGAGAAGCAGCATTGCGAGAAGGGGAGCAAAGACTGAAAAATTTAGAAAACCAGCAGCAGCGCTTGCAAGAGAAAATTCAAGAATGCTCAAACCGCATCCAAGAATATCAAGAGCAACAGACATCATCAACGGAAACCTTACAGGGCGTATCCACACAAATTGCAGAACTCAACACTCAAATTGCAGAAATCAGGGCAAATTTGAGTGAAATGGAACAGAATTTAGGAGAAGAAAAACAACAACGCGACCGTACCGAACAAGAATTGCGATCGCACGTTACCAGAGAGCAACAGTTGGAATGGGAACAGCAAAAGCTGCAAGAAACCCAGCAAACCAGGCGAGCCGAATTTGCGACATTGCAAGAGCAATTGCGGACTGTAGGCGCAGAATTACCCAGCCCATTGCCAGAAGTCCCAGATAAAGTGGATTTAGAAGACCTGCAAAAAGAATTGCGATCGCTAGCCAAACGGCTCCAAGCAATGGAACCCGTCAATATGCTCGCCTTGGAACAATACGAGCGTACCCAAAAGCGCTTGGAAGGACTCAGCGAAAAACTCCAGACTTTAGAAGGAGAACGCACCGAACTTTTGTTACGAATTGAAAACTTTACTACATTGCGCCAGCGTGCATTTAAAGAAGCCTTCGACGCCGTAAATGAAAATTTTCAATCCATCTTCGCGACCCTTTCCGAAGGTGACGGTTATCTGCAACTCGACAATCCAGAAGACCCATTTAACAGTGGATTAAACCTAGTTGCACACCCCAAAGGCAAACCAGTACAGCGACTTGCTTCTATGTCCGGAGGAGAAAAATCCCTGACAGCATTAAGCTTTATTTTCGCGCTCCAACGCTACCGTCCATCGCCATTCTACGCTTTTGATGAAGTTGATATGTTTTTAGATGGGGCAAACGTAGAACGATTAGCTAAAATGATTAAGCAACAGGCGCAACAAGCACAATTTATTGTTGTCAGTTTGCGCCGACCGATGATAGAATCAGCCGAACGCACAATTGGCGTGACTCAAGCTAGAGGAGCGTACACCCAAGTTTTGGGTATTAAGTTACAATCCAACCATACGAATGCTTGAGTTTTTGATAATAATAGTGTATATAGACAACCGGATTCGAGATCAGGACTCGGTACATAATGACCTCTGAACAAATTATTAGACGTTCCGATATTTTAAACACCCAGGTAATCACCCGCGATAACGGCAAACGGCTTGGCATTATCAGTCAAGTTTGGGTTGATGTCGATCAGCGAGAGGTTGTGGCTCTTAGCTTGCGAGATAGCCTGATCTCTATTTCTGGCGTGCCGCGTTATATGTATCTCAATAGCATCAACCAAATTGGTGATGTCATTTTGGTTGATAATGAAGATGTCATAGAAGACATTGAAGTCGAATCTTACAGCAACATAGTCAGCTGGGAAGTTATTACAGAAACAGGAGACGTGTTGGGTAAAGTCAGGGGCTTCAAGTTCAACGGGGAAACAGGAAAGATTTACGCGATTACGATTGCGTCTTTAGGGCTACCGCAAATTCCCGATCAATTTCTGAGTACTTACGAGATTTCAGTAGACGAAATTGTCAGCACCGGACCAAATCGACTGATTGTATTTGAAGGCGCAGAAGAGCGAGTCACCCAACTTACAGTTGGTGTGTTAGAGCGTTTGGGTATTGGGAGAGCACCTTGGGAGCGTGAAGACGCAGAAGAATATGGGGGAGGTTATGCTTCCCGCACAATAACACCAGACAAACAATTACCGCCCGGTGTCCCATTAGAGCAACCAAAGCCAAAAATTACCCGCGCACCCGAACCCGTTATGGAGGAGGAATGGCATGAGGATTATTATGAAGAAGAACGTCCTCAGCGTCGGGTGATGGAAGCACGACAGTACGAATCCGTTCAGTACGAAGAAGAGGAAGAAGACAATTGGAGTGAAGCAACAGGTCAAGATAGGTACAAGCCACAACCCAAGTACGAATCAAAGCCTAAAAATCCCAAGCCATACAGCAATGACTATGACGATTTTGACGACGATTTAGACCGCGATGCTTGGGCTGATGACGAACCACCAAAACCCGTGAATATTCCCAAGAAGATTAAGGAAAGACAGCCGGAGTATGAAGAAGAAGGCGGATATTAATTGATTTAGTTAATAACAAAAAATGAGGAGTTAGGAGTTAAAAATTCTTACCTCCTCTTTTTTGTTGTTTGAATATGGAGAATTGGAATGAAGTTCCCCCCTTTTTTAAGGGGGGTTAGGGGGGATCGAAACCGCTTTTAATGCACTTTAGAAGCCTTGTGTCACCACCGTAGCTTTATAAGGTGGGATCTAGAAAATTAAGATCCTAAACGAGTCGTTTGAAAACACGGCGCAGATACAAGTCTGAAATGGTGAAGGGTGTAGGTGCAAGATAGCAGTAGGGAAACACTAAAAAATAGCAATTTGCCAGAAACTCTACAAACAACAAATGTTATAATTTACTATAATAACAGTCAATTAAGAGAACTCAAAAATATCAGTATGGCAAAAAGTGAATCAGCAAAATTATGGCAAAAAGCACATAAAGAAAAGGTAAAACAATATAACAAAAATTATAGAAAAAACAAAACTACCTTATCAGTGGTTTTAGATGATTGGGTTATTGAACAAATTCAGCAAGAAAAAGATCCCACACAACCTTGTGGTGCTTGGGTTAGAGAGCTTGTTGAGGCGTGGGCAAAAAATCGCTTGCAGTCTTAGAACAATACTTAAACTTGGCTCTCATGTTTATCTATCAAAAGTAGGAAGCTAATATTTGTAATAGATGTAACACTGAAACTTAATACTTTGGCATCATGTAAAGTCTTTCCCACGGTTTTTGTCGTGGGATTTATTTGCTTGGGGCTTAAGTAACTTCAAGAGTCTTTTAGGGATTTCATTCGTTATCGCTCCCCTCATCAAGCCCGATTGACTAAAAATTTAAAGTATCTAATGAGTCTTCTATTTCTAAATCAAGAACTCTTTCCCGTGCATTTTTGTGTTCTTCTAGTTTGCCTTCTTTGCGATAAAAATCTGCTGCTCTCTGAAAATCTTCTAGGGCTTCTTGCTTATTTCCTAAATTCAAATAAGCACATCCTCGGTTGAAATAAGCATTAGCATCATGAGAATTGAGTTGAATAACTTGACTGTAGTCTTTAATGGCTTCTTCGTAATCTCCTAGATCGTAACGAGCATTGGCTCGGTGATAAAAAATATTAATATCTTGAGGGTTTTTCTTAATGGCTTGCGTGTAATCCTCAATCGCTCCTTTATAATCCCCCATATCGTGACGAGATTGACCGCGTTTTTTATAACTGTCTGCGTCGGTAGGATGAACTTCAGCAACTTGAGAAAATCCTTGCTTATCTTTTAGCAAGTTCGGATTCATCCTCATTGCTTGCGAATAATCTTCTAATGCGCCTTGACGATCGCCTATATGAGAACGCACATCAGCACGGTTTTTGTAAGCAAAGGCGTCATTGGGATTTATCCTAATGGCTTGGGAGTAATCTGCGATCGCACCTTCATAATCTCCCAAATGATAGCGAGCCAAACCGCTTCTGGTGTAGACTTTACCATAATAAGGATTTATTCTAATGGCTTGGGAGTAATCGGCGATCGCACCTTCATAATCTCCCAAATGATAGCGGGCTAAACCGCGTTTGTAATAAATGATGATATCTTTGGGATTGATTTGCAAAACCTCATTGTAAGCTTCGATTGCACCATCATATTTTCCTTTCTCAAAGTATTCATCACCCAGTTTTATATAAAGCTGGCTTAATTCTTCATTTCGTGAGGGAGAAGGGATATTTTCCTCACGATAGAAGTTAGGCTTCATCAACTGGGGTTTGGGTTGTACCTCCAGAACTTCTCGTTTGGGAGGATATCTGTAAATAGGAGCTTGTTGTCGGGGAAAGTTATCATCTGTAAAAGTTTGTAACTGTTCTAAATAACAACGCAATCCTCCACCATACATTAATTGTTCCATTCCAAATGTAACTTTGCCTGTTCTCAGCTTAATCATTTGTGTCGGAAGAAAGCCAGCTAAGAAGAGATGATATTCTGGTTGTGCTTCATTCACCTCTTCTTGAATCAAAATGCAAACAACAACTGCATTTTTTTGCACTTCTTCTATACCAATCGACCATCTAGCTTTATCAAGACTCCCGTGACGTGATTTTACTGCGATGCCAACAGAAGAGTCAAAAGTCAGTGTAAAATCAACCTTACCATCACCACCGAAGCGTTTGTCATAATCAACTTCTGTAATAAAATCTGCCAAACGCTCTTTAACAACTTCTTCACCTAACTTTCCTTTGAGATTGCTGATAAACACATCACGAACGGGAGAAGTACGTTTGTATTTCTCAGCCATTTGCCAGCAAAACTCCCGCAGTCCCTTTAATCTCTCACCAGAAATAACTGTTAATTCGCTATGTTGTCCTTCTATTTCACAATGCAGCAAACGACCAGATGTGAATCTTTTGATAAAATCTGCCTGTAGCGATCGCAGTAGGGTAATCCAGTCCATTTATTATTTTGCGAATCCTGATTAACGAGTTATTTTACAAAAATAACAAACTGGTGTAAACCTATCTTCACTATACTCAATTTAGCCTTTGCAATCATATAGAGTCTACACCAGCCTCTTTTTACTTAAGAAAGAGCTAATAACGTAACAGCTAGCGAGACTGTAAGTAGTTTTTTTCAACTAATACTAAATCTGCCTCTTCTGCTACCTCAACAATTTAGTCAGTACAAACAGATTTTGCTTGTCCGATCGCAATTTTAAATCACTTAAGTAAGAGAGATTATAAAAACCAATTTACTATGGGAAGTGGCTTCCCTGCAATTACAATATCAGTGATACTACTGTACCTTTTTTTTATTAATCATATTAATATGTGACAACTCTATTATTATTTTAATTTTAGTGCTTGGTATGCAAATTCCGATATTTTTGACAAAAATGATTCTCTCTTTGCATTTCAAGAATATTTAGCATTCAATAGTTAACTATCTGTCTTAATTTTATCTAATTTTAAATTTCTTACACAATTTATTTTTTAGAATTTTTAGAAGTAAATGAAACGACGTCAACTGATTTTGTATGCTCTTCTATTTAGTAGTGGATGTACAATTGCCAATCCACTCAATAGCCTTTCTAATAAATCAGTTATCAATTTACCTAAGAAACTAAGATTTACAGTAACAGATGTTAAAGGTATTCAAGAATTACGGCAAAATTATGAGGCTTTTCGGACTGTATTAGAGGATATTTTAAATATAAAAATTGAATTTTTCCCTGTAGAAAGTTTCATAGCAGCAGCACCAGCTTTGCAATTAGGTCAAGTAGATATAGTTCTTGCAGGTCCATCAGAATATGTCATCTTAAATGCTAGAGCAAAAGCAGTTCCTGTCGTTGCTATTACAAGACAAAAGTACTACGCAGTCATTGCTGTCCGTGCTGACAGTGGTATCGAGTCAATATCCCAATTAAAAGGCAAAAAAATTGCTATGCGCTCAAAGGGAGGAACCGCCGGACACATTTATCCTATAAAGCTGCTTCTTGATGCTGGGTTAGATCCAAAATCTGATGTCCAAATTCTCTTTTTAGGAGACAGGGGAATGGAAGCTTTGAAACAAGGAAATGTTGATGCTTTAGCACGCTCTTTCTCTGGATATGAGAAAGCTTTGAAAGATGCAGGTTTATCTAAAACAGAATTTCCAGCGATCGCACGTGGAGCGCTTTTACCTAGTGACGTGTTTGTTGTCAGTAACAACCTCGATCCAGCGTTAAGAGAATATATACAAAATCTAATGCTCAAACATCAAGATAAGTTACTACAAGCTATCTTATCAGCTCCAGGAAACGAGCAATTTAAAGGCTCAAAAATGGCTGTGGCTGTTGATACTGATTACGATATGATTCGGGAAGTTTATAGAGCCATAGGGGAAGGTGATTTTATTAAGTAAATTATCAAGATTCCATTGACCATCTGTTACAGTCGAAATTTCAAAATTAAGTATTTTTTTCATAAAATTCTATTTTACAATTAAATATCATGCACAGACGACAATTAATTTACAATATTTTCCTATTTATTGCTAGTTGTACAACAACTAAAAACTACAATTCTTCTTCTAAAGACTCTACTGTTACTTTGCCTAAAACACTAAGATTTACAGTAACAGATGACAAAACTTTAGAAGAAATAGAGCGGAGTTTTGGAAGTTTTAAAATAGCACTCGAACAGGTCTTAGAAACGAAGATAGAGTTTGTAGCAGTAAAAAATTACATTGCAGCTGCAACTGCTTTACAGTCAGATCGAGTCGATCTTATTTTAATTGGACCGTCTGAGTATGTGATTATACGCGCAAGAACTCAAGCTATTCCCCTGACTGCTATCACACGTCCAAATTACCACTCACTCATCCTTGTTTCTCGCAAAAGCGGTATTAAATCACTAGCACAGTTGAAAGGCAAAAAAATTGCTTTAGGCGATTTAGGAGCAGCAGGTAGCTATCTTAGCCCGTTGAAAATGCTGATAGATGCTGGATTAAATCCTAAGTCTGATGTTGAAATAGTTAATTTGGAGGAAACAGAGCGCTTTCTGACTTTAAAAAAAGGTGAAGTTTATGCATCAGCATTTTCAAACAATACCTACGAGCGAGAAGTTGTAGAAAAAAAAGCAGAAAGTGAGTTTTTAATCGTAGCACAAAGCCCGCCCTTACCTAACGATGTTTTTATTCTCAATAGCAAATTCGATCGTGCCATTGTGGAACATATTAAATCGCGCATGATCGAGAATCAGGATAAACTTATTCAAGCTCTGATACTCGGACGTAAAAACAAAAAATATAAAAAATCTCAGCTTGTTTCTGTAAATGATTCTGATTATAATATGATTCGTGAGGTATATCGAGCAATCGGACAAGATATGTTTTTTTAGAACTTGAAGGTAGTCCGAATAACCCCTACAAAGATACTACTATTATTGTTGTTATGTTCTGGATTTGTAATGACAAATAAGCCAGGAGTCATGGAGATATTATCTGTAATTTTTAAGCGATAAAAACCTTCTATATGCAAAGAAGTTCCTCGATCTGAAACTTGGCTGCTTTCTATAACTTTTGGTGGCATACCAATCACAATACCAGCAAGATGACCTTTCCCTCCTAAGTCCCGTAAAGCTAAAGTCACGGCATAGTTAAAAATATCTGCGCGATCGCGACTCACTTCTGACTCTACAAATGAATACCCTACCCAACCAGACAGGATGAATTTAGGGCTGATTCGGAAACTGGTTTGCAAGCCAAAGGAATCTGCTGAAGTAGCGACGTTACCAAATGGTCTCCTAGCATTAGCGCTACCGGTATTACCTGTTAGATTGACACCGCTATTACCGCCTCCTGCATAATAGGAGTGAACGTAAGTTAAGCCCATGTCTAAATTTTTGATTGGCTTAAAGGAGAATTGCGCTAAAGCACCGTAGTTCCCATTGAAAAGACCGTTTTTATCAGTAGAATCCCTAGCATCACTAGCAAGATAGGCTAAAGAGAGGTTAGTAGACTTGCTGAATTCGTAGTTAATACCTACCCCTGTTCCATCTGAAACTCGGTAAATAGGGTTAAACCGCCCAAAGCGAGAAATACTACCGCTTCCAGAACTTTCTAAAGGATTGAAGGTGGGGACAAAATCATTCAATTTACCTTCAACAGCAACCAGAGTCACTTTAACTTTATTGCCAATAGGAAAGTAATAGTACAAGTCATCTAAACCAACTTTGTTGTCTTCATTTCCATCAAATCCCAAACGAGTCATTCTCGTACCCGTGACACCGCCTTGAAACTCAGTAACATTTCTGGCTTGCAAGCGAATTCTTAAAAGATCTTTGCCAGTAAAGCTACTATCCAAATTTAGTCGCAGGCGATTGCCCAATATAATATGATCTTGCAAATCTAAGTTGTTATTGGGATTGCGATCGCGATCGGCTGCATCACTACCAAAAACACCAGCCATGGCAAAGATAGCTTCACCCGTAAGTTTAGTCGTGGTTGAAAACTGAGTCGTTTGTAGCGCATCTGTGCGAGCTTCTAAGACATTTATGCGCGAGCGGATCTGAGCAAGTTCCGTGGCGAACTCTTCTTGCAGTTTTTGAAGTATGGCTAAATCTTCTTTAGCTATTAAATCAGCTGTTGTACTAGTAACGAGTTCATTTATCCGAGCTAAACAAGCATTTAACCCAGCAGCAAATTCGTATCGTGTTATAACTTGCTGACCCCGATAACTCCCGTCAGGATACCCTGCAATACAACCATACCGTTCTACAAGAGATTGCAACGCTTCAAAAGCCCAATCTGTAGGCTGTACGTCAGATAACTGAGAAACGGAAGTAACCTGTAGTTGATTATTTTGAGAAAAGTCCGCGCTGCTATCTGTTTGATTTTGGCTTGGAACTGATACTTCAGCTGTAACTGTTGAAAGTGAGACAACGAAGGTTGCGATCGTAACAGTGGGGCTGAGCAGTAAAGAATTTAGCAAAATTCTTGATATCACTTGCTCACATATATTTTATGATAATAAACATTTAATTTAATAATTAAATATTTTAATGAAAACCGAATATATACTTATGTTTTTGAATTTGCTCTCAACTACTTAGGTAAAAAAGCAAAAGAATTCTTAGTAAATACTTAAAATACGATGCTTAATCAATAAAAATATTATTTTTGTTGATATCCGTAATATTACTGCTGTCTTCATACCTAACTATCCAATAGCATGAAGAATATAGCAGTCCTAAATCATTTGTGAAAAATTTTAAATTATATAGGGTGAGCATTGCCTGCCATATTCTAAGTTTGACAAGCAATGTCTACCCAAATAACCATATACGTCTCGAAAACTAAATAGAATTTATATATATTTAATCCTCACGAGCGGGGTTTCGATATTAGGTGCAGCTAAAAATATCATTAATACTTCTTGTAGCTCTCTTAACTCCTTATTTAGCAAGAGTGAAAAAATGCTATTTCGCGGTTCTCGTTCTGCTTCAAAAAAGCTAGAAAGCAAAGCTAAAGAGAAACACTCAGGCTTAAAATATTTCTTAGCTCGAATCAATCACTTCATTAATAGCTTAAGTATTGCTAAAAAAATTGGTTACGGATATTCTTTATCAATTGGTCTTGCAATCCTAGGAACAACAAGTGGGTTACTCATTGCCGACTATTACGAAAAACAAGCTCAGATGCAGCTAGAGCTAGCCGATCGCCAAGAAGATATGTTAAGAAGTTTAGAAAATGCTGTGATAACAACACAATTACATCCACAACGATTTATAACAGTCCTCGATGATTCTGTTTGGTTGGAATTTGAAAAAGATAAGTTTTTAGCCAATGTAGATCGGGTCAAGCTATATTTAGCTGAACTTGAGTCATTTATCAAAAAAAATCCCGAGCAAGTAGCCGTAGAACCTGAAGAGTTAAAAAAAATTCTCACGAAGTATCAATCAAATCTTACATCATATACGACTTTTATCCAATCTTTTTGGAATCAAATAGAATCCCCTAAATTAGAGCTTCCAAAAAAAACAAGTAGCCAGAATGATTTTATGGTTATCTTGAAAGGTCAAGAAGCTGCTCGCATAAATGTGAACTTTGAACTACTTTCAGAAGATTTAAGTCGAATTTTAATCCGAGCTAAAAATCAAAAACAACAAGCAAATATTAGTTTTAGTAATGCTCAAGTACTGCGACTGCAAACAATTTTTGGCAGCATGGTGCTGTCAGTTGCGATCGCCGTAGTATTGGCTCTCTACACGAGTTGGGTAATCGCCCGTCCTCTAGTTGCAGTCACTGATGTTGCTAGAAAAATTACTCAAGAAAAAGATTTCGAGATCAGAGCTTCTGTCACCAGTGCTGATGAAGTAGGGACTCTAGCAACTTCACTCAATCAATTGGTGCAATGGGTAGGAGATTATACCCACGAACTAGAAATTTCTCGCCAAACTTTGGAACAACGAGTAGAAGCACGAACTCAAGAACTGAAAATGGCACTGCAAGATCTGCAATCCACTCAAGGTCAACTCATTCAAACAGAAAAAATGTCATCTCTCGGTCAGATGGTAGCAGGGGTTGCTCATGAGATTAATAACCCAGTTAACTTTATTTATGGCAATATTGAATGTGCTAGTTTTTATTTTAAAGATTTGCTAGATTTAATATATTTATATCAGCAGGAATATCCAGAAAATCCTAAGATTATTGAAGAGAAGATAGAAGAAATTGAATTGGAGTTTCTTAAAGAAGATTTATTCAAAACACTCTCATCTATAAAAATAGGCGCACAGCGCATTCGGGAAATTGTGCTATCTTTGCGAAACTTCTCTCGGCTAGATGAAGCTGATATGAAAGAAGTCGATCTTCATGAGGGACTAAACAATACATTATTAATTCTCAATCATAGAATTAAGCAAGAGATTGAAGTGATCCAAAATTATGGAGATTTACCTTTAATTGAATGCTATCCGGCTCAACTCAATCAAGTTTTTATGAATATTTTAAATAATGCGATAGATGCATTATTAGATGATAACCAAAGAAGCAACAAACAAATTGCGATCGAAACATCAAAGGTAAATAGCGATCGCATCAAAATATCAATCAAGGATAATGGACCTGGAATTCCTCCAGAAATTAAAAATAAGCTTTTCGATCCGTTTTTTACAACTAAACCAGTAGGAAAAGGAACTGGGTTGGGATTAAGTATTTGTTACACAATTATTGAAAAGCACAAGGGTAACATTGAAGTGGTATCAGACATTGGTCAAGGAACAGAATTTATACTGTCCTTACCGATTAAGTAAGGACTAGTGGTTCGTATAACCGATCGACCTAGCTTGAGATTGTTTGATGAAGTAACTTATATGTGTTTGATTTTGTATCCTTTTAAAGGATTAGACGTGAATGGTCGTTCAAAGAGTAGATGAAAAAAGTATGCAAATAGTAACGATAGCCCCACACTTGTTACGTATAATGTTGCGGTAAACGTGACTGGAGACATTTTTAGGGTAATAAGCCAGTGTCTTACCAACGTTTGTACTAGTCCGTGAGTAAGATACAAACTATAAGAAAATTTTGAGAGTGCGATCGCCCAAGGATGCTCAAATAGCTGCACGATTGGAGGTAGTGTTTTCCCCTCAACCACAATTTTAGTACAGTAGATTATCAAACAAGCAGCTGCGATACTAGCAAAAGTCTCGAAAATCCAAGCATCTACACCTAGTTTTTTCCAATGAGTGATGACAGCAACAGCCGTAAAAATTGTGGCTAACCTAGCCCATGGCAAAGATTGTCTGAGTTTTATCAGTTGTGGTTTTTGCGAAAATGCAATTTCTGATGCTGTCATTCCAATAGTAAATGAACCAACAAACCAAGGGCGGCTGACATCCATATAACCATTGAATAAATAGTGAGGCGTTAGCCCAATTAAAAAGGCGATTGTAATGACAAATAATAAACCCCAGCGCCGCAATATAGGAAGAAAAATAATAGGAAATAAAAAGTAAATTTGCCATTCTAAAGCTACACTCCATAATGGCACATTCATAATAAAAACATCCGTTCCAGGAACAAAATTATAAATAACTAGAAAATGCAAAATCACACTGACAAAGGAAAAGTGAGGGGAAAACCAATCGTATTCCATTTCAAGCCATTGGAAAGTAGTAAACTTTTCCAAAGTTAATATAACTAAAGCAACTGCACAGCATAAAACAATTGTTGCGTAGAAAGGTGGTAAAATTCTTCGCGCTCTTCTTTTAAAATAATCGAATAGACTTCCTGGAATATAACCTGTGTGAGAGCGCGTGACTGGCAGCATTAAACAGTAGCCAGAAAGTACAATGAAAACTGCAACGCTAAAAGAACCATATCGTATTAGTTTTGTTGGTAAATTTATCCACAGAGGTAAGTTCTCTGCTTGGTGCGGCAAAATATGACAAAGTACGACATATAATGCTGCTAAACCACGTATTCCATCTAAGAAAGAAAGACGTATTTTTTTCTCAGGATATGTTTCTATAGTTGTCTTCATATTATTCTTTTTTTGACTGTTAACGCTATCAAGTATCGAAAGTATATTCTCTAAAACTTATCGTAAAGATAAGTGTACAATGCTTATCTTTACTTTGCATTGATACTCACATAAATGTATCTTTTAATTGGTGTTTTTTCATAAAACCAGACATAAATGGTCGCTCAAAAGCCCAGTAAAATAAATAAGCAGTTATTAATGACATTGCCACACCTACTATGTATGATGCAGCTGCAAATAGCTCTGGAGAAATTGGCAGATAAAACAAAAAGTAACGCACGAATACTAAGACGGGTCCGTGAGTAAGATATAGGCTATACGAAAAAGTCCCAAGTGCGATCGCCCAAGGATGTTGTAAAAAACGCAGCACAAAAGGAAGCTGTTTACCCTGCATTAAAAACTTGGTGCAATAAATAAATAGACAAGCAGCAGCAAGACCAAAAAAAGTCTGACCAATCCATATATGTAATTCCAGTTTTCGCCACTCAGTTAAAAAGGCAATACAAGCGAAGGTAACAGTCAACCAACCCCACGGTAGGGAACTTCTCATAGTGACTAGCTTGGGTTTTTGAGAAAATCCAATATCTGCAGCTGCCATTCCTAAGGTAAAAATACCAATAAACCAAGGATTTGCTGATTCAAATAATCCATTGAGTAAATAGATTGGTGTTATGCCAATTGCAAAGGCGATAATCACGACTGATAACAATCCGAACCGTCGCCAAACAGGCAGTAACAATAGCGGAAACAAAAAGTATATCTGCCATTCTGTTGCTACAGTCCACATAGGTGGGTTTATCGTCATGTACGTGTTGGCGTCAAGATTGTGAACAAGTAGCAGGTGAGATAAAACATCAATAAAAGAAAAGTTAGGAGAGAATGGTCCGATTCCAGCCTCTTTGTGCCACTGAAAACTTGTGAAGTTTTCTAATAAGAAGATAGCTCCTGCTAGTAGCAGACACATAAATAGAGCCACATAGTAAGGTGGTAGAATTCGCCGTGCTCGTCTCTTAACATAATTAATTAAAGTTCCTGATATATAACCGCTTTCAGAACGAGCTACCGGCAGCATTAAAACGTAACCTGAAAGAGCAATGAAAATTACAACACTAAATGCACCGTATTTCATCGCTCTTCCTAGAAATAGCCAGAATAGAGGCAGTTGTCCTCCAATTGATGGTTCAATGTGGACAAGGACGACATACAGAGATGCAAGCCCACGCAATCCGTCTAAGTAATCAAAACGGAGTCTTTTCTCATTCAATTTATCTAGAAGTTGAGGCATGGATTTCATCTTATTTCCTACTGTCACAACAAAAAATAGCTTTCACAGACAAAACTCGCAGAACGTTAATGAAGCAGAGCTTAAAAATATAGAAATCCAAAGTCTATATCTTTCAACTAAGTTCATTAAGGGTACAGAAGGTCACGGTATTGCGATCTCTGCCTCCAGACTTATGCCTTTTTGTACTGGCTTTAGAGCCTCAGATAGGATACCCATACGCTTGGGTAGAACCTTCTCAATAAGAATGGGGGACTCAAACCAAGACAAGCAATATTATGCAGATAGAACCAAAAAGCAAATTTTCCCGCACTGTTCAGAGTTGCCTTCTTGTTGCATTAATAAAAATGGGCAACAGAAAAATTAGCTTTTGGAAAGTCTTGAACGCAATCTTTTTCACGTACAGCAGACAGTCAAGGAGGCTGAAGTTCTTGACTGTATAGAGAAAAAGGCATTTAACACAGACTCAGAGACACCAGCATTCTTTAGTCTGTGCAGCTATATCAAGAACTGGGATTAAAACTCCCCCCACAGACTGAGAATTTAGCGAAGGTTTCTGAATCTTATGAACTAAGAAACAAACACAATAATTAAAAATGACATATCTCCTACAAGGCACAGGTAGTGTAAAATTGTGCCTTTCCTACCTCCCAGGAGAGCCATTTAAATCTATTAAGCTAGGGTGGAGTCAAGCCACCAGGAATTCTGACAGCCGGGACTGTTTTAAGTACGAGTTTATATCCTACAAAAATTTTACCTTTCAGCAGTGCTTGCTGAATGTGAGTCTGGAGAATCGATCTAATAAAAGCTAGACAAGACATACAACTGACCTCTGAGTTTAGATTTCAGAGCTGCGCTCTTTTCTGCACAAACTCACGATTTGGGAATGACCTTTACATAATTATTTTTGGTACTTAGTCCTCAACTTAATACAGGACAGCCCAAAAAGTATTAAATTTATGACCTATTTAATAGAATTTTTACATAAGACACAAACAATCTTTATCAAGAATTTAATTTCTAAATTAAATTTCTAATATAGTTGTTTTTAACAGTTATAAAATCTATGAATTGACAAATATAAAATCTATGAATTGACAAAGTAGCCAAAAACTGTATTAACCATGAAAGTCATGCCTGAGGCGATCGCTGATTTCTAGGAGCTTTTAGAATAACTTATTCTTCCTTGTCTCCCATGTCCTCCTTGTCTCCCAATCCCCCGTCCCCAATCCCCCGTATCATAAAGATATAAAAAAGTAGCCAAATTTCAACGGCATAACATGGGCAGTATTTGGGAACTCGATTTTTACTCACGTCCAATACTGGACGAAAATCAAAAAAAACTTTGGGAAGTCTTGGTATGCGAAAGCCCGTTAGATACGCGCACCAAAGTCGATTCTGTTTTTCGCTTTACCAAGTATTGCCCCAGTACTGAAGTGAATTCAGTATGGTTGCGGACGGCGATCGAAGAAGCCATTGAGAAAGCTGGTGTTTCTCCAAAAAGAATCCGCTTTTTCCGCCGTCAAATGAACAATATGATTACAAAAGCCTGCAAGGACCTTGGCATTCCCGCACAACCAAGCCGCCGGACTCTGCTGCTGAACCAATGGCTGCAACAGAGGATGGAAGAAGTTTATCCCCAAGAACCAGGGTATCAAGCAGGAACAAATCCCTCAGTGCGTTTGGACAATCCCTTACCTCAACGGTTACCAGATGCTTTGGAAGGACAGCAGTGGAATTTTGTCAACTTACAGGGTGCAGATTTTGCCGATATGCACGAGTGGGAAATTGGTTTTAGGGAAGCATTTCCTCTAGAACTCGCGCAAGTTTCCCCGGAAACCCGTATTCCCGGTATTTTAATTTTCTCACCTAGAGCATTACCCCTAGCAGCGTGGATGTCTGGCTTGGAGTTGGCGTGGTTGAAATTCGACAACACTCAAGGAGCAAGATTAGTTTTGGAAACGGGTGCTACTGAAAGCTGGATTTTGGCAAATATCAAAAATGACCAAACTTTAGCAACAGCCAAAGCTTTTGAAGCCGCAAAGCAGAAAGCCAACGGATTGCATTTTATAGCAGTGCAGTCCAATCCGCAAGAAGAATCTTTTGCTGGATTTTGGCTTTTACAAGAGGTCAATCTGCCGTAAATTGATTGGGGGATGAGCTAATAGCTAATGGCTAGTAGCTAATAGAAGAACAATTAGCCATTAGCCATTAGCTATTAGCCATTAGCAATTCAAAAGCAAAAAACATGGAGCCTCAAAAATTACCTCAATATTCACTAGCAGAGCAATTGCTTGAACTTTCGGTAAAATCAGGAGCAGAAGCAGCCGAGGTGTATCAGTCACTGTCGCTGTCTCGACCCGTGTTTTTTGAAGCCAATCGCCTCAAGCAGTTAGAAACCAGCCAATCAGAAGGTACAGCACTGCGGTTGTGGCAAAACGGGCGTCCGGGGTTAGCAGTAGCTTACGGTCCGGTAGAACCACAAGCATTGGTAGAACGTGCTTTAGCCCTCAGTCAATTAAACCAACAAGAAATAGTAGAATTAAATGGTAACTATCAGCCTTTCTATCCAGATTTAGGGAAAAGCGTCTCTGTAGAAAAGTTGGTAGAATGGGGTAAAGAAGCGATCGCACTCATTCGCGAGCATTACCCAGATGTCGTTTGTACCGGTGACTGGGAATGCGATGTAGAAACAACCAGACTCGTTAACACCAGAGGTTTAGATTGTCACTATACGGATACAACTCTCAGTTGTTACATAGAAGCAGAATGGGTACGCGGTGACGATTTCTTAAGCGTTGCTGATGGTGAAATAAAACGCAATAACCTACAGCCTGAAAAAGTGGCTCAGCAAATTTTACAACGATTGGCTTGGGCAAAAAAAAATGTCCCATCCCCTAACGGTCGCGTTCCAGTTTTGTTCACATCCAAAGCTGCAGATATGCTTTGGAGTACCGTACAAGCGGCTTTAAATGGCAAAAGAGTCTTGGAAAAAGCTTCTCCTTGGGGAGGTCGTATGGGGACATTAGTCGTTTCTCCAAGTTTAACCCTCTACCAAGACCCCGAAGCAGGACCCTACAGCTGTCCGTTTGATGATGAAGGGACTCCAACTCAGCCTTTAGTCTTTATAGAAAATGGCGTCCTACAGAATTTTTACAGCGATCGCACAACAGGACGTCAATTAGGAATGCCCTCTACTGGTAATAGTTTTCGTCCTGGATTAAATAGCTACCCCACTCCTGGTTTATTCAATTTCCTCATTCAACCCGGTTCGGGAACCTTACAAGAGCTAATTCAACATTTGGATCGGGGATTGATCGTGGATCAAATGCTAGGTGGAAATACTGAGATGTCAGGAGACTTTTCTATTAATGTTGATTTGGGTTACCTCGTTCAAAAGGGTGAAGTGATCGGACGCATTAAGGATACGATGGTCGCAGGAAACGTTTATACAGTTCTCAAACAATTGATGGAACTGGGTAGTGACGCTGAGTGGAATGGTTCCTGTTACACCCCATCTTTAATAGTGGAAGATCTCTCGAGCACGGGGAAACAGTGACCGATAACCAGCGAGCGCTAATCCCTGATGATTGAGTCCTTGCCTTGCGGTGAATCCAATCCAAAATCATCTACCTTATTAATTATTTGATGAAATGACTTTGCTAGTAGAAAATAGGTATATTCCCAATCCTGCTTTATATTGTAAATTTTTATGTCGCCTCCTTTACTTACTAAATCCTTCCGTGCTATTTGGCAGCCAAGAAGAGGTTTAGCAATTGCAGAAGCGTCAGTTATTGGTTTTGTTGCAGCTTTATCCGCAGTCTTTTTTAAAGTGGGATCGGGATGGTTGGGTACTTGGAGAGTTCACAGTTCCCATATTCTTCCCGCTTGGTTGGTCTTACCTGCGATTGGTGCATCTTTTGGATATCTTGCTGGGTTACTGGTAGAAAGATTTGCGCCTGAAGCATCAGGAGGTGGTATTCCTCAAGTCAAAGCGTCTCTTGCCAACGTCCCGATAAGATTATCGTGGCGTGTTGCTGCGGTAAAGTTGATCAGTGCAACCATTGCTTTAGGGTCGGGTTTAACTCTCGGACGCCAAGGTCCTACCGTTCATGTTGGGGCGGCTTTAGCTGCAGGGATGAGCCGATGGGTTCCGACTTCTCCAGATCATCGACGACAAATGATAGCAGCTGGTGCTGGTGCGGGATTGGCAGCAGCTTTTAATGCTCCAATTGCAGGTGTATTGTTTATCGTAGAGGAATTACTACAAGATTTATCGGGACTCACTTTAGGAACAGCTATTATTGCTTCGTTTATTGGTGGGGTCGTCTCGCGGTTGTTGGGTGGTCGAAGTTTGGAACTCAGTCTGGAGTTGGCTAAATCTTCGAGCAGTTTCTCTTTACCAGAAATCCCTTTTTACTTGCTTTTAGGCATTTTAGCAGGCTTGTTTGCTGGTTTATTTAATCGAGGGCTGATTGCAAGTGTCGGAGTATACCGCCAACTGCATGTTAGTTTACCCTTGAAAGTCGCTTTAGCTGGTTTGATATCAGGTGCAGTCGTTGCGATGCTACCCCTACCTTTCCGGAATAATACTGGATTGCGGGAGTTCGTCATTACGGGTGGTGTCGATCCTCTGATGGCAGTGCTGGCTTTTGTAGCTCAATTTATCTTAACCTTAGTTGCATTTGGCTCGGGCGCACCTGGAGGATTGTTTGCGCCGAGTCTGATTTTAGGTTCTTGTTTGGGCTACATCATTGGTGTTTGTCAGTCATACCTTTTAGCAAGAGGCGACGCTACAACTTACGCACTTGCAGGAATGGGAGCATTTTTTAGTGCTGTCTCAAAAGTACCAATCACAGCAATTGTGATTGTGTTTGAAATGACAACGGATTTTAATTTAGTTCTTCCGTTAATGATTGGTTCGGTGACTTCTTACCTAGTGGCTGAAAAAATTTTGCCCGGATCGTTATACGATCGGCTTTTACAGCTAAACGGTATCAATATCCAAAAACCGGCTCCTGTTGAGGAAGTTTTAACAAAACTGACAGCAAGAGACGTGATGCAACAACGGGTAGAAACTCTTGAAGCAGAAATGACACTAGAGGAGGTCACAGAGATTTTTTCCCGTTCTCACCATCGAGGTTTTCCAGTGGTGGAAAACAGCAAACTGGTGGGTATTATTACGCAAGGCGATTTGCAGAAAATGCGGGATAAGCCGAAGGATTCACTTTTAAAGGAAATTATGACAGGCGAACCTTTAACGGTGAGTCCCATTCACAACCTCAGTAATGTACTGTATCTGCTAAACCGCTATCAAATCAGTCGTTTACCTGTTGTTGAAGGACGCAGACTCATTGGTATCATTACCCGTGCTGACATTATTCGCGCAGAAGCAAACCATCTCAATGTCGAAAATAAGCAGTCGGGACCGCGATTGGAACCTTCCTATATTGTGTACCAGACGCGATCGCCCAGTACTGGTAGAGGTCGGTTATTAGTTCCAATTGCCAATCCAGAAACCGCCGGTACCCTCTTGGAAATGGCAGCCGCCATAGCAAGCGATCGCCATTATGAAATAGAATGCGTACAAGTCATGCTGGTTTCCCGTCACAGTTCTACCGCCGAAACACCCGTAAAGACAACAAAAAGCCGACGCCTTCTGCGGCTAGCAGAAGCTATGGGGAAAAAACGCAAAATTCCCATACATACCCAAATCCGGGTTGCTCACGATACCGCCCATGCAATTCTAGAGACAATTAAAGAAAGGCATATCGACCTAATCCTAATGGGGTGGAAGGGTAATACTTCCACCCCAGGTCGTATTTTTGGGAATGTTGTAGATACTATTGTTCGCCAAGCACCCTGCGAAGTTATGGTAGTGAAATTGGGACTTCTCCCTGTCCCCACACCCTTTAATCGTTGGTTAGTTCCAATGGCGGGCGGTCCTAACGCGTGGGTGGCGATTAAATTGTTACCTGCTCTAGTCACATTGGGGAACGATCCAAAAATTCGTCTGACACGAGTGTTTAAGCCATCGGAAGAAGCACCTGATATGACAGTTTTAGAAGAAGCTATCCGCCAACTTATACGTCGGCGCAAATTAGCCAGTACCGTAATTGCTACTCCAGTTAAATCTGAATCCGTTTCTGAAGGAGTTATTAGCTTAGTAAAAAAGGAACATTATGACGTTGTTGTTTTAGGTGCTTCTCGAGAAGGAATGCTACAACATGCTCTAAATGGCAATATTCCAGAAGCGATCGCTTCAGGTGTTGATGTTACAGTGATTTTGGTAAGGGGAGCACTCACCCATTAAGAAAGTTTTTTAGCTCCCACTCTCTACCTTAGGTGCTGTGACTGATTTTAGTATCTAGTGCGATCGCTAGAAGTACCAACAACATCACGATTTGTGTAACCTACAGTCTCTTCATTATGTTTGCGGTTGCGGCGACCGAAAAGACCAAACAAACCAAGCAAGCCCAGTAAACCCCAATCGCTATCTTGGTAATTTCCATCAGTGACAGGTCGGTCTGTAGAGGTACTTGTAGCAGTTCCATCAGGAGTTGTGGTTGTTTGAGCAGAAGCACTCAGAACTGAAGGTAAGGTAGCTAAACTGATAGCAAGAGCACTCAGTCCTAACAATTGAGAGAGTTTGCGGTTCACGTTTAATTCCTCAGTTTGATTTTTCAATGCAACACGTCCAGCTTATTGAGTTTTTTTGTAACCTAAATCAATCTCTAGCCGGAAACCTTTCTCTACTTGAAGTTGCATCTGTCAAAAAGAAGTTTCTCTATTTGGAATTACGACTTTTGGAATCTTAAAAAACGAATTTTATAACACTTCAGTTTCCCATAAGTTCTTGGTATAATCTTGGATTCTTTTTTAAATGTTATGTATTATTTTCAACTGGTTTATATGTATTAAAAATCACAATTCTCTTTTTGAGAAAATGAAGTATTAGAATGGTAGTACGGTATAATATAAACTAGTTTTTTTATTTCCATTTGAACTTAGGGTTTCTCTGTGTACATAACGTAGTTAAGATCACTTCTGAAAAACCAGGAAGCATAGTATCACTATGAAAGCTAAAATGTTTGCCAATATGCTAGCTGCTAGTGCTATAGCACTCAGTAGCATTGCAACAATGGCTCGACCTATCCATGCTCAAACGACAACGTATTTTTGTGCGCCTAATAAAGATGGCGTTCCTACCACGTATGCCAGAACGATAACAGGGAAAAAAGTTGCACTTATTAGCTGGAAGAGAACGTGGAGCAACACATATTCCGCTAAAGCTCGTTGTGAGTTAGTTTCCGCTCGGTTTCAAAATGCCTCTCAAGATGGTGTACTGAATTATCTCACAATTGGATATATGAATGGTCAACAAGTTTTGTGTGCTGCTAGCCGATATGGAGATACCTGCAGTTACTTACTACTGACCTTAAGACCAGAGGACAATCCCAGCCTAGTTATTGAAAATCTCAGACAAATGGGGTACACGGCTAGTGGTCCAATCGTGCAATCAGGGGTTGTGTCTCCCGATGTTTACGTTGATGTGAATCGGATCTTACGGGAAAAAACGGCTGATGTTGAGTAAATTATTTTTGTTTATTAATATTTTTGCGTAGTTCCCAACAAGGAAATGGGGAAATCGCATAGAAAAACCGAAAACCCTATTTCCCCTAAATTTGTATGAGAGAGACGAGACTGGAATTATGGGATACGAGCAAATAAATCATCGTTTTCTGGCTTTCAGCATCTGGATAAGTGCATTGTTGATGCTGTCAGTACAAGGTTGCTACCTAAATATTTATACTCCCGCAGCTTTTGCCTTACAGCAATCTTCTAAATTGTCCTCGGAGCAACTGCAAAAGCTTGCTCAAGCCATCACAGTTGGTATTGTCTCTGGAGAACGAGGTGGTTCTGGCATTATTCTTCAGAAAGAAGGGGATCTGTACACAGTTTTAACCAGTCAGCACGTTGTAGACGTGGGGAAAGCTCATGTTATTTATACCAATGATGGTCAAAGCTACCGAGCTGAGTTGGTGAAAGGGATAGATTACAATCATCAGGATTTAGTTTTATTACAGTTCCGTGCGAACAAACAGTATATAGTAGCTCCTATAGGCAATTCACTGACTTTGAAAGAAGGAGATGAAGTATTCTCCGCCGGTTTTCCTTTTGAAAGCAATTCGTTTGTAGCAAAACAGTTAGTGTTCAGAATGGGACGGGTCTCTCTGCTTTTGGGACGTCCTTTGAAAGGAGGTTACCGAGTTGGGTATACCAACGAAGTTGACAAGGGTATGAGTGGAGGACCGATGCTTGATAGTGCGGGTAAAGTTATTGGTATCAATGGTATCCACGCTCAACCTTTATGGGGCGATCCTTACGTGTATGAAGATGGCTCTCAGCCCAATGATGCTTTACGCGATCGCATGAGAAAATCGAGTTGGGGAGTGCCAATTGAGACACTTGCTAGACTAGAACCACCCATAATTCCACCAGAGGTTTTGCAAGCTCAACCATTAGCTGCGAGAGAAATAACCAAACCCATCCCACCTGCTGCAAGTTTAGTTGACAATATTGCTAAAGAAATTACAGTGCAGATCGCTTGGGAAAACAGTCACGGCTCGGGAGTGATAGCAGCAAAAGAAGGTAATAAATACTACGTTCTTACAGCAGGTCACGTGGTGCGTGGTAGGAACGAATTAAAAGTTGTCACTCACGATGGAAAGCAATACTCTGTGGACACGACCACAGTAAAAACTTGGCCGGGAACAGATCTAGCTTTGTTACAATTTATTAGTAATAACACTTACCAAGTGGGTGTTTTGGGAAACTACGACTTGGGCAATGAGGACAGAGTTGTTTTTGTCTCGGGGACACCCGTATCATCACAGAGTGCAGAACCACCAACCCGTCAGTTTAATGCAGGATTGCTGTACGGAGGGGGAATCGATCGCGTTAAGGATGCTCGTTCTTTTGCTTTTGGGTATGATTTAGTTTATACCAATTCCACTGCCAAAGGCATGAGTGGTAGCCCGGTGTTGGACAGCTTGGGACGAGTTATTGGCATTCATACAGCAGCCGAAGGCGAACCAACTTTAATTAAACAGAAAACAGGTGAAGAACGGGAAATCCAGTTGGGATACAGTTTGGGTGTACCGATCCGCACGTTTCTAGCATTAGTGCAACAAGACAAAAAACAAATTTACTTTAAAATACAAACTTCCCTACCACCGCGATTGAGCGCTCCACAATTAGATGAAATCATTACATCTGCTTTCAATATAGAACCACCAGGAACTGTAGCAGATGAATTTGATTGGCTCAGTTATGGGAACAAACTACTGCGATTGCAAAAATACGAAAAAGCAGCAGACGCTTTTGATAAAGCAATACGTACCAAGCCAAACTTTTATCAAGCCTGGTATGCAAAGGGAAGGGCGCAACGGTTGCAACGGAAATACAAAGAAGCATTGGTATCTTTCAATCAAGCCACCTCATACAATTCCACATACGATCCTGCATGGCGGGAACTCGGAGATACCCTTTTTGCTTTAAATCGATACGAAGAAGCACGTCAAGCTTTAGAAAAAGTGGTTGAACTCAAGCCAGATGAGTTTATGGCTTATCGGGGGCTGTGCAGTGTTTTAGCTGAATTGGGAAATTACGCACAAGCTATTAAAGCGTGCGATCGCGCTATCAAAATTAATCCCCAACCGTTGCAGTACATTCTTCGAGGTGAAATCCATAGAAATATGGGAGATACTCAAGAAGCAATTAAGGATTTCGACACGGCTTTGAACCTTCAGCCCGATAACCCCTTTGCATACAGACAGCAAGGTGTCGCTAGGTCTCAAGAAGGAAATTATCAAGGAGCGCTTGCAGATTTAAATAAAGCGATAAGTCTTCAATCTGATAATGCTTATGCTTATGTAGAGCGAGGCGTTGTCTACGCTCAAATGGGCAATCGATTGGCGTTTGTGGAAGATTTTAACAAAGCTCTGCACCTTGAACCTGACTCTGCTTCTATCTACAGCAAAAGAGGTCTTGCTCGCTATTATCTCCAAGATTTTAAGGGAGCTATTGAAGATTACACGACAGCGATTGGTTTCGCTCCAGAATCAGCTTATATCTATTACAAAAAGCTCGGTGATGTCAGAACGGCACAGAAAGATTTTGCAGCCGCTGGCGAAAATTATACCGAAGCAATACGCCTGCAACCAAACTATACTCCTGCATATGTTGGGCGGGGAATTGTTCGTGCTAGAGTCGGAAACCAGCAGGGAATGTTGGAGGACTTTAACCAAGCTTTGAGCCAGCAGCCTGATAATGCTTGGTTGTACAGCTACCGGGGAGATGCTAGGTTTATTGTGAAAGATTTCCAAGGAGGAATGGAGGACTATCAAAAGGCGATCGCAATGTTCCCCCAGCTTGGGTATCTGTATTACACTTTACGGGGTAATGCCCGACAAGAACAGAAAGACTACAAAGGAGCGATCGCAGATTATAATGAAGCGCTTCGTCTAAAGCCAAACTTTGCCCTAGCTTACAACAACCGGGGACTCGCACGTGTTGCTTGGGATGAAAAGGACGCAATTTCATCGGTTCCATCGGGGTTGTACATTAATCCAAAAGAGCCAGTGGAAACGAACAAAGATTACGAGCGGGCGATTAATGATTTCACAGAAGCAATTCACCACAAGCCTGATTTTGCCCTAGCTTACAATAACCGAGGTTTTGCCCGTTATATTCAGAAAGATTACGAAGGAGCACTCGCTGATTACAACCAGGCAATCCGGCTCCATCCTAAAAATGCTTTACTTTATATCAGCCGTGCTTTTGTGCGTTACGCCCGGAAAGATGATAAGGGAGCAATTGAGGATTTCAACCAAGCGGTCCGTTTGAAGCCAGAATTAGTTGAAGCTTACAAAAACCAAGGTTTTGCTCGTCCTTTGCAAAAAAATTAACATCATCAGAAACCGATAATATCTGCGTTTGTCTCCTACGAGCTGTGGTTAAATGTGACATCCCAAATATTAATACTGCCATCAGCACTACCACTAATGAGAGTTTTGCGATCGGGGCTAAAGGCGACAGAGGTGACCTCTTTAGAGGGATTCTTAAATGTGCGAATCTCTCTTTTTGTTTTTATATCCCATAGTTTGATGGTGTTGTCGCTACTACCGCTAGCAAGGGTTTCGCCATCTGAAGAAAAAGCCACAGAATTGACTGAATATTTATGCCCTTTAAAAGTATAAATTTCTTCACCAGTACTTAAGTTCCATAGCTTAATGGTGTCATCAGCGCTGCTAGTTGCAAGAATTCCACCGAATTCGTTAAGGTTGGGAGAAATTGGACTGATAGCAACAGACCGCACGGGTTCGGAATGCCCTCTGAGAGTTCTGATAACTTGTTGGGTTTGAAGATTCCATAGTTTTACAGTACAATCTTCACTACCACTAGCAAGAGTTTGCCCGTCGAAAGTAAAAGCAAGGGATTTAACCGGGCTAAAATGTTCTTTGAGTGTTGCAATTTCCTCTCCCGTTGCTAGTTTCCATAGTTTTATAGTGCCATCAAAACTTCCACTAGCGAGGATTTTACTATCCGGACTGATAGTGACAACTTCGACAGAACTGGAATGACCGTAGAGGGTACGAATTTCTTTTTTAGTAAATGGGTTCCACAGCTTGATAGTGTTGTTACCATTGCCACTTGCGACAATCTGACCATCAGGACTGATAGCAACGGAATGAACTGAGCCAGCATTACCTTCTAATGTGGCGATTTCCGTTTTCGTGACTAAATTCCATAGTTTTACTGTTGTGTCAAAACTACTACTCGCGAGCATGGCACTCTTGGAAGTGCTACTGACAGCGACAGAGGTGACTAAGTTAGAATGACCGTTAAGGGTTTTAAGTGGGGAAGACTGACTTTCTGCTAAAGGATTGAGAAGTGAGGAATCTTTCATATACCAAATTCCTCCAAACCCTAAAAATAGAATGGTAGTACTCAGTAAAAGACCTCTTTGCAGTAGGAAGCTTTGTGATGATTGTGGCGTAACTAATGAATAAGACGATAAATCTTGTAAAACTTCATTTGCTGATTGATAGCGTTCTCTAATCGCTTTCTTCAAAAGTTTATCAATAACCTTACCCAAACCGTTACTAATTGGGCTTTTCAGATATTGTCGCCAAGAAGTCATCCAACTATAACCATTTTCGGTCCATAAAGTAGCAGGTGACACTCCAGTCATTAAGTGAAAACAGGTAGCACCTAAACTAAATAAATCACTTGCAGGATGAGCTTCTCCATCTTGCATTTGTTCTAGAGGGCTGTAACCTCGAGTCCCAATCGTCGTTCCCGGTTTTGTCTTTACAGTTTCGCTAAGTTGTTTTGAAGCACCAAAATCAATCAGTACGAGTTCACCTTCTATCGTCCCTAAGAGGGATGACAAATTTTTCCTCTTCTGTAGGTTAGTGGGAGAAAAGGGCGATCGCCGCATAATATTTTGTGGCTTAATATCTCGATGGATCACCCCGTGTTCGTGGATAAACTGAAGAACAGGCAGCAAATTAAGCAATAGTTTGCGAATGGCTATTTCACCATAAGCTCCCCTTTGTTGCAATTCCCTCAGCAAATTTTGTCCATCAATAAATTCCTGTACCAAATATAGATAGTGCGCCTCCTCAAAGTATGCCAGCAAGGTAGGAATTTGCTGGTGTTTACCTAGTTCCTGAAGGCGCTGTGCTTCTTGTTGAAACGATTCAATCGCTTTCTTAATAGCCCACGTTCCCTGGACTTTTGGTGCCAACTGCTTAACAACACAGCGCTCGTTAAGTTTGTCTACATCTTCCGCTAAATAAGTTTTACCAAATCCGCCCTCATCGGAAAGGACATTGGTAACGCGATAATGACCTCGAAGAAGTGGTACCAGTGGCGTGCCGCAACTCTGGCAATAATTTATCCCATCAGGATTGAGAGGATTCGGGCAATCAGGGTTCAGGCAGCAGAGCATCGTCTAACAAGGTGACTGTGCTGCAATCTATGATATTACATAGCTCAATTTTCTTGACTGAATTCACGTTTTCAAAAAGCGATTGGCAATTGCAGATCGGAGGTCGGTGATGGTTTGCCACTTCTAGTGTCCCTATTTTCAAAAAATGGAACATAACGGTTAACTATAGAATGAGATTTTAAGCTTTCTATTCATGTTATGCTACGTCTGCTGCCAAAAGCATCCGGGCATCTTCGTTGCTTCATCAGTGTCAGTGGCAAGCTGCTACTGGTAAAATTACCTAGTATTGTGCGATGAGCCAACACTTGAGAGAATAAGAATATTTTTTTACGCGGGTGCTGTGCCCTATTGAGTCACGTCTTATCGATCTGTATCAACAGCACACACTCAATTGTGTTGTTGAAATTTCTGATACAACCTTGGTAACAGATCTCGATTGAAAAAAATGGTTATGCAGATATGGGTATCTCCGCTTTTGAGAGCGGAGATCTTGAGTGGAGTGCGCGTGTTTGCATTTTGATTGCCCGAAAATGGTAATTCTCAAGAACAAATTCATGAAAACATCACGAGTGTTATCATAGAGAAATTAAGAAGTATAGGTTTTGAGGAGAAAGTTAAAGCGATCGCAATCTATTCAAGATAAATTTCCTAATTTTTCTCGATTTCTAACTGATTTTTAAGATTTTAATCTAATGTCTTATATTTGACAAGAAAGATGAAATATTTTATACAAAAATATAATGATAATTGTAGCTTTCTTGACATAATTTTCACAATCAAATCTAATCGGTTTATTTCTAAAGAACGATTTGGAGAATTTTCTTATTGAATCATAATCATATACCTTCACTCTCTAGGAGCAGTGCGATTATGTCAGGACGAAATAACAACAGGTATACAAATAGAGCCAACTTCATTCTAAGTTGCTGTATAAGTAGTAGCTTGCTGGTATCCGCATATATTATGCCTGTAGAAGCTTTCAGAACTGCTCAGCAAACCAAACCCTACACAATTGCTAAACTACCAGACGAAAGAGAACAAGAAGCGGTAGGTAAACTCGTTGAGCAAGTAGATACTCCCCAAATACCAGCGAATCCAACCACTCCAAAACAAACCATTGAATCGCCGCTACCACCAAAACCTTTGCAAAGCATAACTCCAAGTGCTAGCGAAGCAAGCTCTGCTCCCAAGCCCCAAGCCCAAGTAGAGACAACCCCAAGTACAAGCACGGCGACTGCGCCTGCTCCCAAGCCCCAAGCTCAAGTAGAGACAACCCCAAGTACAAACACAGCCACAGCACCCGCACCCAAACCCAAGCCACAGACTGCCAACACAGCCACAGCACCCGCGCCCAAACCCAAGCCACAGACTGCCAACACAGCCACAGCACCCGCACCCAAACCCAAGCCACAGACTGCCAACACAGCCACAGCACCCGCACCCAGACCCAAGCCACAAGTAGAGACAATTTCCAATACGAGGACAGCAACTGCGCCCGCACAAAATACTATTCCACAACAAGGAGGGCGTACTCCAAGCGCTAATACACCAAATATTCCCACTCCAAATCCTCAGTTAAGAGTTGAGCGTACTGCTGCGGTCGGTTCAAAACAGCCTAATAGACAAAGCACAGAAAATTCACCAATTAATTTATCCAATGGAATCGCTTTTAAAGAGATTAATTTTGTAGATTTTGCACTCGGTATTCTGGCTCCTGGTGATTATCAATACAAAGGCAGGCATTACCATTTTTATCAGTTTGACGGACAAGAAAACCAATATATTCAAATCAGGTTAACCGGTAGCGCAGATAACCGCCGCACCAATAACTTAGCTCTAGAGCCATTTGTTCTTCTACTCGATCCCGATAATAACGTGCTTGTTAGTAGGGGAACTACACAAAAAAATAAAGATGCATACATATTTGCACGATTGCCTGTAGCGGGTAGGTATACGATTGCTGTCACAAGCCGAGATGCTAAGGATGTAGGGCGCTATAGTTTAGCTCTCAGAAACGACACATCCGGCTATCTTTTAGATGAAGCCGCCAAATTAGATGAAAGTTTAACTTTGAAAAAAAATAGAAACTCTTATGATGTTTCTAAATTTCAAGGAAAAAGAGACCAACGCGTAAGTATACGTGTAGAGAGCGTTTATGAAGAGTTTGTGCCTTACGTGGTCTTAATGAATTCTAAAGGGCAAGTTGTTGCTTCCGATCTAGACAAAGATCGCAAGTACAGTGCTCTCATTGATAGAGCAAAGTTACCTGAGGATGGGACTTATTACGTTGTGGTGATTTCAGCCGTACCACAAGAAAACGGTAGATACAGATTAACAATGTGGTAAGTGGAGCCTTCCACGCCTTTTGCATAAACTTTTGTTATCTCTTGCACTCGTCCCAAAGATGCTAAGTACCCGTGCAAAATTAACTTTATATCTACTTTGCCTGAAACACTTGTGCAATTATGACTCAAGCTTCAAAAGATATATAAACAATTTTGCCTGACTACTTAAGAGAAGCTTTGTGACGAGTGCGCCTTTGTAGAGGTTGCGTGAGATTTGAAGAAAGTTTTGCTGTTTGCGATTCGCGACATCACTTTACAAGTTTTAAAGCATTTGCTCCACCAAGGAAATATCCAAGGTTTGTTTGGTTTTTAAACTCTGTTGATTGTACTCTCTTGCCGTTTCTTCATCTCCCAAACAAAGGTAAGCTTTTGATAAAGATTGCAAACAATTTGCTTCTACTTGGAGATAACCCATTTGAGATGCCATATCCAAGCATTCTGCATAAATATCCATTGCTTCCTCTATCAAATTCTCATTCAGATAAAAGTCTCCCAAACCTTTCAAACTTTGGATTTCTAATTTGCTAGCACCTATTTCTTGAGCAATTTCCCAACATTTCCAGTAGCAATCCCCTGCTTCTGACATGCAGCCTATAGCTTCATAATAAGTTGCTAAAGCGTATAAAGTATGCGCCTCCATAGAACGCAAACAAAGTTCTCGGGCAATAACCAAACGTCGCTCCGATAATTTTATAGCTTCAGCATATTGACTTGTAAAATAACAAGAAGATATCATTTGTTGAAGCAGTATTGCTTCGCTATGTTTTGCTCTTGTTTCTAACATAATTGTACGAGCAGGTGTGTAAAACTTGAGTGCTGCCGTAAAATTATCTTGGTGATATAAAGTGTCTCCTATCAGTGCGAGTGTATTCGCTTCTCCTGTGCGATCGCCTTGCTTCCTAAAAATTTCTAAAGCTTGCTCGTAGGACTGTTTCGCCTTGCAAAACTGCTTTGTTTCCAAGTAAACATTTCCCATAGCAAATTCTGTTGATACACTTTGTAAGGGAGTTTCAGCATATATACCTATTAACTCACGAACCAGTTTCATAAGTCGCGCCGAGCCTTCTGTCGCCAGTTCTACACACAGAATAGATGCGCTTTGTTGTGTCGTCTGTATCAAATCAAGTACAACGTTAACAAGATGGGCATCTATCAAATGTTGGTTGAGTTTTAGAATCTCTGTTTTTTCCCCATTAGAACAGTGTAGCAGTGTCTTAATCAGCTTGAGATAGCTGTGGTAAAGTTCTTGGTTTAGGTTTTGGATGGGAGATATTACCATATTCTTAATTACTTTTTTGTTATCTATACGTAAGATTTATATAAAATCAGTAAAATCACTTGGAGTTAAATTTTTCTTGTTAGAATTCTTACCGCTCCAATTTCAACCATATGTGGAAAAAATGAGTAACCTGTGAAGATAAGTGTGAAGATTTGTTAAGAACACAGTTGAAAAATCCGAGTTCTCAAACGGTAGAAAGAATTATCACTATCGTTTACGTAGGAATTATTGTGTTTTTTAATTAATTTATCCTGTGGAAGACCCCAATACCTATTATAAATAAGAATTAGAACCTGAAGACTGGAAACTAAGTAGAGATTTTATGCTTCGTTGACGTGTGGATTGGCAAACAGCGATCGCCCAAGGAAACCTAATAGGACACAAACTAAAAAATGCTTATAGAATATATTGCAAAATGGCCGGATATTTTATACCTGTCTAATTAACAGCTGAGAAAAGGGTAGATTTTACTCAAATACAGATACATTTATCTGTAAAGTAATTCCATTAATAACTCAATAATTCTAGCTAATAAAAAATGGTTAGTCATGATTATGTGAAGGGAAATAGAAATCATCGCTTGGTAATGAGCCTACCCCGCACTTTGAGTTATCTTGAAGCCTGTGGCTTTGGGTTAACGGGACACGTTGGATGGATTGGTACAGCACCAGTCATTCATGCAGCACTGGGAGCTAAAGCCATCTTAATTTGGGTTTTTGGCACAATCGTCTCTTTCTTACTGAACTTGCAGATACAAAGTTTAGGTAGACAGTGGTC
Source organism: Tolypothrix bouteillei VB521301 (assembly GCF_000760695.4). GTDB lineage: Bacteria > Cyanobacteriota > Cyanobacteriia > Cyanobacteriales > Nostocaceae > Scytonema > Scytonema bouteillei_A. The sequence continues at coordinate 5,649,678 of NZ_JHEG04000001.1, read as the reverse complement.
AGATGTTGCTGGAGGAACACCAAATTACACAGCTAGGCTGCTCAATAAGTTTCCCTGCTTGGGTCTTTACGCAGCTTTAGCTTACTACTTTAGCTGGGCAGCAGCACCAGCATTGTTTTCCATTATCCTCACCAACCTAGTTAAAGTCAATTTTGAAACTCTAGGTATTCCTTGTCCGGAAACCTTACTCAAAATCGGATTTACGGTTATTTCATTTGTCGTAGCGTTCAGTGGCACTCGTACTTTAGCTGTCCTGCATTTATTTTTTGCAATCCCAGCGATTTTATTATTGCTTTTGTTTTCCATTCAGGGCGTGGTATGGTCAACTTTCTCCAGCACTGGTCCTAAGTTGCTGTTAGCTAATATATCGAGTCTGAGTGTTGGAGAATGGGCAAAGTGGTTTTTCTTAGCCAGTTATTCAATTTATGCTTGTGAAACCACTTCTTCTTTTGTTGCTGATAGCCGCGAGCCCAATAAAACTTTGAATTTCTTAACCATAGCGGCTTGGCTAATTGTGCCAGTTTTTCTAGGTGGTTCTTGGGTATTAATGTGTTCAAGTGTAAACCCAGAAATAGGTGACGATGCGTTCTTAAATCTGGTAGAAGCTTCTAAGCCTTTTTGGGGTCAACAAGCCTCATTTTTAGTGACCTTACTGATTACTTTCTCCTGTCTCCTACTTTGTGCTACAGCAGTTTCTAACTCTCCGAGGATTTTATATCAACTTGCCCTAGACGGACAGCTTTCTCCTATATTCACAGTAGTGTCTCCTCATGGTGTTCTGAGTCCCGCTCTTTTAGTTACCTTTTTACTGAGTTTGATCTGTCTGTATTTTGGAAATGTATCTCAGCTGGTTACGGTAGCAGCTACTTGTTATCTACTGTCGATTATGGGGCTACATTTGGGATTATGGCTGAGTCGAGGCAAACCGCAAGTCTTATGGCCTTGGTTGTCACTTGGTTTTTTTTTCATAGAAGCCTTAGTGTTAGTGGTGGGAGGTTTAGCTTGGAATTGGCAATATTTCTTAATAGGACTACTATTACCTATAGTTTTGATAGTTGGAGATGCACGGCTACGTCATCTAAAATTTGAGCTAACATACCCTAAATGGTGGACGAAGCATTACTCTACTCAAAGCAGTCACAATAACCAGGACTTTATTGTGCTACAGGTGATTGTCCTAGTATCATTAATTTGCGTGACTGTCACGAGCAGTTGGTTTGTGTGTACTTTGGCAGAAAAAGTTTCTCGCAATTGTTTTAATTCTTTACTAGCAATTGTACTGGTGACGCTTTCTTTTCTGGGAGTTGGGATCGCAGGCTGGACTACTTTACCGCAAATTACTGCCATTGATGAAGCACGCCAACAAGCCAAAAATTTATTTATTACTACTCTCAATACTGTTCCCGATACTGTTTTAGTTGTAGATGAAAACGGGACAATTCTTCAAATAAATGCAGCTGCGGAAGAACTTTTTCAAATGAGTGCCGAGCAGTTACTTGGGCAGAACTTAAATCAACTCCTAATCTACTATGAGGGTAAACCAGAGCAATGGCCTGCTAGAAGCGAACAAACCTTGAAAACCAAGCAAGGCTCGCGAATTGTGGAATCAACTGTTTCACAGCCATCTAATCGGCAACGACGGCAATATGTTGCGATCTTACGTGACATCAGTGAGCGAAAATTAGCCGAGACAGAATTGATTCAGTACCGTTGCCACCTCGAGCAGTTAGTAGCAGAGCGCACCGTTGAACTCATGAGGCTCAATCAGCAACTTCAACAAGACATCATGGAGCGTCAACGCACGCAAGAACAACTCTTACACAACAGTCTTCATGACGGGCTAACTGGCTTACCCAACCAAGCCTTCTTTATGGAGCGGGTGCAGTTAGCCTTAGAACGGAGCAAGCAGCAACAAGATTATTTATTTGCCGTACTCTTCTTAGATCTAGACCGCTTTAAGGTTATTAATGACAGCCTCGGACATTTACTGGGAAATCAACTTTTGATTGCCATTTCTCATAGGCTGAAGTCGGTTTTGCAAGCCGGAGATATGGTGGCCCGTTTTGGGGGTGACGAGTTCACAATCTTAATTGAAGAAATTGAAGATATTAACAGCGCTCTACGGGTAGCTGAAACAATTCAACAAGTTCTAGCTCTACCATTCCAATTGAATGAGAATAGAGTATTTACCAATGCCAGTATTGGCATCGCTATGAGTACGACCGATTACGAGCAAGCAGCGCACATATTACGTGATGCTGACGTGGCAATGTACTGTGCCAAAGCGCTGGGGAAAGCACGCTATGAAGTCTTTCATCCCAAAATGCACGAGGGTGCATCTTTGCTATTGCAGTTAGAAACTTCTCTGAGACACGCACTCCTGAAGCAAGAGGAATTTCGCCTTTACTACCAGCCAATTGTTTCACTCCTAACTGACAAAATTATAGGATTTGAAGCACTGATACGCTGGCATCATCCAGAACGAGGACTGATTTCCCCTGATGATTTTATTCCCCTAGCAGAAGAAACAGGAATGATTGTGAATATAGGGCAATGGGTGCTTTATGAAGCCTGTCACCAAATGCAAAGATGGCAACAACAATTTCCCAGTTTGCAACCCCTAACAATTAGCGTGAATTTTTCTGGTAAACAGATAGCGCAACCCCACATATTTAAACAGATTAAAGATATTTTGCAACAAACAGGGCTCGAGCCATCCAGTTTGAAGTTGGAGATTACTGAGAGCTTGCTGATGGATAATTTTGAATTGGCTAACACCTTGCTTTCCCAGTTAGCAGCTTTGAATGTCGAGTTGCACATGGATGATTTTGGGACGGGCTATTCATCCTTAAGTTACCTACACCGCCTACCAATCCAAACACTGAAGATTGACCGTTCTTTTGTCACCAATATAGGTAATCGGGGAGAAAATTTAGAAATTGTTCGCACTATCGTTGCCTTAGCTCATAATTTAAATATGTCTGTAACAGCAGAAGGTATAGAAACGCTAGAGCAATTAACACACCTCAAAGCATTACAATGCGATCGCGGACAAGGGTATTTCTTTTCTCCACCAATGGAAAGTGCATCAGTAGAATTACTGCTACGGTCGCATTTAGCACGTGGGAATTTTACACACCGCGTACTAAAAAAGTGACTTAGATTTTGGCTGGAATCAATTACTACAGTATCATCTTGATGAAGGCGTTTGCCTGTAAAGCTTTAAGCAGAATGCTCAAAGCTCCATTCCCAGCATATCACTTTAACCCCGATATGTATAAATCCTCTAAAGACGGCAACTGCCAAACTTTAATAACGTTGTCAGCACTACCACCGCTAGCAATTCTTTGTCCATCTGGGCTGATAGTTACAGAGTAAATATAACCAGAATCCTTCTTTAAAGTCTCGATCTCTTTTCCATTTGCAGAATTCCACAGTTTAATTGTATTGTCACTACTACCACTTACAAGGATTGCTACGTTCGAGCTTTTGCTATAAGCTGTAGTTGGCAGAAAAGCAACAGAATTGACTTTATCAGAATGTGTTGTTAAGGTATGCGTCACATCTCCTGTTGCGATGTTCCATAGTTTAATTGTTTTATCTTTACTACCACTGGCAAGAGTGACACCATCTGGACTAAAGGCAACAGAAAGAACGTAGTCAGTATGTCCCTTAAATGTACTAACTTCTTCACCTGTTAATACATTCCACAGTTTAATTGTCTTATCCCAACTTCCACTTGCAAGAGTCATACCATCGGGACTAAATCTCACAGACGCCGTTGCCTTTGTGTGCCCTTTTAGGGTACGAATTTCTTTTCCCGTTGTTAAATCCCACAATTTTACAGTTTTATCCAAACCTCCACTCGCAAGAGTTCTGCCATCTGGGCTAAAGGTAAGTGACGAAACTCCTCCAGAATGCCCCCCAAGAGTGGTCATTTCTTGTCCTGTTTCTAAATTCCACAGTTTGATGGTACTGTCTGCACTACCACTGGCAAGAGTTTTACCATCTGGGCTGAAGGCAACAGCCCAAATCCATTGAGAGTGACCTTTGAGAGTGAAGGTTGTCTGTCGAGTCGCAAGGTTCCAGATTTTTATTGTGCGATCGTCACTTGCACTAGCAAGAGATTGTCCATCTGGAGAAAAGGCTACAGAGTTAACATCACTGGAGTGACCTCGGAGCGTATCTGGTGAGTGAGAACTTTGAACAGTTGTGTTGCTTGGCTGACTGACACTAGAAGATTGAGTCACTCCAGGTGAATAAAAAAGATATACACTTATTCCTATCAATCCCAACAGAACAATCCCAGCACCTGTAAACAGTGGATATCTTAGCTCGAGAGTCGATTGCGGTGAAGGAAGCAACTGAGATTGTGATGAGTTAGCCGCAAGTAGGGTTGAAGGTAGTGGTGGTGAAAGCTGTGATAAATCTCTGAGGACTTCCTCTGCTGCTTGATATCGCTTTTGAAATTCTACTTTTAAAAGTTTATCGAGAACCTTGCTTAACTTGGAACTGAGCGTTACTTCTCTGCTACTGGGTTTTTTGAGATATCGCTGCCAATCATTCACCCAACTAAAGCCGTGTTGCAACCAAAGTTTAGACGGAGAAATCCCTGTCAGGAGATGGAAGCAAGTTGCACCCAAGCTAAACAAATCGCTTGATGGGTAAGCTTTTCCATCTTCCATCTGTTCAATAGGGGTATAACCATGGGAACCAATAGTTGTCCCAATTTTAGTTTGTACTGTTACCGATAGTTGCTTTGAGGCTCCAAAATCAATTAGCACCAATCGCCCATCACCATAGCGGCGAATAATATTTTGCGGCTTAATATCTCGGTGGATGACTCCTTGTTTGTGGATAAACTGGAGCACAGGTAATAAATCTAGTAAAAGTTCACGAATGTTACTTTCACTATAAGTTCCCACTTGTTGCAATTCTTTGGATAAATTCTGACCATCGATATATTGTTGTACTAAAAATAGATAATTATTCTCCTCAAAATAAGCCAATAAATGGGGAATTTGATTGTGTTCTCCGAGTTGCTGCAATCGCTGTGCTTCTTCTTGAAATAGCTGAACTGCTTTTTTTAAAGCACTTGTTCCTTGAATTTTTGGTGCAAACTGCTTGACTACGCACAATTCTTTCAACTTATCTATGTCTTCAGCAAGATAAGTTCTGCCAAATCCACCTTCATCAGACAATACTTTGATAACACGATAACGATTCCTTAGCAGCGGTACTAATGGTGTATCGCAGCTAGAGCACAGCGTGCTATCCTCAGGATTTAGGGGACTCAGACAATCGGGATTCAGGCAGCAGAGCATACTGGGAATCCATAAGTGGACAGTTTGGGTTTAAGGAAAAAATATCGAAGATTGATACCAGACATCTCCATAAATTCATTTGCATCGTCTACTATTTTCGTAGTGACGTGCCATGTCATTCTCTACATTAGTTTTTCCATATTTTGATGGTAACATCTTCATCTGTTAAGAAAGATACGAAAGCTTCTTTAATATAGATAAACAAAAGCATCTCTAGTGTAAAGATTTATAGAAGTTGTGTTTTTGATGTTTTTTTAGGTACCAAGCAACAGTAATCTATATCAGTAAATCAGCAGATTAACTAAAGTATTTTGTTGGTGAAATATAGTACGGTGTCAATCTACCCTGAGTACAATGTTTCAATCAACAGGAGTAGCCCAAAGATGGTAGAAACAAGCAACAAACAACTTGCCAACCCATTAAAATTGGTTTTATGTGGTTGCATGAGTAGTAGTTTGTTGATTACAAATTATGCTTTTCCAATCGAGGTCTTAGCAAATGACCTACACTCAAAACCCTTTTTAATTGCCAAACCTGCCGATGAGAGACAACCAGTCGCTGTAGAAAAAGGAATTGAGCAAATTCCGGTAGCCGAACAATCGGTACCCCGACAAGCAAAAGAACCTATTGAATCACCTCTACCTCCAGATGTAACTTCCAACTCTGTAAATTCCACCCCAAAATCCAATCCTTCTGAGACTGGAACGGTTTCAAAACCGACCGTCTCGACGACACCAAAGCAACCCTCTAACACTAACACAACTGCCACTTCACCTGGCACGGGTGTTGCTATTCCAGTACCAAGCCCTTCAGGCGATCGCGCCACACCTTCACGACAGGGTAACCCGACACCCACGCGCCCAGCAAGCGCCAAGCCAACAACAACAGCTTCTTCATCTGTTTCCCCATCCAGAACACCAAATTTTCAAGAAATTAACTTTGTAGATATTGCATTCGGTGTTTTGGCTCCAGGAGATTATCAATCACAGGGTAGATATTACCGCTTCTACCAGTTTGAAGGTAGAGAAAACCAACTGGTTCAAATTAGGCTAAGTGGTAGTGCAGATCGGCGTCGTACAAACAACTTGAATCTAGACCCCTTCATGTTTTTGCTCGATTCTAATAATAACGTGCTTTTGACTAGAGGGAGTGAAGAGGTGAATCCTCAAGGAGTCAAAGACGCATTTATTTTTGTCCGATTGCCAAGAACGGGTCACTACACGATCGCTGTTACCAGTCGCAATCCTGGAGATACGGGGCGATACAGTTTGGCTCTGAGAAATGATAGAGCGAGTTACAGTCTCGATCGCTCCGAAGAATTAACCCAGAACAGCCCAATTCAAAGAAAAAGTGGCAGCCCTTATAATGTATCGAAGTTTCAGGGTAAAAAAGACCAACTTGTGAGCATACGTGCTGACAGTGTCTTTGAACAGTTTTCCCCTTACATTGTCTTGTTGAATTCCCAAGGAAAAATTGTCGCTACAGACAATAACAAGAATGGAAGGTACAGTGCATTGATTGACCGAGCCAAGTTACCTGAAGATGGTACGTACTATGTAGTTGTTATCTCAGCAAATCCACGAGAACGAGGTACTTATCGGTTGACCGTGTTTTAGAGGATCGGGAGTAGCGGGACAAGGGGGAAGAACTAATCCCCAACCCAAACTCGCCAATTCCTTTTCACTGAACCAACCGCCAAATCTTAACTGTTTTATCAAAACTCCCACTAGCAAGAGTTTTACCATCCGGACTAAAAGCAACAGACCAAACTCTATCTGTGTGTCCCGTCAGTGTATTTATGACCTGTCCTGTCGCTAAATTCCAAACTTTGATTGTTTTGTCCCAGCTACTGCTAGCAAGAGTCTTGCCATCGGGGCTTATAGCAACAGACCAAACTCTATCTGTATGTCCTGAGAGTGTATGTATTTCTCTTCTGGTGTTGAGATCCCAAATTTTGATAGTTTGATCCCAACTGCCACTGACCAGTTTTTGATTATCAGAGCTGAATGCAAGGGAATAAACAGCATCAGAATGCCCTGAAAGAGTTTGGATCTCTTTTCCTGTTGACGTATTCCACAGATTGATGTTATTGTCAAAATAGTTACCACTAGCCAAAATTTTACCATCCGGGCTAAAGGCAACAGCGTTAACAACGTCGCCGCTCCCTTTAAGAGTGCGAATTTTTGCTCCTGTGGCTGAGTTCCACAAGTTAATACTTTGATCCCAGCTTCCACTTGCTATAGTTAGACCGTCGGGGCTAATGGCAACAGACTGTACTGAAGCTAAATGTCCCCTGAGAGTGCGTATCTCTTGTTGAGTACTGACGCTCCAGATTTTAACGGTTTTGTCAGTGCTTCCACTAATAAGCATTTTGCCATCAGGGCTAAAGGCGACAGAATTAACCCAATCAGAATGACCTCTGAGAACGCCAATCGCTTCTCCAGTCATTAAGTTCCATAACTTGATAGTTTTGTCCGCACTGACACTAGCAAGCGTGTGTCCGTCAGGGCTAACAGCAACTGCCAAAATTGAATTAGTGTGACCTTTAAGAGTGAAAGCCTCAGTAAACTTTAAGAGGGGTTTGGTTTGAGCTTGGCTGGGTTGATAGGACGCACTGGTTGCTGCAGGAGGTGATGGCCAATACCACATTCCTGCAAATCCCAAAAGCGCGATCGCCGCACCAGTCATAACTTTAATGTTTGTGTCAGTTATTTTTAAAGACATTGCAAATTCCACGTTACGCTGCTTTTATATTGCTCCGATATTAAGATCGGAGACATCTTACTTTTTTGGGAATATGATGTAGTTACCGATTGGATCGGTAGGATTCCGGATTTCTTAACACAGTTCCATATTAGTAAGAGTGACGTAGTCAAAAAATTAACGAGAAACTCGCCAAATCTTAATAGTGTTATCCTCACTACCACTGACAAGAGTTTTTCCATCTGAACTAAAGGCGATGGAAAGAACACTATCAGAGTGACCTAGCAGAACGCGAATTTGCTGTCCCGTATCTAAATTCCACAATTTGATAGTTCTATCCAAACTGCTACTAGCAAGGATTTTGCCATTTAGACCGATCGCAATAGAGGTTATCTTATCGGAATGACCAAATAAAGTACGAATTTGCTCTCCGGTTTCCGGATTCCATAATTTGATAGTTTTGTCAGAACTTCCACTAGCAAGGATTTTACCATTTGGGCTGATTGCAAGCGCAGTCACTTTACCCAAGTGTCCTTCTAAGGTACGAATTTGCTCTCCGGTTGCTAAATTCCATAACTTAATTGTTTTGTCATAGCTACCACTAATCACAGTTCTACCATCGGGACTAAAAATGACAGACCGAACCGAGTTAGAATGTCCTACTAGCGTGCTTATTTCTTCTCCTGTTACTAAACTCCAGAGTTTAATAGTGTTGTCATCACTGCCAACTGCAAGAACCTTACCATCTTGACTGAGGGCAAGAGCACGAACTGAGTTGGAATGCCCTGTAAGTGTACGGACTTCTTGACCGGTCGCCAGGTTCCAAATTTTAACAGTTTTGTCCTCACTTCCACTAGCAAGAGTTTGTCCGTCTGAGCTAATAGTCAGGGAGTTTACTGTACTACTGTGACCGTGTAAGGTCGAGATTTCCTGTCCTGTTATTAAACTTAATAGTTTAATTCCACTCTCGCTGTTACTGGCAATCGTTTTTCCATCTGGGCTAATAGCAACAGTTAAAATGGGGTGGGAATATCCGGTTACAGTTGAGACTAGAGAAAAACGACCTAGCGGGGATAGCTCGCGAGTTTTGACAGTGACATCTCGATTCGCTATGTTGCGATCGGGTTGACTGATACTAGAAGATATTTTGATTTCAAGACGGCGAAATTGCTTGTACCAAAACTCTCCCGAACCCAACACTAATACAGCTGTTCCTGCAAGGAGAGAATTTCTGAGAAAAATGTATGGTTTTGGTTTTGATGGTGCTTGAGTAGGAGGTACAACGACAGAAGGAGTAGGAGCACCCGCAGGATGCAGTGGTGGTAGTATTTGCTGCTTTAATGTTAAATCTACTATAGCTTCATCAGCAGATTGGTAGCGCTGCTGAATATCTTTTTGCAATAGTTTATCCAACACCCGCTCTAAATCCTGGCTTATTGGACTTTTGACATATTCTCGCCAATTCTTAACCCAGGCATATCCGTGTTCGGTCCATAATTTAAAAGGAGAAATTCCAGTTAGTAAATGAAAGCAAGTTGCGCCCAAACTAAACAAATCGCTAGCTGGATAAGCGTCACCATCTCTAATTTGTTCAATGGGGGAATACCCTTGCGAACCAATGGAAGTTCCCATTTTCATTTGTACTTTTGCCGTGAACTGCTTTGCAGAGCCAAAGTCAATCAGAACCAAACTGTCCATTTTCTTGGCTTTAGTGGAAGTATGATGAAAAACTTTTCCTGTTGTTGTTTGAGAAGTTCGACGACGGATAATATTTTGAGGTTTTATATCTCGGTGAATCACTCCTCGCTCATGTATAAATTTCAGAACGGGTAGTAAGTCTAACAAAATTTCTTTAATTTCTTGAGAGTTATACGCTCTCCGTTGTTGTAACTCTTTTAACAGGTTTTGCCCGTCTATAAATTGCTGAACCAAATATAAATAGTTATCTTGTTCAAAGTAAGCTAACAGAGTGGGAATTTGAGGATGTTCTCCCAGTTCCTGCAATCTTTCAGCTTCTTTTTGAAACAACTCCATCGCCTTCTTTAGCGCCCAATTTCCTTGGACTTTAGGAGCAAGTTGCTTGATAACACACAGTTCATTTAACTTATCAATATCTTCTGCTAAATATGTTCTACCAAATCCTCCTTCATCAGACAGTACACCTGTAACGCGGAAGCGATTTCGTAACAAATGAACTAGTGGGGTGTTGCACGTTTGGCAAAACGTCCTTCCACTCTTGTTCAGGGGATTTGGGCAATCAGGATTGAGACAGCAGATCATCACCAAAAGGACGCGATTGCGTAATAATTTATGCTAAATTATCCCTGAATTTTTTATAAGGATTAATTATCCTCTATCTTATACGAAATCTCTGTTGAAAAAAATTTGAATCTCATAACATTTTATAAATGTTATTGGTTGGTAGTAAGCGGTATAAAAATGGCAACTACTAATTACTAAACTAATCACTTACCATTCTTGCTTTTAACTTTGTTTGCCAATCGCGAATCGCTCTTGCAGTTTTTTCTGTAGGCGTCAAGTATTCTGGTTCTTGGCTGGTAGTGCGATCGTTAACTCCCAATCTTTGAGTTGTTAAACAGTCAGTCAAGGAGGGCAAATGGTTTTCCATCTCCAAAGCCCAAATAACATCATCAACTGATTGGAATCGCTCTTCTAAGGAAAGTTTAAGCATTCGCTCTAGAATTTGAGCAAAATAAGCGCTAATATTGACCTCTTTTTGCCAATGAATTTCGCCTGTTTTGATGTCGTACTCAAACTCTAGAGGTAATTTTTCAGTCAAAAGATAAAGACAAGTTACACCTAGTGCGTAAATATCACTGGCATAAACCGGACGCAAAGAAAGTTGCTCTGGTGGAGCAAATCCCATCGTTCCAATAAAATTGGTATTTACTGGTGCATCCGTTGGTGTTCCATCTTTTAACACCAACTCTTCCTTAACAGCACCAAAATCAATAAGCACTAAACGTCCGTCATCTTGGCATCGCAGTAAGTTATGAGGTTTGATATCTCTATGAATGACATGATTGTTATGTACGTAGCGCAATACTGGCAGCAATTCTCCCAAAAGTTTTTTCACTGCCTCTTCACTATATAGACCAGTTCGATGAACTTCTTGTGCTAAATTAAAACCTTTAACATATTCTTGAACTAAATAAAATTCCCCACTGACTTCAAAGTAGTCTAAAAGCATGGGAATTTGAGAGTGACTTCCTAATTGAGCCAATGTTTTTGCTTCTTTTTCAAAGCGATAGCAGGCACGTTTCCAGCTCTTAACATTGTCAACTTTTGGACAAAGTTGTTTAATCACACAGAGTGGTTGTCCTGGTAACACTGCATTCCTGGCTAAGAACGTGACACCAAAACCACCTTTCCCTAAAATCCTCAGTATTGTGTAGCGATCGCGAAATAGCTGTTTAGTACCGCACAGTTGACCCAGCTGAGTCCGTTGTAAAATTTCAGCATGGGACTTAAGTACTTCTGGTGAAGAGCCGTTCATCAGATTAAAAGGGAGTTGAGGTAAAACATTCATTATACGCGTTTTTCTAATTCGTCAAAAAGATTTTTCTACAAATAGTAAAATTTAGGAGTATAATCTCATCGGAACAATCTGTCCAACCACTCTCATTGAAATCAAGATAACCAGTAGCTATGGCATATACACCGAAAATACTGGCTTTTGCTGGAAGTACCCGCACTGATTCTTACAATAAAAAACTTGTAAAAATTGCGGCGACTGGTGCTAGAGCAGCAGGTGCAGAGGTAACTTACATTGATTTACGCGACTTGCCACTACCTCTTTTTGATGAGGATTTGGAAGCTCAAGAAGGTTTACCAGCAAATGCCAGAACATTGAAGGATTTGTTCATTTCTCATCAAGGACTATTGATTGCTTCACCGGAATACAACAGTTCTTTAACAGCAGTTTTAAAAAATGCCATTGACTGGGTATCTCGTCCTTCGCCTGATGAAGCTCCATTAGCTGCATTTGCAGGAAAGGTGGCTGCTATTATGAGTGCTTCGCCAGGTGGACTCGGTGGACTGCGGGGATTGGTACACCTGCGAGCTATCTTGGGAAATATCAAAGTCTTGGTACTTCCGGATCAAGTTGCTTTACCTAAAGCTTACGAAGCGTTTGATGTTGATGGCAATTTAAAAGACTCCAAACAACAGGAATCTATTGAAAAATTAGGTGAAAACGTAGCCAATATATTATTCAAACTCAATTGACTGAATACAGGAACAGAAGGCATTCCCAGGCGGAGCCTGGGAACGAGGGAGAGGAGGCGTTTCTTGATAACCTCTAAGGTACTTCAATGGGAATCAAAGCATTCTCTGGAAAGTAGGCGCAGTAACTCCCTTCATCCGCAAGAACCAACACCAAGCGCAAGGCATAATCTGGTGGAATTTGCAAATCTGCCCAAGGCACTGCTATCTCCAAACAATTGTTTAGAGCAACTTGCGCTCGACTGAAGCGGGGATGCCATTGATAGTGTTCTCCTGCTTCGCGAAAATAAGTTGACTGGGTCAGCAAATTAATTCCCAAATGATGGTGGAACAGGTAGTTCACTGGTGCAATATCGGGAACTTCAGCTAGGGGAACTGGGCTGTTATTCATGGGTTGGTCTGGATAAAACCACAGTAAATTCAATTCCGGTGGCAAATCTTGCCCTGGTTTTACACCTGTTTTAAAGTCTACCCGTAAATAAAAATTGAGGTGATCTACTCCATACCAAAGTCGTTGAATGGGGCTGCTGCTGTGCATTGTACCCCTTGCTCCACCGATTTCGATACGTCCGGCTTTGTCCCAGTCTTGCTCATCACCTTTACCATCAATGACGGGATGGATAAAACTTTCCGGTCGGCGATCTGATAGTGCTTCGTGGTTTTCTACTGGTTGACGAAGATATGAGGGGATGGGTTCATTTAAAGCTTTGTATATGCCATACAAATGCTCTCGAAACAGGCGATCGAAAATAGCATCGTGATTTGAAGAATGCCCTACACCAAACCACCAAAACCAGTCAGAACCTTCTGCTGCGTACAAAGCTTCCCATGCTTCGGGATTATTTTCTTCTGTTGCTTCTGGGTGACTGGCTAATGTTAGCCTAGCGTGTGTTAAGTAATCCCAAGCACGGTTTTTCGCAGGATCGCCAATCCAAGTCGTAAAGCTACCATCAACCCAAGAACCACTGTGCAGTTTTTCTCCTGGTATGGTTGCTCTTGGGGGAAACTTTTCGATAAATTCTGAGACAGTGACCAGTTTTAGGTGTGGTTCGTCTGTAAAATTCTGGTACAGAGCTTCTAAGAAGGGTTTGCCATCTTCAGGATAAAATTCCCAGCAATTTTCACCATCTAGAGCAATGGTAACCAACCAAGGTTGTTCTGGTTGTTTTTCTCTTTGCATCCGCGCAATCGCTTGTAAATGCCCTACCAAATCTGCTGCTGCTTGTTTGGGAGACATTGCACCATAGGTAAAGCCAATTAAATCTGATAATCTGTGATCTCGAAACACGATCGCCAAATCCCCCACTGGAGTTTGCAAGCGATATGGTTGGTACAGCAATTCTGGTTCTTTAACATTACCTGCTCCATCGCGATGGAAAAAGTGTTTTAGGGTCCATCCCAAAACAGCTTCATCTGAGCAAATCCACTTAAAACCTTGATTAATAATATACGGTAAGATTTCCGGGCTCACTGACTGTTCTGAGGGCCACAAACCACGCGGTGCCTGCCCAAATCTGTCAACGTACAAATCCCACGCTTTTTGCAAATGCCGGGGAATATCTTCCGCCCACTGAAACCGAGCCTCTGGTAGTGTCATATTAGGCACCGCTACACGTCCGGAGTTGGTATCAGCTAGCAAGGGTAAGATAGGATGAGTGTAGGGCGATGTTGTGACTTCCAACTGACCCGTTTCCTGCATTTTCCGGTGAGTAGGGACAATTCTCCTGAGAATTTCTCTCTGTTTGGAGTAAATTCGCTGGCGATCGCCCAGAGTAAAATTCTTACCTCGCTTCAACCAAGCCGCAATCTCCGGATCGTCCCAAAACAGAGGATCTATCCACGCTAAATTGTGCCAAGCTAACAAATCGCTGTAATCCTGCAATTCCCAATTAGCAAAACACCAAGATTGTCCTTTATTCTGTCGTTGATAGTACAACTCGGCATAGCGGGGATGTGGGTCGATCAAATGGTGGTGATTGGCATCAAAAAAGTGTTGTATAATAAAATCTCGTTGTGTGTCAGTGAGTTGTTCAACTGGTGTCAAACTCACTTCCAAATAAGGGTCAAAAGCAGTGCCAGCAACGTAATCTTCCAGTTGCAAAATCAGAGATGGCACCAAATTCACCGTCTGGTGCAACTTGGGATAGCGTTCCAAAATCAGAATTAAATCCAAGTAATCCTTAGTACCGTGCAAACGCACCCAAGGCAAACGATATTGTTGGGAATTTGATAGCGAAACGCCGCTGTCAGGAGATTTATACAGCGGCTGGTGTTGATGCCAAATAAAAGCGACGTAAAGGGGATGAGACATAGGTGATTGAGGATTGGGAATGGGGAATTGTTATTAGCAATATGGGGTTCTAACTCATTAGCCTACTACATAGGTCACGACACATTTAAGTCAACCCATCCAGCTCTTATGACAATCAATAACCAATCCTTCCCAGTCGCCAATCTCCAATCCCCAGTCACTATATCACTTGTTCCACTTCTGCAATTTCTGGAATCATTTCCCGAAGGCGACGCTCAATACCCATTCTGAGAGTCATGGTAGAACTAGGACAAGAACCACAAGCACCTTGTAACCGCAGTTTGACAACGGGACCATCAAGTTCTACAAGTTCCACGTTACCGCCATCAGATATGAGGTAGGGACGCATTTCATCTAAAACTGTTTCAACATTGTCAACTGTGAGTTCCATAGTTTTAAACCTCGTAACTTAAAAATAGGGAGCCGGCTATTTGATTGTAACGGTGCTAGGAAGCTGCTACGACAAACTCACTCCTTATTTTTCATTTTTACTACTGCTACTAGGACAATCTTACTAGATTTTATTAGAGCTTTACCGCTTCTAAAAGTTCGGACAAAACTACCAACGAGTGGGTAAAGCTGTACAGACCTAACGCCCGGTGTTAAGTTCGTTCCATTAGAAGCGCGTTTGAGCGTAATTCTTTAATCTACGTGCGAGCCGCCATATTAGGCTACCTTAAAAGACAACTTATTGAATAAAAGTTGGCTCCTGAGGGAAACGCTCCTGACAACTTCCCGCAAAATCTAAAATTCCTAATCTTGCGGGTCGCCATCCGAGGTGGAAATTATGAGCGGTTGCTGATATAGCGGAACTGTAAAGGTGACTGTTGAGCCAAGCCCTTCACCCAGGCTGTAAAAATTGACTTCACCCCCCATCGCCTCAACAAGCTTTTGAGAGATCGCCAGCCCCAAACCCGTACCTCCATACTGACGGGTACGAGAACCATCGACCTGGCTGAACAAGTGGAACAGTTTGTCTTGTTTATCTAAGGATACTCCAATACCCGTATCTGCTACACGCACGCGCACCATACCGGGTAACTGTCGGTCTTGGAAAGTGACTTTTTTACGAACAACATCAGCGCTGACTGTGATACCCCCTTCGTGGGTAAATTTAATAGCATTTCCAATTAAATTTAACATGACCTGCTTTAAGCGCTGGTAATCCCCTTGGACAATAATTTCATCTGACGTGGCTGGTCTTTGCATTCGGAAACTGAGATTTCTCCCCTCTGCTTGAGGGCGCATAAAATTTTCTACATCACTAAATAATTCATCTAAAGTCACCGAACGCAGTTCCAATTCCATTTTGCCTGCTTCGATTTTGGCAATATCTAAAATATCATTAATAATATCAAGTAAATATAATGAGGATTTGTGTGCTTCTTGGAGAAACTGCTTCTGTTCTTCGGGGTCATCTGCCATACCCTCTAAAATCAGTTTTAAGAAGCCAATAATACCGTTGAGCGGCGTTCGCAATTCATGAGTGACATTGGCAAGGAAATCTCGAATGCGGCGAGTCGCTTGTTCTGCTTCCTGACGTGCTGCTTCTAATTCTTTGTATAAAGTTGCGTGAGCGATCGCCGTCCCAAGTTGATCGGCAACATCCTTTGCCAGTTCAAGATCGTCTGCTGTGAGCAGACAACATGAATCGCGAAGAACTGCAGCAATTAACCCATTGGGTTGATCCTGATAACACGTAGCAATCACCAGCATTTTTTGCTGCTTTAGTTGAGGATGTTCGGGCGATTCTATCAAAATTGGTTGCAAAGTTGAAATTGCCCGCGCAAAGCCAGACTCAGAATCAAAATCTATTTCCAAGCCCAGCATCGAACCTCTAGTTGACTGGTGGTATTCTGCTGTTATCTGTACCTTAGTGCTAGACGCGTGATACGGGCAAATAATACAACGTTCTAGTTGTAACGCTTTCCCCAAACTATCCACTGTTTGCTGCCAAATAATATCGAGGTCTAATGTACGCCGGATATTTCTGGTAATTTGATTGATTAGTTTGTGGTGGCGATGGGAACGCAACACCGAATTGAAGACTACAGGTTTTTGAGGTGTTAAGTTTTCCGGTTGACTTGCTGTCACTTCTTGCAAGAGTCGTCCCATCACTAAAACAGTTGTTGGGACACTGCCCACAGAAGACATAATGGGACTGATGGTCAACTCCAACTCAAACAACTGCTGACCGTAGCTAAACCAGCATTGATATTTTTGTGGTACCAAAGTTGTCAAAATCTGCTGCAACTTTTCCAAATAGGCAACTTCATCCTTTGGAGCGAAGACTTGCTCTGCATTGGAATCATCAAGCAACGTTTCCGGGCTTATCCCAACTTTTTCGCTGTGTTGCCAGTAAAAAGTTAGATAACGTCCCGTTCTCTCTTGCGTATACACCAACTCGGCTCCTAAATTTGCCCAAAAGCCATTAGTGTTACTGGTAGTGGTGTCCGAATTTTGTGTCAATATATTTGACCTTTGAGAGTTAGCAGTAATACTCATGGCTCGAGTTGGATACATATCAAGGGCAACCTAATAAATCTTGGCTAGTCGCTGCATAAAGTTTGGCATAAATTTTTACAGCTGTAGCATAATTGAGATTTAGTTTTAGGTTGTTCTAAATTTTAGTATGTAAAATTTTACATTTTTTTAACCTTCTCACTATGATTTTTCTCTAAATTCTCTATGTTTTTTCATCTCAGTCATTCCACTCACCTCGAGGGGGTAAGGGTTTGCGTACAGGCGTGCGTGTGAGTTCATCATCTCTTGGCGTGTCACCCCTCAGCCATTGGCGAATTGCCACTTCAATCACTTTACTAGGGTCGTTGGTTAAATGCTGAATTTGCTCTAGTAACTCAGAGTCCAGGCGAATTGCTATTTCTACCTTATCGGCTCCTCTTTGTTCCGTATCGGCAGATTTCTCTTTCATATTCATAGGAAGATGTACTCTCGATCTTTTCACTCGGCTTGTAAAGTGGCTCTCTTCATACTTTAGAGCGAATCGCAAGTGCTTCTCGCTCTTTGTAGTCTGTAGATTGCACTTGTTGTTTATTGTACGCCTCTAATTGGTTAATACTATAAAAAGCTAATGGAAGACTGGCTAATGGCTAATGGTTGTCGGTCACTGCCTACTCCCCGTCGAAGCAAAGAAAGCATTACAATACGTTAAAGTATATTGCTCTTTTATTCCTTGTTGCCTCTAAAGCAAAGAAGTATATGACTGACGTTCCCGCATCTCGCATTCGCAATTTCTGTATTATTGCTCATATAGACCACGGAAAATCTACCCTCGCCGATCGCTTGTTACAAGTGACTGGTACTGTGGAGCAGCGAGAAATGAAAGAACAGTTTCTCGATAACATGGATCTTGAACGGGAGCGCGGCATTACCATTAAGCTGCAAGCTGCCCGAATGAATTATAAAGCAAAAGATGGTCAGACGTATGTCCTGAATCTTATTGATACTCCGGGACACGTAGACTTTTCCTATGAGGTATCTCGCAGTCTTGCTGCTTGTGAAGGCGCACTGCTTGTTGTAGATGCTTCTCAAGGTGTCGAAGCTCAAACCTTGGCAAACGTTTATTTGGCTCTAGAGCATAATTTGGAAATTATACCAGTGCTGAATAAAATTGATTTGCCAGGGGCAGAACCAGACCGAGTGATTAAGGAAATTGAAGAGATTATTGGTTTGGATTGCAGTGGTGCAATTTTGGCTTCTGCGAAGGAAGGCATTGGCGTTGATGACATTTTAGAAGCAATTGTTGAGCGGATACCATCACCGCAAAATACGGTTGATGAGCGTCTCAGAGCATTGATTTTTGATAGCTATTATGATAGTTACCGGGGCGTAATTGTTTATTTCCGGGTCATGGACGGTAAGTTAAAGAAAGGCGATCGCATCTACCTCATGGCATCTGGTAAAGAATACGAAATTGATGAGGTTGGAGTCCTTTCTCCCACTCAAAAGCAAGTCGATGAATTACACGCCGGAGAAGTGGGCTACCTATCAGCAGCAATCAAAGCTGTAGCAGATGCACGGGTAGGTGATACTGTGACCCTCTCTGGAGCCAAAGCGACTGAACCATTACCCGGTTATACAGAAGCAAACCCAATGGTCTTCTGTGGAATGTTCCCCATTGATGCTGACCAATTTGAGGATTTGCGCGAAGCATTGGACAAACTCAAACTCAATGACGCTGCATTGCATTTTGAACCGGAAACCTCAAGTGCGATGGGTTTTGGTTTCCGTTGCGGCTTCTTGGGTTTGCTCCATATGGAGATTGTCCAAGAACGCTTGGAACGAGAGTACGACTTGGATCTTATTATTACTGCGCCGTCAGTCGTGTACAAGGTGACAACCGTTAAAGGCGAGGAAATTTATGTTGATAACCCCAGCCACTTACCCTCACCTAACGAACGGGAAAAAATTGAGGAACCCTACGTTCAGGTAGACATGATTACGCCGGAAACTTACGTTGGGACTTTGATGGAGTTGGCGCAAAATCGGCGTGGTGTATTTAAGGATATGAAATACCTCACCCAAGGGCGTACTACACTAACATACGAGCTACCTTTAGCGGAAGTGGTTACCGACTTTTTTGACCAAATGAAGTCTCGCTCTCGGGGTTATGCGAGTATGGAATATCAATTGATTGGTTACCGAGAAAATCCCTTAGTCAGGTTAGATATTCTCATTAATGGTGACCCAGTTGATTCCTTAGCAATGATCGTTCACCGCGATAAAGCTTACGGTGTTGGGCGATCGATGGCGGAAAAACTTAAAGAACTCATTCCCCGCCATCAATTTAAAGTCCCCATTCAAGCGTCTATTGGAAGTAAGGTAATTGCCAGCGAACATATTCCAGCATTACGCAAAGACGTTCTTGCTAAGTGCTATGGCGGTGATATCAGCCGTAAGAAGAAACTCTTGCAGAAACAGGCAAAAGGTAAAAAGCGCATGAAGTCGGTGGGTACGGTGGATGTCCCTCAGGAAGCTTTTATGGCTGTTCTGCGTTTGGATAGGGAAAGCTAATCCAGCTAATCCCAGTTTTTAATCGCTCAGCAACCCGACTTCTTCAGGAAGTCGGGTAATTTGTAGGGCTTCAAAATAGAAAAAATGCATTACACGATATTGCGATCGCAAAGATATGACTAAAGTCATATAAAATTTATGACTTTTATCTGTAGTGGAATGAGATTGAATTAGCTACCGTACAAATATCTTATAAAGTCTACTAAATTAGGGTAGATATTATGACCTCACCCTATTGGGTGACCTTGTAGGGTGATGTACGATGAAAACTTTCTAATTTAAATTTGAAGCGAACCTTTCAAATATTGCTCTTGCAGTAACGAAAGATTACTTGATGCAACACGCGATAAACAAAGCTTAACGGCTCAAGCCGTATCGCTATAAACCCTATATTGAAAATATGCCTTTAATTAGTGAGCTAGTACGAAAAGCAATAACTTCTGGATATTTGAGTATTGCTACTGTCAATAGATTGCAAAAGTTGCTGGAAACTGGATATGAGTCAGAAGATGTTGATGCATTGATGAGATTGCATCAAGCAGTGGTTACTGGGCGCGTAACAGATAAGCCTACGATTGTAAATAGCTCGCAGACTCTAAAAAATCACCGAGGTATCGTAAAGATGAAACTCATATATCAACAAACTTCTGTAGCAGTGAGCCTTGGAACTATTGTTTTTGCCCTATCAAACAATACGTGAATATAACTGTGTTTGATATTGGATGAAAAATACAAAACTAAATTTAAATTGAGAAACATTAGCTTTAGTTTTTTGTATTTAAAGGGCTTGATATCCGATCGTTTATAAAATATTTAATATGAAACTTTTATACCTTAGTACTGTATGTGTAATTATCGTTGCAATTGTTGCGCTTCGTCACTATCAAAGTCAGACAGTTTCAATATGTCTGAGTAGTGATAACACGTCTTTGAATAGCGGATCTTCAACACAATCGGCGTATAATTTTTTATCAGAAAGCGATCGCAGTTTCAATTGAAATGCCTTACATTAATCGCTACAATAGCAGGAGCGAAGCTTAAATTAATGTCCTCGTTATTCCATTAATGTAAACCTGATTTAGCTTAATTTGTAAAAGCGGTAATACTGAACACAGTTGTTAGAAATTGAGAACTGGTTCTCATCATTATTGAAAAAATAGTAACGTCCAGCTTTGAAACCTGTAAACTTTACTATCAATTGGAACCATTGAGAAACTCTATTTCATAAATTTCGCCAAGTTTGAGTTGACTGGCTTGTAATTGTTCCATGTTCTATTGATAGAAATCTAAAATTCCATCCGCATTTAGAACAAATGAATTTTGTTGAGCAATTATGTTTACGGTATTCATACTCCTGCAATATTTTTAGGGAATTAAGTAAGTCGGTAAAAATATTTATCACTGGTTTCTAGTTGCGATGCACGAGTTCGCTGTCCTTAGGTGTTGCAGGGACAGACAGCGCTACTAAAAGCCAAATATAGAAATTTTACTTTTCATTACGTATTTAGACATTTTTCCGCCCACCTACCTACAGGATAGTGTTTATTTTGATTAATTAGATTTAAATAACTGAAGTTGAGTTCATCAGGCAGATATTTCTCAGTCATATTTATGTAAAAGAATAGACTTCAGCAATATAGCAGTTTATCTCCCGAAAAATTACTAAGTTTTTATGTACGTTTCTATACAACTATTTTATATACACATATAATAAATTTTGTCTACCATCTTTAGATGGTACTCTTAATCTCTCTTTTTATAGCTTCTATAAGATGAGAAATTTACAATAATCTAAGTCAAATATTCTATTTAATTTTTTTTAAACTTTGAGCTAATGAACAACGAGATTTTCATGTCGCAGGAAGAGAAAGAGATACTGTACCATGCAAAACTCATCAGATATGGTGTGGATTTAAAAATTGCTGCAAAAGTAGCTAAAATTTTAGCTTCAGGTAATTCAGATGATAGTTTGACGCCGGAAGACAAAAAATTGGTGACAGATATTTGTCAATTTTGGCTGGAAAAACGCAATCACCTCAAACGTTTAAATCTGCTTTCGTTAACAGATAATTTTCCTTCAAACCAAATTTCAGTTAAACACATTAAAAAATTTTAATTTGAATCCTCAAGGATTAGATATTGTTAACTGAACGTATTGCACTAACAGACATATGTAGTGGGCATTGCCACTACATATATTTCAAAAATTAAATAGGAGGAATATTATTGTAGGAGAGCGGTAGGGGATGTGAAGCAGAGGTAGGGACTGATTTCTTCCTACGTACCAGTAGCAGGTATACCGAAGGAACGAAGTAAAGTGATAGCAGAGTTACGCCTCCCAAACCACCAGCAATGATAATTGCCAGTGGATTCCAGAAACCCGTTGGATCGAACAAAAGCGGTGTAAAGCCAGCAGTATCAGTGATAGTTGTGGCAATCATATGGCGGGTGGAATGCACAACGACTTCTTGTACTGCTGAACGATCGCCCAAACTAGCACGAGGATCTGCCTGCAAAGCTGCCAGAACAACAGTAGCTTCATTGACTGCAATTCCTATAAGCCCAATAGTACCGAGAATTGCTGTGAAACCAAAAGGGTAGCCAGATATCCATAGACCTAGCAGTCCCAATCCCACTGAAAGTAACGCAACGATACCAATGCATCCAGCCACAGCAAATGAGTTAAATGTCAGTACTAATGTTGCCGTCATCAGCACCCCTAAGACTCCTACTGTAGATAACAAATTGGCGATCGCAGTACCGCGCTCTTCTGCTTCTCCACCAAATTCTAAAGTGTACCCTGGAGGCAGTTGTAAATTCTTTAAATGTATGCGTCGTTGAAATTCAGAGAGAACAACTGCGGGTAAAGCCCCGGAGGTGATAAATCCTTGAACAATGTTAACTCGTCTTCGATCGCGACGGGGAATCAAGGCTAAATCTGGAACTAGCTGTACTTGACCAACAGATGCAAGAGGAATAGTTTGATTGTTTTCTGAAGATGAAGTTTGGCTCGGTAGTAAGTCGAGAGCAGCAATTCGGTCTAGATCGCTACGGTTGGAGTCAGAGACACGTACACGCACGGGTAATTCTTCGGTTGATTCTAATACAGAACCTCCTGTTGTACCTTCAAGAGTCGTGTCTAGTTGACGGGCGATCCCACTGCGATCGAGTCCCACAACTCGTGCTTGTTCTTCATCAACTTTTATGGCTAATTTTGGTTGTGCTTCTGTCAAACTAGCACGAGTGTGAAGTACATCTTGAATTTGCGATAATTCTGCACGAATTTGATTCCCCAATTCCCGGAGTTTTTCTAAGTCGGGTCCGTACACGCGAACTTCGACGGGTGCATCAAAGGGGGGTCCTTGCTCAATTTGCCGTACTAAGACTTGAGCGCTGGGAAATGCTTTGTCTAGCTCGCTCTGTAAGCTTTGAATAATCGGAGTGGGTAAAACGTTTGGTCGCAATTGCACGAGTCCTTGGGCATAATTGGCTGCATTTTCCCTTGTACCAACGACGTTGTAATAGAAAGTTGGCGCACTTTCCCCCACCAACCAGTGGACATCAACAATATCAGGATGCTTGAGAATTAAATTCCGTGCTTGCAGAACTTGGGCTTGTGTCTGGCTTAAAGCAGCTTGGCTTGGCAATTCAAAATCAATATAAAACTGGTTTCGACCTGAGGGAGGGAAAAATTGCTGTTTTAGATCCAAACTGAGGGTAAACCCAACCACTGGTATTAGGAGCGCCAAACTGACTGCAAGCATGGGTCGGGTAAATGTTTTCTGTAATGTCCAACGGTAAATTCGGGTCAAGCTCGGATGGGAGAAGCCTTGTTCCAGCCAAGTTGGAATTCGAGAATTTTGCTTCCTTTGGTGAAGTAAACCTGACAAAGCAGGAAGAACAGTCAGTGAAATAAACAATGAACTGATGAGTCCAAGAATTCCGCTAATTCCAATAGTGCCAGTGAATTCCCCTACACCGCCAGGAGCTAGAGCAATGGGTAAAAATGCTAACACTGTTGTTACAGTTGAACTGAGCAAGGGAATGCCCATGTGATGGACGCTATCTGCAATTGCATCTTGCGGATTCATTCCCTGATGCAGTCGAATTTGCACTTCATCTGCCATACATATGGCATTATCTATTAACAGACCGATAGCAATAATTAATCCCGTCATTGATATTTGATGCAAGGGAACGCCTAAAACTTTCATTCCACCAAACACCAGTAGGGTTGCTAAGGGCAAAGTTGCACCAACTACCACCGCAGAGCGCCAGCCCATTGCAAATAAAATCACGACCATGGCTAGCACCGAACCAGTGACCAATTCTTGAATGACCCCTCTAAGACGATTCTTGACATAATGGCTTTGGTCAAGAACGGTTTCGATCCCGAGACCATTGGGTAATTCGGATTGAAATTTTTTGAGAACTTCACGTGCTGATTCTGCCCAAGAATCGACTCGGATTCCCGACTCAACTGTCGCTGCGATAATAATGGCGGGTTTGCCAGAAACAAAGGCTAAACTATTTGCTGGCTCAACAATACCTTTGCTAACTTGAGCAATGTCGCTTAAACGTGTTACTTGTGCCAAGCCATTGGCGCGAATGGGAATATTGCGAATGCGATCGAGAGAGTCTAATTCCCCGGATACTTCAAACAAGAGTTCATTAGTGGTGCTGCGAAGTTGTCCCGCACTGACCTTGGCATCACTAGCTTGGATCTGACGGGATAATTCTTCAGTGGTTAACCCTAACATTGCCAAATGAGCGGGATCGATTTCGACGCGAATTTCTTCGTCTGGATCGCCAAAGAGTTCCACTTTATCGGTACCGTATAGCGATCGCATTCTATCTTCTAATGTTTCTGCTTGCCTACGTAATACTGCGTAATTTATAGGTGTGTTATTTTGCCAAACTAAGCCAGCAATAAGGGAATTGGCTTTTACTTCTTGGTCTTTGTACTTGGGCTGTAATGCTCCTGGTGGCAGTTGTGGAACTACATCATCAATATGACTCCGAACTCTTGCCCAAACCTTATCAACGTCTTTTACTGTTTCTTTCAGGTTGACGGTAACGACGGAAATTCCACTATCAGACCGAGATTCAAGAACATCTACTTCTTCAATCTCTGATAATTCTTGCTCAATAGGTTCTGTGACTAATGTTTCTACTCTCTCAGCAGTGGCTCCGGGAAATATCGTTGTAACAGTTGACACTCTTTGGGTTATTTCTGGATCTTCTAGGCGGGGAAGGGAAAAGAAAGAAGATAGCCCCCAGACAAGAATGAGTGTCAAGGTGAGAATGAGCAGTTGGCGGTTGCGGTAGAAAAGAGTGAACATTTGAGGGAATGGGGACAAGGGGGATAAGGGAGACAAGGGGGACAAGGAGGACAAGGGAGAAGTACTGATAACTCATACCCAATCGCCATTCCCCAATCGCTAATCGCTACTTAAAATGTCGGCTGAACTAGCTGACCGGGTACAATTCTTTGAGTACCATCGACTATCACCGTGTCACTCGGTTGGAGTGTTCCTCGCACGAGAACGCGGTTTCCCTGGGTGTGCAATACTTCTACGTTGCGCTGTTTGACTCGGTAAGATTGTGTTTCTTCTTGTGAATTTTTTTCGGTTGTTAAGGCATAACAAGACCACAGACCGCGTTCCCCTTTTACCAATGCAGCAATTGGTAACCAATACCCAGTTGTTGAAATGGTTTGTGGAATGGCTAATCTTGCAATTTGTCCGGGTGCGACCGATGGGGCTAAAGAATTCTCTAATGTCAGTATTACAGTGCGGGTACGAGTTGTGGGGTTGACTTCTGGCAAAATTGATAAAACTCTACCTCGGTAAATTGTTTGTCCAACTTGCACGTTCTTTTGGCTACCTGGTTTTATCTGAGCGGTCAATTGCACTGGGACTCCAATTTCTACTTCTGGGTTGGCGTTTTCTACCAAGCGCACGACTGATTGACCTGCACTGACAACAGTACCTTCATCTAGGCGACGTGCAGCAATAATTCCGGAAAAAGGAGCTTTGATAGTGCTCTTGCCAATGTTAACTTTGACTTCGGCAATGCTGGCATCTAACTGTTTGACTGCTGCTTGCTGCGCTGCAATCTGTTCTTTACGCGTTCCTGCTAGAAGTTCATCTAATTCACTGCGAGCAACTGCTAGACGTTGCATTAAGGCATTGGCGTTGAAAGCCACTTCATCATACTGCTCTCTGGAAATGGCTCCTTGAGTGTATAAATCTTGTCTTCGAGAACGTTTGATTTCGTCTAGCTTTAAAAGTTCTTCTAATTGTCTGACTTGGGCGCGAGCTGCAGCGATTTTTTCGGAGCGCGGTCCTGCTTTGAGTTCTTCTAGAACTGCTACAGCTTGAGCTTTACGGGCAAGCAATTCTTGCAGTTGAGTTTCTAAATTACTAGTATCGAGTTGTGCTAGGGCAGTTCCCTTTGTTATGCGATCGCCGCGATCGACATTGAGCTTAACGACTCTTCCCGATCGCTCAAACCCCAACTCACTGGCTCGTAATGCTGCTACTTCCCCTGTATAAGTTTGCAACACTTGGTAGGACTTAACTGCTTCTATTCGTTGTGTTTTAACTGGGATAATACGGACAGGAGAAGTTTTTGGTGTGTCTTTCTTTTGATTTGTAATTGTCAGACTTAGTAGTGCTAGGGTTGCGATCGCACCTACCAAAATAAATCTCCACCGTCTCAATTTTAGTGGTGGCATGGCTTCCACTAAGTTACTACTGCTCATTGGCAATGCCGTATCGTGCTTTACAGACCCATCGCTCATAAGTGTTCTGCCCTTGTAGAAATTCTCAACATTGCACGACCATACAGGCGTTCCTTATTATTACAGCCATTTTCAGGAATGCCGTTCTTGGGGCAACTTTTTTAATCAAATTATGTTTATGCAACTTTTTGCATAAAACCTATTTTTGCTAATGTATATTCAATACAATGTTCGTGTCAAGAGGTTGCGATCGTGGCGCTAGCGCACGCTGTTATGTCTTTGTTGGCGAAAAAAGCCTGCAGTGGCTATGAAATTGCAAAGGAATTTGAAGATAGTGTTGGTTATTTCTGGCAAGCAACTCACCAACAGATATATCGGGAACTGAAAAAGCTGGAAGAACAAGGCTGGGTAGGCGTTGAAGTTATTGCCCAAGGAAAACCTTTGGATAAGAAAATTTACCACCTAACCGAACTCGGACAGCAAAAGTTGACGGAGTGGATTGGCGAAGACTGCGGACTTGGACCAATTCGGGAAGATATTTTAGTTAAAGTTTTTGCAGGTGGTTTGGTGTCTCCCCAAGTGTTGCTTCAACAGTTAGAACAGAACCGCCGTCTCCACTTGAAGCGGTTGGAAGCATATGAAGACATAGAAAAGCGCTTTTTTGCTCATTCAGAAGAATTGTCTTATGGTGAACGCTGTCAATACAGCGTTTTGAAGATGGGTATTGGTTATGAAAAGGCGTGGAACAGTTGGTGTGAAGAGTCTATAGAAATGTTGCAGAATGTTAAGGAATAAGTCGCAAATCAAAGTTTACTCAAATACATACTGTTCTGCTACTTTCCAATAACGGGAAAAGCGCTTGAGATCGATATAGCCGTCGTAGTCAAAAAATGGTTCTACCTCAAAGACTTCTAATTCCAAAGAATTTTCAATTTTGTCACAGATTGCATCAAATCGAGGGCTGGGACTATCTGCTGTGACTACTTTGTTAGCATTATGTTCTTTGGCAAAAGCTAAAACTTCTTTTGCGACATCGCCACGGCGAATGACAACTTGTAATTCTAGCAAGCATTCGTAGATAAAGGTGAGGCGCTTTAAGCCGAGTTGCCATTCTTCTATCAAAGCTTCGTCCCAAACCCAAATTGCTGGTGCATCGGGGTATTCTTCAAGTGCGGGGTTTCGAGGGCTGAGACAGTCGCCGTGTATCCAGATGATTGGTTTAGTCATTTTTAGATTACGTAATTTATTTCATTAGGGCTTTTACTCGGCAATACCCCATACTAAATTATCTAACGCTTGCGCTTGCATTTAGTGTACTGAATAAGTGATTTTCCGTAACACAGCTTTTATAGCGATAAAATTTTTTCAGCTAAAAAGTTTTATTTCTCTTCATCTGAAATTATGTTTAATATCCATTCGATCCATCCACGAACTGTACTAGAGCGTCTGATGATAGTTGTGTTATTTAAATCCAAGTTACAGGATAACATAATCTTGCTGATTTCATGACTAGATGGTACTACTTTAGTAGAAAGAGTAGCCTGAAAGGACTTGTAGAAAGCCTCATGTTCTAAAATTTTTCTAATTAAGGAAAGAATTTTTTCTTTATGTTTCCTGTTTAATAAATATTTCCCTTCCTCCGTCAACTGAAACATTGTTTCTTTCGTATCTGAATCCTTATATCTATTAACTAGTCCAAGGTATCTTGTAGCATCTGTGTAGTAATTTGTTTGTCTTACATCAAATTGATAGTTTGTTGTAATTTCTTCTTTTGTTAATTCTTTATTTAACATCAGTGTAAGTAAATCTACAATTTTTTCAAAATCATTTGCCTGTGGAAAGGGAACGTTTGGTGGTTCAACAACTGGAATAACAGAGTGAAATATTCCTAATATATCCTTTTGTGTTATTTCTTCAGAAGATATAATATAATCTTTTTGTTCTTTTAACTTTATAGAGTTGTAATCCAAATAATTATCAAATTCGTATAAAAAAAAGCTAAAAATATTATTAGAATTTGAATATGTCATTAAAGCAGGAATGACTTTCTTTTTTATCTTATTTGACCAAAGCCTATATGGATAATAAAGTTGCCTAATTAAAAAATCATCTACATTATATAGTTTTGCTTCAAGTATCAGTAGGTAAGTTTCACTTTCAAAGCCTGCGTCTATTTCACATTGAGAATTATCAACACAAATCTCATAAGGTTTACTCTCTGAGAGGTTGCTAATAAAGAATTTAAAACTACCTGTAGACATTCGACCAGAAATAGTGTGAAAGGATTTTTCACCTCCAAGAACAGCATCTATAATACCTGTATTAAAAGCACAACTTAAAGCCATACTTTCTGAAGATAAGTTTGTATAATCTATACTCTTTATTTCTAAGGGAAAATTAACATGATTGGGTTTTATAGCGTGATTATATTTAACTTTACAATAAGTATCAAAATGACCTATGACATACTTTTTTCTAGAAATTGGTAATATGGATAAATTATTATTTTTAAATAATCCTGGTAAGTTCGCATGATGGTCGAATTTTGCCATCAATCTACTTTCTCTAACTTCATTGATTGTTGCAGAATCTATTTCAAAAAAACCATTTTTATTGATATTTTCTAAAATAGAATATTTTTCAAATAATATTTGCCAAGCAATATCATTTCTGTTTTTATCCCTATTATCTAATGTCTTAATCATAATTTTTAATCAATATTTCGTCTACTTTTCCTCTTTTAAGTGCATTTGAGTTTATAGCTCTAATTGCAGATATTTTAAACTTCTTATAATTGCTGTATAGCTCTATAATGAATTGAGTATAAGCATTACTAAGTAAAACTTTACATCCTCTACAATCTAATTCGTCTACAGTTTCTTTCAATCTTTTTTGGTCAATTTTACTAAATCCATTAAGAGAGTAGTCAGTAAAGCATGCACTGTCGGAGACTGGATCGTAAGGAGGATCGAAATACAGAAAATCTCCTTTCTTAGCATTTTTTACAGCTTCTTGAAAATCCACATTTAATATTTCTACTTGATTTTGATTTAAATATTTACTGACATTGATTAAAACAGACACATCTACTATATTAGGTTTTTTATACTTACCAAATGGTACGTTAAACTGCCCTAATGAATTAACTCTAAACAGCCCATTATAACAAGTTTTGTTGAGAAATATAATTCTTGATGCTCTTTGTACTGGAGTTTTGTACTTGTAATCTTCTCCCCGATCCCAATTTCTAATTGCGTAATAGTAATTTTTTTCATTTTCATGTTTTTCTAAATCCTTAATTAGTTCATCTACTGAATCTCTAATCACTTGATAGCAGTTAATCAATTCTGTATTAATATCATTAATTACTGCCTTCTTGGGTTGTAGTGCTAAAAGGAGTGCTCCTCCACCTATAAAAGGCTCGAAATATGTATTATCTTTTGTGTTAAAATCTTTGGGAAGATGATTTGCTATGATTGACGGAATCAGCTGTCTTTTTCCTCCTGCCCATTTCAAAAAAGGTTTTACTAGTTTATTTACTGATACCATTTTTTTCAAAAAACTAACTAAGGGCAATTATAGTACATTTAAACTATTTTTTGACTTATTTAATCTTAATTAACTCTTTATTGCGTCACCAGTGCCTCTATTAACATAGAGTATAGGATATCAACTATAAAACTATAACTTAGAACTGAGATGAGGTTGCACCTATTTTGCAAAGCTACATCTCCCATTCCCCAGCCGCAAGGATTGAGAGCGTTGGAAGCTATGCACAAACGGACTTTCAGGATTAGCTTTATGGTTTGCAACCAACTTTATTTTCAATAAAACAAGTTAACATAAGCATTTTCCAATTCTTATTGAGAATATGGATTTGAAGGTAATTGCTAGAAATACTTATTATGGCAAGATTTACATGATGTTGGAATAACTTGAATCCTTACTCCAATCTATACTTGACCAAATCCAATCTGTCCACCCTCGAACAGTACTAGCTCGCCTTCTTATAGTGTTATCACTCATATTTAGATCGCTTGTAGACATGAGTTGAATTATGACTTCATTTGATGGAATCATTCCTAAATTTAAGGTAGAGCCAAAGACTTTGTAAAAAATTTTATGTTTTAAGATTACTTTGACTAAATCAAGACATTTTGTTTTGGACTCATATACAATATACTTTCCTTCATTAGTCAAACTAAACATTAGTTTATTATTAGAAATATCTGAGAATTTATTTATTAGCCCAAGGTATCTTCCAGCCGAAGTATAATAGCGGGTTTGCCTCACATTGAATTGATAATGCTTTGTTATGTCTTCTTCTGCTAAATCTTTTACTGCTAGTAGCCAAAGTAAGTCGATTATTCTCTCAAACTTATCAGCTTGTGGAAATGGAACATTAATCGGATCTGGAATTATAGTAATTTGCTCAAAGATAGTAATAACATCCTTTGGTTGAATTTTTTCTGAATGATAAATGTAATTATCGTGTAATTGAGAACTTACATTCTTAGTAGAAAATAGCAGTGAGGTAGAAATATTAGAGATGTGCTGAATTTCCTCACGCATAGCTATGAACCATTCTCGCTCCAATCCTACTTTACTAGCGTTGGCTTGTGAATTATCTAACCACTGCTTTGCCTTATCAGGATTTAAAAAATTAAGAGCAGTCAATTTTTGAGCTTGCTCTAATTCAATTCTATCTACCCAGGGTGAATATTCTTCAATATACTGCCAAAGCAGCGTAGCAATATCTCGAATTCTTTCTGGAGCATTTTCCCTTCTCATCAATCCCTGCAACAAAACATCACGAATTTCTGGCTCAATTTCATATAAGTCTGTATCAATTTCATGACATAATCCAGAAGTCAGAAACTCAAACTCTACCGTATAAGGAAGTTGTTCGGGAGGGTCAAGAAAGAAGTTAATTCGTAGAAAGTGTAGCAAGTCAGGATTTAAGGCAACTGGTAAAGCAGTATGGTACGCTAGCTGCAGATTGGATTCTCTTTATAGCTAGCTCTACCGAAGAGTGCTTGGGGTTGAGTGATAGAGAATCTTGACATTGAATATTTCTTCCATTAAATTCGTTCTGTAGACGCCGACAAAAACTCTCTAAACAAGTATAGTGATCGCAAGGTAAAGCGAAACCAACGAGTCCATTTTTACCGAGTAGGTTACTACAACATTCCGCAATTATTTCTGTCAAGTCAAATTGACTTCGATTCATCAATTCATAAGATTGCCCCCTCACAGTCTGACCCTGCTGTAGTTCTTCACATATTTCCTTCAACTTTGTATTACTAGAATTTCCTCCGTCTTCTTCACTACGTACAACTATAAGTAGTTGTTGAAGTTTTCCCTTTGCTTCAGACCATTCAATCAGTTTAAATATGACATACCCTAAATCAGAATTATAACCTCCTGCTAAGTTATCCAAATTTTCATTAAATCCGAAGCTCACCATTTGCTCCAGCTTTGTGAAGGACGGAAATGCACTCATTAGTGCTTCTTGTAATCTTTTACGCTGTTTACCTTCTAGCTTTTCTAGCATTAGTTACATTTTAGCTACAATCGCTTACTCAATCTACACTCTATTAAGATAGAACACACTATAATTGAAGATTTCCGGTTATGTTATGGCTATGAAGCCATAATTTACTTTCAGAGTAAGGGAAAAAGAACCTTATCGTCTCTTTTTCCCTTTTTGCCAACTTTGACTGTTGGGTTGTTTGGTAAATTCTCCTTTGGGAAAAAGTTTTGCTTCTATGGCTTCATAACTTCCTTCAAAATCGCAATGACCGTATAGAGGACATTGGCGACAGTAAACGCCTTCGGTGTATCGTTCTAAATTTTCGCGGTTGAAAAAATAGGGTTTGTGACTGAAGGTGCTGGCTACCCATTGCCAAGACATATTATTACTGGCTGGGTCACCATCAAGAAGGTGTTCGAGAAACCATTTTGCGCCGAGTTGCCAACGGATGCGCCGCCAATGCACCACATACGCTGCCATCCACATGCGTGCATGGTTGTGGAGGTAACCAGTCTCCCGCATCTCCCGGCTAAAGCTGTCTATACAAACTCGTCCTGTGGTTCCTTGCCTAATATCATCGGGTAATTCGGGCGCATATTCAGAGACAGTGTAACCAGTTTTATATTCTTCTTGGTCTTTCCAAATTCCATCACCTAGTTTGGCATATAGTCTCTGCCAATAATCGCGCCAGCCTAATTCATTAACCAATTTTGTAGCATCATCTTGGTTTTTGACTTTTTCTAGGGCGTAGTCTTTAACTTCGCGCAAACTGAGTACACCATAGCGAAGGTAGGGAGACAGCCGAGTCACAGCACCTGTGAAAAAGTTACGTGTTTTTCCATAGCGTGCTGGGTCTACTTTTTGCAATGCTTTATTGGCTGCTTTGCGTCCGCCTATAGTTTCGCTGACATTGTTATCGCGTTGTGCGGCTTCAGGAAATTGTTCGCGGAGGTAAGCTACTAGTTCATCGCGGTTGGTAAACTCGCGTCGCATATCGTTAGTCATGTTTCACCAAAATTGCAGGTTAGAAAAGCTAGGTAGTTAAATGGTGCTAGCAAATTTGCCTCCGCAGCCCCAGCATTATTATGACCGATCGCGCCGCAGCGATCGCATTGGTAGTAGTGTTCAACAATCGCCCTCATGACACTTCTGGTTAAAAGTCGATCGTTGGTCATACTGTCATGGAGATTCCAAAGTAGAACCTTGTAAGCCAAAAAGATTTCCAAATGGGTCCCACATTTGACAGATTGCCTGGTTGTTCTCAATCGTTAATGGACCTCGGTAAAGTTTAGCGCCATGCTTTTGGGCAAGTTCCATTGCTTGATAAAAGCTGTCTACGCTCCAGTAAGCAATCTGACCTGCATTACCCGGTCGCATTTTCTCATCTGCTTGGTGGAAAAACATTTCAACATCGATGACATTAATAAGCGCTCCTCGTACTTCATTATTTATGTAAAAATACTTAATTGGTAGATTTAGGAGTTGGCTGTACCAATTAGCAGCGACAACAACATCATCTACGAAAAAAAAGACGGCTCGAATACCCTTGAACATTTGCCATGTCCCTCATTCAATAAAAACAAAGTGGTAGTTCATTAGATGTTATGGTTGTGCAAGTGTAAGAATAGCTGTAACCCCGTGAATGCGATCGCATTCAAAAGCCTTGGTAAATTACTACTTTGGTTAACCAAAACTATTGCTCGAACTTTTCTGTCAAACTCCCTTGCGGATTGAAAATTTTCTCAACTACACTAGCAGATAAGGTCTTCTATCTTTAGATATTTTTTTAATACCGTGCTTTGGAAAAGTTTTTCTAAAAATCATCAAAGATCTCTTCTTGGAATTGCCTTATTAGGAGTCGGTTTTTCAACATTATATCTTCTTTTAGCGCGTCAGGGATTTATTATGCCCTTTACGGAAATTCCAGAAGTACTGTGTTTAACAGGTTGTCTGTCACAACAAGTTTTGCATACTCCTCCTACAGGCAAAGAATTCTTGAACTACAACCAACCTCTTTCACAACTTATCAACAGTACAAATGTTAAGGATAAGACTTCTATTTTGATTGAAAAGTCAAAGCATAGGCTCACGATTTACTACGAGCAAAAACCATTAAAGTCTTACCCTGTCGTTTTCGGTGGTAATCCAACAGGAGATAAGTTACAACAAGGCGATAATCGTACTCCAGAAGGTGTCCTGCGTATTAAAGACTTATACCCTCACCCGCAATGGTCAAAGTTTCTGTGGTTAGATTATCCCAACCCTCAATCCTGGAGAAAACATTTCCAAGCAAAAACTCAAGGTAAAATTGCTTGGTCTCAGCCTATCGGTGGCGAAGTTGGTATTCACGGTGTTCCTCAAGGCGGCGACAACACGATCGACGATCGCACGAACTGGACATTGGGATGTCCTTCTTTGAAGAACAAAGATGTAGAGGAATTATATCAGGTTGTACAAAAGGGTACATTGGTAGAAATTGTTCCTTGACTGAGGACTAATGAAGAATCAAGGATTTGAAACTCAAGTAAGTGGTTTTTACCTGTATAGCACGGCTTACAATTGCCCAGACAAAAATAAATTGAGGCTTGGCACACATCCTCCTAAAATAATAGGAATGTTTATCTAGGCTGATATGAAAACCGACTCAATTTTTTACCGTCTATTTCAAACATTTCCGGAGGCTTTTTTTGAACTTATTTCCCAGCAAAAAACGGAAGCAAGTGCTTATGATTTTGCTTCCGTGGAATTAAAACAAACAGCTTTTCGATAGATGGAATATTTCTTCCACTCCTAATTTAAAGGAAAACCAATTTTCTTTGTTGAAGTTCAATTTCAGAAAGATCCCGAACTATACGCCAGGTTATTCTCGGAAATTTTTCTCTACATACGTCTTTACGCGCCAACTAAAAAGTGGCGAGCCGTTGTAATTTTTGCTAGACGTAGTATGGAGCCAATGGAAGTAGATCCATTTGTGAATTTACTGGGAAGCGATCAAGTCATATGTTTGTATTTAAACGAGCTAGGGGATATAGCTGAACAATCCTTGGGAGTTGGAATCATGAAGCTAGTTGTGGAGACAAAAAAACGTACTCCACGAGCAGCGCAAAATTTAGTTGACAAAGCACGTACAGAACTTCCCAAACAGGCACAACAGCAAGTGTTAGACTTGATAGAAACAATTGTACTGTACAAACTACCACGTATTAACCGTCAGGAGTTAGCTAAAATGTTCAGATTGAGCGATTTTGACATCAAGAAGACAAGGTACTACGAGGAAGTTCGCGAAGAAGTCAAAGAGGAAGTTCGCGAAGAAGTCAAAGAGGAAGTTCGCGAAGAAGTCAAAGAGGAAGTTCGCGAAGAAGTCAAAGAGGAAGTTCGCGAAGAAGTCAAAGAGGAAGTTAAGCAGGAAGAAGTACTGCAGTTAGTTGTGCGTCAACTTGAACGCCGCATAGGCGGAGTGGCTCAGCAATTGCAACAACGCATGACTCGGTTATCAGTAGCGCAACTAGAGAATTTAGCTCTTGCACTGTTAGATTTTTCTAATGAATCAGATTTATTGACGTGGTTGCAAGAGAATTCTAATTAATGGGGTTAGAGAAGTGAGAAAGCGATCGCCTGTTTGAGGCTGAAAGACAAAGTGCGGAGTTATTTCTTGAGAGAGTAGAGCAAAGAGCCACCTCAGTTGGAAGCTAACGCCATTGCAACAGCACGGGCGAAACTAGTCTCTGGATTACCAGGGGAAGCCACAAGTTTTGCTGATTTTTTAGCACTTGGACAAGCGTGAGACATTGCAATTCCAAGACCCGCCCAAGAGAGCAGAGGTACGTCGTTGTGACCATCGCCAAAAGCAACAACTTCACTTTGTTTGACACCATAATGCTGAGCGACGGCTGCTACGCCGACTGCCTTATTAACTTCCATCGCTATAAAATCTAGATTTTCTGGATCTGTTGGTATGATGTTGAGTTGTTCCTGATAGCGTGCCTTTGCAACTTGATGCAGTGCTGAAATACGTTCGGGTTCTCCACTCCACATCACCTTCTGTGGTGCTTCATGCAGATTTTGAACGAGCTTGCTGTCTACTCTCACCTCTTCACCAGTGCGCTTTTGGTACAAATCCGTCCAAACATTCTTCTCGCTGACACGCACTCCATCACTGTAGTAGCAGATGAGAGTTAAGCCGTAAGCTAGCCCATCTGCCATGACCTGACTTGCAAGATTGACAGGTACTAATTGCTGTTGCAGGATATTGCCTGTTTCTGCGTCTTTGACTAATGCCCCATGAGTGGACACAATCAAACCGCGCAAACCAAGCTGTTGGTGAAATTGCAGGATATTCTGATGTTTGCGTCCGGAAGCAAGTACCACGTGAATACCGAGGTTAGTCAACAATTGCACTGCGGCTTTGTTCTCAGAACTAATCTGTTTGTCAAGACCAAGTAAAGTATCATCAAGGTCGATAGCGGCAAGCTGGTAAGGTGTTGTACGAATAGCCTGTTTCATAGTCTTCTCTTCTACATACAATGGAAAAATTCAAGCAACGCTATGCGTTTAAACTTATATATAAGATTATAAATGCAAAAAACAGCAAAAACAAATAAAAAAATGCATAAAAACGCAAATCTATGTTGAACGCTGAAAGAAAACAGTTTATTCTAGAATCCCTACGCCGTGAAGGAAAGGTGCTTTCATCCGACTTGAGCAGCCATTTGAATGTTTCAGAAGACACCATTCGTCGGGACTTACGAGATTTGGCTGAAGCTGGATTACTGATGCGCGTACACGGTGGTGCGTTACCTGTTTCCGGTCAAGCACTTACCTATACCGCAAGGCAAAGCCAAGCTCAAAAAGCGAAGGTAGCCATTGGAAAGGCAGCTGCGGGTTTAGTTCGTTCGGGACAGGTGGTGCTGTTGGATGGTGGTACAACGACACTACAAGTTGTAGAATATTTCCCAAAAGACTTACACGCTACAGTCATCACCCACAGTCCCCCAATTGCTGTAGCCTTAGTAGAAAATTCCAATATTGAGGTCATACTTCTTGGAGGAAGGCTTTTGAAAAATTCCTTAGTAGCAGTTGGGGCAGCAACTGTTCAGAGTTTGCGGAGTATCCGTGCAGATTTATGCCTGTTAGGTGTACGCAGCTTGCACCCAGATATGGGAATTGGCGTGCTCGATCTTGAGGAAGCTTATGTCAAACGTGCAATGATGGATAGTTCTGCTGAGGTCGTTGCGCTTGCGTCTGAGGAAAAATTGGGAACCGCAGCACCATATATTGTAGGTCCCCTCGATCAACTGACACATTTAGTGACTGAAAACACTGTGAGCGAGCAAGCCCTTCAGCCTTACAAAGCAGCCGGGATAACTATTATCCGTGCTTGAAGGAGTTTGGAAACAGGCGGGGCTTTATCCAAAGGAGTCAAAGATAGCGCGATAAAACCTCAATCGTCGCTATTCCTGTTTTTTCCCAACTGAATTGATTTGCCCTATGTATTCCTTTAAGAGAAAGATGCTGACGCAATTGTGAATCGGTTGCTATTAATTGCATAGCTTCGGTTATTTCTCCTACATTGTAGGGATCGATCGCAATAGCAGCATCACCAGCGACTTCTGGTAAAGAGGAAATATTAGATGTAATTACGGGCGTACCGCAAGCCATAGCTTCTAAAACTGGAAAACCAAATCCTTCCCAGAGACTGGGGAAAACTAGAGCGATCGCACGACCGATAATTTTGGGTAAATCTTGATAGGAAACATAGTCGAGGAATTTGATTTGATGCATAACATCAAGATCCTCAGCTAGTTTTTGCAGGCTTGGTGTGTAGCGTTTATCTTGTGGTCCGGCAAACCACAATTCATAATCTTTACGATCGGGTATTGCAGCAAAAGCTGAAATAAGTCTGAGTAAGTTTTTATAGGGGTCTTGTCGCCCAAGATAAAGAAAATAGGGAGGAGAATCTTGCCTGTCAGTCTCCAAAGAAACAGGGCAAAAACGACTGGCATCATAGGCTAAGGGAATGGGAGTAATTTTGCTTTCTGGTATGCGGTAAAACTGAGTGATATCCTTAGCTGTAGAATGAGAGTTACAAACAATATGCTGTGCTTGATTCAGCACTTGAGGAATGTAATAGCGGAAATAGTGTGTTAGTGGCGATGAAAGTTTGGGAAAGCGTATTGGAATAAGGTCATGAACCATGACAATAAAACGGCATTTTCCATATAAGGGAGCTTCCGGAATAGGTGAAAATATCAAACTAGATTCTAGCTTTTGATAAATTCGAGGTAGTTGAAATTGAGTCCATATAATACGGCTAAAATGCCCTTTTGTACCTTGAGCGGGTGTGAGGTTATCGGGAATTGAATAACAATTAAAATCTGGATATTTATCAGCTGTCAATAAAGTTGGCTGGAGAGTTTTTAAATAAGGAAAAAGATTTTTTGCGTAGTTACTTATACCAGTAGGCTGGGAGAAAACAACTGATAGATTAATTAATAATTTGCTCATTGAACACTGCGTTTTTGTTTTTAAAATACATGTAGTATCTTGTGGAATATCGCTATTATAAATTGGTAAGCATTGGCATTGTACCCTACTTAAGATTTTCCCGGTCGTATAACAATTTACTGTGTCAATCCCCGACTTCTTGAAGAAGCCGGAGATTTAAAGGGAGCTAATTTAAGAAAGCGATCGCCTCAAATACATCAAAACTCCAGAAAACTTACCAAATGCGACTTGAGGCTTAACAAACATCAAAACTATAGTATAGGCAAGCAAACGGATTAATCGAAGCAATAAAATAAAATTATTTGTATATTTCTCTAAAGTTATTAAATAACTATAAGTACTGTGTTTTATTTTTCTAAAAATGTATTTATTAGTAATTGAAGAGGGTTGATGAACCACGCCAAATCGCTTGGTTACTGCAACCGTATGTCCTTGAAGCCCATATCTTTTGCATAAATCAAAATCTTCATAGTAGAGAAAGTAAGTAGGATCAAATTGAGGAAAATTATCAAATTTACGGAGATTCACAATTAAGCTGCAACCCGATACCCAATCACACGTCACGTACTCTGTCTCTGTGTTTGTTAATAAGTCTTGAGTGCTAATAGTTCCGGTTGCGGGAGTAAAGCATCCGCCTGCAAACCAAATTTCTCCCGTAGGGGTATGAATAATTGTACCCAAAATTGATACTTCGGGATTGGACTCAAAGAATAAATTAACTTTCTCTAAAGGGTTATCTGATAAATAAGCATCTGGATTGATAATCCAGACAATTCCTTGAGAGTCTTGCTCGTAAATCCATTTTAAGCCCATATTACAAGCACGACCAAAACCTAGATTATGAGTAGCATCAAAAATCAGTACAGATTCATTTTTGAGATCGTAAATAGAATTATCATCAGGGGAATTGTTAATAATTATAATTTTGCATTCAAAATGGTTCTTATCTGGTAAAGAACTGATTAACTTGGTAACGAGAGGAGTGGAAAAATAGTTAATTGTTAAAAAGTAAATCACGTTAATTCTATTTGACTATCATCACCAATAAGAAATCGCAAAGCTTTTGGACGACGCGGTGTAGCAGTCAACAGTGCTCGTTGTCCGATCGCGCTATCTACAATACGTTGATGAATTCCTACTATTTTAGCGCCTTCCAACAACACACTGTGTTCCACATCTGTCTCAATGAGAGTACAATCATTGGCAATGCTACTGTAGGGACCAATAAAACAGTTTTCTATATAACAATTGTTACCAATGATAACGGGTCCCCGAATTGTACAGTTGATGATTTTAGATCCACTCCCAATTTTTACCCGCCCAATAACTTGGCTTTGGGTATCAATGTCTCCGGAAAGAGAAGTCTTTA
Organism: Tolypothrix bouteillei VB521301; assembly: GCF_000760695.4. Taxonomy (GTDB): domain Bacteria; phylum Cyanobacteriota; class Cyanobacteriia; order Cyanobacteriales; family Nostocaceae; genus Scytonema; species Scytonema bouteillei_A. The sequence goes on along the minus strand of NZ_JHEG04000001.1, from coordinate 5,609,910 downwards.
AGTAAGTATCAAGAATCAGCCGATTAGCTTCTAGCAAATCATCCTTTTTCCCCGTATCCAACCACCAACCTTCCAATTGACAAGCTACCACGTGTTTTTGATTGTCAATTAGGGATTGAATAGCATCGGTAATTTCTAATTCGCCTCTTGCAGAAGGTTTGATATTAGCGATCGCATCATGAATCACGTGAGAAAAGAAATAGACACCAACCAATGCAAGATTGGAAGGAGGGTCTTTTGGTTTTTCAATCAGCTGTACCACCCGACCTGTTTCATCAACCTTAGCCACTCCAAACGCACTGGGATTAGCAACCTGGCGTAAAAGAATCAAAGCATCTTGGTGATTTTGACTAAAAACTTCAAGAAAATGGCTTAAATCACCTTGTTGAATTAGATTATCTCCCAAATACATAAGAAATGGAGAATCCCCGAGAAAGGGACGAGCAACTTGAACAGCGTGAGCAAGCCCTGCAGGTCGATCCTGTAAGATGTAGGTGATATTAGCTCCGAAAAGTTCCCCATTCCCGGTTTTGGCTCTAACTTCTCCTCCCGTTTCCGGGCTAATAATGATGCCAATATCAGTCACCCCAGCACTGACCATTTCTTCTATGCCATACCATAGTATTGGTTTATTGGCAACTGGTACTAGTTGTTTTGCTCCCGTATAAGTGAGAGGACGTAGACGCGTACCTTTACCGCCTGAGAGAATCAATGCTTTCATAGTCATTTGCGATTGGGGATTGAGGATTAGAAATTGGAGATGGGTTATGACTCTGATTGAGCATAACTAAACACTCACAACTAACCACTCTTTAATCATTTGCCTGAGACTTTGCCGCCATTGAGGTGGATAAGTGCCCAAAACTTTGGTTATTTTGGCACAAGACAGCACAGAATAGCTAGGGCGACGGGCTAATGTTGGATATTCTGATGTCGAAATTGGGACAACACGTTGCACTTTCAAGGGAAACCCCAGCTGTTGTGCTTCTTCAAAAATTGTGACAGCAAAGTCGTACCAGCTAGCAACACCACTGTTAGTGTAATGATAAATTCCGGTCATTTCCGGACGAAGTTGGGGAAGAATTTGGGCGATCGCATCTGCAATATCTCTCGCCCAAGTCGGGCTACCAATTTGGTCAGATACAACGCGAAGTTCTTCTCTTTCTCCTCCAAGTCTCAGCATGGTTTTGACAAAGTTACTTTTGCCGAAACTTCCATATACCCAAGCCGTGCGAAGAATGAAGTAATTGGTACAAAATTTTTGAATAGCTTCTTCTCCTCTTAGCTTGGTTTTGCCATACACGCTTAAAGGATTGATGGTGTCAGTCTCCAAGTAAGGACGACTATTATTACCATCAAAAACATAATCAGTAGAGATATGGATCAGAGAAGCACCGAATCGTTCGGCTTCTTCAGCTAAAATTCCTGGTGCTATGCCATTGACAGCCATTGCTGCTTCCACTTCACTTTCAGCTTTGTCAACAGCGGTATACGCAGCAGCGTTGATAATAATTTGAGGTTTGTTTTCTCTAATGATACTGCGTAGAGTATCTGGTTTGGTCATGTCTATGGTTGGACGTGCCACTGCGACGGTATTTCTGTAGGGGGTCAGGATTCTTTGCAGTTCTGTACCCACTTGACCGTTGCTACCAATCAGCAGAATGGATTGACTCATTTTTCCCTTAGCCTAGCAACAGTGAATATAGATTATCACCGATCTCCTGCATAAATCCGGAAAATTCCTCAGTAAATTTATGTATTTTAGCTTACAAGCATTTTGGTCTTTATTTTGATACCATAAGTCCTTGTGTTCCCATTTAACATTTCTTCTCAAACTCTAAACTTTGAAACTTCTCTATTTTCAAGGTTTAAAGTCTTATGGCATAGGGAATACCAAGGTAAGACCAACCCATTAAGTATCTCTTTGAACTCTACCTATGTCCGTAAATTCATTTGATGTAAATTTTTATCGAAGTGCCAATCCAGACCTCAAAAACTTGACAGATGCACAGGCGCTGTCGCATTTTCAAAACTTTGGTCTAGCTGAAAATCGTCTCTTCTCTCCGTTAGTTGACTTGTCCTTCTACCGTGCTAGCAATCAAGATTTAGCAAATTTCAGTAACCAACAAGCTTACGACCATTTATCCAATTACGGTATTTCCGAAGGACGGCGGTTTTCACCCTTTGTCGATCTCAACTTCTACCGTCAGAACAACGGTGACCTTACAGGCTTAAGCAACGAGCAACTTTTTGACCATTTACGAATTGCTGGTTTAACCGAAGGTCGCCAAGCATCGTCCTTTGTTGATATCAGCATGAGTCGCGACTATGCTGGTAATGCGTTAAATCTGGCTCGTAACGTTGTTTTAAATTCCCAGACAGTTGTCTATAGGGAATCTATTGGTGACGGAGATCGAGATGATTTCTATCGTATAGAGCTGAATACTCAAAATAACAGCTTTCAGTTGAGACTCAATGGTTTGAGTGCTGATGCAAACGTACAACTACTGACTGGTAACGGACAAATTATTTCAGCATCTACTAGCGCTGGTTCTGTAAATGAAGCATTAAGTGTAAGCGATTTACAAGCTGGTACTTATTACATTCGAGTTTATCAAGGTGTTAGCGGTGCAAATACTAACTATAATTTGGGCTTATCTGTTGCACCTACATCATCACCTGTAGCCACTTCAGCCCCACAACCTTTAAGTCCAAGTAACAATTCTTTCATACAGAGTATTTTAGACTTGACAAACGCAGAACGCTTGAAAGCAGGCTTGCAACCCCTACAGTTGAGTGACAAGTTAAATAATTCAGCCCAGACACACGTTCAAAATATGGCAAATAAAGACTTTTTCAATCATACCGACCCTAATGGTTCGTCTGTAGGCGATCGCGCCAAAGCATCGGGTTTTCAATATTCTGCTATTGGTGAAAATATTGCCGCAGGTCACTCAACTGCTCAAGAGGTTTTTCAAGCATGGATGAACAGTGCAGGACATCGTGCCAATATATTAAATCCAGTATTTCAATTCCTTGGAGTTGGATACTATTACCTTGCCAATGACACGGGCAGTGTTAATTACAACCACTATTGGGTTCAAGATTTAGGCACTCTTGGTTGACGGAAAAAACTTTTCTTACCGTTTGGTAAGAAAAAACTGGGGCATCTACTACTCTGGCGTTCTTTTAGGATATGCCTCATCAATATTTTGTGAAAAAAGTTTTGAATTTCCGTATTTTTATGGATAAGAACCAATAGGACATGGGGAACACTAGAAATATCAAAAGTGTTCTAAAAAGTTTTTAAACTTTAACTATGTCCGTAAATTTATTTAATGCTAGTTTCTATCGCTCTGTTAATTCTGACTTAGCGAACCTCAATGATGCTCAATTACAGTCCCACTTTCAAATAGCAGGTTTAGATGAAGGTCGTCGCTTTTCTCCAATTGTAGATCTGAACTTTTATCGTTCAAGTAATAATGACCTAAGAAACTTTAGTAACCGTCAAGCTTACGAGCATTTGCAAAACTATGGTGTAAGCGAAGGGCGAAAATTTTCACCCTTTGTTGACCTCAACTTTTATCGCAATTATAACGGCGATTTAGCTAGCTTCAACAACGAGCAACTCTTTAACCATCTAAACTTTACTGGTGTAAGCGAAGGGCGAAAATTTTCACCCTTTGTTGACCTCAACTTTTACCGCAATTATAACGGCGATTTAGCTAGCTTCAACAACGAGCAACTCTTTAACCATCTTCAAATTGCTGGCATTGTTGAAGGGCGTCGATTTTCACCGGTTGTTGACCTCAATTTTTACCGTAATGTCAATCCTGACTTAGCCAGTATGACCAACGAGCGGGCTCTACAGCACTTGGTTCTTACAGGTGTTGAGGAAGGAAGGTACTTTTCTCCATTTGTTGACATCAATCGCTATCGGGCTGCCAACCCCGATTTATTCGCTGCAGGTTTTAATAACAAGCAACTGTTCGAGCACTTAGTTAGCTATGGAATTGCTGAAGGGCGAAGATTTTCAGTTTCTTATAATAGGAATTATTATTACAGTAATAATGCTGACTTAAGAGCAGCAGGTTTATCTAACACTCAGCTGTTTGAACACTTTCAGAGATATGGTTTGCAGGAAGGACGCGCTTCCTCTGAATCCTTTAATGTCAGTTACTACCTAGCCAATAATTCTGATTTAAAAGCATTAAACTTCAGCAACGAGCAGGCGCAACAGCACTTTGAGATTTATGGATTTTTGGAAAATCGTCTAGCAGCCCTACCTGGCTCTTTCTCTCCATCTCCTAATCGAGATGACAATGCTTTGAACAGTGCTTTTAACATTGGTTTTCTTAATGGAAGCCGCAATTTAAACAACCAGCTTATTGATTCAAGCGATCGCAATGACTATTATCGCTTGACCCTAACTCAAACGAGTTACTTTAACTTATCCTTAACCGAGTTAAGCGATTACGCTGATATTGAAATTATTTTTGATGCTAATGGTAACGGAGTTTATGATTCCAACGAACTGTTGTACGACGGTTATGGTAGCAGTAACCAACAGGGTTCAATTAGCGCAACATTAGGAGCGGGAACTTACTTCATTCGGATCTTTTCTGAAGACTCAAACACTAACACCCACTATACACTGGGAATATCAGCAACAGCTGCTCCACGTACAACACCAAAAGATCCGGGCAACACTTTTGGTACAGCCGTTGATTTTGGTACGTTAAATACACAGCGTAGTTTTACAGATTTTGTAGGTAGTAGCGATCGCAACGATTACTACCGCTTTAGTTTAGACCAAACTAGCAACTTTAATCTATCGTTAGGTAGTTTAAGTAGCTATGCAGACGTAGAGTTAATTTTTGATAGTAACGGCAATGGTATATACGATGCCAATGAAAAGTGGTATCAATCTGATGGCAATCCTTGGAGAAATGGTACAATTAGCTCGACATTAGGAGCTGGTACTTACTTTATTCGTGTCTATACTGCCGATCTCATAGATAATACTAATTACACTCTTGAAATAGTTAATAGCTAATAGCTAACTGCTAATTGACGATCGGTCTTCCATTAGCCATTAGCCATCAGCCATTAGCTCTTACAAAAAAATATCAGCTGTTTTGAAAGATTGACCGGCAGCATCTTTGGGAGATAGGATAGGCGGGTTTGTTAAATTCCAATCTATTGCTAAATTGGAATCGTTCCAAACAATACACCGATCGTATTTGGGTGCATAATAATCTGTAGTTTTGTATAGAACTTCGGCTGTTTCTGAACGGACAACAAAACCGTGGGCAAAACCGGGGGGTATCCATAATTGTCGTTTATTCACATCACTGAGTTCGCAGCCAACCCATTTGCCGAAAGTGGGAGAACTTTTTCTAATGTCTACAGCTACATCAAAGATAGTGCCAGCGATCGCACGAATAAGCTTTCCCTGTGGTTGTTGAATTTGGTAATGCAATCCCCGCAAGACATTATGTTTTGAGGCTGAGTGATTGTCTTGTACAAAATTGACAAAAATACCTGTTTGCTCTGTAAAAATTTGATAATTGAAAGCTTCAAAGAAAAAGCCTCGTTCGTCTTGAAAGACTTTTGGTTCGATAATTAGAACTTCAGGGATTTCCGTAGTGATAATATTCATTGACCCAATCTGGCAATTTAAAATTAAACGATATAGATAAGAATTGAAGGTGGTTAATATTTAACAGCATAGTGCAATATGGGTTTAGAAAAATATTTTGGCAAAAATAGCCAATTGCCATATATACTTAACTGCATTCGTGGCTCGTTCTGATAAAAGATGATGACAAAGCCTTGGTATTGGCGATCGCTTCCCTTAGAAAATCGTACAGGTTCTGATATTTTCATTGCTTTATTTCGCCATACCTCCCAATATAAAATTGCCACTTTACTGGAAAGCCCTTACCCAACACCAACAGATTGTCCCCACCTGGCTCAATATTCTATTTGTGCTGGCGCACCTCGGGTTGTTGATGGAGTTCCACGAATGTGGACACCACCACTTGGAGAAGTTTTACCATTTTTAGACAAGTTGCTACGGGAACAACGGGAAATGTCACCCCTACCCCCCCCTCCTCCTCTTCCCTTCACAGGCGGTTGGCTGGGTTGGTTGGGCTATGATGTGGCATGGGAAATTGAACAGCTACCTTTCAACAAACCCGACCTCTTACCATTTCCAGTAGCTTTTTGGTACGAACCAGAGTGCTTCGCTGTCCTAAACCACAAAGAGCAAATTTTATGGCTAGCCGCTAGTAGTCCTGTTGGACTCGATGAGCTTGAGAAGAAATTAGAAGCAGCAGACGACAAGGGAATACGATCCACCTCAGCCCCGAGTCATCAGAACGCACCTCCCCACCTCTCCACGCCCTTCTTCCACGTATCTCAACAACAATACGAGGCAGCAGTTAACCGTGCAAAAAAATACATTCAAGCTGGAGATATCTTTCAGGCAAATCTGTCGCTGCGTTTTGAAATACAAACAACAGCTTGTGGTTGGGACGTATATCGGGTTCTGCAACAGATCAATCCTTCTCCGTTTGCAAGCTACTGGCAAACTCCTTGGGGGGAAGTCGTAAGTTGTTCCCCAGAAAGGTTAGTACAACTACAAAAATATGGAGATACAAAATGTTATGCATCTACAAGACCTATTGCCGGGACGCGATCGCGTGGAATGACACCTAGCGAAGATCGACAGTTGGCGCAAGAACTACTGAACAATACCAAAGAACGCGCCGAACACGTTATGCTTGTGGACTTAGAACGCAATGATTTAGGGCGAGTCTGTGAATGGGGAACTGTGACTGTTGATGAATTATTGACAATTGAGCGTTACAGCCACGTCATGCATCTTGTCAGCAATATCAAAGGAGCTCTAAAATCTGAATGTAATGCCCTTGACTTAATTCGTGCCATGTTTCCTGGCGGCACAATTACAGGTTGCCCTAAAGTGAGGTGCATGGAAATTATTGAAGAACTCGAACCAACACGGCGCAGCTTGTTCTACGGTTCATGCGGCTATTTAGATTGGCGGGGTAATTTGGACTTAAATATTCTTATCCGTACTCTTCTATTAGCTCCTTGTACTGTAAAAGACAAGGGTAACAAGGGAGACAAGGCAGAAGAATTAATAATCAATGCCCATGCCTCAATCCCCAAGCCAAAATCCTCAATAAATACTGTCTGGGGACAAGTAGGAGCTGGAATTGTAGCAGACAGCGATCCTGAGAGAGAATGGTATGAATCGCTGTATAAAGCACAAGCACAACTTCAAGCTCTAGCAGCAGTCTTAAATCAAAAGCCTTTCAGTGGTGAGACTAGAAACTGTAATTGAAGCTATTAGTTAATGACTTCTCTTGGAATAGCTCTTGACTAATAGCTCGTGACAAAATCTAATGGTTTTACACTACTTTGGCACTTTTCAGCAAAAATTCAGCGACACATCCATCACTGTCAGAGTTTTTGCACCTTTATTGATACATTCATCATCAAACAGTATTAAATGTACTCAGAAAACTCGGAAACTTACATAAATCATCCAACTTGGGGTTTGCTTTATAGGATTTGTATGGTGGACGAGAACCAGGAGTTGTTCACTACGCTTTACGCACAGCGCTTGTTCTTTTTAGTAACAACTGATGCAAAGGGTCTCAAATTCCAGTCAATTGGACGTACAGAAGCAAGAATGTTATTAGAAACCCGTTTACGGAATTTACGACGTAGCGGACAATCACAAGAGTACGATCAGCTTCACAGTGTTTTCCAACGCACCTTCCAATGAGTAGTTCGCCCAAGGAACGTATTATTGCCATTCAGTCCTCTCTCCCAAGTTCAGTTCGGTTAATTGCTGTTACCAAGCAAGTCACCTCTGAAATGATGCGCTATGCCTATGCTGCCGGGATTCGCGATTTTGGAGAGAGTCGCATCCAAGAGGCAGCAACCAAACAACGTGAGTTGCAAGATTTACCAGATATTACCTGGCACTTTATTGGTCACTTGCAAAGCAACAAAGCAAAACTTGCCATAGAACACTTTGAGTGGATACATTCTGTGGATAGTTTGAAACTGGCTCAACGCTTAAACCAATTAGCACAGCAATTGGGACGAAGCCCTTTTGTTTGCCTGCAAGTGAAAATCAAGAGCGATCCTAACAAGTCAGGTTGGACTGTACCACAGTTACTAGAAGATTTATCACAACTTAATGAGTGTAAAAATCTACAAATTAATGGTTTGATGACAATTCCACCACTGGGATTAAATGATTCCGAGATACTGGATGTGTTTTATCGCACTCGAGACCTAGCTAGAGAAATTCAAGACAAAAATTTATCTAACATAAAAATGCACCAACTGAGCATGGGTATGTCAGGCGATTACCAACTGGCAATACAAGCAGGTACAACGATGGTCAGATTGGGAACCATTTTATTTGGTGAAAGACCTTAAACGGATAAAGGATGAAGGATAAAAGCTTTATTCTCAATTTGTTACATACTTACGAGTGCCTGAGTGCCTTTGCTAGCTACACTTCATCCTTCATCCTTTTATTTGAGTCAACGCTTATAAAGATTAAAAAAAATAAAAGATTAAAAAAAGGATGTCATAAACTTCCCCTAGCGTTCTAGTTAAGTTATAATCTGGACTCATTATTGTGTGCAAGACAATATAAGGGACAGACCAGGGGGCATTTTCTGTTCATAAAACAAAACGTAATAGATGCTACAAACAGCGCTAAAATTTGCTGGGTTATATCTGACCATTGTAGCAGTGAGAGTTGACTGAGTTATTTTAGTCACTACAGTCAATAGTGATTGGCACTAGGAGCGCAAACCATGAACAATATATTTTCTAAGCTGAGAGACTTCGTTGGTCTAAATGAGCCAGTAGAGTATTACTATGAAGAAGAACCCGATACAGAAAGCTACCAAAATCTGTATCAGGAACAAAATGCGTCTCAACAAACACCACAAGAACCTACACCAGCTAATCGACGTTGGCGCGAACCTGTGCCTACAATAGGAAATGATATAGCAGCAGGTTCTAAGCCGATGAGTAATGTTATTGGTATGCCAGGAGCAATGAATGGAATTTCAGAAGTATTGGTGCTAGAGCCACGCACCTTTGAAGAAATGCCCCAGGCAATTCAAGCATTGCGAGAGCGTAAGTCAGTTGTGTTAAATTTAACAATCATGGACCCAGATCAAGCACAACGGGCAGTAGACTTTGTTGCAGGTGGAACTTACGCGTTAGATGGACATCAAGAACGCATCGGCGAGAGCATATTCTTGTTTACACCAAGCTGCGTACAAGTGAGCACTCAGACGGGTGTTCTGCACGAAGTACCTCAACCACCTGCGCGTCCGCGCCCTACAACAACCCCAAATCAAACTTGGGGAAATGACGCCAACCGCGTAGCACAGTAGATATATGAGCGATAGGTCCTTTGTCTTTGTTATTTGTCCTTATTATAACGATAAATGACAATCGGCAGTTGACTTTTGGCAAATCATAAATGACAACTAAATTTGGCTTAATAGGCGGCGGGGTAATGGGAGAAGCGCTGTTATCCCGTCTTATTGCTCGTAAAATATACCAGCCATCAGAAGTTATAGTTAGCGAACCGCAGCCCTCCCGGCAAGTTTTCTTACAGGAGGAGTACGGCGTGACTTTAACACCAGATAATCGTTTGGTGTTTACACAAGCAACAGAAGTCCTATTTCTGGCAGTTAAGCCCCAGGTATTTAGCGCGATCGCTCAAGAATTAGCAGATGTCATACCCACAGGTTCAAAACCTTTAGTCATTTCCATATTGGCAGGTGTGACTCTCGGTCAATTAGAAGCAGCTTTTCCTCACATACCCGTCATTCGGGCAATGCCAAACACCCCTGCGACTGTAGGGGCGGGAATGACGGCAATATGTATGGGGGCATATACCAAGGCACATCACCAAGAAATAGCAAAGAAACTTTTTTCGGCAGTAGGAGAAGTCGTAGAAGTTTCAGAAAGCTTGATGGATGCAGTCACAGGGCTATCGGGTTCGGGTCCGGCTTACGTAGCGCTCATGGTAGAAGCACTTGCGGATGGTGGAGTCTTCTCAGGTTTACCAAGAGCAATAGCCAACCAACTTGCCCTACAAACCGTACTGGGAACAGCAAAGCTTCTCCATGAAACAAAAATTCATCCAGCAGAACTTAAAGATCGCGTTACCAGTCCTGGTGGTACGACAATTGCTGGCATTGCTCAACTAGAGCAAGCTTCTTTTCGTTCGGCTTTAATTCAAGCAGTTAAAGCCGCTACAGCACGCTCTCAGGAATTGGGTCGTGGCTAATGGTTAATGGTTAATGGCTAATGGCTAATGGCTGATGGCTAATGGCTAATGGCTAATGGCTAATGGCTGATGGCTGATGGCTGATGGCTAATGGCTGATGGCTAATGGCTGATGGCTGATGGCTAACGGCTAACGGCTAATGGCTAATGGCTGATAGCTGATGGCTGATGTTGAATTAGCAATTAGCAATTAGCAATTAGCAATTAACAATCGCCTAAGTTGACAAAAGACTGGTTAATATAGTAGATGATATGGTTGCAATTAAGATTGAGTGAACTATCCTGCGCTGTCTCCTGAAGTTGACCCAAGTTCGATCTTCCCTTTTGAACTGGATCGGTTCCAAAAGGAAGCGATCGCGTCTCTGAACGCCGGACGCTCTGTTGTTGTGTGTGCGCCCACGGGTTCAGGTAAAACGTTAATAGGGGAATATGCTATTTATCGCGCCCTGTCGCGAGGAAAGCGAGTTTTCTACACGACTCCTCTCAAGGCACTCTCAAATCAGAAACTGCGAGACTTTCGCGAAAAATTCGGTTTTGATAATGTCGGTCTCTTGACTGGAGACGCCTCGATCAACCGAGATGCATCGATATTGGTTATGACCACAGAGATTTTTCGCAATATGCTCTATGGTACGCCTATCGGACAAGTTGGGATTTCTTTGGCAGATGTTGAGGGGGTGGTGCTTGACGAGTGCCATTACATGAACGATCGCCAACGGGGAACAGTTTGGGAAGAATCCATCATATATTGTCCCCGGACTGTTCAACTTGTAGCCCTGTCAGCAACGGTTGCTAATAGTGATGAACTGACCGACTGGTTAAATCAAGTTCACGGTCCCACAGACTTGATTTACTCAGATTTTCGACCTGTCCCTTTAGAATTTCACTTTGGGACAACAAAAGGGTTATTTCCCCTATTAAATGACGACAAAACCAAAATTAACTCCCGCCTTATTAAGAAGAAGAAAAAGGGAGACAAAGAAAAAGGTAAAAACGTAAGAGCTGAAGCACCTGAAATTACTCACGTTCTGACCGCACTCCAAGAACGGGATATGTTACCAGCTATTTACTTTATCTTTAGTCGCCGGGGTTGTGATAAAGCCGTGGGAGAAGTCGGCGACCTCTGGCTTGTTAATAGAGAAGAAGCGCAGCAGTTACGCAGGCAAATTGACGAATTTTTAACACGAAATCCAGATGCAGGTCGCTCCGGACACGTTGGACCTTTATACCGGGGGATTGCGGCGCACCATGCGGGAGTATTACCTGCTTGGAAAGTACTGGTAGAAGAACTTTTTCAGCAAGGGCTGATTAAAGTTGTATTTGCTACCGAAACTTTGGCAGCTGGGATCAATATGCCAGCCAGAACAACAGTCATTTCTACCCTTTCCAAACGTACCGATACAGGACACCGCTTGTTGAATGCTTCTGAGTTTTTGCAAATGGCAGGAAGAGCAGGTCGTCGGGGGATGGATGAACGGGGTCATGTGGTGACGCTGCAAACTCCTTTTGAAGGAGCAAAGGAAGCAGCTTATTTAGCGACATCTAAACCAGATCCCTTGGTCAGCCAGTTTACACCGAGTTACGGCATGGTGCTAAACCTACTGCAAACTCATACGGTTGAACAATCAAGAGAACTGATAGAACGCAGTTTTGGTCAATATTTGGCAAACCTTCATCTCAAACCACAGTATGAGTACATAGAATATTTAGAAACGCAATTAGGCGATCTTCAAGCGCAGATTGAAGCAGTTGATGAAGGGGAACTCGCTGTATATGAAAAATTGCGACAACGCTTGCGGGTAGAACGTCAGTTATTGAAAACGCTGCAAGAACAAGCTCAAGAAACCCGACAAGAAGAATTGGCAATGATGTTGGGGTTTGCCGTATCGGGAACGCTTTTGAGTCTTAAGAGTAAAAACTTTACAATGCCCGCGCCAATTCCAGCCGTTTTGGTGGGGAAAACACCAGGTCCTTCTCAAACGAGTTATTTAGTTTGTTTGGGGCGAGATAATCGGTGGTATGTCGTAACACCCTCGGATGTGTTGGATTTGTATGCAGAATTACCCAGAATAGAAGTGCCTGCGGATTTACTCCCACCACCAGAGATACCTTTGAAACGGGGACAAACACTTGCAGGTAATTGGGAAACAGCCGCAATAGCCCAACAGATTCCCGACCCCAGTGGAACTGAATATATGGCTCCAGAAGTTGCAGAACAGTTAAGCCGCCTTGTTGCAGTACAGCAGCAATTAGAGGCTCATCCCTTGCATCAGTCTGGTAATGTGAGCAATCTTTCCAAACGAAAAGTACGTGTTGCTGAATTAAAAGAAGAAATTCAGGAGTTGCGATCGCAAGTTGAGCAAGAATCCCAGCGTCATTGGGAGGAATTTCTAAATTTAATTGCAATTCTACAGCACTTTGAATGTCTGGTTGATTTGGTTCCTACAGAATTGGGACAGAGTGCTGCAGCCCTTCGAGGAGAAAATGAATTATGGTTGGGCTTGGTACTTGCTAGTAAGGAACTAGATAATTTAGATCCGCAACATTTAGCAGCGACAGTAGCAGCATTGGTGACCGAAACACCACGTCCTGACAGCAAAGTTAACTTTGAGATCTCCTCCAGCGTGGATGAGGCTTGGACGAGACTGCAAAAAATTCGTCGTTCCGTACTTAAAGTTCAATACCGCCATGGTGTAGCATTACCCGTAGGTTTGGAGACTAAATATATCAATTTGGTTTCTTTAGTAGAACAATGGGCATTGGGAATGGAGTGGGTAGAATTATGCGATAGTACAAGTTTAGATGAGGGCGATGTGGTAAGAATTTTACGCCGGACTTTAGATTTACTTTCACAAATTCCTCACGTACCCCATTTGTCAGATACCCTCCGCCGTAATGCCAATCGTGCAATGCAATTGATTGATAGATTTCCTGTTAATGAAGTTGTGGAATAGTATAGCAATCCCAAATCATTTTATGAGGGAACAGGCAACAGTGGAATGTTTTCAGCGGGAAATTCAACCCGCCTAAAACGTAACAAGGTTCAGATAAGGCTCGATCCCCCCTTTCGGTTGTAGGGTTGGGGGGATCTTCAAGGATTAGATATTGTTAACTGAACCGTATTAGCCTAAAACGAACGACTTCTTTAAGCAGTCGGGAATATGCGTCTTTTACTTGCTATGAATCAGAGAAGATTGCCATAACTTATTTGATTTAAATATACCTAGGGTGGGTAATATCCACCAAATAAGGCTTTAATAGGTATTATCCACCCAAATCACTGAAAATTTTTACGAATAATTTAGGGGGATACAAACTTTATGTTTAAAGAGGTTGCTCGTTACATCTCTACATTAAAAACATAAAAAGCAAAGGAAATTGGAAAATTAATAAGTGTGTAATTATACGATTTGGAATATTTATAAAAGTTATACTAAATATTAGGTTCTACCTGGGAATTACTTAGAAGTGGCTCTGCCACTTCTTTTTTTGAATGACAATAAACTCTATTTGGCAATAGTTGAAAATACTCAAAATACATATTTTGTGGCAAAATAGGAATCACAAATACAAAGAGCTTGCTACTCGAAAATTTTTGTGTTATTAATGTAGCACAGACATAAGTAGGAATTCTCCTGTCGTCTTCCCACAATTTCTGGGAAAACGACTTCCACTATTTTGTTGAGACGCGGCTGCTGAACCTAAGTCTCCTAAACCTCTTCAAAAAACAAAGCCATTGAGTTCAGAGTGATAAGTTCTGAGTCTTATTTTCATGATTTATGAAATTTGACGTAACGCACTCTTCTCACTGCTGAATTTGGAGTTTTCATGCAGCCAAAGAATTTAAAACGACTTTTGCAAGCTCTAGCCAAGCAAGGGCTTGATGTCAGTTACAACAACAATACGTACTCTATTCGTTTATCCAATACTCCTGATGCACCTGTAGCAGAAGTATTGCTTCCAGAAGGTTTTCCCGTAGAAGCAAAGGCGCTCAAACAACTAGCAAACTTAGCCAGCGTGAGCCATCCTGCTGGTGGATGTGTTTGTCGTGCTTGTGCAACACCGGATTTTCATCCCGGTGACGCCGGGATTGCCATTGGTTCAGTTATTGAAACAATCGGTCAAGTCATTCCTAGTGCTGTCGGTTCAGATATAAACTGTGGAATGCGCTTGCACGTTGCCAACCTGACAATTGACCAGTTTCTGGCAAAGCGCAACCAGTTTGTAGAACGCATGAAAGGGGACTACTTTTTTGGAACCCGTGATGTAACCATGACTGCTCGTACTATGCGAGCATTGTTTCAGCATGGTGTTCTTGGTTGGGTTGATGCCATGTTTAAGGAGCCTACAGGGAGTTTTGCCAAATCCGATCTTAATGAACTGCTTGCAGAGGGCGATCGCATCTTCTTAAACGGTTCAATGGAGGGAGATTGGAAACTTGCTCCTGAAGAATTAGTCCCTGAAGAGGGGCTAGTACGCGATGGCGGGCTTGCAACTATTGGATCTGGGAACCACTTTGTTGAAATTCAAAGAGTAGAACGAGTAGAAAATAGAGCATTAGCCCATGCGTGGGGAATTAAAGAAGGACAAATTGCCTTCATGATTCACTCTGGTTCTCGGAATGTAGGGAAGTATATTGGTGGAATGTGGCGAGACAAAGCGAAAGACGCTTGGCAAAAAGGGTTGAAGTATCCAGACTCTCGTATTTTTCCTTTATCCGTCCATTCTCAGCCCCAACTTGTCACTCAGTATTTGCAAGCAGAGGCGACAGCAGCTAATTATGGTTTTGTTAACAGACTTTTGTTAGCAGAATTGCTGCGTTTGCGTTTGCGCGAAGTCTATGGTGACGCAGACGCGCCACTAGTGTACGATTTACCGCACAACATCACATTGAGAGAGGGTGCGGGATGGGTGACTCGCAAGGGTGCTTGTCCCGCCTACGAAGGACAACCCGTAATTATACCGGGCTCCATGGGTGCGCCATCATTTCTAGCCGTGGGGAAAGGCAATTCCGCTTTTTGCTCGTCTGCTTCCCACGGTGCGGGAAGAGTGCTTTCACGCTTTGACCTGAGCCGTAAAGGAGCATCTCACAGTGAAGAAGCTTTGGGATTAACGGGCGTAGACTGTATTACGTTGCGGGAAGAACGCCGCATTGAAGAAGCGCCAGCTGCTTATAAACCCATACAACCCTTGATTGATGTGCAAGTACAGGCGGATATGGTAAGTGTTGTAGCAAGGTTAACTCCGGTTTTGACCTTTAAGGCTTGATATCTACCGACTTTATTTTAAAAACCTCTTTGCTAGTAGAGAGGTTTTTATTGGTTTGCAGATAATATTTTAAATTTTCTCAAATCTTAGGAATTGACTTCTACGCTCTGGTGTGAGATCTGCAGTTCAAACATTTATTTAACGTCTACCCTATTCTTCTAAGATGAGAAAATGTTTGTCATTAACACAGTTGTCGATCGCTGAAGATTCAATTCCAATCAAGAGGTAAGCAATGCGAATTCTTTTTATCTCTATTCATTTTCCTGAAGATTTAAGCAAGAGTACTTTAGGTATCTATAAACGGATGTCAATGTTTATTGATGCTATTAAATTGCTCGGTCAACTTGATATGTTGTTTTTTGTACCGCCGGAAACTGACCTTTCTCCAGAAGCGATCGCGCAAACAGAAAGTGAGCTTTCCCAGCATTGGCAAACACCGCTTAATCTATTTTTATGCCCGAAGGAAGACGACAATTTTCTTCCTAAATGGAAGCAGCAGTGGGGTGGTATTTTTAGTTTTTTCCAACAGTCAGATTTCTTGGTAACGCCACAACAAATGCAAGCACTTGAACAATGCTTGAGTCGAAAGCCAGATGCTATTTTTGTGCATCGGCTTTCATCAATGAGTGCGCTTATGCAGGTGCAGCAAGATTTACCACCTATTTTTCTCGACTTAGATGATATTGAACACATTAGTTTTATACGCCAAATTCGACAGCCCCCAACTCGACTGGTTACACAACTCTATTATTTGCAAGTACCAGCGCGGTTACGTGGTGAGTTGCAAGCAATTCAGCTAGCACGTCGCACTTTTGTTTGCTCGGAACACGATCGCAATTACCTCACAGGACGTTGGGGAGTACCCGGTGTCGTCAGCATACCAAATGCGATCGCAATTCCCAATCCACAAATAATTACTTTAGAACCTACCTTAATGATGTTAGGAGGTTACAACTACTATCCCAATATCAACGCAGCCAACTTTTTAATTGAGAAAGTATGGGTTCACATTCATAAAGCTATGCCCAATGCCCGATTGATTGTTGCCGGACCTTATCCAGAAAATATTCACAGCTACAACAAAGGTGTACCTGGTGTTGAATTTGCTGGCTTTGTGGATAATTTGCCTGAACTTTATCAGCAAGCACGAGTTGTTTGTTGCCCTATCTTATCAGGAGGAGGAACACGGGTCAAAATGGTTGAAGCGGCTGCTTATGGCAAACCAATAGTTGCGACTCGTGTGGGTTCTGAGGGATTGGAATTCAAAGACGGACAAGAATTTTTGATGCGAGACAATCCCAAAGAGTTTGCCGAAGCTTGTTTGGAACTTTTGCAGAATTATGATTTGTGCGATCGCTTGGGGAGCGCTGCTCGTGCAACAGCTATGAAAAAGTACGATCGCGCCAACGTAGTTCGATTCATTCAGCAGCAAATTGAGTTTCAACTCCCCTCTTTGCGTCGCTCGTCATAGCTTAGTTTCTTTTGCTACCTTAGTAGAAGAAATTATAACTAAGCACGAGAGTGAGCTATTCTAACTCCAAGCCAGAATTTAGCTTGAACTACCGACAGAATAAAGTATCGCGAGTGTTGCGTCCTGTGGTTGGATTAGTGCCTTGCGCTACCTTACACAATTTCTCTTGCTCATCTTTACGTAGCAGTACATCAGTAAAATCTGCTCCGTCGATAATAGCACCATCAAATTTGGCATTGGCAGCAAAGGCTCCTTCTAAAACTGCGTTAGTCAAATTTGTTTTGCTCAAACGGGCTGAGTCTAAAGTCGCATTTGTGAGATCTGCACTCTCTAAATTTGCCGATTCGAGATTAGCAGCAAAAAAACTAACACCGTTTAAGTTGGTGTGACTCAAATTACTGTAACGGAGATTGGCATGAGAAAAGCTGGAATCTGTGAGGTCACGTCCAGAGAAATCTTGATTTACCAAGTTTTCTTTGTTGTAGTCAAGTGCTATTGCTTGTGGTGCAAATACCGCACAAGTTACAGGGGTTGTTATAAATACGACTGCCCAAAGCAGTATACAGACTATCCTTGCCCAAATCCGATTTCTTAACCTAGTCATCGTCAATTTTTTACTAATGGCAAACCATCCTCCATCTCATTATCCCCGTATAGGTATCGCAGGAGAAGACCTAGTTGTTAATTGGTTGGAATCTCAAGGCTGGACGATCTTGCATCGCCGATGGCGTTACTCTAGGGGAGAAATTGATATTATTGCCCAATTTAACGAAGAAGGACTAGATGCAGAAAATAGGAAAAAAGTTCTCCCCCCATCCCGCTCATCACCTCTTTTGGCATTTGTTGAAGTGAAAACACGCAGTCAACTGAATTGGGACGCAGGAGGAAGAATTGCTGTAACGCAAAGAAAACAAGCAAAACTTTGGCGTACTGCTCTTATGTTTTTGGCTAAATATCCTGAAAAAGCAAACTACTCTTGCCGATTTGATGTTGCTATTGTTGGTTATCAACAGACACCACAAGAGCCACTTACAGTGAAAAAGGCTCAAGAAAAGCAAAGGCTCTCTCTAGAGAGTAAGTATAAATTAACACTATATGAATACATTCCAGCAGCTTTTGATGTTTCGAGCAGTTGGTAGCAGGTAAAGGATAACAAACAAAAACT
The DNA here is from genome assembly GCF_000760695.4 of Tolypothrix bouteillei VB521301. Taxonomy (GTDB): domain Bacteria; phylum Cyanobacteriota; class Cyanobacteriia; order Cyanobacteriales; family Nostocaceae; genus Scytonema; species Scytonema bouteillei_A. The sequence continues at coordinate 5,591,641 of NZ_JHEG04000001.1, read as the reverse complement.
TTAAAATCATCAATTACCTGCTACGAGTGACTAACAACCAATCAAATAATCTGGCAGGATTGCGAACTAAAACAGCAATCATGCCAATGTTTCTGGGCAATAGCCCAAACCTCGGACAAACTGCTGTCGAAATGCCTCAATTTCCTCTTTCTCTGGATTTCCGTGAGAAACGATCGCTACTTGATAGCGGCGCATCACATCAACAGGGCATTGTCCTGCTTCCAAACTCCAAAGTGCCATTTGCACTCGCATTGGTGGCTCGTAACTAATGCCTAGTTCATTTAAGAAAGCTTGAAAATCACCATCAACTTGAGCTGAAATGCGACCCTTTAGTTTGATCCTAACCACCCAACCATCAATTTGATGAATTACGGTGACGAATGAAACGGGTATCTGGGGTCTGCCATGCAAGAATTGAACAACCCTCAGAGTTAAACTGGCATTGGCCAGGTAATACAAGTATTCCATCTTGGTGCTTGGGATCAAAGCTAACCCTACATATCTATTATTTGTAGATCGACCCCAATCCTTGCTAGGGTAGAAGCCCCCGTTTTTCCATGGGGAGGTTTACCCAATTTTGCTTGTGGAGTTTACTAGTATCCAGTAAACCGCAACCTGTGACTGCTAAAAATTTGATAAAGATGTGAACTATAAATGCAGGAACCATCAACTAGAAACAACTACGACGCTGCCTTTAACGCTAACAAGGAAGACACGGAATTAGATACTTGTTTGGCGGGGTACGACTATGAATTACCGCAAGAATTAATTGCCCAAAATCCTGTAGTGCCGAGAGATCGTTCTAGGTTGCTAGTGGTCGATCCAAAGACCGGATTGGAAGCGGCTCCCCAACATCATATTTTCTGCGATTTACCTGAGTTACTGCAATCCGGGGATTTACTCATAATGAATAATACGCGAGTCATTCCTGCGCGATTATACGGTTACAAACAAACGGGTGCAGAAATAGAGGTTTTACTTCTAGAAGAACGACAGCATAATTGCTGGTTAACTCTAGTTAAACCGGGAAAGCGTTTTAAACCTGGAACCAAGATAGTTTTTGAACCAAGAATAAAGAGCGGGGATAAGGGATGGGAAATTGGGAATAACAAAGATTTCTCCCAAGTTCCGCGCCAAATCGCAGCTACAGTTGTAGACAAAGACGAAACAACTGGAGGGCGGTTGTTGCAATTTGATTTGCCAGAAGGAACATCTCTAGTGCAATTATTAGACGTATTTGGTGAAGTTCCTCTACCACCCTACATTACAGCTTCTGAAGCTAAGAGCGAGCAGTACCAAACAGTATACGCACAACATCCGGGCGCTGTTGCAGCTCCTACAGCGGGTTTACATTTTACTCCAGAATTATTAGATCGCTTGCAACAGCGCGGTATCGAGCAAGCATTTGTGACACTGCATGTAGGAGTGGGGACATTTCGTCCTGTAGAAGTGGAAGATATAAAAACCCACAAAATGCATGAAGAATGGATTGAAGTCCCTTCCGCAACAGTAGAAAAAATCCGCATGACTCAAGCCTCTGGTGGTCGGATTATTGCTGTGGGTACAACAGTAGTACGCGCACTTGAAGGCGCAGCTTCTCAAGGAGAACTCAAACCATTTTGTGGTAAGACGGATATGTTTATCTATCCCGGCTATCAATGGCGCGTTGTTGAAGGTTTGATTACTAACTTTCATTTACCGCGTTCTAGTTTGTTAATGTTAGTGAGTGCTTTAATTGGTCGGCAAAAATTGTTAAGTGTTTATCAAGAGGCGATCGCTTCTGGTTACCGCTTTTATTCTTTCGGGGATGCCATGTTGATTTTGCCACAGATGGTGAGTGGTTAGTTGTTGGTTGTTAGTTGTTACTGGTAAAACTACTAACCACTAACAACTAACAAGTTAATTTTAAATTTTGTTCTGGGTAACCTGACTTATAAGCCTATAGCATAAATGCAGGTCTGCCAGTCATGTCTCAAAAATATCAAGTTTGTCAGTGGTTTTTCGGTTTCTTAAGAGTAGGTCTTCATCAAAATCGCCGGAAGCAAACTTTCGGGCTTCTCTTAACTCTCTCTGCTTTTTTGGCAGTCACACCATCATTGATGGTTACTTCTCAAACCAAGCTACTTGCTGAAACTTTTGTTCCTTCTCAGAATCTTGAAGCAGCAAGCTTGTTCCAGCAAGGAGTTATGCGCTACAACTACAAAGACTTTCAGGCGGCGGAGACTGCTTTGCGTCAAGCGTTACAGCGAGATCCAAATATAGCTGCTGCTTACAATTACTTAGGTAGTATCATGTTGCAGCAAAATCGCTTGGATGCAGCAGTGCAAGAGTTTAGTGAAGCAATTAGAATTAACCCCAATCTTGGCGAAGCTTACTACAACATTGGATTAGCGCTACACAAACAAGGACAGAAAGAGGCGGCTATAACTGCTTATCGTCAAGCTATAGTGATCGACCCAACCATGGCGTCTGCTTACTACAATCAGGGGTTAGCAGTGTATGAACTCGGACAAGTGGATGAAGCGATCGCTCTATACCAACAAGCCGTTAATTTAGATAGCACCAATATTAACGCTTACTCTAACTTAGCAAAAGCTTTAGAACAAAAAGGACAAACAACTGAAGCGATCGCAGCCTATCGCAAAGTTTTAGCAATCAATCCTGAAAACGCTGAAGCTTACAATAACATGGCAGGTTTGATGGCAAACCAGGGTCAAGCATTAGAAGCAATCGCTGTTTATCAGCAAGCCATTCGTCGAATTCCCAACAATGCTGAAGCATACTATAACCTTGGAGTGACTTGGTACAATCAGGGCGACTATAAGAAAGCCCATGGAGCGTTGAAATCAGCTCGCGATCGCTACCGCAAACAAGGTAACATCGAGCAGGCAAGTAAAGTAGAGCAATTGATGCAGCAAATTGTCCAACTAGCAGCATACAAAAAAACTCAGGTCGGTCAAACTCAAAATACTGCGCCTACTCAAACGCCTACTAGCACTGTAGCGGTACCCGAACAAGAAACACCAACCCCAACAGAAACTCCCACTGAACCACAAAGCAATAACGACAGTGTACCCATTCGGGTTGAAGAACCAACATTCAATTTAGGCCAATAATATTTTGGATGGGTGGATGCATGGATTGGGGAAGGTAGGGTTTTCCTCCGGAGATAGGGTAATGGGGATGATAATGTGTTGCCAGTATTTCTTCTTTGTCTTCCTTGTCCCCCTATCCCCCTAAATTGGCAAGCGATTGATATCTTTGTTGCAGCCAATAACCACCATCGCCGAACCGCGTTCAAAACGCTTGTAGGGGTCGGGGTTAATTTGAAATTTTCCATCCTGACTTACAGCAAGTAAATTCAAACCATAGCGGTTGCGAAGTTGCAGTTCCGCGATGGTTTTGCCGTGAAATTCATCAGGTACAATCACTTCTACGATACTGTTATCTGGGTCGAGGTCAAATCTATCCAAGATAGAAGGCTTAGTCAGAGTTCTTGCTAGAGCACAACCTGCTTCATATTCAGGAAAGACAACGTGGTCTGCTCCTACTTTATGTAATAGTTTGCAGTGAACTTCACTAGAAGCTTTTGCCACAACATGAGGTACACCACCCTCTTTGACATTTAATGTTGTGACTATACTTTCCTGAACGTAATTTCCAATTGCCACAATCACCGTATCAAATTCCAAAATTCCTGCTTCTTTGAGTGCTGCTGACTCTGTTGAATCTAGTTGCAAAGCATGAGCAGTTATTTGCTCCGTTAATGCTTGCGATACCCGCTTTTCGTCTATATCCGTAGCTAAGACTTCATAGCCAAACTTATGTAAAGTTGAACAGACAGAACGCCCAAAACGACCTAACCCTATAACAGCAAATTGCTGGTTGTCTTTACGCAGACTGCGAAAAAATCCCAACGATGACAAATTCACAGTTTTGATCCTTAATTAACAATGCTTTTTTTATGAGAAAAACGGCAGCATCTTAACGAGTGCAAAAATATTATGCGATCTTCTAAATCGCGACTGTACAAACAAAATCCGCCTGCGCGAACTACTTCTAGCTTGCGGAAGAGGCTTTTGTATATAGCCCCAGACTTACAGTCTGAGAATAATTTACACACTTAGGATATTCCCAGAAAAATTCGGCATAACCGAATTTTAAAGGTTTTCATTTTCTGCCCAATCAACTATATCTTATCACTCTGGTAAATTATTTATCAGGCATTGAGTATTGACTGTGAATCATCTCCCTTATGATATAACTAGCCCACAAGCAAATTTTCTTCAGGATAATGAACGTTAGTAGGACGCGGATCTCCAAGGATTGCCGACATAAGCAGCAAAACGCCAACCCTTCCTATATACATTGTAACTATGAGTATCAGTTTTGCTCCTACAGAAACACTTCCTGTAATTCCTGTAGAGAGACCTACAGTTGCAAAAGCCGATACGACTTCAAAAAGAATTTGAATAAATGATATTTTTGGATCTGTTAGTGCAATCAATATCGTAGCGAGAATGACAGTACCAATTGAGCCAATTAAAACACCAACAGCCTTTAATACTAAAGAGATTGCGACTTTTCGATCGTAGAGCAAAACTTCTTCTTTGCCTTGAAGAATTGCCTTGGTACAACTTGTAAGAACTCTCAACGTCGTTGTTTTGATACCACCTCCCGTTCCACCCGGACTGGCACCAATAAACATCAGTGCAATAGTAATAAATAACCCTGCTGTTGTCATTTTGCCTATGTCAATAGTATTAAATCCAGCAGTTCTGGGTGTCACTGATTGAAACCAAGCAACTAATAATTTATCCGGAAAACTGAGGTTACTAAATGTTGCGGGATTTCTAAGTTCCACAAAGAAAAATGCAATAGCTCCCAAAATTAAAAGAACCAGAGTTGTACTCACTGCTACCTTAAAATCTAAAGAAAACAGGAGTTTTAGTTGTCGTTTTTGCCAAGTATCGCGCAGCCAAACAAAAGCTTCTAAAATGACTTGATAGCCGATGCCCCCAAAAATAATTAACCCGCTGACAACAAAAACGACTAAAACCGATGATTGATATTTGATTAAGTTATCTGGAAACAAACTAAAACCTGCATTGTTCCAAGAATTAATACTGTGGAAAATCGATAGCCAAAGCCCTTTACTCCAGCCATAATCTGGAACAAAAGCAGGTAGCAGTAAAAATATTCCAGTGATTTCAAAAATTAAGGTAGTGGCAATGATGGAACGAATTATTTGGACGCTTCCTTGCATTCCCGGTCGATCTAAGGCTTGTTGGATAGCGATTTTTTGTCGCAATTCAAATCTCCGACCGATCAACAAAATGAGAAAGGTTGTGGTGGTCATGTAGCCCAAACCCCCAATTTGGACCAAAAGAGCCATAAAAAATTGACCCCAAAAGGAAAAGTAAGTACCCGTATCAACAACCCCCAAACCTGTAACGCAAACTGCTGAAGTAGAAGTAAATAAGGCTACAATCGGGTCATTCCAATGACCGCTACTGGTCGAAAAAGGCATCATCAGTAGGATAGTTCCTACGCTGATGACTGCTAGAAATCCCAAACAAATTTTTTGAGAAACAGTCATATAGATGTAAAATTCGCAACACCCTAGGTAGTAGAGTTGAATCACTCTTACCTAGATGTAAAAACACATTAACCTAATTTAAATAAAAACACACATGGTAGCCTACGAATGTGTCTAAATTTTTGTCTTATCACTGCTTTTCTTCATGAGTGCAACACTTTACCAGCAAATTCAGCAGTTTTACGATGCTTCTTCCGGGTTGTGGGAACAAATCTGGGGAGAACATATGCACCACGGCTACTATGGTGCAGATGGCAAGGTGAAAAAAGATCGCCGTCAAGCACAAATCGACTTAATTGAAGAACTACTGAACTGGGCTGGAGTTCAAAAAGCTGAAAATATACTAGACGTAGGATGTGGAATTGGTGGAAGTTCGCTATATCTAGCAGAGAAGTTTCACGCTAAGGCTACAGGAATCACTTTAAGCCCGGTGCAAGCAGCAAGAGCAACACAACGCGCCCAAGAGTTAAATTTGGGTTCTCAAGCTCATTTTCAGGTTGCAGATGCTCAAGCAATGCCTTTTGAGGGCAATTCCTTTGATTTGGTTTGGGCGCTAGAAAGTGGCGAGCATATGCCTGATAAAACTAAGTTTATGCAGGAGTGCAAGAGGGTGCTAAAACCTGGTGGAATATTCATTATGGTGACTTGGTGCCATCGATCTATTGCCAGTTCACCACTCACAGTAGATGAGGAAAAGCATTTGGCGGAAATTTATCGAGTTTACTGCTTGCCTTACGTTATTTCTTTACCAGAGTATGAGAATATTGCCTGCAAACTCGGTTTGCAAAATATTCGTACTGCAGATTGGTCAAAGGCTGTTGCACCATTTTGGGACACGGTGATTGATTCAGCGTTTTCTCCACAAGCGATTTGGGGTTTGCTACTTTCGGGTTGGACAACAATCCAAGCTGCGCTGTCTTTAGGTTTAATGCGTCGGGGTTACGAACGTGGATTAGTTCGATTTGGTTTGTTGTGTGGAACGAAATAACGAACTTGTACTCCCACGCTTGCGTAAGACACAGAGAGAGGAGGTTTTGATGAATCAGATTTCGCAACGACGGTTTAAGGACAGCTGGCTTTACAGTTTTTGGAAGTTTTCACGTCCTCACACGATTATTGGTACAAGTTTAAGTGTTTTAGGTTTGTATCTCATTGCAATTTCCCCACTCTCCGATTCCCCCACTTCCCCCCTTCCACTCTTAGGAGCATGGATTGCTTGTCTGTGTGGCAATGTTTATATTGTGGGATTGAATCAACTCGAAGACGTGGCAATTGATAAAATTAATAAGCCCCATTTGCCTATTGCCGCTGGAGAATTTTCCATGCAAACAGGTAAGTGGATTGTTGGCATAACTGGTATTTTGGCACTGTTGTTATCAGTTATCCAAGGACCTTTTTTATTTGGAGTTGTCGCTGTTAGTTTAGCCATTGGTACGGCTTACTCTGTACCACCTATCCGCTTAAAGCGATTTCCTTTTTGGGCGGCGGTTTGCATTTTTTCAGTGCGTGGGGCAATAGTTAACTTAGGGTTGTTTTTACACTTTAGTTGGGTTTTGCAAAAAAATCAGTTGATTCCTTCTAAGGTGTGGGTTTTGACATTGTTTATTTTGGTTTTTGCTTTTGCGATCGCAATCTTTAAAGATATTCCCGATATCGAAGGAGATCTTCTGTACAACATCAAAACTTTCACGATTAAACTTGGCAAACAAGCCGTTTTTTATCTTGCAATTTGGGTCTTGACTCTATGTTACATGGGAATGATTTTGGTAAGCTTATTTAAGCTAGCAGAAGTCAACTCAATTTTCCTAATTTTGACACAATTAGTTGCCTTAATTTGGATGTGGTGGCAGAGTCAAAAAGTTAACTTGCAGGAAAAAAGCGACATTGCTCGATTTTATCAGTTTATTTGGAAGCTGTTTTTCGTGGAATATTTAATTTTCCCCATTGCTTGTCTTTTAGCGTGAACGTATAACAGCAACCAGTGACCAAATATAGATTGGGGAATATTCACCGTTCTCTCGTTCCCAGGCATAGCCTGGGAATGCAATCTGTGAGGCACAGCCTCGCATTTCTAGCTAAGTACAAGAGGCAGTCCCAATGCAAAAATTTCACCATCGGATCTGTTGCAAACATTTTTTGAATTGGTATGATTTTTAGAATGGAAGGGTAAGACCATGCCTTACAGCCAGTTTGATATTGAATCAATTCGAGAAAAATTTCATATTAATTTAATAGAAAAAGTTGGTAAATTTGAAGATGTTCCAGAAATTACTTACAGCAATTACTTAGCTGAAACTCTTCGCTTTAATACACCAATAGCCTTAGCAATTAATTCAGAAAAATCCCGTTCGGAAATGATTATTACACCGATTTTATTAGAATTAAAGCGATTGTACCCTCAAAAAGTTAGTTTATTTTCTGGTAAAGATTTTATCGTTGACGTAGAAAAAGGTTTAAATGGTTTTTGTGATTTTCTTATCAGTCGTTCTCCAGAACAATTAGTTATTACATCACCAGTTATTGCAGTAGTAGAGGCAAAAAATGAGAATATTGAATCAGGTTTAGGACAGTGTATGGCAGAAATGATTGCATCTCAGATTTTCAATCAGCAAAAAGGCAAGCAGGTTTCTCAAATAATCGGTGCTGTCACTACCGGAAGTAGTTGGAAGTTTATGCAGTTAAGAGAAACAACAATAGAAATTGATTTAAACGAATATTTTTTGAACCAAGTTAGTAAAATTTTAGGAATTCTCAGTTTGGGATTGGAATAAAATAGAACTTTTGTCAAAAATCTCAATACTAAAACCCTTATCAATGACAAATGACATTTGTGACCATCTACTTATTATGTTTTACATTGAGGAATTAAGATAATGTTTGACAATATTCAACCTAGTTCTGTCTTTGCTGTATTTGCCGTTATTTCGAGTCTTGCATTGCTTGGCTATTTTTCTTGGAAAACCTTAATTACTGCCAATCTTTTCCAGAAAGGAGTCACGCTTTACCAGCAAGAAAATTACAAAAATGCAGAAGCAGCTTTTCGCCAAGTTATTGCTATCAATTCAACAAATGATGTGGTTCATCTACTGTTAGGTGATACTTTAATGCAGCAAGGAAGAGTCGAAGAAGCAACCCAACAATTTCAAGATGTCATTAACCGCGCACCAAAAAAAGTCGATGCTTATTTGCGGCTATCCAACGCTTTGATGCGGCTAGAAAGAAAAGAGTCAGCCATTGCTACGCTGGAACAAGCCAGAGATTTACTCCAAGCACAGCGTCAATCGCAAAAATTAGCAGAAGTTAATCGCATTCTGGAAAAACTAAAGAAGGTTTAAAATATAAAAATTGTAAGACTCATGAATAAACCAAAAGGCAAAGTCTATCTTGTGGGTGCTGGACCTGGAGATATTGCCTATCTAACACTCAAAGCCTGCAAACTTTTATCGATCGCTGAAGTACTGATTTACGATGCTCTGGTAGATACAGAGTTATTGCAGCACCTACCACAAGATTGTTTGCAAGTTAATGTAGGAAAACGAGGCGGTCAACCCAGTACACCTCAAACCGAAATTAACAACCTACTCGTGAAGTATTGCCAACTGGGACGACAAGTTGTACGCCTCAAGTCAGGAGATCCGTTTATTTTTGGTCGCAGTACTTCTGAAATTGAAGCATTAAAAGCTGCTGATTGCGCTTTTGAAGTTATACCGGGAATTTCCTCAGCCCTTGCAGCCCCTTTATTGGCTGGAATTCCCCTAACAGATCCAGTGATGAGCCGATGTTTTGCTGTCTTAACAGCTCATGAACCAGATGCTTTAGACTGGGAAGCTTTATCGCGCTTGGAAACGCTTGTCATTTTAATGGGCGCTCAGCAATTAGGTGAAATTATACACCGACTTGTGCGGCAAGGGCGATCGCGTACAACACCGATTGCCATTATCCAATGGGCAGCTACTCCTCAACAACAAATTTGGACAGGTACGTTAGAAAATATACTCGAGCAAACCTCTGGTGTCTCGCTTTCACCAGCTGCGATCGTTATTGGTCAAGTTGTAGAGCTGCGCCCGTACTTGGAACCAAAGAACATATATATAGAGGAATTTTTATTCTCCAACGCCCCGCATCTTGAAACTATGGACGCAAACCTCCCCCCATCTCCTCCTCTCCCCCTCTCCCCCTCTCTTCCCCTGACAGGTAAAACCGTTCTTGTAACACGCGCCGCCGGACAATCCAGCCAATTTACACAAGCCCTGACCTCACAGGGTGCAACCGTTATTGAAATGCCAACGATAGAAATTGTTCCGCCCTCAAGTTGGGAAGGTTTGGATAATGCTATTTCACAGATATCTAGCTTTGATTGGTTGATTCTCACTTCTACCAATGGGGTGGACTATTTTTTTGAACGGTTGTTTGCCCAAAATAAAGATGCTCGGACTTTATCTGACCTTAAAATTGCCGTTGTTGGAGAAAAGACAGCCCAAAGCCTCAAACAACGCTGTCTCCAAGCTGATTTTATCCCTCCCAACTTTGTGGCAGATTCCTTAATAGAAAACTTTCCTGAAGAACTTGCGGGTAAAAAAGTTTTATTTCCCAGAGTAGAAACCGGTGGACGGGAAATTTTGGTGCAGGAATTAACTGCAAAAGGAGCACTTGTTGTAGAAGTAGCGGCTTATCAATCTCGCTGTCCGGAGAATGTCCCGCCCCCAGCAGAGATAGCACTTCAGAATGGAACTGTGGATGTGATTACCTTTACCAGTTCTAAAACAGTACAATTTTTTTATCAACTGATACAAAAAGTATTCTCTAAGAATTCTCAAGAAGATTTATCATTTGCTTTACCCGAAGTGTCAAGCCATCAGTCAATCGCAAAATCCATAGAGAAAGTCTGTATTGCTTCCATTGGTCCCCAAACCTCCAAAACTTGTCGTTCTTTATTTGGAAGAGTAGATGTTGAAGCAGAGGAATATACTTTGGAAGGCTTAACACAAGCACTCATAAAATGGTCAATAAATTCTTAAACAAACGGTAGAAATAACCTGAGAAAAGTTTTGGGCGAATATAATTCGCTACTACACAAACTAAGTCCGCCTGCGCGGACTTACGAAAAATCAAGATATTAAAACCCACGTAGGCGGTGAGACCAGTGCTACAGGAAGGTTTCCCGCGCCCTGACAACTGGCGTATAGCTCTGCGGATTTAACTTATACGCCGTAAGTCCCCCACGCTCATTTGGGACTCCAAATCAGTGGCGGGATATAAGGCGGGCGACGACGATTGCATATTTCTGGCTCATGTAAGCCGCAGGCTTGAAGGACAAAGGTGTATGAGGAGTCGCCAATTATTTTCTTGATAGTTTTTACTGAAAATAGTATATAATAGTAACAGGTCGATGTTTGGGAGATGTTTAGATGAGACGACAAGCTGTAAAAGTCAGACTGTACCCTACCGATAAACAAGTTCAAGTACTTGCACAACACTTTGGTTGTGCGAGATGGTGGTGGAATTATGGGTTGAATAAATGTATTGAAACTTATCAGGCAACTGGCAAAGGCTTGTCGCAATCAGGACTCAATTCTCTATTGCCTGCCCTCAAAAAAGATCAACAGACTCAATGGTTAGGAGAATGTTACTCACAGGTTTTGCAATCTGTGAGTTTGAATCTGAGTCGTGCATATCAAAACTTTTTTGAGGGGAGAGGGAAATATCCACGATTCAAATCAATTCACCACCGTCAATCTATTCAGTATCCACAGAAGGTAGAACAAATCAATGACTGTTTGAAGTTTCCTGGGAAATTAGGTGTTGTCAAAGCAAAGATACATCGACCTGTTGATGGCACTATCAAAACTGTCACTGTCAGTAAATGCCCATCCGGCAAGTACTACGCTTCTGTGCTGATGGAGTACTCGGGTGATTATCCCACATCAAAGACAAATGGTCAGGTGATTGGGATTGATTTAGGTATTGTGGATTTTGCCGTTACCTACGATGGCGAAAAGATTTCCAAATATCCAAATCCAAAACATCTCGCTAAATATGAACAGAAATTAGCCAAGAAACAACGCATTGCTGCTCGCAAGGTCAAAGGTAGTAATCGTCGTAGAAAAGCCACAAAAATTGTAGCTAAGGTATACGAACAAATTAGCAATGTCCGCCAAGACTACTTACACAAATTATCTCGATTGATTGTAAACAACAATCAAGTTGTAGTCGTTGAAAACCTGAACGTCAAGGGCATGGTTCGCAACCACAAACTGGCAAAAGCAATATCTGATACGGGATGGGGGACTTTTACCAATTTCTTAGCCTACAAGCTGGAAAAAGAAGGCAAGGTTTTGGTAGAAATCAACAGATGGTTCCCTAGTTCCAAGCTTTGCTCTCATTGTCATTACCAAATCAACGAGTTACCGTTAGATATCAGAACTTGGGTTTGTCCTAGTTGTGGTACTCATCATCACAGAGATGGTAATGCCGCGACGAACATTAGAGCCGAAGGTATCAGAATGCTGTCCTCCTCTGGGACGGGGGAGGCTAACGCCAATGGAGAGGAAGTCAGACCAATTCGAGGGCGTAAGCCTAAGATGCGGCATTCCTCCGTGAAGTTGGAAGCCAACACTGTACCCGGTACTCCGGTTCAGTGTGGGTAGTTCACATAGATGATTAAACGTATTATTGGATTAACTGGTGGGATAGCGACAGGCAAAACGACTGTTGCTAATTATTTGGCGAGTGTTTACAAGATACCTGTTTTAGATGCCGATATTTATGCTAGAGATGCGGTATCTATAGGGTCGCCAATTCTTCAGGCGATCGCTGAGCGTTATGGAGAAGACATTTTACTGGCAGATGGTAGCCTCAACCGCCAGCAACTGGGTGAGATAATTTTTAACAATCGAGAGGAACGCAACTGGGTAGAGAGTTCGATCCATCCTTACGTGCGCGATCGCTTCTTGCAAGAAATAGCTGCATCTCCTGCACAAACACTAGTCTTAGTTGTGCCTTTACTCTTTGAAGCAAGAATGACAGATTTAGTAACAGAAATTTGGGTTGTTAGTTGTTCTGAAGAACAGCAATTAGAAAGATTGATGCAACGAAATAATTTAACCTTAGAACAAGCAAAAGCTAGGATTCAGAGCCAAATGCCAATTTCAGAGAAAGTCGCCAAGGCAAATGTGGTTTTAGATAACTCTTCTACCTTAGAAATGCTCATAGAACAGGTGGATAAAGCCTGCGAATATGATGCGCGACTATACAAACAAAGTCCGCGCAAGCGGACTATATGAAAAATCAAATTTTAAAACCCACGTAGGTGGGTTTTGCCTGTATAGCCAAATTCTATTCACCAAGACTTTAATTGACAAACTTTTGAATGAAAGTGGCGTGTTCTGAAGAATTCACTCCTTGCTGTAGTACTGCTAGCACTTGAACCATATTTCCTGCTAGAAGATCTGAAACAGCCAACCACAAACCGGGAAAAACTCGACTTTTGATAATTCCATTTGCATCTACTTCTAAAGGAACATATTCCCCGTTTTGCAAGCTAAACCAATTGAGTCGATTGTCCAAAACTTGCCAGACAATATATTCCTGTACGCCATTACGACGGTATACCGACTTTTTATCATGCATATCAATTGATGAGCTACTGGCTGCAACTTCTGCAACTAACTCTGGTGCGCCTTCAAGATAATCATCTTCACTAATGCGTGCTTGTCCCCCTAATTTGTCATCAATTAAAAGCACAACATCCGGCTGTAGTTCGTTGTCCAAATCTAAACGTACTGTGGCATTATCAGCTAAGTACACATTAGGAGTAGATGCTTGATAAACTCCTAACCAGGTAATCAATTGCCCGTGAGGTTGTCCGTGACTTTTAAATCTTAGGGGAGACGCCACGTAAACCACTCCTTCTATTAATTCTGCTTTCTTTATATGCGGCATTGCTATGTAACGGCGCTCAAACTCTGGGCGCGTCAGGCGATCGCCACTTTCTAAAGGTGGTATTTTACCTATAGTTGCATCGTGCTTCACAGAAGGTGTCATGAGTGAGTTTCCCGTTTTGCAAGGCGTTAGCTTAAATGTAGCATGCTACTTTTTGCTCTCCTGATTAATGCCTCGCTCAAATTCATCAATTGCTTGAATGGAATCGGAAATTGAGAGACATTGTTCCAGTAAAGAAATATCTAACTGTGGCAACAACTTGCTTGAGTTTATTTGCTCGTACCCATAGGTGTCAGGGTAAACATTGGCTAGAGGAGCTTCTGGATTTTCCCGTAAGTAGTACAGCTTAAATTGATATTTTTCCCAGAACCAGACTTCTGAAACTCCAAGCGTCGGTAAACCTCTAATTTTCTTATGTTGCCACTCATTACAACGACTTCAATGGCTAAATCTGGTACTTTTTTTGCTTCTCCTATGCAATAACATTCATCTGGTTCTACCCCAGCTTTTCTTGCCTTGTTTTTGAATGTGGAACTGCACATAGGTACAAAACGAATGCGTTTGCTGTAGAAGAAACGCTCTAGCAGCATACCCAAATTTGTTTTTATATTTTCATGTCTGATTGAGGGCGATAAAATTTCTAAGATTCCATCTAAGTAGGTGACACGGTAATGGGAGTTATCCTCCAGTCTGGCTAATATTGCTTCATATGCTTGCCAACTTAAACCACTTTTTATCAATCGCTCCTCTGGATCGTCTGCAAAATCCAGTTCTGGTTCGTCAATCAGTTCTTTAAAGCTGCTGACCATTGTTTTCTCCTGCTTGCATTTTCCTCTTTAGCCCATCTTAAAATCACGCAACTTCACCACCAACTACCACATCACGAATCCGCAAACTCGGACCACCGCAACCCACAGCCAAACCGTTTTGTCCGCCTTTGCCACAACCACCAGATTCATCCCAGTAAAAATCATCGCCGATCGCTTCAATATCTGCCAGGGTTTGGAAAACGTTCCCTGAAAGCGTTACATCTTTCACAGGTTCAGCAATTCTACCGTTTCTAATCATCCACGCCTCCCCCGCACTAAAGGTAAACATCTCCCCATTCGTCATACCGCCCAACCAGTTACGGGCATAAACTCCTTCTTTAATATCATTAAATAAATCCCTTACGGGCGTCTTACCCCGTTCAATCCAGGTGTTGGTCATCCTGACAATAGGAGGAAAGTGATAGTTCAGACACCGTGCATTACCCGTAGGCTTTTCATCCAATTTGCCTGCTGTTTCGCGGGAATGCAAGCGCCCCACTAACATGCCTTCTTGAATCAGGGGTGTTGTTGTTGCTGGTGTGCCTTCATCATCATAAAAATAGCTACCGCGATGTCCATTTGGCGCAGCACCATCAAAAATGTGTAACTCTTTTGGACCAAACCGCCGCCCAATAGTCATCACTTCTAGCAAATCTGGATTTTCGTAAGCCATGTCTGCTTCAGAAAGATGTCCAAAAGCTTCATGGACAAATAACCCCGTGAGAATGGGGTCAATGACTACAGTGTAAGTATTCCCTTTAACTGATGGCAAAGATAAAGCTGCAACTGCTCTTTGTGCTGCAAGTTTTACTTGTTCATCTAAATTCATTAAATCTTCAAAAGCTTTACGCGAACCTGAGGTTTCCCTTCCCGTTTGTACCGTCTCGCCATTTCTAGCAGTTGCAGCAAAACGGATTTCCATATCTATCCAGGATTGCTCGATGTAGGTTTTTTCACTAGTCGCAATAATGACTCTTTGAGTGCTGTCAGCATAACGCACTGAAGTGGTGGTAATGCGTCGGTCAACACTTCTGAGCAAGTCCGTGTAGCGATCGCACAATTCTTTTTTCTCTTTGAGCGGAATTTGCCGGGGATTGGTTCCCGTTAGGGGTAAATTGCATATATCTTGAACTATGTCAATAGGCGCTAGTATAGTTTCCTCATCGCCAACGATTCTAGCCGCAGTAATGGCTTCTTCTA
This sequence comes from Tolypothrix bouteillei VB521301, assembly GCF_000760695.4. Taxonomy (GTDB): domain Bacteria; phylum Cyanobacteriota; class Cyanobacteriia; order Cyanobacteriales; family Nostocaceae; genus Scytonema; species Scytonema bouteillei_A. The sequence goes on along the minus strand of NZ_JHEG04000001.1, from coordinate 5,576,092 downwards.
TGCGATCGCGAATGGTTGAAAGCTGGTTAAAGCTACTAAATCCCCATCCCCCTTTATAGCAAGCGCGAATTTGCCCGCCAATAGTAATGCCTTCGCTTAAAGTTTCTACCTTGTCGCCACGCAACAAGATATCAGTTCCTTCCGCTTCTTCAAGACGAATCATGAGATAATCTACGCTTGATGAGTAGCGGGTGATAAGATCGCTCAGTAGATTTTGGGCGTCAGCAAGTAAGGTCTGCATTTGTAATTAGGACAGGAATAACGACAAACTCCATTCATTGTGCATTGATACGGATAAGTTGAGACACTTAATTGACAGACTCTCAACTTCCAGGCGTTGTGTCATAAAATTTAAACTATCTCCTGCTAGAGTTTAAAAGTGACTGACGATCGGTAACCTCTACTTCTAAGTATAGGGATTAACTGGTCATCGGTCACTGGTCACTGGTCACCGATCGCTGTCAGTAATGTTGTCGAAATTGAAAAAAAAGCTGCAACTAACCCCAAATTTAGACTTAGAGACAAAGAGCGAGCTTTCATTAGTCTTCCTATTAGGATCTATCTTCTTTGTTCTCTGTTTATTATTTACCCTGCATCGTTACTACAGTTTTTATGCTTCCTTCGACCAAGGTATCTTTAACCAAGTTTTTTGGAATAACCTTCACGGTCGCTTCTTTCAAAGTTCTCTTTCTTCGAGTCTTTCAACAAACGTCGTTCACTCTGGAGAAGTTGCGTCAGTCTACTACCACAGATTGGGTCAACACTTTACCCCAGCGTTATTACTTTGGCTACCAATCTACGCTCTGTTTCCTTCGCCCGCTACTTTGACGGTGTTGCAGGTAACGCTCATAACTGCTGCGGGTTTAGTCTTATACGTCTTAGCACGACAATACATCGAACCACCCATAGCGGTGATGATTACTGCTAGCTATTACGCTGCTAATGCCGTGATTGGTCCTACCTTAAGCAACTTTCACGACATAAGCCAGATTCCATTGTTTTTCTTTGGGCTGTTTTTAGCCATGGAAAAGCGCTGGTGGAAGCTTTTTTGGGTACTTGCTATTTTCATTTTAGCAGTACGGGAGGACTCAGGCGTCGGTTTATTTGGTGTCGGGGTTTACATGATTCTTAGCAAGCGCTTTCCCCGTGCTGGGCTTGCTGTCTGTACCCTAAGTTTTGGTTATATGCTGGTTCTTACCAATGCAATTATGCCTCTGTTTTCTGAGGATATTTCCCGGCGTTTTATGCTGGAAAGGTTCGGGCAATATGCAGATGGGGATAAAGCGTCTACCTTGGATATTATTTGGGGAATGATTCGCAATCCCTGGCGGTTAATTGTAGAATTTGTAACTCCAGTAGATAAAACTATTAAATATTTACTCGGTCAATGGTTGCCTTTGGCATTTGTGCCAGCTGTTGCTCCCGCTTCCTGGACTATAGCAGGTTTCCCCTTGCTCAAACTTTTTTTGGGTAAAGGAGAATCCGTATTGGCAATTACGATCCGTTATGCTTTAACTGTCGTTCCAGGATTATTTTACGGGTCAATTCTCTGGTGGTCACAGCACCGTCAATCGTTTAAACCATCATTTCGCCGTTTTTGGGTGGGTTGTATCTGTCTTTCCCTAGTGTTAAGCGTGACATCCAATCCCAATAAAACTTTTTATTTTGTGATTCCTGACTCGATCAAACCTTGGGTGTATGTATCTTTGCCCCAACAATGGCATCATGTTTCTGAGTTCCGTCCTCTGTTATCAGCAATTCCATCTAATGCTAGTGTATCTGCAACGACTTTCCTAGTTCCTCATCTTTCAAGTCGTCGCGAAATTCTGCGTTTGCCTGCTTTGCAAGTGCGTAACGATGCACGGGAGGTGATAAAAGTAGATTATGCCATTGCAGACCTTTGGCAGTTGCAACAGTATCAACCAGCATTTAAGGGCGAGCGCGGTTTACTGCGAGAACTTGTGACGCTGATTGACCAAATAAGTGGCGATGGGGAATATGGCATTATCGGTTTTAGGGATGGAGTTATTTTACTTAAGAAAGCGACTGCGTCAGACGCACAAGCAACAGCAGCTTGGTCATCTTTCCGCCAACAACTTCAACCGATCTTGCAGCAATCTACCTAATATTTTCATGTAACTTCCACTACTTTTTCCTGGAATATGCTACAACAACAGAAAAATTATTGTATATCGCAGCAGTAGCCAAGTTTGTATTTTGGGGTCAATGTAAAAAGTTAGAAATTTGTAATAGGTAGGGTGTAGGAGATGAAAATACTAGTGCTGAGTTGGGAGTTTCCGCCTCGTATAGTTGGGGGAATTTCTCGTCATGTATCAGAGTTATACCCGGAACTAGTAATGTTAGGACATGAAATCCACTTAATTACACCGGAATTTGGCAATGCTCCGTTGTATGAGGTGGTGGAAGGAGTTCGAGTACATCGCATACCGATTGCACCCAGTTATGACTTTTTTCATTGGGTTGTTAATTTAAATCAGAGCATGGGTCATCACGGTGGAAAACTCTTGCTTGAGGAGGGACCCTTCGATCTCATCCATGCTCATGATTGGCTTGTTGGAGATGCAGCGATCGCTCTCAAACACAACTTTAAAATACCCCTAATCGCTACGATCCACGCTACCGAATACGGTCGATATAACGGTATTTACACGGCTACCCAAAGTTATATAAGTAACAAAGAAGAACTGTTAGCCTACGACGCTTGGCGAGTCATTGTTTGTACCGACTATATGCGGCGAGAGGTAGAACGGGCGCTACACTGTCCTTGGAATAAAATTGACGTTATTTATAATGGGATTCGACCGGAAAAGAAAAAGCTCCACCAAGATTTTCCCGCTCTAGATTTTCGCCGTCAATTTGCTGAAGACAGCGAAAAAATTGTTTACTACGTAGGTCGCATGACCTACGAAAAAGGTGTCTCCGTGCTTCTCAATGCTGCGCCTAAAGTACTTTGGGAAATGGGAGGATATGTTAAGTTTGTGATTATTGGTGGTGGTAACACAGACAATCTGAAAAAGCAAGCTTGGGATACAGGGATTTGGCATAAATGCTATTTCACCGGCTTTATTTCCGATGACTACTTAGATAAGTTTCAAGCAGTTGCTGATTGTGCTGTTTTTCCCAGTCTCTACGAACCCTTTGGAATTGTTGCTCTAGAAAGTTTTGCCTCTCGCGTTCCAGTTGTCGTTTCCGATACAGGCGGGTTGCCAGAAGTGGTACAACATAGCAAAACAGGGATTGTAACTTATACTAACGATCCAGATTCCTTGGCTTGGGGAATTTTAGAAGTGTTAAAAAATCCGGGCTACCGCCAATGGCTGATTGATAACGCTTATGAAGACTTAGAACGTCGTTTCTGTTGGGCTAAATTAGCAAAACAAACAGAGGATGTTTACAAACGAGTCTTGGAAGAGCGATCGCAAGTACTTTGGTTATAGACTGTTAGCAATGCTTGGTGACTCGAGATTCTGCTGTTCTCACTCCAAAATTGGCTGCATTATTGAATAATGCAGCCGTATGCATTGCTGTAAAGCAATAACTAACAACCAGAAATAGTACTACACAAAAATAATATCAGCGTTATTGATGAGCGTGCTAGCTAACGTCGAACTATGGATTTATGGGCTTAGTGAAACTTACATAGCTGCCTTCTGCCCTCTGCCTCCTGTCTTCTTCAAATAAATTTTATATTAAAGACACGATAATGACAGCAGGCTAGCTGAAAGATTCAGATTTGTTAAGCAATAATTCTCCAGACAGTAAAGTTAAACTTTAATCAATCTTTCAATTTAAAAAAATAGAAAAAAAGAAAACTATCCCCATTTATTCACTTGCTTATTAACTTAAACACGCACGTTCGGAATAGAATGTTCAAAATTTGGGATAATCGAAACAATCTTAGTATTAGTGTGGGAAATGACAAACACAAGTATCAATGAAGTTCCAAAAAACTTTCCTACAGCCAGAGATTGGAAGGAGGAATTAATTGAAAGTTTAAAACTATCCCATCACGTAGAAGACTGGTTACCTTTATCCCCAGATGAGCGCGATCGCGTAGCTAACGCAAAGCATAGCTTTCCCATGATGGTTCCCCAAGGTTATGCAGATCTTATAAATTGGCAAAACCCCAACGATCCCCTGCGTTTGCTGCTGTTACCTTCAGAAGGCGAGCAAGATGAATCTGGCAGCTTTGATACGAGTGGAGAAGAACTGTCCACGATCATACAAGGTTTGCAGCACAAGTACAACCAAACAGCAGTGTTAATTGTAACTCAAGCTTGTGCGGGACATTGCCGCTACTGTTTTCGACGGCGGTTGATGAGCCGTGATGTATTGACAAAAGAGACAATTGAGGATTTGCAAGAAGCGCTGGCTTATATCACCGAACATCCAGAAATAGACAACGTGCTTCTCTCAGGTGGCGACCCCATGATTACCAGCACTCGCCGTCTGGCTAATCTTTTAGGTGCGATCGCACAAATTCCGCACATTTGGCAAATTCGCATCAGTACCAAACTCCCCGCTTTCTTACCCAGTCGCTTTACCACCGATCCAGAATTGTTAGATGTTTTGTATCAATATAAATCTCGATTTCAAATCATCATTCAATGCCATTTTGACCATCCCCGTGAAATCTCCACAACAACAATTTGCGCCTTAGAGAACCTGCAAAAAGCTGGTTGTTTGCTGACTTCTCAAATTGCTTTAATGAAAGGAATTAACGACTCTCCAGAGACTTTAACGGAACTTTTCAAACAACTCCACCGCCATAGCGTCATTCCTCAATATATCTTTCACCCACGTCCCGTCAAGCATGCAACTCACTTTCAACTGCCCATAGTAGAAGGAATGCACTTAATAGAAACAGTTCGCCAACAGTGCAGTGGACCTGTCAAACGCTTTCGCTACATCTTAACTCATGAAAACGGCAAACTAGAACTCGTAGGGATTCTTCCGGGTTCACCCATACAGTTAGTTGCTAAATGGCAACAAGTGCGGCGGGGATTAGAGAACTCTGGAGTGATATTATTACCAATTGACGAGCAAACCTATTGGCTTGAAGAAACAAGACCAGTGAGCAGCGACCAGTGACCAATAACCAATCCCCAATCCCCAAGAAGATAGGATTATTATTTGAGCTTGAAGCTGACATCATGTCAGACTTAACAGCAAAAGAACAAACACACTATCACTGGCGAGAACCAGAAGAAGTGGACGCTGTAGCAGATAGTTTAACAGCTTTAGGTCACAAAGTAGATAAAATTGGCACTTTAAATAATTTGTTAGAAAGATGGCGTTGCAATCAACTCCCAGATTTTATTTGGAACCTTTCCGTCAGAACCCTTTCCCGCAATCGTACTGCTCTAGCACCTGCAATTTTAGAGCAATTGGGTATTCCTTACACTGGCGGTGATGCTACCGCCAAAAGTTTGACATTGAATAAAGACCTACTTAAACCCGTGTTGCAGTGGCGTAGAATTTTGACACCCCCTTGGTATCGATATGAAACAGGAGAAAATATTCAATCTTTACCTCCTTGGTCAAGCTCAATTTTGAAACCCAGTTGTGAAGGTTACTCGTTGGGGTTGCGGAAATTTGATAACCAAGAGGGATTGACTGTACTCCGCCAACAAGTGGAAGAAATAGGTCAGTCATTTGACGCACCAGTACTGTGTGAAGAATTTATTGCAGGTCGTGAGATTACAGTGGGTGTTGTTGGCAATTCTTTACCATTATTATTGGGTGCAGTGGAAACAGTCAACGCCACGGGAGAGCCGTTGAGTGAGCAAGTGTTAGATTTGCAAGCCAAGCGTCAGGGGAAGTTTCAGAAAATTGGAGTCGATATTGCTGATTCAAAACTACAAGGATTGCAAGAGATCGCGTTGGAATTAATGAAGTTTTTGGGACCGCTCGACTATGCAACCTTTGATTTTCGTATGGCATCCGATGGGCGGGCGTATCTATTAGATATTAACGCAGATGCTACTTTGCATCCCCAGCGTTCTTTTGCTCAAATTGCGCGTGCGGCTGGTTTATCTTATCAAGAATTGATAGAGGTGATTTTGAAGGCTTCTTTGACAAGGTGGGCAAAGATCTGACACGGAAATTGCAAAGTACATAAGTTAATTTGATTTGCACCTATTGAGAAGTAACTGGTATTTTGCCAATGTACCAGCGTATTTCCAGAAAATACTTTGTTGAAGAAAAAATGAAACTTATCAAATTGCTACTCGTTAGCATTTCTCTTATATTTTTTGCATGGATGAGCCCAGTACAAGCCAGCCCCTTGGCTCAAGTGCCAACTCCTCCACCTCAAGTTCAAGAAAGTGAGACATCACCGACGGCTTTAATTAGGGAACTCGCACGAGAGTATAAGCCCAGTGGAAACTTAAACTATGACAGGGCAAAAGACCAGATGTTTGGTATTATTGACAACAAAGCGGGTACCGTAACAGATATTTATGGTGGGTTCTCAATTCGTTTGACTGGTGATGGAGACCCCAGCCAGCAAGCTGACAGACTCGGACAGAACACCGAACACGTTTGGCCTCAAAGTAAAGGGGCTGACAAAGGCAATGCTCGAGCTGACCTTCACCATCTGTTGCCCTCTCGAAAAGATATTAATAGCGATCGCGGTAACAAACCTTTCAGCGAAATCGAGGATAGCAGTACTGAGAAATGGTTTCGAGATGATGTGCGTTTGAGTACAATTCCTAGTAGTAAAATTGATGAATTTAGCGAATCGGCATTTTCTCGATTTGAACCGAGAGAAGAAGTAAAAGGAAATATTGCTAGGGCAATGTTTTACTTCAACACTATCTACAGCGATCGCGCTAACGCTGTAGACCCAAACTATTTTAAACAACAGCGTCAAACTCTGTGTCAGTGGAACAAGCAAGACCCGCCCGACACTGCTGAAATCGAGCGCAGCCATGCAATTGCAAAATTCCAAGGCAATGAAAATCCTTTCGTGCTAGATGCTACATTAGCAGAACGAACTTACTGCAATTCTTAGCATTTTGCCTCTGTGTTCTCTGTACTAGGTGTTGGTCAAAAAAATCAATCATTTTGCCATTACATTGCCTGAAAAGATGCATTCAAACTCGAGCGCGAGTAAGAAGCGAGCAACGAACTTTGTTGAATGTCAAGCATCAAAATAGTAGTACGTTCATCTTTATGGTTGAGAATCGCAATCTGACTGACCCAAGCGGGAAACCCAGTATGGAGAAAAGATTGAGGGACTTGCTGGATGCAAGCTTCAGGAATTGTCATCAGGTTTGGGGGAGTACCGACTAAAATACCGTACAGTTCTCCCTCCTTTCCTTGCGTAATGATGAGAAAACGCCCAATTTGACTGCTGTCTTGTTGCTGGCTGTGCATTGGATCGAGACTTTGATGAAGCTTAAGAAGCATCACCGTGAATTGACCCAACTGAGCGAGCTTGGCTTCCTGAAGAGTTTGGCTCAAATCGGGTGGACAAGCAACAACTTTGAAAACACTATCAATTGGTAAAGCCAAGAGATACGTAGAGATTTTAAAGGTAATATACTTTTCTTCCGTAAAAGATTCGCCCATAACAAACTTCCTCCTTTTTAGGAATAAGCTAAATTTGCTCCCTGTCCCTTAAGAACTTGAGCCACTGTAGAAAGCAACTCCTGTTCGGAGTAAGGCTTGGTTAGATAAGCAGTTGCACCGAGTTTCAGTGCTAGCTGACGGTGCTTCAATGCGGTGCGAGAACTCACAATCAGAATTGGAATTTGAGCTATATTTTCATTAGACATCCGGTGAGCGAGAAACTCAAAACCGTTCATATGGGGCATCTCAATGTCGCAGATAATCAAATTGACTCTGCTATGAGTTTTAAAGTGCGCGATCGCTTCATACCCGTCACGAGCCTGCAAAGTGCGATAGCCTGCTTGTTGTAAAGTCAAAATCAGCGCCTGACGCAAAGTCATGGAATCATCAACAATCATCACCGTACATTTGCTATTTTCAAATTTAGGTGACATGGCTGGTTGTGTACGAGATGGCGCAAGGAATCCAGAACGTGCAGTTGAAGATGATTGTCTCCAAAAATCTTGAATGGTTTGCGCTTTCCGGTCGTGGATATGTTGAAGCAACGCCGCACCGTTAATCACCAATGTGAGACGTCCGTCAGCGAGAATTGTGCCACCATAAACATAACTGGGGCTGGGTACTAATTTACTGAAGGGACGAATGACCAATTCCTGCTCCCAAATAATGCGATCGACTTCTAAAGCTAAAAGTTGCTCATCACAGGGAAGAATCAGTAATGGCAAAACAACATTTCCCTCAGGAGATTGAGAATCTGAGGTGATTTCTGTAGGCTGTTGGCTGGAGTAGTCAAGAATTTCTGAAAGCCGATAAATGGGTATGAGTTCACCTTGCTCTGATTGATTTATACCAGAGGTTGTCGCCAAACGTAAAACTCTACCGTGCTCTGAATATTGTACTTGACTGGCTTTGGGTAATAAAATTTGGTCGATTGTATCAGCCGCTAGCGCATAAACTTTTTTACCTGCTTGGCAAACTAAAAGTTTATTGATACTGATGCTAAGGGGAATTTGTAAAGAGAAAGTTGTTCCTTTTTGTGCTTCTGTGTGAACCGCAACTTTACCCTGCATTCCCTGAAGTTGCACCCGGACTACATCAAGCCCTACACCGCGTCCAGAAAGATCGTTAACCTTTTTAGTGGTAGAGAAACCTGGTTCAAAAAGCAGTTCGGTTAATTGAGATTCATTAAGAGTGCTTGCAGTTTCAGCGGTGACTATTCCCCGTTGGATGACTTGTTGGCGGATAGCATCGAAATTAAGCCCTTGACCATCATCCTGTACATCAACAATGAGTTGATTGCCTTGATAATGAGCGCGAATTTCAATCTGACCTTGAACAACTTTGCCATGTTGTTGCCGAATTTCAGCTGGCTCAATCCCATGATCGAAGGCATTGCGAACCAAATGTAAAAGAGGTTCGTAAAGACGTTCCGCGATCGCTTTATCAATCAGCACTTCATTCCCTTTAATTGTTAAGGAAATGGGCTTTTTATGTAAAGTTTGTAGCTGTTGTAAAACTGGATGCAATCGATTTAAAATACTTCCCAATGGAAGCATTCTTGCATCCAACAAAACATCACGAGAGTTGGTGAGAAGTTTTTGCTGTTTTTTCAACAATTGTGTTGTTTTGCGATTGAGTTGCTCTTGAGCGTCTATTTCCTGCTCTAAATAAGACGCTTCTTCTAAAAGAGTTTTGATAAAAACATGAAATTTACTATAAGAATCTAGTTCTAGCGTATCAAAACTATCAGAGTTTTTAGAAATTAAAGCACCATAAATAGAAATCAAAGGATTGCATTGCTGTACTCCATTATGTAGCAGCAAAGGATTTGCCCAATCCTGCAAATCACTTAAGCATTGCTGTAACTGACGCAGACGGCTCAGTAATTTTCGTAAAGAATTTCGCATTTTGCCATCTTGCAGAAATTGATGGTTCTGGTTTGTTAAGAGTTCTGCATTTAAGTAATTCAGTTGTTCAAGATGGTCAACATTAACACGCACAATTTTGGGAAGAGGTATTGTTGTCGCTTCCACTCCTGAAGGGATTGGTGGGGGAGTGGAGGAGTGGGGGAATGGAGGAGTGGGGGAGTGAGGGAGTGAGGGAGTGGGGGAGTGAGGGAGTGAGGGAGTGAGGGAGTAGGGGAGTGGAGGAGTGGGGGACTGGGGGAGTGAGGGAGTGGGGGAGTGAGGGAGTAGAGGAGTAGAGGAGTGAGAGACTGGGGGACTGGGGGAGGATATGGGAGTTTCTTCTGCTTTGACTTCCGCCAACTTTTGTAAAGCGTTACTTGGAGAGCCAGCTGTTGGGTTATTATTGGAAATAATTTGAGAAAATGCTTGTTGGAAATCTTCTATTGCAAGGCGAGCAATTAAGGAAGTTTGTTCTGGACAATTTTTGAGTGCAGCAGTTGTCGCTTGAGCAATAGCTAAAAACCCAGACAGCCCCAGAGCTTCTGCATATCCAATAAATCTCTCGATTTGATTGGAAAGAATAGCAAAAATTTCTTCAGACTGAGCATTTACAATTGCAATTGCAGTCTTTTCTAACTCAGGAATAATATTACCTTGCAAAACTATTTGAATACAATCAAAACTTATATCTGAGAAAGATTCTGCTTCATCTTGTAAAAAATGACCTAACTTTTCATGCAAACGAGAAAGCACAATAGATGACTGCTCCTCTACCATGTGAGTATCAACTATAGAACCGCTAAGTTCTGCCATCAATGGATCGCGCAGGCACTCGTAACCCTCAAAAAACAGCGCCTTCATCTCCGGTTCTATAACTACATTGGGTTGGCAGATGGCTCGAAAAATATCTTCAAGAGTGTGAGCAATGTTTTTAATAGTGTCTAGTTCAAGCGTTGCAGCAATGCTCTTTAAAGTATGTGTTGCTCGCATTAAAATGCGAACTTGTTCGAGATTGCTTTCATCCTGTTGCAAATTCAGTAATGCTTGCTCCATTGTCTTTAGTAGTTCTGGAGCTTCTAGGGAAAAGTGGTGATAAAGTTGAGCCTGATAGTTAGGATCGCAAATCATAAATTTAATGCTAATTGTTAATAGCTAATAGCTAATAGCTAATAGCTAATTGTCAATTGTTAATTGCCAGTTTTTTACTAGCCACATCAGCCATCAGCCATCAGCCATTAGCCATCAGCCATCAGCCATTAGCCATTAGCCATCAGCCATTAGCCATTAGCCATTAGCCATCAGCCATTAGCTATTAGCCATCAGCCATCAGCCATTAGCCATCAGCCATCAGCCATTAGCCATTAGCCATTAGCCATTAGCCATTAGCCATCAGCCATTAGCCATTAGCCATTAGCCATTAGCCACAACCTGTTCGTTTAAAGAAGTGCGGGCTACTTTAAACTGACTCGCACTGCGTTGTAAGTCTTGTGCCATTGCTAGCAGTTCCTTAAAACAAGCAGAGAGTTTAATAGAATCAGCAGAAGTCTTGTTAGCGATCGCAGCTACATCAGTCATGGCTTGGGTAATTGATTGCGACTGTTGGTTCTGTACCTGAGTTGTTTGAGTAATGCGTTCTACCAGTTCACTGATCTGAGTTGTTGCGCCAACAATCGCGTTTAATTGCTGTCTGACTTCTGTGACTAACTTTGTTCCTTCAACAACCTGCTGAATACCTGTATCCATTGCGGCAGCCACTTCAGCAGTACCTGCTTGAATTTCTTGTACCAGTTCCTCAATTTCAGCCGTTGCTTCTGCGGATTGTCCGGCTAGCGAACGAACTTCATCAGCGACTACTGCAAACCCCCGCCCGTGTTCCCCTGCTTTGGTCGCTTCAATCGCAGCATTCAGTGCCAGTATTTGTGTTTGGGTAGTAAAACTACTGATTAAACTGACAACGCGAGAAACTTTTTGACCGGATTCACTTAAACGCCTGATACGTTTGCTTGTTTCTGCCACTGTTTCTCGAATTGCGGTGATACCGTCTACGGTCTTATTCATGGCAGTTTCACCCTCTTTCACAGTTTGATTTGTCTTTTGAACTGCCTCTTCAACTTGTCTGGCGCTAGTTGCAACTGCTTCCGTGGAAGCCACCATTTCTTGAATTTGTGTAGCTGCTTGCGAAAGCGCTTGAAACTGTTGTTGTGCTTGATTGGCAAGCTCAACAATAGATGATTCGCTATTTTGTGAAGTACTTGCCACTGCTTGAGACGCTTGCTGTACTTGCATCACTAACTTTCGCAGGTTTTCTAAAGTGTTGTTGTAAGTATCAGCAATTTTGCCCACTTCATCACCTGCAACCGGAGCGCGAACAGTTAAATCGCCTTGAAGGGCTGGTTGTACCGCAGACAGCAATTGTGCTACTTCCTGTTGCAATGCTTCATTGGCTTGCTTCTCTCTTTGGGCGGCTTCACTCAGTTGTTGAGACTGAATTTCTAGTTGCTCTAAGTATTCTGACTGCTGTAGCACAATACCCAACTGTGTTGCTACCTGGATCAGTAAATTTACCTCACCTTCTTCCCAATGGCGAGGTGCATTATTTTGATAAGTTAACAGCAAACCCCAAAGCTGTTGTTCGCCTTTAAACAGTGGCGCTGCAATGTAAGCTTTTGCCCCCCATTGCTCTAACGTTTCCCTTCCAAAAGTCAGGTCGGCGGATAGATTGATATCGTCGATCGCGCTTGGCTCATTCTTCCGATAGCGACCACCAGAACTTTCTTGCAGAACGGGGTCAACAATGACCGCCATATCCGTTCCAGCTAACTTGAGGTACCCACTACCGACATCTTCAACAATAAATTCTCCACTCCAGTCAGGGTTAAAGTGGTAAATGGCGACGCGATCGACATTCAGGAGTTGACGCAATTCCTGAGTAATGGAACGGAAAAGCGAGTCAGGGTTGAAATTTTTTTGCTGCAAGCGTTCAACAATCCTTTGCCCGATTTTAAAGATAAATTGAACGAAATTAGTTTCCCGCTCTGCGAGTTTAGCAAGACGCTCGGACTGTTGCCGCACCTCTTCCAAGTATTTTACCTGCTTTAAGGCAATCCCGACTTGGATACCAACTTGAATCAAAGAACTCAATTCCCCTTTTTCCCACACCCTTGGTTTGTCGTTTTGATATGCACCAAGTAAGCCCCAGAGTAAATCTCCTGCAAAGACTGGCACAATCATGTATGCTCTAGCTTCCATCTGTTCCAAGAGTTCAACATGGCAAGAAGCGTGTCCTGTCGTATAAATATCATTGACGACAAGGGTATCATTATCTTTATACCGACCACCTTGAGTTTCTTGCAAAAAAGTATCTTCTATGATAGGGATAATTTCTAACAACCGATTCCAACCACTTGCAGTTGATTCCGCGACAAACCGCCCGCTCCAATTTGGATGAAACTGGTACAGTGCGACTCGGCTACAATTAAGCATTTGTCTGGTTTCTTGAGTCGCAATCTTAAAAATTGTTTCAATGCGCTCCCCCGCCAGATTTTCCCTCCCCTGTCCCGAAAGCCGGAAAATTGCTTCTAAATCCATTGTACGAGACAGACGGGTAGTGATACGAGCTAACGCTTGTTCGCGAGCTGCAGATTTTGCAATTTGTCGGGAGGATTCCTCAATTTTCAATTGAGCTTCCATCTGCTGTACGGCCATACTCAGAGGTAAACTCAGCTGCAGCATAAAATTAATTTCCCACTCTTGCCAAATACGAATATTTGAGTTCTGATATGCCGATAGCAATCCCCACAGTCTACCATCGACAAAGAGCGGTACAACTATATACGCACGGCATTGGTATTTCTCCAGCACCTCAAGATAACAAGGGGAATAGCCCATTGCGTAAATGTCATTGACTTGCGTAAATCGTTCTCCACGAGTATATTTACCCCCTTTGGTATCTCTTAAATAAGTATCTGGATTGGATGGTGTGACAGGTGAAAGACTTTTCACGTTGCAATGTGAGTACTCTGTCAATTTTCCTTTTAAGCGATTATCGCGGCTTTGCTCATCTACTATTGATATCCAACCTGCACCGACGGACTCGGCAATAAACTCTCCAGTCCAATCCTCATTGAAGCGATAAACACCTACGCGATCGCACTTCAAAAAGCTACGAATTTCTGCTGTACCGAGGCGTAAGAGATTATCAAGATTCAGTGACTGATTAATTTTCTGGGTAATGCGAGCAACAAGTTGTTCTTGTTCTTTTGCTTGTTCCAGTAATTTCTGAAATTGAGCGGGTTGAAAACAAATCAAAAACTTGTGTGCGAGTTGTTGTAACGTGATAATTTCTGTTTCTTTCCAAATTCGCGGTTCGGAGCATTGCTGTACGGCTAAGACTCCCCAGACTGTACCATTAAGTTGTAGTGGTAAATTTAAGCTGGCTTTGATCTGGAATTGTCCCCAAAGCTTCCGCTGATCTGGGGTCAACTGTGCGGTTTCAATGTTCTCAAAGCTAATAACTGATTGTTGTTCGTAGTCGCTGGTGCGATCGAATCCAAAGATGACTAATGGCATTGAGTCCCGCATTCCTGGTGTAAAGCCTCGTCCGACAGACTCTTTTACGACAAAGCCTTCTTCTGCGCTATCAAATTGGTAAATCACTACCCGATCGGCTGCTAGTATGGAACGTATGGACGTGACTGTAGTTTTGCACAAGTCATCTATATTAGATGCTTGCTCCATTTGTTGAGCGATCGCCATAACTTCCTGTCTTAAATGGCTCAGCGTGTTTTCTGAAATCGGCTCACTCATTTCTGTATATATGGAGTTATTGAAATCGGCTTTGCCTGTAGGAAAAGACGGTTGTTCTTTGTTTTCAATAGTAGTGGAAGGCATAGAAGCTTTCCGCGTTCTGTGATTTGTTCTACCATTGCCATTTTTAATTGAATTTAGTTCGGATGTCATAATTACTGTTCAATATTCAAAGTTGATAAATTCAGAAACTAGAAAAGGATAAATATAATTGTTGTATCCTTACAGAAAAAATTGAGCGATTGCTGTTTGGTTCAAAACTGTTGAACCATTAGGTAGATATCCAATAACAAAGGGAAGTAATTGCGGGGGAAGTGAGCCTGGTTTTGCAGCTAACAATTGGTTGATATCGTGTAGTTCAATTTCGTTCACCGATTTCACAACCAATCCAAAGTAATAACTATCAGCCTGAAGAACAATAGCGATTGGCTGTTTTGACAGTGGAACTTGCTCAAATAAAGATGTACCACCAATCAACTGCTCCAAGTCAACCAACCACAACATTTCGCCACGCCAGTTGTAAACTCCCAGAATGCTATCAGGCGTCTCTGGTACGCTTAAAACTTCATCTAAATTGATCCGTAAAATTTCTGTAATTTGTTCAAGAGGAATTAAACTTGTCCTATATGTGCCAATAGGAAAACTTAAAAAACGCTGTCGATTATCGTCAGCATTTACATGAAAAATGGATTTGCTTAAATTAGCTGTTGTTAAAACAGAATCTAGTGAAGGTAGCATTAGGCTAATTAGGATATAAAATACTAGATAAACAGTTCCTGTCTAAACAAAAAACTATCTACCTTATCTGCATAATTTTAGAATTCCCAGAAATTTGGTCTTAATAACAGAATTACAGAAAAGTTTGTAAAAATTTTGGGCTCGCTCAGAAAATGTTTGTAAGTCTTACAATATGGTGGGTATTACCCGCTGTAATAAATTTTTATACTGGTAGTTTAATAACGAACTCAGAACCCTGACCGATAGTAGAATTAACTTCAATAGAACCGCCATGTCTTTCGACGACAATTTGATGAGCGATTGCTAATCCCAATCCCGTTCCTTTACCAACAGGCTTTGTTGTGAAAGCATATTCAAAAAGCTTCTGCTGAATCTCTGGTGAAATACCGACTCCGTTATCCCTAATACGAACAACAACCTTTAGGCGATCGTCACTTAAGCTTGTTTGAATCCAAATTCGTGGATTTTCTAGATCGGGTAAGTCATGTTCCTGAGTTGGTTCTCTCAAAGCATCAATTGCATTTGCTAACAAATTCATAAAGACCTGATTTAATTGCCCTGGTAAGCAATCGATTGTCGGTAAATCTCCATAGTTCTTTATAACATCAATTTTGGGATACTTACTATAAGCTTGGAGCCGATGTTTGAGGATTAAAAGCGTACTTTCCAAGCCATCATGAATGTTAAAAGGAACCATGACTTCAGTATCATTTCGAGAAAAATTTCTCAAGGATTCACTGATATCTTTAATTCGGCTCGTACAACCTTGAATCGAAGTTAAAATATTAGGTAAATCTTCAACTATATATTCCAAATCAATCTCTTGAGCATGTTTTTGAATTTCAGTATCGGTAACTTTTTGTTGGTAAAGCCGGATATGTTGAACCAGTTCTCTAACATAAGTTGATGCATAAATAGTATTAGCACTAATAGAACCAATAGGATTATTAATTTCATGAGCAACACCTGCAATCAATTGTCCCAGCGTTGTCATTTTTTCTTTTTGTATTAATTGAAGTTGAGATTCTTGTAACTGTTGTAAAGTCAGTGTTAATTGTTTGGTTTTTTCTTCTAGTTGCTTGTGCAAATGTTTGAGTTTGATGTGAACGTTAACTCGCGCTAAGACCTCTTCCTTTTGTAAAGGTTTAGTAATATAATCTACTGCTCCTAAATTTAATCCCCTTACTTTATCTTCTACCTTCGACAGGGAAGTCATAAAAATAATCGGTATATCACGTGTTGCTTCCGATGCTTTCAAACGACAGCACAGTTCAAAACCATTCATTTTTGGTAGGACAACATCTAATAGTATTAGGCTCGGAGAGATATTGACCAATTGTTCTAAAGCACTTTCACCACTATTAGCAATCACAACTTTGAAACAAAACTGTTGCAATATGCCCAACAAAAATGCTGTATTTGTTGGGCTATCGTCAACAACTAAAATTATATTGTTCTGAGATAAGATCATGGCTTGCTTATTAGCAAAAGCATATTGTTTTAAGGAATTGTTAAAAATACCAATTTATGACTAGTAAAATGGTGATGGCAATGACAAAAGTAGGTACCTCTACTACTATCACACTTATAATTTCTTTCTTACCTAGATAGAAATTTATAGATATGTCAGAAATAGAATACTGTTTGGTTTATTATTAGAAGGAATTCTAAATTCTAGATTAGCTACATTTAAAATAGTAAGCATCAGTGAAATTACACAAAATAGGAAAAATACTTATTGCATAAAGTCTTCTCAGACGGGAGTTGGGTATTACCAATAGACGTGATGAAAATGTGAATTGAAGTCATAGCCAAAAAAAAGATCGGCCTAGATTTTAGTTAATTATTCCATATTTTTAGTTAGTTATTTATACTTCACTATCAAAAGCAGAAATATCAGCTAATAATCTTAAAAAACTTAAACTTATGACATAACTTATAGACTTCAATAATAGTAATAAGATTATACTTAATTTCTAAGCCTATTGTCAGAGCAAAAAGCAATAAAAAGTCGTTGAAAAAAGTTTAAGCAAAACAAATGAAGCGCTCAATAGCTGGAATTGCGGGAATTGTTGCGATCGCCACTCTCATTAGCAAACTCTTTGGGTTACTGCGATCCACTTGTGTTGCAGCAGTTTTTGGAGTTGGTCCGGTTGCTGATGCATACAATTATGCCTATATTATCCCCGGATTTTTGTTAGTCTTGCTTGGTGGTATCAATGGTCCTTTGCACAGTACTCTAGTGAGTATTTTAGCTAAGCGAGAAAAATCAACTGCTGCTCCTTTGGTAGAAACCATCACCACCCTCACAAGCTGCATCTTACTTTTAGTAACAGTTGGTTTGATTGTTTTTGCAGATTTTTTCACTAATTTAATAGCCCCTGGTTTGGAACCACAAGTTAGAAACCTCGCTGCACGTCAATTGCAGATCATGGCTCCCATTGCTCTTTTATCGGGGTTTATTGGCATTGGCTTTGGGACTCTGAATGCAGCCCAACATTACTGGCTTCCTTCCATTAGCCCAATGCTATCGAGTGTGACTGTCATTATTGGGTTGGGTTTTTTAGCCCTAAAACAAAGAACCCTTGCTAATACACCTGACTCTTTCCTGCTAGGAGGCTTGGTATTAGCAGGAGGAACCCTTGCAGGTGCTGTTTTGCAATGGCTCGTTCAATCGATCGTACAGTGGCGGGAGGGTATGGGGACTTTACGCCTGCGCTTTGACTTTTATTCTCCTGGGGTGAAAGAGGCGATCGCAGTTATGACCCCTGCCATCTTATCTTCCAGCATGACCCAAATTAACATTTATGTAGATTTATTCTTTGCTTCTTACATTCCTCATGCAGCTGCGGCGCTCAATTATGCTGGGCTACTTGCCCAAACTCCCAAAGGTATCCTGACTAGTGCCTTATTGATACCATTTATGACCGTATTTTCCCAATTAACAAAACCAGAAGATCGATCGGCGTTAAAGCTGCGGCTTCGGCAAAGCATTACAATCGCAGCCCTCACCATGTTACCTTTAGGAGCTTTGATGATAAGTTTAGCCGTACCAATTGTCAGAGTTGTGTACGAGCGCCAAGCATTTGACTCCAATGCATCCAAACTGGTTGCAACTCTTTTCATGGCTTATGGTTTGGGAGCTTTCACCAGTGTAGTTGTCAGCGTACTCGTGCGAGTCTTTTATGCTTTGGAAGATGGGCAAACACCTTTTCGCATAACTTTAATAAATATTTTACTGAATATAGGACTCGATTACTTGCTAGTCAAAGCATTTGGAGCACCCGGTTTAGTTCTTGCATCCATGGCAGTGAATTTAACAGCAACAATAATGTTATTGTGGTGCTTGCGTCGCCAACTCAACGGTTTAGCTTTGCGAGAATGGAGTTTACCCATACTTGGTTTAATTGGTATGAGCGGAATCGCAGGGCTTACTTGTTGGCTTGTAAGTTGGGCTTTTGAAGTTTTTTGGAGTAGCGAAGGAATAGCGAGACAATTATTGCAATTAAGCCTTGCTAGCAGTATCGGATTAGGAGTGTTTGCAGCTTTAGTAAGTGTTATGAAACTGCCAGAAGTTGAGTTATTGGTGAATCGTTTGAGAAAGAAATAACTTGAATAGATTGGAACTAATGAGCCATCAAGATGGTCTCACGATAAGTCGCTACGCGTCTACTCATTGAGATGATCGACTTCAGAACCAACACAATTATAAGATTGAGGCTGACTCAGTTAAAAAGTGTAGCTGTAGCAATGTTAATGAGTGTTGCAGCTGTACTCCTCTTGTGGTTTGCTTCTCCCTTACCCAAAATGCTTGCCCAACCACAAGTAAAGATTTTTGAAAAAGTTTGGCAAACTGTAAACGAAAACTTTTACGACCCCAATTTTAATGGAGTGGACTGGAAGGCAATGCGGAAAAAGTATGAACCATCCGCAGCAAATACCAAGTCCAGCCAAGAACTGGCTGTAGTTATCAATCAAATGCTGTCTGAGTTGCAAACATCTCACACTCGTTTCTACATAAAAGATGAACCTGCTTACTATCAGCTTTTGGGTATTTTTCAAGCAGGGAATCCTGAGTTTCAAAAGCAGTTAAGAAAGTTTTTTCCAAAAGGTAAGATTGAATACAGTGGCATTGGTATAACTACCAAAGATATCAACGGCAAAACTTTTATCAGCACTATACTCGATAGTAGTCCTGCTGCTAAAGCTGGGTTAAAAGTGGGCGACCAATTGCTGAGTGTAGGCGATCGCCCTTACAAACCCATTGAGTCTTTTGCTGGTAAAGCGGATCAAAACGTCACGTTGTTAATTCAAAGAACCAGTAATGCGAACAGCCGCCAAAAAATTACCGTCATTCCCAAGCTGCTAGACGCAACCACCATGTTTAAGTCAGCACAGCAAGCAAGTACCCAAACGTTCGAGCGAGATAGCAAAAAAATTGGTTACGTTCACATCTGGTCAAATGCAGCAGATCCAGATCAAGAACAGCTACGGGAAGACCTTATCTACGGTCGTCTCCGAGAAGCAGATGGTTTAGTTTTAGATTTACGAGATGGCTGGGGTGGAGGAGACATTAGCTATCTCAACATATTTACAGCAAAAGCAGGACCAAGTGTTACCAATATTGCTCGTGACGGTAGAAAATATACATTTATTCCTCAATGGAAAAAACCTGTTGTCATGATAATTAATGAAGGAAGCAGAAGTAGTAAGGAAATTCTGGCATATGCTTTTCAGCAACATAAAATAGGATCTGTTGTTGGTTCTAAAACAACAGGCGCAGTTGTTGCTGGTCGTCTTTTTCTCATGGATGATGGTAGTTTCCTTTATTTAGCGGTTTCCAACGTATTTCTTGATGAAAACCAAAGGTTAGAAGGTAAAGGAGTCACACCAGATATTAGCGTTCCCTTCTCATTAGAGTATGCAGAGGGTAAAGATCCTCAAAAAGAGAGGGCTATAGAGGTTTTGCTGTCAACAATGAAGCAACGCAGCTAATTAACAACAACTCAGACTTCCCCTACCATTGTTTGCTTCCGGTCTTTTTTCTTTAGTTGTTCCCTATTATACAATTCTATTTCCTCTCATATAGAATTGGTCTTAAGCGGATTTATTCCTTGTTTAAGACGAAGTTATGAACCAAGAGCAGCAAGATCGAGTTAACTCTCAAAAGACAGCAAGGCAAGTATTTGCAATTATTTCATATTTACAATTTAGTATTCATTTGATAGCTTATTTTGCTAGTTTTATGAAGCTTATTATTATTGAAGGAGGTGGATACTATAATTTTAGAATTCTAGTTTTTATTGGAATAAGTATTATTTCTATTTTGCTTTTCTTGGCAAGCATTTTACTTATCAAGCGGAGTATTAGGCTTTCGATAAAAAGACTAGTCTGGGCTTATTTTTTTCATGCTATTGTCCTTGCCTGGAGTCTTTTTATAGTCAAAGTTAGTTATTTTATGTGATACCATTTTTGTATAAAGATACATCTGAATATCTCATGCTTTAATCTACCTGATGTCAGTCTATCTACACAGATTGGGATTCGCATTACTAACAACAAATCAATTCAAGAGTGTTTTTGCTCAAAAACCACCTTGATTCCAACACTTATGGGAGAGGGTGATTTAATTTTAGGACAAAATTTAGGTGGCGGTAGTCATGGGTGGGTTAGCCCTACTGAATCCGATTTTCATGCTTGTTGCACGGGCGAAAGCGTAACGTTTTTTGTTAACGCACACGTTGAGAGGCGAACGGATGGATTGTTGAACTTGCATGAAACAAACACGAGCAATTTTTGACTAAACCTTATTTTACAAGCTTTTTGGCTATAGAGATTTTGCTAGCAACAGTTAAACAACGCAGCTAGTGATATAATAGAAACCCCATTTGAATTTGGAGATAACTTGATTGTTCGCGTTAACTTTCAAAATCCTGTTTCATACAAGTTCCCTTTTCATGAGAATATGCTGAGGGTTAACTGCGTAAAATACCTAATGTGCAACAGTCGAACAGGTAAAACTATATGGACGTTTTGAAGATTAAAAAAACGATTATGAGTGACTTGCTAGAACTTAGCGGGTTATCTGAATTCAAAGGCAAAGAGGTAGAGATTACGATTTCTCTAGTCACCCAAGAAGCTACTCAAACTTCCCGTACAAGGAAAAATTTTATGAGATTTGCAGGAATTGCGGCTGACATGGCTGGTACTCTAGAAGACTTGGAGAAGGATGTTACTGCAAATAGACAACTCGATTTGCAGAGGCTCTCAGAACAGTGAAAAAAGCATTGTTAGACACCAATATTCTTTCGTATTTCCTTAGAGGGAAGATTGAGGTTGTCACTAAACTTAATGAATACAGTCAATTCTATGAATATCTTACGTTTTCAATTCTAAGTTACTACGAAATTAAAAGTGGCTTATTGTATAAGGACGCAAAAAATCTTCTGTCTAAATTTGAAGAGCTTGCTAATGAAAGCGAAATTCTTCCCTTGACAGTAAAGACCATGAATATTGCTAGTAAGATTTATGTAGAGTTGAGAACAAAAGGACTACTTATTCCTCCTATAGATATTTTGATTGCTGCTTCATCTATCGAATGCGGCTATCTTCTTGTTACAGCTAACACCAAGCATTTTGAGAATATTTCAGATTTGACGGTAGAAAACTGGGCTGAGTAGTTGACTGGGCTAGTGCAGTTAAGTGTCCACTATTAGCGAAACTCAACTGTTGTTATTCTCTCATACCAATTTGAAATAAAGAATGCGACGGTAGTTGGGCAAAATTTAGCCCTGGTAAAGCTTTCTCAATCCACGCATCCACCCATCTAAACTCCAAAATGGTATAACTTTGGAGAGGAAATTCCAGGACAAAAAATAAAGTGTCTTCAATCTCGTTCATTTCGGTATGCTTTTAGCCTTACCGTGTTATGAGTTAATGGATGAGTGGAGAAACACTCTCTTCTCCAAAAAACGCAGTCAATTCCTCAATTAAGGCTTGGGGTATTGGAATACCAGTTAACAATCGCTCTTGGCGTGTCATGGCTTCTAGTTCTCCAGGATAGTAGATGGGTTGGTTGGGGTCAAGACGGGGTGTTTCTTTGAGAGAAGCGATCGCATTTTGCACCCGTTGCTCAAACTCATTGCGATCGGTCCACGCTTCCACATCAAGCACCCAGAATAAATGTCCGGTACCGTTCGCACCATCGTGGATTGCTTTATTTTTAAACATTGCTGCTACCGTACCTAACAAAGGACCGCAGAGTAAATCCGCCACAAATGCCAAACCAGAACCTTTGTATGATGCTGGTAAATTGACTGCTACCTGCTTGGGATTATCCGTTGGTTCTCCTGCTTCCGTAAGCCCCCAACCAAAAGGTATCGGTAAACCTTGGTAAGCAAAGTGCTTAACTTTACCACCGCTTACTGTCCCTGCTGCCATATCTAAAATAACGGGTTGCGATGTACCTGTAGGGATTCCCCAAGAAATGGGATTGTTACCCAGTTTTGCCTTTGTTCCTCCATAGGGAGCTAAGTCTACAGCACTCGTATCGCTAGTTGCAAAGCCAATTGTACCTGCTTCTGCTGCCATGCGAGTATAATAACCTGCCATCCCAAAGTGATTGCTATTACTGACTCCCACCACCGCTATCCCATACTGACGCGCAACTTCAATCGCTTTTTCCATTGCGACTTTACCTGCGTACTGTCCGGGAGCGCGATCGCCATCAATCCGGATCGTTGTTGGACGTACTGAATTGACAGACAAATTTGGTTTTGGGTTAATTCGCCCGCTTTGCAAACTTTTCACATAACCAAAAATTTGCTGCAAACCGTGGGAATCCATTCCACAAAGATTTGCCTCCACCAAATGCGTTTTCAATGCTTCTGCAACTTCCGGTAACAATTCGTAGGGAGAGAGAACTGCATCAAAAAAATTATGCAGGGATTTGACTGAAATCTTGTTGTAGCTTGACATGAGGCTGATACACATCTAATGTGCGGTAATTAACTTGCCATCCTGTAGTTGGCTCTTCCAATTGGCACGCGTAACGGAGCGTTTCTACCCGCCAACCAGGCATTCCATTCGTCTGAGGTGCGGGGAGCGTTTCCAAAACTTGAGAAGAAACCTTTACTTCTACTGGCTTTGGCTCAGTTCCCCAAACACTTGCTACAACCAAAGCCTTTTCACTTAACACCTGCAATTGCAAACGTAAAGAAACTTGGTTGTTGTTCCTGACAATTAAGTTTTTATAACCATAAGCTACAGTTGCATCTTGACCCAAAGTAAAAAAACGAGTGTCTCCATGAGCATCAATTGAGTGATTGTGACGTTCTAGAATTTCACAGTTTGCCCATAGTAAAGCCTGAAATAAAGTCGTAGAAATTTGACACAACCCACCTCCAACATCAGTCATCAATCGATTACCCACTAAAGTTGGACCTTCACGGAAACCATTGGCAAGAGTTGGACGCGGTACGCGGTTCCAAAAGTCAAAAATTTGCTCTGGATTCAGAGTCAATCCATCAATACCCTTTGCCGCCAGTTGCATATTCCAAAAACGGTTTTCATTGACTTGGGGAGAACCAGAACGTTGTTTAATTGCAGTACTAATCTCACTCCATTGATAGCAATAATCAGAAGATGGCTCTGAGTCTTGTTTGCGAGGGTAGTAAAACACATAACCCCGCCATAACGATTGAGCATCTTTAATTTTTTGACGAATCAACGCTTTCAAACTTGGGGTTAGAAGCTGTAACATATTAAAAGCTCAGAAATCATCAACATTCATTGATGACAGAATTTCCTTTGACACTCTCCGCCCTATAAGGGCGAAGATTCTTCAATCACAGACCCAACTTGCTGATACAGGATTTCTCCAGTATGAGTAGAGGTCGAATCTCCTGAAGCGTTCGGATAGTAGATCCAAGTTCCCGTATGCCCTACGGTACTCAAGGCTAATTTCAGAATATTGATAGCGGCATTCGAGTCTCTATCTATGACAAAGCCGCATTCGCAAACATGGGTTCTTGTAGATAGAGATTTTTTGACTATTGCGCCACAACTGAAGCATTCTTGAGAAGTGTAGGCGGGGTTAACCGCAACAGTTATCCTGCCAAACTTCACCCCAAAATACTCCAACCATTTTCTGAATTTATACCAACCAGCATCATTAATAGATTTAGCGAGACAGTGATTTTTCACTAAATTTTTAATCCTCAAATCTTCATAGGATACCAAGTCGTGAGATTGGATTACGCAACGCGCCAGTCTCTTGGCGTGTTCTTCACGTTGCCTACTTATTTTGAGGTGTACTCGCCCTAATTTATTAATAGCTTTCTTACGGTTGGCAGAGCCTTTCTTTTTACGAGAAACGCGCTTTTGTCTAAATTTTAGACGTTTCTCTCCTGTGCGATAAAACCTTGGGTTAGGTTCACTATGTCCATTGCTGTCGGTATAGAATTCTTTAAGTCCTACATCCAAACCAATGGTTTTCCCTGTGGGTTGTGTTTCTAATTTGTTGTCTACACTAATCAGAAATTGAACATAATACCCATCAGCACGACGAACTAATCTAACTCGTTTTACCTGTTCTAATTGGTAGAAGTTTAAATCCCATGTTCCTTTCAGCTTGAGCGTACCAATACCTTTTTTGTCGGTGAAGGTTATTTGTTTCCTGGTCTCGGAAAGTGACCACCCAGAGGTTTTATACTCCACTGAGCGAGAATTTTTCTTGAACTTTGGATATCCCTTTTTACCCGGAACAGACTTTTTGCAGTTGTCGTAAAAACGAGCAATAGAACTATAAGCCCGTTCAATAGAAGCTTGGCAAGCACTAGAATTCAGAGCTTTTACAAATAGGAATTCTCTTCTCAATGACTTACTAAGGCGATACATTTCTTTTTGTCCCACGCCTCGATTATCCATCCAAAAACGGATACTCTTATTGCGAACAAATTGAGCCGTCCTAATCGCCTCATCAATGGCAGTATATTGAGTCGTTTTCCCTTTGGCTTTGAATTCTAAAACAATCATTTTCCGTGGAAAACTTCTACGCAAAATATTATAACACAAATAAAGTCGCCCTAGAAGGGCGAGGCTTTAGACCCATTCTCTTGGTAACTTAGCAACTAGCGGCGGCAAATCGCGAGTCACAATATCCTAAATGATGTCAAGATTAACATCAAAGTAGGCATGGCTCAGCCGATCTCGAGTTCCAGCAATTTGTCGCCAAGGAATATCAGGTATGCTGTCTTTAGTTCCTTGAGAAACGTTTTTGGCTGCTTCACCCAAAATCTCAATCAGCCGGACAACCGCCAGTGCCAGCATAGTATCGGTATCCAAGTCAGCGCGATTACGTCCTTGTGTGAATGCAATTGCCTGATTTGCTGCATCCAGTATATGCCGCAAACGTACCTTATCAGTTTTTGACATACTGCACTTTGGCTTCTGCTAGTACTCGATCTCGGAAGTAACGGCTGATATCTTGGGGAGTGTTAAGATCAACTTTTCTCCCTAACAGCATAGAGAGTTCATCCTGAATATCGATGAAGGCAAAACCTGGGGTGTATCCGGGTTCAAACTCAACTAAGATGTCAATGTCACTATCAGGGCGGAAATCATCCCGCAGGATGGAACCGAATAGGGAAACTTTGCGGATGTGGTAACGCTGGCAGATTTCCGCAATTTGGTCATTAGGAATTTCAATAGGTAATTGGGTAGTTATTCCTGCCATGTTGATTGTGGCTTGTGAGGGGTTATTGGGGGTTAAACTCATTCTAAAGGTGAGAACAGCAGATTTTTCAAGTGACAATAGGTGCAACAAATAATTGGAATGATGCCTATTGTAATTATTTTTAGCTCTTGTGCCATGCCCAAATCATAAAAGTTACAGTTACACCAACAATTTCTGTTTCCGCAAACTTTGAATAGTCGAAATCGCATGTTGTGCCACTTTATCAATTTCTTCAGTCGTGTTGAATCTTCCTATCCCAAATCGCACTGAAGCATAAGCTAACTGTTCTGAATTCCCCAGTGCTGTGAGAACGTGGGAAGGCGCAGTCTTTGCTGAAGAACAAGCCGAACCAGAAGACACCGCCATGACAGATTGCAATCCCAATTGCAACGCAGCACCATCCACACCTTCAACACTGATGTTCAAGTTTCCTGCCAATCGCCGTGTAGGATGTCCGTTCAAATGAATTCCTTCTATCTGAGAAAGCTGTTCCCACAATCTTTGTCTGAGCTGGGTCAAACGTTCCGTTTCTGTCGCTTGTTCTTGTAAAGCTATTTCTACGGCTCTACCAAAACCTGCAATTTGCGGCGTGTATAAAGTACCAGAACGCATTCCCCGTTCGTGACCACCACCATGTTGTTGCGCTGCAAGTTGTACTCTGGGATTTTTTCGGCGAACGTATAAGGCACCAATACCCTTTGGACCGTATACTTTATGTGCTGTCAGTGACATCAGATCGATTTTCATTGCTTGCACATCCAAAGGAACTTTACCGATTGCTTGTGCTGCATCAGAATGGAAAAGGATACCGCGATCGCGACACATTGCACCAATTTCTGCTAGCGGCTGCAACACGCCAATTTCGTTATTAGCAGCCATCACTGATACAAGAATTGTATCAGTACGAAAAGCTTGTTCTAACTCCGTTAAATCAATCAGTCCATCCTTTTGTACGGGAAGAATTGTGATTTCAAAACCTAAGGTTTTCAAATACTTGCAAGGATCTAGGACAGCGCTATGCTCTGTTGCTAAAGTGATGATATGCTGTCCTTTTTGAAAATAAGCTTCTGCAACACCTTTGATAGCTAAGTTATTTGCTTCTGTTGCACCGCTAGTAAAGATAATTTCTTCTGGTGTGGCGTTGATGGTTGTCGCCAAAATTTCCCGTGCTTGTTTAACAGCCGCCTCTGCTTCCCATCCATAAACATGACCGATGCTAGAAGGGTTGCCAAAGTGTTCTGTAAAGTAAGGTATCATTGCTGCTAGCACCCGTTCATCAATCGGTGTGGTAGCGTGGCAATCTAAGTATATAGGACGGGTAGACATATCTGTTAAATATATATAAGATCGAAATTTTACAACGATACCGTAACACAAAGTCAGAAACCCCACGCATAAATGCGGGGGCTTGAAAAAGCTCTAATCTGACCAGTCGATTTTAGCTAACAGCACGGAGGCGGAGCCTCGCAAGAAAGGCATTCCCAGGCAAAGCCACAGGATCGAGGTAAGACAAAGGACAAAAGAGTCTGATACAGAAGGAAATAATCGGTGCGACTTACAACTTCATAAAACTTACGGTCTCGCTTCGCAAGCCTCTCATATACTCGCCGAGTGATTGCGCTCCCTTCTCAACTAACAATTTCACAGCTTGCGTACCAATAACTGCAATATCAACTCGCCCTTTTAAATATTCAATGTCTTCCTTGGTTTGAATTCCAAAACCAACCCCTATTGGTAAACTGGTTGCTTCTCGAACTCTTTGTATGTAACTGTCAAAATCTTCAGAGAAGTTAGTCCGATCGCCTGTCACTCCCGCACGCGCAACACAATAAACCATTCCGCTTGCCATTCCTGCAATTTGTTGAATTCTTGAATAACGGGTTTTAGGTGTTAATAGAAAAATAGCAGCTACATCATTGTTTTTACAAATTTCTACATATTCAGTGGCTTCTTCTGGAGGCAAATCTGGTACGATCGCTCCAGCAATACCAATTTTAGATGCTGACTTAATAAACTTCTTGACTCCATACTTAAACAGGATATTGTAGTAGGTAGTGATTAAGAACAGAGTCCGGGGATGTTTTTTTGTAATTTCTCTGGCAAACTGAAAACATTCGTGGACTGTTGCTCCATTTGCCACAGCTTCTTGATTTGCCTTAATCAAAATAGGTCCATCTGCTATGGGTTCGGAAAAAGGAAATTGCAGTTCAATCAGTTCAACACCTGCATTCACTAGTGAATTAATGGCAACTCTATTACTATCAAAAGAAGGATACCCAAGAACAACATGAGACATTAATAATATATCTTTTTGCTGACGAGTCTCCACAATACGTTTCTCTAAAGTTGTGGTGACATTAGTGGTAAGTGATAGTGTTTTCATGAGTTATTTCCTCTTTCAATCTATTAATTTCCAGCGATTAACTTAATTGATCGATTTTGTTGCTTAAGAATTCTTTCCAAGAGCGATCGCCAAAAGCATTTGCCAAGGTGAAAATATCTTTATCCCCACGCCCAGATAGGTTAATAACAATACAATCTTCCGGAGAAAGCCGTGGTGCGTCCTTAAATGCTTGGACGAAAGCATGAGTAGACTCCAAAGATGGGATAAGACCTTCTTTAGTGAGGCAAAGTTTCAGAGTATCTAAAACCTCTTGATCTGTTGCAGTACTAACTTGAATCCGACCGAGTTCTAACAGATGTGCTAGAACGGGCGATACACCAACGTAGTCTAAACCCGCAGCAATGGAATGGGTTTCTTGCATTTGTCCGTCATTGTTTTGTAGGAAATAAGTTTTATACCCCTGTGATATGCCAACTGTTGCATCTTTTGAAGCCAGACGTGCTGCGTGCTTGTGCGAATTCAAACCGCTACCACCTGCTTCTACACCAATTAACTGAACGCTCTTGTCATCAAGAAACCCACTGAAAATCCCAATAGCGTTAGAACCCCCACCAACACAAGCATAGACCGCAGAAGGCAATTTTCCAGTTTGTTGTACAATCTGTTGTCGTGTTTCCACCCCTATAACGGACTGAAACCAAGACACCATTTCCGGATAGGGATGAGGACCGCAAGCCGTACCAAATATGTAGTAGGTCGAATCCATAAAAGCAGACCAATCCCTTAGCGCCTCATTAATGGCATCTTTGTAAGTTTGACTTCCCGTAGACACTGGGACAACTTCAGCCCCAAGTCTTTGCATCCAGAAAACGTTAGGATATTGACGTTTAACATCTATAGCCCCCATGTATATTGTGCATTCCAATCCAAATTTTGCCGCCACAGTTGCCGTTGCTACCCCGTGTTGACCTGCACTTGTTTCGGCAATAACTCTTGTTTTTCCCATTCTTTTGGCAAGCAAGGCTTGTCCTAAAACATTGTTTAATTTATGTGCTCCTGTATGATTTAAATCTTCTCGTTTAATAAAAATTTTTGCTCCGGCAAAGTAGGTTGTTAAATTTTCTGCGTAAGTTAGGGGTGTAGG
The DNA here is from genome assembly GCF_000760695.4 of Tolypothrix bouteillei VB521301. Classification (GTDB taxonomy): domain Bacteria; phylum Cyanobacteriota; class Cyanobacteriia; order Cyanobacteriales; family Nostocaceae; genus Scytonema; species Scytonema bouteillei_A. Next base: position 5,546,822 of record NZ_JHEG04000001.1, on the reverse strand, counting down.
ACGGCAAGAGTAATTAGATAACAAAAATGTAAATTCTTGCCAGAATTTAGGGTCTGCACGTGCAGCTTTATATACTTCAATTAGATCTTCAAAGGTTTCATGCAAAATTTCGGGAATGAACTTGCCTCCAAATTCCCCATAGTAACCATTATGGCTTAATAAATCGGGGGATGAGAATTCCGAGTGAAAATACATCATCTCTACACAAGGATTTTTATTTATAAATAGCAGAGAAGGTGGAACCCCTCTGTTACCTACGATATCTCTATACATAAAGTTCTACTTATAAACAGTAGAGAAGTTAAACCTCTTTGTTACTTACCATAAGAGAAAAAAAAGTATATGTCCAATATTTAATTAGTTGGCAGATTATATCTTATAAATATAATTAGGAGATGCTTTGCTCTCTATGGGGATCGGCGAGATCCGTTCACCAATCACCGTTTAGTGGTTTCGGTTATGGAACTTCGACACTTAAGATATTTCATTACTGTGGCAGAAGAACTGAATTTTACTCGCGCCGCCGATCGCCTTCACATTGCCCAACCACCCCTAAGTCAACAGATTGGCGACTTAGAAGCAGAATTGGGGGTTAAACTATTTGAGCGTAGCAAGCGTCCCTTGCGATTAACAAGTGCAGGACAAGAATTCTTAAAAGAAGCACGCTTGATTCTTTCTCATGTCGAACAAGCAACCCGACTCGCACAACGAGTCAGTCGGGGTGAAGTGGGACGTTTAATAGTGGGATTCAATAGTTCTGCCACACAGTGTGTTTTACCCGAAATCCTCACCCAATTTCGCGATCGCTTCCCCAATGTAGAACTTCTTTTACGCGAAATGGACTCTTACAATCAAATTCAAAGTCTTCTTGATAACCAAATCGACTGTGGTTTTCTACACTCACAAAATTTCGATTGCGACCGTCTAAACTATACATCCGTGTTAAAAGAGCCAGTTATTGTAGCTTTACCCGTCACCCATCCATTGGCAAAAGATCGTGTAATTCCGTTAAATAAACTAGCAGGAGAATCTTTTATTTTGCCAGTACATCACACCAGACAAGGTTTTTACAACCAGGTCATAAACTTGTGTCAGCTTGCTGGTTTTACGCCCAATATCGTCCAAGAAGCTGTGTGGTTGCAAACAGTCTTGGGCTTAGTCGCCGGTGGGGTAGGTGTTGCGATCGTTCCTGCTTCCATGCAGAACCTCCAGCGCAAAGGAGTCGTTTATAAAGTGTTAGAGGATGAGACATTTGAAATAGAAATGGTTGTGGCGTGGCGAAAAGACGATCTCTCTCCAGTACTGCACGAATTCCTGCACCTAGCCTCCCTCATACAAAATTCTTGCACTGTTCCATTGCCTGCTTAAAACAGCCATTGGTAGAGTTGATCTCACAAGGCTCAAAAAATTATTTTATACAAGATCTACCTACAGGCAGTCGAGGATTTTATCGGTATATGACAACACTAGTGTTGGACAACAACATACATTTACTTCCCTGTCATCATATCCTTTTGATGATTGGGAAGTTTCTTATCTTAAGTCATAAAGTCTACTACTAATTTATCTTACTTTAGATAGATGTCAAATTTTAAAATATTATATTTCTTATATTTTGGCACGACAGTCCACCACTGGCATAGTTACATTTTCTGAATATAAAGTAAAGTAAATTTTCTTTTCTTTTCTTAGGAGTCAAAAGTCTCGCAAGGGTAGATAGAAGACAGACAAGGACTGCCACCCCGCAAGTATAAATGCTTAACAACATTGTGCTTGTTGACCCAATACTCATAGAAAAAAGCCCTCTTGCCATTGACAAACAAGAGAGCCACGGTGTGGTGTGAGGAGCAAACTGAATGTTTGCTGTTATTAGTTTAGCAATTGACTATGAAGTTATGGTGATAGTTATCTAAAAAATATGCAAAAAGTCATGGATGATTCAGAAAACAGTGAATAGTAAAGAAGAGGAGAAAAATTAGGAAATTATAACTTGTGACAGAGATAGACTATCCTCCAGTCACCAGTCACGAGTAAGTGGTACTTAAAGCATCTTTTCCAAAAATTGCTTAGCCCGATCGCAGTGAGGATTCTGGAAAAATTCACTAGGAGTCGCATCTTCAGCCAAGTATCCCCGGTCAAGGAACAAAATTCGGTTAGCAACTTCTCTAGCAAAACCCATTTCATGAGTCACAATTGCCATAGTTATACCCGTTTGTGCCAAACCTTTCATCACGTCGAGTACGTCTTTCACCATTTCCGGGTCTAAAGCAGAAGTGGGTTCGTCAAACAGAATCATCTCCGGTTCCATCGCTAGGGCGCGGGCGATCGCAACGCGTTGTTTCTGTCCCCCTGAAAGTTTTGCAGGGTAAACATCTGCCTTTTCAGCCAAACCTACTTTAGTCAGTAATTCTAACCCCTTAGTTTTTGCCTCCTGTTTGTCAATCCCCTTAACCTTAATTGGGGCGTAGGTAACATTTTGCAGGACTGTCATGTGAGGAAAAAGATTAAAGTGTTGAAACACCATCACCAAGCGTTGGCGAATTTTAGAGATATTTGCCTTTGGCATGGTAATGTCATACTCATTGAAGTAAACTCTGCCTCTAGTAGGGCGTTCTAGCAAATTCAAGCAGCGTAAAAAAGTTGACTTACCCGAGCCAGAAGGACCTAAGATAGCAACTACTTCACCTTGATAAATTTCTGTGGAAATATCTTTGAGTACGTCGAGTTTACCAAAGGATTTACACAAAAATTCAGTACGAATAACAGCGTTACTCACTTCGTCTTAACCTCCTTTCAAGTGCCGATGCGCCAAAAGTTAAACCCATAACCAAAACATAGTAAATTAAGCCAGCAAAAAGCAGGGGTTCAAAATAGATATACTTATTAGCCCCGATAATTTGAGCACTGCGTAAGATTTCCACCACACCAATAGTTGACACCAAAGCAGAATCTTTCAACAATCCTATTGTTTCGTTCACCAACGCAGGGAGAATGTTTTTTAAAGCCTGAGGCAAAATAACATCCCACATCATCAGCCAATAAGGAACACCCATAGACATTGCTGCTTCACGCTGTCCCTTATCAACCGCTTGAATTCCACCGCGAATAGTTTCTGACATATAAGCCCCAGAGTTGAGGGTAAAAGTTAGCACTCCTGCTTGCAATGCCGGTATATCATAACCAGTCAGCTGGGGTGTTGCATAATAAACCAATGCTAACTGTAACAGCAGTGGAGTGCCTCTAAATATAGAGGTATAAGCGTTAGCAAACCAGCCTAGTGGTTCTATCCCAGAAATCTTAAACAAAGAGAGTACTGTTCCCCAAATCAAACCCAAGAATACAGATAATACAGTAAACAATAAAGTAATGGGTATCCCTTGTAAAATAAAGGGAATATCTGGAGCGATTCTACCAAAGTCTAGATTTAAACCCTGTGAAGTTGTGGGTGTTGATGAGGAAGCAACTTCTGTAGTTGTATTTAAGGAAAACCACTTTGTTGCCAATTTTTTCAATTCACCACTGTCCTTCATTTTTTGAAGAACTTTGTTAAAAGGTTCTACGAGGGGAGAACCTTTTGGGAAGGCAATAGCAGAACCTGTTTCCTCGGCGGCTGAAGGAATGACATGAAACTCTAAATCTGGATTAGATTGAGCAAATCCTTTGGCAACAGTATCTTCAACAATTGCTGCATCAATTCGTTTTGATTTAATTTCTTGAATGGCTTCAGGAACTTTGTTGAGTTGCTTTAATTTTATATTGAGAACTTTTTGAGAAATTTTCTTAGCATTTTGCTCTTGGATGGTTCCAAGTTGAACGCCTACTGTTTTATTAGATAAGTCTTCTGGTTTAGTTAAATTGCTCCCTTTAGGAGCAACAATGGTATCTTTTGCTTCGTAATAGATAATAGAAAAATCAACATTTTTTCGGCGTTCTGGGGTAGGTGTCATTCCAGCCATAACAAAGTCAGCCCGTTTTGCTTGAACGGCGGGAATTAAACCATTAAAGTCCGACTCCATTACCCGCAGCTTAAACCCAAGTTCTTTGGCAATTGTGTTAGCAACATCAATATCAAAGCCAACAATTTTCCTTTCACCACCCTTGGTATCGTAATACTCATAAGGTGGGTAGTCAGGGGAAGTAATCATTGTTAATGTTTCTTTGCCAACTGACGGGGCTGCATGCAGAAACTTGCTTTGACCGATTGTGGTGGTAACTGCGATCGCGACTGCAACTAACAGCGTCAATAGAAATATTTTACGTTTCTTCATTGAACTCACGTTTATTTAGGATTGGTACATCGTTCTAATGGTTGTCATTATCATCCATTCAGGTGAATCGGAACTCAATATTGCTCTGATATAACAAGTAAAAATTTAACTAAAACTAGTTTCGATATTTCCGTGCTAAAGAGCATTTATCTTCATCATGAACCTAATTCGTCTTTTACTAAAGACCTCGTGGCAAAATATTGTTTTTTCAGTGTTTGCCGGGTTACTCAGTGGTTTGAGTACTACAGGGTTGATTGCACTCATCAACTTGACTCTTCAAGGAACAAATCTCTCAAAGATTGCTCTTGCTATTAGCTTCCTAGGGCTTTGCGGCTTGCTTCTGATTGCAACAACAGTGTCTCAAATTTTTATCAGTCAATTAGTAGAACAGGTTATCTACGAGCTGCGATTACTTTTGACTCGTCGTATTTTGGCTTGTTCATTGCGTCAAGTAGAGGAGATTGGTATACCTCGGTTACTAGCAGCACTAACGCAGGATCTTCAGGCGATCGCAGAGGCTTCTGTTCCTATCTCTCTACTCTGCGTTCAATCCGCTTTGCTACTAGGTTGTTTTGCTTACTTGAGTTGGTTGTCATTACCATTGTTTTGCCTGACTCTGATTCTTATGCCAATAGGCATTATTTCCAATCAGTATCTCATTTATCAAGGCAGGCATTTCCTCAAATACGCTCGCAAAGAGCAGGATAATCTCTTTCAGCATTTCCGAACTGTAACGGAGGGAATCAAAGAACTCAAGTTGCACCAGCAAAGACGACAGGCGTTTCTGAATGAGGATTTACAAACAACAGCAGAACAGTTTCGGCGCTATAGAATCAGAGCGATGAATTTATTTGCTATTGGAGGAACTTGGGGGTTGGTAGCTCTCTTCATTTTGATTGGGTTGCTTCTCTTTATTGTGCCTCTTGTGTTTGCGATTCCAACTTCTGTTCGTTCGGGTTATGCTCTGACAATTGTTTTCATGCTGACACCAGTACGCGCCTTACTCAATATTTTGCCCGATTTACTCCGAGCTAATATTGCTCTGGAAAATATTAATTCTTTGGGGCTGTCGTTGGTTGCTCAAACAACAGAATCTGAAATAGCAATTTCATCAGTTCACGAACCTAAATGGAATTCGCTACAACTCATTGGCGTCTCCCATGGCTATCGAGGAGAACGAGAAGACAGTCACTTTACCCTAGGACCTATTGACTTGACTTTACACCCAGGAGAACTAGTGTTTGTTGTGGGAGGCAATGGGAGTGGTAAATCTACGTTAGTAAAATTACTGACAGGATTATACGCACCTGAAACAGGTAGCATTGATTTTGATGGTAAACCCATCACTGATGCTAACCGAGATTGGTATCGCCAGCAATTTTCAGTAATTTTCTCTGATTTTTACTTATTCGATCGCCTTTTAGGTCTAGATAATGGCAGTCGCGATCGGCAAACCCAAGAATATTTGGAAAAACTTCAACTTGACCATAAAGTGAAAGTCAACAATGGTGCCTTTTCGACGACTGCACTATCTCAAGGACAGCGGAAACGTCTTGCTCTGTTGACAGCTTATCTTGAAAATCGGGCAATTTACGTTTTTGATGAATGGGCTTCCGATCAAGACCCCTTGTTCAAAAAGATTTTTTACACCCAACTTTTGCCAGAATTAAAAAACCAAGGAAAAGCTGTAGTAGTTATCACTCATGACGACCGCTATTTTAACCTAGCCGATCGGATTGTTAAATTAGATTACGGTAAAGTTGAGTACGATCGGAAACTCCGTAACAATAATTAGCCCTTATCTCCTCACGCCAGCAAAGATCTCTTGTGCTCTATCAATTTGTTTGCGTACAGCTTGTGCGGAAGCGTGTAAAGCGCTGATTTCTTCATCAGTCAAGTGCAGCTCTACGATGCTTTCAAGCCCATTACGCCCCAAGCGACAGGGAACGCCAATAAAAATATCTTTTAAACTATATTCGCCCTCAAGATATGCCGCAGCTGGTAACAAGCGCGATTGATTGAGCAGTATTGATTCGATCATGATGCTGGTAGAAGAAGCTGGCGCAAAAAAAGCTCCACCTGTTTGCATGAGTTGGACAATTTCCGCACCACCGTTACGGGTTCGTTCTACCAACCGTCTAATTGTATCTGTATCTAACAATTCTGTAATAGGAATGCCGTTGACGGTAGAGTAACGGGGAAAAGGAACCATCAAGTCCCCATGACTCCCCAAAACCATTGCTTTGACATCTTGCTGACAAACACCTAACTCCATAGCAATGAAGGCTTGAAAGCGAGATGAATCTAAGATACCAGCCATACCCAAAATGCGATCGCGGGGCAATCCAGTTGCTTGCCATGCCAAATAAGCCATCACATCTAAGGGATTTGTCACAACTATGTATATTGCGTGGGGAGAGTACACAAGTGCTTTTTGAGCTGCTTCCACGACAATCTTCGCATTTGTTAGCAACAAGTCATCTCGAGTCATACCCGGTTTGCGGGGAAAACCTGCCGTGATAACAACAACATCAGACTCAGCAGTATCGGCATAGTCATTTGTGCCAATAATCTGTCGGTTGTGGAGTTCAATTCCCCTTGCCTCCATCAAATCTAGTGCTAATCCTTGAGGCATTCCTGAGACGATATCTAGCAAGACAACATCTGCCAGATTTTTTTCTGCAATACGTTGGGCTAGGGTACTCCCAACTTTACCTGCACCGATAACGGTGACGCGAGGCGAACAACATATCTTTGAGAAGGAAGGGGAATTGCTCATCATAGTTAAGGTATTTTTGCTAGTGGTTGATGCACAGCCACCAGCAACGAGCTAGCAGTGATGTACTGCTAGCTGATGCTGATAGCTTTACTTAAAGTCCTCAAGTTGATCCAGACGCAACCAAATGTTGGGTGTTGGCACTTTCCCAAATTTCACCAAGGCATAGTCACCTTTGAGATCGACGACTTCTCCCTTGGTTTCAAATAAGTAGGAAGGAAAGCGCGTGTCACTGGCTTGTGCTTCTAAACTGTTTTCCAATTTTTCGCGGACAGCACGAACCATGTCTCCTTTTTTGACAGCCATGAGGAATCCTCTTGAGTTTGTACACTGTTTTATTAAGGATTTTAACTCGTGCCTAGTTTTTATTCTGTAAAGATAAAATTTAAACTGCAAACTGTCGCAGATGTACGCAGATAAATTTCAAGAATTATCTGCAATCTTCGTCATTTATCGAGATTTTGAGATTTTTGGTTACATGGTATTGGTTGAGTGTACTTTTAATTTTTATACATTAAGTTGCTGGCAATTGGATTGCAATATCTGAAATTTTGAATTTTGAATAACTTATAGGGTTTTGGATTTTAGATTTCGGATCTTGGATTGAGAAAGCTGTGTTGGAGTTTTGATTTGAGATTTTGCATTGAGAAAACCTTGCTGTGGCTCAATTTCACCCAACGACCTGTCGCATTCTTGTTTCAAGTTGGAATTATTTTTGACAGTAGGAACAATAATGACTTGAACGACCAGCTAATCTTGTCCGTAGAATTGCAGTACCGCAAACCCGACAAGGCTCTCCAGTGCGGTTGTATACCCACGCAACACCACCGTAGTTACCGTTAATGCCTTTGACATTTAGGAAGTTACTAAAAGTTGTACCACCTGCTTCAATACTGGTTTCTAAGACTTGAATGATGCACAAGCGCAACTGTTCGATTTGCTCTCGCTGCAAATCCGTACATAAGGTGTCTGGAAGTATTCGACTGGAAAATAAAGCTTCATCTGCGTAGATGTTACCTAGCCCTGCGACGACTGATTGATCGAGGAGTGCTGTTTTGATGGGGCGGTGACGATTTTTGAGTTTGCCTGCTAGATAATCTACAGTAAAGTCAGGAGAAAAGGGGTCTATTGCTAGTTTTGCTAAACCAGTGATGATGCTTTCTGGTGCTTGACCTGGAGGTACCCACCACATTTGACCAAAGGTACGCTGGTCTACAAAACGCAGTTCGCGATCGCCCTGAAAAAACAATCTGACTCTTGCGTGCTTGTGCAATGGTTCATCTCGATGCAGCCACAATAGCTGACCGGTCATTCGTAAATGGACTCCCAGCCAGCCAGGAGAAGAGGTAGTAGAATTTTCTTCTTTGTCCCTTCTGGAGCAGGTGAGTTCCGCTAGTAAGTATTTCCCGCGACGATGCCAAGTTGCGATCGTACTGTCTTGAATTGCCGTTAAAAATTCTTCTGCTGAGAACGGGTAAGCAATTGTCTTATGAAGGAGCACATCTCCACCCGTTATTTTTTGGTTTAGAGTCAATTGATTTAAGCCCCGTCGGACTGTTTCAACTTCAGGCAATTCGGGCATCTGTTTGGTAAGCCTTAAGGAGAGCAGGGGGAAGGGGTAGAGGGAGAAAAGAGAGACAAGGGAGAGGGGGTAGACAAAGTAGAAATTTTCTCCTTGTCTTCCTTGTCCACCTTGTCCCCTTGTCCCCCTTTACCCCATCATAGCTGGCAAGTAGCTGTTACTTTTTCGCCTTAGCCTTAGGAGCTTCGACCTCAAGTAATTCTTCTTCAGCAAAGTTGTTAGTGTTGATGCCAGCGTAATTTACGTTGTTAAAACGGACGATGACCGGGTACTTGATACCGCTTTGGTCAACAGATGCCACGGTTCCTGTATCTTGATACCAGAAGGATTCGCGGCGGAGAATACGAACTTTAGAACCACGTTGAACCATGAGTTTCTTCCCTTTTAGTTATCAATCGCCAATCTAAATTAGGCTAATTGATTTCACTCTACAGGTTTAAGGTCGTTTGCAGGCGTTTTGTTAAGTTATTTGTCTATTGAGGATTGAGGATGAGCTATTCGCGATCCGTTCTTCTCCCCACTCCCCCATCTCCCCCATCTCCCCATCTGGCTAACAAAAAAAATTTTTATCCAGATTGGCAGACGTTGTGTGTGGATTTCTATAACGTAGTTGTGGACTGCTTGATAGGAAGTCGCAACGCCCAAGAAACTTTTTTGATTGGTTTTCGTCTACAGGGTTAGCTTAAAGCCATCTATCGTTTAAAGCATTTGGACAAAAACACTAGGGGCAATCACACCCAAGGAACGTCACGAAATGATTTCTCCTGATACTTAACGGTGGTAGCGGGATATAGGTAAAATCGCAACACCAGTTATGGAATTCAGAGGAACTTTCGGAAGTTGGGAACTCAGTTTGGGCGAGGAGCTTATGCTAACGGCGGAATCCGCCACTCTAAGTTTTCTCTACACAACGCTAACTTCACAACGCATTGCCGATCGCGCTCTACCATTTGTCCTATCACCGTAATTGTACCGACTAATCTCTGCGTCCCCAGGATGAAATGGGTGAGACCCTCCTTGACAACGTCTTCGGGATCGCGTATTTTCGATGGTCGCAAACACTTTATTTTTGGAAGTTCCTATGCTTTCACTAAAACAAATACACTACCCTCGTTGCCCCTGCCGATACGCAAATTGTTATCGAGATAGGTAATATCCAACCACCCTTGTTGTTCATTGCTATTGAGCACAACATCGATAGCGGTAAATTTTTTGCCAGCCTCTATCTGTTGGATGAAAGTTTCTGGGGAAGTGTAACCTAATAAACGTTGTAATCCAACAATCGATCGCTGAAATTTGACATTGATGCGCCTACCTGAAACAGGCTCAAATTTTGCAGCAACACTGACAATGCTTTCAAGTAATGGCAAGCCATAAACTTCAGCTATGTTGTAAACACTGTTAGTTTGTATGCGTATACACTGATAAATTTGACCGAGCTTGTATAAGGGTAAATTATCAATATTTAGTAAAGCTCTACTCGTGGTGTATACAAGTCGCCAGTTGCCATCCAGCAAATCGGGAGCTTCAACTGGACGGGGTGTGGGATTGAGCTCTTCTAATTTTGTAATTGCAATTAAAATGGCTTGTTTATCTTGCTCGTTTGCAATAAGACCGCGATTTTTACCAGCAATTGCTTCCAAGAGATCTGCTTTTCCTAGCATAATTAATTCCACCTCAAAAACATCAGTATTGAGAACATATTGATGAACAATGTATAGCATCACACTAAAAACAAATTTACTGTGACTCTTAACCCTTTCAAGAAATAATTTTGTCGGATTTCTAAAAAAGGGGTTGAATTAACAAGTAAATCGTGCATTATCAAGTGATAGACTCTAAGTGTCTAGTTATCATCTCCATATAGTGTTTTCGTAAATATGCTAAATTCACCACTACGTGAGGAACCCCGCAACAGACGAGCTCCTGTAATTCCATTAAAGCAAGAGTCCTCCTTGTTAGACTGGTTGCAAACAAACGGTCGTCTCATAGCGCGAGATGTTCACGAACCCGACTATTCGGACGAAGAAGAAGAGATATCAGAGTTTTTGAGTACTGACGACGGAATTAGCGATTTTGACTATGATGACGATGACGATGTCGTCCCAGATGAAGAATAGCTAATTCAAGCTTGAGACATATTGGCACAGCCAAATCCTTTGTTTAATTTTACAAGTGTGGAGTGAAGGGAAATATCCGTGGACGCTAAGTTATCTCCTAACCAAGGGTTAAGTATCATTAATGGCATAGGTTTAGTCTCCCTACTCGGTGTAGGACTGGGTGTATCAGCGCTAATTCTTGACGGCATAGCAAATAGAATGCCTTGGCAAGGTATGTCACTGACTTTACCTCTACTCTTCTGTGCTGTCGCTTCAGCCGCAGTTGGTTTCTGGGCAGTTCCATTGCTACAAGCGCTGAAAACCGGGCAAATCATCCGCGAGGACGGTCCTCAAGCTCATTTGAAAAAAGCAGGGACTCCCACCATGGGGGGCATATTCTTTGTTCCCGTGTCAGTGATTTCTGCTTGTATCTGGTCTAACTTTGCTACAGAAGTACTAGCTGTTGCTGCTTTGACACTCAGCTATGGGTTGATTGGCTGGATTGACGATTGGCAAATTCTCCGCCGCAAGTCAAACAAAGGCATCTCTCCCCGCATGAAACTGATTTTACAAGTGACATTTGCAGTTGCTTTCTGTGTGTGGCTTCTGATTTCTCATCCCGCTCATAATGTTACGAATATAGCTTTACCTTTTGGGTTTTACATACCTCTGGGACTTCTCTTCTGGCCTTTAGCAGGTTTTGTACTCGTAGCGGAAAGCAATGCTACCAACCTCACTGATGGCATTGATGGCTTGGCAGGAGGAACGGTAGCGATCGCATTATTAGCATTAGGTGCTTTAGTTGCACCAACTTCGCCCGGATTGATGGTTTTCTGTGCTTCTCTAAGTGGTGGTTGTTTGGGTTTTTTAGTCCACAACCGCAACCCAGCCCGAGTTTTTATGGGAGACACCGGTTCCTTGGCTTTAGGAGGTGCTTTAGCAGCCGTCGCTTTGTTGGCAAACAGCCTAGTAGGACTGTTTATTCTCAGTGGCATCTTCTTCGTAGAAACCCTTTCTGTAATGGCGCAAGTTAGCTACTACAAAGCTACGAAAGGTCCAGATGGTAAAGGCAAGCGTCTTTTAAAAATGGCTCCACTACACCATCACCTAGAACTTTCTGGTTGGTCGGAATTACAAGTTGTTGCTGTGTTTTACATCATCAGTGCAATTCTGGCGGTTATCGCTCTAACGATAGGTCAATTTTGATGTGCTGAACAACAACTTAGATACCAGTTAAATAACCTCCTCGACCTGGGGGGGTTATTTATTTATTGGCTAATGGCTAATGGTGAGACCAGCCCTGTAGGCGGGTTTCCCGCCGTAGGGGACTGGCGAACCCGAAGGGCTAATGGCTAATGGCTAATGGTGAGTCCAGCGCTGCAGGCGGTGAGTCCAGTGCTGTAGGCGGGTTTCCCACGCCCTGGCAACTGGCGAACAAGGGAGGGGTTTCCCGCGCTCTGAGGACTGGCGAACCCGTATAGCCCTTACGGGCATAGCCTGCGGCATCGCGGAGCGTGCGCTTTGCGCTTAGCGTGTGCCTTGCATATAGCGTCTTCGCTCCTGAGATAGGGCGAACAAGGGAGGGGTTTCCCGCGCCCTGGCGACTGGTGAGTCCAGCTTAGAAAAATTAGGGCATTACCCACCCTACACCTATGGGTCATCTTCTAGAGGCAAGGGAGTTGTAGAACTATTAGCAATTAGCTATTAGCTATTAGCTATTAGCTATTAGCTATTAGCTATTAGCAATTTGCTTTACTAAATGAACAAGTTCTGGTAATATCAACTTTTCCATAGCCAATCGCACAGCGTTACTGGAACCGGGTAAAGAGAAAATCAGTTTTTGTTGGTATGTACCTGCAACAGCCCGAGATGCGATCGCACGCGAACCAATTTCTTGATAACTTAAAAAACGAAATATTTCTCCAAATCCGGGCAAAGTTTTTTCAAGTAGCTTTTCGATAGCGTCATACGTGGTGTCTCTTGGGGCGATTCCCGTTCCACCATTAATCAGGAGAACATCTAAATTATGGCGTTGACCCAACAATTTTATTTGCTCTTGGATTTGTGCTGGTTCATCTTTGATAATTATGTAAGCATCTATATTATGGTTGGCGTTGCGAAGTAATTCCTGAATAAGTTGACCGCTTTTATCCGTTTCTGGGGTACGGGTATCGCTGACAGTAATAGCTGCACAAGTGACCCTCATATTTGAGGTATCTGGATGCGGAAGGTGAGTCATAAATAAAGTTGATTAATGGCTAATGGTTGGTGGTTGGTGGTTAGTGTTTATTAGAGCTACTAACCACTAACTACTAACCACTAACCCCTAACCCTTTATGATTGGCTAAATTCCAGACCGTGCTCTTTAGCATACCGCTCCATAAATCGCATAAAGCGATCCCATTGTTCTGAAGATTTCATCAGATACACTGCTTCTAATGCTTCTGGTTTACCGTTGACAAATTTACCCTTGACTTCACGCGTCACAAGTTCTCCTTCTTCGTCAATTAGGTACATACCAGTGATTTCTTCAGTGTTACCACTTTCTAAAGCTTTGGGATTTGTAAAAACAAACGTTGCCGTCCCACTACCCCCAGTGCGCGATCTTGTCAAGCGTATTTCTGGAATGACATCTTCGTTAATCCCTCGAGAAAACTGGATTTGAGCCATGATGAGTGTATTTAAAGTTTTGTTATGGTTAGTTTAATATTTTCTCATCATTTAGTACCTTACTGTCCAAGCATTTCCTTTGATTTCTCTTTTACATACAATTACTTACTTAGCCTCTTGTTCTAGTAACAAAGTTACAGGACCGTCGTTTTCAATTGAGACTTGCATCATTGTCCCAAATTTACCTGTTTCCACTCGCAACCCGCTTAAGCGCAACTTAGCGATAAAACGGTTATACAATTCTTCTGCAACTTGAGGGGTTGCTGAACGATCGAAGGAAGGGCGACGACCTTTGCGACAGTCTCCATAAAGCGTAAACTGACTCACCACTAGCAACTCGCCATTAATTTCTTGCACTGATTTTTGCCACCGCTCTCCTGCTTCGCCCTCATTGGGAAACAATCTCAATTCCAAACACTTTCGCACCATCCAATCTAGTTCGCGCTCGGTGTCGGTATCAGCAATCCCTACAAGCAGGTTTAGCCCACGCCCAATTTTGCCAATTATTTCACCGTTGATGGTAACCTGAGAAGATTTGACTCGTTGAACAATGACGCGCATAAATAACTCTGATTAAGGAATTAACAGTAAAAGTACAATACGACAAGCCAGATAAAGAATTATCCATTTTACTGATGATATTTCATAATGTATGACAATATTTGCAAGTTTCTCGTTGAGAGTTTTTCTACTGACTTTGCTACTTGGTTATTAGGAGAACCAATCGCTCTTACGGAATTAAGTCCACAAGAGCTGTCTGTTGAACCAATTCGTGCTGACGCTCTGATACTACTCCAATCCGATGAATGTATTCTGCATTTGGAATTTCAAACTCGACCAAAACTACGAGTTCCATTCCGGATGGCTGATTACCGACTGCGAGCTCATCGCCGCTTTCCTAAAAAGCAGATGAAACAAGTCGTAATTTACTTAAAAAGAACTAATTCAAGACGAGTGTATCAAACAACATTTACACTGGAAGAAACTTTTCATCGCTTTCAGGTAATTCGTCTTTGGGAGCAACCATCAAGCGTGTTTTTGCAATCTCCTGGGTTATTACCATTTGCAGTACTCTGTCAGAGTGAAGATCGCATTGAAACACTTAGGCAAGTTGCCATGGAAATAAATACTATAAGAGACTCACAAACACAGAATAATGTAACTGCTTCAACGGCAATTTTAGCTGGGTTAGTATTAGAAGAAAAGGTGATTCAGCAATTACTGCGGAGGGACTTAATGAAAGAATCAGTCATTTATCAATCAATCCAAGCTGAAAGTCGTGCTGAAGGTCGCGCTGAAGGTCGCGTTGAAGGTCGCGCTGAAGGTATTCAAGAGGGGATACAGCTAATGGCTATCAATATGCGAAAAGAAGGATTGTCAATTGAAGTCGTAGCCAGAATCACTGGATTATCAGTAGAACAAGTGCAACAGTTAGAACTTTAAAAAACCGAGAACTCACATAATTAGATCGCGGGGTGCTGTTTCAGTTTCAATTTTGGGAGGTACTAGAAGTGGGAAATGAAGATTAAAAATTTTTATTCTTCACGCCTCACTTCTAATTCCGCCAATTGCTGAGCTAAGCCCCAAAACCCTTACCACGAGAGGTAGAAGGCAAACACAAGCAGTTTTCTAGTTGTTTTAGCAAAGTCTCGCGATCGAGATTTTGACCGATTAACACCAACTGGGTTTTCTTCTCCCGCTTGGTCCACTCATCATCATCTAGAGTGAAGCGTTTGCCACACAAGTGAAAAATGTGACGTTTGGGGCTTTCATCAAACCACATAATCCCTTTTGCGCGGAAAACGTTTGTGGGAAGTTGATTATCTAAGAAATATTGGAATTTCCTAATCGAAAAAGGTTTATCGCTTTGGAATGATATAGAGGTGAAACCATCATTTTCTAAATGGTCGGAATGATGGTGGTGATGGTGGTCGTGGTCATGATGGTCGTGACCGCATTCAGAACATTCTGAGTGGTCATGTTCGTGGTCATGTGCGTGAGCATGATGGTGGTGATCGTGGTCGTGATGGTCATGACCGTGTTGTTTCGCCTCATTAAAATATTTGTCTGTTTCAAACAGACCAACACTTAGAATCAGAGGAAGCGGAACTTGCGCTTGCTTGGTGCGAATAATTCTTGCACCTTCTTTAACTTGGTTGATTTTTGCCTCTAGTGCTTTTACTTCTTCTTCAGACACTAAATCTGTCTTATTGATGAGAATAACGTCACCGTAAGCAATTTGACTGTAAGCAGCTTGAGAATTAAATAAATCCAAGCTATAATTTGCCGCGTCTACAACCGTGACAATTGAATCAAGACGCGTTAAGTCGCGCAAGTCAGTGCCAAGAAATGTAAGAGCGACTGGCAGAGGATCGGCGAGCCCTGTTGTTTCTACCACCAGATAATCTATCTTGTCTTGCCGTTCCATAACTTTGTAAACGGCTTCCACGAGATCGTTATTAATGGTGCAGCAGATACAACCGTTACTTAACTCCACCATATTGTTATTATCATCAGTGGAGATAATTAACTCGTTATCAATGCCAATTTCGCCAAACTCATTGACTAGTACGGCGGTTTTTAATCCTTGTTGATTGGTCAGGATATGATTGAGTAAAGTTGTCTTACCACTACCAAGGAATCCAGTAATAATCGTTACTGGTAACCCTTGTTTGGGTGCATCCATTGATTGTGACTCGGAAGTAACTGCTTGCATGGCGCTGCTTTCAGGAAGTCAAAATAGCTAATTGTAGCGCAAAATCTCAGGAAGAGACTAGCATAAGGATGCTGGTATTCATCCGGTGTTGCCTACTTCCATTATTACGTATTTCTATAAGTTGGATATGACCCTATCTGTTTACAATACCCTCACCCGTCGTCAAGAACCGTTTGAAACAGTAGAAGCTGGAAAAGTTAAGATGTATTACTGCGGCGTGACGGTGTACGACTACTGCCACTTGGGTCATGCCAGAGCTTGTATTGTGTGGGATGTAGTGCGTCGCTACCTACAATTTATCGGGTACGATGTCCGCTATGTACAAAATTTTACAGATATTGATGACAAAATTTTGAATCGAGCGCGACAAGAACAGTCATCGATGGAAGCTGTGGCGGAACGCTTTATCGAAGCATATTTTGAGGATATGAGGCGTCTTGGTATCAAGGATGCTGATGAATATCCCCGTGCAACTCACACGATGAATGGCATTCAGCGACTGATTCACGAATTGGAAAATAAGGGTTATGCTTACCCCTCTCATGGTGATGTTTACTATGCAGTCCGTCAGTTCTCTGAATATGGCAAACTCTCCGGTCGCAACCTGGAAGATATGCAAGCGGGAGCTAGCGAAAGAGTGAATCTGGAAGATCCAGAGTATCAGAAGAAGAAAGACCCCTTTGATTTTGCTTTATGGAAAGCAGCAAAACAAGGCGAACCAGCTTGGGACTCACCCTGGGGTAAAGGTCGTCCGGGTTGGCATATTGAATGTTCGGCTATGGTCCGCGATCGCTTGGGTGATACCATTGACATCCACACTGGAGGTGCCGATCTGATTTTTCCCCATCATGAAAATGAAATTGCTCAGTCAGAAGTTGTGACAAAAAAACCACTGGCGAAATACTGGTTGCACAATGGCATGGTCAAGGTAGATGGAGAAAAAATGTCAAAATCTTTGGGTAACTTTATCACAATTCGGGAGTTGTTAGATAAAGGAGTACACCCAATGGCGGTTCGCTTGTTTGTCTTGCAAGCCCACTACCGCAAACCAATTGATTTTACGGATGAAGCGATCGCTTCTGCAACAAAGGGCTACGAAACACTAAAAGAAGGTTTGCTTTTTGGTCATAAATACGGTAAACAATTGGGTTGGGAAATAGGGGCTAAGGACTTGGAACCTGGAACAGGGAAGAACTCCATCTCAAGCTCCCAATTATCAATCGCCAATCCCTATATCAATCGCTTCTTTGAAGCGATCGATGATGACTTTAATTTCTCTGGAGGATTGCCAGTCCTTTTTGAATTAGCCAAAGAACTACAGCGAGAAGGAAACATTCTGACTCATGAGGGAAAAACGGTAACAACAGCCGATGTATTACGCGCCCAATGGCAAACTCTTGTGACGTTGGCTGATGTTCTGGGTTTTGATGCCAAGGTAGAGGAGGAAACTTCTGTCAATGAGAGTTTAAGCGATGCAAAAATTGAGGAGTTGATTCAGGAAAGACAACAAGCGCGTCAAGCGAAAAATTTTGCACTGAGCGATCGCATTCGTGATGAACTACAAGCACAAGGTATTACCCTCATTGATAGTCGTGATGGAACTCGATGGCACCGCAGTTAATTATGAATTATGAATGATGAATTATGAAGGATAGAAAATTAATGCTTCATAATTCATCTTTTCTTCTGATACCAGTTTTAAAAAAGAAGACCACAGATAGTTGGGTGAGATTCAGTATAAGCAATCCCAATCTCCAATCCCTAATCTCCAATAGTATTAAGTTATGTTGTCAGAATTAAAAAAAGCAATTTCTCAAATAGATATTCCTGCTGATTGGTTGGGAATTAGAGTTGTAAAAGATACAACCTATACTCACCATATCCGTGATGGCATACCTCAAAGTAACGGTAAATCCTTTACTAAAGGGTCGATGCTAGAAGTGATGGTCAATGGTTGTATCGGTTATGCAGCGATTAATTCCTTACAAGTGCTTGATTTACAAGCAGCTGCTAAGAAAGCATATCATCAAGCACTTGCTGCAAGTGAGTGGTGGGTATATCCATTTAAAGCAGCAAGCGAGCGCCCTAAAGTAGTAGGTCAGTACACTTCGCCATTTCTCAAACCTCTTGATGCTTTAAGTGCAGGCGAAATCAACGACTTACTCATCCGCATCTGCCAAACACTTAAGGTTTGCGATCGCATAGTGCAAACCACCGCTATTGCCTCAACCAGCGAAAAAGAAACTTGGTTTGTAAGTAGCAATGGCTCCGAAGTGTATCAAAAATTTATGTTTTTTAGCACTCATTACGGAGCAACAGCCCAGGATGGAGCGATCGTTCAGCAACGTTCTCAAAATGGTTGGCAAGCAAACTGCTACCAAGGTGGATTGGAACATTTTCAAGAAACACATTTGTGGCATCAAGTTCAACAAATTGGCGAACAAGCAGTAGAACTTCTTACAGCAGAAGAATGTCCGACATCACGTACAAATCTGGTATTAGCGCCAGATCAAATGATGCTACAAATTCACGAGAGCGTTGGGCATCCCTTAGAAATTGACCGAATTTTAGGTGATGAAAGGAACTACGCGGGTGGTAGCTTCGTTGACAAAAAAGATTTCGGGAATTTGGTGTATGGCTCTCCCTTGATGAATATTACCTTTGACCCCACTGTACCCAATGAATTTGCTAGCTACGGATTTGATGACACTGGTACCGTAGCAACACGGGAGTACTTAATTAAAGAAGGCGTTCTTCTTCGGGGTTTGGGCAGTTTGGAAAGCCAAGCAAGAGCAGAAGTACCCGGAGTAGCCTGCGCCCGTGCTTGTTCTTGGAATCGACCAGCAATCGATCGCATGGCAAATTTGAATCTTGAACCTGGAGAAGCGTCTTTTGAGGATACGATCGCCTCAGTAGAACATGGTGTTTACATGGAATCAAATCGCTCTTGGTCAATAGACGATCGGCGATATAAATTTCAATTTGGTTGCGAGTACGCAAAGCTGATTGAAAATGGCAAACTGACAAAAACTCTTCGCAATCCAAACTACCGAGCCACAACTCCAGAATTTTGGCAAAGTTTAGTTAAAATAGGTAATTACTCCACTTGGCAGATGTACGGCACTCCTTTTTGTGGTAAGGGAGAACCAAACCAGGCTATTTGGGTAGGTCATGGTTCACCCGTTTGCGTATTTGCCAACGTTGAAGTGTTTGGTGGAGGAGCTTGAGGAGAAGGCGAGAAATCGCGGACAAGGGGACAAGGTAGAACGTAGCTCTCGATTGACTCCCCTACTTTTTCACAGCCCCCATTCTCCTCTCTCCCCACTCTCTCCCGATCCCTGATTCCTAATTCCTAATTCATGAAACACGAAAAATTGTCTGGCTTAGAAGTTAGCTTTAACCAATTAATAGACACTCTCCTTGTAAAAAAGGCAGAAAGCGAACAATTCACGATAAAACTCAGTAGCGAAAGCAGCCAATTTACACGTTTTAATCGTGCCAAAGTACGGCAAACAGGTTGTGTTGCTGATGGTTGGATAGAACTAACTTTGATGCAAGATGGGCGCAGTAGTTTTCGTCAGTTTCCCTTTACTGGGAATTGGGAAGTCGATTGGCAAGTGGCGTATAGAGCTTTACAAGAATTACGCGAAGAACTTCCCCAATTACCCGTAGACCCCTATTTAGTATTACCATCAGGTACTAATACCAGCCGAGAGGTTCATATTGGCAATTTATTAGCTGATGAATTAGTCGTCCCAACGGTATTGGAACCCGTTGCAGAATTTGATTTTGCTGGGATATATGCTGGGGGCTCGGTGATTAGGGCTTATGCTGATTCCAATAGTCAAAAACACTGGTTCAGTACTGATACTTTCACATTAGACTATTCTATATTTACCGATCGCGGACAAGCCGTGAAAGGAACTTTTGCCGGGAGTGATTGGAATCCCGAAGCTTATACTGCAAAAATTAGCGATGCAAAAACACAGTTAGAGTTACTTTCTCGTCCGGCAAAAGAATTACCTAGAGGACGATATAAGACATATTTTGCACCAGCAGCAGTCTCCGATTTATTGCACATGCTTTCTTGGGGAGGTGTGAGTGAAGCCGATTTACAACAGGGAGGAAGTGCGTTAGCTTTTCTTTGGCGAAACGAAAAGCAGTTATCTCCAGAATTTCATCTAAAAGAAAATTTTCAACGAGGTTTAGTACCGCGTTTCAATGAATGGGGAGAAATGTCCGCGCTGGAAGTGAAGATTATTGAAAAGGGAGTTTTAGTTAATACTTTAGTCAATTCTCGTACTGCTAAGGAATATGGAAAACTTGCTAATGGTGCCAATACTTATGAAGCTTTACGAGCCCCAGAAGTCATGCCAGGGAATTTAAAATTTGAAGAGATTATTCCTAGTTTGGATACAGGGTTATATGTCTCAAATTTGCATTACTTAAATTGGAGCGATCGCCCAACAGGAAGAATCACAGGAATGACCAGATATGCTTGTTTCTGGGTTGAAAAAGGCGAAATTGTTGCGCCTATTGAAAATTTGCGATTTGATGACAGTCTCTATCGTTTTTGGGGAGATAATCTAATCGATCTGACTAATTTTCAAGAATTTATTGCTGAAGTGGGAACTTACGAGGCTCGCCAACTCGGAGGCAATATGGTTCCAGGTATGTTGGTTGAGGATTTTACTTATACGTTGTGACGACAACATTTAATTTGCATATTAGCAGATGGTACTAGAGAAAAATTCTCAAATTTGGGGCTTACCTGTTGACAGCAAGTATCAAATATGAAACGGGTATTATTAGGGATATAACATTTGATTTGTGAAGAAATGAGAAATATTATCGTATCTTGTAGGACACAAGGTATTACGCCTCTAAAAGTTTGAAACGACCGCTCCGTTTTTTTAACGGGGATAAAGGGGATAGAGGGTTTGCTGTCAAGTCTAAAAATACGATAGAATAAGATACTCACTCAATGTAGCTTAGCATGACTGCTTGTCACGCATGTGATGGCGAACATCGCCTGCATTCTCTCTTCGTTTGAGATGTCGTGCGTAGGGAGCTCGCCAGTCAAATGTTAAGTTGAGAGGTTACATAGAGATATTAAATCCATCCCCTCTGTAAAAATGTTGGCTTATGAAGTAAAGGATACATAAAAATTATACTCAGTTGCTACTTATGCTTGAAAAGGGGAACTGATTGAAACAACACACTAATAACTTGCCATATACTTCGGGAGATAAAACGCGAAGTTGTTAAGAACTACCAACCCTACTGACCTTTTAAGGTTCTATCTGTTTCAAGCAACCCGTGGTTGGTTATCGGCGTTTAGCAAACGATATGTGGGAAGCAATGGAAGTATCAAAAAAATCCAGGTTAAGCTAGAGAAGAGAGTTGGGGTTAGCTTTGCACCTCTCATTTGGGTAAGGAGCAAAACTCAAACTCAATGGCAAGAATTTTCTCAAGTTGGCAATGTCCTTACTCCATGCTGCGAATCATTACTCAGCAGGCAGATGTTAGAGCAGAACTACAACGGATCTGCGATCGCATCCAAGATGAACAGGTACTTCATAAAGAAGCAACAGTGCGGGAAGTGTTGCAAGCAGTGAAGCGCCAAGGCGATAAAGCTGTACTGCAATACACAGCCGAATTTGACGAGCAAACCCTGAAGCCAGAAGAACTGCGCGTGACAGGCTCAGAACTGGATGCAGCGTACCAACAGGTATCGCAAGAGTTACTTGAGGCAATTCAGTTGGCGTGTCGCAAAATTGAAGCGTTTCACCGCCAGCGAATACCAAAAAGTTGGGTTCACTTTGAGGATGATGATGTAGTGCTTGGCAAGCGCTACACACCTGTAGATAGGGCAGGGTTATACGTGCCCGGTGGTCGCACCCCCTATCCAAGTACGGTATTAATGAATGCTATTCCGGCAAAAGTGGCTGGCGTACCTCACATAGTTATGGTGACACCACCCGGTCCTTTAAAAGCGATTCACCCATCCGTGTTGGTCGCTGCTCAAGAAGCTGGAGTGCAAGAAATATACCGTGTTGGAGGCGCACAAGCGATCGCTGCTTTAACTTACGGTACAGAAACTATTCCCAAAGTCAATATCATTACAGGTATAGGTAATATATATGTCACGTTAGCGAAAAAACTAGTATACGGTACAGTTGGCATAGATTTCCTTGCAGGACCAGGGGAAGTCTTAATTATTGCTGATGAAACTGCAAATCCCGTTCGCGTTGCGGCTGATATGTTAGCCAAGGCAGAACAAGATCCAATGGCAGCAGCAGTTTTGTTGACCACAGATCCGGGTTTGGCAAAAAACGTACAAGTAGCAGTGGAAAGACAGCTGATAGATCATCCCAGACGAACGCTAACAGAGAAAGCTATTGCTCACTACGGCTTGATTGTGATTGTGGAATCACTCCGAGCAGCCGCAGAACTCTCAAATGAATTTGCACCCGAACACTTAGCAGTGGAAGTGCAAGAACCCTGGGAAATCTTATCACTTATTCACAATGCCGGTGCAATTTTCTTAGGGCATTTTACACCAGAAGCTGTGGGAAATTATTTAGGAGGTCCCAACCATACCTTACCCACTTCTGGCGCTGCCCGGTATGCTTCTCCATTAGGAGTAGAAACCTTTATGAAACACTCTAGTATTATTCAATACTCGCAAACTGCACTAGAGAAAGTGGCTCATGCAATTGACGTCCTAGCATCCTCGGAAGACTTGCCTTCGCACGTTAACTCGGTACAACGCCGAATTGATAAGGAAAAAGATGATATGAATTATTAATTTTTGCCTAGACTTTTTGCAAAAAAGAGTTTGCAATTGCCAAACTTAAAGTTTAAGGCTATGCAAACTCTGTCCAAAGTTTGGGCATGGTAAGTATAGCGTTAACTATAATTACTTATTATCTGTGTGTGAGGTCTACTGTTTTGGAGACAACAGCGGTGATAAAAACGATTTTAGTAGCTCTAGACGATTCAGAAGTTACCGACCAAATTATTCAAACGGTACAGCAATTTATGCTGCCGAAAGATAGCAAAGTCATTCTGTGTCACGTGTTTGCTACTTCAGAATCAAAGATGGAACTTCCTGCTGACCGCCCGCATCCAGAGTCTTCAACCTTTTCTTACGCACAAATTGAAAAACAACTCAAAGGGTATCAAACTCAACTAGCGGTTGAAAGTGATATAGAACTCGTTGCAGGCGACCCAGCCCAAGAGATTATTCGTCTTGCTAACATTTACAAAGCTGACTTAATTGTCACTGGCAGTCGTGGATTAACAGGCGTGAATCGAATTGTTCAGGGTTCCGTCAGCGGTCAAGTTGTAGAAGATGCCCCTTGTTCTGTAATGGTAGTAAAAGGTACATAAATAAAAAATTATAGCGATCTATACGTAGGATATTAGCTAATTTTGTCAAAATTTCTGGCAAGTAGAATTCACGACTATACAAACGAAATTCGGCTATACGGACTTATTGTAGTTTGTAGAGGCGGGCTTTGGTTGTATAGCCTCACTCTAGAAGAGTGAGGGCAATTTACACATTTGGAATACCCATCTTACAGTGCTGAAAATTTTTCACCAATCATTATCAGACATCCTTTCTGATGGGAAGAGAGTCATTGTCAATTTTGGTTGAGAAACTTGTTGTTGAACCTTTTTCTTTCTGAGGCTAAACTGCTAATTTTGGCTGAATGGCGTCCTCTTCATAAATCTCGTGCTCTCTGTTAATAAAGACTTTTGATAAGGCCTCATATGCTTCTGTCCATGCTGCGATGACTTCTTCCGTAGCTCCTTCTTCTCCCAACACATCCTTTATTGCTTGCAACAAACACTTTCCTACAATAGGGTATTCTTCTGCTAATACCTGAGCTTCTACATGACGATGGGCAATCCTCTCAACCATCGATCCTAAAGCAGCTAGATTGTCAATTTGAAGAGCATAACCATAAACTGCTTGTGCTAATTTTACTGGTTGAGAGCCATCTTCTTGCGCCGACATATTAAACTTTTCTCTCACTTCTGGATGCTTTTGAAACATGATTTGATACATCCTAGTTGTGATTTGCAAACCTTGCTTTTTAAGTATAGGGGCTGTCAATTTAACAATTTCTATTGTTTTTTGGCTGACCATAAATAACTCCTAAATTTTAAAGTGTTTCAGTCATTTCTTGTGTTGTTTTGACTGAATTATTTTTTGTTATTACCATCATAGAAAGCATTTTTTCTGACTTCTATGAGCTAGCTCATAATAGAAAGCATTGGTATTGCGTAAAAATCCCTAGTACATAAAGGCAGAAGTACGCTCGTCAGAGGGCAGAAGGCACAAAAGCTTTTATTTTAAGCTTTTTGTCTGTTACTAAGGGTTACCTTATTTACGCCATGTTGTACTAGCTTCTTTAAGGAGGTTGGGAATCTATAGCATTTATAAAATTTCAGTATCTAAAGCTGTTAAGAATTAGCAAACATCTACCACTTTGTCCAAAAAAAGAGTAAATTTAGATACCACTCATTTTGGGTAGGCTCATTAATCATGCTGAGTATATTTTTTACTTTATTTCCTGTATGTATCAAGCTGAAAGGGTGAGGAATGATAACACCAGCACTATTAAATAATCGTTATAAGGTACTGAGAGTATTAGGAAGTGGAGGATTTGGGGAAACGTTTTTAGCAGAGGACACCCAAATGCCCTCAAGTCGTCGCTGTGTGATTAAGCAACTTAAGCCTGTTGCTGATAACCTCCAAGTTTATCAACTCGTACAGCAACGATTTCAGCAAGAAGCAGCGATTTTAGAAGAACTCGGA
Organism: Tolypothrix bouteillei VB521301; assembly: GCF_000760695.4. Lineage (GTDB taxonomy): Bacteria > Cyanobacteriota > Cyanobacteriia > Cyanobacteriales > Nostocaceae > Scytonema > Scytonema bouteillei_A. The sequence goes on along the minus strand of NZ_JHEG04000001.1, from coordinate 5,521,881 downwards.
GATCGAAGCGATCGCATTCCCCGATTGTATGCATATTTCTCTGAAAACGGGCAATTTTATTTAGTTCAAGAGTATATTGAAGGTCAAACCTTGACCCAAAAGGTGTATCAGCAAGGTGTGCTGAATGAAAGTGAAGTCAAGGATATATTAATCAATATTTTGCCGATTCTAGATTTTGTTCACAGCAAGCGCATCGTGCATCGAGATATCAAGCCAGATAATATTATTTTGCGCTTTTCAGACGGCAAACCAGTCTTAATTGATTTTGGTGCGGTGAAACTGACAATGCAAACAGAAATGGCTTCAGGAAACGCCAACCCATCAATTGTTATTGGAACTCCGGGATTTATGCCCACGGAACAATCTATAGGAAGACCGGTTTTTGCTAGTGATATTTATAGTTTGGGCTTAACGGCAATTTATTTGCTTACAGGTAGAATGCCACAACAGCTTGCATGCGATAACATCACAGGTGAAACTCTCTGGCGGGATTTTGCTCCTTATATTAGCCCTGGTTTTGCAGATGTGTTGGATAGAGCAATTAGAAGAACACCTAGCGAGCGTTATTCGAGTGTCCAACAAATGCTTGTGGCATTGCAAACTCCTGCTATTCCCGTTGCACCTACAGTACCAGTTTATGTCGCTCCTACAGTGCCCCTAAACTCTCCTCCAGTCACTCCATCCCCTCCATCAATACCAGCACCACAACCAACTATCCCAGTTGGACAACCTCCTGTTGTCTCTTACCAATCACCAGCAACAACTGCATCTGTGACAAGTCATAACGGTATAGCACCTTGGCAACAGGGTATTGCTATCGGTGTCTTAGTTGGGGCGTGTGTTGTAGGTGGTTTTTGGTTTTTGAAAGGACAAACACCCGCCCCCTTAGAGGGAACAACTGTCGTCCGGTCGGGTTCTACTTCAAAATCTAGTTCAAACTCTAATAGGGGACAAGAACCTAGCACGACACAATCAAATAATTCTTCGACACCACCAGACTCTGATTCTCAGCAATCGCAACAGGGTAATGCAACTTCTCCACCTGCTTTTGCAGAAAGTGAAGCAAGAGATTTGATTAATAAGTGGTTGCTAGCCAAACGAGTGATGTTTGCACCTCCTTACGATCCCCAACCTGCGGCTGAGCTAACAACAGGTAGCCAGTATGAGAGTACCGCAGGAGAGGAAGGTTCTATAAACTCCTTGAAGAAAGACGGTCATTCCTACAGGTACAGAGTACAAACTATAGATAGTGTAGATGAGTTTTCTGTGAATGGCGATCGCGCTATTATCCAGGTTAAAGTGACGGAAGACCGTACACTTTTAGATAGAAATGGTAACATTTTGCCAAAAGAAACTGATTATAAAACAAGAACAGTTCGTTATAATCTAGAATTTGCCGATGACCGTTGGAAGATAGCTTCAACTGAAATTATTAATAGCGATCGGTGACGGTTGACCGATAAATCTCTCTATTTTCAAATAGGGGGATTTATACTATTTCTTTAAACCCAATCTTTAGATAAAAAAGTCCGTAGTAGCGCTACCGCATACAATGCCAGCAATTACATTGATTGAATAAATGCCTTTTGTCTGAAGATTAAGTATCTAAATAAACTGCAAAGGTACAAAGGACACGAAGAATAAAAACAAGAAGATGAGTGGGCTTATAGTGCTCGAGGGAGTCATATAAAGAGTTAAGTAAAATTAAATCCAATAAAACCTTCGTCTATCCAAAATTCAAAAATATATGAATTTTTTAAAAAAAATACCCCATATTGCACGAATTTTAATTATTGCAATGACAGTTTCATTTGGTATTATTTTGAGTGCAGCATTGGCGCTAAAATTTTCTGCACCAAACCCAACGAATGTTGGAGGAAGACCCTCCTCTCCACCAAAGATTGTTTCCGTCGTCCCAACCTCCCATCCAACAGAAGCGTCTTCTGTTATTGTCTCTTCCCAACCAGTAGAAATTGCAGCCAATCCCGCTTCATTCCAGAAACAACCGGTAGAAAATCAAATAGCATATGGACATTTTTCTTATGCACAAGCCAATCCTAGCGAATTGATGATTGTCAGTAGTTACGCAACGGGTGATGACCAACGCTTTGAGTTGTTAAATATTGAAGCAGGACAAGCACTAATGCGAATGATGTATTCTGCAAGAGAAGAAGGTGTTTGGATAGTACCTGTTTCCGGTTTTCGTACCATAGAACAGCAACAAAAATTGTTTCAAGACCAAGTGAAGCGTCGCGGTTCCGTAGAAGCAGCAGCAAAAATCAGCGCACCTGCAGGATTTAGCGAACATCATACTGGTTTTGCTGTGGATTTAGCAGATGGTAGAGCCCCAAAGCAAGATGTCACCTTGGAATTTGAAAAGACAAATGCCTATCGTTGGTTGACTCGTCATGCTCGAGAGTTTGGATTTGAATTGTCTTTTAAGCGCAATAATTCCCAAGGTGTGAGTTTTGAGCCTTGGCATTGGCGATATGTTGGTTCACCAAATGCAATAGCAGCATTCGCTCATGCTAGAAAGTGAAGTTAACTCAGATCATTGCTTTTTGCCCAATAATTGGTCAATAACTACAGCTATTTCAGCAGGCTCAACTGGCTTGGGAACATGCATTTGAAAACCAGCTGCAAGGGCTTGTTGCCGATTGTTTTCTCCTACATACGCCGTAAGAGCGATCGCCGGAATTTGCCCTCCTTGCTCTTGCGACATCGATCTAATCTGACGCAGCAGAGTGTAACCATCTACTTTTGACATCCCAATATCGATTATCAATATATTTGGCTTTGATTGTGCCAATACTTCTAGCGCCTCAGTGGCAGATCCCACGGCGTTGACATTAGCTCCATACTGTTCAAGCGCGAAGGTGATAAATTCTCGCGTACCAGCATCATCCTCTACCACTAAAACTTTTATATTGCTCAAATCCAAAAATAGCGGAGGTTTTTTGGGGTTTGAGTGTGTCTGTTGGGGAGCTTTTATCAGTGGTAGCTTGATTGTAAAGGTTGTACCCTTTCCAACACCAAGACTTTCCACCACAATTGTTCCGCCATGAGCTTCTACTAATTGCCGGGAAATAGCCAGCCCCAAACCTAAACCTCCAAATTGACGAGTGATAGAACTATCTTCTTGGCGGAAACGGTCAAACACAAAGGGTAAGAAGTCGGGATGGATACCTTGTCCCGTGTCACTGACTGTAATATGAGCGTAGCGGTTCACTCGTTGTAGTTCTACAATAATAGAGCCGCCTTCTGAAGTAAATTTGATGGCATTTGAAAGCAAGTTCCAAAAAACTTGTTGCAATCTATCTGCATCACCCATAACTGGTTCTACAGTCGATTCAAGTACTGTTTTGATACGAATTGATTTTGCTTCAGCAGCCAGACGAACTGTTTCAAGAGCAGCAGCAAGCGGCACGATCAATGTCACTGAAGTTAAATTAAGTGTTAATTTGCCCCGCACAATTCGTGAAAGGTCAAGCAGATCGTCAATTAATTTTGCCTGACGTTTCGCGTGCTCCTCAATTGACGCCATTGCCTGTTGTAGTTTTGCTTCCGGTAACTTATTGGTTTGCAACAGCCTTGACCAACCCAGAATTGGCGTCAGAGGAGTTCTGAGTTCGTGGGAGAGCATAGCCAAAAACTCATCTTTAATTCGGTTTGCTGCTTCTGCTTCTGCGCGGTTTGCCTGCTCTCGGGAGAGCAGAGACTCGCGTTCTTCCTCCATGCGTTTGCGGGCAGTAATGTCACGTTGAATGGCAATGAAGTGTGTTATGGTTTGATTGACATTACAAATCGGGCTAATATTCCATTCCACATAATATTCCGTACCATCTTTGTGGTAGTTAATTGCCTCACCATGAAAAGGTATCGCCTCAGACAGATGTTTCCGCAAGTCATCCAGGACAGAGCGATCGGTTTTAGGACCTTGCAACAAACGTGGAGTTTTACCCAATACTTCTTCAATCTCGTAACCAGTCATTTGACTAAAAGCTGGATTGACAAAGACAATTTCAGGCCCTGGGGGGTCAAGTTTTGCTGTGGTAATAATAATAGAATCTTTAGATTGTTGTACTGCAGACAGTAAAAGCCGTATGGTCTCTTCTGCGACTTGCAAGTCCCTCATGGCATAGCTCAAGTTCTCAAGAGCTTTTGTCAATCGACTTTGTTGGTGTAAAGGTAATTTGCTGGCATTCTTTTGCAGTTCAGTCATGCGTTTCTGCACGTATTGAATCTGCTTGACAAACTCATCTTCGTTCACTTGTTCTCTTCCGAAGCACTCGCATCAAATTCCATTGTGAACGGCGATGTCCAGCACTTGCATTTATACTAGGAGAGATTTTAGATTGCGTTAACATATAGTTGATTTGTTAATCCACGCATCTAAAATCGTATCACTTCACCTGAAATGTCCCAACAACCTGCTGTAACTCTTCAGCAATCTGTAGAGTTTGGGCAAAAGAATTGGAAACCTGACGTGAAGAATCACTCGTGCGTTGAGAAGTTGCTGCAATTGCTTTCATCAATTGACTTACGACTTGTGATGTTTCCACCTGGGAGGCTGTGGCTTCAGAAATCGATCGCACTAACAAATCGATTTGCCGAGAAATTTCTAGAATTTGATTGAGATTTTGCTTGGCATCGTCCACAATGCGCGTACCGTCCATCACTTGAGTTGTTCCTAACTCCATTGCTTGAACAACTTCTGTTGTTTCTAGTTGAATACTCTCAACTATCTGTTCAATTTCTCGCGTGGCGACTACAGTTTGGGCTGCTAATTCTCCTACTTCCTCAGCGACGATCGCAAAACCCTGACCTTCTTCACCCGCACGCGATGCTTCTATACCAGCATTGATGGCAATCAAGTTTGTTTGGGTAGAAATCTGGTTGATCAAGGCGACGACACGGGAAATATGTTGTGTTGACTCTCCCAATCTCCTGACTTTTTTCGCAGTGTCGCTGACTGTCTCTCGCAAACGCAGGAAGTGTTGCACTGTCATATCCATCGCCCACCCGCTTTTTGTGGCTGTGTGAGCAGCATCATGGGCTACTGTAGCTGCTTGTTCGGCGCTTGCTGCTACTGCTTGAATTGATTGAGTCATGTTATCAACTGCATCAAGAGTGCTGTGAATTTCTGTTGCTTGAGCAAGGGCTTCTTCAGCTAGGTGGCGGACTGCTCCTTCGTTCGATCCGATCGCCTGATTCACTTGCAATGCTGATTCTTTGACTTTCGTCACAATATCTCGCAGGCTTTCAACAATGGAGTTGAAAAAGTCAGCAACAGTGCCAATTTCTCCAACTGTCACTTCAGCACGTACTGTTAAGTCTCCACGCGCTGCACTCTCTATATTATCTATAAGATCTGAGAGTTGAGCTTGTAGAGTGTCTTTGTTTTGCTGTTCTTCAGGGGAAGTTATGGCAACACCACGTTCTACTTGTTGGAGAAGTTGTGCTTGCTCCAAAGCATAACCTGCTTGAACTGCAACTTGTCTAAATAAGTCAATTTCTACAACTTGCCAGTTCCGGGGATTAGAACATTGATGAGCAACTAACAAGCCGTATAGTTGCTTGTTCGCATAGATAGGCGAGATGAGATATGCTTTGACAGCTAGCGCTGCTATTTGCTCTAAGCAAGACGGGCTGAGAGAAACTTCTTGAATGTTATCAACTGCTTTGACACGACCTATTTCATATTCTTTAAATTCTTCTTGAATTTGGTAAGGTTTAATAACAGTTGTTCCTATTACTGATGTTAAAATATTGCTCGAAGACTCGGCAACTATTTTTCCTTGTAAGTTCTCGTCTAAACGATAAAAAACCACTCTATCTGCTTGTATCGCTTCTTTCGTCGTTGATACTAATGTCTTCAAAACTGTTGCAGGATTTAAGGTTTCTCTAATGCGGGTCGTGATACTGTTGAGGTAAAATTCTAGTTTTGCTTGATTTTCTCGACGTTGGTTTTGTTCTGCAAGGCTGTCTGCCATTGAGTTAAAACTCATAGCTAATTGCCCGATTTCATCAGTGGTAAAAATTTGCGATCGCGTGGATGCTTGACCAACTGTAAATTTCTGTGCTGTTTGTTGCAAGTTTTTGATTGGTCTGATAATTGCCCGTTCCACAAGCAATGTCCAAAGAGAAATCAACAGCAATATAATAAAAATAGTCAGAGCTTGTCCTTGCCAACCATGCCTTAATAAATCACTCAAAGCCGTTTCTGGAGTGCCTCGAACCAAAATAGCCACAGGAGCGTCACCAGAAATTGTTTGATTGCCCTCCACTCCTTCAGTCATTTTATTAGGAATGGCTTTAGCTGCTATCACATAAGTTTTCTTATCTAAAACCAGGTGTTGAGTGACTGTTTTTCCTGGAGAATTCTTAGTAGCTATATTAAGTAAAGATAAAGCTTTTTTTGGTAAGGGAAAATTTTGTTTAGTGTCTTCTAAGTTATCTTGATATAAAGATGTTGCTAGTGCCAATTCTCCATTTATGTTGCGGAAATAAACAGCACTGTAGCCACCTCCAATAGTTTCCACAGTCTTTTTGGCGATTGTATCTTTCCCACTTAAAATTTTTCCGGCAACTAAAGCGCCAACAACTGTTTGTGTTTTTTCATCTTTAACGGGTACGATCGTATAACGGATGAGAGTGTCTTGCTGTTTAAAACCTTCTGGGAAAGCAGGTAACTCTTGGCTCAATTCCGACCATGTAATAACGCTATTGGATGTTATTGTTTGAGAATTTTCTATTGCCTCACTAACTTGATTGTTAGGATTAAAAATTTCTCCTTGACGGTCAGGGTTAAGATTGGCAATAATCTTAAAATCTCTACCTACTAGAGTTGCATACTCTATTTTGCTATTGCGAGCTTCCTCTTCTAAAATTTTTTTAGTGTTTTCTTGTAAACTTGGACTTAAAGAATTACTATTATGAGCGATCGCGGCATGAATTATTGTAGGATTGATTGCTTTTTGTCTCAATATTGAGTTGATTTGATTGACCTGTGAATTATAATTTTCATTCGTGACAGCCAATTCCAACTTAGCCTGTTCTAATAATTGACTTTGCAATCCTTGGTTAATAATTAATATGATGCCACCAGCTATACCTATAACAGATACCAATTCACAAGTAATTAAACCAATAAATTGTTTGCTACTAATAGGGAGGTTATTAAAACGTTGTAGTAAAAATGTTTTGTTGTTAGGTCGGTCTACTTTACCGATTTGAGATTGTTGGGTACGCAATCTAGATTGAGAACCTTGCAAGCTGGAAATATTAACTTTATTATTAAGCATAAACAACACACCCAGATTTGGTAAATGCAAGAAAAAATGTGTTTCCTTCACAGGATAAACCTTACCTAACCAAATACGAATTATGGCAATAAATCGTGAAGACTTTGTGAAGATAAAACAGTGTTTATTGTTGCCATCAATTTACAATATCTTTACAGTATTAAATTTAAATAACGCGATATTCGCCACGTTAAAATTACGGAAAAATTCACAGAAGGATTTTTGCTTAGATCCGGGTTTTTACGGAGCAATTATTCAATATTAATAATTATCAAGTAATTATTAATATTTTGTAAAAAATTTTTAGTACTGTAAGGTGGATATTACCCAATACGGTTCAGATAAGACGCGCTCCTCCTAGCCCCCCAACCGATTGGAGAGTTGGAGGGATCTTCAAGGATTATATATTGTTAACTGAACTCTATTGGGATATTACCTACCAATGTCCCTATATAGGTTTAGTTCAAAAATTAAATAAGAATTCTATATTGAGTTTGTAACTGTTCTTTAGAGCCTGTCACTATAATCTCAATTTATTCATTGCTTTCCACAAATTACTTTCATTCCTGAAAAAACAAGTTCTGTCAGCGCTATAAGGACGCCATCGCCGACAATACCAGAACAATTACCCTGCTCCTGTTTTGACATTTGCGATCGCACTCCTGTAGTTTTGTTGATTCTATCTATAACTTGCTTTGGGAAGTAGCAAGCACACTTTTAAATCTTAAGAAATGGGAGCAAATTTTAGGCTTCAGCAAACTCCGTATAATGGCGCATCTTTGGAGGATCGAATCCCAGTGTCAAAAATAGTTTGAGCTTGAATGCGATTATCCCAGATCGGTTTTGCGTGTTCAGTTAATAGGTGTTGGATGTATTGACGGTATTCATCGACGGTAGCCATCGCTCAATTACCTCCAGATCGATATTCTATATCAGTAGATAAAGTTGGTTTTGCTCTGGGGAGAAAGGGAGCACCTTGTGAAGAAATTACGTCGGTAATCTTACACCAGAAAGGGAGTAGCTTCGTCGAACTCGCGTTATTTAAGAAAAAAGCCTGCGTATGCAGGCTCTACAAAAGGGAGTTATTAAACTAAAACTTGGTATCAAAATCAAAAATATTTGACCTTATTGCTAACTTCTTTATCTACGAATAAAAAATCTCTACAATAATTCATTATCAGCTTCCGTCAGGTTTATTAGCGGTTTATAAATAAATTTGTAATTCTCATTTAGCAGCCCCTGCGAAAGGAAAAATAATATCATCCAAAGTCCTCAACAACTCTTGTTCATTGTAAGGTTTGGAAAAATAAGCCCGCGCACCCAACTGCATAGCTAACTGGCGATGTTTATCACTACTCCGAGAAGTCAGCATCGCAATCGGTATATCCTTAAAATCAGTATTTGATTTCACGCGGCCTAAAAATCCATAACCATCAATGCGAGGCATTTCAATATCGCAAATCACAGCCTGAACTTTCAAACCACTCTGGAGTTTTTCCAAAGCGTCTTGACCATCTTTAGCTTGTTCGACTTGATATCCTCCTTTCTCTAGAGTTAAAGCTAAAAAGCGCCGCACGTTAATCGAGTCATCTACTATTAAAATAGTGCCTTTACGATTTCCTGAAAGCGCTGCTTGTTTGTCATCAGATGGTGTTAAGAAAACTGTCTTTAATTTAGAAGATGGAAGCTGACTGGTTCTGGGTACGCGCTCATTAGTCGCAATCCAATAAAGCATCTCATTGGCATTAACCAACGGTACAACGCGACCATCACCCAAAATCGTACAGTTACTAAAACCACTTGGTAAAGCAATATTGCCTTCTACCCGACGGATAGCAACTTCTTGTTCGCCCCAACAACGATCCACTTGCACTGCAACTGGCTGATTTCCTTGGCTAACAATAATAACGCTGGAAGCATTAATTGCTGGGGGCGTCTCTAGGGTTGGATTGTCATAGCGGGGACAATTAAAGTCTAAGTGACGACTCAAACGAACTAACGGAAGCATGGTACCCTGCCAGTTGAGGACTTCGCCTGTCGCCATTGGTAAGACGTGCTCTTCGTTAAGTAGGAATATCTCGGAGACAACATCTGTGGGGAATGCCAGGAGCATGCGATTGCTTTCGACAAGCAGCACTCGTGCAACTGAGAGTGTAAATGGTACGGAGAGGGTGAATGTAGTTCCATTCCCTACTTTTGTATCAACTTTGACATCGCCCCGGATTTGCTTGAGGTTGTTACGCACGACATCCATACCAACACCACGACCAGATAGAGTTGTCACCTGTTCAGAAGTGCTAAAACCGGGCTCAAAAATTAACGACAGGAGTTCTTCTTCTGTTGCTTGTGCCAATAAAGCAGGTTCCAATCCCATCTCGATTGCGCGAGTCCGGATTTTCTCTAGCGAAATCCCGCGTCCATCATCTCGGAGCGAAATAATGGTACGATTTCCCTGATGGGTTGCTTTAATTTCTATCAACCCTTGTTCGTTCTTACCAGAAGCACGACGTGTGACCGGATCTTCAATTCCGTGGTCAAAAGCATTTCGGACTAAGTGCATCAAAGGCTCATTCAAAGACTCTAGGATGCTTCTTTCGATTAAAGTGTTAGCCCCTTCAATTTTTAACTGTACGTTTTTGCCGTATTCTACGCACAAGTCGCGCAAGGCTCTAGGAAAGCGATCCACAACATCAGATAGCGGGCGCATTCTGATTTGTGTGAGCTTTCTTTGCAGTTGCTTGGATGTTTTGGTAAGCTTGCGGGCAAATTGGTCTGTATCGTCAATGCTAAGTTGAATGTCAGTTGTGACTTCTTGCACTTGAACGATCGTTTCCATAACTTCCTGAGAAAGCAAGTTGAGTTCGTTGTAGCTATCCATTTCCAAGGAATCAAACTCACCTTCCACTCCATTTGCTCCATCATTCTTCTCTGAAACTGGCGCTGGAAGTTCTTCTGGTTGCTCGGCTGGTGCTAGTGCTCTTAATGCTTCTCCAGATGGCACTACACTTTGAGTGGCTATTTTATCATAAGCTGTCCTCAGTTGTTGGTTTTCTCGTTCCAAAACTTGGACTCGTTGGTTCAAATTACGAATGAGTTTGCGTAACCTTTCAAGTTGCAAATTCATCCCATTGCGTTGAATTATCAGTTCTCCAAAGAGATCGTTAATTTGCTCAAGTTGTCTGCTTGGAACTCGGACTGTATTTTCTGGAGTTTCGCTCTTATGACCACCTACAGTTTGCTCGGCTTTGCGATTGTAACTTGATGTAGGAATTTCTCTAGAAGATACTGTAGCTGGCTCTGGTTCTGGTTCTTCAACTTGAGCGTTGCTTTCTTCAGCAAAAGCTGCTTCCAAAGCTTCAAAGTCGGCTGCAATGATTTCTCGATCCAGCCAGGATTCTTCCGTCTCTTCTGGTTGCAGAACTCCTGCTTCTATAAATTCTGGTTCTACTTCAGGAACTGGGGCTGGTTCTACTTCTAGTAGTTCTGTTGGGGTGCTCTCTATTATTGCAGCCGCTACATCGTCAATTTGTAACTCTATTGGCAAGCTTTCCAGTTGATTTGTCAGTACTAAAGCTTGCGATCGCCGCCATGCTTCCAACGCCGACCGAGCAACTGTTTCCACCTGAGAAGGTTCCGCAGCTTCTATATAAGCTGCAATTGACATACATAACTGAGAAAAAGCTGACAGTTGGAGCATTTCACCCAATCCACCCAACTCAGCTGCCATAATAGCCACTTCTTCTTTCAGACAAGGCTGTTCGCCATCAGCCAGTACTGCTTCAAGACGCTGCAAACATCCTTCCACCTCTGTTTCAAACAGCAAAGGTACGATATCTTGTCCGTCTTCTGGAGACAGCATAGTTGCTGCATCTTCAGGAGTAGGATCGCCCAAACGTTGATGCAGTTCATCAAAAACTGGGTAACAAAAAGTACTCAACCACTGCTCCTCTACCTCCCCACCTTCCGATAGCAATTCCACTATCTGACGCAACCAATCCACCGCAGCAAGCAGTAAACTCTGTAACTCAGTATCTATTTCTAAAGAATTTTTCCTAGTTTTTAAAACTTTAAATGAATCTTCTAAACGGTGAGCCAGATCGCTCAGAGACCGAAATCCCATCATGCCAGCACCACCTTTTATAGAATGGGCGGCTCTTAGTGCGGCATTAATTTTTTCTGGAGAAATGCGATTGCTGGGGTTAATTTCCAGCAATACCCCTTCCAAGGTATTAAGATAATCATTCGCTTCCTCCAGAAATTGCATCTGGATTTCTAATTCTTTGTCTTGTGACATAGGGCTAATAGCTAGTGGCTAATGGTGAGTCCAGTCCTGTAGGAGGGTTTCCCACGCCCTGGCGACTGGCGAACAAGGGAGGGCTAATGGCTAATGGCTGATGGCTAATGGCTGATAACTAATGTTTAATTAATTGTCTGGCAATTAGCTATTAGCTATTAGCTATTAACATTAATCTACTTTGAAGGTACCAACAGTTGCTTGCAACTGTTGCGAAATCTCTACAGTTTGTTGCAGAGACTCCGAAACTTGACGTGAAGAATCACTGGTGCGTTGCGAGGAGGAGGCAATTTCTCTCATCAACTGACTGACTGTTTGTGATGTTTCCACTTGAGAGGCTGTTGCTTGAGAAATTGACTGCACCAACAAATCGATTTGCCGCGAAATATCTAAGATTTGAGTTAGACTTTGCTTGGCGTCTTCGACAATGCGCGTACCTTCTACAACCTGGGTTGTTCCCAGTTCCATCGCCTGCACCACTTCCGTTGTTTCGCGTTGAATGTTTTCAACAATTTGTTCTATTTCTTTTGTCGCCGCCGCACTTCGGGCTGCTAATTCTCCTACCTCCTCAGCTACAACCGCAAAACCCTGTCCTTCTTCTCCCGCCCGCGCCGCTTCAATACCGGCGTTGATGGCAAGTAAGTTGGTTTGCATGGAAATCTGATTGATCAAAGCTACCACACGGGATATCTGTTGGGTTGATTCTCCCAATCTCTTTACTTTCTTGGCAGTTTCGCCTACTGTTTCGCGTAGGTGCAAAATATTCTGCACTGTCATATCCATTGCTATCCCACTCTTTTTAGCCGTGTTGGCAGCTGTATTGGCAACAAAGGCTGCTTGCTGGGCGCTTGCTGCGACTGCTTGAATTGAGTGGGTCATGTTATCAACAGCATCAAGGGAGCGATTGATTTCTGAAGCTTGGGCGAGTGCTTCCTCTGCAAGGCGGCGAATCGAGCCTTCGTTTTGACCGATCGCTTGGTTAACTTGGATGGCTGCTTGTTTAACTTGGGTAACAATGTCCCGCAAGCTTTCCACAATGGAGTTAAAGAAGTCGGCAACTGTGCCAATTTCTCCAGCTGTGACTTCCGCACGTACTGTTAAATCCCCACTTGCTGCTCCTTCCACTTCACTTAAGAGTTCTAGGAGTTGCATTTGCAATGCTTCTTTTTGCCGACGCTCATCTTCTGACGATCTTTCGGCAATGGATCTTGCTTTTTCGACTTCTTGTAGAAGCAGTGCTTGTTCTAGGGCGTACCCTACTTGGGTGGCAATTTGTTTAAACAACTCTATTTCTGATTGCAGCCAAATACGGGGACTATCACAATGATGGGCAATCATTAAGGCAATAAGTTGTCCGTCACTAATAATTGGTGCGACTAAATTTGCTTTGACAGCAAATTTTTCTAACATCTTGATGTAGCATTGAGCGTTGCTTAGATTTGGGTCTTGATATATGTTAGATATTGCCCGAACCCTACCATCTTTGTATGTTTCTACATGGCGTTCTCTAAAACAGGGATCGTCAATTGGTACGCCTAGCATTCTTGGCAAGCCAGCAGTTACAGATTCAGCAACAACATCTCCATCAAAGGTTTCTTGATTGAAATGATAAATCAAAACTCTATCCGTTTTGATTGCCTGACGAACTTCTCTGACCGCTGTTTTGTAAATATCCTCCATGTTGAGGCTTCTGCGGGTTCGGAGAGTAATTTCTGCTAGTAATTTTGCTCTTTCTGTATCCAGTTCTTGTTGTTTAACCAATGTCTGTAACTGGGCTGCCATCTGGTTAATATTGGCGTTTAAAATACCCAATTCGTCTTCTGACTCTACTTCCAAACGGGTTCCTAAATCCCCTTGTCCGAGTTTTGCCACTGCATCTGTCGCTTTCACAATTGGTTCTGTAATTTTCTTCGCCAATAAGACTGCGATCGCAGCTACAACGATTGCTGCCAATCCCGTTCCTAAAATAATTGTCAGTCCCAATTGTCTTTGAGGTGCAAATGCAATTCCTGCATCTGTTGTCAGAATGGCTTGCCATTTTAGATCTGGCAATCCTTCTTGAATTCTAGATGTATAGCTGACAAGTTGTTCTTTTCCTTCAAGTTGATTAACTGTCGTAAAAGTATCTTCTTTTCTTTGTCCTTGACGTTGAGCTAAACCGGGAAAATCTGCTTGAATTTCTCTTCCTATATAAGTTTTGTCAACAGGCAAAAATAATTTTCCTAAATCGTCAGCTAAATAGTATTTATGCCCTGTTTCTGTATAGTTTTTCAAGATCTCATCTAGAGATTTTAGAGGCATACTGGCTCTGACGATAGATGAAACTTGTCCTGTAACTGAATCTTTAATTGGAGCAGCAATAATAATGTTGCCATTTCCCGTCTCTTGCGAAACTTGTGGCTGGCTGATGTAAGTGCTTCCTTTTTGCTTTGCTGCCTCAAAATATTTATTTTTCCCTTGATGGGTTATAGAAGCTCCTCGAGATTGTGCGATCGCATCCCCACTTAGGTTAAGGATTGCAATGCTGTCATAGACTTTATAACTCTCTATATATTTGTCTAATAAAACTTGTTTTTCTTTAGGAGTTAGAGAATCCCTAAATTTAGTATTTGTTAAAACTGGCAAAGTTGATAAGACTTGCATATCGGTATAGCGCTCTAACATAAAGCGGTTTACTTTATCTGCTATACCATTCACTTCTGCTTGTTGAATTTGGGAACTTTTACTGCCCGTTGCCATACTAGCTACATGATAAGCTAACGTGCCAATTGCTAACACGGGAATTGTGCCAATTGCGATCGCAAGTAATGCAGCTTTAGTTCCCAAACTCAACCGCTTCAACGGTGCTGATAACCTATTTAGGCTAGAATCAACAGTTAACTCAGTATTTCGCTCTCTCTCTATTTCTACAAAATTGCTATCTTTTCTTTTTGAAGAATTATCAGCTACTCCATTTTTTTCTGCATCCAAGCTATCTTTAGCATCATTAGTTTTATTAAACATAGGGAATTCTCCTGAGGTGATGAATAAACATACTTAAAACAGTTTTTCTTAGTAGTACACCCTAATCACTGCGGAGAATAGAAGATTGCACAATAGCCTGTGCATCTAACACCAGTAAAATTTCTTTTTGTTGAACAACACACCCGCGTAAATAGGGAATCAAACTAGATGCCACTTGTCCTACAGGAGAGCGTATATCATCCGGCATAAACTTAGTTGTACCTTGTATTTCTTGTACAACCAAGCCCAAAAGTAATGTATCCACCCGAATAATAATTACGTTATACTGTCGCAACCGATTGTCAAGATATTCCAAATTGAACATTCTTGGCAAATCAATAGCCCAAACTATCCGGCTCCGCCAATTCATTAACCCCAATACGCAACCGGGCATATTGGGCATTGATGTTATGGCTTCAATCGGCACGATAATTGCTTCTTGCGTGTGCCTCATCGGCAACACGGCGGACGTTTGTCTGTTTAACTGAAACTTGAGATAACCATCTCCCAAGTTATTTTGAGTAAGTTTTGTCGAAAGAGTAATTTTAGAACTGTTCATTAGAATTAAATCGCCACAGATTTAATAGCCCGGAGGAGCTGTTCGCGAGTGTAAGGTTTTGTTACATAAGCATCAGCTCCTTGTCGCATTGCCCATAATCGGTCAATTTCCTGGTTTTTAGAACTACATATCACGATTGGAACTTTTTGTGTGCTCGGATTTCTTTTCAAGGAACGACACAGTTCAAAACCACTCATTCCCGGCATAACAACATCTGTGACTATCACATCCGGGTTGTGTGATTGAGCTTTTTCTAAAGCTTCTTTTGCGCCAGCCGCTTTAATTACGTTGTAACCACTTTCTTTAAGATAATGGCTCATTAACTCCAATTCACTGGGAGAATCTTCAACAATCAAAATTGTGCCTAACAAAGTAATACTCACTCCTAACTCTCCTAATAAATGATGAAATTTTCCTGTTTGTTACTTAAGTGCCAATGTGCTTAAACACCATTTTTAGCAAATCTGACTGGGAAAACGGCTTTGTTAAATACCCCGATGCTCTGACCATTTTTGCTTTGGCTCGGTCTATAAATCCCGTTCTGCCAGTCACCATAATGATGGGAGTATTTTTAAAAGCCGAATGCCTTCGTAACAAAGAGCATAGCTCGTAACCATCCAGGTTAGGCATCTCAACATCTAGTAATATGATATCCGGCTTGCTACGTAGTATTTGCATGAGCGCTTTCACCGGATCGTTAATCGTCACTACTGAAAACGCGCTTTCGTCTAAAAAGTGTTTGATAGAATTTAGTACCGTTGGGCTGTCGTCAATACAAGCAACGGTGTAAGTGTTTTTACTACTTTGTTGTTGGTATTTACTACCATTGAAATGAGAATTTTCAAAATGGTTCGTATTCTGCAATTGTTCCCCTAGTTTCAGTTGAGATGATGGCTGAACTTGGGTCTGTGAAACAGGTGTTGAATAGTAAGCAGGAGCATGAGCTTGTGCGGTAACCGTCGCTTGAGGATTTTGTCGATTGCGAAGTTGCTTTTGGCAGTGTTCCACAAGCAATCGCAAATCCAATCGGCAAAATCTAGGCATTTGATTCAAGGGAGATTCTCCATTGAATTCGTAGTTCCCTTGTTTAATAGCAAGAAATGCCTCCAGTACTTCCTTAGCCATTTCATCAATCAATATGGCTGCTTGAGGAGGAGTTATATATTCCTCATTTACCAACCAGCAAATAGCTTGATAATCTGGTACAGGTATGGAGCCATCGTCGCCGTTTGCTTCAAATATCAGCCGTACCTGCATCATAATTGTACTGTTGAGCGTGGGCAATTGCTGACTTAGGCGAGAAGCATGATTCTCAAGTCGGTCAAACATTTTATCTGAGGACGCATAAATAAGTTTACCGTCTTCTAGATAGATTGACCAAGACACTGACTCTGTGAATACTTGTAAGCAGCCTGTAGCACGCCGACTAGTCAGTTGTGCTAATAGAGATAGCGGATGTAGTTTTTGAAAAAACTTGTAGCTACCTATAGGAGTTGTGCTCATGAGTGCTGTTTTTGGCTAAATTCAATTAGGTGTGAGCTTATCTGTTACAGAGTTTCCCTACAAGTCAATAGAATTTGCTAAAATCTTTGTTGCAAAGAATACAAAATTGTGACTTTGAGGCTTGCAGGAAACTCAGTGGTAGCACCCTTCTTTTAAGATGAAAAATCTCAGTTAACGCGTCAATAGCCATGAAATTTACTAATGATACTGAGATTAGCAGACATTTTTACACGGCAAGTAAAAAAAGTGTAAAGACTAGATGAAATCATCTACCTAAAGAGAACTTGTTTGACAGCAACCGAAGTAATACTGTAGATGAGTGACTTTGACTTGCAAGGGCGAACCTGCTATTTTAAGTACTTAT
Source organism: Tolypothrix bouteillei VB521301 (assembly GCF_000760695.4). Classification (GTDB taxonomy): domain Bacteria; phylum Cyanobacteriota; class Cyanobacteriia; order Cyanobacteriales; family Nostocaceae; genus Scytonema; species Scytonema bouteillei_A. The sequence goes on along the minus strand of NZ_JHEG04000001.1, from coordinate 5,504,854 downwards.
CTTTCAGTATAGTACGGTTTCTCAGGACAAGATAATGTTTCAGGGGTTATTTACCCTATCATCAGTATTTTTACTTGCAAAATATGTAAACCAAACATAAAAATGCCCTCACCATAGAATAGTGCCACTGTCTGTTATATACCCTCTCAGGTACATTTGCCAGCTATGATATTAACTGTACGAATGAAAATCGTGTAGTTGAACTTTATACGAAACAAAATTTAACAGCATAATTGTCAAAAAACTTCCGGATAACTTTTAGTTAACCTTACAGGGTATCAAAAGGTTTTCAGAAAGCACTCTATCCTTGCACGTAGAAGACAGAAAAATTTGAGTTAAGAAAGGTAGAAGACAGAGGCTGCAATACTGAAGAAAATATGTTTATTTTATACGAAAAAAAACTTTACAGGCATAGCAAGATACACCAGTCCTTAAGGTTCTGGAAACCTTAACTGGTATCTCTCTTTAAATAGGTATTAAATAATTGCTATGCGGATGAAAGGACTTGAACCTTCACACCTTGCGGTACTAGAACCTAAATCTAGCGCGTCTGCCAATTCCGCCACATCCGCATTAGTAGTCTATACTATCACAAGAAATTAATTGTAGCAAGTAAGTTTTTGGTTGCTAATGGCTAATAGCTAATAGCTAATTGTTAATTAACCATCAGCCATTAGCCCTCCCTTGTTCGCCAGTCCCGGTGATCGCGGGAAACCCCTCCCTTGTTCGCCCTCCCTTGTTCGCCAGTCCCGGTGGTCGCGGGAGACCCGCCTACAGCACTGGTCTCACCGCCTGCTTTCTCTGGACTCACCATTAGCCATTAGCCATTAGCCATTAGCCATTAGCCATTAGCCATTAGCCATTCCCCAATGCTACACGCGGTAAGCGATGCTTAAAGCCACACAGAATTTCCCAAGAAATTGTATTTAGCTGATTTGCCCAATCTTCAGCAGAAATTTGTTCTTCTCCTTCTTTCCCCAGTAAAGTCACAACTTCGCCTTCTTGTATATCTGGTAATGCACTGATATCTAGCATCAACTGATCCATTGTAATTGCACCAATTTGCGGCACTCGCTGACCTCGAATCAACACTTGCATTTTATTGGAAAGATTGCGAGGTATGCCGTCAGCATAACCAATTCCCACTACGGCTAAGCGGAGTTCTTGCGGTGCTATAAAATGATGACCGTAGCTGACGCCCGTTCCGGGAGCAATAGTTTTTACTTGGGTAACTCGGGCTTTTACTTGCATGACTGGCTTGAGATCGATGCTAGATTCTAAATGAATAGCTGGGTAAAGACCGTAGAGTGCTAAACCCGCACGCACCATGTCGTAATGTAATGACTTATCGCTTAGAGTGGCTGCTGAGTTTGCTAGATGCAAACAAGGAGGTTCTATCCCCAAAGCTTTAATTTGAGCGATCGCATTTTCAAACCTCTGCTGTTGCTGTTTCATCACAGTAGTGTCCGGGCTATCGGCTGTTGCAAGGTGAGAATAAATGCTCTTAATAGCAAGATGTGGCAAACGCTGCACTAGCTGAACAAACTCACTAGCTTCTTGCCAATTTGTTCCCAACCTTGACATTCCCGTATCTAACTTAATATGTACGGGTAAGGGAGAATCACAGTTAATCTCTTCTAGAGTATTGGAAAATACTAAAGCTTGTTTGGGGCTTGTCAGTGTTGGTTGAAGTTTCCAATGTGCAATAGCTTGGATTTGTTCTGGCGTGTGGGTTGCTCCTAGAATCAAAATTGGACTTTTAATACCTGCTTCTCTTAATTGAATTCCCTCTGGGACTGTAGCAACTCCAAGCAAACTTGCACCTGCTTCTAAAGCTGTTTGAGCCACAACGATCGCTCCATGTCCGTAAGCATCAGCTTTCACGACCGCCATAAGTTGGGTACTTGGCGACAGTAACTTTATCAGTTGACGCACATTATGGGACAGTGCTTCTAAATCGATTTCTACCCAAGCACGTTGGGACATCCAGGCATAGCTATGATTCTGCCGATCGAAGGTAAGATGATTTTTCTCGTGGCTTAGCATTTTTGCTTATTCTCCTATCACACCACTTTTTAGTTGTAAGTATTATTCCCAATACTCGCAATCTTTCTCGATAATCGGAAAGTTTAACCTTCTTTGTAAAAATCTCACAACTTGAGTGAGGAGTAGAGACTGAGGGGAGGTAGGGAGTAGGAAGATGAAGGAGAAATGTCCTATGTGCAAAGCACACGCTATACGATGCGACGAAGCTATGCCCGCAAGGGCTATACGCTAGTCCCTAGGCAGCGGGAACCGCACCTACAGGACTAGACTCACCACCAACCACTAACCCTTGACTATTTCCTCAATTCCTGCTTTTGTAGGAAGTATAATTTATCCTCATCACCATAGGAGGATAGATTTGTGTTAATATATGTAAAATTAATAGCTTGAGCGCTTATCAATGGGGAAGGTTTTAGTTCTAAACGCCTCTTACGAACCGCTCAATATCACGAGCTGGCGGCGAGCCGTGGTCTTGTTGATAAAAGGCAAAGCTGAAAGGGTTGAAATCAATAACAAGCAACTCTATTCTGGCTTTCCACTTCCGACCGTTATTAGGTTACGACATTACGTTCGCGTTCCCTATAAGGAAATTCCTCTCACTCGACGGAATCTCCTGCATCGGGACGGTCATACGTGCCAATACTGCGGTTACACGGGAGATGACTTGACGCTAGACCATGTTGTACCGCGATCGCGTGGGGGCGGCGATACTTGGGAAAACATAGTGACAGCCTGCGTTCGCTGTAATGTCAAAAAGGGAAATCGTACACCGAGTGAAGCTCACATGATGTTACGCCATCATCCCCGAAGACCTTACAGCAGTCTCTATTTCGAGGTCAGCAAACATCTCAAGAGTGGATTGCACAAAGAATGGCAAAAATACGTTATCGGACTCTGACATACCTTGTTCCTATCTGAGAACGGCGGCGCATTGTCAGCCATCGCGTTGTTGCCCTAGCTTGGTGAAGCTTTGTCGATCTGTGACTTTAACCCAGACGCAAACGTCTGAAGTTGACAGATGAGGCTGCAAAATTTTTTGCATCCTTTCAAGCAACTTTGTTAATATAACATGGATTGGCGAAAAGGCAACCAGGGTACGCTAAGAATTTGCCAAGTTTGGGCGACACAACGTATTTTGCCAGAGTTCAGCAACCCAATAATATCAAGTTGAGTGAAAAAATACTTAAGATATAGACTGACAAATATAGTGCCAGTCTGGAATAATTCTGCGAAGATTGTAGATGTGTGGCTGAAGTAGCAAATTACAACCTGTAATATTTCTTAGCGAAGAACAGGAAGCCCCACACTCTTAAAGACCTTAGATATGCAAGTGAATTCTTCCCTAACCCAGTTTGAAAATTTTCCAGTACTAACAGATTCAACATCAGAGGATGGTGAGGTAGACGATAAAGACTCAATTGAAGTTCCGCTCAATCGACAATCAAGTACAACAACGTTGACTAATGAGTCAGGAAATTCTTTAAATCAGCGTAACGGTGGAGCAAGCGATCGCAAAGCGGAAGAACTGCGTGCTATGCTTCTAGCCCACCGACAGGAACGACATTTGATCGTCTTGCAAGATTTTCCCGATCCTGATGCTTTGTCTTCTGCTTGGACATACCAACTCATTGCACAGCAATACGACATCAAGTGTGATATTGTATACGCGGGAGCTTTGAGCCATCAAGAAAACATCGCTTTGGTAAAGCTCACGAATTTACCCGCCCAGCGTTGGACGTTGCAAACACTAAAAGGCAAAGATTTGCCCTCATCCTATCAAGGTTTTGTACTGATAGATAATCAAGGAACCACTTCTCAGCTTATGCCTGTGGTAGAGAATGCGGGTATTCCTTTGGTAGCAATTATTGACCATCACAGTTTGCAAAGCGATATCAAATCAGACTTTGTTGATATTCGACCTTCTGTCAGAGCAACAGCAACAATTTTTACTCAGTACTTGCAGGCAGGATTGCTATCGCTTGATAGTAGTATTAACCAACACGTAAAATGCGCGACAGCCTTGATGCATGGCTTGCGATCGGATACCAATAGACTGATGCAAGCACAGGAAGATGATTTTATGGCAGCAGCGTATCTGAGTAGATTTTATGACGCACAACTGCTAAATGCGGTACTGCAGGCGAATCGTTCTAAACGAGTGATGGATGTTATAGAGCGATCGCTAAAAAACCGCATTGTGCAAAATAATTTTTCCATTGCGGGTGTTGGTTACCTCCGCTACGATGACCGTGATGCCATTCCTCAAGCGGCTGATTTTCTAGTCACAGAAGAAAACGTTCATACTGCCGTAGTGTACGGCATAGTTCATGATGAAGATGAAGAATTAGAAGTTGTGATTGGTTCCCTCAGAACCACCAAGCTAACGCTCGACCCCGATGAATTTATCAAAGAAGCCTTTGGACAAGATAGTAGCGGGCGCTTTTTTGGTGGTGGGAGAACAAGCGCAGGTGGATTTGAGATTCCCATGGGTTTCTTATCGGGCAGCAATGAGAATTCTGCTTATGCGAAAATGAAATGGGAAGTTTTTGATGCTCAAATAAAGCAAAAGCTTTTGAGATTGGTAAACCCTAAAGATAATCCGATTCAGTCGGAATAGCGATTGGCTAATGGCTATTAGCCATTAGCTATTAGCTATTAGCAATAAAAAAATGGAACTATATTTAATCCGTCACGGCATAGCCGAAGAGAAACAACCAGAAATCAAAAAAGATGAAGAGCGAAGTCTTACAAAAGAGGGAAAGCAAAAAACAGAGAAAGTCGCCCATCGGCTCAAGCAAATGGGGTTCCATTTTGATTTAATTGCTACAAGTCCCTTGGTGAGAGCGCGTCAAACAGCAGAAATACTTATAGCAGAGGGACTGAGCTCTCAACTTGAAGAATGTACCTATCTTGCTCCTCAAGGGCAGATCTACAATTGGGTGACCCAATGGCTAGAACCGAGAAATTACGCGCCTGACACCCAACTCGCATTGGTGGGACACGAACCAAATTTAAGCGCTTGGGCAGAAATTCTGGTTTGGGGGCAAGACAAAGCATCCTTAGTCCTGAAAAAAGCAGGTATGATCGGGGTAAAACTACCAGAAAAGGGATCTCCTCTGGGTTGCAGTCAAATGTTTTGGTTGACGCCACCCAAGTACTTGCTTTAGCAGTAGTGCAACGTTTTTGAAAGAAATTCCAAGGAAACGGATACTGTTATGGTGATAAGAATTTCTGGGATGTTGCTTTCTTAGAAATATTTTACGAAACAGATGGTGTTGCCATGATGGTGTGCGAATTCAAGCCTGGGCTGGATGGCATTCCCGCCGCCCAATCCAGTATTAGCAGTGTTGATGGGCATTTGGGAATATTAGAATACCGTGGCATTCGGATTGAGGAACTAGCAGAAAAGAGTACATTTTTAGAAACTGCTTATCTCTTAATCTGGGGCGAATTGCCCACATCCGAAGAATTGGCAGCATTTGAGTCTGAGGTTCGCAATCACAGGCGGATCAAATATCGCATTAGCGACATGATGAAATGCTTTCCCGAAAGCGGTCACCCAATGGATGCTTTACAAGCCTCTGCGGCTGCATTGGGGTTATTTTATTCGCGTCGGGATTTGAACAATCCAATCTACATTCGTGATGCTGTTGTTCGCCTCATAGCCAAGATTCCCACAATGGTGGCGGCTTTCCAATTGATGCGAAACGGTAATGATGCGGTACGTCCTCGAGATGATTTGGATTATTCCGCTAATTTCTTGTATATGCTCAACGAGCAAGCACCCGATGCACTGGCGGCGCGAATATTTGATATTTGCTTGATACTTCACGCCGAACATACAATGAATGCTTCTACATTCAGTGCTAGAGTCACAGCCTCTACCCTAACAGATCCATATGCTGTCGTTGCTAGTGCCGTAGGAACCTTAGGGGGACCGCTACACGGAGGGGCAAATGAAGAAGTGATTCAGATGTTGGAGGCGATCGGTACTGTAGAAAATGTCCGTCCTTTTATTGAGGATTGCCTCGAACGCAAAGCCAAGATTATGGGGTTTGGTCATCGCGTGTACAAGGTAAAAGATCCGCGTGCCACCATTCTGCAGAATATGGCAGAGCAACTGTTTGATAAATTTGGTCCGGATAAATACTATGACATCGCTCAAGAAATGGAACGAGTCGTAGAGGAAAAATTGGGACATAAAGGTATTTATCCCAATGTTGACTTTTATTCCGGCTTGGTGTATAGAAAATTGGGAATCCCTACAGACTTGTTTACACCAATATTTGCGATCGCCCGTGTTGCCGGTTGGTTAGCCCATTGGAAAGAACAACTAGAAGAAAACCGGATTTATCGCCCCACCCAAGTTTATAACGGCAAGCATTCTATTTCTTACACTCCAATTGAGAAGAGGTAGGAGACTTGGGGATGGGGGATTGGCCAGAGCGTTTGTAAGTGCCTTTCCCCAGTCTCCCCATCCCCGCATCCCCCAACGCCATAAGTAAATCCTAATTCATACCATAGGTAGAATTTCTTGTCCGCTCAGTAAGGGACTCAAACACTCCAACGGTATACTAGGCATGGGAATTGCAAAAGATCTTAAATTTTGCATGATTTAGAAAGAAATAGTAAGAGGTGAATTTACAGTTATTAACATACAAGGGTAAAGGAAAGGATGAAGGATAAAGGGTAAAGGATGAAGGATAAAGGGTAAAATACCATACTTCATACCTGATACTTCACACTTCGTACTTCACACTTCATACTTCATAAACTTGGTAGAACATGAATTCAGGAATTGATCTGCAAGGAACATTTATTGAATCTCTCATGGAGTTAGGGCTGCCTGCCGATGCCGCTAAAGCCATTTGGATGCCACTACCGATGATACTAATGATAATTGGTGCCACGGTAGGAGTACTAGTCTGCGTTTGGCTGGAACGAAAGATTTCAGCAGCAGCACAGCAGAGAATTGGTCCTGAGTACATAGGTCCTTTTGGTTTGCTCGCACCTGTAGCAGATGGTCTTAAGCTGGTTTTTAAAGAAGATGTGGTGCCAGCCAAGTCCGATCGAATACTGTTTACCCTCGGCCCAATCATTGTGACAATTCCGGTGTTTTTGTCTTATTTGATTGTGCCTTTCGGACAGAACCTAGTCATTACAGATGTTTCGCTTGGGGTTTTCTTATGGATTGCCCTGTCTAGCGTTGCGCCTATTGGTTTGTTAATGGCTGGTTACTCATCCAATAACAAATACTCTCTGTTAGGGGGCTTGCGGGCAGCAGCACAATCAATTAGCTATGAAATTCCCTTAGCACTCTCGGTGCTAGCAATAGCTATGATGTCCAACAGCCTCAGCACCATTGACATTGTCAATCAGCAATCTGGTTATGGCATTCTTGGCTGGAACATCTGGCGGCAACCAGTTGGCTTCATCATCTTTTGGATCGCCGCCCTTGCTGAATGCGAACGCTTGCCCTTTGACTTACCTGAAGCAGAAGAAGAACTCGTAGCAGGTTATCAGACTGAGTACTCCGGGATGAAATTTGGTTTATTCTACCTGAGTTCTTACGTTAACCTAGTCCTTTCTGCCCTGCTGTTTGCAGTTTTGTACTTGGGTGGTTGGGATTTCCCCATTCCCCTAAATTTGTTAGCTAATGTATTTGGAGTCAGTGAAACAAATCCCATTTTACAGGTTGTAACTGCCTCATTGGGAATTACCATGACCGTACTTAAAGCATACTTCCTTGTCTTTCTAGCGGTATTAGTACGTTGGACGGTGCCTCGAGTTCGCATTGACCAATTGCTAGATTTAGGATGGAAGTTCCTGCTACCAGTAGGCTTGGTTAACTTGCTACTAACTGCAGCCCTGAAAATAGCTTTCCCCGTCGCTTTTGGCGGATAAACGAATTTTAGATTTGAGATTTTAGATTTTGGATTGGATCTGAAATCTAAAATCCAAAATCCAAAATCCAAAATTCTGAAGAGAGAGACACAAAAATGTTGAAATTCCTGAAACAAGTTGGTGATTACGCCAAAGAAACCGTGCAAGCAGGTCGCTATATCGGTCAGGGGTTAGCTGTAACTTTTGACCACATGCGGCGGCGTCCGGTAACTGTACAATACCCATACGAAAAACTGATTCCCAGCGAACGGTTTCGCGGTAGGATTCACTTTGAGTTTGATAAGTGCATTGCCTGCGAAGTCTGTGTTCGAGTGTGTCCCATCAACCTACCCGTGGTGGATTGGGAATTTGATAAAGGAAGCAAAAAGAAAAAGCTCAAACACTATAGCATTGACTTCGGAGTTTGTATCTTCTGCGGTAACTGTGTGGAATATTGTCCAACTAACTGCTTATCAATGACAGAAGATTACGAACTTTCCACCTACGACCGTCATGAATTGAATTATGACAGCGTGGCATTAGGTCGTTTGCCTTACAAAGTCACCCTTGACCCCATGGTGACACCTTTGCGCGAACTGGTTTACCTACCCAAAGGTGTCATGGACCCCCACGATCTACCCGCAGATGCACCTCGCCCTGGTGCTCGCCCAGAAGATATTGTGGAAAAAGAGGGCTAATCGCTAAGAGTTAATAGCTAATAGTCATGAAACAATTAGCTATTAGCTATTAGCAATTAGCTTTTTAGCAATTAGCAAAGGAATAAAAAAGTGAATCTAGCAGCAGGAGTACAGTTTGTTTCTTTTAGCCTATTAGCAGTGATGTTAATTGGGGCAGCATTGGGTGTTGTCCTGATCGAGAACATCGTTTACTCCGCCTTTTTACTTGGAGGTGTATTTGTCAGCATTGCTGGTCTGTACCTGTTGCTGAATGCTGATTTTGTAGCAGCAGCACAATTACTCATTTATGTTGGTGCAGTCAACGTGTTGATTTTGTTTGCCATTATGTTAGTAAACAAGCGGCAAGCTTTTGTACCCTTTCCTACGGCTTGGATACGTAAAGCACTAACAGCAGTCGTCAGCGTGGGATTGTTTGCGCTTTTAAGCACGATGATTTTGGCAACCCCTTGGTCATTGTCTAACGCTCAACCTGTGGCAAACTCTATTGTTCTCATTGGCGAGCATTTCTTCAGTGACTTTTTACTGCCTTTTGAACTAGCGTCTGTTTTGCTGTTAATGGCAATGGTAGGCGCAATTATTTTGGCGCGTCGCGAGTTTTTGCCAGAGCAAACTCTCTCTGAAGATCGGCAAACCGTTTTGACTTTGCCAGAACGTCCTAGAGAACTAGTATCGGTAGGCGAAGCAAGTCGGAATATACAGTAGTGCTGATGGCTAATGGCTAATAGCTAATGGTATTAGGGCAATTAGCAATTAGCTTTTTAGTAACTGGGAATTAGTAATTAGCCAATCGGGGTATTAAGATTCATGCAAATCCAGTACTTTTTGTTACTAGCAGCAGCTTTGTTTTGCATCGGTATTTACGGTTTGATTAATAGCCGTAATGCCGTGCGAGTCCTGATGTCTATTGAGCTGTTGCTCAATGCTGTTAATTTGAACTTAATGGCTTTTTCTAACTACCTAGACTCAACTGCAATTAAGGGTCAGGTATTCACTATCTTTGTGATCACCGTAGCGGCAGCAGAAGCAGCGGTAGGTTTGGCTATTGTACTTGCCATCTATCGCAACCGCGATACTGTCGATATGGAGCAGTTCAATCTCCTAAAGTGGTAAATTCGTGGATCTCAAGCAGGTAATTATTGCTTATAAAGCACGAGACCCCCAGAGCAAACGTTGGGCAGAAATTTGTGCCAAGCAACTAGAAAGTCGCCAATGCCAAGTTTTAATGGGACCAAGCGGACCAAAAGATAATCCTTATCCAGTATTTTTGGCTTCTGCCGGTCAGCCAATTGACATGGCTTTGATACTTGGTGGTGACGGTACTGTTTTAACTGGTGCGCGACATTTAGCCTCAGCTGGCATCCCAATATTAGCTGTTAATGTGGGAGGTCATCTGGGGTTTCTTACTGAATCACCAGAAGAGTTTAAAGACACTGAGAAAGTTTGGGAAAGATTGTTGGAAGATCGCTACGCTATCCAACGTCGGATGATGTTACAAGCCGCAGTGTTTGAGGGTAACAGTACTAATTCAGAACCAGTGAGCGATCGCTTTTTTGCTTTAAATGAGATGTGTGTCAAACCCGCTTCTGCCGATCGCATGATCACCTCAATTTTGGAAATGGAAATTGATGGTGAGGTTGTGGATCAGTATCAGGGCGATGGGTTAATAATCTCTACACCCACTGGTTCAACAGGTTACACTGTTTCTGCCAACGGTCCAATCGTGCATGATGGTATGGAAGCAATTACCATCACTCCTATTTGTCCGATGAGTCTTTCAAGTCGCCCCCTGATTTTACCCCCAGGTTCCGTTGTCAGCGTTTGGCCTTTAGGTGATTACGATCTCAGCACCAAACTATGGACTGATGGGGTTTTGGCGACTTCCATTTGGCCCGGACATCGTGTTGATATACGCATGGCAGATTCTCGGGCTAAGTTTATTATTCTACGAGAAAACAACTCGTACTATCAGACGTTACGAGAAAAATTGCTGTGGGCTGGTACAAGGATTCACTACAGCAGTAATAATCACGCAAATTGATCTGTTGCGACTTCATCAGCATCAAAAAGTTGCAACTTCATCGTGTAAAAACCTCATGTTAGGTGGGCAATACCCACCTTCTTGCTATCTTCTCGCCCCGGTGGCTTTGCCACTGGAAACTCCTTCACCCCTAACCCCCTCTCCCATAAGGGGAAAAGAGGGGCTTTTTCTTCCTTGCCCACCCTACTTTAACGTGAGTTCGTCGAACTCACGTTACTTATCTTTTCCAGGCTCCGCCTCAGATCTACCACAAACCTTTCCCAAGGGGAGAAGGGGCTTTTTCACCCCATCATCGCTCGTGGTTAGCGATACGGGTTAATTAAGTTTTAATATTTTTTAAAAAGTAACAAAATATACTTTTTATCAGATAAATATAACACTAAGATTTCAATTCGATGAATAACAACATAGCAATCCTAACTCATTCATGAAAAATTTTAGTACTGTAGGGCTGGTATTACCCATTACATAAGGGTTTGATGCGCCAATGCCCAACCTATATGTACTTCATAAAGCCAACAGGATTGCTATATCAGCTGCATACATATTTAGCTGATTCATTTAAAACCAAATTATTTAGATATGACAAAACAATTTAATCGACGTAAGTTTTTAGTCTACGGTTCCGCTTCCTTTGGTGCAAGTCTTTTATTAAAAGGTTGTGCTAACAATGGCTCAAATAATAATATAGAAAGTTCAGTGCCTGCGGCTTCTTCTGTCAGTGCTTCTAATACTGGAAATACGATCAAAGTAGGAATTTTGCATTCCCTCAGTGGCACCATGGCAATTAGTGAAACAAGCGTTGTAGATGCTGAAAAATTAGCAATTAAAGAAATTAACGCCGATGGTGGTATTTTAGGCAAGCAAATTGAAGTTATTGTTGAAGATGGTGCTTCTAACTGGGACACTTTTAGGGAAAAAGCTACCAAATTAATCGACCAAGATAAAGTTAGCGTTGTTTTTGGTTGTTGGACTTCTGCAAGCCGTAAGAATGTTAAATCAGTATTTGAAAGCAAAGACCATATGCTCTGGTATCCAGTGCAGTATGAAGGTCAAGAATGTTCCCGAAATATCTTCTATACTGGTGCTGCTCCCAATCAGCAAATCGAACCATCAATTGATTGGTTGCTAAAAAATAAGGGCAAAGAATTCTTCTTAGTCGGCTCTGATTACGTTTTTCCCCGTACAGCCAACAAAATTATTAAATCTCAGCTAGAAGCACTTGGTGGTAAAACTGTTGGAGAAGATTACTTACCACTGGGTAACACAGAGGTAACACCTATTATTACTAAAATCAAGCAAGCGTTACCAAATGGTGGAGTGATTTACAATACGCTAAATGGTGATAGCAACGTCGCTTTTTTCAAACAATTAAAAGCAGCGGGATTAACAGCAGATAAATATCCTTCCATGTCTGTCAGTATTGCTGAAGAAGAAGTAAAAGCAATTGGCGTGCAGTATCTCAAAGGTCACTACGCAGCCTGGAACTATTTCCAAACAGTAGACACTCCTGCTAATAAGAAATTTGTTGAAGCTTTTAAGAAAGCATACGGTACAGAACGGGTGACAAACGATCCAATGGAAGCAGCTTACACGGGTGTTTATTTGTGGAAACAAGCAGTAGAAAAAGCTGGGACGACCGATATAGCCAAGGTACGTTTGGCAGCATACGGTCAAACTTTGGATGCTCCTTCAGGCAAAGTTAGCATGAATGCCAATCATCACCTATCAAAAATTGTGCGGATCGGTCAGGTGAGAGATGATGGTTTATTTGATATTGTCTATGCGACTCCTGCTCCTGTTGAACCAATTCCTTGGAATCAATTTGTGAAAGAGACCAAAGCATTTTCTTGCGATTGGTCAGATCCAGCGAAGGGCGGTAAGTATAAGAAGGTGTAAATTGTTGGTTGTTAGTAGTTAGTTGTTCTAATAACTACTAACTACTAACCACTAGGGAGGAGAACGTGTTCGCAGAGTTTTTGGAAGCAGTATTTAATGGCATTAGTATTGGTGCTGTATTATTGATGGCAGCGCTAGGATTAGCTATTGTCTTTGGACTTATGGGCGTTATCAACATGGCGCATGGCGAGTTGATGATGCTGGGAGCATACGCAACATTTGTCGTGCAAAATGCTTGCAAACAACTAGGCGGAGTATGGTTTGAAATTTATATCTTTTTTGCCCTGATTGTCGCTTTTGCGATATCGGCGGCTGTAGGATGGCTGCTAGAACGGGGCGTGATTCGATATCTCTACGGGCGTCCCTTAGAAACTCTGCTGGCTACTTGGGGCGTGAGTTTGATTTTGCAGCAGTTTGTTCGGAGTGTAAATTCGGTGCTTGTCATTGGAATTGCCCTGTTTTGCCTGTTGTTTTTGGGCGGTTTGTGGATTTTAAAAAGGCGCACGGATTTTGGCAGAGTTCAGAACTGGATTGTAGCAGCGATTTTGTTCCTGTCAGTAGGAGTGGCAATCTCAACAGGTAAATTTTTGAGCGAAACTTATAAGTTAGCAATGACTCAACCTTGGTTTGGCGCTCAAAATTTGGATGTCACTGCTCCTAGTTGGTTGCAAGATGGCATATCTTTAGCAGGTGTCCAATTGCCTTACCCCAGATTATTTATTATTGCTTTAACAATTCTATGCGTAACGGGCATTTACCTATTTTTGCAACGCTCTCATTGGGGATTAAGAATTCGCGCTGTCACGCAAAATCGAAACATGAGTGCTTGTTTGGGCATCCCGACTCAAAAAGTTGATGCAATCACTTTTGCACTGGGTTCGGGATTGGCTGGCGTAGCTGGTTGTGCGATCGCTTTACTCGGTTCGGTGGGACCAAATACAGGGCAAAACTACATTATCGATACTTTTATGGTTGTTGTTGTAGGTGGTGTGGGTAATCTGGTGGGAACTATTGTGGCTGCATTGGGAATTGGTACGGCGAATTACTTGATTGGTTCTGCAACTTTGGCTTCGTTGTTGACTCCTGTTAAACCCCTGGCTGATTTATTCGCGTTCTTTGCAACAACGAGTATGGCAAAAGCAACGGTGTTTGCGCTGATTATCGTGTTTTTACAGGTAAAGCCTGGAGGAATTTTTCCTCAAAAAGGTCGTAGTGTTGATGTGTAATAGGGAGACAAGGGAGAGGGGGGAGACAACGGAGACAAGGGGGAAAGTACAATGTATGAACGCAACTTGATGAGGTGGAAGGGAAGAAGGTTAATTTTAATTGAGGTGGGGGTGGTAGTGGCGATCGCTCTCATCCTCATCTCGATCGTACCAGTCCTGCTTTCAGGGTTTCGGCTGAATTTGTTGGGGCGGTTTTTGTCCCTAGCTATTGTTGCTTTGGGGATTGATTTGATTTGGGGTTACACCGGGTTACTCAGTTTGGGACACGGAATTTTCTTTGGTTTGGGTGGCTATGCAATTGCCATGCATCTGAAATTGCAAGTTCCTCCAGGGGAGTTACCTGATTTCATGGAGCTTTATGGTGTTACGGAACTCCCCTGGTTTTGGACTCCTTTCTACTCATTCCCTTTTGCAGTTATAGCTGTTGCGATGGTTCCCGCAATACTTGCAGGATTACTCGGATACTTGGTATTTCGCAATCGAATTCGCGGAGTGTATTTTTCTATATTGACTCAAGCCGCAACAATTATATTTTTTAACTTCTTTAACGGTCAGCAAGGGCTATTTAACGGTACAAATGGGTTGATCGATTTTACAACTTTATTTGGAGCAACCGTTAGCGATACAAACACCCAATTTGTTTTCTACAGCCTCACGGTATTGTTTCTTGCAGCTAGCTATGCACTCTGTCGTTGGTTGACAAGCGGACGCTTTGGAAGATTATTAATAGCAATTCGTGATGATGAAAGTCGAGTGCGTTTTTCTGGTTACAATCCAATAGATTTTAAAGTTTTAGTATTTGCAGTTTCGGGAGCGATCGCGGGTATAGCTGGAGCATTGTACGCTTTGCAAAGCGGTTCTGTCTCACCGAGAGCAATGGACATTGCCTTTTCCATTGAAATGGTGATTTGGGTAGCAGTAGGAGGACGTGCTACTTTAATCGGAGCCATTTTAGGAGCTTTGTTAGTCAACTATGCTCGTGCTTTTTTAAGCGAACAATTTGCCGAAATTTGGTTGCTTTTCCAAGGGGCGTTATTTTTGATAGTTGTCACTGTTCTTCCTGATGGGGTAGTAGGGTGGTTTCGCACTCAAGGAATTCAGCTTTTCCAACGCCGTCAGCAAATTGCCACTTATCCCAGCATAGAAGAAAATTCTGAGGTGCAGCATGAACGCCAAAATTTTAGAAACTAAAAACCTCACAGTTAGTTTTGACGGCTTTAAGGCACTCAATCAGCTAAACTTTAGCATGGAGGCGGGTGAATTACGGGTCGTTATTGGTCCCAACGGCGCTGGAAAAACGACATTTCTTGATGTTATTACAGGTAAAGTGAAACCAACCGAGGGAAGAGTTTTTTTCAAAGGCAAAAGTTTGTATTCTTTATCAGAACATCAAATATCTAGACGGGGAATCGGACGTAAATTCCAAACTCCTCGCATCTATCTCAACCTAACACCTTACGAGAACTTGGAACTGAGCAGTAACCGCAATAAAAATGTGTTTTCTACTTTGTTCGAGTATCCCACTACTGCTGAAAGGAAGACCATTATAGGGTTATTGGAAACCATAGGTTTAGCTGATAAAGCAGACAGACGAGCGAGTTCTCTGTCTCACGGAGAAAAGCAACGCTTAGAAATTGGGATGTTAGTCGCACAATCTCCGGATCTCTTACTTGTTGACGAACCTGTCGCTGGTTTAACAGACGAAGAAACATATAATATAGGAGAACTTCTTTTAGCACTATCACAAAGTCATTCAATTTTAGTCATTGAACATGACATGGAATTTGTACGTCAAATTGCTCGGAAAGTAACGGTCTTGCACGAAGGGTCAGTGTTATGTGAAGGTACTATCGAAGAAGTACAAAATGACAAGCGTGTTATTGAAGTTTATTTAGGACAGGTTATCCTAAATTGACATAAATTTTATTAACAAACACAATACACAAATCTTTTTAATGTTACAAATCTCTAATCTTGATGTTTATTACGGTGAAAGCCACATTCTACGTAATGTAGATTTAAGCGTACCAATGGGGCAAATGGTTTGCTTAATTGGACGTAACGGTGTAGGTAAAACAACCCTCCTGAAAACAATTATAGGGTTACTCAAACCCCGCAATGGTACAGTCACTTTTGCAGGAGAATTAATAAATTCAAAATCTCCAGATCGAAGAGCAAAGCTCGGAATTGGTTACGTTCCCCAAGGACGAGAAATTATTCCCCGTCTGACAGTCAAAGAAAATCTCTTGCTGGGATTAGAAGCGAGACCCGCCAGGAGAAAAAATCAAGAAATTCCTGAAGAAATTTTTAGCCTATTTCCCGTGTTGAAATCAATGCTTTCACGAATGGGCGGTGACTTGAGTGGCGGACAGCAACAACAACTAGCTATTGCTCGTGCTTTAATGGGTCAACCCCAATTACTTTTATTAGATGAACCTACTGAAGGTATTCAACCTTCAATTATCTTGGAAATTGAAGCAGCAGTTCGTGGTATAGTTGCTACCACTGGTATTTCTGTTTTGTTAGTAGAGCAACACTTACATTTTGTCCGCCAAGCCGATTACTATTACGCAATGCAAAAAGGCGGTATCGTTGCTTCGGGTTTTACTAATGAATTGAGTCAGGATGTGATTCAAAGGTTTTTAGCTGTTTGATGGAACAATGCCTTACCTTAAGAAAGTGTTGTCTGTCAAATCAGTATGTTAATAGAAATATTCTGTATTAACATATTTTGGGCTATTTTTATCAAATTTTTCCGAACGACATTTCTGCTGGGAGCATATTCTCAAATATTCAGAAATAGATTTTTATCTATTTCCTTAAGAGATCGTGAAAGTTAGCTCCATCAACATTTCAGTGAAATATCTATTCACCTCTAGTTGTAAATTCGCAAACACGTTCTAAAAAGTCTTGAATCGCAAGTATTCTTTCCCTATCTTCGGCTTCAACAAAAATTCTTAGCAAAAAAAGACTTTCATTGATATTTCGTGAATGAGAACCCTTGGGATAAATTTCTTTTTTGCGTTCTCTTACTTTAGTTTTGAGAGAAAAAATTTCACCTCCTACTTCACAATTAATCCAAACTTCTTCACCAATTTGTAATCCTGGATCGAAACTGTACTGACCTACCAAAAAATAAATTGTTTCTCCATCCTCTTCTATAAGGGAAAGAAGCTCTACTTGACATTCAAACATATAAAATTATTTCAAGAAAACTTAAATTTTCGGGAATCTTAACATCTAAATTTTCTAATATTTCAGTTAAATCTTGCCAAAGTTAACGAATTTTAATTCTAATCTTGTCATAGTTATGCAGGTTTAATGTTCTGTTACCAGATCGGGGAAGTGTAATATACCATGAATGAATTTTGAAGGCATCTGTATTTTAAACTTATCTAGTGTTGCATTAAGCTTTGATTCCAGCCAAAATCAAATCAATGGCTTCTTGAGTCTTTCGCTCAATCATCTCCGAACTTAAAAGTTACCGTGTCGGATCGAGGTATTTCAGATTTTTATGAGCGTTGAAGTAAAAGGTGCAAACCCCTAAAAGCTCATGCAAAGCTTAAGTCTAAAGATTGAGTTAGGATTTTTACAAAACTTTGCAAAAATCTTTATAAAGATAATAGTGAAACAACTATCGTCAAATTACCATATCTACATATTTTAAAAGTAGTATTGGCGATACGACTGTCTTCCGTTAAGCTTTGTCGATCGCTTCGGCGCAAGCTGTACCTAGCTTATGACAATTGCAATTTACTCGGATTTTTCACTCTCATCACATTACGCAAATTCATCAAGAAGCTGTTTATGCGGCAAATCAAACTTGCTCCTTATTGGTTGCGGTTTCTAATTATTACAGTGTTTGCGCTTGGTGTATTCTTTCGTTTCTATAATCTTGATACCAAGGTTTACTCTCAGGATGAAACCCATACGTCATTACGTATTTCTGGATACACATCTCTAGAAGTTCAACGACAAATTTTTAACAGTCGTACCCTCAAAAAGGAAGCTTTTGATAAGTTTCAAAGCCTCAATTATGAAAAAGGCTTGGGGGATACACTTATGTCTTTAGCAATCGAAGACCCTCAACGCCCGCCCTTGTATTACTTACTCATACGAATATGGGTTCAACTTTTTGGCACTTCGGTAACAGCAATCCGAAGTTTTTCTGCGATCGTGAGTTTACTAGTCTTTCCCAGTCTTTATTGGCTTTGCCGGGAATTATTTATTGTACCGCTATCGGTTCCCTACGTTGCGATCGCACTCACAACCATTTCCCCAATTCATCTTGTGTACGCTCAAGAAGCACAAGAATATATTTTATGGCTGGTCACAATTGTAATATCTAGTGGAGCGCTACTGAGAGCTTTGCGACTGGAAACTACAGGAGAACACAAGGAAGATCGCATTTATGTCTGGGGAATCTATACAGTCACCTTAACACTTAGCTTTTATACATCTTTGTTAAGTGGATTTCTTGCAGTTGCTCATGGAATTTATGTCACTGCAACAGCAGATTTTCGTTGGAATAAAACAGTCAAAGCCTACACCCTTGCATCGCTAGCAGGATTTTGCAGCTTTATTCCTTGGATATTAATTATACTTACAAATTTCTTTCAATTTCATCAAACAACAAATGGGACATCATCTAAATTACCTCTGTTTGCTCTCTTCCAAGCTTGGCTCATTCAATTGAGTCGGATTTTTTTTGATTTAGGTTTTGAAATCGAAAATCCATTCACTTATTTGAGCGCTTTAATATTTTTAATAGGAACAGGATACTCAATTTATCTTCTTTGTCTGACAACCCATCCAAAAATCTGGTTATTTATTGTACTGTTAATTGCTGTACCAGCAATACCCCTCATACTTCCAGACTTAATGTTTGGAGGAATACGGTCAACTGGGGAACAATATTTCATGCCTTCTTACTTGGGTATAGAGCTAGCTGTTGCATATGCGTTGGCTACTCAACTTTACAATGGCAATATTTTACGCCGGAAAATATGGGAAATGATTTTGATTGTAGTTATTTTGAGTGGTGCGATCTCCTGTGCGGTCATTTCTCAAAAAGAAACTTTATGGAGTAAAAGTGTAAGTTATGGTAATCTACAAATTGCTAAAATTATTAATCAATCTTATCGTCCGCTGTTAATCAGCCATGCTTCTAGCAGTCATTCCGGAAATACCTTTTCTCTGAGCTATCTCGTTCAACCAAAAGTCCGCTTTCTGTTGGTAAGAGGTAAAGCTCTTCCCAAACAGCCTAAAGGATTTACTGATATTTTTTTGCTCAATCCTTCAACAAGCTTACGTAAGGCAATAGAAAAAAAGTATAATACCAAAACTCGTAAATTATATAGCTATAAATCTTACACATTTTGGAAATTATCGAAATTTAACGACAGATGAGAAGTATGCAAAACGGAGAAATCCGGAGTAAATCGGAGTAATTCGATCTATTGACTTCACCAGACAAGAGCGTAGAACTGTTTATTCTACGTTACTCGCAAGAGTTTAAGTCCGCTTTTAAATCATGACGTGCGGGAGATTAGCCAGTCTCAAGCGTCGAGGGAGGAACATGGCTGCTTTGCACCAGTGCAACACCGAACCTTTTTGAGAAGTTTAAAAGCAGTGTCGAGGCAAACCATACCCCAATCGGGAGATTCATCAAATGATGATTACCAACTCAGTATTTGTTTTAAATAAGAATGGCTTAATCCTAAAACCAACAACACCAGCTAGAGCGAGGATTTTACAGTCTGTTGGCAAAGCTAAAAAACTCAAGTTATTCCCATTTACTTTAATTCTGGATAAGGACGTTGACGAAAATATAGAACCGTATTTAGAAATGAGAATTGACCCCGGAAGCCGCTATACAGGGATTTGTCTAGTGGATTTAAATAAGAATGAAGCCGTCTGGGCAATGGAATTAGAGCATCGGGGATTAGCAATTAAGATGGAGATGATTACTAGAGCAAGTGTTCGACGCGCTAGGAGATCCAGAAGACTTCGTTACCGAAAAAAGAGATTTGACCGCAAAAAGCCAGATGGTTGGTTAGCACCTAGTTTACGCCATCGTCTGTTAACTACTGAAAGCTGGATCAAACGATTGCTGAAAATAGCACCAATTAAATCAATTGCAATTGAATCGGTGAAATTTGACTTGCAAAAGATGGAGACACCTGATATCGAAGGTATTGAATATCAGCAAGGTACGTTATTCGGCTATACTCTACGTGAAGCACTCTTAGAACACTGGGGAAGAGAGTGTGTGTATTGCGGTCAAACGGATGTCCCCTTACAGATTGAGCACATTAATGCACGTAGCAAGGGAGGTAGTGACCGATTCTCAAATCTCACTTTATCTTGTGAAAAATGCAATCAGAAAAAAGGGAATAAGCCAGTAGAGCAATTTCTCAAAAACAAAGGCGAAATTCTCCAAAAAATTAAAGCACACCAAAAGGAATCATTAAGTGATGCAGCTGCTGTTAACTCTACCCGGAAAGCTATATTTCAAATGGCACAACACTTCGGATTAAGAGTAATCAGTGGAAACGGTGCATCTACTAAAATGATTCGTATTCAAAGCGGATTGCCAAAAGCACACTGGATTGATAGTGCTTGTGTAGGAACAGACCAAATTGTTAAATTGCGTATCTGTCAACCATTGCGTGTTACCTGTAAGGGACACGGGACAAGACAAGTCCAAAGAGTTAATGCCAGTGGCTTTCCTGCAATCGCTAGCATCAAAAAGAATCCCGTAACTGGTAAAAAAGAAGTTAAGTTAGTAGCCAAAAATCAAAAATATACTCACCTCAGGGCTGGTGATTATGTGATTTGTAATCTGCTCAAAGATCGCAAACATACTTTAGCGGGAATTTATCGTGCTAGAGTCAAAACGCCTACAAATAGAGGAGTAGAGGTACTAATTAGCGGGCATCGGATTGCAATTGACCAACAACATATTAAACTTATTCATCGCTCCGATGGTTATGAATACAGTTTTACTACGATTGACCAAGATTTACTACGTTTAAAGCCTATCTAATGGTATGACAAATCATACAACTCCAAAATGGTTGAAGTTTTTTGCGATCGCCATGTTGGTGGTGGGTGTTTTCTTCCACTTTTTTAATCTTCATAAGAAAGTTTACTGGCATGATGAAGTTTATACGTCCATGAGGGCTGCTGGCTTCACTCGTGATGAAATTGACAAAGAACTTTTTCAAAATCGCATACTTCGGGCTGTAGACTTGCAGAAGTATCAACGCCCTAAATTAGAAAGTACCGCAGAAGACACAATTAAATCTCTAGCAATTGAAGACCCGCAGCATCCCCCCTTATACTTTTTGATAGCCCGGTTTTGGATGCAAATTTTTGGTAGTTCCTTAACAGCTTCGCGTGTTTTACCAGTGCTATTTAGCTTGATAGGATTACCTTTGATGTATGCTTTAGGTCTAGAACTTTTTGCCTCACCAATAGTGGCAATACTAGCAACAGTACTGTTGGCTCTATCCCCTTTTGATGTACTGTTTGCTCAAACAGCCAGACAATACAGTTTGCTAACAACTCTTGTTATTGGTAGTAGTTTTACACTTCTACAAGCTTTGCGCTTACCAACACGAGTCAATTGGGGTCTGTACGCTTTATCTAGTGCGCTGGGCTTTTACACTCATCCCTTTTTTGGGTTAACAACTGTTGCTCACGCAGTTTATGTATTGTTACTAAAAGTATCGTTTCAGAAATCACCTCAGAGTTCTTCATCAGAAGAAAGGAAGTTCTATCGTGTAGACTACAAAAGTATTAGACAATTTTTCCTTGCGATCGCCTGCTCTCTAGTGTTATTTAGTCCTTGGATAGTCGTGTTGCTCTCTAATTACCAACGTGCGGCTGCTACGACAGATTGGACTAAAGCTCAAGTAGAGTTTCTCTACCTAGTTAAACTTTGGATTCTTAGTTTTAGTTCGTTATTGCTAGACTTAGACTTTGGATTTGATAATGTTTGGACTTACATAACTAGAGCGATCGTTATTGCCATTACTGGTGTAGGAATTTATCAAGTTTGCTGTCGGACTCCCAAAGCAACTTGGTTATTTATCATCACTACAATTTTTGTACCTTTCTTGCTATTGGTTCTACCAGATTTACTATTAGGCGGAAAACGTTCTGCTGTTAGCCGCTACCTCATTTCTTGCTACCCTGGAATACAACTCGCGGTTGCATACTTATTGGGGACTCAGATTTTACAAGGACACAAGCTGTGGCGGGGTATTCTGGTACTTCTGAGTGCGGGTGCGATCGCATCCTGTACGGTCAGTTCTTATTCTGATACATGGTGGAACAAAGACTTAAGCTACCATAACGCTGAAGTTGCGCGATATGTTAACGCTTCGTCTTCTCCAAAAGTTATCAGCGAGATTGGCGATGATTTCACAAATACAGGTGACTTAATTTCTTTAAGCTATTTATTGAAAGAAGATGTATCGCTGGTGCTATTGAGTCAACCCCCGCAATTGGAAAATGTCAAATCTCTACTATCGGGAAACACAGAACCTTTTGTGTTTCGACCCTCCGGTCAATTTATCAAAACCCTCAAGCCAGAGCAAAGTCAGTTAGTAGAAGCCTTGAAACCAGGAAGACTGTGGAAGCTAAAGAACCAGTGACCGATAGGTAAGAAGCAAATGCATCCGGTCACTAGTTGAATTGAAATTATTGGGCGCATATGGAACAATTTACTGTTTTAAGATACCTAAGAAAAACTAGGTACTTCGGAACTTGTTCCATTTGCAGCTGCATTAGCTGGAGTGGATGCAGTGGATTTAGTTTTCTTTACAAGAATTACAGACACTAGCTTCGGAAAAACAAGACAAGCGATTGTATTCACAAGAGTTAGAAGCAAACCATCTATTAAGCTCATAGGGAATGTTCCTTTTTATTATGAGACCATAAAATACTATTGTGAAGCAAAATTTCTCTTATGACTTAAAATAAGAATTTAAATTTCTTTTTACATACATAAGATAAATTAAATATAGAAGTTTCTGACTCTTGCTATAGAAAGAATGATTGATTTGAAATTTCTAACTTCTTGAAGAATACAACCTATCTATGGTATTAACACCTTTCATTTTCCCATCTTTCGTCTCTTGTTCCAAGCTTTTGACTGGGAACGACGTGAAAGTCAAACCCATAATTCGCCAACAGCATCTTTAAAGAAATCGAAATCCAATCTATTTAGATTTATTCACACTACTTAATAATAACAATAAATTAATGTAAATACTGAGAACTTCTCAAGCTGTGCTTGGATCGAATATGAAAAAACAAGACAATTAATTGAGTGTTCAAATCCCCTACATTGAAGTACAGAGATTCATCGGTCACTGTATATTCTGTAGTTAAGTACAATGGATTTTTTATGGATGAGGTGCTATGTCAAAAAAATACGAGAACTCTTCTTACCTATTTAATATTACCGAGCGAGAGCGTCAGGCATTAAATTCCATCGTTAATTATTCCAATATAGAGTCAATACCAGAAATTTGGCCGTTGGCAGCAAAGGAATTTGGTAGTACTGTTGCCCTGCATAACCCACACTCGCAACCAGAAGAAGTTATCACTTATACTCAACTATCACAACAGATTCAACAATTTGCTGCGGGTTTGCAAGCATTGGGTGTGAAAGAAGGCGATCGCGTCTCGCTGATTGCAGATAATTGTCCCCGGTGGTTAATTGCAGACCAAGGGATTATGACCGCTGGGGCTGCTAATGCAGTGCGTAGTTCCCAAGCAGAACGGGAAGAAGTTTTATACATAATAGCAAATAGCGGCAGCACGGCTCTAGTGGTTGAAGATCTAAAGACACTCAATAAGCTGCAAGCACGTCTTTTGGAGTTACCAATTCAACTCATTGTTTTGCTGACAGAGGAAACACCACCAGCCAACAACAACTTGAAGGTCTTGAACTTTTCCCAATTGATGGAAATTGGAGCAAAGCATACGCTCACACCCATAAAACGAACGAGGGAAACTCTAGCAACTTTAATTTACACCTCTGGAACCACAGGTAAACCGAAAGGGGTAATGCTAACTCACGGTAATTTACTACATCAAGTTTTAGTGCTGAGGTCAGTGGTGCAACCACAACCGGAGGACACTGTACTGAGTATTTTGCCTACCTGGCACAGTTACGAACGCAGTGGCGAATACTTTTTACTTTCTCAGGGCTGTACGCAAGTTTATACCAACCTCCGGTCGATCAAACGGGATTTAAAAAAATTCCAACCCCGATTTACAATCGGCGTACCCCGGTTGTGGGAATCGATTTATGAAGCAGTGCAGAAACAGTTTCGCGAACAACCAGAGAACAAGCAACGTCTGATTAATTTCTTTCTTGAAATCAGCGAAAAATTTATTAAAGCAAGGCGAATTGCTCAAGGGTTAGATTTGGAAAATTTAAAACCTTCAAGATTTGAGCAACTAGCAGCCAGCGCCCAAGCTTCAGCTTTGTATCCCCTTCATGCTCTAGGAGAACGAATCGTTTATTCCAAGGTAAGGGAAGCAACAGGAGGTAAAATCAAGCAAATGATTAGCGGTGGTGGTGCGCTACCCAAGCATATCGACGACTTTTTTGAGATTATCGGTGTGGAAATTTTGGTAGGTTACGGGTTAACAGAAACTGCACCCGTAACCCATGCGCGACGTCCTTGGCGTAATTTACGGGGTTCAGCAGGTCAAGCAATACCCGGAACAGAAACAAAAATAGTCGATCCAGAAACTCGCAAGCCATTACCTACGGGGGAAAGAGGATTGGTGTTGCTGCGGGGACCGCAAGTGATGGAAGGTTACTATCAAAATCCTGAAGCCACAGCCAAAGCAATAGATACTGAAGGTTGGTTTGATAGTGGGGATTTGGGTTGGCTAACACCACAAAATGATTTGGTACTCACCGGACGAGCCAAAGATACTATCGTATTAACAAATGGAGAAAATATCGAGCCGCAACCGATAGAAGATGCTTGTTTGCGATCGCCCTACATAGATCAAATTATGCTTGTAGGACAAGACCAACGCAGTATCGGTGCTTTGATTGTTCCCAATCTAGAAACCTTGCAGAAATGGGCACATTCTCAAAATCTCCTTCTGTCTCTACCGGGAGAAGCCACCGCCGAAACCCTCAGTAATACAGTGGCTGCGGAAGTAGATCTAGAGAGTAAAATGGTTCAGGATTTATTTCGGCAAGAATTGAATCGGGAAGTGCAAAACCGTCCTGGCTACCGAGCTGATGACCGTATTGGTCCATTCAAGCTGATTCTAGAACCGTTTTCAACAGAAAACGGAATGATGACGCAAACACTAAAAACGAAACGACACGTCGTGATGGAACACTATCGCGATATTATTGACGGGATGTTTGCCTGATAATTCCCAGTAAAAATGACTAGAGTGAACGTGAAACATTTATGGATGTCTCCAAACCTCAATTGCTTCTAAAACGCGTTATCAACGTCAAAGCCATTGTGACCCCCCTTTGGAAAGACGAAGTTCAGCAGCAACTGCAAACCCAAATCAATCAAATTGACCAGCAGTTGCAACAGTTGGACGTTCAAGGACAAAGAGCGGTCGCCGAAATTCAAAAGCAGAGTCTACAACCTCCCGGTCCTCAGACACTGCAACAAATCGATAATATTCAGGGTCAGATTAACCAAAAGAAGAGCGAGCTCTTAGAACAGAAAAATCAGAGTTTACAAAACCTCCAACAGGTCCAGTTTTTAGAATTAGATCAGGAAGTCAACCAATTTCAAATGGAAGGTTTTTTCCGCGTGGAACCAGGGGATAACCTGATTAGCAAGTTGCAAGTTGAAGTCGTCTTGCGTGACGGAGTTGTCGAAGAAATTCGCGGTGATATTTAATTGCTAAAAAGCTAATTGCTAATTGTTAATCGCTAAAAAGCTAATTGTTATTTCCATTAGCTATTAGCCATTAGCTATTAGCCATTAGCTATGGCAGTTCTTCTGAGAACTGTTAGCAAAACATTCTTGCGAACCAGCCCAAACAATTTGCCACATCTGAGGTGAACTGACAAAAAGCGATCGGCCAAAAGTAGTCAGTTCAACTCGGTATTTGGCAGTTTTGGCTGAATTGTTTTCCTGCTTGGTTTGTGTAATTGTGACCAGTACCCGATTCGGTTGCGGGTAAGAGACCTCTATCTTTTTGGCTCCTTTGCGTAATGCAAGGTCTCGCTCGAAGGCATTGAGAGCAAGATCGGTAGGGTCACTCCCTTTGAGGGATGAGTTGAGACTTTCTAAAGGAATTTCTTGATAATTAGCCCGTTCGGGGTGCCCTACTATCCCCTGTTGGCTAGTGGTAACGAAACGCTGTGGTTGCTCGTTGCTCGTTTTAGAAACTGCTGCTGATGGCTGGCGTTGGGTAATGTAGATGCCAGTAGCAGCAGTGGCAAAGATACTGAAAACCACAATGAGTAACAATTTTAACTTTGCCGACATAAAATTTAAAGTGAATTAAACTCAAGTTAGTCGTCAATTCTGAATTTTAAATTGAGGTGTCACTATTCCTCTTCTAGCTTTTGAGTAGAGATTGGGATTTTTCCCAGCCGTGATGAGAAATACAAATTAATAGACATATTGGGCTTAATATAGTTCCTCACGTCCGAGGTCAAGTTACAATTCGATCTGGCACAAGCTAGTTTAAACTCGCCAAACCTCACCTATGAGCATTCACGAAGTATTCATGCCGGCGCTTAGTTCCACCATGACCGAGGGAAAGATCGTCTCTTGGGTAAAATCACCAGGTGACAAAGTGGAAAAAGGCGAAACAGTGGTGGTTGTCGAGTCAGATAAGGCTGATATGGATGTGGAATCCTTTTACGAAGGGTATCTGGCTCATATCATAGTGCAAGCTGGTGACGCCGCTCCCGTAGGAGCAGCGATTGCCCTGTTAGCAGAAACCGAAGCTGAAATCGAAACTGCCATTGCTCAAGCCCAATCTTCCGGTACTCAAAGCAAAGAAGTTGTAGCTGCTACCTTATCCAGCAAACAACTTGCAGAGGCAACGAGTGTTGCCGAAAGAGCAACCGAATCACAAAATGGCAGCCCTGCTCGCCAGAATGGACGGACTGTTGCATCTCCTCGCGCCCGGAAGTTAGCGAAGGAACTCAAAGTTGATTTAAGTGGTATTTCTGGTAGTGGTCCCTACGGTCGTATTGTCGCTGAAGATGTTGAAGCAGCGGTGGGAAGATCTAGTACTCCACCGACAAAAGTTACCCCCGTTACACAAATTCCATCAGTACCAACACCGACTGTAGCAGCACCCACACCAGCAAGACCCACTGCGCCTGTACCCGCGCCAGTTGTTGCAGCCGTTCCCGGTCAAATCACACCTTTGACAACGTTGCAAAAAGCTGTGGTGCGGAATATGGAAGCCAGCCTTGCGGTACCCGTATTCCATGTTGGTTACACAATTACCACTGATGCCCTCGACAAATTATACAAACAAATTAAGTCTAAAGGCGTAACAATGACAGCCCTGCTTGCAAAAGCCGTGGCTGTAACATTAAAAAAACATCCGCTACTGAATGCCAGCTACTCGGAACAGGGTATTGTGTACCATTCCAGCATTAACATTGCTGTTGCAGTCGCAATGGATGATGGAGGATTGATTACACCAGTCTTACAAAATGCCGACTCTGTGGATATTTATTCTCTGTCACGCAATTGGAAATCTTTGGTGGATCGTGCTAGAGCAAAACAATTGCAACCAGAAGAGTATAACAGTGGAACTTTCACAGTATCCAACTTGGGAATGTTTGGTGTCGATAAATTTGACGCGATTTTGCCTCCCGGACAGGGTTCGATTTTGGCAATTGGCGCATCCCGCCCGCAAGTCGTTGCAACAAAAGACGGTTTGTTTGGTATCAAACAACAAATGCAGGTGAATATTACTTCCGACCATCGGATTATTTACGGTGCTCATGCTGCAGCATTCTTGCAAGAATTGGCACAGTTAATCGAAACTAAGGCTGATTCCTTGGTGCTGTAAAAACTCTAGTTTCTCTTGACTGCTCGTTCTCAAGCAGAGCTTGGGAACGAGGTTTAATTATTATCATCAGATTATCATTTGAGCTATCAAGTAAATGCGAGTAGTCGATAATTGGTGAAACGGTTACATTGGTTGGTAATGTCGCAAGCATGAAACCGATTTAGGGGATTTCCAAGAAATCAATTATCCATCTTGTGGGATGGGTGTCCTCGCCCGTTCTTTGGCGTGATTTGGCTATGAGTGGAACCTTAAGCAATCAACAACGGCTTTGTGGGAAGCATTCTAGGTTCTGGTAGTGGTTTATCTTCTTCAGTCAGCATCTCAACGAAAGCCTCAATCACTTCCTGACCATTTTTGGCTGCTTCTTCATAAGTTCTACCATGTGTATGAAACTGCTGCCAGGGAAACTCAGGCAAGTGAACTAAGAAAAGTCGATCTTCTTGAGACCATTGAATCACCATGCTGTAGTGGTAGCTCATTCTTCGCCTTCCTTGTTTTCCAGTTTTTCTAGTTCTTCTAACTTTTTCAGCACTCGTTGAATATTTCTTTCTAAATATAACGGAGAATCATCTCCATCTTTTCCTGGGATAGTTAGCGGTTCTTCAGGTAGCAAAGGATGTTTCTAATAACTATGACTGCCTTTCCCTCGACCTGGTTGAAGAACATATCCTACTTTTGCTACCATTGCCTTCAGTTCTCTGATTTTCTTTGGCATTACCTCTTACCGCTAACTTAAGTGTTATTCTCTCAGACTAGTAAACGCTTCATTTGCTTATATACTTCGTCATCATTACGCTTTCCCACCAAAATTACCTCAACCAAATCCGCATTAGGCTGTAACCTTTGAGAAAATCAAGAACCGTCTCAAGACCATCAAGTTTTGCCATACAATCAGCTGTTATCATCAAGCGTTACCAACCGCTTGAGTTCTGCTGTAAAAGTTTCTGTACCAACCATCCGCGACTTGGAGAGTGCAGCTTCTGCTTGTTGACCTACGATCGAATCTTCCAATCGAGTTAGTCGATTCATCAATTGCTCGTAGTTTTCAATTGACATAATGACATAGTTAGGTTGTGATTCCTCTGTCAGCAAAACAGGCTCGACAGAGGCTTGGTTTAAAACCTCAGTATGAGTATTTTGGATCTCTGTAACAGAAAAACGCTGCATTGTTTCAACTTTTCCAATGACTTTTAACTACATTTTACTATTATGCGATCGCCATCCTGTAACATACATTCAGACTAAGTAAATTCACTGGCAGTAAAGGTTTTTCACCATGTGGGAAAATTTGCTAGTAAGTCTTACACGGGGGAAGCAAGCTGCTAGCTGGTTATGAAATTAGCTTGAGTTAAGTTCAGCACAAATACTCACCCAGTTAATAGAAACTTTCGTATGAAGTATAATTATTTTTTGACTTTGAAACAAAACTACGGAATAATACTGTTAAGTATATAAGTATAAAAAAACAAACGATCGCTAAGCGTTTACAAACTGCCACACTCCCAAAGGCAGTAGCGATTCATTAAAATCGTTGGCATTGACTGTTGTGTATTGCGTAATATGGAAGTCTTGTATCGCCTCCAAGGAAATGAATCATTACTGCTGAATGACCCAGAAAAGGTATGGATTATTAAATCTGGTGCCATGTCATTGTTTGTAACAGAAGTCAGAGATGAGGATGATTTAAGCGAGCGAGCGAGACAAGCCGCTTTGCGCGTAGAGGTAGGGCAAGATTTTGCCAAACATCATCGCTATCTGTTCAATACAAGATCTGGTGAAGCGTTGTTTGGTGCAGCAATCGATAATCCAAAATCCTTTTTAGCGGTAGCAATTGAGCCAACAGAATTATTTCAAATTACAATAACGGATTTAGCAGCACAAATAGCTTTAGGAAAAGCTAGTACAATAGCCTTGGTAGAAAATTGGGTAAATCATCTCGATCGCATATTCACTAACGCCAATAGAACGACAAATAAAGAGCGCTACAAATTATTGACCGAGCAAGAATTAGCAACCAAACTGCCAAATATTCTAGCTGATTTACATACTGATTTCTTCCATTCTTTGAATTTGTTAATAAAGGAAACAGAAGCAGCGAGCCGCTCTTTTATGGAACGAGAGCAACTCAATCATCAGGTAGTTAGCTCTGCACTTTCTAAGTTAGCTGCTGTAGTGCAACCGCAGCAAGAAACTGCATTTTTTCATCAGCCAGGAACGCCGTTGCTGGTAGCAGCGGGAGCAGTTGCACGAGCAATGGGTATAACGATTAGTCCGCCGACGCAGTCAGAGGATCTCAGTCGAGTTCAAGAGCCGATAGAAGCTCTAGCACGCTCCTCCCAAATTCGCACCCGTTGCGTAGTGCTTGAGGATAACTGGTGGCTTCACGAGCATGGTCCGTTATTAGCTTACACCCAAGAAGAAAACCTTCCAGTAGCTTTGTTACCAGCGGGCAACCGTTATATTTTGTTTGACCCCACAACGCAGACTCGCACTGTTGTAAATCAAAGAGTAGCGGCAACACTTGCAACACAGGCTCACCAATTTTACCGACCATTACCCAACGTCGTCAACAATGCAATACAATTGTTTCAGTTTGGCGTCAAGGGTTATCAAAAAGACATAATTTTAGTTTTGGCAACTGGGGTTGTTGCCTCGGCGCTAGGAATGGTTGTGCCACAGGCAACAGCGCTGTTGCTCGATAATGCCATTCCAGATAGCGATCGCGGCTTGTTAGGGCAAATAGGGCTAGCGTTGTTTGCACTTCTTATGGGAAGAACAGTATTTGCTATGTCCCAAGGCATAATTTCGCTGCGAATCGAAAACGCTGCTGATAGCGCATTGCAGCCTGCAATTTGGGATCGACTGCTGAGATTAAGTCCGGCATTTTTTCGCAACTATTCCTCTGGTGACTTGGTAAACCGCGTTTTATCGGTGAACCAAATTCGTCAGAAATTGTCAGGAGGAACGCAACGCACTCTTTTAAGCGCACTGTTTGCTCTACTAAACTTGGTACTGATGTTTGTTTACAGTTGGCAACTCGCTCTAGTGGGTGTAGGTATAGCCCTTCTAACAACTGTTGTCACTACTGTTGCTAGCTTGGTATTAATACGCAAATTGCGCCGCCAGCAACAACTGATTGGCGAGATTAATGGACTGACAGTACAACTCATTAACGGGGTAGCTAAGCTGCGGGTGGCGATGGCGGAAGATCGCGCATTTGCTGCTTGGGCGGAGCAGTACAGCCAGCAAATGATGCTCAAGGCTAGTTTCCAACGAATTGTAGATCGGGTTTCTGTGTTTAACGAGGTTCTACCGCTTGTGACTTCAGCGCTGTTATATTGGTTTGCGATTTCATCGATACAGATGGCTCAGACAACAGGCGACGGGCTGACTGCTGGTAAGTTTTTGGCTTTTAATGCTGCGTTGGGGATTTTTATTGGAGGTGTAACTAGCCTGAGCAACACACTGACTGATATTTTGGCAATTGTGCCTTTGTGGGAGAGGGCAAAACCAATTTTGCAAGCACAGCCGGAGTACGATCCTACCAAGGCAAACCCAGGCGACTTGATGGGTCGCGTAGCTTTAGACAACGTTACCTTTCGCTACCGTGACGATGGGTTGCCGATTCTCGACCGGGTGAGTCTCCATGCAGAACCTGGGGAATTTGTAGCGATAGTGGGACCTTCCGGCAGTGGGAAATCAACCATATTGAGGTTGTTGTTGGGGTTTGAAACTCCACAATCGGGAACGGTGTTCTACGATCGCTTTGACTTAGCAGAACTCAATCTTGAAGCGGTGCGGAGGCAATTGGGAGTAGTGCTACAGAATGGTCGCATTGGCACGGGTTCAATTTTTCAGAATATCGCTGCCGGAGGATTAATTTCCCAAGCTCAAGCTCAAGAAGCGGCGCAAATGGCAGGTTTGGCTGATGATATCGCACAAATGCCTATGGGATTGCATACAATTGTCAGTGAAGGCGGTACTAATCTTTCAGGGGGACAACGCCAGAGATTGTTAATTGCAAGAGCGCTTGTGAATCAGCCAAAAATTATCTTGATGGATGAGGCTACCAGTTCTTTGGATAACCGTACCCAAGCGATCGTTTCTCAGAGTTTAGAAAAGTTGAATGCGACTCGGATAGTTATTGCTCATCGACTGAGCACAATTCGCAATGCTGACCGAATTTATGCCATCGAAGCGGGTCGCGTGGTGCAAGTAGGTACATTTGAGAAACTGGTTAATACTGAGGGGTTATTTGCTCAACTAGTAGCCCGACAAATGGAATCAAATTAATAAAAAGAGACAAACTCATAATATTTTTAGGTGGGGACTGGGCGAAACTTTTTTGTTCAAAAACGAGCAATTTTAAAGTATAATATGATATAAGTGTCAAGCCTGGAAACGCAACAGTATATGTCTGGCACGGCATTCTGTCTGAGTGTAGAGTAAATTCAAAAGAAAAATATACAAGATGCCCAATAACGCGAAAAAACTCTTCCGTGAAGAAGCGCTCTTACGCTTAAACTCTCCAGAGCAACTTGACAAACTGATGCTCTTAACAAGCCGCCAAGCTTGGCTACCCTTAGTTTCTATGGGCTTTTTGGTCTTCGTTGCTGGTACTTGGAGTATAGTTGGGCGAATTCCACTCACAGTTACGGGTTCTGGCGTGTTGATCCGACCCCGTCATGTGGTACAAATTCAGTCACTTGGTGGCGGTCAATTGTTAGCCTTGAACATCAAGCCAGGAGATGTCGTTAGGCAGAATCAAATACTCGCGATCGTAGATCAATCTAATATTAAGCAACAACTACAGCAAGAAAACGCGAAATTTATCCAGTTGCAAGAGCAAAACCGGGACACTGAGAGACTGCAAAAACAACAGATCGCCTTGTCACAAAGAACATTGGAGCAGCAGCAAAAAGACCTTGAAGAAAGCCTGCGTCGAGAATCAGTAGCACCAACGCTACACTCTGAAACTTTAAAAGCGTTAGAGCAAAAACGACAAAGCTTGGAGCAAAGCCTGTTAAGACAACAAGTCGTACCCACACTGTACAACCAAACTCTTACCGCAATAGCAGAAAAACGTAAAAGTCTTTTAGAGAGAAAGCAAAAAATTAGCTCATTATTGCAAACTTTACAACAACGAGTTGAAGCTCGTCGGAGTTTATTTCAGGAAAAAGTTATTAGCCAGGATGTAGTGCTTCAAGCCCAGCAGGACTTGTTGAACCAACAGACGCAACTTGACGATATTCAAACACAACTTAAAGACCTTGATGTTCAAAAAACGTCGAGCGAACGGGAATACCTACAAAACCTGAGCAGAATTGATGATATCAAAAATAATATTCAAGAAATTCAAGTTCAAAAAACTAATGCAAACCGGGATTACCTGCAAAATCTGAATAAACTTGACGACATTAAAACTAAAATTAAAGATATTGAAGCTCAAAAAACCAAACTCATTCAACAAGATTTGGAAAAGTCAGTCAACAAATTAAATCAAATTCAGGAAGTACGACGCAAAATTTCCTCGTTAAAACTGCAATTAAATCAGTCGAGCCAAATTGTTAGCAAATTTGATGGTCGCGTCTTGTCAGTTGGTACACTCCCCGGTCAAGTTGTTAGCTCCGGTACCCGGATTGCAACGATTGAAGTTGAAGACCCTAACACAAAACTGTCAAGTCTTGTTTACTTTGCTGATAAGGATGGTAAACAGATAAAACCAGGCATGACAGTACAAGTAACACCCAGCGTTGTCAAGCGCGATCGCTTTGGTGGAATTATTGGAGTAGTAACGAACGTTTCTCCCTTTCCCGTGACGACCCAGGATATTATAGCGCAAGTTGGTAACGAAGACTTAGCTCGTAGCCTTGCCAATAGTAACGCAGCTCGCGTGCAAGTTCAGATCCAACTGGAAAAAGATCCTTCCACTATCAGTGGTTACAAATGGTCTTCTTCCAAAGGTCCAGAATTACAAATTTCATCCGGTACGACTGCGGAGGTCCGGGTCAAAATAGGAGAAGTAGCACCTATCTCCTACGTTATTCCTCTATTCCGCTCTTTGACTGGTATTTATTAATTTGGTGGTTAAGGCTATTGCACGTATAACCATCCACACAGATACTTTAGTCATATCAAGTGCAGGCGATCGTGCAACAGTTCCTTCTTATACCTAAAATTGACCTTATTTAGTTCCCGATTGTATTTGTATTATTAGTATTTGTATTGTTGACTGAAGTATACGCAGTTTGGGTATTAGAGGTTGTATTATAACCTCCATTCTGGCTTCCAATTCCACTCAGTATATTAATCTCTCCAATACTAAATAAAGGTCCGTTCAACAAAAACCCTCCACGAATTGCTTCTAAATCAGCATCGTCTAGTTCGTCTGACAATTCCCAATCCCCAAAATTTGTATTGTTTAATTTTTGTTCTTTGGATACTGAGATGTTGACTGCTGTTTTAGGTACGTTTGTTTGATGTGCTTCCATTTTTCACTACCCTAATTTTTCGTGTTTTCACTGTTTGAAGCGATGCTCACAGTATCTCCTAAGATGCACATTTTATAACCCTTATATAGCAAGGCTTTCAGAAAATGAAAAAAATGTGCGTCTTTCATATATTACTAGCGGCGATTTTCACGGCTAGTCGGAGGCTGACATCTTGCGCCTTCAAGTAGAGGGGTAAGGTGGGCGCTGCCCACCCCAGCAAATAATCAGATTTCCGAGCTTTTATTTTTGCAGTACGGCAATGGTGCAAAACAGGAGGAGTACAACTTGCTAGCTGCACAAAAAGCTATGGTAAATTAAGCAATGCGTGAATACTTATTGCATTCCTTGATACTTAGCTAAGTATTTTTAGTTCTCTTTTATCTCTTTTGTTGGAGTATAATCTACCACTATTACCACTATGAACTTTCACAACAAAGAGAGTCAAATAATAATGAAGGGGATAAAAGCGCTTAAAGCTTGATTATGTCTATTATTCAAAAGAGGTTATAGCGTTTTCCTCTTTCCAAATCGATTGAAGAGAGTTAAGTATCGGAGTGCCTAAAGTACCAGAGATGGTACAAAAATTCACCAAAATTCAGTGATATTGTGAGTGCAATTAAAGCACAAGTTTATTCACCTGTTCGCAGAAACCTGTAACTTGAAAACCTACATTGCCTAGCAATACCTCTACAGAGGAAGATTTTCAGCAATATACCCGCCTGCAGCCGCTACTGCTCCCCCTACAACCCCTACTGTACCACCGACAACTTGTACTACGCCCCCAACGAGTTGTCCTACAGGTCCACCACCAGATATAGCTGCTAAATCAGCATCATCCAGTTCTCCTTCCCATTCCTTTACTTCTTGAGTAACTTTGGTTACAGCTTCATTATTAATCATTTCGCTTTTCTCTTTCTATTGAGTGATTACACTTATTTTTATAAAAGGTTTACAAATTTTTGTATATATATCTTTAGATACACGTGTTCGATGTTGCAAATAAGCTAGCAATCATCCATATAAAAAAAAATTATCAAGCAATTTACCAATTCTTCATCTCTCGTAATTGGCTTTTAGCAAGGGTTTTGAGATATTCTCGTATTTTTATTTCACATAGAATAAGATTGATAAGAGAAGTTAAGATACTAAAATTACTTTAAGTATTTTCTTTTTTTTTGAAAAGTTTGATTAATTTTTTAGTCTTTTTACTGCTTCTATGCAATTAGACGTATGTCTGTAGTATAGTATATTTGTTTATCTTATATTTAAAATTTTCCTTATAAGCTTGTAAGAAAAATAATTAAATATTGTACGTATACGTAGCTAAGAGGGTATTTTAACAGTGGTGACTGAGGTATTTATAACTTTAACTCCCTCCAAATCTCCGTAAAAAAGATGGCGTTAAGAGTATTTCGCCCCTTTTAGCTACTGCTTGTACACATAGGTTAGATTTGCCCCCTTAGTCTCCTCTTAGCCTCTCCTTAGAAAGGGGAGAAATATGAAAATCTATAGTTTTATCACTCCTCACTCTGTGATAACTATTTTGTGGAAAGAGTATTAAGATACTCACGTATCTTTGTTTGAGAAAGACTTAAATCAATGAGAAGTAACATATCAAAATACTCCACGTCATTCCGATATTTGGGAATTTTTGATGTTTTTTTCGGTATCTATTTTCATCTCTGCATCATTAGAGGTATATAAATAGTTAGATATATTTGTTTATCTAATACTTAAAAAGCATATTTTGTTACAAGAAGCAAGAACTCTATATGGTTTTTGCATTCTGAATACCAGTGCTGCTCCTCGCAATCTTTGACTTGTTAAGGTAGATTTAATGTTTTTTAAGGTTAAGCCACTTACTTTTATTAGAAGTATTCTACAGCCAGCACACACGACTCGTGTCAGAACCCCCACACTGCTGCAAATTGAAGCAACCGAATGCGGCGCTGCTGCCCTCGGAATTATTCTCGGCTATTACTCGCGCATTGTCCCGTTAGCAGAACTGCGGCGCGAGTGCGGTGTTTCCCGAGATGGGAGCAGCGCTTTTAATATCGTTAAAGCAGCCCGGAACTATGGCTTAAACGCCAAAGGTTTGAAGAGGTTGTTGGAAAACCTCAACACTTTGAGTCCTCCCTACATTGTCTTTTGGAATTTCAACCATTTTTTAGTGGTGGAGGGGTTCGGCAAAAACCGCGTCTACCTCAACGATCCCGCTACAGGACGCCGGACAGTTTCCCTAGAAGAGTTTAATCGTGCTTATACAGGCGTCGTCTTGGTGATGGAACCAGGACCGGAATTTCAAACTAGTGGTCAAAAAAGTAACATTTTTACTGCTTTAGCCTCGCGTTTGCAACACTCACGCAATACCATTTTGTTCTGCTTTTTTGCAGGACTATTACTGACAATTGCTCGGTTAGCAGTGCCCGGTTTTACTCAAATATTTGTTGATGAAATTCTCATTACCGATCGGCAAGAGTGGATACGACCGTTGGTATTAGGAATGGCTATAACTAGTGTACTGCGAGCACTAGTTGCCAGACTGCGGCTTACCTACCTGCGCTTGCTGATGCTGAAGTTGTCAGTTACGATGTCAGGGCAGTTTCTTTGGCATATTCTCCGGTTGCCAATTGGATTTTATGCCCAACGCTTTGCAGGTGAAATCAGCAGTCGGATGTTACTTAACGATAAAGTAGCAGAGATACTCTCAGGTCGCCTTGCAACCACCGTTATCGACACAGTGATGATGGTCTTTTACTTTTTAATTATGGTTCAATACGACCTTGTACTGAGTGCGATCGCTATTAGTTTTGCCGCGCTCAACTTTTTTGCCCTCCAGTTTCTATCGCAGACTCGTGTTGATGCCAATATGAAGCTGGCGATCGAATCTGGTAAGGTCAATGGAGTGGCGATCGCAGGCATTCAAACTATAGAAACAATCAAAGCGAACGGGCTTGAGTCTGATTCATTTGCTAAATTCGCTGGGTATTATGCCAAAGCGCTCAACGCCCAGCAGGAGCTAGCTTTACAAACTCAAATTCTCACAATATTACCCACCCTTTTAACAGCACTCACTACAACTGCTATTTTAATTATCGGCAGTTTTCGGGTAATGAATGGTAGCCTTAGTATTGGGATGCTGGTTGCGTATCAGAGTTTAACAGCCAGTTTCTTAGAACCGATCGGCAGTCTAGTCAATTTCGGTAGTACGCTGCAAGATTTAGAAGCTGACTTCAACCGTTTAGATGACGTATTACAGAATTCTGTGGATGCAGAAGCACAGAGGAGCATGGAGCTTGAGAAAATAGCCAATGCTCCATACCCTATGCCCCATACCCAATTCTCAATTCCCGTCCAACTACAGGGCTACGTTGAGTTACGAAATATCACTTTTGGCTACAGCCGAGTGGAAAATCCCTTAATTGAGAACTTTAACCTGTGTCTCAAGCCGGGACAACGAGTAGCAATAGTAGGAGGGAGTGGTTCTGGTAAGTCTACAATTGCGAAACTAGTTTGCGGTTTATACAAACCTTGGCAAGGGGAAATTTGCTTTGATGGTGTACCCAGAACTCAGATTCCTCGCACTGTTTTGGCAAACTTTTTGGCAATGGTAGAACAGGATATTTTTCTATTTGCTGGGACAGTTCGGGAAAATGTTACTTTATGGGATTCGACAGTACCACAAACCGACTTAGTGCAGGCTTGCTCTGACGCCGACATTCATAATTTGATTGTTTCTATGCCTGGGGGATATGATGCCAAGTTGATTGAAGGGGGAATGAACATGAGTGGCGGACAGCGCCAACGATTAGAAATTGCCCGTGCTTTAGTCAGGAATCCCTCAGTATTAGTTATGGATGAAGCGACTTCTGCGTTGGATGCTCAAACAGAATTGATTATTGATAGGAATTTGCGGCGACGCGGTTGCTCTTGTATTATTATTGCTCACCGACTCAGTACGATTCGCGATTGTGATGAAATTATTGTACTGGAGCAAGGGAAAGTGGTGCAGAGGGGTACGCATGAGGAGTTGTGGCTCTCAGGGGGTAAATATACTACCTTACTCCGCACGGAAAGTTAATAATTTTTTGAGTTCTGAATACGAGTCTGCGCTTAATTGACTAACTCTCTCTTTAAATTGCTAATTGCTAATTGCTAATTGCTAATTGCTAATTGCTAATTGTGTTTTGACTATGAGCCATTAGCCCTCCCTTGTATCTCAGGAGCACAGATGCTATGTGTAAGGCACACGCTCCGCGATGCCTTTGGGCTATGCCCGCCAGGGCTGGCTATACGCCAGTTGCCAGGGTGTGGGAAACCCGCCTACAGCACTGGTCTCACCGCGTGCTTTCTCTGGACTCACCAGTCTTCCATTAGCCATTAGCTATTAGCCATTAGCTATTAGCTATTAGCTATTATTAAGCTATCCCAACAGAGCGTAGCATCTACTATATTTGATGTGTGTAAGCTATGACTGATCCGATTAATCAACAAATCTTACTTAAAAGCCGTCCGGTTGGAGAACCAAAAGAGCGCGATTTTGTCTTTGTTGAAACTCCAATCCCAGAACCAGGGGAAGGCGAAATCCTCAACCGCACGATCTACCTGTCCCTCGACCCCTATATGCGCGGTCGCATGAGCGATCGCGAGTCTTATGCTGCTCCGGTGGAGTTAGGGTCTGTGATGGTAGGTGGTACAGTTAGCCAAGTCATAAAATCTAACCATCCCCAATTCTCAACCGGAGATTTTGTACTCGGTTATGATGGTTGGCAAACTTATGGCATATCAAAAGGCGAAACGTTGCGTAAGCTTGACCCCAAGCAAGCTCCTATCTCCTATGCGTTGGGCGTAACGGGAATGCCCGGTATGACTGCGTATTTTGCTTTGCTTGATATTGGTCAACCTAAGGCAGGCGAAACGGTTGTTGTTTCTGCTGCTTCTGGTGCGGTCGGTTCTGTAGCAGGTCAAATTGCTAAAATCAAAGGCTGTCGGGTGGTGGGAGTTGCAGGGAGCGATAGCAAATGCGATTACGTGGTGAAAGAATTAGGGTTTGATGCTTGTATTAACCGTAAAACTCAAGACCTGAGTTCGGACCTAAAAGCTGCTTGTCCTGACGGAATTGATGTTTACTTTGACAATACGGCAGGTCCAATTTTAGAAGCCGTGTTGCAGCAGATTAATCTTGGGGCAAGAATACCATTGGTTGGTTTAATCTCGCAATATAATGCAGAAAATGCCCCTCCCGGTCCTAATTTAATGCCACTGTTGGTTAAACGCGCTCTCATTCAGGGTTTTCTTGTTGGAGATTACCAGCATCGTCAGGCAGAATTCGTCAAAGATGTTTCTGAGTGGTTGCGAGAAGGTAAACTCAAGTATAAGGAAGATGTTGTAGAGAGATTGGATCGAGCCCCGCATGCCTTTATAGGTTTACTACAAGGGAAAAACTTCGGCAAGCTGATTGTTAAAGTCAGTGACGATCCAACACGATAAGTCTGCTTTACAAACAAGTTGCCCGAAGACAGGCAAGAGACTGACAATTAGAATCAGCAATGATAGATGCGATCGCTTTTAATACCCGTACAATGCTGCAACCTTATAAAAGGTATTATTACTGTGGAACTGAACCGCAAGACTTGAAAAGTAAATTACTCTTCCTTGGTATTGGTCGGGAAGAACCGCAATGAATAGTTCCCTTGTGTTATTTGCAGATCGCTTTATGAGTTCTCAGGCGAAAGAGCGATCGCAAGAGTTTTCTTAAATTGCAGATTCAAGGAATTAGTAAATAAAAATACTTATTTCTCTAAAAGTTATATATGTCTCCTTACCCTTCTTCCACACCAATATAGTTTGCGATCGCATTTCTAAGCTTCACAAACAGAGCAACTTGGAAGAGGCTGCCGTTCAACTTTTAAAACACTTAGGAGAGGTGAAGCTAGTTTCTTTCTCCTGAAAGCGCCATCAATCTTTAAAAAGGCTTGGTGATTTTTGAGTTTATTGATACTCATAAAATTTGAGAATTAAGATGTGGTTATTGGTGATTTGAAGCGCTATCAAGATTTTGAGTTTAGCAACGCAAACTCTTCTCAACTCTAGAGCCGAGCAAGGCAAATTAATGATTTTGAGAGTCAAAACAGTTTACCGTTCTTGCAGAGTCATGGCTGGTCGATAAACATCATGGTAGCCTGGAGGTACAATCTCAATTAGGTCAAGGCAGTGAGTTTTTTATCCGCCTGCCAATGAATGAGTAAATACATGAATGCCTATTTCAATTGTAGCAACTAAAAAATAGGCAAAAGCGATTTACTCATTATAAACTCTCTTTCCATCACCTGGTAGTATCAACAACGACCTAGGATTAATAAGTTCTCCAACAGTCACTTCCACCTCTCCATCCCAAATTTCTACTGAAAGCACTTTGTTATTTGAACCTTGATAGTCAAAATATTGACAACGGGAAGCTACAGGTTTTCTAATTGTACCTTTGCGAGTCATTCTAGCTGTACCGGAGTCAACACATCGAAAAGTTTCGCCCGCAAAGTTTAACTGCTTTGGCGGTTCGTCGCTAATATCTAATTGATTTGTAGGTTCTAACAAGGCAACCTCCACGCGATCGTCTTCCTCCACAGACAACCAATGAATGCGATCGCCATCCTGCAACATATATTCAGACCAAGTAAATTCACCAACAGTGTAAATTAGGTGACCTTCAACAACCCAGTCAATACCCATATGTTGCACGATATCGCCAATTTGTAAATTAAATACCGTGCGGTGTAGCGATGGTAGTTCCTTGCGATTGCTACCAATTAAAATTTTTCCTTGCTGTTGAAGTACGAACAAAACAACAGCAGCAGTTCCAACAACAAAAATTCCCAGCCAAATGAATGTCATAACAAACCTCTTGAAATTGCTAATAGCTAATGGCTAATGGCTAATTGCACTATTAGCCATTAGCCATTAGCTATTAGCCATTATTAATATGAAACCCAGCGAGAATCCAATTGGTAACGAACAATTACGGGATCGGATAAGCGGTTCACCTTAGTATTTCCTAGTAGCACATCTTTAGGTAATTCAAATAAATGATGCAGAATATTTGGAGTCAGAAAGCGTGTTGATACGGGAAGCTCAAGTTTATCTGATTCAATAGCAGCCCGCGAAGCCATTACAAAACCCCACGGACCAAAACTGGGAACATCGACTACGTAAGGATGTACTTTTAGCCCAGTGTGGGCAATAGTTTCAGTAATACAACTCAGCACTTTGGGGGCAAAAAATGGACTGGATGCTTGGGTCACTAACACCCCACTGTCTGCAAGTCGTCCCATCAAACGTCGGTAAAAACCATCTGAGTACAGTTTGGCAAGGATTTCTTGATCTGGATCGGGAAAGTCCGCGATAATAACATCAAAGGTTTCTTTCAGACCTGGGGCTGTGGTAAAAGCATCAGCGTTGATGACTTCAACGCGGGGGTCTGTTAAAGCTTTATTGTTAACTTGCACGAGTTGCGGATGACGAGTAGCTAACTTAACAACTGCTGGGTCGAGTTCAATCAGTACGACTTTCTCAACCTCTCGCCACTTCAACACTTCCCGCACCGCCATACCATCTCCAGCTCCCAACACGAGGACTCGTTTTCTGTTAGGAGTTGCACTCATTGCTGGATGCACGAGTGCTTCGTGATAGCGATATTCATCTATTGTAGAAAATTGTAGATCGCCATTCAGGAACAGCCGCACGTCTTGCCCTTGTCTTGTCAGGACAATACGTTGATAGGGTGTTTGAATACGCTGAATAACAGGTGCTTTATATAAGTTATTCTCTAGATTATTGCTAATAGGTAGAGAAATTGGTGCCAAGGTACAGAGCAGCACGCCTACCATTAACCCTAAATAAGCCCAGCGTCGCAGTTGGGGAAAAGATTTTCCAATCGCGAAGACCATAAAAGCGGGAAATGCACCCAATATGAAAGCTGTGGGAAACATGCCCAACCAGGGTAACAGGAGTACTGGAAACAGGAGTGAACCAATAAGTGCGCCTAGATAGTCCAGTGCTAAAACTCCTGCTAGGGCTTCTCTAACTCCTTCTGATGATTCTACAAGTCGTGTTAAGAGTGGGACTTCTAAACCTGCTAGCAATCCCAGCAAAAGAGTGACGAGAACTAATCCCAACCAAATGGAACCATCAAGCACAAATAGGGCAAATAATCCTAAAGGTAACAGGGCTGTGAGTGGTGCGATCGCCAACTCCACCTGTACAAAAGCAAGTAGTAACTGATTTTGAAGAAAGCGCCCTTTTGTTTTTGCTGCAACAAATCTGCTCAAGTAAGAACCAGCACCCATTGCTGCTAAAAAGCCCCCCACCGCAATACCGTAGGACAGGGCTTGGTTCCCAACTAAGTAACTTGCAAGGGTTCCAAGTAAAAGTTCTACAGCTAATCCGCATGCAGAAGAGATTGCTGCTGCTGCTAGCAAGAGTTTGCGCTGCTTGCTGCTTAAGAAATTGCCATTATGTTCAGTATTTTCCGCATCTAGTGAATCTAGAGATGTTCCTATTTCTTGTTCCATTTATTGTTAACCATTGATTGTTCAGCCTTAAGTGTGGAAATATTTTTACTTTCCACTACCAGGACCTCCACCTTGAAAGTCACTGTAGTAACTTCGGGTTGTAGAGGTATATATCCAAACTCCCCGATTGTCGTAGGAACCCGATAATTGAGTTTCATATCGGGGAGAATAGTTTTCTTGTTTTTCTTCTCTCAGCACAAAAGCTGACTTTTGACTGTAGCTATCAAGTATGGAAATGAGAGCAAGTAAGACTGCTATTCCGGTAAAAATTTTTGCAAACATAAGCCTCTAGGATTTTGGATTTTGAACTTTAGATTTAGAGTGCTCAACTATCCATACCAAGTTCGGATAATCAGCGAATTCTTTACAACAGTCAGTTTTTTAGTACCAGTTCAATCTCATGAAATGGTAATTTTTTTACTTGTCGCTGGTCGCCGTGTTAGCGCTGATGTGTATCACCTCTACTGGTTTTAAGGTACGAGCACCATCTCGAACAATCAGTGATGTCCGATCGACTGGTTCATCGGGAAAAACTTCTACATGAAAACCGTAAGAAGCACGCTCGTTCAGTATAAAAAATTTCTGTAACTTTCCTGTCACCTTTGTAATTTTCCCTTTCTCTTTTGTAAAGGAGAGTTTTACGGGAAAAGAGCCTGCATAAACTTGTTCGCCATAGGCATCATTAATAGACAGGTTGACTTCTAGTTCTGGGGGAGATGTTTCATCAGATTGGATATCTACATTAACGCGCACGAGACGATTAGCTCCACCAACTGTTTCGCGACCATTTGGATCGCTGTCGAGAATTTTTGCGGTAATTGCTTTTTTACCAATGCGGCGTGTGGCAAATAATGCCATGACAGAGAAAAAAGTAGACCAAATTAAACCAGGCCAAAGATGGCGTGTATCAATGACTCCATTTTCGACAGTCATTGTAAAAG
Organism: Tolypothrix bouteillei VB521301; assembly: GCF_000760695.4. Lineage (GTDB taxonomy): Bacteria > Cyanobacteriota > Cyanobacteriia > Cyanobacteriales > Nostocaceae > Scytonema > Scytonema bouteillei_A. The sequence goes on along the minus strand of NZ_JHEG04000001.1, from coordinate 5,461,007 downwards.
GAACAGCTTCAGCTAGTTCTTTTCCACTGGTTTCTCCATAGCCCAACACTGCTAAGGCAAGAGTGACTTCTTCGTTTTTCTTTGCCCGAACATCTAAACCAGCTGTCAAGTCTTCTTCAGACCACGTCCCCGTTTCTCCGTCTTCAGACCAAAAACCTGATTCCTTCCAAGCTTCTTTAATTCCGGACGCCAAAACCTTGCCTTGTTTGTCCAAAAGCTGAATTTCGTAGGTCACCCAACGATTATCGGGTACGATCGCATTGACATCAACGCGCAATGCACCTATTAGCTGAGGTGCCAATTGGAGTGATTTGATTTTGAAAGGCTCCTCTTGTTTAACTTGTACATCTTTACGAACAAGGGTTTGCTTAAAAAATGGAGCGGTTATTAACGATAAAAATACGAGTGCAGAAGCACCAAGAGCAACGTAAGGCCACCAATGGACAAAACGCCCTGTACGTTGAGTATCAACAGTCACTGGCATAAGTGTTTTTGGAGTAACTTTTACAACTGTATGATTGATATATTAACCTCACTCGAATATTTGACAAGGAGAGCTATACTGATTTTCAATAAATTGCAATACATCTACGGCTATAAGATTGAGAATTATTTTAATTCTGCTGTCTACCTTGCCATTAACTTTGCACATAACCTTTCTGTTAAGCGAGTTAATTGAAACGACTTAAGTAAAATCACTATCCTACAAACTGATTCCAGAAAAGGTTTTGTTAAGTATTTGTTAGTCTTTCCCTCTTTAGAACTGAAACAGCAAAACGTTTCTTTAGGAAGAAGTTGTAACAAACAAAGGCTTTTATCGTATATGGATATTTTTACAAAAAAAACATACGGTAAAAATGACTATCAAAGAGTTTTTAAACAAGATTTCTGATACAGTGTGGGAAATACCCGTGTCCTACAAAGAAGGGATGCGGGTTCCTGCTCGAATATATGCAACAGAGAAGTTAATTCGGGAATTAGATGAAGCCGTTTACGACCAGGTCACTAATGTAGCAACACTTCCTGGGGTAAGTAAATATGCTTTATGTATGCCTGACGGACACTTTGGCTATGGTTTTCCCATTGGTGGCGTAGCGGCGATGGATGTAGAGGAAGGGGGTGTGATTTCTCCTGGTGGTATCGGTTTTGATATCAATTGCGGGATGCGCTTGATGGTTACAAACCTGACCTACGATGAAGTAAAATACGATATCAAAAAGCTAGTAGATAAGCTTTATCAAAAAGTTCCTGCAGGAGTGGGAAGTACTGGCTTTGTCAAACTCTCACGCAGTGAATTTCGTGAAGTTGTCGAGCAAGGCGCACGGTGGTGCGTTCGCAATGGTTACGGATGGGAAGAAGACTTGGAACTTATGGAAGAGCAAGGGTGTATGAAAGGCGCTGACTCTTCCAAAATCAGTGACAAAGCAATTGACCGAGGTTTTAATCAAATTGGCACTTTAGGTTCTGGTAACCATTATTTAGAAATTCAAGTGGTTCGACCGGAAAATATTTTCGATAAGGAGCTAGCTGCACGTATGGGAATTACCATTCCCAATCAAGTGGTAGTCATGTTCCATTGTGGCAGTCGCGGATTCGGTCATCAAGTTGCTACTGACTACCTGCAAGTCTTTCTTAAAGTCATGGAGAGCAAGTACGGTATCAAAATTTTAGACAGAGAATTAGCCTGTGCGCCTTTTCATTCTCCTGAAGGTCAGGCTTATTTTTCAGCAATGAAATGCGGTATTAATATGTCTTTTGCCAACCGTCAAGTTATCCTGCACCGCATTCGAGAGGTATTTTCGGAAGTTCTTGGGAACTCGCCAGAAGAAATGGGTATGCACGTGGTTTATGATGTTGCCCACAATACTGCTAAATTAGAAAGCCATATAGTTGATGGAAAAGAGCGATCGCTCCTCGTGCATCGTAAGGGAGCCACTCGTGCTTTTGGTCCGCAGATGCAAGATGTTCCTGAAAAATATAAAGATATCGGTCAGCCAGTGATTATTGGTGGCAGTATGGAAACTGGCTCTTATTTATTAGTAGGAGTACCCACTGGCGACCAAACTTTCTTCAGTACCGCTCATGGCAGCGGACGCACGATGAGTCGGGCAAAAGCCAGAAAAATTTATCGTGGAGAACAACTACAAAAAGATATGCAAAAGCGGGGTATTTATGTGAGAAGTACCTCTTACTCAGGGTTAGCTGAAGAAGCAGGTGCGGCTTATAAAGATATTGATGATGTGATTGAAGCTGCTGAATTAGCTGGGATTAGCAAACGGGTAGTACGTTTAACTCCCATTGGGAATATTAAAGGATAATTGATATGAAAATCCGGCTTCATTCTTAAGATAGACGCATAGCTTTGTTTGCAACTGTTGTATTTAAATCATAAAGTAGCTATTGTCACTCAAAAATTTGAGCGCACAAAATAATATGCAAATCCGCACACCGCTTACGGTTATCACGGGACCTCTTGGAAGTGGCAAAACAACTCTGTTGCGTCATATTCTTGAAACAGTGCCTAAAAAAATTGCGATTCTCATGAATGAGTTTGGAGAAATAGCGATTGATGCCAAAATCATTCAAGGCAAAAATGTTCAAATAGCAGATTTGGGTGGCGGTTGCGTATGTTGTTCCTTGCTTGGTGAGTTTGAAGCAGCCGTTGATGAAATCATCGCTTCTGTTGACCCCGAACATCTTATAGTGGAAACAACAGGAGTTGCAGAACCAGATGCACTGGTTTTTGATATTCAAGAAAGTTTACCAAAAGTGCGATTGGATGGGGTTGTTACTGTTATTGATGCCGATTCATTGGTGAAATATCCTTCTGTTGGTCACACAACCCGAATCCAAATAGAAGCAGCAGATATTATTCTTCTTAACAAGATTGATTTGATTTCAGAAAAAGAGTTAGAGGTTGTAGAGGACAAGTTACACTCCATCAATGAAATTGCCTCGATTTTACGTAGCCATCGGGGAAAGGTAGATTTAGATCTGCTTTTTGGTATCGGTCGAGAGCGCGTACAACCGCCCCCACATCACGTTCATCAACCGGAATTTGAATCGTTTAGTTACAACACTTCTGCTACTATCAATCGTCCGTGTTTTGAGGAATTTGTCAATAGTTTGGAACCAAATGTTTACAGAGCTAAAGGATTTGTCCGGTTTTCAGACGGGATTTATTTATTTAATTTTGTAGCTGGGAGATGGGATTTAGAACGCTTTGAACAAGAAGCAACGGAGTTAGTTTTTATTGGCAAACAGGTAAAAGAACAAAAATTAGAAATTATCGAACTTTTGAAAAAATGCGAGCAGTAAATGTTATGTTTCATTACAATTTAAATAAAACAATAACAACAGAAGAAGAGTACCAGAAAGCCTTGACAACAGTTAAAGGATGATGTCTTGCGAATTAACGGAGACTGAAAATACACTTGAACTGGAGATATATTTATCCTATGCCTTATGAATTTCTTGAGGATATTGCTACGGCTGATATTGCCTTTCGTGCTTGGGGAAAAGATTTACAGGAGGTATTTAAAGCAGCCGGTGATGCAACAATCAATACTATGATTGAAGATTTAGATTCCATAGAACGTAAGGAAACAAGAACCTTTCATTTAGAAGATGACGCATTAGACCTTTTACTATTTAATTTTCTTCAAGAATTTGTTTACTACAAAGATAGCGAGCTACTGCTGTTGCGAGCGCAGCAAATTGACTTTGAAGAGAAAGATGATAAATATCAGTTAACTGCAGTCACTCAAGGAGAAACACTAGATCGCGATCGCCACGAACAGCGAGTGGATGTTAAAGCAGTCACATTACATCGGTTTCAATTGGAAAAAACCAATGATGGCTGGACTGCTATGGTCATTTTGGATATTTAATGAGACGTAAAGAACTGTCTATCTACTCTATGTGAAGTGCATGAGAGCGGCGCGGATTGCGATGAACCACACCGCGAGTGTGGCAAATAGGTAAAGGTAGAACCGAAGAATAATGAGATTGAATGTGCAATGGACAATACTATGCAATACGCGAAACACAACGAAGATCCACGCGGCGTTCACATACACTGTATCCACCTGCTTTGTAACGAAGAGGTATAGGACAAGCGCATAAAAAAGTACCGGAATCTCGAACAGGTTCTTTAAGTTATCCGATGGATTGGATACATTTGGTGGGGAGATTTGCGCCAGTGTGTTAGGTGTAGCAAGCTCCTTCTGACTGAGCTTGTTACTGGTGATAAAATTGATACGACGGATGTACATATACACCCAGACGAAGAGTGTCAGAAACACTGTTGCAAAGAATGGACTGAAAATTGCATCTTGCGTCATTTTTACAAATCAAACTGAATTAGATTTTTGAACTTGTTGTCGAGTCAAGTAGACATCTCCAAAATAGTTATATTCTGTGATATAAGAACATTAGAGAGCTTTTCTGACACAGAAATATGAGCAATATACTGAACCATATTGAAGAGAATCCTAAAGAAACAAAGCGGTTAATTGGTCTAGAGTACGAACAGTTACAACAATTAATTCAAAATGCCGAAAGATTACACCACGAAAAACAAGAGTTATTAGAATCTACAAAAGTGAGAATTATTGCTAGTGGTGGAGGTCGTAAACCCAAACTATCCATGAAAGAAGAAATAATTTTAACCTTGGTCTATCTCAGGCATCTGACAACCTTTCAACTTTTGGGCATCCAGTTTGGAGTGAGTGAGTCTACAGCAAATGATACATTTAATTATTGGTTGCCAATACTTAGGGAATTGTTGCCATCCAGTTTAATTGAACAAGTAAAAAAAAACGAATCTGATTTGATGGTAGTTCAAGAAATTCTCACAGATTACGAATTAATTGTAGACAGCTATGAACAAGTGAGGGAAAGACCTAAAGACAATAAGGAGCAAGAAAAATATTACTCTGGCAAGGCAAGTAAACATACATTTAAAAGTCAGATGATTATTTTGCCAGATGCAAGGGATATCGTTGATGTTGTAGCTGGCGAACCTGGACCGAAAAGTGATATAACTTTGTTTCGAGAAAATCGTGATAACTTTGACCAAAAACAAAAATTTAAGGGAGATTTAGGATATCAAGGAGAAGATTTAATTGACACACCTATTAAAACACCGAGAAATGGAAAGTTAACTATTTCTCAGAAAAAAGAAAACCAGGAGTTTTCCTCCAAAAGAATATTTGTTGAACACAGAATTCGTTCGGTAAAAATATTCCGAGTTGTCCAAGAAAGATTTCGGTTAAATCCTAAAAAGTATGAGCAAGTAATTTTGACAATTTGTGGACTAGTAAGATTCCGAATTGGGGCCCTCGTATTACCAACAGAAATATATGCGATCGCCTGATTTAAAAATGAATGCACCTAACTACGTTTTTTGGTTTGATTATTAACAACAAATATCTCAAAACCTTATTCTATCGTATAAACTAGCTGGCTTGCGAAACTGGAGATCGCACCCTATAAGTTAGTCATAGAGATACTTGGGCAGTTTTTGGAGATGTCTAGTTGTTTGTGAGGTAAAAGATAATGTAAACTAGACATTTCCATGCTTGTAGACCTCGAACGGGTACACTTGGACGGATCAATCTATGAGAAGTTTCTTAAAGCTTCTTTTTAAAGCTATCAACGAAACTCATAGCGAACACGATATGCGATCGCAACAGACCTAAACGAGCAATCCCTCGTTGACTGCCATTGAAAATATAAAAGGAGAATTGGTATTATAGGAACTATAGATGATTTGTAAAAAATTTTCACGACTGTATGGGAAGTAACCCTCGCGAGCAGCTTCCCCTGCAATTGTATGGCGTGGCGTTAAGCATTGCCAGTCAAAAGTCTTATATGGCGGTCAATGCCTACTCTATGTGTATTTCAAAAACCAAATAAGAATCTTATAATAATGTGTGATACCAATTCTATATGAGGTTGCGCTTGAAATTCCCTCACATTGGAAATGTGGGACTATAAAAACGCTGGGCAAGGACTAATTAGATGCATCTTTATACAGAAATGGTATAAGCTTTGAAATTTATTTAGGTTTGATTATCAATGAGTCAATTTATTCAACCAATAAACTTGCAAATATCACCTAGTTCGTTAAATCAAGGCGAACAAGCTATTCGCCAGGAATTAGCTTTACAACTGTACGTACAGAATATCTTTACCTTCAGTCAAGCACGTCAGTTAGCTAACTTGTCTGTATGGGAATTTCAGAAACTTTTGGGCCAAAACAAAATTGAACGTCATTACAATGAAGCAGATTTAGCTCAAGATCTTGAGATAAAAGTAAAACTCGCGTCACGTTCAGTCTAAGCACAGCTTTCTCAAGCCAAAATAGTATAATAAGGGACGGGCAAGATACCCGTCCCACAAAAGAAATTAGTACTTTTCATAAGTGAAAAGTATAAACTTAGCCTATCAATGACTTGACCTTACTGATAATGCCATCGGGGTCAATTCCTTGATGGGGGAACTGTTCCCAAAGACCACCGCAACCCTCATGATGAGTTCCGAGGTGAGCGAACTTGGGTGTAAATCCACGCTCAAGCAACCAAGTTCCAAAGCGGATACCCAACCCGTTGCGACGGCTCATGGATTCTACAACCAGTACAAAAGGTGCTGCACCGATTTTTGCCAGGGTTTCTTCATCTACAACATTGAGTGTGGGTTTGTTGATTAAACCAACATCAATTCCTTGCTGCTTGAGACGTTCCACTGCATCAAGAGAGCGATACAATCCATCGCCATAGCTGACGATATAACCTGCAGTTCCTTCCCGTACAACTTCATCTTTGCCAGGAACAAAGGTGTAACCTTCGCCAAACAACTCTTTGCCATTAGCATCAAGAATGTGGGGAACTTTGGAACGGGTGGAGAAGATAAACCGCAAACCCGGATCGAAAAAGACTGCATTAACACACGCCGTCATTTGAGCAGCATCTGCAGGGAAGTAAAGTCGTGTTTCGTAACCATCATCCAATCCATTATCGGCAAACATATTGTTTAAGCCGAAGTGACAGGTATTATCTGCCATGTCATCGATTCCGGAGTGGGAGAAGTGACACAAAACATTGGAATAGTTCAACCGCGCCATTGTGATTTCGGAAATACACATTTCTAAAAAGGCGCTGAAGGTACCGAAGATACCTTGCTTTCCTTTTGCCATCCCAAATCCGGCGGCGGCGGAGAAGTTTCCTCTTTCCATAATTCCAGAACTGACGAAGATTTCTGGGTATGTATCGTGAATCTTCTTCAAGCCGCAGGAACCTTCAAGGTCGCTATCGATACACAATACCTTTTCCTTACGTTCAGTTTCACTCAAGCGGCTGAGAACGGAAACGACTGCTTCACCAAATACGTTCCGGTTGGAACCCCATTTGTCGCTGACTCCAAGGAATGTGTAGCTTTGCTTGGGCTTGGGTATGCTCTTGAGGTAGTTGACTGCTTCAGTTAATCCACGCTTTTCTAAGTACGCGATCGCTTTATCTACAGGAATCACATCATGACCGTGGGTTGAGCCTTCGATACCTTCAATTCCCACTGCCATCTTCCGCTTGTTGACTAAAGCAACAGGTCCCGACTGTGTTACTGCTGCACAAAGGCGGCGGTACAGATCGTCTAAGTCTTCCCCATCACCCTCATTGACACTCAAGCCGTGACCTTCAAGTGTTTTAGCAACGCTAAAACCAGGTAGATAATCTGAAGGATGTCCGGCAATGGTGACATCATTATCATCAATAATGAGTTTGACGTTCAGATTTTGAGCTACTGCCAAACGTGCTGCTTCTGCATCATTGCCTTCCTGCTGCGAACCATCTGAACCCAAGCAGACGACAACTTTGTTGGGATTAGCTAATGCCACACCATTAATGTAAGGCCAAACGTGTCCCAAACGTCCGGAACTAAATTTAACACCAGGTGTTAAGCCAAGTTCGGGGTGTCCGGGCAATTTTGAATGAGCTTCGCGATAATGAACGAGGCTTTCCGCATCCAACTCGCCGTGCAAAACCGCCATCAGATATTGGGTAGCAACGCGGTGTCCTGCTTCATCAAAGAAGATAGGGACAAATTTATCAGGTGCGCCTCGGAAGAAGGCATCAAGAATGACTACTTCTGGTACTGTATCGTAAGCACCACCTGTGTGTCCGCCTACACCTCTAGCAGCACCTGTAGCAGTGAAGAAAACAATTGCATCGCGACAAAGCTGAATGTTAGCTTTGAGTGTTTCTCGTTGCTCGCCAGTCAGGGTAGGATTGCTTGGGTCTAGTGCTATTTTTTTGTACGCGCTAAGATTAACGGGAAAGCTAGCAGCTACAGCAGTAGTCATGGTTAATATTCCTGAATTTTAGTGACTCACACAAGCAACCGTTATCGATCGCAGTTCGCCGCGAAAGAGAACAGTACGTTTATGATGGATTTTGGTAAAATTTTATTCGCGATTGCTCTCAAAGAAACCTATTTGAGTGTACCGCGAATACACTCTCGGAATTCGCTCCTCACATTGATATTTTGCAACAGAACTTCAGCCATTGTTAGCAATCTTAAGACTGCTTTAAATAGCATTAAGCACTGCAAAGCTTTTTCTATGGAATGGCAACGATTTATAAATAAGTATAAATGCTTATTTGTATTATAGGCAAGAGCTATGGCAAAAAAAATTTAAATTTGTGTTCTTCAACACAGCAATTGCCTGTAACTTGTGTAGAGCGAATGCTATTGTACCTCAATCTTGTGCTCTAGGGAATAGCTGTGACAAAAAAGATAGAAGCATCACACCAAGTACCTTGTTCTGTCGTCGGTAATGCCTGAACTTCCGCAATATATTCCGCCTTGCACCGATTTAACTCATCTGCTGAAAGTTCAAAAACTTGATAGCCAAAAACATTCTTGGAATTAATTTGCCATAATTCTTCAGCCGCGTTAGAGTCAGGGGTGAAGTACCAACCAAACTGCTCTTGTATCACTTCAATATTTTGAAATCCCGCTTTATGTAGGAAATAATAGCACTTTTTTAGCGTTCCAAGAGGTTCGTTAGGGTTGGCAATTTTTATACCATATCTTTTGGCGACTTCTCTAAACAAAACTGATGGGGGAAAAGCTTTTTCAGCCCAAACATTCAATGCTAAAGTTCCATTGAGTTTAAGCCAACTGTGCCATTTTTCTAAAGCAGCAGAAATGTCAGTTAAATAACAAATTGCTAAAGAACAAAATATAACATCAAAACAGCGATCGCTAAATTCTACAATTTCTACATCTGCTTCCAGAAATTCTACATTTTGTAAACCCAAATTAATTTGCTTTTGTCTTGCTTGCTCTAGCATTCCAGTGGAAATATCCACACCAATGACTTTCCCTTCAATACCTACTTTTTTAGCAGCAGCCAGTGCAACTAAACCAGTTCCCGTGGCTACATCCAAGACAGTTTGTCCCGATTGAACTCGGGCAAATTCAATCAAGCGATCGGCAACAGGAGCATAGAACCTACCTCGGTCATAATCAGTTCGAGAATTGAAGTCAGCAACCAATTGCTGCTTGTATTTATTTAACTGTGTATTATCAAGCATTGGCAAAATTCTCCAAATTGCCTGTAAATTTTCAGCTAAATTTTAAATTTACCCTACCTCATCTGGGTCAATACCCATTGCTCGTAACCGTTCTGCAAGTTGTGCTGCTCTTCGCTCTGCAGCAAGAGATCTTTGTCTTTCTTGCTCAGCCCTCTGTCTTTCTTGCTCAGCCCTCTGTCTTTCTTGCTCAGTCCTCTGCCTTTCTTGCTCAGCAGCTTCATTACCAATTAGCAACAGGTTACCATTTGTCTCCCACCAGCGCAACCAGAATTGCTCTGGATTATTCAGGTAAACTCCCCGCCATAACCCCAGTTCCACCCCCAAAGGTTGAATTAAGTATCTTCCTTGCTCGTTAGGTTGCAGCTTTTGGTATGAAAAATCTACCAAGTGATAAACCTCCAGCTTGGCATTATTGATTTCATAAATAGCGTAGTAAGGAATTCTGATAATTTGTTGATATACCCAGAATTTACCCGGCTTTGTACCTTCTTGACGAGCGAGGAGTAGAGGAGTTGTATCTCGTTCCTCATCGCCATTGCCACTCGCTAGTTCTATCGCAATAAGTGGGGGGATGTATTCTCTCCATAAAACGTAGGAACGACGAATTATGCCATCAAGCATTGGCGGTACACCGGGTACGTAAAACCAATCTGGTGCTTCTGCTCCTTTTTCGGGTGGTTCAGTCTCTCGCCAATATATACCACAGTCTTGACCAATGCAGTACTGTCCATCTGGGTGCAGTTGTTGCAGAACAGGAGCTATGGAGTCAGTCAAAATCAGACATTGAGGATGTTCTTGGAAATTTTTCACAAACGTACCATCCGACTCCGGTAATTGAGTATGATCGGGAAACTGAGGTGGTATATCAATTTCAGTAAATATTTCACTCATATTCTTAATGTATATCCTGCATTATATTTTAAGGATTCAACCATCGAACTTAGAAGGTACTTCCTCCAAGATAAAGCGGAAACTGTAAAACAGTTGCAAGCTACTATGCAATAGCTTTGTCTAATTTCAACCATCCGAACAGATTTCCCACTGTTAAGTGGACATCTTTCATTAAATCTGGAACAGGTAAAACATCCTCTGGTTGCTCTAAGAGTTCCGGTTGCTGTCCTGGGGGATAAACTAGCACTGACTTTTCAACAGGATCGACCAGCCAACCTAATTTGCTGCCATATTTTAAGCAGTGTAATATCTTTCCAGTCACTTTAGTTTGGCTTTGCTCTGGTGAGAGAATCTCAATCACCCAGTCTGGTGCAGCTGCGAATACATTAGCAATATCCCCATTTTCATCAAGGGGAATTCTTTCCCAAGCAAATACCACTACATCTGGAACGATCGCTCGCCCACCAAAGGTACATCTTAATTCTGGTAAGGCAAGCGCAATTTTCTGCTCCTCTACTATGTTATTAATGGTAGTGACTAGTTTACTTTGTAACTTGCTGTGCTTGCCTTGGGGCATAGGTTTTTGAAGAATTTCACCATCAATGTACTCACTTGCAGGTTTTGTTTCTGGCAGTTTCAAAAACTCTTCCAAGGTTAGTTTTTGCGTTGGTACTTGTACCATATGGGCTACCTGTGAATCAAGCGATCGTATTTACAAATCATAGCTTCTCCTGAGAATCTATGTTTTTTAACTTGTTCCACAACTCAAGTGCAGGAATGTGACAGGTTCCTGAAAATTGAGCATCGCCTACCTCTACGACTACCCACTCTTTATTTTCTAATTGTCCGATATCAATTGCGATATAAGGAACATTAAGGCGCTGAGATGCTAAAGTTGCTAAACTTAAGACTTCTTTTTCTTCTTGTTGTGAGAGTCGGCTTAAATCATCCTTGCCATCCCAATAGTACCCGTATTCTAAAACTTGCCCGTTATACATAAAAACTCTATACTCTCTTCCCATGGGAAAGCCATTTGGAGCTAGGCGATGATAGCGTAAATTAATAAATTTTCTGACAATAACTTTACCACGCGATCCATATTTAAGTTTCAACAACCATTCTGTAAGCGTTATTAATTCTTCTAAATTATTCGCTACACAGGACTTCCATCCCTGTTTTTTTCTGGATTGAACTGCACCTTTAACAAAAACAGGAAATCCTAATAATTCACCAGTACCAGCGCATTCCTCAACGGATCTAATGACAAGACTTTCAGGAGTTAAACCTTTTAAATACGGGTAAAATAAATCAAATTCTGTTACTGTCTGATGTTGTAATGTTGAATTCACCAGTTTTATCCCTTTATATAAAGCTGCATTGTAAATAGCTTGATAGCGTTCAAGTTCTGGGATGTATCCTACCCAAATACCAGTCATTTCTTGAGTGTATTGAGGAATATGCCATAAAGCATTTTCCGCCGTGCTACAACGCTCAAAGTCTGGTGGTATACTATAGACCGTACATCCCACTATTTGAGCAGCCTCAGTCAATACTTTAATATTGCTGACACTTGCAGATGGTTCTAATTGTTCTGGTGATTCACTTAAAACAATCATTTCTATAATTTTTAACTCTGGATAATAAGTATTGAAAACTATTCCGTATTTATTCTAATCACAATTCAATTGTTATCTGGTTACAATGTATCCAATATGATTTGATTGTGATAAAACTAAAATGTTGAATTTTCCCTTGGTTCTAATAGTGTTACCCATCTATGCTAGTTTGTCCTACTTGCAAGAGCCAACAATAAATTTATCTTATAATGATAACGATCGAACAAGTATAGTTCAAGCATCTAAACAAGATAAAACTAATGAGATACATTTAGTCCAAGTACCTTCTACTACAGAAACTCAAATCCCAACTTCTATTTTCAATTGGCATATCAATCTTGCTTCACGAGAACTCAAATCACTTAAATTTTTTGGCAAAGACTGGAAAGCTGATTATAATGCAGCAATGGATTCATGGACTTTAACTCAAATAAATTTACCCGATAGCGTTTCTTACAATGATACTTTTGCTGAGCTTTTCGTCTCAACATTCCCTGATGATGCGCCCACTAATGTTAATGCATTTGCTGAAAAACTAAAATCTTCTAAATTTTTAGATTGGGGCTTTGTTTGGACAGAAGTTAGAATTATTGAATCAGATAGTAACGGCTTTTTAATTCGTGGTATTCAAATGGATACACAAGATAAAGCAAAAAAACCTGTTTTTGTAATGCTCAGAACCATTGCAGGTAAAAAAATTCTTTTTCAATCATCTTTTTCTCCTGCTCCTGATGACCTAAAAATTCTTGATAAAATGATTGAATTAGCTAAAACTGCTAAATTTTAAATTCACTATATCTCATCAGGATCGATGCCCATTGCCCGATTGAACTTCCACCAAAGGTACACCTCAACTCAGGTAACGCGATCGCAATTTTTTGCTGCCGTAAATCCGACAGCAATTACTTCACAGTCTTCGTAAAAAGATGCTCTAAACGAGGCAGAGCCTCTAGGAATGCATTCCCAGGCGCAGCCTGGGAACGAGAGAGAACGAGAGAGAATCAAGAGAATCTTGGATAAGAGGCAATACCTCCCATTGACTATCTATATTCCTAAAGATGCTAGCTAGAGATTTATCAAGCTAACCTTTTACACAAACAACTTGTTTGAGAGTTGCCACAACTTCCACCAAATCGTCTTGATTCTTCATCACCTCATCTATAGGCTTGTAAGCACCTGGAATTTCATCCAAAACACCTTCATCTTTACGACACTCTACACCTTTGGTTTGCTCAATGAGATCGTCAAGAGTGTAGACATTCTTGGCCTTATTTCGAGATAGCAAACGCCCTGCACCATGAGAGCAAGAACAAAAACTATTGGCACAACCTTTGCCTTTAACAATGTAGGATTTTGCTCCCATTGAACCGGGTATAATGCCATAGTCGTCTTTCTCTGCACGCACTGCACCTTTACGAGTGACGTATACATCCTCGCCAAAATGCACTTCTTTTTCAGCATAATTGTGATGGCAATTGACTTCTAATAAAGGTTTAATGGATTTACCACCTGCTAAATGTTTTTCAATAATGTGCTTGAAACGTGCCATCATTACCTCACGATTGACACGTGCATAGTCCTGCGCCCATTGCAAATCGTGCCAGTATGCTTGGAATTCTGGTGTATTAGCTACAAAATAGGCTAAATCTGGATCTGGCAATGTATTGTTTGCCATTTTTGCTAGGTTTTTGGCAGTGTTAATGTGGCACTGAGCCAGATTATTGCCAATGTGGCGCGAACCAGAATGTAACATCAACCAAACTTGGTTCTCTGTATCGAGGCAAACTTCTATAAAATGATTTCCACCCCCAAGAGAACCCATTTGTTTCATCGCTTTACTTTGTAAATCTTGCACTCCTGGATGCAAGTCTTTAAAGTCGCGCCAGCTTTGCCAGTTGGTAACAGTTTTTTCAACCTCTTTATTTTCGTTAAAACCAGTTGGAATAGCTGCTTCAAGATCCAAGCGAATTTTTTTTAGTTTTCCTTCTAGTTTGTCACCATTGAATGGTGTTTTTATCGCCATCATACCACAATTGTGAACAAAGACACCTGCTTTTAAAGCAAAATTATGATATTCAGGTACTGTAAGGCAATAAACATTTTGTGTGTAGTCTAAAGATAGAACTGCTAAAACTTTGCGATCGCATTGATGTTCTTTTTTTCTATGATTGTGTAAACCAATTGGAGTCTTGATTTGTGCATTACAAATGTCGCAGGTATAGTATCGATTGGCGATTTCCTGAGATTTCTTTCTTCCCTTGTCACTTTGGTTGTATTGCACTAAATAATGCTGACCGCGCTTGCCATTACCAGCAACTGCTTGCTGAAAGTGTTCTGACTTTTGCTGCATATAATTCAGGATATTTCGAGTTCCTCTAGCAGCGTAATACTCGTATCCTGCTTGTGTTGCTGCTTTTCCGGCAAGTGCTGCCAATCGTTTTTGTTCAAACTCTGGAGATTGCCAGTGCTGGTTACGTTCAACTAAGCTACGATGATAGGCGCAATGGTCGCGATCGCCCATAAACTTCAAATTCTCAGGTCGGTTATCTGATTCATTAAAATTTTGATGATGAATAACTGTTCTTTGTTCTTCAAATCTAGGGACTTTTCCTAGCAAACCCGATCTAGCAATAATCCAATGTGCTTTTTGCCATCTACCGGAGTACGGTTGAGAGACTAAGGTATAACCATCTTTGTCAGTTTTTGAGTAGAACGGCATCAAGGATGTTCCAGATTGAAGATGCTGTGCTTCCTCATAGTTTCCATCTCTAAGCATAAATTGGTGATCTGGGGTGCAGATAATTTCTTCACCATTGTCCAAAATCACTTTTACAAGAGGAGCATTACGTCTTGTTAACCTTGCTTTTGCCTTAGCTGCTACGACTTTTCCAGTAGAGGTACATGAGTAAACTATAAACTCTTCATTACGTTCAGCTAAATCTTTTATAGAATACAATTTACCATCGACCAGAGGAATAAGAGTCTCACCTACAAAGCAGCCAATATCCACCCCGACAGCAGCTGGGATAATTGCTTCTTTTGTGGCAAGGACTGAACCCACTAAGGCTCCTTTACCTAAATGAACGTCTGGCATCAATGCTACGTGTTTAAATACAAATGGCAGTGATGCTACATTTTTTGCCATCTTGGTTTCTTCTGTCCCTAATGGGTGGTTTGCCCAAGACAGGACAGGTGATGGCGTGGAAAGTTCTAGTTCTTCGTAGGGCATAAAATTTTGGATGCGTAGATTTTGGATTTTGGATTAATTGGATTGGACTTTTTTACACGAGACGATCGCACAAATTTCCCCTTGGCATAATGTGTCAGAAGAAGGCGAAGCCAAAAGACTTCTAACCTTAACTATTTATACTTGTATTACAATTGTAGTATTCTAAAATGAGTGATGCAAGCTCCGAATGCCTGGTTGCGATCGAGCGCTAAGAACTCCTAATTGCCTGAGCTATAACCCCTATCCTCAAGATAGAGGTAAATAATGTAACATTAGTTAAGATAGTTAAATAAAACTCAACAAACTTCTATGGCAGTTCGTCAAGACACTATTTGGGAACGCTTTTTATCCCCTGTGGTACGTCTCCTAATTGATGAACAGGGGTTGCAGCGATATGCGGAAAGTGTTGATTGGGAAAAAGAAAGCGATCGCTACCGACGTGCTGATGTGGCAATTCCCCCATACTACAGCAGTCAAAACTTTCACGGAGTTAAGCGCGGATATCTGAACCCAAGCGCTGCTGTTTCTTACGACCCCATCACCCAATACGTTTTAGTACCCGGTGAAACCGTTGTCCGTCAGGCATTAATTGATGCAATTCAGGTACAACCGCGAAGAATTTTAGATTTGGGTTGCGGGACGGGTTCTACAACATTAATGTTAAAGCAGGCATTCCCTCAAGCAGAAGTTTTAGGTTTGGATTTATCACCTTATATGCTTGTGAGGGCTTCACACAAAGCCCAAAACGCTGGTTTGGAAATTACCTGGCGACATGGCAATGCTGAGAAAACTAGTTTTCCAGATGCTTCCTTTGACTTGGTAACAGCTTCTTTGTTATTCCACGAAACACCAACAGCAGTCTCTCAGACAATTTTACAGGAAGCTTTCCGGTTACTAGTCTCTGGGGGACAAGTACTGATTTTGGATGGTAATCAAAAAACTATCCGCCAGTTGGACTGGCTGAACAATGTTTTTGAGGAACCGTACATTCAGGAATATGCAGCCGCAAGCATTGATGCTTGGATGGGTGCTGCTGGATTTGGCTCTGTACAAACTCAGGATGTCTGGTGGATCAATCAAGTGACAAGCGGAGTCAAGCCGATTCTGTCTGGCGATCGCACTGTCCAAAGAAATGCCACGCGTTACACTCCTACACAAGGGGACACCACAGTAGATAATGGAGAGTTGCAAGGATTTCCATCACCAGCTTTTTAAACACTTCCATGAGTCTAAAGGCGATTCTGTTTGACTTTAATGGTGTCATCATTAATGATGAATCCATTCACGAGCAACTCATAGAGCAACTTTTGATTGAAGAAAACCTGACGATCAAACCAGGTGAGTACCGCAAAATTTGTTTGGGGCGTAGCGATCGCTCTTGCGTAAAAGAATTGCTCGCCAAACGAGGGCGTGTAGTGAGTGACACCTATCTCACTCAGTTGCTTAATCGTAAAGCAGAAAGTTATGTTCGAGAGATAGAAAAAATTGAAAAGCTACCTCTCTATCCTGGTTTAGACGACTTACTCTTTCAAGGGCGATCGCGTAACTTAAAAATAGGAATCGTCAGTGGCGCTATTCGTAAAGAAATAGACCTAATACTGAATCGTACCAAGCTAGCCCAACATTTTCATGCGATCGTTGCAGGTGATGACGTTACCACCAGCAAACCAGATCCACAAGGTTATTTGCTTGCAGTAAAACGCCTCAACCAAGTGTATCTCGATTTAAACCTTATGCCAGAAGAATGTTTGGCAATAGAAGATACCTTTGCTGGCATACAAGCGGCAAAACAAGCGGGGATGCAAGTCGTTGGAGTAGCACATACTTATCCCTTCCACATGCTACAGCGTCAAGCTAACTGGACTGTAGATTACCTTAGCGATTTAGAACTTGAACGGGTTCAAGAAGTTTACGCGCAGAAAGCGAGTTAATACCAACAATGTCCTAATAATGTTTTCGATACCACTCAATAACATCTTGCAATGTTTCTTCCATTGGTCGAAAACTTGCTCCTAATTCTTCTATTGCCTTTGCAGATGAAACTTGGCTTTTCAAATACATAATGCGAATCCCATCAAGAGGAAGTACTGATTTGCTATGAGTCAATCGAGCATACATATCAGAAAACCTGGCAAGAATCAAGGTTAAACTGTAGGGTAGCTGGCGTTTGGGAGAGGGAACATGGCTCACTTTTTCTAGAGTGTGAAACAGAGCTTTGAAATCATAATATTGTCCGCCTACTATGTAACGCTCGCCACCCTTACCGCTCTCTACCGCATGAATCATTGCTTGTGCTACATCCCGTGCGTCTACCATACAGGTTCCACCGTCTATAATACCGGGGATTTTTCGATTGAGATAATCTAGCACGAGTTGACCGCCTGCTGTTGGAGCCGCATCTCCCGGTCCAAACATCCATCCTGGTAAGATGAAAACAACTGGTAAAGAATGCTGTTTGAGAAATTCATAAATTGCATTCTCTGCTAACACCTTGCTCTTAAAGTAAAGATTTTTAAATGCTTCCGGAGCGGGTGGGGTAGACTCGTCACCCGGTTCACCACTCTCTTTCATTCCTAAAGGACCTGCTGAACTCACATAAATGACTTTTTTAATACCTTGCTTTTCTGCCTCAGTTAGCAATTTAATTGTGCCATTGACATTAAGATCTTTTAGCGTTTGCCAGTGATTGCCAGGTTGATAATATTCTCGAAAATAAGCAGCTGTATGGAACAAAACATCACATCCAGATAATTCATTGGCAAAGCTATCAATATCCAGCAGATCGCCCTTCACTAGAGTAACATTTAATCCAGAAAGTACTTGAGATGCTTTTGCTGAAGAACGAACTAAGGCTTTTACAGAATAGCCTTGTTGTAATAGTAAGCGCACTAAATTGTTACCAAGTAACCCAGTACTACCAGTGACAAATGCTTTCATAATTCTTGGTTAATGAGTTTTATATTTACGTCAATTTTCCAGCCCAAACTTTGCGATCGCTCGTTCGGGATTCCCCTTACAGTCTTGCAAAATCACATCAACAGAAGATTAATATTGATGAATGCCCTGAGAACACAGCTCGGGACATTGATCAATATCCTTAACTTGAATTTTTCAAGAGTAAACTTGGAACTTTGTCTGCAACTTATATCTTAAAGATATATATCAAATAACTATATGTCAAGAGAGAACAAAAGTAAGTACGCTATTTTGGGACTGCTCAGTTTTGGTCCTAAGTCCGGTTACGATATCAAAAAGAAGATAGAAACGATTACTGGAAGCTTTTGGACGGAAAGTTACGGGCAAATTTATCCCATCTTGAAACGACTAGTCACTGAAGGACTGGCAATTCAGTCAGTTGAGGAGCAAGTCGGTAAGCCCAACCGACATATCTACACGCTGACAGACAAAGGGCTTGAGGAGTTGCAACACTGGTTGGTAGAACCTGTTGAACCGCAGGTAGAGCGCATCGAGATTTTATTAAAGCTGTTCTGTGGAAAGCAGGTGAGCGTTGCTGACAATATTCGTCACGTGCAACAATTCAGAGAAATGCAACAACAACTCCTACAGAAGTACCGGGCGATTGAAGAAGATATGAAGGTGAAGGAGGCTGAAAATCTCAATTTTCCCTACTGGATGATAACTGTTAGCTACAAATTCCATGCTACAAAGGCTTTGATTGCTTGGTGTGATGAGACGTTGGCTAGATTAAACCAGATGACACAGGAAGCATTGGAAAACAGTAGTGAGTAACGATTGGGCTTATAAGCTATGGGCAAAATACCAATACATAGCTTATAAGCCCAAATTTGAAGGATATGGAACGCAGAAAGTATTGATTATCTTAGCGATTAAGAGGTTTGAATTGGTACAGGAAGTTTAAGAACTTCTAAATAAAAAACTTCCCAAAATTTCTTGTGGTGTTAGCTTCTAGCCCTCTACTTATACAAGAATAGTGAAGATTATGCTTAAGATAGTATATGGAAGCTTGCTCTATACGTTCGCATAGGGCAAGCATAAACCAAATGACCTATACCATTTCTGTATGAAGATGCATCTAATTAGTTCGCAGAGGCGGGTATGAATTGAGACTTTACAAGCATCTTCTTAAAAAAGTAGCTTTCTTGAGATGTAATGCGATCGCTTAAGACAAATCAATATTTCAATCGTTAAGGTGAAATATGACTGCAAAAATTCTTATTCAGCCCGAAGAGATTATTCATTTATCAGGTATTAGTTGGCAAACCTATGAAAGTTTACTTGATGAATTGAGCAAAAATCGTCGTCTTCGGCTAACTTACAACCGTGGCAATTTAGAAATCATAGCTCCTTCTCCAGAATACGAACGTTACAAGACTTTAATGGGACGCTTTGTTGAAACCATAGCTGAAGAATTAGAAATCAGAATTGAACCATTTGGTTCTACTACTTATAAGTATCCACAGTTGAGTGGAGCAGAACCAGATGAAAGTTTTTATTTGAAAAATATTGATATTATTCGTGGCAAAAAGAGGATAGACTTACAACAAGATCCCCCACCAGATTTAGTAGTTGAAATTGATATCACTAGCAGTTCTGAAAATCGCTTACAAATCTATTCAGATATAGGAATAGCAGAAGTTTGGTGTTACAATGGTGAAGATTTGAGTATTTATATACTTCAAAATCAAGAATATATTAAAACAGAAAAAAGTTTAGCCTTCCCAAATTTACCAATTTTAGAACTTGTTAAGTTTTTAGAACAAGTTGGAGAAAAAGATTATTTAGAGTTGGTGAAAGAATTTCGTCACTGGTTGCAGAATTGCAATAAATAATCATTACTACGCCCAGAAAACGGGTTAAAAACTATGATTGTTTGGTATGATGAGACATTGGCTAAATTAAACCAGATGACATTAATGAGTAACGATTGGGCTTCTAAAAATTCAGCGAGAAGAACTTGATTGCAAGAGGTTGGATAACTTTGCGATCGTTATTGTTTTGCGATCGAACCCAACACCAACCAGAGTTGTACCATCAGAACTCAACACAGTGTTATGATTGAGCCCATAAATATCTGAAACATATTTGTTCTTCATCCATTGCCACCAACGAGCTTGACAGCAATCATTAAAAACGATCGTTTTCCCATCAGGGCTGATACTTATCGACTCTAGCGAACTAGAATAAATTTGCAATGTTTTTAGCAGTGTGAAACTTTGAGCATCCCAAATTTTGACCGTGGAAACATCTCTAAAACTTTTGTTTTCAGTAAATTGGCGATCGATACCCCCAGAAACAAGCAATTTACCATCTGCGCTCATAGCAATAACTTCCACTTCACGAGAATGAGCAGCCAAATGTTGTACTAGTGCGTGATGCTCTAAATCCCAAATCTTGATAGCACCTAGCGTTCCAATATATAAAGTTTGACCATCAGGACTTTCTGCTACAGAAAGCACTTCAACGCCAGTATTGATTGTATGTTGGATCTGCCCGCGATTCAAATCCCAAACTTTAACAGATGCGTCTTTCCAACTGCTACTGACTAACGTTTGACCATTACGACTGATTTTTAAAGTTTGAATTTCTCCAAGATGAGTAGGAGAGAGTATTTCCTGTAAAATACCAAGTTTATAATTCCAAAGTTGAATTGTACCTATTGATGTGCCAACAATTAAGGTTTGATTGTCTGGACTCAAGGCAAGGGATTGAATCTTGCTAGAAGAAACGTTCAAAGTTTGTTGCAGGCTTTTGCTCTTGAGATCCCAAATTTGAATCTTACCATCTTCGTTACCACGAGCAACTGTCTGATTATCGGATGCGATCGCCAAAGCTCGAATACTTTCTTTTCCTTCCAAGCGTTGCACGATGCGATCGCTTTTAAGCTCTTCTGTTGGAATTTGTTGTTTGAGTTCGGAGGAAATTTGAGGAATTTTGAAAAGAGGAGCGATCGTATATACTCCAAGTAAAAGGGCTGCAACAGTCATCCAAATCCATCTTTTTCTCTTCAGTTGTTGAGCTTGTAAGTGAGTCTGACTGCGTAAGGGTATGCTTTCTCGATCGCAAATAGGTTCTACAGATTGAACAAGTTGTTCCAGTAAATCTGTCATTGCCAAATTTGTAAGTTTAAGAGGTACATAACCAGTCAATTGAAAAAACTGAAACTCAAATGGCAGTTCTCTGCGATCGGCGAGTGAGAAGCCTAGCCCAGTGTAGAACTGTCTATCCGCACGCGGGCAATTAAAATAGAGAGGTCGTGATATTTGATGGTTGAGACGCGCTAATAACAACTTGCTAAGATTTTGTTGGTTATACTGGGGTTCAATGTGTAAGTTGTATAAAATTGAACAGTTCCCTCTATGAGAAAAGTGAATGTAACCAATGAGACTACCGTCCCGTTCAACAATCCACTCTTGACACTTAGCAAAGAACCATAACAGACTTATTGAGAACAAGAACACCCATAAGGTAATAGTTATTCCTGAGAATTGGATGCCAAGTACAGAAAAGTTCAAGTGAGCGAACTCTGTAAATCCAAAGATTGCTTCGAGACTCCAGACAATTCCACTTAGCGCAACAAAAGGACGGCTTGATACCAAAACAACTAAAGTCAAGACGTCGAGTCGAGATTTCCGAAATCGCTTCCTGCGCCAAAAGGTTTTGTAAATGTGCCATTGCTCCTCAATCTCTTGGAAGGGACGAATTGAGAGTTTAGGTAGCAGAGGTGGAGTCATTGATGACTGGTTTGTTATTAGTGTTGGTTCGTGCAACAATCTCATCCCAAGTAGTTTGGAGAACTGCAGTTCTTTAGGCATATCCTGTTTGGAAAGAGAAACAAACCCAATACGTGCATAGAATCCTTGAAGGTGAGGATAACAGATGAGATAAACAGGTTTTCTCACATTCTTCAAACACCGCCAGAGCAAGTGTGAGCCAACGCCCTGCAAGCGATGTTTGGGGTCGATGTAAATAGTAGAAAGCACGGTATAGTTTGTTTGCATCAAAAGCGATGCCCATCCAACAATTTGCTGTTTATGCTCAACAACCCATACGGCGTAATTGGAAGATTTCCGTGATAGTAACAATATAGTAATGAAATAAGTTCCAACTCCAGTTCCAATTGCCAGTCCAACTCCCAGTCCAATTCTCAGTCCCAATTCCGCAAAAACAGGTAGTTCGATTGAGCTTAGTAACGAAAAAATTTGTTGCCAATCGTCTAGAAAATTTCTTGGCAGCTTTCCCATCTCATATAAATATGCTTGATGATAGGTGTATAATCTCTCCATAGCTGTTTCCAGTAATGCTCGGATAGCGAGCGCTGCAAACAAGACAAATAGAACAAGAAATATACAAAAAAAGGTTTTAAAGTGTTGCCATAGTATTTCTCTCAACGTGCCTTGTCGGAATGAATATCCTGAGGGCGAATTATAGAATTCAAAAAGTTGTTTTCCAGATGAGGACATCAACAATATACCTGTGACGAACAGCACTTGACTCTAAGCTTTTCACGAGGTTCAAATTACAGAGAACCGCAATTACACCGAAAACTCAAAATAAGAAATTGGGATCTGGACGCACTGAAATTAATGTACTACAATGGGTAGTAATGTAGTAATACATCAGCAAAGCTATGGTTCGGGTTCTGTATACCCGACTGGTGCGCCAACCTTTGGATTGAGCGTATACCGCTCTTGTTATGCGTCACTACGTTACTGTTTGATTAGCTCAGTTAGTTAGAGCAACCGAAGCCATCGGTCGGACGTAGGTTAAAATCCTACATCAAACTCCCCTCTTTGAAAGTTAGCTCACTGGATAGAGCGATCGACTCATAATCGATTGGTTGCAGGTTCGATTCCTGCACTTTCCACCAACCCCGTCCGGGTCAAAAGACACTACCCTGTCACGGTAGCCAAGTTACTTATATGGTATGGGAGAAATCCCAAGACGGTTCGATTCCGTTATTGTACAAACTCTGCAATGTCGGTGTTCGCGGCCGGTCGTGAATTTGCGATCGCGCCGTTACAGTCAGGAAGCCAGCGCAATTGTTTTCTTCTTAATTTGAGTTTGTCATGGGCGTTTTCCACATCTGGTTTCTCCAAGAGAATTCGAGAATCGGCAAACGGAACGGCAAATCTGAGTGCTGTTTTTTCCGCTCGCGGGAATGACAGCAATATGGCAGTCACTGCAACTGGTAACAACCACAAGCTAGTGCTGCCTTCTCAATCAGAATTTTGGAGACACAATTTGCCCGCAACTGTACTGTAAACACCCACATTTGCAGAGTTTCAATTTGTTAAGTAATTCCCACGTGTTTTCTCAGATTTCCTTGGGTTACATTAAGTCGTAAGGTGGGAATATATTGTGCAAAGCAGTAGTGCGGGTTCTGCATACCCGGCTGGTGCGCCAACCATTGGATTGAGCGTATACCGCCCCTTGCTATATGTGACTACCGAAAGAAAGTGAACTTTACTCAGTAAAGCCATCGGTGGATCGTCGATGGGACACAGGTTGTACTCCTGTACTTTCAGCCACAACATCCTCGCCCTGATTTGGGCACCTTGTTAGGGACAAGGCAGTTTCGCAGTTACAGAAACAGGAAAAAGCCAAAACGGAAAAAATCTGTTTTGGTTTTGTAAACTCTGCGATGTTGGTGTTCTGTTACCGATTACCATTGGTAATACTTGGTACTTACAGTAAAGAAGCCAGTGCAATTGTTTTCTCCCTAACTTGAGTTTGTCACAAGCATTTGCCATATCTAGTCTCTCTAATAAGAATTCTAGAATGGCAAATGGAATGGCAAATCTGAGTGCTGTTTTTTCCGCTTGCGGGAATGGCAGCAATATGGCAGTCACTCAAACTGGTGGTAACCAGAGCCGACTCTACCTCCTTAATCCAGTTTTGAAGATGCAATTTGCCCGCAACTGAACTGTTAACACTCACATTTGCAGAGTTTAAAAATATTTTGTAGTATATATATTACAGGTAGTTATATTGGAGCTTTATAAGCTTCCGGTTATTTGGGACATTTGGTGTATTACAAAACCCATACAGCCAGTCATTCCTCCGAACTTGGTTTACAGCTGGAATTGCTCCTCGTACACAATTTCTCTCCACCTGTCTCTTAGGTTGAGATAGGCAATGTAGGTGAGGCTAAACGGGAGTTAACAATGTTTCTATCACACCTTCTGCGTTGGGTAAAAATGCCCAAGTTAGCCATAAAAATTTCTATGTGGAAAACGTTTTATATCAAACCTAACGAAATTGGAATCTTATATCACCGCAGTGATTTTAAGAAAATTTTGCAGCCTGGTACTTACAGGTATTTTGGGCGTCACTGGCAAGTCACAACTTATGACCTCAACCAACCGGAAGCGAAGATTGATAACCTCGAACTTTTGCTGCGCGATAGCAGTTCCGAGCTACAACAGCATCTTCTAGTTGTGCGAACAGCTTACAACCAAGCAGCTCTAGTACGGTTGGGTCAAAATTGGGTGAGCGTTCCACCCAACCAACTACGGGCTTTTTGGCGCGGTTTTATAGATGTAGAACCCCATATCTTTAACTTAGAAGAAAGCTTGGAATTACCTGCCGAATTCGTCCCGCAAGTACGTGGAATCCCCTTGAGTGGACTGAAAAAATTCCAAATTTCGGAGTCGGAAATTGGTTTGCTGTACGTGCAAAATAACTTTGTCCGACCACTAGAACCGGGCGAGTATGCTTTTTGGTCATACGACAAAGATGTTTCGCTCCGAACTCTCAGCCGTATTGTACCTAATCCTAGTTTTCCCCTTGAAGATGTATTGATTGAAAAGCATCCCGATTTTGTTGCAGCTTACTGTGACATAGTACAATTGCTGACTTCGGAAGTAGCCATTGTACGATATCAAGGGAAAGTGATTTCCATCCTACCACCGTGCAGTCGCAAGCTGTTTTGGCAAGGTGTTGAGGTAGAGGTTATTGACATTAGTACTGATGCTAAGTTACCACCTCGCTTGGTTGCTGAGTTAGTAACAGGTTTGCCAGAAACTCTAGCCTTAAGCCGCAATTCTTTGCATATTCGCGAAGTTCCAGCACAACATCTGGGACTACTCTACATCAATCAAGAGTATCAAACACAACTCCAAGCAGGAATGCATGCATGGTGGCTGTTTGGGCGTTCTTTGCAAACAGAAATCTTTGACCTTCGCTACTCAACACTGGAAGTCTCCGGTCAAGACATTCTTTCTAAAGATAAAGTCCCTTTGCGCTTAAACTTAACTGCTGGTTATCGCATTCTCGACCCACTGAGAGCCAAGAACGGTTTATCGGATATTAACACTTACTTGTACAAAGAACTACAGTTTGCTTTACGTGGTGCTGTTGGGGAAAGAACTCTAGATGCTCTATTGGAGGATAAAGGCGCAATTGATAGAAGTGTCTCTGAATATGTCCGCCAGAAAACCGCAGACTATGGAATTGAAGTCGATTCTGTTGGGGTGAAAGATATTATTCTCCCTGGCGAGATTAAGACAATTTTGAGTAAGGTTGTGGAAGCAGAAAAAGCAGCCCAAGCGAACGGAGTCCGCCGTCGTGAAGAAACTGCTGCCACTCGCAGTATGTTGAATACTGCTAAGGTGATGGAGGATAACCCCGTAGCGTTGCGTCTGAAGGAATTGGAAGTACTCGAACGAATTGCCGAGAAGATTGAGAAAATCCAAGTCAATGGTAGTTTGGATAGCATCTTGACAGATTTGATTCGGATTAATCGGCAGTAATCCGTATATTGAGTAGTCCAAAATGGCAAATTTCAGGGAGTAGGGTGGGCAGCATACCGTTCGTTGTTGGTAGGCACTGCTCACCCTACATCTTTAGGTAATTTTTTAGTGAGAAGGGAGTAATTTAAGGAAAATTAGGTGTCCAGAGCAGGCGCAATTACGATCAATTCACTTTTAGAATAGGTGTAACGGCAAACAATTAGGAACGCTATAATCATTAATGTAATGCACGTTATTAGCCGTAAAAAGTTACAAGAATTTTGCCAACGACACGGAGATTGCTACGAAGCACTAGATGACTGGTATAAAATTGCAAGTAAAGCTCATTGGGGAAACTTAGTAGAAGTTCAAACCACTTATCCTCAAGCGGAAGCGGTTAGTAACTTTACAGTTTTTAATATCAAAGGGAATAAATATAGATTGATTGTTAGTATTAATTACGAGAAACAAGTTATCTATATTAAATATGTCTTAACTCATGCAGAATATGACAAAGAGCACTGGAAAAATGACCCTTACTATTAACTCAGATGTATACAGCCAATTACTTTCTAAATATCAACCTCGAATTATTAAAACAGAAGCTGAAAATGAGGAATTTTTAGAGGTGGTAGAGGAATTGCTGGCTCGCCAAAAGCTTACTCCTGAAGAAAGTACAATTTTAGAGCTATTGGTAAAGTTAATTGAAGACTTTGAAAATAAACATTATCAGTTAAACCATTCTACACCGCGTTCTCGAATGATTCATCTGATGGAAGCACAGAATATTAAGAAGGATAATTTAGTAAAAGTTTTTGGTTCATCTGATATTGTTGATAAAGTCCTGAATGGTGAATTAGAAATAGATTCACAACAGGCTTTAGCGTTAGGAAAATTATTATATGTTGATTCTAGTTTATTTTTCTCTGAATAGAATTGTCGGACTAGTGGCGATCTCTCACACCATATCCTTACTTTGACTGTGCTAGCTTACTTCGTTTCAACACATTAACATCAAGATTAATTGGGGCTTAGAGGAGCGTATTTTTTATGTATAAATATATTAGCAGTGTTTTCTTCATTATCTTACTAACATTAAACTTAATGTTTCCTCCTTCGGCGTTAGCAGAAAGTGAACTTCAAAAACGCTCGCTTGCTCAAATACAAACCCCAGAACAATCAATGTCCCCCAAAGCAGCTTTAGAAAGATTATTTATTAGCAAACAAATACAACCTGAGTGGTTTTCACCGGAATTTTTAGCTCAAGTTTCAATTATACAGATACGCCAAGTGCTCTCAGGGTTAAAAAATCAATTGGGAACTTATCAAGGTATACAAAGTAACGCTCGAGATTTCTTGGTTCTCTTTAGTCAAGCTTCAGTACCAACTCAAATAGTGCTAAATAGCAAAGGACAGATTTCGGGGTTGCTGTTTCAACCACCGCAAGCTAAAGTCATGAGTTTAGAAGAAGCGATCGCTCAATTTAAAGCTTTACCCGGTCAAGTGAGTTTCCTAGTTCGGGAAGGCAAAACGACAAAGGCTGCATTAAATACCACAACACCCCTAGCTGTCGGCTCAGCTTTCAAGCTAGCAGTACTCCAAGCACTGAAATCACAAATTGCTTCAGGCAAACGCACGTGGAAAGATGTCGTGCAATTGCAACCAAGTGAGAAAAGTTTACCATCTGGAATGTTACACACATGGCCAGACGGATCGTACTTGACAGTGCAAACACTTGCGAGTTTGATGATTTCTCTCAGTGATAATACGGCAACAGATATCTTAATTAATTTGCTTGGACGAGAGGAAATTGAGCCCGTGTCACCCCGTAACCGTCCCTTCCTGACTACCCGCGAATTATTTGTTTTAAAAGGTTCTGGAAATCGCGACTTGTTGAAACGCTATCAAACAAGCAACGAATCTCAACGCCGCACGATCCTGAGAGAGATTGCAAAAAAACCACTTCCCGATGTGAATGAATTTGTGGGAACTAACCCAGTTGCCCTAGATGTAGAATGGTTTTTTACAGCAGAAGAACTCTGCCAACTTATAGAACAAGTTGCCGATTTGCCACTGATGAGTATTAATCCTGGTGTTGCCAATACCGAAAATTGGCAACGGGTAGCGTATAAAGGGGGATCTGAGCCTGGTGTTTTCAATATGACAACTTGGTTACAGGCAAAGAACGGTAAAAATTACTGTGTAGTAGCTATTTGGAATAATAGCAATGCATCTTTAGAAGAGTCGAAATTTATGGCATTGTATAGTGGGGTGCTTGCCAAACTAGCAGCTAATAATTAGTTTGCTGACAAATATATCAAAGTAGCAAATTAAATTCTAGGAGTCTAATATATTTTGAGCACAATCGATTCCTGGGGTGAGTGACATCCCAAAATCGCGATCGCCGTCATCTAGAATAGCGATCGCAACTTGGTAGTTAAAGAACAAGTGTTGGCCGCGATACTTTTGCTTGCTCGAGGACAAATCTAGCCTCAGTATTTTTACAATCCATTTGCACCACACAATTTCTCCCTTGTGCTTTTGCCTGGTAGAGTCCCTGGTCAGCAGCAGCCACTAAAGTCGAGCTCGATGATTGGCTGTGAGGAATTATAGTTGCCACGCCAATACTGAGTGTAATGAATTGATCGATTTGAGAATTCGGATGAGGCAGCTGTAATGCACTAACATTTGTTTGAATTTCTCTTGCAACCGTAATAGCTTCTTCGATACCAGTATTCGGCAAAATGACTGCAAACTCTTCTCCACCATAGCGAGCAACTAAATCGGCAGGGCGTTTAACTGTCTGAGAGATTGCCTTGGCAACGTGTCTGAGCACATCATCTCCTGCGAGATGTCCATAAGTATCGTTGTAAAGCTTAAAGCAATCGACATCACACAAAATCAAAGATAGCGATGCCTGCTCTCGTGCTAACCTTTGCCACTCTGCGTTGAGTATATCATCAAAGCAGCGCCGATTTGCCACTTGAGTCAGACCATCCGAAGAAGCAAGGCGCTGTAATTCCTGATTTGCTTGCTGTAGTTGATGGTAGAGTTCCGATTGCTGAATGGCGATCGCCGCTTGAGCTGCGAGTTGGTTAAACAAGTTAATCTCCGATTGCTGCCATTGTCTGGTACTGCGGCATTGATGAGCGATTAATAGTCCCCACAAACGCTCTTGCTGCAAGATAGGCACGATGAGATTTGCCCGGACGCATAAGCTCCGAAGGAGGTTAACATGACACGGAGCTAATCCCTCAGTTTCAATATCTTCAATTGCTCTGGTATTGCCTTGTTGGTAGAAAACTGCATGGGTAGATTGAAAGCACGTGTCCATAACGTGAAATCCAAGAATAGATTTGCACTCATCCGCTAGGGATTCTACAGCAACAAACCCGCTCCAGTCCGGCTCGAACTGATAGATTACCACTCGATCTACCTCAAACAGTTGCCGTACCTCATCAGCTGTATTTTGTAAGATATCGTCTAACTCTAACGATTGTCGGATGCGCTGTGTTACAGCTGCGACAATTCTCTCGGACTCGCTTTGGTGTTGGACGCGCTGCTCAACCTGCTTGTTAGATGTTGATGCTGCACTTAAAGCAATCGTATCAAAGTTAGGAGTTGAAGTAACAGGAACTTCACTGGGTTTGGCAATTAAATAACCTTGAGCAAACGTTGCTCCCCGCTCTCGCAGCCAGTTTAGTTCTTCAATGCACTCGATCCCTTCAGCGACAGTCTGAATGTTTAACTTTTGAGTAATTTCTAGAAGCTTTTCGGTAATTGAGGCTTTGTACAGGTCTTTATGCACGTCTCGAATTAAGCCCATGTCCAACTTAATAAAGTCTGGTCGTAACTGATGGATCAAATTCAAGCTAGAATAACCAGAACCGAGGTCATCAAGAGCTACTAAAAAACCAGCATCTCGATAGTACTGAAGTACTGATTGAAGGTGGGCTAAATCTTGAGGATTGTCTGACTCGACGACTTCAAAGACAACCCGTTTGTGGGAAATACCTGCTCGATCGATTGCTTCTACCGTAGTTCGCAGGCAAAAAACGGGGTCATAAAGAGCTGTTGGCGAACAATTGATGAAGATGTGTCCGTTTACTTGATGGCGGCTGAATTGGGCGATCGCGCTCAAGCGAGCAACTCGGTCGAGTTGTGGCAAAAGACCGGATTCGGTTGCTAACTCTAAGATTGGTCCTGGGGGTACTAAATTGCTGTGTTCGTCTAGTCCCCGCAACAGAGACTCATATCCATAAATTTGGGATGTATCTTGAATAGAAACGATCGGTTGAAAGTGACTGGTAAATCGTTCTGTTGCCAGCATATCAACCAGCCAGTCCGACTGGCTAAACTTAATAAAGCGTTGTAGTGAGGCGATGTCACTAAAGTCCTGAAGTTGAGGTTGGATAGCGCCTCGAATAAAAAGGACTTGTGTTTCTATTAATTCTCGCGGTGCAAGTAGTTGAGCTAGGTTACGAGCAATTTCTTGGGTCTGTCCGGCTCTACAGTCCAAAATCAGTCCGGGTCGCTCGTGCATAAGTTCGTACTTAAGCTTAAATTGCTGTAGGTAAGAGGTGACTTTTTTTAGAGTATGTGGAATGGGGAACCAGAAAAAGAGCTTACCTGCTTCTTTAGCCTGGCAGCGTGTAACATGTTGACAACGACAAGTCTTGGAGATAGGAGATGTTGGCTCCATATATAAATTACCTTGCTCAACCCAATTTCCTCTAGTATTCCCCCTAGCCTCCCTGTAATAAATAAACTACTCTTTAAGTAAATAAAGATTTCATGAGTTCGGGAAACTAAACTTACCAACATATGTCCAGTTTTCAGGCTTGGACTCGTTCCAATCGCTCCCTATCAAGGAGATCGGGCTTTGTACAGTTCCCTTTGGAAGTAATAGACATCTAACGACTGACTAAAGGTGAAAAGCGGAACTAGAAGCGGATGGTAACGGTAGCTTCGGCTTGGAGAGGAGCCAGCACATTCAGCAATTGATGCCAGCATAAAAAGGAGTAGACCGTATCGAATCTTGGGGTTCGAGCAGAAAATGCGGTCGGAGTCACAAGGGACGCTATTGAGCAACTTTTGAATTAGTATTTAATATAATGTATTAGTATTGCGATCGCTTCAGCGCAAGCCATACCCGGCTCGCAGTTCTTCATTCACACAACCGATGTTGCCAGTAACCAAATAGCTACACTCAGACCAGCAACAGCTATAGTTGTAAAAACTGGATACTTTGAGACTTTCACGTATATGCTACCCGATCTAATCCATCCTTGATGCGTTCCTCTCTCGTGCATACCATAACCAGCTTGATAGAGGGCGTTATCCTCTCTGTCTCGCGAGGGGCGATCCGATTGTTGAGAAGGAAACATCCATATCTCCATTAACTTATCCATCAGGCGTGGAGATATGCCACCTAGTACGGCGAAGAACTTAGCTTGGAAACCAACAAACATATCCCGCTTCGGATGCTCTGCTGAATACAAAATGGCTTCAGCGACTGCCTCCGGTGGGTAGATCATACCGCGATGGGCAGGCTGTTTGGGCATATAACTGCGGGCGTGCTCGTTATATGGAGTATCTATTCGTCCGGGATGGATTAACGTGACTGAGATTGGAGCCTTTTCTGCCTCTAACTCCATCCGAAGAGCATCTGTCCAGCCATGAAGTGCGTGTTTTGAAGCTGAATAGGTGGACTGAACGGGTGTTGCCCGATCGCCAAAAAAGCTACCGATATTTATCAGTGCTCCGTTGCTCCCCCGCTCCTTAAAGTGTTTGACCGCAGCACGCGAGCCATAAACGGTTCCCCAAAAGTTGGTATCGAACATGCGCTTCATATCTGGTATTGACACCTCTGTACAGAGACCGAAAATAGACACACCAGCATTATTAACCCAGGTATCGAACCCAGAGAACTCTGCGAGCGCCCGATCGGCTATGCGATTAACGTCTTCTTCTTTTCCTACATCAGCAACAACATAAATTGCCTGACCTCCCTTGCTGCAAATTTCGTCGGTAAGTTGACGGAGCGCATCCTCATTACGAGCCGCAAGAACGAGTTTTGCACCTTTTTGTGCTGCCATTCTAGCAGTCACTAAGCCAATTCCACTGGAAGCACCAGTAATGACAATAACTTGGTTGCGGAGGGGTTTGAGTGAAATAGTCATAGTTTTTTACTTTCAACGAAATCTTTATATAGTATTCCTATACTTGCTCCTAAACTAACTTCTAACTCTTTAACCAACCTCTTATTAAAGAAGTAGATAGATGTAAAATAAATTTGTATTTACAAATACAAATTAGTAGCAATCGATCGCTATTTTCTGTATATCTATTTAACCTATAACATTCGTCTAATTGCTATTTTTGATGATTTCTTGACAAATTTAGCAAATATATTAAAAGTCTAATGTGCAAGCTTAATTTTTATGATTTAGCCTCAATACTAAGATAGATTTTATAGCTAAATATATATTTTCAGAGCTTGAGAACACCATAATGAGGAATTCAAAAGTCTAAAATAGTAAATTATAGAGCTAGTGTATCTTTAGAAAGATAATTGAAATATTTCTTTGTGTTTGAATTAACTAATAGCTATATGTATTTAATCAGTAGCTAGTATATCAGAAAGTGGAATCAGCAAAGATGTCAGAAAGTACGTCAAACTCAGAAATGCTTTATCGTGTTCTCGGTAGCACGGGAGAAAAGGTTTCTGCGATCGGACTGGGTGGTTGGCACATTGGATTGAAGTACGTTGATGAGGAATTGGGTATACGTATAGTTCGCACAGCTATCGATCGCGGTATCACCTTTATGGATAACTCCTGGGATTATAACGGGGGTGTTAGCGAGATTCGCATGGGGAAAGCGCTGCGTGATGGCTATCGAGACAAAGTGTTCCTGATGACGAAAATTGATGGTCGCTCGAAGAAAGAAGCTGCAAAACAAATAGACGAATCGCTTCGACGCCTTCAAGTTGATTGCATCGATCTCGTACAGCACCACGAAATTATCAGGTATGAAGACCCGCATCGAGTGTTTGATGAAGAAGGAGCAAATGCCGCTTTTATTGAGGCGCGTAAAGCTGGTAAGCTCAGATACATAGGCTTTACGGGACATAAAGATCCTCACATTCATCTGCATATGCTTGAAGTTGCAGCCAGTTCCGGTTTTAAATTTGATGCCGTTCAAATGCCGCTGAATGTAATGGATGCACACTACCGAAGCTTTGCAAAGTTAGTTGTGCCAGAACTAGTCAAAAACAACATCGGCGTTCTTGGCATGAAAAGTATGGCTAATGGTATTCTTTTACGGTCAAAGACTGTAACGCCAATTGAGTGTCTGCATTATGCTCTAAATTTGCCCACATCGGTAGTAATCGCTGGAATTGACAGCATGGATATTCTGGAGCAAGCTTTTGAAGCCGTGCGTACATTCCAGACAATGAACGAGCATGAGGTAGAATCGTTGTTAGCAAAAACGGCAGAGGCAGCAGCACGAGGGGAGTTTGAGCCATTCAAAACCTCATCCATTTTCGACAGCACCGCTCAGCATCCGGCTTGGCTTGGAGAGGAACCACAGCGCCTTCAGCAATTGATGCCAACATAAAAAGCACCTCGAAAGATGGGAACGACATCCCCGATCGCACGAATTCTGAATTATAGGAGCAGTCAGAATTATCACACAGTGAGGCTTAGCTTCTATCACGCCAAAATATAGGTGTTTGCTTCGAGCGATCGCTTCTTACGCTGGTTTTGTACAAATGTCACTCAGCAGTTGGGTTTGGAATCTAGATTAAATGACTACTGGGAAGAGGATATGGGAGCTTTGATTAACAGCACGATTTATTTTCAGGGCTATCTCCTGAAGGAACTCTCTCACCCTATGGTTCTAGCACTTGATGATATCGACCAATTATTTGAGTACCCAGAAGTCTCTAGTGATTTTTTTGTTCTGTTGCGTTCCTGGTATGAGGAAACAAAAGACATTTCAGTTTGGCAGAAGTTACGAATTGGGATCGCTCATGCCATTTTAGAAGAGTTTTTACAACGGGAGCAGGCGGCGGAGTGGTTGCAGGAGTGGTGGGAGCGATCGCAAAGACGGTGGCATATAGCCTCCCTTCCACACCCCAACTGTCACATACAAACAAAACAGAAAGAAAGTAGTACATAAAAATTTTATCTTTTCTCCTAATTTTATTGTTAATATCTTCCCAAGTTCAGATTATCGATGTTTTTTAATACTGTTTATATTTTTGTACACTTATCAGCGAGCACTTGCTAAGATTATCAACGGTATTGTAACAATCTAAGCCAATTAACTGGCTTAGATTTTCCCTACTAAGCTCTTGCAAATAATTTGTTTTTGCCAAATTGGGATGTTCTCCCAGAGCGTAGCAAGTTATCCCAATCTAGCACGATAATCTTGATAGGAAAACTGTCTCCATAAAACGAAACTACCATCTTTCTCAATCGTGCCAATGGAAGGATGTAGCACCCCATTAAACATGGAAGTTTTGACCATTGTATAATGCATCATGTCTTCAAAAATTAAGCGATCGCCGATAGATAAATCTTCAGCAAAAGCATAATCTCCGATAAAATCTCCTGCTAAACAACTCGCTCCCCCCATGCGATATACTTTTTCGCCGTCTTGAGGCTCGTGCGCTCCCCGAATTACGGGTTTATAGGGCATTTCTAAACAATCTGGTGTATGAGCAGTAAAAGAGATGTCTAACATAGCATTAATCAGTGCAGGAGTAGGAATTAAATCTTGCACTGTACTGAGTAAAAACCCAGTTTCCCAAGCGATCGCCGAACCTGGTTCAATAATTAACTGAATATGGGGGTAGCGATCGTGAAAAGCCTTAATCACCTCAATCGCGTGTTCCACATTGTAATCTTTACGAGTCATCAAATGACCGCCGCCAAGATTTAGCCATTTTAATTGAGGTAGAAAACGCCCAAATAACAGTTCTATTTGTAATAAGGTTTTCTCCAACGCATAAGAATCACTTTCACATAAATTGTGAGACAGAAAACCCTCAATTCCTTTTGGTAGAGTATCTCCAAGCTGATTTTGTGATATCCCAAGACGTGTATTAGGCATACAAGGATTATACAGCGCGGTTTTGACTGGGGAATATTCAGGGTTAATCCGCAAGCCTATCGACAGATGAGACGATGATGTTGCAATAATATGTGCAAATCTTTCCCACTGCGTCATCGAATTAAAGGTTATATGAGAAGCTAGGGGTAAAATCTGAGGTAAATCTTCATTTCGATAAGCAGGGGAATAGACATGAACTTCCTTGCCAAATTCCTCCGCCCCCAATTGCGCCTCCCATAGTGAACTTGCTGATACACCCTGAAGCGTTTTACGAATCATGGGAAAAGTATGAAACAGAGAAAACCCCTTTAATGCCAGCAATACATTGATAGGGGCTTCTCGTTGCAATCTTTCAAAAATAGCTAGATTTCGTTCTAAAAGTGCCTCTTCCAATACAAAACAGGGCGAAGGGATATTTTTGAATAAATCGCTAGTTTGGGTCATTATAAACTACGCCTCAAAGGGTGAGTCTCCATTGATGACTTCATGCCAGGGTAAACCAAGTTTTGCTACCAATTCCATAAAGGGATCTGGATCGAACTCTTCTACATTAAATACTCCAGGCTTTTTCCATAGTCCTTGTACTAACATTAATGCACCAACTACTGCCGGAACACCTGTAGTATAGGAAATTGCCTGAGAACCTACTTCTTTATATGATGCCGCATGATCGCAATTGTTATAGATGTAATATTGAAGTTCTTTTCCATCTTTTAATCCGCGAATATGACAACCAATAGAAGTTTGTCCTGTATAATTCTCGGCGAGAGAAGAAGGTTCCGGTAAAACTGCTTTTAGGAATTTGAGGGGAATGACTTGTGTCCCTTCATAATTAACAGGATCGATTCGTGTCATCCCTACAGCCTCTAAAACTCGCAAATGGGTAATATAGTTTTCTGAAAATGTCATCCAGAAACGCGCCCTTTTAATTGTAGGAAAATTTTTTACTAAAGATTCTAGCTCTTCATGGTACAAGAGATAAGATTCTCGAAACCCTATTTCTGGGTAATCAATTGGGCGATGAACGGAAAGAGCAGGTACTTCTACCCATTGCCCGTTTTCATAATAGCGACCATTTTGTGTAATTTCACGAATATTAATTTCTGGATTAAAATTGGTGGCAAAAGCTTGTCCGTGACTGCCTGCATTACAATCAATAATATCTAAATAGTGGATTTCATCAAAATAGTGTTTGAAGGCATAGGCGGTATAAATTCCTGTCATTCCAGGATCGAACCCACAACCAAGAATTGCTGTAATTCCAGCATTTTTGAACCGTTCTTGATACGCCCATTGCCAACTATATTCAAATTTGGCGACATCAGGAGGTTCATAGTTAGCCGTATCGAGATAATTGACTTTTGTTTCAAGACAAGCATCCATCAAGGCTAAATCTTGATAAGGAAGCGCTACATTAATCAGAATTTCGGGGCGAAATTCTTGAATGAGTTTAACCGTATTACTTACAACATCTGCATCTAAGGCAGCAGTGGTTATTTTCGGGGAATTGATATCTTTAGCAATTTGATTGCACTTTGCCAGCGTGCGGCTTGCTAACAGAATATCAGAAAATTCTGGTTGTGCGGCACATTTGTGAGCAACGACCCTACCGACACCACCGGCTCCCACTATCATGACTCTTGCCATATTCTCTCCTTGCACTACATTTGGCTAATAACGGACCTATAGCAGATTTTAAGTCAATGAAGTAAAAAGCGCTCATCAATATAAATGTTGTAAGATGGTCTCTATTCCCAATGATGGAATGACACTTTCTGAAACTTATGATACTTGCGTGAAATACATCGAAAAGATGCGTTTACCGCTAGCGGTTGAAGTTGAGCATTTCGACACAGAGACAATTACCCTAGTACAAGACGGCATAAATAAAAACCCCATTGTAAATCGTGAGAAAGCCGACAGTGTATCAGCCTTCATGTACTAGCTTTTCTTGCGATGTACTTTGACACGTTTAGCAGGATCTTGTTTGCCAACCCAAGAAAGAAATTTTTGCATTTGCGGTTCTTGCTTCAGTTTCTCTAGTGAGTTTAACTGTTGCGCTAAGCACGTGTTGTCATACAACGTATGAATTTGTCGATGACACGCAGAACAAATGTTGATTTTTGGACCGTGATGGCCTTTTTTCTGTCTGGGAACGAGATGGTGAACTGTTAACTTGTCCACTTCTCTGTCACATAACTCGCAAGTCATGCTTCCGATTAATCCTTCAATTTACTGCGATTGAGCTATTTGTATTATTACGTATTACTTATGATTTTGCCACCTCCTCCTTGTCTCTGTTGTCTCCCTTGTCTCCCTTGTCTGGATTTCAAATAGGATTGCCATATCAGAAAATAATGTAAAGTAGCCATTGCTACATTTGTTTTACTTTGTAGGAGTTGGCTCAAAGATTAGATATGTCCCTCCCAATCCTTCTACAATCGTCCGCGTATTGGCAACCATCATTTTTTGATAAGTATCTGCTTCAGTTCCAGGTTCACTCAAGCTATCAACAAATAATTGCCTTTCTGATATTTTTACATTTGCTTGTTCGGCAACTGTTGCTACCGCATTGCTATTATTCGTTGTTTCTGTAAAAATTGTTGGTATCTGATTTTTTCTAATATATTTAGCTAGGGCTTTTGTCCGCTTAGGAGTTGGCATTCCATCAGGATTTGAACCTCTTAACACAACTGCATAAGCCATATCATATGCTTTAGCATAGTAAGCCATAGCATTACGAGTGGCGATCAATTTACGGTGGTCTTCAGGAATACTTTCAATTCTTTCAGAAATCCAAGTATTTAACTGATTTAACTCTTGTTTTAGTTTCTGTGCGTTGTCCTTATACAAGGATGCATTTTCAGGAACTGTTTTACCTAAATTACGGCTGATAACATCAACCATACCGATAGCATTTTTGGCATTATGCCAAACGTAAGGGTTAGCTAGCGTTGTTTTCTCTACCTTAACTTTTATTGGCTTGGAAACAGCTCGTTGAGCAACTGCTACTCTCAGCCCTGAATTATTACGGGTTCTAATAAGTTGAACCAAATTTGGCTCTAGATCGTATCCATTGTATAAAATGAGTTGAGCTTGCTCGATCGCATCGCCGTCTTCTGGTTTTGGTTCATAAACCAGAGGGTTGGAATTTGAGGGTATCAAGCAAGTCAACTTTACTGTGTCTCGTGCAATTTGTTTGGTTAAATCGCACAAAATACTCGTCGTTGCTACAACTTTGGGGAGCTTGTTGGTGAGTTCGTCAGATGCAGGAGTGTTAGCCGATGAAATGTTTGTCAGTTGACTTGGATTATTACACCCAAAGAATCCTATAGTAAGAGCAATAAGGAAAGTTCGTAGGGGTTGGGTTAATAGTAATTTTTTTGTCATAACAACTTCTTATTTTCACTCATATCATGTTCGGATAAACACTTATATTCCGTTTGTAGTTGTGCTGTCTTGCCTGTGTTGTGCAAAAGCGGCGAACGCGCCTAGATCGACTACAAACCAATTAACTTATAAGTCGTTAGCAGAAAATGATATACTATAACAGCCGTGCATATTTAGTACAGAAGTTATTTTCCAAAGCTATCTTTTATAAGGTTTGCTGTTGTGGAATCACAATAACAAATTCTGTTCCTTGAGTGGGACTAGAAAAGCACTCAAGTTTGCCTTGATGCTTTTCAACAACGATATGATAACTGATAGATAGCCCCAACCCTGTGCCTTTACCAACAGTTTTAGTTGTAAAAAAGGGATCGAATAAACGATTTTTGATAGATTCGTCGATTCCCGGACCGTTATCTACAATAGTAATTTTAACATAATTATCAACAAGTTTAGTAGAAATACGGATTTTGGGAATTGAAAACAGAGAATTTTGCTCCTGTGTGATGTCCCTTGCGCTATATTTCTCCTCAAGAGCATCAATAGCATTGACCAAAATATTCATAAACACTTGATTGAGTTGTCCTGCATAGCACTCTACTAAAGGTAAATTCTCATATTCTTTAATCACTTCAATAGGATATCTATTTGATTTACCTTTCAATCGATGTTGTAAAATTAATAAAGTACTATCAATCCCTTCATGAATGTCAACAGGTTTAATTTCTGCTTGGTCGTGTCTGGAAAAATTTCGTAAAGATAAAACAATTTGCCGAATGCGATCCGTGCCTATCTTCATGGAAGATAGGGTTTTTGGTAAATCTTGAGCAATAAAATCCAAATCTATGTCTTCTGCTATCTCGCGAATTTTTAAATCTGAATTGGGAAATTGGTTTTGATAGAGTTCCAGTAATCTCAGCAGATCGTACACATATTCTTCAATATGAATAAAATTGCCATAAATAAAATTCACGGGATTGTTAATTTCATGCGCCACTCCTGCAACAAGTTGTCCCAGACTAGCCATTTTCTCGCGTTGGACAAGTTGGGTTTGTGTGGCTTGTAACTTATGAATTGCTTGAGCTAATTGTTCGGCTGTTTGTTGTAGTTTAGCCGTGCGTTCTTGAACTTGTTGTTCTAAATTGCTATTGAGCCTTTCAAGTGAATGGCACATTTCATATTGCTGAATAGCAGTCGCAAAGTGAGTTGCTAGTGTTTGCGCGAGTTCAATCTCAACGGTTCTCCACTGTTGAATTTGCAGTCTGTCGGATTGTCTCCAAACAGCAAATGATTGGCGGGGGTAAAGTTGCCTCTCATCAGGATCGAACTGTCCTGCCCATAGAATATCAGTTTCAAATTCGTTGCGGAAAATGCTGAGATACCCAACTTCTTGTTGGCGGTATGAAAGCGGTACTATTAACAGACTGCGAATTTTCGTTGATTCAAATAAGGGCTGTAGATTGCGTAAGCTAGAAATAAGATGAAGGTCTGAAATTGCCCAAACCCGATTGTGATTGGATTTAAAATATTCTTGCCAGACGTGGTACTCCTCTAACATCTGATATTTGGTAACTTTGTGTGTCACAGGTTGCTCTCCACAGGTGTAGAGTCGGATAGCATCTCTTTTTGTTGCTAGTGACTCTGCAAAGCTTTTGGCAGAATTCTTCTCAAGTTCTAAGGCTTCCGCTCTAAAGCACAACCGACCACCAGATCCTCCAAATGCGTCAACAGTTTCTTCTAATGCGGCTTGTAATTCTATAGCGGACTGAGAGTGGAGTAGCATGGCAACACGATTGATAACAGCTTCACGTCGAGCTTTGTCTTGAGCCTCTGTAAGTAAAATAGATTGAGCGATCGCAATACAAAGCTGATCTGTCACTAATTGAACCACCATCAGTTCGTATTCTGAAAACATACGCGATTCAGCATGGTGAGATACCAGCAATCCCCAAAGTTGCTCCTGATGCAGGATAGGTAAAACTAAGGAACTTTTGACTCCCATTGCTGTTAAATACTCAGCATGGCAAGGATCGACAGGGCGAAAGCGCAATTCCTCATACACAAACTCTCCTGTTTCTGGATCTCTCAAGATGCTTTGACCGATCTGACAAGCATCAACATCTACCACCACTCGCACTTGAGCTTTAATAAACAGTTCTCGAGAAGATAAAGGGACATCATCAGCAGGAAAATTTAACCCATGAAGAGATGGTAAACCTTGCTCGCGTATATATTCAGCTATCACCTGTCCGCTACCATCCGGATGAAATTTATAAATCTTTATTCTATGAGTCTTTAAAAAAGAAGCGAGTTCTGCTACTGTAATGTTGAGAATCTCTTGAAGATTGAGCGATCGACGAATTCTATAGGTAATGCGGCGCAGTAAGCTTTCTCTATCTACAATAAAAGAGTTGTCTTGTACTGATGGAACGGTCATAATTTACTGCTTGCCGAATGTAAAGGGTTTCGCTATTAGCAGTATTCCCACACCAGAAGCGTGAATAACATCTTTCAACTATTCTTAATTTTGTTCCCTTACACGCGCTTGCACTCTGGTTTCCAGGCACAGCCTGAAAACCAGAAGAATTAACGAACGGAAGGTAACTTGCCTTGAAGGAATTCCTGTCTGGTTTGGGTGCAACTGGAACATTTGCAACCGAGCCCATCTAAAATAGGATTCGACTCTTGAGTAGTATTATATACTACCACCTCAGAATCAGATTGATTAAGTGCAGATGGCACAATTGCTGCTTCTGCTTGATTTGCCACTAAAAACATAGAAGAAACAAACATGGGAGAGGCTAGCAAAATTAACTTGGCTGCTTTCATAAATTGCTGTTCTGGGGTATGCTCTTTAGATACAGTATAAGCAAGTTATAATTGATAGTCATTCTCTAGGTTAGCCGCGCCCAAATCCTAAACAGGAGAGGCTTTTGACCAAACAAGCAATTCACCGTACTTACTACCTGCAGCTAATTGCTTACCTAGCGGATGCCATCCCAAACAAGAAAACTCAGATGATGCACCCGTAAGAATGTCTGAAAGTTGCTTGGCGTTTTTCCACAGACAAATCCATCCATCAGCACCAGCTGAAGCCAGTAAAAAGCTGTTGGGTGCAAAGGCAATTGCCTGCACAATATCGACATGATTGGTTAAAACCCTTGCTTCCCATCCTTCAGAATCATCAGCTTGCTTTTCCCAAACAACTATACCGTCAACGCTCGAGCATGCCAGCAGAGGTGCAACTGGGGTGTCGATCTCCGACCATGCAAGTTGGCGGATTTTCCCAGGAAAACCCCTCATAATCCAAGGTTCGGGGTTGTTACCTGATATTAATAGCTGAGATTCTACAACAGTAATGGTGCGATCCATATTACCAGAGGCAAGGAATTTGCCATCAGGCGACCACGCCATAGCCAAGCTAGCAGATGGAATTTCTAGAATGTGGGGTTCGTTATCCCAGTTTTGACAATTCCAGACTTTGATACCGCGATCGCCACTAGTGGCAAGATAGTTGCCATCACAGCGCCAATCGATACCCAACACAGAAGAATTCTCAAAATTGAGTGTAACGACTACCTCGCGAGTGTCAGCGTCCCACACTTGCACGTAACGTCCCAAGCTGAAAGCTAAGAGATGGTTGGTAGGATTCCAAGCAAGTCTATCTACCCAAGCGGGGGCGTTTTCTAAAGTGGCGATGAGTTCTTTGTCTCGCCAAATCCTAACATTACCATCTTGTCCCCCGACCGCTAAAAATTGTCCATCTTTAGAAA
The DNA here is from genome assembly GCF_000760695.4 of Tolypothrix bouteillei VB521301. Lineage (GTDB taxonomy): Bacteria > Cyanobacteriota > Cyanobacteriia > Cyanobacteriales > Nostocaceae > Scytonema > Scytonema bouteillei_A. The sequence goes on along the minus strand of NZ_JHEG04000001.1, from coordinate 5,418,680 downwards.
AGGCAAGACAATCGACTGATTCACCTCGTTGAGTTTGCAAGGTTGTTAAGTCCCCATCTTGCCAAAGGACAACTTCCCCTGCTGCTGAAGTGGCGGCAAAAACAGTCCCTTGGGGAGACCAAGCGATCGCCGTAACGTAATCTGCAAGTGTCCCAGAATATTGTTCTTCAAAATCCTTGGATTGTAAGGACGAGCTGTTCATGATTTTACTAACCCCAGTCTACGCTTTACAAGCAAGAAAGTCTTGCTTGAGTTGGGCTTCATTAAGGTTGCGCCCAATAAAGACGAGTTCGTTTTTTCGAGTTTCGCCCGGTTTCCAAGGGCGGTCTGGTTTGCCTTCAAATAGCATATGCACTCCCTGGAACACAAAGCGGTTATCTTCACCAGCAATGTTTAAAATGCCTTTCATTCTGAAGATATCTGGTCCTTGGGTACGCAGTAACTCTCCCAACCAATTATTTAACTTCTCGCCATCAAGTGCGCCTTGTTCTACCAAAGCAATAGAGTATACGCTCTCATCGTGCTGGTGGGCATCTTCACCTAAGAAATTTGGGTCAATTTCTAAAGCGCGATCGAGATCGAAGGCTTGTACGCCTAACAAAGCGTCCATGGATACCTCTGAATTTTGGGTTCGGTAGATTTTTGCCATAACATTCATCCCCCGAATCCGCTTTTCTAATTCCTCAAGCTGTTCTGGTGATACCAGATCGACTTTATTTAATAAAATCACGTCAGCAAAGGCTATTTGCTCTTGTGCTTCATCAGCATCCCAGTGTTGCCAAATGTGTTTGGCATCTACCACCGTTACCACAGCATCTAAATTTAGCTTGTCCCGCATATCCTCATCGACAAAGAATGTCTGAATGACTGGTGCGGGATCGGCAAGCCCGGTGGTTTCAATAACCAAATGGTCGAATTGATTGCGACGTTTCATCAAGTTACCAATGATGCGAATCAAATCGCCACGCACCGTACAACAGATGCAACCGTTGTTCATTTCAAAAATTTCTTCATCTGCGTCAATAACCAGTTGGTTATCAATACCCACTTCTCCGAATTCATTCACGATCACGGCGACTTTCTTACCGTGTTCGTAAGTTAGAATGCGATTGAGAAGTGTTGTTTTACCCGCTCCTAAATAGCCAGTCAGAACTGTAACGGGAACTGAATCTGTTAATGCGTCAGCTACCATGCCTTTAGCGCCTCTTAATGTACGATTAAGATAATCATTTTAATTATTTTAATCTTTTTTCCTTTATAGTTTACCTAGCTCTGCCAAGATTTCCGAACAGTTTTAGAAGCGAAAGAACATACATGGGTGGGAGATAGGCGTTGGAAGTAGCAAAAGTTCGCGTTCTGGGCAAAAATGGCAAAATTTATCTGGGCTAGGTATTGTAACAATTTCAATTAAATGAAACCCGTTTGCGGGATTGAAACCTGAGCGCCGATTTGAGAAAACATTATATCTCTAGTTTCAAATATAATGAAACCCGTTTGCGGGAGCGAAACAGGAATTATAGACTTGATTTTTCATAAAACTACACCATTAATTATAAATAAGCCCACGGTACATACATCAGTCAACAACTATACCAACAAGCTTTGGCTCCTGTGGGAGAGTAAACTGTTCGACAGAGTGGTTGGTGCATAAGTAAGCTTTGGCTTCACCTAGTAAGTTATGTAGAAGAGTTAGCTCAAATAAAATAGGCTCATTATCAGAGTGTATTTTATTTGTCAAGACAAAATTATTGTCTTTCAACTATCTCCTTCTATTATCCTCGCTTAAGACTGCATCTACTTTGTTTTAGGTGACATTAATGAAACAAAACAGACGAAGCCGAGGTGTTATTCTCACCCTTAAAGGCTGGGATAAGCTTCAAGGTGCCAAAGCTAAAGCCGAGTTGATCGAGTATGCTCAAGAAGGCTTTACCTTAGAAGAACTGAGTTCGCGCATGGGTTTGTCACTGCATACTGTCTCTAGAATACAAGGACGTTTGGAACCAGTAGATAAAAGTTCGTTGCAATCTGCTTTTGCTGCTTTTGGGTTGGAGTTGTGTAAGGAGGATTATACTAAACCAAGCTCTCCTAATGAGTTGGAAGTGCGACGAGCTTGTCCGCAGTATGACTGGGAACAAGCTCCAAATGTCTCTGTGTTTTATGGTCGTTCTGCTGAACTGGTGCAACTCCGGGAATGGATATTAGAACAACAGTGTCGTTTAGTAGCGTTGTTAGGAATCGGTGGTATTGGCAAAAGTAGTTTAGCAGTTAAGTTAGGGCTACAAATGCAAACAGAATTTGAGGTGGTAGTGTGGCGAAGCCTGCAAAATGCGCCACCAGTAGAGGAGATTTTAACGAGCATACTGCAATTTTTGCTGTGGGGGTTGCGACTCGATACAGCGATCGCTCAAAGTTTTAATAGTAAAGTATCCAAGCTGATGGAATGTTTGATGAATCACCGTTGTCTGTTGATTTTAGACAATGTAGAGACAATTTTATGTAGTGGTGGTCAGGTGGGGCAATGTCGTCCTGGGTACGAAGGATACACTCAATTACTCAAATGCCTTGGGGAAACACCTCATAGGAGCTGTGTTTTGGTGACTTCTAGAGAAAAACCAAGAGCGATCGCACCATTAGTTGGAGAGCGAACAGGGGTGAAATGTCTGCGATTGGGGGGATTAAGTTCTACCGAAGGACAACAGTTATTCCAGCAGAAAGGACAATTCACGGGGACAGAACAAGAGTGGCAAAAGCTGATCGAGCATTATGGAGGTAATCCCTTAGCACTGAAGATGGTAGCTGCTGGAACTCAAGAGCTTTTTAACGGTAAGATTGCCTCGGTTTTGGAGTACGTGGAACAGAGAGTATCGATTTTTGAGGATATTAGTGAGTTGTTAGAATGTCAAATCAACCGTTTGTCGGTGGTGGAAGAGGAAGTGATGTATTGGCTGGCAATTCATCGCAAGCCAGTCTCTCTCGCCGAGTTAACTTCTGATATAGTGACATCTTCTTTAAAACGTCTCGTACCTTCAGCAATCAAATCCCTATTGCAACGCTCATTAGTTGAAAAAAGCGACGAGCATTTCTTCCTGCAACCAGTAGTGATGGAACATATCACACAGCGATTTGTTGAACGGGTTAGTCAAGAAAGGAAGGACTCACTCATGCAGAACATTCAAACCCCTACTCCCCACTCCCCTCTTCCAAACCCATGTTTTGATAAAAGCAATAGCCAAAGACTACATTCGGAAAACTCAAAAGCAACTCCTACAGCAACCGTTGCTTGAGCAATTCCTAAGTAAGTCAGCACAATTAAAGTTAACTAGTCAGGAGCGTCGTTGGTCAAAAGTCATTGGTTATTTGTAAGGGTGTTAGCCGTGTTTACCCACCTTTACATAGTTTTGTTTTTTCCCGCTTACCTACCGCTCTCTTATCACTTTGGGAAGAAAATAATTGAGACGAATAGAATTCGCCGCTATACAAACAAAGTCCACCTGGTTAATCATCATCCTCTGCGAATAAAGACTCTAAATCTCTATAACCGCTTACTACACGTAAAATTTCAATTCCATTATCTGTAACTCGGTAAAGAATAATGTAACCATTTAAAGGCACACCCCGCAAATAATCCTTAATGTTAGCATAACTGCGTCCCATGTTGGGGAAGTTTGCAAGATTCTTACATTTTTTATTAAACTCATCAATAAAATGCTCCCCAGTATCAATATTACGGCTCGTAAAATAATCAATAATTTCTTCCAAATCTTGATTGGCTGCTGGAGAGATAATGTGTTGTTTCATCCTTGATTTTCTCTCGCTTTACGCAATTTCTCCCGCAGTCGCTCAACTACAACTTCCCCGTCAATACCTTCACCTCTCTCTAACTGTTCTGCAGCGACTTCTACTTTTTGACGGGTTTCTTCAATCCAATTTTGATAGCCTTTTTCCCACTCCCTCAATAGTTTGAGTGCTTTACTAATAACTGCTTCTGGATTGTCGTATTTACCTCCAGCAATTTGTGTTTGAATAAATTGCTCTTCTTCGGGCTTAAGTTGGATGTTCATAATTTTTAATTATTGTAGATTGGCTCTGTTTTTTGACGTTCTAACACCGTCGCATTACGGTAAACTTCAACAACCTCAGACGGAACTTTGATAGTAATATTTTCTTTGCTAATCCTGGGGTTGTTTTTTTCTCAACAAAACCGTCAGTAGTTTTTGGCTATTATATATTATATAACCCCATTTTTTGTAAGGCTGCTTAATACGCTTCAGTAGCTGTGTATCTCAAAGCCAAACTTACCCAAAAGCTCTATTAAGATGCATCTACTCCGTTCTAGGTGACGTTTATGAAACAGAACAGACGAAGCCGAGGTTTTATCCTCACCCTCAAAGGCTGGGATAAACTTCAAGCATCCATTACTAAAGCCGATTTGACTGATAATGCTCAATTAGGCTTTTCTTTAGAGGAACTGAGTTCGCGCATGGGTTTAGCGTTGCACACTGTCTCCAGGATACAGGGGCGCAGTGAACCGATAGATAAAAGTTCGTTGCAATCTGCTTTTGCTGCTTTTGGATTGGAGTTGTGTGAAGAAGACTATACCCGACCAAACCCTCCCAATGAATTGGAAGTGCGAGGCGCTTATCCACAGTATGATTGGGGAGAAGCACCGAGTGTCTCTGTATTTTATGGTCGTTCTGTGGAACTGGTGCAACTACGGGAATGGGTGTTAGAAGAACAGTGTCGTTTAGTGGCGTTGTTAGGAATTGGTGGTATTGGCAAAAGTACTTTAGCAGTTAAGTTAGGGCTAGAAATTCAAACGGAATTTGAGGTAGTGGTGTGGCGAAGCCGACGAAGCCTGCAAAATGCCCCACCAGTAGAGGAGATTTTAACGAGCATACTGCAATTCTTGCTGTGGGCGTTGCGAAAAGAAATAGCGATCGCTCAAAGTTTTGATGGCAAAGTATCAAAGCTGATGGAATGTTTGATGAACCATCGTTGTCTGTTGATTTTAGACAATGTGGAGACGATTTTATTAAGTGGCGATCGCGCAGGGCAATGCCGTCCTGGGTACGAAGGGTACGATCGCTTACTCAAATGCCTTAGGGAAGTTCCTCATAGGAGTTGTGTCCTGCTGACTTCTAGAGAAAAACCAAGAGAAATGATACCGTTAGAAGGAGAGAAAACAGGAGTGAGATCGCTCCAACTGAAGGGATTAAATCCTACTGAGGGACGGCAGTTATTCGAGCAAAAAGGACAATTTGCGGGTACAGAACGAGATTGGCAGGTACTTATCGAGCATTATGGGGGCAATCCTCTAGCACTGAAGATGGTGGCATCTGGAACCCAAGAGCTTTTTAACGGTAAGATTGCTTCGGTTTTGGACTATGTGCAACAGGGGATATGGATTTTTGAGGACATCGGCGATTTGTTGGAATCCCAGTTCAACCGTTTGTCGATGGTGCAAGAGGAAGTCATGTATTGGCTGGCAATTCATCGAGAGCCAGTCTCTCTCGCTGAGTTAGCTGAGGATATAGTGACATCTGCTTCTAAGCGTCAATTACCGCAAGCAATCAAATCCCTGTTACGACGCTCATTGGTTGAAAAAAGCGAAGAGTATTTCTTCCTACAACCAGTGGTGATGGAATATACCACACAGCGATTGCTCGATCGTGTCAAGAAATTAGGGAATGGGGTATTGGGCATCGGGCATCGGGCGTAGGGTTAGAAAACCAATGCCCTACTCCTCTATTCCAGAGCCATGCTTTGATGAAGGCAACAGCTAAAGATTACATTCGGGAGACACAAAAGCAACTCATTATACAACCCTTGCTCGAGCAATTGCTCATGGAATTAGGCAGTCAACAATTACTTATACAAAAGTTGCAGGGTGTACTAGAGCAGCAAAGACATCAAGCCGCAATACTAGCAGGATATGTGGGGGGTAATCTTGTTAATTTGCTAGCACATATGCAAGTAGATTTACGGGGGTATAACTTCTCAAATTTAGCAATTTGGCAAGCAGACTTACGGCGTGTAAATCTGGCTGGAGCTAATTTCCATTCTTCCGCTTTCGAACGCTGTGTATTTACAGAAAAGCTAACTAGTGTGAGGTCAGTAGCATTTAGTCCAAATGGCAAATTGTTAGCCATAAGTGACATTGATGGATACATTTACTTACGCCGCACGTCGGATTATCAAAACCTTTTAACACTTCAAGGGCATCGGCATCATAGTTTGACATCAACTGTTACTTTTAGTCCCGATGGCAATATCTTGGCAAGTAATAGTGATGATAATGCTGTTCAATTGTGGGATACTCAAACAGGTAACAGCTTAAAAGTTTTACAAGAGCACACTGCACCGATTTGGTCGATCGCTTGGAGTCCAGATGGTCGTCAGATTGCAACTGGGGACGATTCTGAGTTTTCTGTTCGATTGTGGGATGTACAACTTGGTGAGTGTCTCAAAATTTTGCAGGGACACACAGGTGCAATTTATTCGATGGCTTGGAGTTCAGATGGTAAGACAATTGCCAGTGGTAGCCACGACTCTAGCGTGCGATTTTGGGATGAAAAATTGGGTAAATGTTTTAAAGTATTACAGGGGCAATGTCATTCCGTGCGATCGGTAGCTTGGAGTTCAGATGGTAAAACGATTGCTAGTGGTAGTGATGATTCTAATGTGAGATTGTGGAATGTCGATAATGGTAAGTTAATGACTAAGTTTCAGGGGCACAAGCGTGGAATCGTGGGACTTTCCTATGCACCCACAAGCTATGCTAGCGATCGAGACTCACAACTTTTAGTCAGTGGCGGTTCGGATGGTACAGTTCGATTGTGGGATATCCAGACAGGTGAAGCTTTAAGAGTGTTGCGCGGTCATACCAATCGAGTTTGGGATGTATCTAGGAGTCCAAATGCTCGCCTGATCGCAAGTGGCAGTCATGATTGTACAGTGAGAGTGTGGGATGTTGCGACGGGTGAAACTTTAAAAGTATTGCAAGGTCATGCTTCTTGGGTCAGTGGAGTCAGTTATGCACCCAGAACAGATTTAAGTCATAATCCAGAGGTTACGCTTTTAGCAAGTTGCAGTTTTGACGGTTCCATTCGCCTGTGGGATTCCCAAACTGGTACCTGCCTCAAGGTGTTAAAGTATGATACAAATCACGCATTGTTGACACTCAGTTTTGCTCCAAATAATCGAACTTTGGCAAGTGGCAGCGATGACGGTTCAATTTATTTATGGGATGTGCAGCAAGATGAGTGCTGCCTGGTGTTGCGCGGTCACACCCATCGCGTGTGGTCAGTATGTTGGAGTCATGATAGTAGCATTTTAGCAAGTGGCTCTCAGGATGGTACTGTAAGGTTATGGGATGTGCAGCAAGGTACGTGCTTAAGATATTGCAAGGACATACTAATGAGGTTTGGTCTGTTGCTTGGAGTCCGGATGGATGTACCTTATTAAGTGGTAGTACGGATGAGACGATGAGGCTTTGGGATGTAGATACTGGGGAATGTACAAAAGTATTGAGAAGCGATCGTCTTTATGAGGGTATGAATATTGCGGGTGTAACTGGGTTAACAGCAGCACAGAGAGCAGCACTCTTAGCTTTGGGGGCTGTGGAGGGTGTAAGGTAGGTTGTATTGTTGACCTCTAAGAGCGTTTATCGGGAATGTCATTACAAAGCTTGCGATCGCCATTTTTAACATTGGGATTATTCTCAAGATAGCTACGCACCCAATTGCAACCCCTTACCATCAACTCATCTAATCCTTCAACCTGCCACATCTTAGCTTGCCACGACCCTCTTGTAGTATCTTGTCCTACAGCAGCTAGTTGCTTACCATCCGGGCTAAAACTAATGCTTGTAACCCAGTAATCACGATTACTTTGATCTATCTGGTATTCTGCTAACTGCTGACCATTCAAGTTCCACAAACGAACCGTACCATCTCTTCCAGCAGTTGCTACTAAATTATTCTTCGAGTTAAAAATTACCTGATTAATCCCGTAGATATGTCCTTTTAATTCTAAAAACTTGTAATTTACTAAATCTAGCCATAAGCGGGCGATGCCATCGTTTCCGGCGGTAGCCAGCATACTTCCATCATGACTAAAAATCACGCTGTTCACCCCATCTCTATGTTCTTTAAATTTCGTTGGCAGTTTCTGCTTATTTTTCCAGTCCCAAAAACTTATCTCGCCGTGTGAGTCACCAGTAACTAGCAAGCTACTATTAGGATTAAAACTGACGCTACGGATTTTGTTGACATCATACTCTGGCAAATTTCGAGAGAGTATGGTCGGATTTTGTGGAGTTTGCCCATTCCACGGGTAGACAATAGCATTATTAGAAGTATGAGAGTCAACAGTAGCTAGCAAGTTGTTATCTTTGTTAAAGCCAAAAGTCCATAATGGATCTCGAGCAAAACTAGCAGAACCTACGCTAAGTGCTGGTCCGGTAAATCGAGCTAACGGTTGCTGGTTGTTCGACTTCCTCAAATCCCATAAGCTGATAGTACCATCTTCTTTACCAGTAGCCAGTAAATTACCATCAGAACTAAAAATCAAACCCCAAATTTGGCCTGAATTTTGAAGTGGGAATTCGCGGATTGGTTTTTGTTGCAGCTTCCAATTCCACAAACGGACAGTGCCTTCTTCTTCACCAGTAGCTATTAGCTTGTTATCAGGGCTAAGGCTAACGCTAGTAACCGTATTTTGTCCTTTGACTGCTACTAGGGGTTGACCTTCCCAACCTTCCCATAAGCGAATAGTGCCATCTCTTCCAATAGTAGCTAATTGTTTGCTATCAGGGCTAAAACTGACACTGTTGATTAGACCTTGATTGCCCCTAAATTTAATTAACTGCTTGCTCTTTAAATTCCACAAGCAAATGATGCCGTTTCCATTTTCAAATGCAGCAGTAGCAAGAAGCTTGCCATCGGGACTAATACTAACATTTGTCATTGGTGTGCTGTCTTGAACTAAAATTCTACATCCCCCGATGTCGTCTAGTTTTTTGCCCTTTGAATCCCATAAGCTGACAGTGCCGCTATTGGAAATAGTAGCTTGTAATTCGCCGTTAAGGCTAAAAGCCGCATAATATTCGCTACCAGGAGCGTTTGGCTTATTGAATTTAGCTAACAAATTTCCTTGCTTAAAGTCAAACAAACGGACGATGGAATTCTCTTCTTGAACCGACACAAGCAGCCTATTATTGGAATCAATCATTACATTTGCTGAAGAAAGCCCTTTTTCTACCACACTCTTAAATATAGGTGATTTGGTGTTAAATAATGTATGCGATTGACTCTTCTGATTGCTTTCCAAATCCCACCAGCTAATAGTATTGTCAGTGCTAATGGCAACCAGTTGTTGGCTATTGGAACTAAAACTGACGTCTAACAACTTAGGTATCTTGAATGATTTTTGAAGATGTTTACCTGAACGGCTCCACAAGTCAACCGTACTATCCAGAACAGTGTTACCATCTTCCGAATAAGGCTTTTTAACAATAGCTAGTAATTCCTCGTCAGAGCTGAAAATCACTTTTATATCATTTTTATCTATTTCGTCTGGCGACAATACTAAAATATTGCGTTCTTTAACTCGCTCAACTGCTTTTTGCAATGTTAAATTTAATGTGTTTTGTAGTTGTGTATCTGGCTGAAAAAATTGCAACAAGCGTGACTGTTTGAGTTTCTTTCCAGCTTGTAGGCTGCTTATTAAAGCATTCAACTCTCGATTTACGCTCAAGTCCGTATTCGCGGACGCTGTTAAAGCACGGATTTGCTCTATTTCTTTATTTCGCCCAAAGATCCCAGCAAGGGTAATTAACCCAATTACACCAATTACAACGACCCTTCGTAAGTTTGTATTCAAGTGTTTTTGCCGGATGCTAGACTTAACAAACTCAGTTTCCAACTGATTTAACCAGTTGTGAGTTTCATCGTTCAGTACCTCTTTTTTTAAAACCTCTAAATAAGGACTACCATTCCAAAGAAGCTGTGATTTTCTTTGTTTTTCCTTCCAATCAAAAGCAGCATCAGTTAAACGCCTTTGAATAGCCAAATGTTCTTTTTTCTCCTGGTTCAGCCATTGCTGCAATTGAGACCATCCCCTCACTAACTCATCATGAGCAGGTTCTACACATTCTTTGTTGTTGGCATCTAGTCCAGTGATTAACAACCGAGCATTAACAAATTCATTAATTACTAAATCAACATATTTATTAACTGATTTTGGATATATTAATTCCTCTTTTCTTACCCGTCTGCGAGCTAATTCGTTTCCTTCTACTGATACCATTCGCAGCATTATATAACGAATCATGTTTTCGTTAATTTCTTCACCCTTTTCTTTTTTTTCACACAAATTATTATAAACTTCTGTAGCTTTCTTGGTTATTGAACTCCTAACACTGCCAAGGCTGTTGTAATCATCTTTAGTGAGAGTTCTGTCTTCTCTTGCACTTTCTAAATATTTATGGTAAATCTCGCTTAAGGTAAAGGAAAGTAAAGGCAAAGCTCCAGGCGTATCTGCCACTTCATTAATTAACTTGTCTATTAACTCAGGAGACTCAAAAAATACCACTTTTTGTGCTGCTGGTTCTTCAATTGCTTCTCGCAATTGCTGACGATCCATGGGTGTAACCCAAAATTGTGAATTTTCACTCCAATAATCCTTCAATCCTTCTTTTTCTTTAAACTGCGGTTCAAAGTCTGAACGTAATGTCAGTACCACACGTAAGTATTCTGAATAGTCTTTGTTTCCGATAATTTTACTAAGTTGACTGATAAATTTATCTTGTTCTGTCTCGTCTTTTTTCTTTTTCTCTTCCTTTTTGCTGAAAGTTATTAATTCTTCAAACTGGTCTATAACTAAGATCATCTTAGAATTATGGTCTTGCTGACTTTTAGCCTTAAGCCTATCCTTTAAAACATTAAACGCTTCTAATGCTCTATGCATAGAAGGAGGTTGAGAAGAGTGAACATTTGCTGAGTTGTTCTGTTTCAGATTCAGTCCAATTAGTAGATTTTCAAAAAACTGAACAAATTTATTCTGAGTTTCCGCCTGTTGTGTAGTGGAGGTGGAAGATTGCGGGTCTAGTATTTTGTACAAAGCCTGAAAAGGAGAATCTCCAGGACGCATTGAACCAAGGTAAATCCAATTGTGATTGTTACTACTTAAATTTGGAGTTTCTCCAATTTCTTGAGGACATAATTTAGGAATTAATCCTGCTTGCACTAGGCTAGATTTTCCCGATCCAGAATCACCTAATACAATTGTAAAAGTTTGCTTTTCAACAATATCAGCTAATTGATTGATTAGTTCTGTTCTCCCAAAGAATCTTTTAGTATCTTCTTTTTTTACTTCAAATGAACGTAACCCTTTGTAAGGATTAGTATGCTCATTTAATTCTATAGCGTCTGGTAACTTTTGAGGTGTAAATCCTTTAATAACAAAGAGGTATTCACCTTTATCATGCTTGTTCATCTCAAACAAACCAGGTGTTTGCTGATGTTTAGGTATATGCATTCGTTCAAGAATATATGTATGTAACTCCCTTGCAAGAAGTACACCGCTTTTTGAAGAATCTGCCTTAGCTCTATCGTTATCAATTGTTAATCCTTCAATTAATCGATAAGCAAAAGGAGAATGAGAGCCTATTTTCTGATTTTTATCTTCCCCACGATTTCCAAGACTGATTACATCTGCTGCCTCTTCATTATGAGCAGTTGAAGTAATTACTTGTTGAGCAAAACTATTAAGAAAACGCTGATAAAGTTCGTGATACATTTTATAAGAACTTTTTTGATACCAAGGTCTTTTAGATGCCCACTTGAAAGAACCAGAAAAGCAGCAGTCAAGGATGACTAGCACATGACGACATGGTAAATTTTCCAAAGCATCATGCAAATCTTTCATTGATAAAAATTTTTGATTATCTGTATCTAAAAGATTGGCATCTTGAGGTATGAGAAAACCTTCTGGACGCATCTCTCCTTCTGGCGCATTATTAGCCTTACCATGTCCAGCAAAATAAAATAAAAAACGATCGTCAGACTGAATTTTTGTTGTAGTACCAGGGAATTGTTGTTGTTTAAGTTCTGAAAGTAGATTTTGCAGTCTTGCCAAATTCGCGTCTTTATCTAAAATCTCTTTAACTTCATAGCCGTAGTCTTCTTGTAAGATAGACGCAATTTTTTTTACATCATTAACCGCAGTTTTTAAAGGACGTTCACGGTAATCATTAATACCAATAATGACTGCATATTGTTTCATCATCTTTTTACCTTGTTATTAACGTTGTGTCTGTATAGTAGAGAAGTGCTTTGATTTGGATTAATACCTTGAAATTATTGTGGACGTACAATCTTCAAAGTGACTTGTTTTGTCATCCAATCGTCAAGTTTACCCTTACTTTTTGACTCCCATTTGCGAGAATAAACTTGCGCCATTAATTTATCGAGAGTTCCTCCAGTTAATGGCACACTGCGGTATGTAGGTGGTGGAACATCAAGTTCATCTTGCTCTAATAAACTGGCATTAAACTCTGACGTACTGACAATTAATTTCAAAATTTCTTTGTATTCAGCAATTCCTTGTTTTAAATAATCTTCGGGAATTTTCATCTCGCCTTCATCAGTTGTTCTTTCTGAATTAGGTTCTAAGCGAATGCTACTCTTTTCTGGAGTAAAGAATTCAGCATATACAGCGAAATTACCAGATAGGTCTAAGATATTACAATAGATAGTTTTGTGGCTGTTATTTTTCAGCCTGATTTTGAGTTCTGGTGGTTGCCATTCTCCATTTTTATTAAAATACTCTAGATGGAAGTACGACTCTTGTTTATAGAGATTATTTTCATAGGTTGAAGATGGTTTATCTCCTGACACAACAATAATCTCCATCTCTACGTCTTCAGCTTTAATGGTGCTGTTTGCTGGGCTGTCTAGTTCTAAAATGTTTATCCAACGAGCGATATGTTCTAAGCGTTGAATAGTTTGACGGGCGCGTTTTGCTGTGTAACCTTGAATATCAGATTTTTCGGGAATGGGAGCAACTATAGGACGGTCAGTCGTCTGTTCAATAATCCAGTATTGCCCTTGGCGGGCTAATAAACGATAATCCGCATCTTTTGCTTCATCAACTTTCTCAACAAATAACGAAGGATTTTCCTCAGCCGCAGCTTTATTTAGTGCTTGTAGTGCCAGTTCTACACCTATTTCATCACCTTGTTCGCCTTCAATATAAACCTTCAAACGCTTTAGAGGTAAATGGGTAACAACAGCCCAATAACTTTCATTTTTATCTAGCTTTTCGTTCCCTTCTGTAATTATCACTTTGCTCTGCTGGGCGACTACTTCAGTAACTTGAACTGTACCTAAAGCATTAGAAATTTCGCGCATTTCTTCAGGGTTACTTCCTACTGGAAAAATTGCTAATAAAGTATCTCCATTTTGAGAGTTACTGGGAATGCCATTCAACGTACCGCCATCTATTACCCAACTGTGTTTAGTCTTATTTTTATCGCTATAGCTCAAGGTAAAGTAAATAGGTATTTCTTTAATTGCACCCCCTAAGAATATCTTTTTAAAATCTTCTTTGCATATTGCTTCTAATTGTGGTGATTGCTCTAATATTTTTCCACTAACTAAAGCATTAACATTTCTCAACAAGTCGCTGTAAGTTAAATTACCATTACTTTTCTCTAATGTTTGCAATAAGAAATAAGAAAAAGCACCTCTGTTTTTGTAGTCTTCAGTTTTATATTCCTTCGCTGTTTCGTGGGAACGGCAGGCAGCTATTGCAACGTGTTTTCCTTGAACTAAAGTTGAAACTTTCCCATCGTTGAATGGTTGAATAAGTGCGTTTTTATCTGTTGCAAAAATCAAACTTTCGTAAGGGCGATCGCGCAAGTCTTCATATGTTTGACGCACTTTAACTTCTGGGTTTCTTGTACCAGTTCCAGAATGACAGCAATCCATAATAACTAAGATTTCAGAATTTTTTTGTGCCACTTTGTAAATTAAGTAACGTAGTTCTTTGTCGGCTAAATCCCAACCATTCTCGGTGCGGCTATCATAGCAAACTATACTTTGAAGTAAGCCGTTCGGGTCTAAATGTTTTAATTGTTCTGGTGTTCTTGCCTGGGCACCATGACCTGCATAGTAAAATAGCGCCACATCACCGCTTGTTGCTTGGCAGAGATAATTGTCAAAGGCGTTAATAATATTTTGCCGAGTCGCTTCTTCGTTTTTCAGTATTTTTGCTTTAACATTCCATTTTTTATCAATGCGTCCTTTTAAATATGCTTCTACCGCTTCAATATCGTTAACACAGCCATCTAAGGAAGAAACTTCAGATTGAGGATGATAAGTATTAATACCAACTAGCAAAGCGTAAATATGGTTGGACATGGTAGTTTTACCTCATAAGGTTGGCTCCAAGGAGGTTAGCTCCCCTTATCTAAAAAGTTTTCCAGAATCCTTAAGCGCTGTTCATTTGAGCAAGTGTACACAATCGGTCAGAATCAAGAACTGAATTTGCTTTTCAAGGAACGGGCGTCGTAGGTGAGTTTTCTTGCCAGTGCTTGCGATTGCGGTATACTCCGGATTCTGTTGGCGAATTGCGTTGGCACAGCCCGCCGCAGGCATCGCTATGCTCAAACCTTTGAAATGCCATAGCCCCTACGCCAGAAATTGCGGTTTACATGAATTCGCAAACAAAGTCAGCGAGGCTGATATCAGCCGCCATGTGACGGCTGATATCCTTGCTAAGAGCATGAACTCCTTACAATCCCTGATTCAGCACGCTAACTAGTGCTTGTGTACGACCCCTCATATTTAATTTGCCGAAAATATTATTAGCATCAAAGCTTGACGGTACTCTCAGCGATATTGAGGACAGTGCTAATTTGCTGGTTCTTATTGCCTTTTGCGATAGAGCGCAGCACCTCTAAGTTGCGTAGAAGCGGAGTGGCTGGTTGTTAGACATAGCTCAATTCCTAGCTGCTTATCCGCAGTACAATAGATTATGCACATAAAGATTTATTTTTAAAGTGCCATGTAGTTGTTACATAATTATTGTTTGCGTACTTTCCCGTACTTACACAAGGCAACTTTAGCAAGTTATTTTCAACTTAAGGCTTTCGTAAACAAACGAGAGCGATTTATCTTCCAAGCTTGATGAGAGTATCATGTTGACGGCAATTTTAATTGCCATTCCCCCTACATCTTTGCTCGCCCATAAATAGAGTTTTGGGCTTTTCGTCAAGCCTCATAACTGTACCTTCGCTCATTTTTGAAGGGTGAGAGGAATTAATGCCTGACATGGAAGCATTGATTGGTCAAAAGTTACTGCTGTTTGTATTGTTTTCATTGGAAATGACCATGATTGAGACAATCCGAACATTCACTCCCGATTGGGTATCTCCTCCCGGTGATACCATTGCCGATCTATTTAGAGGAGCGCGATTGGACGCAAGCACAATTAGCAGAGCGTTTGGGCTACACCACGAAACATATCAGTTTGCTTATCAATGGCAAAGCAGCGATTAATGAAGAAACAGCCCTGAAGCTAGAACGAGTTTTGGGTAGTACACCAGCATTCTGGCTCAGATATGAAGCCCAATATCGCGCTGCTTTGGCAAAGAAGGAAGAAGAAAACCGCTTCAAGGGATGGACATCTTAGTTAGATCGGTTACCAGTCAAAGAATTGATGAACCTTGGTGTAATTTCCAAATGCCATTTAATCGCCAAGAATAAACCAGCTTTGGTAAAAAAGTTACTACAATTTTTCGGTGTTGTCGAGCCAGAAGATTGGCAGAAATACTATGCAGGCATGGAAATTGCTTTTCGTCGCACCCGCTTTGAACAAAGTGATGTTGGTGCGATTACTGCTTGGTTGCGTTTGGGTGAAATAGAGGCAGAAAAACTGGACTGTCCTAAGTACAGCAAATCAAAGTTTGAAAAAGCGGTACGCTCAATTCGCACGTTGACGGTGTTACCACCAGAGGAATTTGAACCACAGATGCAACAGTTGTGCCGGGAAGCGGGGGTTGTGCTTGCTTTTATACCATCAATTAAGCGATGCGGAAGCCGCCACTATGTGAACGCATATCAGTGGTGTAGCGCGGTGGTTAAATCCCCATAAGGCACTGATTCAACTTTCACTTGACAGTAAAACCAATACCGCTTCTAGTTTCATTTTTTCCATGAAGCAGCACATATTGTGCGATCGCGAACTTACTTGAAATACGGTTGACAATCGAGAAATAGTATTGGTGTCATAATCAAGCCGATACTGGGAATCTAGAGAGATGAAGTTGTTATTTTGGGTTAAATTTCTTCATCTAACTCGCTAAGTACATCTGCTAAATCTCTTGCTCCATGAAATACCCGTAAAATCTCAACGGTAGTATCTTGAATACGATAGAAAATTAAATAATCCTTAAAATCTTTAATACGCCATTGTCTAATTTCGCCCAATCTCGACACCACCAATTGGGTCACTTTTCCGATTTTAGGAGTTTGTAGCAACTGTTCAAAAGTCACTTCCGCAGCATTTAAAAATTTAACAGCTACATCCGCATTGCCATTGAGCAATATATAATTTGCCAACTGTCACAAATCTTGCGTTGCCTTATTTTTGACAACTAACCGATAGCTCATGCTTCGTTCGAGTTCTCCATATTATTCTCACCCAAAACCATAGAACGCAAAGAGTGCCAATATTCTGGTGTGACTTCCTGTCCTGGAGAATCAATACCTTCGAGTAAAAGAGCTTCCAACTTTTCTTGTGCTTTGCGTTTTTGGTCTTGCTGTACTAAATCTAAAAAATATTCGCTAATGCTATTGTAAGCACCAGCTATTACTTGTGCCTCAACGTAAACGCGCACCTTATCAGGTATATCGATGTTGATATTCATTAGGATTCAAGCATAAAGATCGCTTACTATTTTAACTTACAATTTCACATCAACCCCAATTCCCCAAGGTCTATGCCAATTTTTAGAGCTTGATTTTAATCGAATTTACGTTGTCCTATAGCAATCTTAAATGAATTGTTAGAAAATTCACTTCCCTGCTAACATCGTCCCCCCGATGCCTTGGCTACGGTGTACACACAAGTCTTCTAAAGTGTATTCTTGCGGTTTCGATCCCCCCTAAACCCCCTTAAAAAAGGCTTAAAAAAAGGGGGAACTTAATTCCAATTCTCCTTTTTTAGGATGTTTCATGTCTTTTCTAGAGAACTGTGTACACCGTATGATGCCTTGGAGGAACTACAGGGGGTCACAATAATTTCAAATTCGCACGAATGATTTAGGACTGCTATAGTTCTTTAATGGTTTGGAACTTAATAAGTAGGTGAGTAGAAATCAATAGAACTATATTACAAAATGTAAAAACTTTGGAAATCCTAACCAAGGGAATAATGTTGAACGAACCTCTAGAACTTGTACTGACTGATTTATCGCAAGGCTTACCTGCTATCACCCCTTCATTTGGAGCCGCATTGGCTGAAGCCTGTGCTGTATGCTTAGAACAACAAGGTCATGCTCAAGGTGCTTAGGTGCCAGTTAGCGGAGATTTTACTGCTACATTTAAGCTGCGATGGTAATCGTCAAAAATCGCATCGATCTGCTATGGATAACAACTATATGCTAACGATTCTTGCTGCTTGTTTATCTCATCATTGATAATTTACCTAATTAACATAACGTAATATTATTTAAAATAATTAAACTACAACTAGAACCCTGATTTCTTAGAGAAGTCAGGGTTCTACACTCACACAGACATAAAAATAACTAAAGTCAATCTTCAGGAAGATAAATTACAGAGAAATATTTTCTAGCCTACAAATAGGGAGCAAAGCTGAGATTTGATTTTTGGGAGATCGTTAACAAACACATTAAAACTGGAACTGTAGAGAGATTGGGTTCCAGTTCAAGAGAAAGTACTTTAGGTACGTAATGACTGAGTACAGCAGTATCTAATCAAACTAAATTGAGGACAATATCTATGTTTGCAAGTGCATTCATTGCATTTAAATCCTGCTATCTACAAGGATTGGCACAAATTCCCGTAGTTGACGAAGTATTAACTCCAGAAGAAGTATCAGTTGCTTTTTCTGGCCCTAAATTTTTGGTAGCATTGCTTGCAGGCGTATTTATGGCATTTGCTTTCCAACTTCTGTTAACTAACTTTTCAGTAGCGGTGGGAATTTCATCTTTGGGAACTGATTCTTATACCGATGATGAGTCAGGAACCTCAGGTAGTACAATTCGTAAAATTGAAACATCTGTTGGTCTTTGGGCGATCGCAACCGCAACTATCGCATTATTTAGCGCCTGTTTTTTAGCAGTGAAACTCAGCCTAATTGAAAGTGCGTCCTTGGGAGCGATTATTGGTGTCGTCATCTGGTCTGCTTATTTCTCACTCATTATGTGGCTTGGTTCAAAAGCAGTAGGTTCTTTAATTGGCTCTGTTGCGAGCACTGTCACATCTGGCTTACAAGGAATAATGGGTACAGCCACTGCTGCTTTAGGTGCAAATGCTGCTAAAAATCAAATAGTTTCCACTGCAGAAGAAATTAGTGCTGTTGTTCGTCGCGAGCTTGTATCGGGACTTAACACCGATACTATTAGAAATACATTGCAAAATTCTTTAACTTCTATACAACCGTCAAAACTAGATGTTAAAGAAATTCGATCGCAATTTGACAAGCTACTAAAGGATGCAGATTTGCGATCGCTTGCTGATAGCGACCTACTGAAAAATATAAATCGTCAAACATTCGTCGATTTAATTAGCAGTCGTACAGACTTTTCCAAAGAAGATGTTAATCGTATCGCCGACCAATTACAAAATGCTTGGAACCAAGTTTTGGCTAGGCAAAATCCTACAGAACAAGTCATTCGTTTAATTCAACAAGCAACACCGGAAGAACTACAATCCGAACGTTTAGGAGAGAAAGTTCAGCAATTGGCAACAGTTGGAGGTGGAAATGGCAAACAAAGCAATGGAATAGTCAAACAAGCTCTAGAAGTTGGCTTAGGTGTCACTTTACCTGCTGTGTTAAAACAAGTAGACTTGTCTCAATTGGATGTAGAACAAGTCAGTCAACAACTACAACAGATGAGAGAAAAAGTTCGGGATGTAGATGTAGAGAAAATCACACAACAGTTGCAACAACTTAAAGACCAAGCGACTCACCAAGCTGAAAAACTTGGCGGTGCTGTAGCTGAAAGATTACCTGCATCTGTAAATAATACAATTAAAGCAGATGTAGAAGAATACATACTGAATTCCTTTCCCTGGCATTTCAATCGCATTACCATTCAAGATGAATTCAAAGAAGTTATCTACGATCGCGATGCAAATCCTTCAAGTGTAAGACGACAATTGGAAGAACTCAACCAAGAGTATCTCACCAACTTATTGCAACAGCGGGGAGATTTGAGCGAAGTAAGGATTAAGGAAATTAGTGAATTACTTCAAAGCACCAAAAACGAGGTTTTAGAAACTGTCAAGCAGGCGGAAGCACGAGAACAACCGCAAAATGTCCGCACCCGTTTAGAAGATTATTTGCGATCGACTAACAAAGAAGAACTCAAACCAGAACGAATTGGGCAAAACTTAACAAAGCTACTAGAAGATCCGAAAGGTAGTTTTGAGGATGTGAAAGAGCAATTTTCACAAATCGATCGCGATACCTTAGTAAGTTTCTTAGCAGTACGCTCCGATTTGAACGAAGAAGAAGCGAATAATATTGTCAGTCAATTTGAACAGACTCGCGATAATCTTTTAAATCGCGCTGGCGAACTGCAAGAGCAAGCGAAGGCTAAAGCCGACGAATTCAGACAAAGAGTAGAAGATTATTTGCGAAATACTCACAAAGAAGAACTCAACCCTGAAGGCATCAAACGCGACTTGAAAACATTGCTAGACAATCCGGAAGTAGGTATCTCTGCTCTTAGGGCAAGATTATCACAATTCGATCGCGATACTTTAGTGAAGTTACTCAGTCAGCGTCAAGATTTGACTGAAGAACAAATTAATCATGCTATTGACTCAGTACAACAAGGCATTGACAACATTGTTAAAGCACCTAGACGCTTGACAAACCGTGCAACACAAGGAGTTGTAGAGTTTGAAGCAAATTTAGAGAACTATTTGCGTAACACTAATAAAGAAGAACTGAATCCAGAAGCTATCAAACGAGATTTGCAACTGTTGCTATCTTCTCCTCGTGCGGGAGTCTCTTCTTTAGGAGAACGCATTTCTAAATTCGATCGCTCTACACTTGTCAGCTTACTGTCCCAACGCGAGGATATCTCCCCTGAAGAAGCGAACAAAATCGTCGATCGCATAGAATCCGTTCGTGACTCGATTGTCGAACAGTATCAGCAAGTCCAGAAAAGAGTGCAATCGATCGTTGATGGAGTTTTTGAGAAAGTTCGCAACTATCTCAATTCACTGAACTGTCCCGAACTGAATTATGACAGCATACAACAAGACTTTGCCAAATTATTCGACTCTCCACAAGAAGGGTTTGAGGCTATACGCGATCGCCTTTCACAATTTGATCGCGATACTTTAGTTGCTCTCATTAGTTCTCGCGAAGATATTTCAGAAGAACAAGCCAACCAGATTGTTAACCGCATCGAAGCCGCACGGGATAGCGTATTAAATCAAGCCGAACGCATTCAACAAGAAACTCAAAAACGGTTAGACGCAATCAAAGAGCAAGCTAAAAAGCAAGCAGTGGAAACCAAAAAAGTTGTTGCAGGTGCAGCTTGGTGGTTGTTTAACACAGCTAGCATCTCTCTAGCGGCTTCAGCAGTGGCTGGTGCTTTAGCTGTATCGGGATTTAATCTATTTGGTTGAAGATTTGACGAGTTGATAACTCTAAAGTGTGGGATGGGTGTTCTCGCCCGTCCTATACTAATTGCAGGCTTCTAGCCTGCACTAACTATAAGAGAAAATTGGACATTTTTTGATTTGGAAGTCCCTTAACTAAAACCGACATTCATCCCACATCTGACCGAAGGCAGTGTGGGATGAATGTCGGGGTGATGACGAATTGACCCACAACCAATTCAATCCGCTATTCCTTGACAGGGCAGGGGGTCAATGAGGAATCACCAGTTTTGGGGCTTGGCAACTTATCGATCCAATCCTCTATTATTTGTGTCACTGTTTTATCCTTATCTGCTGCATACTGCCTCAGCTTGTTTAATCTACGTTTTGACATCCTGACACTTAATCTAGAATCTTTCATAATGGGTAAACAACGTATACACTTTTATGATAAAGTCTATCTGGTGTTGAGAATTAAAAAATGAGGTCTGCATACCAGTACAAACTACGTCCAACAAAAGTCCAAGTTGTAGAGATAGATAGATGGCTATCTATGTTATGCGCTCAGTATAACTATTTGTTGGCAGATAGATTTCATTGGTATGAACAAAACCGTAGTCCTGTTAATGCTTGCCCACTAGTTTGTCACCTACCTGAATTAAGAGATAATCCTGACTATTACTCTCAAAAGAAAACATTGCCTGAGCTTAAGAAAACTCATCCCCACTACGGTGATATTTATTCACAAGTGTTACAAGATGTAGTTAAACGAGTTAAGGTAACTTTTGACCGTTTTCTTAAAGGCGATAGCAATGGTAAAAAAAGTGGTAAACCAAGGTTTAAATCTAGAAGTAGATACAAAACCTTTACTTATCCTCAGATGAAAGAAGACTGCTTGCAGGATGACTTGATTAATCTCCCAAAATTGGGGTTAATAAAAGTTGTTTTGCATCGTCAACTGCCTACTGGTTTCAAAATTAAAACTGCCTCTGTCACCAAAAAAGCAGATGGATACTACATCACTTTAAGTCTAGAAGACCCTACAGTTCCTACTGTTAAACCTGACATTAATCCCGAATCGATTACTGGCATTGACCTGGGATTGAAGGAGTTTTTGACAACCTCTGAAGGTGAAGCTGTTGCTATTCCAAAACATTATAGGAAAGCACAAAAACGATTAAGAGTAGTCACCAAGCGAGTATCTAGACGTAAAAAGGGCAGTAAAGGGAGACAAAAAGCAGTTAAGCAACTAGGTAAGCAACATAAAAAAGTTGCTGATAAACGTCGGGATTTTCATTTCAAAACTGCTAATCATTTACTCAAAAAGTATGATGTCATAGTCCATGAAGATTTAAATATCAAAGGACTTTCAAAGTCCAGTCTAGCAAAGTCAGTTCATGATGCTGGGTGGTCAAGCTTTTTATCAATTCTTGCAAATAAAGCCGAAAATGCTGGTTTGCTTGTGATAGCTGTTAACCCAAAAAACACATCTCAAGATTGTTCTAATTGTGGGGCTAAAGTTCCTAAAAAACTGCATGAGAGATGGCATAGTTGTCCTCATTGCTCATGCAGCTTGGATAGGGATCGTAATGCTGCGATTAATATAAAGAAAAGGGCGGATGGGCATACCGTTCTTAAAGCCAAGAGTCTCCTAAGCAATAGCCGGATTGTCTTGGAAGCCTACACTTACTGCTTCTCAGTAAGTGTAGGAGATGTCACTGAAAATCAATCACAGGTTGAAGAAGCAAGGTTATGGCTCCCACAACTACGAACGATAGCGTTACCCACAATAGAACAAGATTAGGTTTCATCGTATTTTTCCTTTACCAACTAACTGAAGTATATGCACAAGTTTGTAATAACTTATCTACTTAACGAGATACGATCTCTTCTCGTACCTCCCAACGAACAAGTCTAGGTAGTTGTGACAAATCGAGAGCGTAGTTTCCAGTCCATAAGACAATCTCTATGAATAGCAGATTCCGAATCCATGCCAAATCACTCACGGGGTTGAGAAGCATCAATCCCTGATATAACTGCCAGACACGGTAAGGCAAGTACAGGTAGGGTATCATGACAAATACGAATGAATGAAACCATCTCAGTGATAGGCTTTCAGAAAGGATTTGCAACCCTAGCATGAAAAAGTAAGAGATTAGTACGATCGCTGCACTAAAATAGCCTTGCCAAATAACCCACACAAGCCCAACTAGTGGCAGGATTATACCTCCAATTTGCATTGTCAAAAACCAAATCCTAAACCAATTTGGCAATGGTTTTGGTAAATCATAGGGTTTTGTATTTCTCCACGCCCAGCCTGTTACTAGAAAAAATGACGTTGCGATCGCGAAGAATAAGAAGTTTTCTAGAAAGATGTTGAGAAAATCGATTTCACTGGTTATAACAGCCACTGATTTACTTTAAGGATGTATGAAAATACAAAAATATATATGTTGAGCTTACCGTGGGAAAACTCAACATAT
Source organism: Tolypothrix bouteillei VB521301 (assembly GCF_000760695.4). Classification (GTDB taxonomy): domain Bacteria; phylum Cyanobacteriota; class Cyanobacteriia; order Cyanobacteriales; family Nostocaceae; genus Scytonema; species Scytonema bouteillei_A. The sequence continues at coordinate 5,395,327 of NZ_JHEG04000001.1, read as the reverse complement.
ATATATACGTTGGGTTTCGTTCCTCAACCCAACCTACAAAAATTCTTATCTGAGACTAATAAGATCTATCTATGGCTTCCTTTTTTTCGTCTTTGATGTTTTCTACAGTATGCTCAACTGCAGCTTCTCTCTGTTTTGCCTGACCTTCTGCTTTATCTTTAGGATTGCCAGTTACTTCACCAACTGCTTCTTGGATTTTGCCTTCGATGTTTTTAGCGGTTGCTTCCACTCTATTTTCAGTACTCATTGCTGAACTCCTTTATACAACTATTTATCCACAACTTTTTGAAAGTTGCAAAAAAATAAAAATAAGGTTTCACAATACTAAAATATCAATTCTGTCGAATCATCTGCCTCTACCGCAAGCCTGATTGATATTTCAATTGCAACCTAAATAGGACTGCTATATTAGAGATGTAACCAATGTTGCGGGATATAGCTAATTAGCAAGGATAAATGCTAACCATAGTGGCAGCATTGATAAAAGAGGTTCAAATTATGAACGATACAACACGGCAACTAATGGAACCCATCGATCGCCAACAAGCCGATACAGACTTTGCTAATGTCGAACGGGTGATGCACAAGCCCCAAATCGTAGCAGGAACATCTAAGGGTTTGCTATTTCTTGATTCCGAGCAGCATATTGAACTTGAAGGGAATTCCATCACAGATCTTGCTTTAAGCCAAGATGGATTGTGGACAATCGCGAATCACAACTCAGTCTGGCATCGCAATTCTAACAGCCAGTGGCATCAAGTCGCCTCAGTTAACGATCTACAACTGAACTGTATTCTGCCGCTTGAAGGTGAAGTTTTGGTTGGAACATCTGGAGCCTGTCTCATCCGCATTACAGATGGAAATATGCATCGCTTCAATTGCTTTCAAGATGTTGAGGGACGCTCAGAGTGGTATACGCCGTGGGGCGATCCTCCTGATGTGCGGTCTTTTGCAGTGAGTCAATCTGGAGAAATCTATGTCAACGTACACGTTGGCGGTATTTTGCGCTCTCGTGATGGAGGAAAGTCTTGGCAACCTACCATCGACTTTCATGCTGATGTTCACGAAGTCCGAACTGTTCCAAATCGTCCAGAACTAGTACTGGCAGCCACAGCTGAGGGATTAGCAGTCAGTCAAGATCGAGGAGATACTTGGAGCTTCGATCGCGCAAATCTGCATGCTGTGTATTCGCGAGCCATAGCAGTTTGCAAGGATACCATCTTGATGACTGCTTCCACAGGTCCCCGTACTAATAAAGCAGCCATCTATCGCCGTCCGCTCGATCGCTCGGGAGCCTTTGAGAAATGCGATCGCGGTCTGCCAGAGTGGTTTTCAAGTAACATTAACACGGGAACTGTTGCCACTTTAGAAAATTTCGCTGCATTTGGAACGAGTGATGGTCAGATTTTCTTCTCAAACGATGCAGGTTTGACATGGAAGAAGATAGCCACAGATTTGGCTTCAATAAACTGTTTGTCTCTCGCATAATATAGATCTGACATTTCTTCCAAACCTAACTTGTATTATGAATGTAATCATTGTTGGTGCGGGACCGACTGGTTTATTTTTAGCACATAGATTGCTAGCCCGAAATCCAAGCTACAAAGTAAAAATTTACGAATCTAACAAAAATCCCATTGATTTAGAGTACTGCGATAGCAAAGAATTTGGTTTAGGATTGGGTGCAAGAATCCAAAATTGGTTCAAAAGTATTGATGGTTTGGAGGAACAATTAGTCTCTCAAGGCATAAACTTTCCTAGTGGATTGATCTTGATTCCGCGTCGTCAGTTGTGTGCGTTACTATTGCGATCGCTACTGACTCTTTATGGCGAGCGCGAGTCCAATGAAAACTCACGGCTATGGATAAACTTTAACACTCCAGTAGTAAATGTCGATCTTACACATCGCGAGATTATCATTGACGGAGACACTGGTTCTGAAAAAGTGCCATACGATCTCTTAATCGGGGCGGATGGAATTTACTCAACCATCAGAAGTGCCATGATGGTTTCAAAACCAGACAAAAATAATTTTCAACAGCAGCAACGACCGCACGTCTGGAAAGTGCTGCAAATACCCGTACAACCAGAACTACAACAACATCCGTCCCGCATCATTCGACTTCAAAAGCACAGCCCTCAGTTTGGTCTAATTTTTGGTGCTTTGTTACCGCAAAAAGAAAGTAGTTTCAATGCACTAATATTCTGGCAACCAGTAGGTAGTAGCGACACCAACAATCCATGTGGAGTGTCAACAGTAGAAGAATTGCAGCAGTTATTACAACAAATGTCTCCAAAGAACTTGCCTGCATTCAAACTCGATAGCAATGAAGCTGAGACATTCTTGGCAGCCCAGCCAGGAAATGAATACTGGAGTCAGTGTTCCTGCTATCACGATCTAGAAGGTAGCGCAGTCCTAATTGGAGATGCTGCACATGGAATGTTTAGTATTTTAGGACAAGGTTGTACTGCGGCTGTTGCAGATGCAGTTGCACTTGACTCGTTACTTCAGCAGCACAGCGATCGATTGTCCATCGTCTTACCAGAATTTTCCCGTCAGCAAGTTAAAGAAGGTCATGCTGCTTCTGACCTCAACCTAATTGCACTTATAGTTTACCACCGATGGTTAGGTCTTCTCTACAAAGTTATTACTTTAATATGGGTAATTGTATTAAGACAGCCGAGCATCTTTGCTAGAGTCAATCAAGTAGATACTAATTACGTGCAGGTACTACATGAAAATAGATTGTGGGTATGGCTTGCTAAAAAACTACTTCTAAGCAATCCTACTTAATTATCTACTACAATTAATTGTGATTTAGCACCACCTGTAACATGACCAAAGCCAGGATTCTCGATCCATCCGAGAGCTATACTTTTAGCAAATATGCTGAATTAGCCTATGATAGTGCTGACATTCTCACTGAATTTAGTGTTCGCTTGAATAATACGGATCTTCAACTGCCACAACAATTACCAATCGATTTAGAACCATTGAGAGTAGAACTGCAAGAAAATTTGACCTTAGTAGATCCTACTTCAGAAATGGATCGACGCGAAGCGTTAATCTTTCCAATTCTCAAGACTGTTTGTAAGTTTATTCAAGCACCACTCAAAATTGAATATTTCATTTGGGTAAGCAATTGGCTCAAAGGTAGCTTTGATTATTTTATTCCTACTGGGCAAAATTTATTAGTCATCGAAGCTAAAAATGCTGATTTAGCTAGGGGTTTTACCCAGCTAGCAGTGGAATTAATTGCTCTGGATCGATGGACTGACTCGACAGTTCCAATGCTTTATGGAACTGTCACAACAGGAGATACTTGGAAGTTTGGAATTTTCCAACGCCAAGAAAAAATAGTTTATAAAGATATAAATACATATGCCGTTCCCGGCGATCTTAAGCAAGTACTTTCTGCTCTCTTTGGTATTACTTTAATAACTAATAACCAGTAACTAACCCTGTACGGGTACGAGACATTGTGTCCCTGCGTTAACTCCCGCACAATGTAGTGGAATTTCAATGACAAACTCTGTTCTTTGCCGGGGTACCGAATAATAAGTTAGCTTACCTTGGTGCTGTTGCACAATAATTTGATAGCTAATTGCTAAGCCCAAACCCATCCCTTTACCTACTGCCTTGCTAGTAAAAAATGGATCGAACAAACGAGACTTTACTGCATCGGAAATTCCACAACCATTATCCACAATGCGAATCTTGACAGTGTGAGTCTCTGTAATTTCCGTGTAAATACAAATTTTGGGCAGAAAATCTTCTTTGTTGCTTCGTTCGTCTAGAGCATCTATGGCGTTGTTTAACAAATGCATAAAGACTTGATTGAGCAGGCTGGGATAGCAGGTTACAAACGGCAATTGCCCGTACTTTGCTAGGACTGTTATTTCAGGGCGAAATGTTGTTGCTCTAAGACGATGTTGCAACAGTAATAAAGTGCTATCGATACCTTCATGAATATTGACAGGTTTAATTTTTGATTCATCTAGTCTGGAAAAATTGCGGAGAGAAAGAACGAGTTGCCAAATTCGTTGAACGCCTCTTTGCATGGAAATCATGCTGCTTTCTAGGTCTTGGCTGACTAAATCTAAGTCTAATTCTTTAAAAATTTCATTGAATTTATATATAGAATGAGGATACTCTTGATGATAAAGTCGAATCAAATGAAGCAAGTCTTGTAAGTATTGATTGGTATATTCAAGATTGCCGAAAATAAATCCTATAGGATTGTTAATTTCATGAGCAATACCTGCAACTAGTTGTCCTAGTGCTACCATCTTTTCATTCTGAATCAATTGAGCTTCTGCTTGTTTGAGATTGCTTAACGCTTTTTCTAGTTCTTGCTTTTGTTGCTTGAGTAAAGCTTCCGCTTGCAATCTTTCTTGAATTTCTTGTTGCAATATTATGGACTGATTCTTTGTCTGTTCTAAAAGTTCGGAATGCTCTAGAGCCACTCCTAGCTGATTGCTAATTTGTGCAACAATATTGATTTCTACATCTTTCCACTGACGCGGTTGGAAATTTTGATAAGTCGCTAACAATCCCCAAAGTTTCCGATTGGAAAAAATTGGTACAATAATATATGCTTTAGCTTGAAGTTGTTCTAAAAAATTAATATAACAATCATTAAACCCAGCATTATAAATATTATCTACAACCCGATAGGTCGTTCCTCCCTCAAAACCACCACCTTGAGTCTGTTGTAGATAAGTGTCTTTTATAACAAAAGAACTTTCAAAGAAACTGTCTGGTTCGCCGACCACATTCTTGAGAATACAACGTTTATCTAAAAGAGCATTATCTTGCAGTTTGGAATTGTTAATTTGTTCCTTTGATAGAGACCTCCATCCATCACCAACAGATTCAGCAACAAATTCTCCACTCCAGTCAGAATGAAAGCGATATATAACCACGCGATCGCAATTTATAACCTCTCTTAATTCTGATGTTGTTGTGTTAAAGATAGACTGAATATCTAATGTTTGTCGCATTCTCAGAATGGCTTTCGTTAAGGCTTTTTCCCGTTCAGCACTTTCTTGTAAAGCTTTTTGCCAAACGAGTTGAGCAGCATACCGACTGTCAAAGAATGAAGTCAGTAAAGCAGTCATCAGAATCAGAAAAGATCCAATACCGATTTGAATTGCTAACCCAACATTGGACGATGGCTCGGGGATCGCTAGCAATAATTCCGGTACCTGGATAAAATGAGTTGCCCACATCCCAGTGTAGTGCATACTGCTAATAGCAATCCCCATAACCAGCGCACTACTGAATTTCAACCGATTCAAACCAGTTTTGCTTGGGTTGCGGAAGCGAAAAGCCAGCCATAGTGAAGCACCTGACGCAGCGATCGCAATTCCTACTGATAAAGCAACAAGCCATGGGTTGTAATGCATTGTTGCTCCTGAAACTTTCATCCCTACCATTCCCAAGTAGTGCATGGACGCAATGGCTAATCCCATAACGGTACTACCGCCAAGCAGTATCCGCAGGCTAAGTTGCGATTGACTCAATAAAAGCATTGCTATCTCGGAAGCCATAATCGCATCTATCCAAGATATTATTGTCATTTTGATGTCATAAGAGATGGGAAGGGGTAGGTGGAAGGCTAACATAGCAATGAAATGCATTGACCAAATACCCGTTCCCATTGCTATAGCACCACCAATGCTCCAAATCCATCGAGATTTCGATGGTGAAGAAGGAGTCACTCGACAGGCTAACTCTAGCGCTGTATAGGAAGCGATCGCAGCCATCACAAATGACAGCGTTACCAAGGGTAGTTCGTAATTTCCAGAAATCATCTCAAGCATAGAGAAAATTAGCGGGGTGTTTGCAACCACTTCTTGATGTCATCATGAAAGGGGTAAATTTCTCGAAAAAATTTAAGTGTTATTGCTTAATATTTTCCCTTTACTTTCATATAAGAACACTTATGGTTTCTACTCCAGCATATGACTTTATATCAGTGACCGGAAGTAAAGACAGTAGCTTGATTTTTAGATTGGACGTCTCTTTCGAGTTCTACTCCGTATCAAAAAAGTTATTTTTCTTTCCAAAATTTTTCAAATCCAAGAAAAAAATTGTATACTTTTAGACTAAAAATGTATTGTTCTTATCTTGAATATAACTAACACAACTGCTAAAACTTAATTATAATCGGAGCTTCACGTAAAAGTGATTCTGTCAAGTACCTAAATTAACCTCTTTTGGGAGAAAACGACTCGCGCAAATAAAAAAAGTTACTTTTGTGATAACAGCCATGACAACTCCCATTGAATACGATTCTCAAAATAAGGTAAAAATAGAGCTACACAAATGAATGTGGATGAACTCGTAGACCTACTCAAAGTCAGTCTTCCCGACAGTTTAACACCATTACAAGAATTGGTATTGCGTTATTCGTGGGAAGGGAAAACTTATGCCAGCATGGCAGAGGAAACGAATTACGTCAAAGAATACCTCGGTCGCACGGCTTCCGACTTGTGGTCTGTCTTGAGCGATTACTGGAAAGAACCGATAAATAAAAATAACTTACGGTTGTTATTTGAGTCGCGCCAACTCACGAAAACCCAACAACAATTTATCGGACAACACCGCAGTCAAAGTACTCCTCCTTTACTGGAATTTCCAGGTGCTCCCGTTAGTGCGGACTCTCCGTTTTATGTGGTACGTCCTCCCATTGAGGAACTTGCTTGTGAGGAAGTGACGAAACCAGGCAGTATTATTTGTATTAAAGCTCCTTGGAAAATGGGAAAAACATCTTTAATGTTGAAGATTTTTTCTTATAGTGAATTGCAGGAATACCGTACCGTCAATATTGACTTTCAGCAAGCGGATAAATCTGTGCTAGCCAACTCAGATAAATTTTTTCGTTGGTTTAGCATGAATGTTAGCAGACAATTAATGCTAGACCCCCAACTGGATGATTATTGGGATGAAGATATGGGCAGTAAAGTAAGCTGTACTATTTATTTTCAAGGACACCTCTTAAAACAAATGCAGACGCCTCTCGTTTTAGGATTAAATGAAGTCAATATACTCTTTGAATACCCCGATATCGCAGAAGATTTTTTATCATTGCTACGCTCTTGGTACGAGCAAGCTAAGGTTATAAAAATTTGGCAAAAACTTCGTTTAGTTCTTGCTTATTCTACAGAAATTTATATTCCACTTCATCTCAATCAATCTCCGTTTAATGTAGGTTTACCGCTTAAATTACCACAATTTACATCCGAGCAAGTGTCTGCATTAGCGCAACGTCACCAACTCAGTTGGAGTAGTACCCAAACCAAACAACTGATGGAGCTTGTAGGAGGTCATCCTTACTTATTACGACTTGCTTTCTATTACCTTTGTCGCGGTGATTTGACACTGAAACAAGTTTTACGAGAAGCCCCGACAGAATCAGGTATTTATAGCAGTCATTTACGCAGGCTGCTATCTGTATTAAAATTTGATTCCGTATTAGAACAAGCTTTTCAACAGGTGATTGCAGTAGAAGAATCTGTTAAATTAACTTCCTTGATAACTTATAAACTAGATAGTCTTGGGTTAGTCAATATCAATGGTGATTCAGTGACACCTAGTTGTGAACTATATCGGCTATATTTTAAGAATCAATTATTACAAAATTAATCAAAACAAATTCTCCATGCTAAGCCAATACCAAGTCGGTGGGAGCTTGTACAATGATGCTCCAAGTTATGTTGTACGTGATGCAGATGAAAAACTTTATACAGCATTAAAAGCAGGAGAATTTTGTTATGTCTTTAATACCCGTCAAATGGGTAAATCATCGTTGCTTGTGAGAGCAAAACACAATCTAGAAGAAGAAGGATATCGCTGTACAACTATTGATATGAACCGTATTGGTAGCGAACAAATAACTCCTTTGCAGTGGTACAAAGGTATCATTGGAGATTTGTGGCGGGGATTTGGTTGTATGGAAAAACTAAATTTAAAAACTTGGTGGCAAGAACAGGATGATATTCCTTTGTTACAAAAATTGAGCGATTTTATCGAAGAATTATTATTGAAGCAATTTCCTAAGGAAAAATTATGTATTTTTATTGATGAAATTGATAGCGTTCTCAGTTTAAGTTTCCCAATTGATGATTTTTTTGCCTTGATTCGCTACTGCTACAATCAAAGAGCGATTGATTCAGAATATAACCGCATTACATTTGCACTCTTTGGAGTGGCAACTCCCTCTGACTTAATTCGCGATCGCAATAGAACTCCTTTTAACATTGGTAGAGCTATTGAGTTATATGGTTTTACTTTAGAAGAAGCAATTCCTTTGACACAAGGATTAACAGAACGAGTTGAACATCCCACTCTAGTTCTTCAAGAAATACTAAATTGGACTTCAGGACAACCATTTCTAACTCAAAAAGTTTGCCAATTAGTAGCTGAAACATCGCAAGGAAAACTTGTTCAAAAAGAAAAAGCAGCCATAGATGAAGCATCTTGGGTAGAAAATATTGTTCGTTCTCGCATCATTAATAAGTGGGAATCTCAAGACGAACCAGAGCATTTACGGACGCTCCGCGATCGCATTCTTAGGAACGAACGTTCTGCTGGCAAGTTGCTGAGCATTTATCAGCAAGTTTTACAAGGAATAAAAATTCCTGCAGATGACAGTCGCGAACAAATTGAACTCCTGTTAAGCGGGTTAATTATCAAAAGTCAAGGTATATTGCAAGTCAAAAATCGGATTTATGAGGAAATTTTTAACCTCCAGTGGGTAGAAAAACAGCTTGGCGAGCTACGTCCCTACTCTCAGATGTTCGATGCTTGGATTGCCTCAAAGCAAGCAGATTCTTCGCGGCTGTTACGCGGACAAGCATTGATTGATGCTCAAGTTTGGGTACAGGGCAAAAGTTTGCAAGAACTTGATTATCAGTTCATCACTGCTTCTGTGGAATATGAGAGAAAAGAAATACAACGAGCATTAGAAACAGAACGACTGCAAGAAGTAGAAGCCAGACTGGCTGCACAGAAAAAAAGTGCCAGACTGCAAAGATTTTTTTTGATTGCTGTGGGGAGTGGATTAATTGTTTCTAGCGCGTTGGGGCTGGGAATATTTTTTCAATACCGCAAAGCAACTGTGAGCGAACGTCAAGCAAGACTGAGCGAAATTCAAGCCTTAATCTCTTCATCGGAAGGGCTTTTTGCTTCTTATCGCAGGTTAGATGCACTTGTAGACGCAATCAAAGCCAAACGAAGACTTCAAAAACTGGGGAAAGTAGATGCAAATATAGAGCAGGACGTCAATGCTATTTTGCAGCAAGCTGTTTATGGAGAAGAAGAGCATAACAACTTATCAGGGCATACAGCCGCTGTTTTAGCAGTGGAAATTAGTCCTGATAGTTCTCAAATTGCCTCAGCAAGTGTCGATAAAACAGTTAAACTTTGGCAGCGGGATGGTAAAGAAGTTGCAACTCTTAGAGGTCATAAAGCTCCTATAAGGAGTATAGATTTTAGCTCTGATGGAACAACAATTGCTTCTGCAAGCGACGATCAAACAATAAAACTTTGGCACAGAGATGGGACTTTGATCAAAACGTTTCAAGCTCATAATGCTGGAGTGTGGGGAATTGCCTTTAGTCCGGACGGTCAAACTCTTGCATCAGGTGGTATGGATAGAACAGTAAAACTATGGAAGCGAGACGGTACTTTACTCAAAACTTTCCGGGGTCATACTGCAGGAGTGTGGAGAGTCGCATTTAGCCCAGACGGCCAAACTCTTGCCTCTACAAGTTTCGACATGACAGTGAAGTTATGGAAAACAGATGGAACCTTATTCAAAACGCTCCAAGGTCATCGTGCTGTCGTAGAATCTGTGGCTTTTAGCTCCGACGGTCAAACAATCGCTTCTGCAAGTGGCGACCAAACAATTAGGCTTTGGAGACGAGATGGTACCCCCATCAGAACTCTCAAAGGTCATAATGCTGCGGTACAGGATATTGCGTTTAGTCCAGATGGTCGGCGATTGGCTTCCTCAAGTATTGACAAAACATTAAAAATATGGAGTATTGACGGCACAGAGCTAAACACTCTTAGAGGACACACGGCCTCAGTCTGGGGCGTCAGCTGGAGCAAAGATGGTAGTTTTCTGGCTTCTGCAGGGTCAGAAAACACTGTCAAACTTTGGCAGAGCCAGAACCCATTCCAAACAACTGTCGTTGCTGACAGAACGGCAATTTGGGCAGTAGACATTAGTTCTGACAGCAAAATCATTGCGACTGGGAGTCTCGATCACACGGCTAAGTTCTGGAATCGTCGTGGTGAATTGCTCAACAAGTTCTTAAAATCAAAACAAACTTCTGGGATTTTTTCACTTGCTTTCAATCCAGATCGCAAGTCAATTGTATTTGCCAATGGCGACAAGAACTTGCAACTTTGGAGACAAGACGGAACTCTGCTAAAGACTTTCCCCGGTCATGATGCATTGATATTGACAGTTGCCTTTAGTCCTGATGGTCGAACTTTAGCTTCAGGAAGTCAAGATAATACCGTTAAGCTCTGGAACCCTAATGGGAGTTTGCTAAACACTTTAACAGGGAATGAAGGTGGTGTTTGGCAAGTTGCGTTTAGCCCAGATAGTCGGATGGTTGCTTCTGCTGGTGGTGACGGTAAGGTGAGACTGTGGAATCTTGATGGTAAGTTACTCACAACTCTTCAAAGTCATGATGATACTTCTGTATGGAGAGTAGCATTTAGCCCCGACGGTCAAACGATCGCATCTGGCGGTGGAGACAACACAATTAAGCTCTGGAAAATTGATGGCACTTTGCTGCGAACTTTTAAGGGTCATCATGGTGCAGTTTGGGGAGTTGCTTTTAGTCCCAACGGTCAGATCGTTGCTTCTGCAAGTGTAGACAGCACTGTTAAACTTTGGCAGCTTAACGGTCGGGAAGTAACGACCCTTAAAGGACATAGTTCAACAGTGAGGGGAATTGCGCTCAGTCGTGACGGTACTTTGCTGGCTTCAGTCGGCGAAGACAACACGCTGATTTTATGGCATCTATCAAAGATTCTCAATCTAGATGCACTGGCTTACGGTTGCGATCGCATACGAGATTATTTACAGACGAATTCGGAAATAAAAGAAGGCGATCGCAACCTGTGCGATAGTCGTCAATAACACATTAGTTGTAATTCAACAATAAAAAATCCCGAATTGCTTCTACAATCGCAGACGGATATTCCTCATGCATACCCAAAGAACCCGGTAAAACAGTCGATTGCACTCCCGGTAACTCAGCCAAAGCATTCATCTCAGCACGGGATTTGGATGGGCTAGATTCTCCAATAACAACCATCAAGGGAACAGACAGATTCTTCGCCAGCGTCAAAAAATCATCTTGGTTATTCACTGCGTCGAGATTACCAGTCACAAACGCAGCTGGTGCAAATCTTGCTCCCGGTCGTTGAGTATTGTTCCATTTGTACTGAATGAAGCTTGGTGTAAGTTTTGCTTCATCCACATAGACATGGCGACGGTACATCAAACTCAAGAAAGATGGAACAGTGTTGAGCTTATAAAGAAGTTGTCCGATGATGGGCGATCGCACCATTCCTCGAAAGATTCCAGCCACTTGGCTGTTGACACCCATGGTAGGTAAGGGACCGCGCCAAGTTGGAGCTACCAAGACAATCCGTGAGAATGCTGTCGGTATTTTGTTTGCAACTTGAAGAACATAAGCTGTACTGTGACCGGCTGCAATAATTGTGACTGGCTTATTAAATACAGAAGTCACGAAATCGTATAAAAACTGCTGATATAAAGCGGGTTGGTAATCAACTGGAAGTCGTGAAGATTGACCAAAACCGGGCCAATCGACAGCAGTCACTTGAAAATAGGGAGACAGCAGTTTACCGATTTCCCCCATTTCCGAGCGCATAGAAACAGTGCTAAAAGCTGGAAGCAGTAGGAGTGGAGAACCTGTACCCAAACTTTCATAAACCACACGAATTTGTTGATTTTCCCACTGCCAAGTAAATTCTCGAACAACTCCACCGATTTCACTATTAGTAGACGCAGATAACACATTGGTTGACATAATTTTACCTTTGTTAATTGCTAATTGCTAATTGCTAATTGCTAATTGCTAATTGCTAATTGCTAATTGCTAATTTTTTCTTCTACTAACAACTACCATTAGCCTTATCTCCTTACGGAGGCGCTACGGGATGGAAAGCTCTACCGACAGGGCTATACGTCAGTCCCGGTGGGAAACCCACCTACTTTGCTCTAGACTCACCATCAGCCATTAGCCATCAGCCATTAGCCATCAGCCATTAGCCATTAGCCATTAGCCATTAGCCATTAGCCATTAGCCATTAGCCATTAGCCATCAGCCATTAGCCATTAGCCATTAGCAATTAGCCATTAGCAATTAGCAATTAGCCATTAGCCATTAGCCATCAGCCATTAGCCATTAACTAACACTCCAACGCTTTTTTTTGCATTGTTTTAAAAATATTGTAAAATCCGTTAGCACGAGAAGGTGTCAAACTAACGTTTAAACCTGTTTCTTGAATAAAATCTGGAGTCAGTTGCACAATTTCACTAGGAGTGAGACCATTTAACCCTTCAATTAAAAGCCCTACCAAGCCTTTTGTTAATTGAGAATCAGAATCACCTTGGAAGACAACTTTCCCGTCTTCCTGTTTGGCAGTGACGTACACTTGAGAAACGCATCCAGGGACTTTGTTTTCTGGTATTTTATCAGATTCTGGAAGTTCGCTCAGTTTCTGACCATACCAAATGAGCTGCTCGTAACGACGCTTTTGGTCAGAAGACCTTTGAAAGCGCTGTACGATTTTAGCAAGATTGGGCGGTAAGGAATCGAGAGTCGAGGACATAACACGAGACAAGACATAACGAGCGATATTACATCGAGTTTAGATTATCTGAGACGCCACTCACCATTTACGAGCGTAAGGCGTTACGCTCCTACTTATCACCCATGTTCACATTAAGCAATGACAATAAATGTAAAAAAATTATGCAAAATCAAACTTAGGATAGATTTTCTTGATAATTAATTCACATGGGAGTTTTAATCATTCATCAATAATAGTAAGGAGAAAGCCAAGTGTTGACGTCTACTTTACTAGCTACTGTCGCTACAACACCTTTGGTATGGAGTCCCACTGTTGGGATAATCATGATTATCAGTAACATTGCAGCGATCGCGTTTGGTAAATCCAGCATTAAATACCCTAATGCAGAGCCCCAACTACCCGCATCTAATTTCTTTGGTGGTTTTGGTATACCTGGGCTGTTAGCAACAACTGCCTTCGGTCATATCTTAGGCGCTGGTATTATCTTAGGATTGCACAATCTTGGTAGGCTCTAGTCGTTTGCAACGTTAGTTTTGATTTGCAGTTTAAAACCCCACTTCTTGGAGAAGTGGGGTTTTAAACTGTCACTTATGGGGACGCGACTGAGAAATGATGGTTCGTTTTCCAACCTACACAGCAGGAGGCAAACCTCTCATTTGACGGACAGCATTGATACATGCCGGACAATCGCAGCCAAACATAGCAACTGCTGTATCGCTTTCTTCCTCTGTGAAGTTAAACTCAGCAGATGGGTTCTGTTGGTTTTGTTCTCCTCCAGACGCAGCAAATTCTACAGAAGAACGAGTAGATGGAGCCTGAGCAACTTTGCTAACCTTCATACAGACCAACTTAGGAGTTGGTGCATGAGGATTTTTGACACAGGAAGTTTGAGTTCCTGTAGAATTCACTGTTTCACTTGCTCTAGCTGGCTGGGTCATCATGACCAATGACAGGACAGATGAAAACAGTACGGGACTGGAAAGTAATGTAAGGGCAAATTTCTTGTTCATTTACTGAAAAATGTAAGTCACTATATACGGTCTGGCATTAATCTTTTCACATTAATATGATTGTTTCAGTATTTTTTGTGCAAAGTTCTCCAACCGATTATAGATAGCACTAATAGAGTAGGCATCATTTTAGCAGAGGCAATTTCCCACGTCCATAGCATAAATTCAGAAAAATTGAAAAGAATTTAAAACAGAGGAAGACACACCTGAAATGAACAATTGCAATACCTCTGTGTTTTTACTGAACTTTACTTTTGAGTTGACTTTCTATAATGTCAGTTTGTCTTTAGCTTAACAGGTAAGCGCATGCACATTCAACCAATTAATAGTGAAAGATACAGTTGTTGGAACTGAGAGTTTAAGGCATTGACCCACTCTACATTAACTAAGTTCCTAAAGTATTGGTCTAATTGAGTAGGAATTATAATCTTCGATATATAGCAAGCTGATAAAATAGCTACTCATTAGATGATATAAGAAGCATACTGAAAACTATGTCAAATCAATCTCCTATTCCAGTCGTTGTTATTGGTGCTGGCGGCAAAATGGGTCGTGAGGTCGTTAAAGCAGTAGCACAAGCATCCGATATGAATCTTGTAGGTGCTATTGATACCAGTGTGGAACTTCAAGGTAAAGACGCAGGTGAACTTGCAGGTTTAACAGAACCTTTGGAAATTCCCATCACCAATCAACTCGAACCCATGCTGGCATTTGCAGCACAGGAAAAACAGCCAGGAGTGATGGTAGATTTTACTCATCCCAAATCGGTTTATGATAATATACGCAGTGCGATCGCTTATGGTGTTCGTCCTGTCGTTGGAACCACCGGGCTAACTCAAGAACAAATTAGTGAGTTAGCAGAATTTGCGGATAAAGCCAGTACTGGCTGTCTGATTATTCCCAACTTTTCTATTGGAATGGTACTGCTACAACAAGCTGCAGTCACTGCATCCCACTATTTCGATCATGTTGAAATTATAGAACTGCATCACAATCAAAAAGCAGATGCGCCGAGCGGTACGGCAATTCAAACGGCTCAATTGCTGGCGGAAATGGGTAAAGAATTTAACACACCTCTTGTGGAAGAAACAGAGAAATTACCAGGAGCAAGGGGAAGTCAAGGTGGAGAAGGTATTAGAATCCACAGCGTTAGGTTACCGGGGTTAATAGCTCACCAGGAAGTGATTTTTGGCGCAGCAGGTCAAATATATACCCTCAGACACGATACTAGCGATCGCGCTTGTTATATGCCGGGAGTACTACTAGCAATTCGCAAAGTCTTGCAGTTAAAGTCGTTAGTATATGGATTAGAAAAAATTTTATAAATCTCAAATCCAGAATCACGCATGATAGTCCCACTGACCCGCCAGAAATTTGAACAACTTGTTCCTCTCATTGCTACAGGTCCGCAGTACAAGTATTACTGGGGAAAATTTCCAGAATTTTTACAACGGCTGCTTATTTCTGTAGTAGCAGCAGCTGTTGTTTTACTGATAAGAGTCCTTTTTGGAGTGAGTGAATTAACTCCCATACTATTTCTCATAGGGCTGATTGGCGCTCTTTATTGGCTGTGGGCACCTGTATTTTGGGCAAGTATGCGGAATGCAAAATATCGCCGTTATAAATATAGTGGATTTTTCCAGGGACGGATTCTGGATTTCTGGATTACAGAAGAGGTGCTCGGTAAACAAGAAACTGTGGATAACAAAGGTGATTTAGTTATTATAGAAAACCGAGAAAAACGAATTAACATAGAAGTCGGTGATGAATCGGGATTCACTGCTGAATACAAAGCACCATTACGAGTTTCTTACAAAGTTATAGCTCGAAATCAATTGGTAGAAATGGTAGTTGCATCAAATAAACCGGATTTGAGCAGAATTGAAGAAATTTCCGACATTTACATTCCCAGTCGTGATATATGGGTTAGCGATTATCCCCTCATACGAAGGGACTTTTTTAGCGAAGTCAGTCGCCGCTTGCGCGATAAATATTCAGACAGACCGCGCCGCCGCCGTAAGAATTATGAATGATGTAAGAATTATGAATTATGAATGATGAATTATGAAAAAGATACTCACTCGTTTCATAATTCATAATTCTTAATTCATAATTTCCCATAAGCTTGCCAAGCTAAGTCTACGAGTCCATCAACTGTAGCAACTGCTACAACAGCATTTCCCTTACGGCTGTCAATTGTGATGTTGGGAACTAAAGATTCTCGCAAACGTTCTTTTGCAACATCCACATCTAAAAATCCGGCGGGTGTAGCAACGATCAAAGCTGGTCTGATTTCCTCAGATTCAATGAGATCGACAAGTGTTATCAGGGCAGTTTGAGATTGACCGACTACAAATATTCCCTCTGGGTATCGCTTGGCTAGAGTCTCCATCCCCGACGCAGCGCGAGTTTTTTCTTTTTGAGGATGAGTGTAGAAGTCCATACTGCAATACACGGGATTGGCAAAGGTCGTTTGAATGGCTTGAATAATACCGACTTGCACCATTTGAACATCTACTACAATTGTCGTGCGTGCTGCTAGTGCGGCGGCTGCAGCCTGCAAAGCACGTTCAGAAAAGCGAATTAAAGATTTATACTCAAAGTCTGCTGTAGCGAAAACCACCCGACGGACAAGTTCGTACTCTGCGGGTGAAAATATATGCTCCCCCATTTCTGAGTCGATGATTGCCAAACTTTGAGCGTCAGTTATATGCCATTCCATAGCTATCAGCAGTCAGCTTTTAGCTAACAGCTTAGCAGCTTTTATTCGTGATTCATATGATTTTGATTGAATACAAATCCTGTGGTACGGAGAGAAGTGCCGTGCGGTGAATCGAGGCAAAGGACGAGGGTTTCCCACGCCCTAGCGATTGGTGTATAGCCCTTGCGGGCATATGGGCAACGCGTAGCGTCTGTGTAGGAGGTACAGCAACGCGTAGCGTGTCCGTAAGGACATACCCGGAAGAGGTTTCCCCCCAACCCCACTTCGTGGAGACCCCAAAGCCCCCGTTGGTATCTTGGGGTATCCTTCACATTATCCTTCTGTTTTCGGTTTGATACCAAGTGATTGGAAATCACGGCTATACAGGCGAAACCCGCCTGCGCGGGTTTTTCAATGTCTGTATTTTTTAACTAAGACTCAGCACTGGGAGAAGAACGACTGAAAACTAGAGACAAGTAAGCCACCAAAGCGCCGATGAAAAACCCTGCAATGTTACGAATCACGGGTAACCAATCGCTTGTTCTGGTGACAACCGGTCCGATACCAAAGGCAAGAAATAAAATGCCCCACAAAGGTGAGAAAATTAAAGCCCACTGCCAAGCAATGATCTCTCCTTCACGTCGAGGCTGAGCGGCGAACCCACAGATAATACCTCCAATGGTAGAAGTAATTAAAGTGAGAATCCACTGCTCTCGCGGTAATCCCGGAACAACGCCACAACCTCCTTGCACCAAGCAAGTTTTCACGGTCTCCATCGCTTGAAGAATAGCTTGGTCTTCGCCTTGTTCTCTCACAAAGTACAGGTTTCCAAAGCGGGTCTGCAATTCTATCCAAAAAGTACGTGGTAGTAATTCATAAACTGCGTCACCAACACTAAAGCTCAAAATATTTCCGCCACGGGAGTCAGCAACAAGTAAAACGCTTTTATCGTCTAAGCCCCAAAAGTTGATGACTGCACGACCTGGGGTGCGATCGTACTGTGTTAACACTCGCAGTTTCCAACCCGTGTCGGCTTCAAATTTGTCTAAGTCTTTGACAAGCTTCTCTTCTTGAATGCTGTTGAGCGATTTAGCTAAGTCTACGACTGGGGTTGGGGTATCCGGTAGTAACTCGGGATTGTCATAAGCGTATGCGTTGGGAGAATGCGCTATCCAAATCGATCCGGCTAAAAACAATACTGCCGCAAATGCCAAAAACCGCCGCCAAACACTATGCTGCATAAGCTTTTTTATACGGTTATATCCAGTAACAGTGAACAAGTTGTTTTAAAAGAGTACGGGAAAAGTGATACTTCTTTACACTTTTTAACTTTAATCTAATCTAACACCCTAAATCAAATAGACTAGTAATCGGCGAACATCGACCGATAACTGGGTATTATTAACTGAGAATTAATGACTTGATTGTTATGGCACTTTCCGGTAGCTGGCAAGATTGGTTAACTGTATTGGCATATGTATCTTTTGCCTGCTTCGTCATTTGGCGCATTTTCTTGACTAAATGAGCGCTTAGGTACAGAGCGAAAAGCCACAGAATCATGGTGACCCGTTATTATTGACACCGTTCAATCCCTAAATATTAAGTTATATGTAGAAATTAATGAATTACCGATCGCTCGTTACTAATTACTGGTCACTGATGCGTCGATTCTCTTGTCTGATTGCTTCTCGTTCTCGCAATGACAGTGGCGCTTTCTGAGATTGAGGTAGGCGATCGACAGTTCTTCTTGAAGATTTTGGACGTGTAAAGGTTTTCCAAGCTGCTTTCATCCCAACCATAATACTGCGAGTGCTAGCTTGAACATTTTGCGCTTGTTGCTTGGCGTTATCCAGACTTTGATCGACTTGCTTGACAACTTGACCGGCGCTTTTTACTCCTTCACTGACATCGTCGGTTAAATCGGTGATTTCTAAGCTAGTCAGACGAATGGCTTCTAGAGTTGGTGGTAACTCTCTTGAAAGGGTATCAAATAATTTTTCTGCACTCCGGGCTGCCCGAGCTACTTCTAGCAATGCGGGTAGAGCCGCTACCAAAACCGCAGTGAGGCTAGCGGCAACTAGAAGTATAGACAGTCCCAGCCAAAAAAGGGGATCGATCACTTTGGTATCGTTTACTAGCTATCTAAGTGTTGTGTAACAGGATCTGAGTTTTGCTCTGTGTTTTGCCGCTTTAAGACTTGGCTTTCCCTCTGACTGGCATCTATACCAGCTGCAAGCGCATCTCGCAATCGATCTAGTGTTTCATCCCAATTGGTACGTGCGCTTGCAGATAGGCGGTCTGCTTGCATCTGAACACTCGTTGAGATATCTTCTGCTAATTCTGGTAGAGCACTGGCAGATTTTTTTAATAATTGACGCGTTTCGCGCCCTGTGCGGGGAGCCAAGAGTAATCCGGTTAGGGTACCAATGGCAGATCCTAACATTAATCCACCGATAAATAATCCTGAACGGTTGTTAGACATTTTCTTTTTTTTCTCCTTATACACATTCTATGTGGGTTTCCACACTTTGCGAATTCCCAACTTTAATATTTACGTTGACAATCCCTGAAACTAAAAAGTTGCTATTACTAGCTTTGTGTTCTTTAAGTAACTATCTATAGTGATAATTTTACTGAAATTTCCAGAATCTGAAAATGCTAGATTTTCAAATTTTCTTTTTCAGTGTTATTGGTTTGAGTTTAAAAAAGTAACGATGTCCAATTTTCTGCCCGAAAGCAAGTAGGCTAAAAATTTGCCTCACCCGTTGAATTTGTAATTGTTTTGGCTGGTTTCCTTGACGCAAGTTATGGATATTTCTCTGACCTACGTAAATTGCTGTAGGGGCTTTGTGTAATACAGCATGAGTACTGCGTTGTGCAGCACTTAAAATATCCGCAATATTTGCGAGTCGCTGTTTCAGCAGCCAAACCCGCCAAGCCACGTAAAAAAGTATCAGAGATATGAGTATATTAATGATGACAACAACTGCGACCATATATTATCTTTTTGCACCCTTAGTAGCTGTTTTATTAACGCTAAAAGCGATATAATTTAGAGTTATCCAAAAAAATTATTTTTTCTCTGATACTGGCTAAAATATTTATGAAAATTCTATATTATTAACCATTATCAACTTATAACTCGATATATTAAATTTTCAATAACACTTGTGTCATGTTGTACATTCATACCGGAAGCCATCGCCGGAATTGTGTATTCTGAAAACAGCTAGGCTAATGTTTAAATGGAGGTCGAATGACTCCTATGATTATGCGTCAGCTTTGGTCGGTAGTAGAAACTGCCCAAACCAAGACGCTTTTACAACTCGATGATGCCACCTTAGTGCAATGGTTAGTAAAGCAAACCAAGACCCAGGCTCTATTAGACCATCATGAAACCGATTTTTTGAGCGACTATATCAAATCTCGTTTAACCTTGATTCGGGATATGGCTCAAGAACGTCAGTACTCTTAAAAGTCAACTGTCAAAAGTTATGGTTCATGACAAACGCTCGATGAGCGATCGCTAATGACGAGTAGGCAAATAACCCTCCACTACACAATCAGAACCGACAACTCGCATCTCTACACGTTCTAAAGACAACGCTTCGGTCATGGTGTTAAAACCAAGATCGCCCACAGGTGTAGGGGCACTGTCCCCACCGATGATTTTAGGAGCAATAAAGGCAAGAACTTTTTGCACGGCTCCTTGGGCGATCGCACTAGCAGCCAAGACACCGCCGCACTCCCAAAGGACGCTGCAAAAACCCCGTTCGTACAAGTAAGCCATTGCCCGAGTAGGTGTGAGTGGTGTTAATTCCACCACTTCCACCCCAAGCTTACGTAACAGTTCTTGAAAGCCAGGGTTAGCGCCCTGTTCTGTTAAAACCAAAGTGGGAGCTTCTGAAGTTTGCCACAAATGAGCTTTTTCAGGTAATTCAAGACTGCGACTCATCACAATACGCAGAGGATTGTGCGCTCCTTCTTGGTGGCTGGTGAGATGGGGGTTGTCGTGTCTAACTGTATTGCCACCAACAATGACTGCATCGCAAGCCGATCTTACTTGATGAACTTGATGGCGAGCGGCTTCATTTGTGATCCAAGCACTGTGACCGGTAGAAGTGGCGATTTTACCGTCTAAGGTCATAGCATATTTCAAAATCCCAAAAGGTCGTTTGTAGAGAATGCGATGGACAAATCCCTCATTCAGTTTCTTACAAGCTTCCTCCTCAACTCCGACCACAACTTCTATACCTGCAGCACGCAAGCGAGCAATACCACCGCCTGCTACAAGTGGGTTGGGATCGACCATACCCACCACTACTTTAGACACCCCAGCAGCAACCAACGCTTCCGAGCACGGGGGAGTCCGTCCGTAGTGATTGCACGGTTCAAGACTGACGTAAATAGTCGCACCACGAGCATCAGCACCAGCTGCTTTTAAAGCAAAAACTTCTGCATGGGGTTCACCAGCACGGGGATGAAATCCTTCCCCCACAATCTTCCCATCTTTAACAATAACTGCTCCTACCATGGGGTTTGGAGAAGTTCGTCCTACAGCACGGCGAGCTAATTCCAAACACCGCTGCATCATAGCCCGGTCAAAATCAGTTCCGGCGATTGGCACCACCTGTGAATTTTTTCCAAGTTCTGACAAGACTTGAGCTTCATTAACATATAAAGTGTCCTGTTGGGGAAGCAATGGGGAGTTATTCATACCTAATAACTTTATAACAATTCCATTCCAACAGGTTACCTTAGAGCCATAGAAAAAGTTAGTGGTGCAGGCGACTTCAGGAAATCACTCTTGGCGATCGACAAACAGAAACCCGGCTTCTTAAAGAAACCGGGTTTCTGATAGCGCTTCACTCCTATTTGAGCATATATACTCAAAACACTCACACTCCGCTATTGGTTAGTTATTAGTCGTTAGTTGTTATGAGATCGCTACTAACCACCAAAAATTAACCATTTTCAAGACTGTTCTGCCAGCTTGAAGTTTTGCCACCAGCGATTCAAAGGAAAATAAACAACAGGTGCCCACAGACTACTGAGAATAGCAGAAGCAAGGGCAACTTTCTGGAAATAGGCCCAGATATCTGCCGCAACTGCGTTACCCATTAAAGTCAACTGGGACGCAAAAATTGTTTCTGCAAGAACTGCCATACCAAATACAATTAAGGCAATAGAAATAAAATCTTCTTGAATAAAACGTTGTTTTTGAAGCATTCCCGTAAGCCCCCCCACAATTCCCAAACTTATAGCGTGAGTTGGGTCTGGTGAAGTCATAGCGTCTTGTAGAAACCCTAAAATTATCCCAGCACAGATTCCTTGAAAGGTTGTACGCTTTACACTCCAGGCTACTACCCAAATCACGGTCCAATTTGGTCCAATACCTAACAATTCCATACCCGGAAAACGGGTAGGAAGGATCATTAAGCATAAGAAGGCAGATCCGGCTGTAATTCCCCAATCAATCACTTGGCGTAGAAAGGGATTCCAGCGAGACAAGGGGCTAATCTTTACTCTGGATTGTCGCTTTTTTGGTTTTGGTTTTTTCTGCTTGCTACCATTAAGTTGTATAAATTGCATCTTTAATTAGATTTTTCTAACTGTGTATTTTCTGAAGTGGGTTTTTCTGGCTCTACGTTTTCAGGCTTGGGGTAGACTGCTACCCAATCTAAGGAACGTATTGGAGGGAAAAGTTCCACTTTGGCCACTGATGCTGGGAGTTTTTTCAAATCTAGCGACTTCACCTTGCCCACAGCTAAACCTGAGGGAAATTTTTGGCTGTATGTAGATGTAGCAACCAAATCTCCAGGTTTGACGTTTGGCACTTTTTCATAAAACTCTAACACTGCTTCTGCCGAAGCGTCGCCGCGCAATACACCTTTGGCACCGGTACGGGTAACGGTAACCCCAACTTGGCTCTTAAGATCGCTAATCAGCAGCACGCGGCTGGTATTGGGAGTTACACTTTCTACTAGACCTACTAACCCGCCATCAGCTTTAACAACATAACCTTCTTTAATTCCCGCGATCGCACCGCGATTGAGGGTAACTTGCTGCCACCAATTATCAGCACCTCGCCCGACAACTCTGGCTGGAATTGGGCGTGCTGATAGGGGCTGCTTTTCTACATAGCTCAATAATTGTTTTAATTTTTGATTTTGATTTTCTAAATCTTGTATGCGGGTTTGAAGTTCTAATACCCGAGGGCTGTCTCCCAAACGTTCCTCTGGGGGGGATGCTGTTTGCATCATTTGGAATGGGCGAGTAATACCCTCGTAAACTTCAATAAGGAGCGCACCTTGGGTTTGTCTCAATACCCACGCACCACTGATGACTATACCTAACAGACCTATTTGTAATCCTCTACGCTCCCACCAGCGACGTGCTGTAAACATAATAACCTTCTTTAGCCGTAACTTTACATAAGATATAGAATTCTATATCTATAATAAATACAGAACTCCATATCTGAAAATCCTTGATTTTACATATTTCGAGAACGTCCACTAAACACACGTTCCAATTGTTTGAAGTTTTCTAGCACTCGTCCTGTTCCTAACACAACACAGCTTAATGGATCGGCAGCAACGTGTGTAACTATACCCGTCTCATGACTAATTAGGGTATCCAATCCCTTCAGCAAAGCACCTCCTCCAGCAAGCATAATCCCTCGGTCGATAATATCTGCCGCTAATTCGGGAGGTGTCCGTTCTAGAGTTCGCTTCACCGCTTCTATAATGACTGAGAGTGGTTCAGACATACTTTCACGAATTTCCGGTCCTTTAATAGTCACGGTTCGCGGTAAACCAGAAAGCAAGTGCAAGCCTCTGACTTCCATAATGGAGTCATCATCATCGTGAGTGGGGTACGCCGAGCCAATGCGAATTTTTATGTCTTCTGCAGTTCGTTCTCCAATCACTAAGTTATGAACTTTCTTCATATACTGCATGATTGCTTCCGTCAGTTCATCTCCAGCGATGCGTACTGATTCGGAAAGTACCGTACCTTGAAGACTGAGGACTGCGACTTCTGTTGTCCCACCACCAATATCAATAATCATATTGCCAGTTGGCTCTGCTACAGGGAGCCCAGCTCCAATAGCTGCAGCCACAGGCTCATCAATGAGGTAAACTTCTCGTGCGCCTGCTTGAGTAGCAGCGTCCATAACAGCTCGTCTTTCTACTCCTGTGACTCCACTAGGAATACCGATGACTATACGAGGTAAGACTAAGGATTTACCTTCGTTGACTCGCTGAATAAAGCTTTTTAACATCAGCTCAGCCGTGTCAAAGTCAGCAATTACACCATCCCGTAAAGGACGCAAGGCAATAACATTCCCTGGTGTCCGACCGAGCATTTTTTTTGCTTCTTCTCCTACTGCTAGGGCGACTTTTTCGTTTTGATCGATCGCGACTACAGAAGGTTCTTGAAGAACAATCCCTTTACCTGATACATATACGAGGGTGTTGGCAGTACCGAGATCGATACCCATATCCCGCGATAAGGAAAATTTACTAAAAAGACCCACGCGTCTCTACGCCCCCTAATTCCAATACTTTTTACTACAACCGTAAGAGAGAATCGTGCTGGATTCTATTACGTTTTTTGCCCTGAGTCTAGTAAAGCAGAATATCTTTTCATATATTTTTTTTTATTCTTCAACCAGCCCCATGCTTCTACTGTTTTATATTCTTTAGCTTCATATGTGTATCCGTATGCTTTTGTAGTTTGCACTGAATATTTCTTATCAGTTATCTCAGTAATTATAATTGTTATTTATTTGACTTTACTTTTTTAGCAATACAATTCGCTATTATGGAAGTCAAAAGTAACAAGTACATCAGTACTGAAGGATAACTCTTATGAGCGTTAATGTTGTCACTTTAGTGGGTCGCGCTGGTATGGACCCCAAGCTGACTTGTTTCGAGACTGGGAAAATGAAGTGTCAATTTTCTCTAGCCGTCAGACGCCCCACCAGTAGAAGTGATGAACCCGATTGGTTCAACTTAGAACTTTGGGGAAACGAAGCACGAGTTGCCACCGATTATGTGAAAAAGGGTAGTTTAATTGCCGTTAAAGGTTCTCTCAGATTAGATTCTTGGGTTGACCAAAACGGCAACAAACGAACCTCACCCATCATCCGTGTGGACAGGCTAGAGTTACTCGGTTCCAAGAAAGATGTAGAAACTGACGGGATAGATAGCAATCCCGATAGTTTTGGCTAATGGCTAATAGCTAATGGCTAATAGCTAATTGTTCCATTAACCATTAGCCCTTAGCCGTTAGCCATTAGCATTAATAACTAATTTGCAATGTCACAGATGCTTTCACTTGTTGCTCAGAGCCAACTACAGGAGTGGAAGCATCTTTTAAAGCTACTGCTCTTGCCGCTAGCTCCGTTGTCGGTATTGGTGGTGGCGTTGGTACACCCGCCCCATTGACTTCAATACTAACAACTTCTTTGGCTTGAAATCCCAACGCACTCAAAACAGCACTCGCTTGCTGTTGTGCATCTTGGGTCGCTTTTTTAAGGGCTTGTTGTCTGGCAATAGCGATCGCGTCATCACTGGCGATAAAACTAATGCTACTAATCTGTGTCGCCCCAGCTTTGACAGCTTCATCCAATAAAGTGCCAGCACGTTCGGTCGGCAAACGAAAACTGACAGTATTAGTAGCTGTATACCCAGTTAGACGCTGTACGTTATTGTTGTAGCTGTACACTGGGTTAAGACTAATGCCTGTGGTTTGTAATTTCTCGACTTTTCGGCTTTTCAAGAGTTCTACTACATCTGACGATCTGCGAGCTGCTTCTTTTTGAACTTCCTGTGCGGTTTTCCCCTGCACCTCCACTCCTAAAGTGATTTGAGATAGAGTTGTAGGAATCTCTTGCGTACCGCGACCGCTAACAGTCAATGTTCGCAGCATTCTTTGCTTCTCTTGTGCCAAAGTGGGTTGGGCAAAACTGACACATAACAGCAAAGCTATGGGTATAGTTTTCCAGAGGTTTCTTGAATGAAATCGAGAACCAAACGTAATGGTATTCATTGTCCACTCCTCAAAAATTTAGAGAAAATTCAGTTAGTCAAGATTTTAGACTTGTTTAAGAAGTCAACGCTCTTGCAGTTAGAATATGTTGTTAATCTGGCATTGAAAAAATCAAACAGTAGTGTAGTTACGTTTTTGGAAACTAAAAGATGGCGTACTGGTTGCTGAAAACCGAACCAGAAGAGTACTCCTATAGCAATCTAGAAAAAGATGGCGAAGGAGTTTGGGATGGCGTGAGCAACGCTTTAGCTCTCAAGCATCTACGTACAATGAATATTGGTGACTTGGCATTGATTTACCATACAGGTAAAGAGCGACAGGTTGTGGGTATCGCAGAAGTTGTGAGCCAGCCCTATCCCGATCCGAAGTTAGATGATGCCAAACGAGTGGTTGTGCAGTTAAAAGCAGTGCAAAAAGTCAAGCAGCCAGTGACTTTATCTCAAATAAAACAAGATAGCCACTTTGAAAACTTTGATTTGTTGAGGCTTCCTCGATTATCTGTAGTGCCTGTATCAGAGTTTTACTGGCAACGCCTTCTACAATTAGCAGAGATCGATCGGTTAATTCAGTCCTTTTCTTAACCCATGAATGATAGTTGCTCTCAACAAACTTGTAAATTAAAGAGAAGGGTTTTTTTTGGTAACCAATGCAGTTAAGCCTAACAACCTTCTCATTCCCATTACCTCTGTTAGCAACGGCAACAGAAGCAGCAGATAGTTCAATGGTTCTAGCAGCCGTGCTGCTCAGTTTAGTTGTTATCTATCTTGCCAGTAAAGTTGGTGGAGAATTATCCAACCGCATAGGTTTACCCCCTGTCTTGGGTGAACTTGTGGCTGGCGTAGTCGTTGGTGTTTCAGGGCTACATCTTTTGGTGTTTCCTGAAGGGGGAGCAAACAGTTCTGGCTCTCTCATTATGACTTTCCTCCAAACCACCGCTGGTCTGAATCCAGATGCAGTTGATGCTGTGTTTGCAGCACAGTCTGAAGTTCTGACCATACTCTCAGAATTAGGTGTTATTGTTCTTCTGTTTGAAATTGGCTTGGAGTCGAACATCAAAGATTTGATGGCTGTTGGGATACAAGCTACTGTTGTTGCATTTGTGGGGGTAGTTTTACCCTTTGCTGCTGGTACAGCAGGATTAATGGCTTTGTTTAATATCCCAGTTGTAGCAGCAATTTTTGCTGGGGCGGCTCTCACGGCTACCAGTATAGGTATCACTTCTAAAGTCTTGTCAGAATTGGGACGTCTCAATTCAAAAGAAGGACAAATAATTTTGGGTGCTGCTGTTATTGATGACGTCTTGGGAATTATTGTTCTGGCAGTGGTCGCAAGCCTTGCTAAAGAAGGCATGGTGGATTTAGGCAAAGTTGTTTACTTGCTGATTAGCGCTACCTCTTTCCTTGTAGGATCGATTGTCCTGGGTAAAGTTTTTAGTAACACTTTTGTCGCGATCGCTAAAAAGTTAAAAACTCGTGGTGAATTAGTTATACCGGCATTCACCTTTTCCTATGTGATGGCATACCTTGCGGCTGTTATACAGCTAGAAGCCATCTTAGGTTCTTTTGCAGCTGGATTGGTTTTAGATGAGACCGACGAGCGCGTCCAACTGCAAAAACAAGTCATACCTGTTGCTGACTTATTAGTCCCTATTTTCTTTGTCACCGTTGGCGCAAGAACCGATTTGGGAGTGCTAAACCCAGCTATTCCTGCCAATCGCGAGGGCTTAGTCATGGCAATTTTCCTGATTACTGTTGCAATTCTTGGGAAAGTAGCCACGGGATTAAGTGTTTTTGGAATCCCTCAAATCAATCGTTTGGCAATTGGTGTTGGAATGATCCCTAGAGGTGAGGTAGGATTGGTTTTTCTTGGTATTGGCTCCTCTACCGGAGTTCTCTCCAAACCTTTAGAGGCAGCAATTATTATGATGGTTATTCTGACAACCTTTTTAGCCCCACCTCTGTTAAGATTTGTATTTCCAGAACCAACTCATACAACAGCCGACACAGAAAATTTAATTTTTGACGGTTCTGGTAGCAATTCTCTTGTAATTGGATCATCAGATGCTAAAGTTTCTTCTCCAGATGAAAGGGAGTAGGGAATAGGGAGTGGGGAGTAGGGATAAGGGAGACAAGGGGGACAAGGTAGAAAGTACTTTTTTCCCTAATCCCCAACCCCTAACCTTAAGCTCTTACCACCGTGTCTGTACTTAGATCTTTGTAAAGACTGTTTCTTATATAGCACCCACAGCAATGGAACTTATATTTCCAAATTTACGTCTCCAGAGATGGAATTTTTAGAAGTTTTTTCTAAAAAGAATTGGCTTTAGGTATGTTTTTTTGTCCTTTCATATCTCCTGCTCTCTAGTTCAACCCTAGATATTTTCTTGCCTTTAATACAGTAGGACTTAAAAGTCAATACCACATTGGAAAATAGCAGCCAACAGTTGGCAGTTGGTGCATCTTATACCAAAAATGACACAACTCGATAATCCCTTGTCGATTCAAGTGTTACCTATAGGGATTGACTGCTGTTGAAAATGCTGGTTATCTCATTAGTTAGTGTAGTAAGAGTGCTTTAGAAACATGGACTTTTTTAATGTCATAACGGCATAGCAAATAGGATAGGTATGCTAGATTCGACGCCACTATTCCAATTCCTAGTAAGGATTTGATGCTTTGAGCATCAAAACCAAGGTGTGGGCAGTGATGGTGTGAGGATGTGCCAACACTTTGAAATTTTATCGGCTCTATGAATGCGAATCAGGAGAAAACACTGTGAAAATGCACTGGTTACTACCTGGTACCTTTGTAACTACTTCATTATGTATGCTGGCTGCGCCTGCGGAAGCAGCAAAGTTACAGTCTTGGCGTTTTGATGCCAATCAAAATAGATTGGAAATCAATACCGAAGGTGCTGTTCAACCTCAGGCGCAGCTAGTTTTTAACCCCACGCGCTTGGTTATCGATTTGCCAGGAATAGAATTTGGGCGTCCGCAGTTAACTCAGTCAGTGGGTGGTGCTGTTCGCTCTGTTCGGATCGGTCAATTTGATAAAGCAATAACTCGTGTTGTTGTCGAATTGAGTCCGGGTTATACTCTCGATCCAAAGCAAGTGAAATTTGAGGGAAAAACTGCCAGTCGCTGGATAGTACAATTACCAACGCCGCAAACTGAGCAAATAGGAACCTCAAACGAAAGCGAGGAAGTTAAAATCGCAGCTTCAAGAAATGTTTCACCTCCTAGAAACGCTTCATCTGTGAATAACGTTTATAGCGTTGTCACGGTAGACGCGCAAGAAAACAAACCAGAGTTTTCAAAGCAGGTTGTGACTATCCCTGAAGCTACAACTCAAATTCAGAGCTTGCAAGTTACAGGGGATGGTTTATTTGTCCGTACAAATGGAGAAATACCCAAATTTCAAATTATTCGCAGTCGCGATCGCTCTACTATTTTTGTTGATATCCCCAGCGCTACCCTCGCGTCAAATTTTTCACAGCAGGATTCCAAAGCTAACCAGTATGGGATAAACCGCATTGAATTTAACCAACTGCGAACAACCAGACCAACTGTGAGATTGACCTTACGAGTCGATCGAGATAGCCCGGACTGGCGGGTCACTACTAATAATGTTGGTAGTAGTAGTGGTTTGGTACTGTTACCCAATCGTTTTGCGACTAACTCCTCGAGAGAAAATAATTCAAGTAACTTAACTTCTCCAAGAGAGAGTCAATCCATCCCTTTGCCAGCGCTATCAAGCAACGACTCCATTGCGACAATTCAGTCGGTAGATGTTGTTGGTACGCAACTGCTAATTAGAGGCGATCGGACTTTATCATCCGCCAGCACGGGTTGGGATAGGTCATCTGGTTTCTACCGAATTACTATTCCCAATGCTAAGTTAGCTCCTTCCGTCAAAGGTCCAAGCTTTAGTGCTAGCAGCCCCATTTTGCGAGTTCGCTTGCAACAGCAAGACCAAAGGACAGTGGTTGTACTCGTTCAACCCGCATCAGGCGTGCAATTTGGACAGATCGATCGCTCCAACGATCGACAGCTATCTCTGGAACTCGAACGCACCCGTACAGTATTGCCTCCCGTAAATTTACCACCTATCTCGCGCACCAACCCACAACCCCTACCACCGAGATCGATTCCCTCTCCCGTTCAAAGTCCTCGCGTCCCCAAAGGAAAAGTTATTATTGTTGTTGACCCCGGACATGGCGGTCAAGATCCAGGAGCATTAGGTATTGGTGGGATTCAAGAGAAGGACGTTATTTTACCCATCAGCTCGAGAATAGCAGAACTGTTGCAGCAAAAAGGCGTACAAGCAGTATTGACCCGAAATTCGGACTACTTTGTAACTCTCCAAGGACGGGTTGACATGGCAGAAAAGGTAAATGCTGATGTGTTTGTTAGTATCCATGCTAACTCAGCAGGAGCCGGTCGTCCAGATGTGAGTGGTTTGGAAACATATTATTACGATAGCGGTTTAGGTCTAGCTAAAGTTGTTCACAACAGTATTCTCCGCAGTGTCAATGTCAGAGACCGAGGAGTCCGGAAAGCAAGATTCTATGTCCTTAGAAAAAGTTCTATGCCTTCGATTCTTGTGGAAACTGGTTATTTAACCGGTCGTGAGGATGCTGCTAAGCTAGGTAATCGGTTGTACCAAAATCAAATGGCAGAGGCGATCGCTAATGGTATTGTTGAGTACCTCAGGCAGAGATAACAGAATCTAGAAACTCTCTACTTTGTCTAAGAATAAGTTCTCATTGGGCTGTTACCCTAGCACGATTGCAGGCAACAGCCCATATTCTTTTAAATATATTGTGGAAAAAGTGTTTATTTAGACTTCAAACTGGGAATAATGTGTGACATCACACTTAACTTACCTGATGGTGATGGATATGAGTACGGTTATAAGACCCTGGATTGCCAAAAAATCCCATAACTTCTTGCCTTTGTCACCTTAAAGATAGGACTATAAAAAGAAGAAATAGGTAATTGACCCTTTGAGATAAACTTTGTAATGGTAACATTTTCCATAATTTCTAGTGACTGATAGGGGTTTTCGCTAGCTCAACCCAAGCATCTATATTTTTTTAGTTATACGTTAAGTGGGGTCTGTGAGTCCGTACCATATCAGTCAACCGTATCAAGTATATGAAGTGTGAAGTATGAAATATGAGTAAATTCCACCAAAAAATCGAGAATTTGTACCGAGTTATACTACTTTTTTCATTCTTTATCCTTCATCCTTATAAACTTCATCCGCCAAGAATCAAGCGCAAGCTTTACTTCTAAAGTGACTTTCTTCTAATACTGAGCGGTGACGGTGTGAGTCCTTGCCAAAGCTTTGGCATTTTGACAGCTCTTATAAATACGAATCTGGAGAAAAACTGTGAAAATCAACTGGCTGTTACCTGGTGCTATTGCAACAAGTGCTTTGTTCGTAGCTTCGTCGCCAGCGCAAGCAGCAAAACTGCAATCCTGGCGATATGATGTCAATCAAAACCGATTGGAGTTCCGTACTGAAGGACCTGTTCAACCCCAGGCGCAACTCGTCTTTAACCCCACTCGCCTGGTGATCGATTTGCCTGGTGTAGAATTGGGACGCCGACAGCTCGTACAGCAAGTCAATGGTGCTATTCGCCTTATCCGTATAGGACAATTAGACGAACACACAACTCGCCTTGTTGTAGAACTCAGTCCGGGTTATACCCTTGACCCAAAGCAAGTGAAATTTGAGGGGAGAACTCCCAGTAGTTGGTTCGTACAATTACCGACGCCAGAAGCCGAACAAGGAGTTCCTTCTTCATTAAATGTGTATAGTGTTGTCAAGCCTAACCCCAACACAGTACAAAGACAGGAATCAAATGCTAATGTCTACAGCGAACCTATCCCCAGTACGAACGTCGCGCCACTTGCAAGACGAACAATTATTAGCAGTCGTGCTAATAACAGCAATCTTGCTGATGGTATCGCTCAAATTGAGAACTTACGTGTTACGGGCGATGGGTTGTTTGTCCGTACCAGTGGTAGCGTTCCCAAGGTGAAGATGTTCCGCAGCAAGGACAAGAGTGCTATTAATATTGATATTTCTAGCGCTGCTTTATCATCGGATTTTGCAATGCGGGATGTAACTGTTAACAAACACGGTGTTAGACACGTAGAATTTACCGAACTTAGAACTGAGCCACCAGGTGTCCGGATGACGTTATGGGTAGAGAAAGATGGTCCGGACTGGGGTACAAACGTTAACTCTAATGGAAGTTTGGTAATTTTGCCAAACAGTAATGGCGTGAGAGTACTAGAGAACAACGGTAGGGGTGGTGAAGATAGCAACTCAAATCGTTACTCAGACAATAACTTTAGGAACAATGATGATAGCAACCCCAGTCGTTACTCAGACAATAACCCACGTTCTTACGAAAGAGCCAACGACTCACTTTCTACAATTGAATCTATAGAATTAGGTAGTGCTGGCGCACAACTATTTATTAAAGCTGATGGTACTTTAGCTTCTATTGATAGTAACTGGGAAAGATCTTCGGGTTTTTTCCGAATCACGATACCTAATGCTAGATTAGCAACTCCAGTTCAAGGTCCAAATTTGGACGCAAGCAGTCCCATTCTCCGCATCCGACTGCAACAGAAAGATTCCCGTACAGTTGTTGTATACGTTCAACCAGCACCCGGAGTGCGAATTGGACAACTCAATCAACTGACAGAACGAGTTTTGTCCGTACAATTACAGCGTACTCGTTCAATAACTTCTCCCTTTTCTTTGCCTCCTTTAGCAAGACCATCGTATCCACAACCCATGTCTAATGGACCGATGACAATTAATCCAAATTACGGTACACAACCACAAGCACGACGAAGAGCACCCAATGGGCGCGTTGTGATTGTTGTTGACCCAGGACATGGTGGTAAAGATTCTGGTGCTCCCGGTCTTGGCGGATTGCTGGAAAAGAACGTGGTTCTACCTATCAGCCAAAGGGTAGCATCGGTTCTGGAGCAAAACGGGGTACAGGTTGTACTGACGCGCAATTCTGACTACTTTGTGGAACTTCAAGGACGGGTAGACATAGCAGATAGATCTAATGCCGATTTATTTGTTAGCGTTCACTCCAATTCTATTGACGGTCGTCCTGATGTTAATGGTTTAGAAACGTATTACTATGACAGCGGTTACGATCTCGCTCGTGTCGTCCATAATACTATTCTTGAAAGCATTCCAAGCCTTAAAAACAGAGGAGTACGGAAAGCTCGATTTTATGTTTTGAGAAAAAGTTCTATGCCTTCGATTTTAGTGGAAACTGGTTATATGACTGGTGTAGAGGATAATCCCAGGTTGGGAAGTTCCGAATACCAAAATCGCATGGCGGATGCGATCGCTCAAGGTATACTTCGGTACTTGCGACAAAGATAGTGATGAAGGGCTAATGGCTAATGGTGAGACCAGCCCTGAAGGCGGGTTTCCCGCGCCCTGGGGACTGGTGAGACCAGCCCTGCAGGCGGGTTTCCCGCGCCCTGGGGACTGGCGAACCCGAAGGGCGAACAAGGGAGGGCTAATAGCTAATGGCTAATGGCTGGGCTGATGGTGAGTCTAGCCCGTAGGGCTTAGGAAACCAGCGCCCTAGCGACTGACGTATAGCCCTGACGGGCATAGCCTGCTGCGGCATCGCGGAGCGTGCGGTTTGCGCTTAGCGTCTCCGTAAGGAAATACAAGGTTAGCCATTAGCCATTAGCCATTAGCCATTAGCCATTGTATATTTAATCGCAAAACATAAATTAATATTTTTTGCCTGTGCTCAGCTATTCTCATTTTGATAACGAACCCCAACGTGCCTCAATTGGCATTTTTGATAGTGGTGTAGGTGGTTTAACGGTACTGCGACAACTCTACAAGCAACTCCCTAATGAATCAATTATTTATTTCGGGGATACGGCTCGACTTCCTTATGGTATTCGCACACCTGGTGAAATCGTACAGTATGTACGTGACATCTTAGATTGGATGCAACAACAACGAGTGAAGATGGTTGTTATGGCATGTAATACTAGCTCTGCTTTAGCTTTAGAGGAAGTTCAGGACGAATATCCTTTTCCCGTTTTAGGAATTATCCTCCCTGGGGCAAAAGCAGCAGTAGAGTGTGGCAAACGTATAGGGGTAATTGCCACTCCGGCAACTGCCAAAAGTAATGCATATCGACGTGCTATCCTAGAAGTAAATCCCCAAGTTCAAGTCTGGCAAGTAGGTTGTCCGGAGTTTGTGCCCCTTATTGAACAAAATCGCGTTCAAGATCCCTACACTACAGATGTGGCACGCTTATACCTCGAACCACTTATACACCATCAGATTGACACCTTAGTCTACGGTTGCACTCACTATCCCCATCTCGCACCAGTCTTGCGATCGCTTCTTCCATCCCAAATACAATTAGTCGATCCTGCCGTACACGTTGTTGCGGCGTGTGCTCGAGAACTCGATGTGATGGGTTTGAAAAATACCCATTCACCAGTACCGACGCGTTTTGCTGTCAGTGGCTGCCCGCAACAGTTCGCTCAGTCCTGCTTGCAATGGCTCGGGTATACCCCAACTGTTGAAGCAGTCTGTTGGGCTGAAGGGTTGCGAGTTGGAAGTTAGGGGTTAGGGGTTAGGGGACACACGGAAGAAGTACAGACAACTTATGCCACAGTCCCCAGCCTCTCTCTTGACTCTTGAGTCTTAACTAGTGTAGGCTAGTAGCTTCAGTCACATTTGACCTTAGTGTTACGTCCTCTTTGGTTGTTTGAGAAACTCGTGAAGAGTCCACATTAACTGTCTTGTTTCCGGTTCGTTTTGCTAGTGCCAACAAAAGGTAGACTGCTAACAGATAACCAGAAGCTAATATAAAAATCATCATAGGCATTTTTCCGTAAATCATCTTCTCTACCGGGTCGTGTGTCCAAAGGTTATAAACTTAAATAAATAGGTGTAGAATTACAGCCACAAACTACACTTGTAGTGGCTTATTTTTCTACGTAACAAACTTGTCGGTAGAGCTTAATGCTCTCCGAGCAATCAACTTGTAAGGAATTTTTTGCAGACTATACCTACAGCAACAAATAATTGGTTTACTAAAAAGCAAACAAAATCTGTTGTTTCAGCAGTCTACCCAGTCTGCGTTATTTTGTATGCACTTGATGAACGTACTTGCACAGCAAGTACTTTTTCTGTGCTCATGAACTATGACGTTTCCCCTAAAGGAAGCGCATGGCTTTAACCTTGAGGTTTTGGACACGAGGGACTCAACCAACGAATAATTCCCTTGGTCAAAGCCCACGATACTTTATTCACTCACAACACCAGTAGAGGAAAACACCTCTTGGTGATTTTCTCGCCCGGATGGTGAATCTCTCAATAATTTAAAATCCCTAGATTTTAGCGTAACACAACCAACCTGACTTTTTAGCCATTTTTTCTGCTAAATTTAAAATTTTCTAGGTTGAGTTACATACGCTTCCGATATATCATTTGTTACTTACAGTAAGTAGAAGTATAAAAAGTTAATATTATATAATCATAACTGAATTTAACCTTGTTGTCTATATTACTAACAAAAACGTTATAGTAAATTTACTGAAAATTAAATTTTTGATAAAAAACAGGCTTTTTGTCTAATTTAAAAGATTTCTAAAATTTCTTAAAAAAGTATTAAAAATAGCTCATGAGTGCGAAGATATACTCAAATTTTCTTCAGTATGCTTTGCTCCATACGACAACATACGAAAATCTTTTACCTGAGTTTTTTTACCGGACGTTATTACTTTAAGAATTGTAACAATACAATTTCCCACGAGCAATTGCTTGCAACGCATTTTACAGAGACTGAAGACCGGAGACTGAAGTTCAATTTCTTTATCGTTCTATGCCTCTATCTCAAAAAACGACTAGATTATCTTAAAATGAGTAGAAGATATGTAAACTTTCGTAAATTAAAGCCAGAGTCTGCCCATCCATGACCCCAGCCACCTCCCTTTTTTCCCCAGTGGAAGCTGACCTGCTTTTACTAGCAGACAATTTGAAACAGCTAGTTGGAAACGGTCACCCCATCCTTTGTGCAGCCGCCGAACACTTATTTGGAGCTGGGGGAAAGCGTATCAGACCAGCCATTGTTTTACTGATCTCGCGGGCAACCATGCTCCGCCAAGACATTACGCCTCGCCATCGTCGCCTAGCTGAGATTACAGAAATGATTCATACAGCTAGCTTGGTACACGACGATGTGGTTGATGAATCAGAAATGCGACGTAATGTTCCTACAGTTCACAGTTTGTTTGGTAACAGAATTGCTATTTTAGCAGGAGATTTTTTGTTTGCTCAATCTTCTTGGTATCTAGCCAACTTGGACAACCTAGAAGTGGTGAAACTGCTGTCGCAAGTCATTATGGATCTGGCAACTGGTGAAATCCAGCAGGGATTAAGTCGATTTGATAGCAGTATCACTATTGAGACTTATTTGAATAAGAGTTATTACAAAACTGCTTCTTTAATTGCCAATAGTGCTAAAGCTGCAGGGGTTTTGAGCGAAGTTTCTCAAGAAGTTACCGAGCATTTGTATCATTACGGGCGTCACATTGGTTTGGCGTTCCAGATTGTGGATGACATTTTAGATTTCACAAGTTCGGCAGATACTTTGGGCAAACCAGCTTCTTCAGATTTAAAAAGTGGTAATTTAACAGCACCTGTTTTATTTGCGTTAGAAGAACAACCATACTTGGAAGTTTTGATAGAAAGAGAGTTTGCCCAAGAAGGAGATTTAGACCAAGCCCTCTCCTTGATTGAAGATAGTCAGGGTCTACAGCGAGCCAGGGAATTGGCAGCCCATCATGCTCACTCAGCAGTAGAGCACATAGCAGACCTACCTCCCTCTGATTGCCGCCAAGCGTTGATTAAGATGGCTGATTACGTGTTGAGCCGCCTTTATTAGGGACATAACTGGGATTGGGGACAAGGAAGACAAGGAGGACAAGGGAGACAATGAAAACAAGGGAATTGGGAAAAATCCTCAACCCTAAGTCCTCGTCTCCATCTCCCAATTCCGGTGTCCCTCATCCTCAATTTTCAAGACTTAATAACCAAATCATATACATAGACCAAGTCATTGGTTTAGCATGAGAGTATACATGCTAATACCTGATAGCTGATAAAATTTATGCAATGTCCGGAGGAATTTGCATATTCTTTCTGTTCTGTTGAAGCTTCTGCTGAATTAGGTTTTCCAGGTCACTTCGCCTGATTTCTACTCCATTACTGTTAATGTCAGAAGTTTCAAAAAAAACTATACTATCTACGGGTTCCATTGCTACCAGTTGGAACAGAATGTGAGTGACAGGGACGGGTGTAGCTACCAATTGAGGGTCAAGCCCAGCATTTGATTTGCTAGGGACATCCTGTAATGTAGGAAAAGCATAAATTACGCGCTTTTCTAACTGTGGATTTGCGCGGTTGCTTAATGTAGTCAAAACCCAGCTTCCATCCAAATTTTGGACTATGTAGTATTGGGAACGGCGTAATTTCTGGGCGATCGCGCTAAGGACAGGAGCGATTGCTGTGACAAGTTGCGGTGTTACACCATCTTTGGGTGCATTGTCAATCAGCAATTGAATTTGTGCTTGTAAATCCATAATCACCTGTAAACTGCAAGTGGTGGTGTTCATAACATCTATGAAAGCGAACTCAGTGACCACCTGACCAGTGACCATAGCTCATTGTCTACTGTTCGAGGTTGTAAATTGTTCATAAAATTTCTTGACCACATAAAAGCAGGCTTACAGGTTGTACTCAAGTATGTTAGGGTCTTTTTAAAACTTGATTATGAATTCAGCCGCAACCGTAACAATTCAGGGAGTAAGTTCTATCGGCGTGGAGGCGATATATCAACTCCTATTTAAGGAGCTTCAGCAATCAACGAAAGCTTCGGAGCACAACTGTCGTGATGTGTCAACACGAATAGCAGCCGAAGTTAACAGAATTTGCAGTGAGAGCAAACGCATCCAAGCCGCCGGCGCTGTGGAAAACTCCGCGATCGCTCTAGCCAAACACAGGCTGCAACAGTGTCTCAGATACTACGAGTTGGG
The DNA here is from genome assembly GCF_000760695.4 of Tolypothrix bouteillei VB521301. Taxonomy (GTDB): domain Bacteria; phylum Cyanobacteriota; class Cyanobacteriia; order Cyanobacteriales; family Nostocaceae; genus Scytonema; species Scytonema bouteillei_A. The sequence continues at coordinate 5,357,567 of NZ_JHEG04000001.1, read as the reverse complement.
TTCTAATCGAGGTAGGGTAGAATTACACAGCACCCTAAGTGCGATTATTTATCGCTACATAAATCCCCCTCAAAGGCAATTGAGCTATCAAGGAAGGCTCGTTGTCATTGAAGATTTCTTACAGAGTTTTTACTTAGAATCCTTAAACGCTTTCCGACGAGAAAACCAACTGAGTGCTACCTATCGTCCGCAAACTCTGTTGGAATTGGCAGAGTATATGGCATTCACAGAACGCTATGCCAAAAGGAGGATTCCCTTACCAGGACGCCAGCAACAACTTATTATTCTTCGAGCACAAACATTTTCCCAACAACAACCACCAGAAACTTGTGTTGACATAGAACAAGCCGCAGAGGGAAGCGGGAATGAAGGCGATGGTTCTTGGGAAGACCCAGCCGTGCAGCAGTTGCGAAGTGCAATGGCAACACAGCCAGAACCAGAACCCCAAGAAGATACTTTGCGTTCTGTCGTTGTGACAGAATTGATGAACTACCTAGAAGAAAAACAACAATCAGACTGTGCTGATTACTTTTCCCTCCGCCTGCAAGACTTATCAGCACAGGAAATAGAGTCTATCCTAGGGTTAACACCGAGACAGCGGGATTATTTACAACAACGTTTTAAGTACCACTTAATTCGGTTTGCACTGCTGCATCGCTGGGAATTAGTTCATGAATGGCTAGAAGCCGATTTACGCACTAACTTAGGATTGACACCACAACAGTGGCAAATTTATACAGCAAAACTGGACGATAAGCAAAGGTCTCTATTAGAGTTGAAACAACAGGGAATACCTGATGAAAAGATTGCCAAAACTTTAGGGTTATCAATGGCACAATTGCAAAAACGGTGGTTTAAAATTCTTGAGCATGCTTGGGAAATTCGTAACTCTTTAATATCCGGATCGGGTGCATCTACTCATGAATAGTGACTCAGAATCCTTACAAAACCAGTTGCTTGCTTGGTTATTGGGCGAACCCCAAACAACTGAAGAAGGAAACTTGGCAGATTGTGAGGACGTTAAGGGGGTAAACAATCTAGATGAAACAGCCGCCGCTACCAACGGTGGCGATTTTCGATCGAGACAATTACCCCAAACCTTTCAACTGGGAGAAATTCCTACTGTGCAAGAACGTTTCCAAGCCGTCCTTAAACGTCGGTTACAACTTCAAATTGAAAATCATCCGCCGCTCTTCCCTTGGGAAAACCAACTGACAGACTACCCCGATTATGTAGACAAACCGTCAGTTGATTTAGTTCCGGTTTGGGGGTGGGCGGCACAGCAAGTCAAGCTGAATTTGCCGATTCTGTTACCGGAAAGAGTTTTCCAGATGTTACTGGAAAAGTGCCAAGGATTAGTGTCGTCTTCATTACCATTGGGGACTAAACTGGTTCAAGCGGTGGAAAACCTATTCCCTACAGAGCCTGAGATCGTAAATGACATAGCCGGATTGGTGCTGAGAAGCCCCTATAGATCTGCTGTGGATGCTATAGAGACTATGCCAAATTTAGAAAGTAGCTACTCAGATTTACAGCCCCGCCAACAAATGGCACTGTCATTAATGGCAGCAAAACAGCTGTTAGAAAATTTGACGCTACCTATTTCATCCACCGATCCAGTTGTAGAAAGACAATGGTTAACTAGCGCAGGTGTTCTTACCTTAAGGGTGGAATACCAAACCCAAGGACAAATTAACAAGCTACGGGTTCAAAGCGAGTTACCTGGAGCGGGAGTTTTAAATCTTCAGGGAGAAGCCTCTCAAGCAATGGTAGAGTCTTCAAGTCCGGGATGTGTCAGTGTCGAATTAAATGACATACAACTCAACCAGACTTATACCCTAGAAGTCGAGTTAAAAGAAATAGACACCAGACCGCTTGTTTTTGTAATTGTTCCCACGGCGTAAATCGCTTTTGCCATCGCTAGCACCTGAAATTAATAAAACGCCATTGTGACGAAATGAAAATCCTGGTTTTGAGCAATTCTCTTTTCAACTTAAAGCGTCATTAGGGCGTCTACAGAAAGCTGCTATGAGGAAGACACGAAGAGGAGATACGGTTTGACCGCTCGCTGGTTATTTGTAGCGTCCAAGATTGCCGCTTTGATTACATACCCATAGACTGCTTTCTTGCTTTTAAATGATTAACAAATCCAGGATGAATTGGCGTCTACCTCTTGTCCATCTCTTGCGGCAAAGCATGCAGGAGACGCCATTGGTGGAAGTAGAAAATACAATTACCTTACGGGTGCTAGTGCTAGCGTTGGTAATTGTTGGGATTATCGCTACGGATATTGCTGCAGAGACTAAATTTAGTTTTTGGGCAGTACCCCTATCAGTCGTCGGTGCGATTTGGAGTTACCACCGTCGCCGAGAACGTAACGTCTCGGTGAAGTTTTGTATCGCCATAGGAATGTTGGCAGCACTGGGTGCTTTCTTTGGAAGATTATTTGGGGAGCTAAATGACACGCGTTTGGCTTTGGCGGAGTTATTAATTCAACTCCAAGTACTTCATAGCTTTGATATGCCCCGTCGCAAAGACTTAGGTTATTCAATTGTCATCGGGTTGATTTTGCTTGGTGTCGCCGCAACACTGAGTCAAACTCTAGCATTTGCGCCAGTGCTGCTGTTATTTTTGGCAATTGCTTTGCCGACTTTAGTACTTGACTACCGTTCTCGGCTGGGGTTTCAAAAATCGGTTCCGTTCCCTGGTTCAACCAGGGAACAACAGGAAGCTTCTTCTCTTTTAAATTGGAAATTTCTTTTCTTGAATTTTTTAATTATTGTGGTAGCAGGACTGGGAATTTTTGCTGTTTTACCCAGAGTACCCGGCTATCAACTGCGTATGTTCCCAGTCAGCGCTCCCATTAATGTTAAAGGAGAGTTTACCGGGCGCAGTATTGTTAACCCAGGCTACGTGCGCCGGGGTAATGACCCTAAAAATCAAGGTGCGGCTTCGGGTGGATTGGGAGAAAATCAACCCGGTGCTCCGGGAAAACTAAATGATAGTTTTTATTACGGTTTTAGCAGCCAAATAAACCAAAACCTGCGGGGAGAGATGAAACCCAAAGTTGTGATGCGAGTGCGATCGCAAAGCCCTGGTTTTTGGAGAGTTTTGGGTTTCGACCGCTACACGGGAAAAGGATGGGAAATTTCTCGCACAGAGCAAGTTGAAACAGTCAAGCGTCCTCCGTGGTCTTTTCAAATTTTTCTGCCTAGAGCCATCTTTAGCGGTCAAAGTAAAGATGTAGTACAAACATACACGGTGGTATCGGATTTGCCCAACTTAATTCCGGCAATGGCTCATCCGAAAGAAATCTACTTTCCGACACCAGTAGTCGCGGTAGATAAAGAAGGCGGGTTGCGAGCACCCGTTGAACTATCAGAAGGTCTAACTTACACCGTGGTTTCAGAAGTCCCCCTGCGCGATCGCACTTTGTTGAGAACAACTTCCACCAACTATCCTGAGAGTTTTAAAAAGTACTACCTACAAATACCCGATGGAATTGCCGAAAAAATCAGAAAACACACAGAAGGAATATTAGCCAACTACAATCTAGAGCGGGTGGGCAAATCCCAAAAGGCTTTGGAATCCCCTTATGAAATAGCCCTGTACTTGGCTCAGTATTTAAAGCAACACTATAATTTTCCAAATAATCCCTTTGAGTTACCCTACCTAAGTGAAAAGGAAGACTTGGTAGAAACTTTCTTGTTCAAAAACAAAGGAGGTTACCCAGATCACTTTTCTACAGTACTGACAGTCATGCTGCGTTCCATTGGTATACCAGCGAGGTTAGTAGCGGGATTCAGTCCGGGAGAATTTAATCCATTTACGGGAATGTACGTTGTTCGCAACACCGATGCTTTTGCGATGACGGAAGTTTACTTCCCCAGATATGGCTGGTTCGCTTTTGACCCCATCCCAAATCATCCACTGATTCCCCCTTCTGTGGAAGACACAGAAACATTTGGCGTTCTCCATCAATTTTGGAACTGGGTGGCTGGATGGTTACCAACTCCACTCAAAGGTTTTTTCAACACCATATTTGGAACAATATTTAATTGGATTTCCAAAGCGTTGTCTTGGTTTATCTCATTATTCAGCCAAGGTTGGGCTGGGGCGATCGCGGGATTAACAATAGGAACAGCATTCGCCTTTTGTAGCTGGATGGCATGGCGTTTGTGGAGACAGTGGCGGTATCGTTTGAGACTGAGTAAATTACCGCCCATGGAAAGCCTCTATCAACAAATGCTCAAGTGGGCTACCCAGAAAGGTTTGGGTAAACATCCAGCACAAACACCATTGGAGTTTGCTCGCCTATCATACGACCATCACTCTTCTGGAATTGCGGAAGTTATTGATGAAATTTGCCAAGCTTACGTAAGTTGGCGTTATGGTGGCTATCCGCCTGACTTAAATCGACTGCAACAAAGATGGCGGGAATTAAATAAAACACCTAAGTAATAGTAGGGTGGGCATTGCCCACCACTTTTTTTCTCATTTGTTCACTGTCTCGTTCCCATACTTTGGATGGAAATGTCTACAGGAGTCTTCGACTCCAGAATTTAATTCATCAAACTTTTCAGAAATTCTTGCTTAGCCGCAAAATATCTCTTAACCTCTACAGGTGTTAGAAGTACAACCACCGTTTCAGATCGAATTGGTTGTAACAGAGCGTTTTGACTGCACTGAGAATCATTCACTTTACGATACGTACACTCAGCACTTATACCAGGTATGCGAAAGTAATGGCCTACTTGTAGTTCTTGAAAAGTCATCTGACACATTTAAAGATATTGATACATATCATAACTTTGCTAGTTGGGACAATAGCAATCAAAATTTTTATCATCCATCGTGAAAATTCCCCTTTCCTACTCCTCATTTTCTACATAGGTCTTACATAAGAAGTCAAGTTATTAGCTTGACTCAGTACAGTTTACCTATATCTATAGATAGATTTTTAAGGATGTTCGGGCAGAAATAGCTAAAAAAAGCGTTTCTTCGTTAAAAACTTGAATTGTCTTTAATTTATTCGTTGTAACTCCTGTTTTTTATGGATAACATGGAAAATAGTTCAAATTAAGCTTCTCACACCACGTTTGGCGTCAGTTTTGTTATGGACATTCAGTTAATCAACATCGGTTTCGGCAATATTGTGTCTGCCAACCGAGTCGTTGCCATAGTTAGTCCGGAGTCTGCTCCAATCAAACGAATCATCACAGATGCACGCGATCGGGGCCAACTCGTAGATGCAACGTATGGGCGGCGTACTAGGGCTGTTATTATTACTGATTCAAGTCACGTTATTCTTTCGGCAATTCAACCGGAAACCGTAGCAAATCGCTTCGTGATTACTCGCGAACACCAAACTGTTGATAATTAACAAATGAAGGGTCAGTAACCCTACCCTATTTTGGCAACATCAACAGTACCATGTGGATTAAACTAGTTCTATGTCACTAAGACTACAAATTACGTTAGTTGATAGTCACCCAGCCAGCCCATGAAAGACTAATGACTCTTGAGCTAGGTTTATCGATCAATTCACAGGTTAAGCGGATGATGCAAGTTCTATCCACCAGAAGTGGTGCTACTACCAAAGAATGCCCGCCTGTTGGCAGGCTGATTATTTTGACTGGTCCGAGTGGAGTAGGTAAAGGTACTTTATTGCGAAGTCTCCTACAACGTCATTCGGATCTGCATTATTCCGTATCCGTGACGACGCGTCTTCCTCGTCCTGGAGAAATAGACGGAAAACACTATAACTTCATCAGCCGTGGTGAGTTTGAAAAATTAGTTGCTGCTGGCGAATTACTGGAGTGGGCAGAATATGCTGGGAATTATTACGGCACTCCTCGTGAAACCGTAATTAACCAAACTCGCTCTGGTAAATCTGTCGTATTAGAAATTGAGTTAGAAGGAGCACGACAAGTTCGGGCTTCTTTTAAAGGCGCTCGCAGCATTTTTATTTTGCCGCCCTCAATAGAGGAGTTAGAAAAAAGGATACGCGGTCGCGCTCAAGATTCAGAAGAGGCGATCGCTCGTCGTTTGCGCCGTGCTAAAGAAGAGATTAGCGCTGCGAATGAATTTGATATTCAGATCGTAAATGACGACCTAGAAACCGCAATAAAAGCTGTAGAAGCGGCTATTTTTGGTTAGTAGTTAGTGGTTAGTTGTTAGTTGTTAGTTTTTAACCACCAACCACTAGCCACTAACTATTAACTATTAACCAAACAGACCTTGAATAAGGCCTAAGTTACTAGTCAACAAGTAAGCGACAACCGCGCCACCAATACCACCAATTAAGAAAGCACTAGCAAAGTTGTTCCAGCCTTCTCCCGATTTAAAAGCATCAGGAGGATTGGGTGTGGTAACAGTAACGTGGGGCTGAGGGGGATTGCTGTTGGCATATAGAGATAAAGAACCCGTTGCAATCACAATCAAACCCAGAGTTGCTAGTAAACCAGCTAGGTTAGCATTAGCGGTATCGCGCAGAGGACCCAATTTGGCAAAAGGACCAAAGATCCAGTAACCATGAGCCATACCAATTTCTAACCCCCGTCTGAAAGGAGTGATTCCAGCACGGTATGCAGGTAAGTTGCTGATATACCACTTGGTTAAAGGAGAAGCATTGATTGGTGTTTCCAAGTTGCCTCTCTGAGGATCGCGCCATTCAGGAAAAACTACCTCGCGATTTCTAGCATCGCTTGGACGATTTTTTGATGCATCTACGGCTTGTGCTATATCTGCCATACTTTATGTTTGCCTCTAAATAAAATGATGGCTTTATTTTCAAGTTAATAATAATTGTTAATCTTAGCTAAATTTCATTTTTACTATCTAACTTTATAAAAATTAATTTGTTTTTTTTAATGCTCAAACACTTACACCTTACACAATTTTAAGGTTCTGAATTTTTTATCACAATTCTTTAATTTAAATATACGAGATTGTGATTTAATTTTTGAAATATACGTAGTTGCTTGGACGTACTTTAGAGCTTAACGGGCATTACTCACCCCACAGCCATTAAAATTTTTCATCAACTATTTATGATTTCTATAGAAGTTTAGAAGCTAAAAGCTACAAGTTAGGCTTTAGAAACTATGAGTTTTTAAAGAAAATTTCTTCTTTTGATGAAATTTAGGCAGGGCAAGATGCTAAATTCTAAAAACTCTAGGTTCAATATCTAACTCTTAACTTCTAACTTCTAACTTCTAATTGTTATCGCCTACTACGGCATGGGATGAAAAAGGAGGTCAGGGAAGAAGTAGTTAAACACGATCAACAAAACAGCAGTAAAAATCAAATTGGCAAATAATAAAACTGGTGCCAATGAAAGATATCCAAGAAAATTATTTTGCATGAAATGTTCTCCCAGTAAGTCAATTGATTGAGAATTACTTAGTTAGTCGTTACTGATGACTAGCAGACAAGTGGTTCTACCAACCACTAACCACTAATCACCAACCACTAACTACTAACGTGGTGAAATGGGAATTTCTTCATCCTTGGCTGTTAATTGACCTGAAAGGAATTCTTGCAGTGCAGCTACAGGCCAAGTAAACCCAGAGAGCATGATTGGTAGTGCTTTAGGCACCTCAATCTTGACTTCCCGCCATTCCACATCTCCACCTTCTGCTTTATTTTTCTGTAGATAGGTACGACCTACCCAACCAATCCAACCAGCAATGTAGAGGAAGAGAATGCTAGGAATGAGAAAATCTCCAGCACGATCCAAACGACCATCCACAATCAGGTGAGGAAGACCTTCAGGACCGCACAGGGCTTGAGAATAACGCTCAAAGCGCTTTTCCCCTGATGCAGGGTCAAAATTAGTAGCGCGGGCAGAGTCTACCCGTTCTAAAAACGCGGGCGATTCTTTGCAAGGAACCAAACCAGCCCCTAAGGCGAGCGCTTTAGGAGTAAAGTTGAACCAAACACAAATCGCTAAAACCAGAGCAAACAAGCATCGCATGGAGTTGTTTCCTTTTATTACGAAACAAGAATTTTCTGTACAAAACGAAGCGGCTTGTACAACCTTGATTTGCAAAGTTAGCAAGTCATCACTAGCAAGTCATCATACTCTTGAGCGTGAACCGAGTAAAGTTGAAGTAAATAAAAGTTAAAGCTTCTCAATGGGATGAGAGGTCACAAGCGGGTGGCTCGGGGCTAAAGAAATCTCCTAATCCCCAGTTCCCAATGCCCTCGATCCCCGAAGAGAACTGCCCCAATCCCTACTCTCTAACCCTTATTCCACAATGGCAACTGTTTTAGCAATCGAAACCAGCTGTGATGAAACTGCAGTAGCAATTGTTAAAAATCGTCAAGTTTGTAGTAGTATTATTGCTTCTCAAATCCCAGTGCATCAGCAGTATGGTGGGGTCGTGCCAGAAGTCGCATCCCGCCAACATTTGGATACAATCAATGACGCAATCGCCCAAGCTTTGGAACAAGCGCAACTTGATTGGGATAAAATCGATGGGATCGCCGCTACCTGCGCCCCAGGACTCGTAGGCGCACTATTAGTTGGGTTAACTGCTGCCAAAACCCTAGCAATGGTACATAATAAACCATTTTTAGGAGTCCATCACCTTGAAGGTCACATTTATGCTACTTACTTAAGTGAACCCACATTAGAGCCACCCTTTTTAAGTTTGTTGGTTTCTGGCGGACACACAAGCTTGATTTATGTTCGCGATTGTGGTAAGTATGAAACCTTAGGCGAAACACGCGATGATGCAGCAGGTGAAGCCTTCGATAAAGTTGCACGTTTAATGCACTTGGGGTATCCGGGAGGTCCCGTTATCGATAAATTGGCGAAAGAAGGAAATCCAAAGGCATTTACACTTCCCGAAGGGAAAGTGTCCCTCCCAAGCGGCGGATATCACCCTTATGATGCCAGTTTTAGTGGTTTAAAGACCGCAGTGTTGAGACTCGTACAGCAGTTTGAGAAAGACTCGCAGCCAATACCCGCAGCAGATGTAGCCGCTAGCTTTCAGGAAACAGTAGCGCGATCGCTAACCAAGAGAACTATTGCTTGTGCGTTAGACTACGATCTATCCACGATAGCCATTGGAGGAGGCGTAGCGGCTAACAGTGGTTTGAGAAAGCATTTACAACAAGCCGCAGAAACTCATCAACTGCGCGTGCTATTTCCCCCTCTCAAATTTTGTACAGACAACGCCGCAATGATTGGGTGTGCGGCGGCTGACCATCTCAACAGGGGTCATACCTCAGCCCTAACATTAAACGTCCAGTCCCGACTAGCACTCACGCAAGTTATGGATCTGTATCAATGATGTTAGCCACTAGCTATTAGCCATTAGCCATTAGCCATTAGCCATTAACCATTGACTGCTCGCTACTGACTGTTGAAGTTTGAGTTTTGATTAAAGAGTGAATGTGAGTAGCAACAGCATCCGGCTGTTCCAACATAGCGAGATGACCGCAATGGGGAATTTCAATGACGTTGTCTCCACTATATTGAAACAGCTGGTGGAAACTAGCTAGATGGCGGACATATTTGGGTTCCATCACCTTGTCTTCTTCCCCAGTCAGAAAGTAGACCGGTTGATTTAATTGGGAAACCAGTTGAGGTAAGCGATTAACCTCTTCTTCTGTTGTAGAATCTAGAAGCGATCCCAAAGCAGCTTCTGGATCTGCAGCAACAAAATCAATGACTCGTTGGCGTGCCCAATACCGATCCAAAGGACGTGCTACATTTGCCCTTGTAAATAGCAAATCAATTAAAGGCAATTGACCGAGCCAGCGAGGACGGACTTGTAAAAACTTTTGACCTGCTGAGCGGAACTGTTCAAAAGCTTCTTTAAGATAAATACCACCACCTGAATTAATACAGATAACTCCCTTAACACACTCAGGCATTTCAGATGCCGTCCAAAGGGCAATAGTGCCTCCCAAAGAATGACCAATGAGCCAAGCGCTAGAAATATTCAATTGTTGTAAAAGACCGACTAAATCTTGAGCATACGCTGCAGGGCTGTAAAAAGAATCGAAGGGATTAAAAATATTACCCGTAGATTTAGAGGTCAGATTCAAATAAGCTAGGTCCTGGCTATAATTAGTCTTTAATTTAGACTGGGATTCACCAAAACCCCTTAAATCGTAACAAAGGCATTGGAAAGTATCTGCCAATCGAGAGATGACAGGTTGCCAGTACCCACGGCTATTGAGCCATCCGTGGATAAAAACAAGAGTGTGAGGGTAGGATGTAGGAGCAGTTAGCTCGTATGCGTGTGGAACGCCCAGGATTTCGATGGTTGCCATATCTCTATGGTATCCGTTTCAATTGGGAATTGGGAATTGGGGATGAGGGATGAGGGGTGAGAGAATGGTTATGAGTACTTTCTCCCTTGTTTCCTCTGTCTTGCTTGTCCCCAAGCCTCTGTCGCGAGTCCCTCACCTACCCATCAACCTCTGGCGCACGCCTTCAGCAATTTTGTGACCTAAATATTCTGGGATTAAACTTTCATTGGGTCCGAGCAAGTAGAGAATCAAACGCGTGCGCCCCCGCCAAACAAGTAAATTAGCATTGACTACCAAAAGGTCTTCCTGCCAAATAGCGTACATAACTTTATAAAATAAGCCAGGTTGGTTATCAGCTTCAATCACTAAAGCAGGAAGATGAAAGACTGGATCGACATAGAACTCGGTTTGTACTTGTTCTAAACCAGTATCTAAATTAAATTCCACGGCCAGCATTTCTTCTACCTCAAACCGCCCACCTAATGCTTCTCTGATGGCACGGCACACATTCTCTGACGTTTTTTCGGTAAGCGCTTTGCTACCCCGAGAGACTAACAGTTTGATAAAAACCAACATTGGCGGTCGGATTTGACCGTATAAACTCAGACCATGAATAGTTAATCCGTAAGCAGCTAGTACACCAAAAATATCGCTGAGTAGAAAAGACTGGTTGCGGTAAGCAAAATGTAAGGCACTTTTGCTACCCTCAGGTTTTAACTCTATGACAGCACGTCTGCTTTTATACAAGCGGTAAGCAAGCCGCAAATTTTGTAACTGAATCTCGCTGCTCACAAATTGTTCGTAAAACTGAGGGAACGCTCGGTTAAAGCGTTTTAGAAGTTCTAGTGTAGAAGATTTTAAGCCAGAAGCCATAATTGAGATTTGGGCAGGAGGTGGTGGTATGGGATAGGGGGCAGAGGAAGCAGGGGCTAGGGGTAGGGGGCGGAGGGTATGGTTAAAAATAACATCAGGTATGGTTAAAAATAATTCAATTCCTATTTTTTTCGTTGCTACTCTATATTGCCCATTACCCGTTACCCAGTGCCTATTGCCCGTTGCCCAGTGCTCATTGTTCATTCTTGCATTTTCAGTAATTTCTCCTTAGCCCCACAACATAATGCTAAAGTTGAAAGAGATTAGTGTGAAACACGCACTTGCTAGCTACTGCTATTCAAGATCCTAAAAATACATAATTTATGAGTGTAAGTGGAAGGAGAAAGATTGGTAGTTTGCAGGTAAAGGTGAATCATCACTTTTTCAGTAGAGACCAATTTAGTTATACTACCCGAACCACGTTGGCATGGGTTTTTGGAAAACTTGGTTTAGTACATCAGATACAGCCGCAACATCTAAAACAAACCCCTTTGAGGAGATGAGCACAGACGCTACGGGTAATTCTAGTCCCGGTGGCAAGAGTGAAACTTCTTCGCAAGAGGCTCGCATCGTGTTCAGCACTGAACGAGACATCGACCTGTATGAACTAGAAGAACTCTGTGATTCTGTCGGTTGGTCGCGACGTCCCCTGAGAAAAGTGAAAAAAGCGATTGAGCACAGTTTTCTGGTGGCCACCATGTGGCAGGTGCGAGGAAACAAAAGACGACTTATAGGTTTTGCCCGTGCTACTTCAGACCACGCGTTTAACGCCACGATTTGGGATGTCGTAGTTCATCCGGAGTTTCAAGGCAAAGGATGTGGCAAAGCTCTGATGAAATACGTACTGAAAAAATTAAGGAGTGAAGAAATTAGTAATGTGACTCTTTTTGCCGATCCTCACGTTGTTGATTTTTATCGGACTTTAGGTTTTATGCCCGATCCGGAAGGCATCAAAGGTATGTTTTGGTATCCTCACTAAATTTTAAAAAAAGAACTAGCCAATTCCAGTTAATTTAGCTATAATGGTTAAGGTTAGACAGCCATGATGCTGGAATAAGCAAAAGCATGGCAAATGTTTTTTGTCGGGATGTAGCGCAGCTTGGTAGCGCGCCTGCTTTGGGAGCAGGATGCCGCAGGTTCAAATCCTGTCATCCCGACTGATAGAGTCGTTAAAAAACCCCAGTTTTTTCAAAAAGCTGGGGTTTTTTGTGCAAATCATCAAAAATTAAAATTGAATTTGCTTGAATAGTTCCAACATTTGTGTAAATTGACTTACATAGAGATGCATATTTTTCCAGAAAGATACATTATTTCTACTTAACCTTTACTGGTTAAACTCAGTTGCAGCCAAGCCTACTTGAAAAAGTATTCATATTGTGTAATGATTGTGACATTTTTCCACTATTTGCAATAGGAACGATTTACTATTTATTAGCGTCCCTTTTTTAGGAAAAGCCAATAAAATGGCATTTGGCACCTTGGCGAAAGAGGAAACTGTTCGGTATGAAGTATGAAGTATGAAGTACGAAGCATGAAATTCTATCCTTTAGCCTTCATCCTTGATCTTTTACCCTTCATCTTTTATCAAATTTATTGAGAAACATTTACTGCGAGGAGAAGTTAGTTATGAAATCACTTGTTCGTTGGAGCACAACAGTAACATTAGTAGGGAGTACTCTACTGGCAACAATTTTGAGTGGAGCTGTTCCAGTGCTTGCATTAACAGAACAGCAAATCAAAGAAAAATTAGATCCAGTTCCCGTATTTTTGATTACTAACAACAAAGGCGTACCATTAACTCGCACAGTTCCAGCTAACGCTCAAAACGGACAAAATGCACCGAAAAAAGACGTTGCTGTGACAGACGTTTTTATGAACGGTCAAGAAGCACAAGCTTTTGTCAACCAGCTGCGAAATGCAAAAGGCTCCGATCCGAAAATGGCAGAAATAGTCAAAAGCTTGCAAGTGACACCAGTACCGCTTGGATTAATTTATCAAAGACTGCGCGATGGTGCTAACAAACCAGACCGCCCTGTATTTGCTTTTCAACCAGGAAAACAAGACTTGGAAGGTGCAATGACATTATTGCGTCAAAGCGGTAAAAACGTTCAGCAGTTCCCCAGTGTACCTGTTTTTATTGTGAGATCTCCAGAGAAAGGATACGTATCCGTCAAACGGAAAGCTGACAATAAGGAAATGATTCCTTTGTTTTTAAGTAAGAAAGACGCACAGGGTTTATTGGAACAAGTAAAAGCACAAGTTCCCAAAGCTGATATTCAGGTTGTGGATATAGACAACGTAATTAAAACTTTACGGGAGAAAAATGATGCATGGCTCAGCCAAGTTGCTATAGTTCCCTCTTCTGATAGTATGCAATACGTAGTCACCAAGCAAGGAACAACTAAACCAGCAGCAGCACCGGCACCTAAAAAATAACAACTGATTTTCATCTTAATTTGAGGCATGGCGGATAAACAGTCAGTCGTTACTGGGTTACAGCTTTGGCAGTGGCGTAACACGGCACTAAAAATGGCCGCTGCCTCTGGTGTCCCTAGTGCTGAAGTCGATTGGTTGCTTCAAGAGATCGCTGGGTTAGATCGTTTGGCACTGCTTTTGGAATCCTTCAAAGACAAACCGCAAATTCCCCTAAAGTTATCACTGGAAGATTTAGACAACCTGTGGCAAAAGCGATTAGAGGATCGTCTTCCAGTGCAGTATATTGCTGGAGTAACTCCTTGGCGAAAGTTTAAAATTGCAGTGTCAAATTCGGTTTTGATTCCCAGACCAGAAACAGAATGCTTGATAGATTTGGCGATAACAGCTACAGCCAATCTGCCTCACCTTCAACGAGGGCATTGGGCTGATTTAGGAACCGGTAGTGGAGCGATTGCCATAGGGCTGGCAGATACGTTTAAGAACGCAACAATTCATGCTGTTGATTTCAGCCCTGAAGCATTAGAAGTCGCAATAGCAAATGCTCGAAGCTTGGGTTTTGAGGAATGCATTCGATTTTATCAAGGTTCTTGGTGGAATCCCTTGGAATCTCTTAGAGGTCAGTTTAGTGGAATGGTATCGAACCCACCATACATACCCACTAGTACCATCCCTACTCTGCAACCCGAAGTGACCGACCACGAACCACATCTGGCTTTAGACGGTGGTCTTGACGGCTTAGACAGTATCCGCCATTTAGTAGAAGTTTCGCCCACCTATTTGCAATCTGGTGGAATCTGGCTGATTGAGATGATGGCAGGACAAGCCGATGCTGTCCGAGAAATGTTGCAAAACTGTGGTAAGTATCGCAACATTGAAATTTATAAGGATTTGGCTGGTATCCAAAGATTCGCTCTTGCCTTTAAAAATTATGAATTATGAATTATGAATTATGAATGAGCGAAAATTTTATAATTCATAATTTATCATTCATAATTCAGATGACAATTGTTTCCCTAGATGCTCTCATATCTGGCGCACGTGCCGGAAAACTTGTAAGCTTTCCAACAGATACAGTTCCTGCTTTGGCATGCCTCCCTGAAAAAAGCTCGTTAATTTACGCGGCAAAGCAACGCAGTCGAGAGAAACCTTTAATATTAATGGCTGCTCGCACGGAGGACATTTGGGCATTTACTCAGGGTAGGGATGAAGAGTATCAAGTTTGGCACGAAGTGGCAAAGAAGTATTGGCCTGGGGCACTTACTTTGGTACTGCCAGCTTCAGAACGCGTACCAAAAGTCACGATCTCCAGCAGCAATGAAAATTTTAGTCAGTACACGAATCAATTAAGTAATTCTGTTACAGTAGGAGTGCGGGTTCCAGATAGTGCGATCGCCCGTAAAATTTTGGCGCAAACAGGTCCGCTTGCCACGACGAGTATCAATTTATCAGGTCAGCCTCCTTTACTTACGGTCAGCGAAATAGAAGCTCAGTTTCCCGAGCTTCTATGTCTGGCAGCAACAGAATACGATACGGAAGTAAAAGGAACGGGTCTACCTTCTACTGTCGTTAAATGGACTGGAGAAAATTGGCAGGTCTTACGGCAAGGTGCTATAAAGATAGAATTTTAAAATCCGCGACTGGCGATCGGTAAGCAGTTAAACAACGATCGGTGTTTTTTCATTAATTTCAGGGGTTTCTACGCTATATGTCACTGATTGCTGTTCGCCGGTCACGGATTGCTGTTTACCGTTCGGGTGATTATGAATTGGAGTAACTGGGTATATTTAGCAATAGGAGTAGCACTGGGGTTCGCGATTCGCGGATTGTTAGCAAGGCGAGATCCAACGTCTAGTTCATCTGTGGTATCAGATCCTGGCAATCAAAATGCGCTAGAACTTTTACAACAAATCAAGCAAATGCAGATGGCATATTACATGGCGCGGGAAATGAGCCAGTTTAAAGCAGGATTTTTGGCAAGAACAACCCACGTTTTGCGATCGCCTCTCAACGGATTAATTGGATTGCATCAGTTAATTTTGTCCAACCTTTGTGAAAATCCGGAAGAAGAGAGAGAATTTATTTCCCAAGCTCATGAGAGAGCACTGAAGTTGCTAAAGCTAATAGATGAAATTCTTAACGTTGCTAGAACAGAATATGGCACAAATAAATTAAATATTCAGCCTTTATCACTCGTTGATATTTTACAGCACCTTCATGAAGTCACTTATATGCTGGCGGAGAATCGCAATTATCCCTTACTTATATCCCCACCAGATCCGGAAATTTATGTTTTAGCAGACCCATACTGGTTGCGTTACGTTTTAGTGAATTTGGTAGAAAGCTGTATTGCCCAAATGGAGGAAGGTAGTCTCCGCATTTCTGTTGGGGGTTCTCCTACAGACGATCTCGTTTGCATTTGGCTGGATGTACCAACTCATGCTGTTCCCGTACAAGAACAAGTCGATTTAATTGCAACTGACGAGAAATTTTCCAAACACGAGGAACTTAAGTCTTCTCTGTCGCCAGGAATGAAACTACTACTCAATCAAACACTGGTAGAAGCGATGGCAGGAAAGTTAGAAGTTTCTACCTCTCCCGCAGATTGGAAACCCTTAGATAGCTATACAAGGCTACAAGTCTCTATCCCCCGCGTAATTCCTGAAATTGAACTTCAGTCATAGAAAGAGAAGCCAGATTAGCTCGGTTATGCAAGACCATTGTAGTGGTTGTGTTCTGTTGAAAACCTATTCTTTCATAGAAACGTTGCTGGTGGGTTGTCATCAAATAGACTTTCTCAACTCGATTCATGCGCGGATGACTCAAAATCGTTTCCACTAATTTACTTCCCAGTCCAATACTACGGTACTCTGGATGTATAACTACATCCCAAATAGTCGCACGGTATACACCATCTGAAGTCGCTCTTGTAAAGCCAATGAGTCTTTCTCCGTTCCAAACAGAAATGACGGGGTCACTATTTTCGATGGCCGTAGCTAAATCTTCAATGCTGCGACCTTTTGCCCAAAAAGCTGCGATATCTAACAGTTGCTGTAGCTGGAAAATGTCAATTTCAGACTTGCGATCGCTAAATCGAATCTGAGTGGAATTCATGAATTTTACCGATAGTATAGGTATCTTTTTTATCTTCTATCTCATTTTGGTAGAGATCGGTAAAATTATATCTTAAGAATACTTTAAAAAAATTAATAAATAGATTTTAGCTGCAAACCCATTTCCAGAGTGGATGGCTCGGACCCTGTTGGCGAATTTGGAAAACCTGTTTTTCCAGACGTTGCTTTTCATCCTCAGGCATTCCAAACAAGATATTTCGACTTTGCCAAATCAAGACAGCCAAGGTCATGCCAATACAGAAAGATAAACCTAAAGTCGATAATGGATGATAATAAAGACCATATCGCACTGCAATCCAAGTAAAGTACTGCCGCCACAGGAGCAGTTCTTCACGCAAATTCCACAAACAAACAGGTGCGAGAGTTAGCCATAAAAAGCTAACAAACAACCATCTAGCAGTGACCTGAAGCTGGTGTAATTTTAGCACTTGTTGAGCAAAACCGGGATCGCTATTGTCCATTTCTTGGTTGTTAGTTGTTAGTTGTTGTTGGTTGTTGGTTGTTAGTGGCTACTAACCACTAACCCTCCGTTGTATTTCAGGAGCACAGACGCTCTCGTCGCGCTTTGCGACACACTTCGCGATGCAAAGCTATACCTGTAACGGCTATACGCTAGTCCCCTAGATTGGGAACCCCCTCCCTTGTGTCTTAGGAGCACAGACGCTATGTGCAAGGCACACGCTCCGCGATGCCTTTGGACTATGCCCGTAAGGGCTATACGGGTTTGCCAGTCGCCAGGGCGCGGGAGACCTGCCTGCAGCACTGGTCTCACCGCCTACAGGGGTTAGACTAACCACTAACCACTAACTATCAGCTGAAGCATCGACTGAGTCAGTAGGATTGGTGAGTGCTGATTCGCCATTGCGTTCTCGCCACCAGCACAGAAGAGTACTGGCAATGAAAATGCTGGAATAAGCTCCTGCTGTAAAACCAATGATGAGTGCTAAAGCAAAATTGTGAAGTGTTTCTCCCCCAAAAAGAAAGATAGCAAGTAATGTGAGCAGTACGGTGAGTGTTGTATTGATAGATCTTGCTAAGGTTTGATTGACTGCATCATCCACAATTGCTGCAAAGGAAAGGTTGGGATTAATTTTGAGGGTTTCGCGAATGCGATCGTAAATCACCACAGTATCGTTAACTGAAAAACCTGTAATTGTCAGTAGAGCAACGATAAAAAGGCTATCAGCTTCCGTACCTGCAACCAAACCTAAAATTGAGAAAATCCCGACCGTAATTAGCACGTCATGAAATAAAGCCACGATCGCAAACACGGCATAGTCCCATTGGAAGCGTACAGCCATGTAGATGATAATACCGAGGAAAGATACTACCAGAGCGATAATACCGGATCTAAACAGTTCTTGACCAATAGTAGGACCGACCGTGTCAATTTGATTCTTCTGCGGATCGAAAGCACCAATTTTCTCGCTGATAGCATTCTGTAACTGAGTCCGTTGTTCGGGCGTTAAAGTTTTTGTCCGAATGAGAACACCATTGTCTTTACCCGTTTCCTTATCAGCAATAACTTGGATACTGCTATCACCCAAACCTTGGGCTTTTGCAACGTCCCGAACCACATTAATATCAATAGGTGTAGCGCAGTTAGTGGTTTGAGAGCAATCCCGTTCAAACTGCAAGCGCGTACCACCAACAAAATCGAGACTCGGACGCAGGGGAGAACCAAGTTGCTGCCAAGAAATCACCATTGAGATGATACCGGCAAGAATAATGACGGAAGAAACAATCCACCAAAGCCCTCTTGATTTGTTAATACTGAGTTTCATTGAGCCACCTCTGCCTTATTCGTCACTGGCAGGTTCGGACAAAAAAGTTCCGGTTTCCGCAATGAGGGGAAAGAAATTGCCAAAAACATGAATGTGCGACTGCAGGTGATTGCTGTGAACATACTGACCGCCACTCCTAAAGCCAGAGTTAGGGCAAAGCCTTTAACCAAGCCAGAGCCCAACCAAAACAGTGCTGCACAAGCAATCCATGTCGTGACGTTACTATCTAAGATACTGGAGAATGCACGATAAAAACCGGATTCTACAGAACGATACAAAGATTTACCAGCCCGCAATTCTTCTCGAGTTCGCTCAAAAATTAGGACATTGGCATCAACTGCCATACCAATACTGAGGATAAAGCCGGCAATACCTGGCAATGTTAGTGTGACTCCTAACAGCGCAAAAGCTGCCCAACTTAAAAGAGAATATATTAATAGTGATATGTCCGCGATGACTCCGGGCAGTCGGTAGTACACTATCATAAATATTAATACTAACGACAAACCACCAATACCAGCATAAATACTGCTTTGTATACTGTCTTTACCCAAGGTTGCTCCAACAGTTCGGATTTCACCAATTTCTACGGGTACTGGTAACGAACCACCACGCAGTTGTACCCCCAAATCATTCGCTTGTTGCGGGGTAAACCGACCTGTAATTACAGCCGCACCGCCAGTAATACCAGCTGTAGCAAATTCCGGTCCTACAGTAGGAGCGCTAATAAGTTCATTGTCTAAGAAAATACCAATACTGCGTCCGGTACCTGCCAGTTTTTTCGTCAGATCGGCAAATAATTCTCCACCTTGAGGATCGAAGCGAATGGCAACATTCCAATCATTGCCTTGAGTGGGTTCGCCGTAAGCATCTTTAAGGTATTTCCCAGTTAAAGGTGGCTTTGTACTTTCAAATAATTCTGCAATTGCACTCGTGTTATTTTTTAATTCTTGTTGATTTTTGTCAATAGCAGCTTTGTCTTTGCTCTTTCTCAGTTCATCTTGCTTTGCTTTCAATTGAAATCTAGAACTTTGAAGGGCAAAGAGTTGAGCTTCGGTCTTGGGCTTTTGGGTGCGAAACTCTAGCTGTGCTGTACCTCCCAGCACTCGTTCTGCTTGTTCTGGGTCGTTCACGCCAGGTAGCTGCACTAAAATTTTATTCGTACCTACCGTTTGAATCACGGGTTCGGAAACCCCCAGACCGTTGATACGACCTTCAACAACACTTTTTACAGCAGCCAATTCTCTTTCAGTAATTTGCTGAATTTCTGGTGTTGTTTTCACCTCAATTGTTAGCTGCGAACCTCCGCGCAAGTCTAACCCTAAAGGTACGGGAATAAGTGCTATCACCGCAATAGCGGCAACAACCATAATAGATATCAAGAAT
The DNA here is from genome assembly GCF_000760695.4 of Tolypothrix bouteillei VB521301. GTDB lineage: Bacteria > Cyanobacteriota > Cyanobacteriia > Cyanobacteriales > Nostocaceae > Scytonema > Scytonema bouteillei_A. The sequence goes on along the minus strand of NZ_JHEG04000001.1, from coordinate 5,337,688 downwards.
AGTAGCGATCGCTGTCTTTGCATACTCTCACTCGCTGCGACAAAGGCTATGATAGCGTTGTTTGAGAGCAAATGGCGATTAGGAATTGGGTATTAGGATTTGAGTCATTTTATACTAACCCAATTTCCAGTTCCCAATTCCCAATCCTCCTCTTAAACGCGTACCGCTACCATTTTCTCGACAGCTTCAACGATTTGTTCTGGTTGAACAATTGTCAACCTTTCTAAAGTCCCGTTGTATGGCGTGGGAATATCTTGAGAAGAAAGTCGCAGTACAGGTGCATCTAATTCATCAAATAGACGGTCATTAATCGAGGCGATTAACTCTGCTGCAACGCCTCCTGTTCTCATGCACTCTTCCACAATAATCACGCGATGTGTTTTTCTTACAGATGCACCAATAGTATCAAAATCTAGTGGTTTAAGTGATATCAAATCGATCACTTCCGGGTCATAACCTTCTTTTTCTAAAGTTTTTACTGCTTGCATCACGTGATGGCGCATCCGCGAATAGGTCAGTATTGTAACATCCTTTCCGCGACGCACAACTTCTGCTTTATCCAAAGGCAGAAAATATTCTTGGTCTGGCAAATCCTCTTTCAAGTTATAAAGCAGAACGTGTTCAAAAAATAACACGGGGTTATCATCGCGAATTGCGGATTTTAAAAGCCCTTTAGCGTTGTATGGTGTGGAGCAGGCTACAATTTTCAACCCAGGAACTGCTTGGAAGTAAGCTTCTAAACGTTGCGAGTGTTCCGCCCCCAACTGTCTTCCCACACCACCGGGTCCGCGAATGACCATTGGGATTTTAAAGTTACCACCAGAGGTATAACGCAACATCCCGGCGTTGTTAGCGATTTGGTTGAAAGCGAGCAGCAAAAAGCCCATGTTCATACCTTCAACAATCGGTCGCAACCCAGTCATTGCTGCACCCACAGCCAAGCCAGTAAAGCTGTTTTCGGCTATGGGAGTATCTAAAAGCCTGAGTTCCCCATACTTTTGGTATAAGTCCTTGGTAACTTTGTAGGAACCGCCGTAGTGACCGACATCTTCCCCAAGAACAAATACAGTTGAATCACGAGCCATTTCTTCATCAATGGCTTCTCGTAAAGCGTTGAAGAATAGTGTTTCTGCCATTGGACTTTTATTGAAACATTGTCTTTAGAATCTTATCGTGCATCTGCTCCTATATTGGTGAGCAAACACACGAGTTAGTCATTTGTTATTTGTCATCAATCGCCAGTCATAAATTATTCCACCTTGTCCGCGTTGTCTCCTTCTCACTGGTCGCTGTATATCAAGCTAGGTGTATCAGACACTTGATTGACTTGACTCATTGAATTTTCTGGAAACCTTCTCGGTCTTCCTGGTTTGCGCTTGTGTCGCTGATTAATAGATTTTTCACTAGCACCGGCGAGTTCTTCAGGCGTGCATTTGAATAGCCGCAGAGCTTCTAGATATTTTTTTGGTGTCATCGTGGGTTCTGTACGTCCTGCTTCCCAATTGCGGACGCTCGTTTCACTGATTGCAAGCCTGAAGGCAACCTCTGCACGACTAAGTCCCGCACGCTCTCTCAGGACTTGCATATCCATACCCCAATGCTCCCTTTTTTACTAAGTACTTATTTAGTAAATCAGTTGACCTATTAAAGCCAACAAAGATTATTTATTAACTATATTATTTTATAATCTATTAGTTGCGTATCTGGCAAACGGGCGATTCTATGTGTATGCTTGCCCAAGACGTTAAAAGAGCGGAATTTATCTCTTTATATAAAGAATAATCGCATACTCCAGCACTCTCAATCGAAAAATTTTACCTTCTAGCAGGAACATCACTATTCCGTGAACCCTTGAAACAAATATGGCAACGGATTTGTAACAGTCATGCGTATGAGCAATCTATAAGCCGATTTGCCCATCCGATATCCGTTATCTCATCCGTTACCAAATGCGTTGCTTAGTTGACTGCTATTATTTGCTATTGTTGCAACCACCGTGCAGCATCTTTAGCATGGTAAGTCAGTATCAAGTCAGCACCAGCACGCTTGAAACCGATTAAAGTCTCCATAACCACACGCTGTTCGTCAATCCAACCATTGAGTGCAGCTGCTTTCACCATGGAATACTCGCCAGAGACGTTATAAGCAGCAACAGGTAAGTTGCTAGCTTCCTTGACTCTCCAAATAATATCCATGTATGCCAAAGCGGGTTTCACCATAAGCATATCAGCACCTTCAGCGATATCTAGGTCAATTTCCTTGAGGGCTTCACGGGCGTTACCGGGGTCCATTTGATAAGTTCTGCGATCGCCAAACTGTGGAGCAGAATCTGCTGCATCGCGGAAAGGACCGTAATAAGCCGAAGCGTACTTAGCAGCATAGGACAGAATTGGTGTGTCTTGGAATCCCGCTTCATCCAAACCACTGCGAATTGCTTGTACAAAGCCATCCATCATTCCAGAAGGAGCAATGATATCCGCACCAGCCTTTGCTTGAGAAACTGCCGTTTTCTTGAGTAATTCTAAAGTCGGGTCATTTAAAACCCGTCCTGTCAAATCGCCCACTTGCAAATAACCGCAGTGACCGTGACTTGTATACTCGCACAAACAGGTGTCAGCAACAACGATCAAATCTGGTACTACTTCTTTAACGGCTGTAGCCGCTTTTTGTACTATTCCGCAATCATGCCATGCACCTGTGGCATCTACGTCTTTATCTGCAGGAATTCCAAACAAAATGATGGCAGGGATGCCCAGATCGTAAACCTCTTTTGCTTCTTCCACAATTTTATCTATCGAAAGTTGGAAGACACCGGGCATAGATTTTACTTCATGAGCAATACCTTCCCCAGGTACGGCAAATAGGGGGTAAATCAGATCGTTTGTGGTTAGTACGGTTTCACGTACCATGCGGCGCAGTTGTGAATGAGCACGCAAACGGCGAGGACGATGAGTTGGAAACATAAAATTTTGTAAACCCGAACTAAAAATTTAATGGATAATGGACACAAAACAAAGCGTCACAAAGGCAAGGTTAAAACGTTCTGTAGTCAGTGACACTACAAAAAGCGCTTAACTTCCTCTGCCCTACTGCTGATGACGTTGTGGGGCAATTTTGTATTTTACAGCTAGGTCCTAAGGCTTAAATATTAAAAGTTCCCTGAATTTCTTAACTAAAAAACTTATTAAAAATTAATAGTTATTTTTTATCCGTTAGCAGCCCTTGGTTTGCAAGTTACCTAAAAGGCAATAAGGATACATTAGGGTTGGCATTGCCAACCCCAAACAGATTTCAAAACCGATAGAATTTACTTACACACAAGACCGGGTACACATATGGTACGAGTCGTGAAAATGATTGGGGAATTAACCGATCGTTATTCGCAGCTAAGGCGGTCACTGTTACACAATTCGGAAGATGAAGGGATAACGGAAAGCTGTTTCAGAATTGCTTAGAACATGGAAAAGCGCCCAAATTGTTAGTCCCCAATGAACTAAAAACCACAAGAATCCAACAAAACCCAGTAACCCAAAGCTGGCAACAACCAAAGCTCCAATTATAATTCCATACAACCATACATTAAGGTGGAAATTGATAGCTTCTTTGGCATTTTCCTTAACAACAGGATCTTGAGTAGCGAACAGGATGATAATAGGCAGACCGATTGAAACAAAGAGAAAGTTGAAGAAAATTGCTCCATGACACAGTGCTGATAAAACCTTTCGCGTATCCGTGTCGTACATTTGTCACTCCCATATAACTACAAATGATAAAGTGTTGAGGTTTGAGTTCTAGTGACAAATAGTGAGTAGACTTGATATTAACGTTGAGGGACAAGCAATGAGTTTTGATGTTTTTATGTATAAATTCTACCCAGTAACCAGAACTCATTGCTCAACACTTATATAAGACCCTATCACAAGCATTGTTGTCTTAATATTAAAACACTCGCTAAAGTTGGAAAAAGTTAAGTTAAGTTAAATTACAAGCATTGAACAGATATGTCAACTGAACTCATGCCCGAACTGCAGACAGCAGTCGAAAGTCGCCGTAACTTTGCAATTATCTCCCACCCCGATGCCGGGAAAACAACACTAACCGAAAAACTTTTGCTGTACGGGGGTGCTATTCACGAAGCAGGCGCAGTCAAAGCAAGGCGAGCACAGCGCAAAGCAACATCAGACTGGATGGCAATGGAACAACAACGGGGTATTTCCATCACCTCTACAGTTTTACAGTTTGAATACCGGAATTGCCAAATTAATTTATTAGATACTCCCGGACACCAAGATTTTAGTGAAGATACTTACCGCACTCTAGCTGCAGCAGATAATGCAGTCATGCTGATTGACGCAGCGAAAGGTTTGGAACCACAAACGAGGAAGTTGTTTGAAGTGTGCAAGATGCGAGGTATCCCTATCTTCACATTTGTGAACAAACTTGACCGTCCTGGAAGAGAAGCATTGGAACTATTGGACGAAATCGAGCAAGAATTGGGCTTGCAGACTTATGCTGTGAACTGGCCCATTGGTATGGGCGATCGCTTCAAAGGTGTTTTTGACCGCCAGCAACAACAAATTCACTTATTTGAGAGAAGCGCCCACGGTAGCCGTGAAGCTATAGATACCGTAGTTGATTTAGGCGATCCAAGAATTGAGGAACTCTTAGAACAAGACCTCTATTACCAACTCAAAAACGATTTAGAACTGTTAGAAGGGGTAGGACCGGAATTAGATTTGGAATTGGTACACAAAGGAAAAATGACACCTGTCTTCTTTGGTAGTGCCATGACCAATTTTGGGGTACAACTATTCCTCAATTCCTTCCTAGAGTATGCCCTAAGACCGGGTTCGCATAACAGTACAGCAGGTGATATTCCGCCCACTTATCCGGAATTTACTGGATTTGTTTTTAAACTGCAAGCAAATATGGACCCGAAACATCGCGATCGCGTTGCCTTCATCCGTGTTTGTACGGGTAAATTTGAAAAAGACATGACCGTTAATCACGCACGTACTGGCAAAACTATCCGCTTGTCCCGCCCGCAAAAATTATTTGCACAAGAAAGAGAATCCATTGATTTTGCCTATGCAGGGGATGTTATTGGCTTGAACAATCCCGGCGTGTTTGCCATAGGAGATACAATTTATACCGGGCAAAAATTGGAATATGAAGGTATTCCGTATTTCTCCCCAGAATTATTTGCGACTCTCCGCAATCCAAACCCTTCTAAATTTAAACAATTTCAAAAAGGTGTTTCCGAGTTGCGGGAAGAAGGGGCTGTACAAATCATGTACTCAGTAGACGAGGCTAAGCGCGACCCAATTTTAGCCGCAGTCGGTCAACTGCAATTTGAAGTTGTGCAATTCCGCTTGCAAAACGAGTATGGAGTAGAAACTTTGTTGGAGTTACTACCTTACTCAGTTGCGCGATGGGTAGAGGGTGGTTGGGAAGCGCTAAACACGATAGGACGCTTGTTTAACACAACAACAGTCAAAGATAGCTTTGGACGCCCGGTATTACTGTTTCGTAATGAATGGAATTGCCATCAATTGCTAGAAGACCATCCTAATTTAAAACTGAGCGCGATCGCACCAGTCTTTTCTACACAGCAAGTGGCTAATGGCTAATGGCTGATGGCTGATGGCTGATGGCTAATGGCTAATGGCTGATGGCTGATGGCTGATGGTTGATGGCTAATGGCTGATGGTTGATGGCTAATGGCTAATGGCTGATGGCTGATGGCTGATGGTTGATGGCTGATGGCTGATGGATAATGAAAACAACTATTAGCAATTAGCAATTAGCCATTAGCAAAAAATAATTTTCTCACCAGCGTTAAAATAGAGTCTTAATCTGGGTATCTTACGATAAGACTAGAGTGAGTAAATTTTATGCCTTCACAATCTGAACCTTCTTTGGAGGCTGGTTTAAACATCCTTAAGCAAGGAAATTATCAGAGTGCGATCGCGACATTGAAAGCAGTCGCAGCGAGGGAAGGTAACAGCAATGCTGGCTTACAAGCGCAGGTAGGATTGGTTGTAGCACACACGCGCAGTGGAAATACCCCAGAAGCACGAACTCTTTGTGAAACTCTCACTCAAAGTCACAATCCTCAAGTACGAGAGTGGGCGCAACGTACTCTAAAACAGCTGACAAAATCCAGTAAAGGACAAGGGGACAATGTAGACAAGGTAGAATTTTCTCCCCCTCTCCCTCTCTCCCCCTCCCCTTCTCTCCCCCTCTCCTCCTCTCCCGCAGTCCCTCCTCCTGTAGCGACTAGGGAACCAACAAAACCACTTACGATCTACTGGAAACAGTCACCAAGAGCGAAGTCTTGGCGACCTTTGCACAAGCTGAATTTAATTCCCTTTTGGTTTCTACAAGCTGGAACATTTATTGCTCTGTTTTGGATAGTGCGGCAATTGTTGATATTTGCGATGCAATTTATCAACAATGCGTTAATGAATTTACCGTATCTTGAACCAATACAACTTTTATACGCAGATCCGACATTTTTGTTACTCTTAACCCTATTTGTTTTAATTGGTTTATCACCTTGGTTGCTTGATAGGCTTTTAACAAACTTTTATGACCAGCGAGAATTTAACAAGGATGCATTAAATAAATACAGCCCGGAAGCTGTTCGGGTACTGCAACGGTACTGTCAACAGCACGGTTGGTTGTTTCCAAAACTGGGGATTTTACCTCTATCTGCTCCCATAGTAATAACGTATGGAAATTTACCGAGGACTGCTCGAATTGTCGTCAGTCAGGGGTTTTTAGAGCAATTAGCTGAGGATGAAATTGCTGCTGTCTACGCACGCACCCTCGGACATATTGCGTATTGGGACTTTGTTGTCATGTCTTTGGTATTACTAGTGACAATTCCTTTCTACCTTCTCTACGGACAAATTGTGATTTGGGGAGATAAGAGGGAAATTAAACTTTTGCAGATCGCTTTGGCTTATGTAGCAAGCTTCGCCTATGGAATTTGGTGTTTGTTAACTGGAACTTCTTTATGGTTATCTCAACTTCGTCATTACTATAGCGATCGCCTTGCTGCTGAAATCACTGGTAACCCTAATGGTCTTGTCCGTGGATTACTTAAAATTGCTCTGGGAATTGCTAGCGATATTCAAAAAAAAGAACAGACTTGTTGGCAATTAGAAAGCTTGAACATAATAGCACCAGTTGGCTATCAACAAAGTATTTGTTTGGGGAGTATTGCTCCTCACACAACTTTTGAATCGATGTTAATGTGGGATACTCTTAACCCCTATCGGTGGTGGTTTATTTTTAACAAAACTCATCCTTTGATAGGCGATCGCTTACAACATTTGATATCAATTGCTCGTCTGTGGCGTTTGGAAACAGAATTAAATATGGAAAACCAAAAGCCTTTAAGGGTCAAGCGCCAATCCTTTCTTTTTCAAATTGCGCCTTTTTTGGGGATTCCAGTAGGTATTGTCTTTGCTCTTTTGATTTGGATAGTCTGGCAAATGGCTTTTGCTCTCAAGTTTTTAAATTTAAAGTGGATATATGACAATACTTCTTATGTGACAGGTTGTTTGCTAATTTGTATTGGGATTGGCATCATAGTGCGGATAAATAGTTTTTTTCCCGATATCGCATCTGTCAACGCACAAACTGGCGATCGACTCCCGGTTTTGCTTGCTAACCCCGCAAGTCTTCCTGTTGATAGTACTCCCGTACATCTTGTTGGTAAGCTTTTAGGGCGTCGGGGTAATAGTAACTTTTTGGGGCAAGATTTAATACTGCAAACGAGCACAAGTCTCGTAAAATTACATCACCTTCCCCAAGTCGGGGAAGAACTTCATACCCAAGATCTAATAGGTCGTCAGATTACCGTCACAGGTTGGCTGAGAAAGGGAGCATTACCTTGGATAGATATTCATACTTTGAGAACTCAAAGTGGCAAAACTGTCAATAGCTATCACCCAATTGGCTCTATAATCCTAGCTATTGCTTTGAACGTTTGGGGAGTTTACGTGCTCTTCAAGGGTTAATATTCAGTTTTCCCCAGTCGCCCATAGCGCAGGGCTCATCAATGACCGATGCTAGTCTATCGTCGAAAAGTGTAAAGAAAAGTTGCAAAATAACTGGAGAAATGTTACATTTATTTACAATAACAGTTGCAATTGGCAAACTTAGCGTCCCTGCTTGGTTACCTGTGTGGCTGTAAAGCGCCAATCTATTCCCTTTTTTTCCCAACACAGCACAAAATCAGCCAGCCAATGGCTGGTTTTTGTTTCAAAAACACAAAATAGTAGAAAACAAAGTGTAATTTATGTTACTATGCGATTATGCAATCGCTGGAAATGTCTATTTTGAACTAGCTACGTGTAGAATACCGTGATAATGTAGGGGATGGTGTTGCATTCTTCGGAATAAAAAGTTAACGAAGAAGTCCAGTGGCAGCTATACTCTGTAAAATTCAAAATTTTTAGACGAAAGGTGTTATTGGCGTTGTGTGCGCTCTCGTATTAAAGAAGCTTGATCTTGGTGAAAAACTGTATTGTATTGCTTAATAGTTTGGAGTAAAAAGGTTGGTTTGTGGCAATGTTAGTGGATAGTATTACTTCACCATTCGCACACCAGCCCCTGTTTTTTGCCTGGTCGCGTTCATTCAAATGTTAAATCTGGAGGTATGTTTCATGTCCGTTCGCCTATACATAGGCAATTTGCCAAAAGAAGAAATAGATCGTCAAGAATTACAAGCAGTATTTGCAGCGGAAGGTGATGCTGTCACAACTAAGCTGATCAAAGATCGCAAAACTGGTAAGTGTCGCGGTTTTGGTTTTCTGACGGTAAATAATGACGAGCAAGCAGACCAAATTATTGAAAAATACAATGGTTTCTTGTTCAAAGAATCTGCTATCAAACTCGAAAAAGCTCTACCTCGTACTAAAGGTGGAGAAGAAGGTGGCGAGGATCAACCAACTGCGACTAAAGCACCAAGTCAAGGTGGAAGCAGCCATGCAGCTCCCATACAAAAAGAAGGTGGTAACCGTAGAGAAAAAAGCTCCAAGAAATCCCGTCGTGGCGGTGGCTCTAAAGAGAATATTCCTACTACATCTGGAAACTCAGATGACACGATTCGTCCAGATCCTCGCTGGGCTAATCAGTTGGAGAAACTCAAGCAAATGCTGGCTGCACAAACTACCAGTTAGTTCTCCCTACAGGCAAATTAAAAATCAGATTTTGGTTTTTAATTTGTATGAAGTCCCTTAGCTGTTTAGCTTTGGGAATCTTTTACCCAACTCACGTGCGATCTGCGCTTCGCAGTAGCGCTTCGCTAGCGTAATTGTTGAAAAAACAGCGATCGCTGGCTGTACTTTGTCTATTGCGAATAGGCTTGCGTTCTGAACCTAGCGTCCAATCCAAGTAGCTACTCAGACGCAGCTTGTTTTGCAAGTTTTCAATGCAGGGCTATTGTGCTTGCTCTATGGGTAGAGTTTATACTCAAGGGTGTGCTGCTGGCTATAAAGCAGTAGAGGGTTGACAGTATTCTTTCAACAGTCGCGGTAGCGAAGCACTGCTGCGAGGCGCAGATCGCACTAACTCAACTTAATTTGGGTCATCCGTTTATTTTTTGTTCTGACTGCTAGTGAGTCAAGGTGGAAAAAGGCATTCGTGCTGCAAGCTCTATCGCCGGATTTACAAGACATATTACGTCTGAAAGTGGTAAAAGACTGATATTTTAAGATATTCTTCCAAAAAGGTTGGTAAAACTTGTTGTGAGTTCTTCCATGCTCGTAAGGTTCCGATTCGCTTCATCACTGTTAGGACTTTTGCTTAGCTCCTCCTTTTGAAGCTACTGTACGCATAAGGTAGGAGAGGGAAAGTCGGTGGAACTCACATTAAATTCACTATAGGGAAAATCGCGGGCTTGTGTATACACTCTACCCTCATTGGAAGATCTTAAGAGTGAGGGAAGAAACTCATTGCAATTCCACAGGCTTATTTCTATTGATTCACTTTTCAGAAAAATAATTTATACTTTTGCCACTTCTTGCTTAAATGTCATCTAACAATGACCTTAGCAAATGTTAAGGTAAACTATTCGTGCAAAAAATAAAGTGTAACATTATACTTTTCTTGAAAAGAAAATCATTTTTTTGCGACTTAAGAAACAGTATCAATTTAGACAAATTGCGATCGCTTAACAGTTGTTTGGAAAAATTCTAAAGTAAGACACAACAATTCTCTCATAAAGATATATTGACATTTTCTCTAAAAAATGCGGTAAATCTATTGTCATATTAGGTGCTTTAAAATACTATTTTTTGGTAATTTTTGCTTAAGAAAAAGCTCTGTACTCATGGCATAAAGTTTAGAAGGAAATTAATAGATGTAATTTCAATTACATCTATTTGAATTACTTATTGACTGTATTAGCTAAAAATATAGCGGTTGAAGTATAAAGAATTTAAATGGAAATACGTAAAAAAAAAATTCTACTTCTGTGAGTAGATGTATAAAAATGTATTGCATCTTAAAATAAAATGAAGAATAATAAAAATTCTATAAACGAGGTTGAAGGCTAGGAGCGAACTCAGATATGCCAGAAACCTTTCGTAAGAAAAAACACCAACAAACTATGAACTCTAGAACTGAGCAACGCATCGCCTTAATTTCAGTCCACGGTGATCCGGCGATTGAAATTGGGAAAGAAGAGGCTGGAGGACAGAACGTTTACGTATGCCAAGTGGGAGAAGCACTGGCTAGATTGGGGTGGCAAGTTGATATGTTTACCCGCAAAATTAGTACAGAGCAAGACACAATAGTTCAACACAGCCCCAATTGTCGAACAATTCGACTAGAGGCTGGAGCTGTTGAATTTGTGCCACGAGATAATCTGTTTGGATACTTGCCAGAATTTGTGGATAACTTCCTAAAATTCCAACAAGACAACAATTACGTGTATCCTCTGGTTCATACAAATTATTGGCTCTCCAGTTGGGTCGGGATGCAGTTGAAGGAGCTCCAAGGGAGCAAACAGGTTCATACCTACCACTCTTTAGGAGTGGTTAAGTACAACACAATAGAAACGATTCCTCTGATAGCCAGTACTCGGTTAGCAGTGGAGAAACAAGTTTTGGAGACAGCAGAACGCATTGTAGCGACGAGCCCGCAAGAGAAAGAACATATGCGAACTCTTGTTTCTACAAAAGGGAGTGTTGATATTATTCCCTGCGGTACTGACATTGGGAGGTTTGGTTGTGTTGACCGACAAGTAGCAAGAGCTGTATTGGGTATTGACCCTGAAGCCAAACTAGTGCTGTATGTAGGTCGTTTCGATCCGCGCAAAGGGATAGAAACTTTGGTGCGTGCGGTGGGTCAATCTCAGTTTCGCTCATCCGACAAGCTTCAACTGATTGTAGGTGGAGGAAGCCGTCCCGGTCATAGTGATGGAATAGAACGCGATCGCATTGAGAGCATTGTTGCTGAGTTAGGTATGAGTGATTTCACCACCTTCCCAGGTCGCCTCAGTCAAGAAATTCTGCCATACTATTACGCGGCTGCTGATGTGTGCGTTGTACCCAGTCATTATGAACCTTTTGGACTGGTAGCGATTGAAGCCATGGCTAGTGGTACACCAGTAGTTGCTAGTGATGTTGGGGGACTGCAATTTACCGTTGTACCAGAACAAACTGGTTTATTAGCAACACCACAAGATGCAGGAGCCTTCTCTGCAGCGATTGATAAAATCCTTGGAAATCCACAGTTGCGAGATAAATGGGGTCAAGGAGGTAGACAGCGAGTAGAAACCAAATTTAGTTGGGATGGAGTTGCATCTCAACTGAGTCAGCTTTACACTCAAATTCTGCAAGCACATCTTGAAAACACTCTGAAAGGAACTTCTGAAAAATCACCACAAGAAGCAATTTTAGTGAGTTAGCGATAAGTTTCGCTTAACGCCTAAAGGCGTATCGCTAATTGCCAGCATAAAAGAACCAAAAGTCTCTAGTCGAGAGTTATGAACAAATCAGTTCCTCTCGACTAGAGACTTTTGAGTGCAAATCATCGTACAGTCCTCACTTTGGAGGAGTAATACTTAACAAAACGTGACGTTCAACATACTTCACACGGGAGCATCCCAATTTTGTAAAGAAATTGGTTTGCTAATAGCTAATGGCTAATGGCTAATGGCTAATGGTCAAAAAGCTATTAACCCTATCTCAGGAGCGGGGTTTGGAGTAAGGTCGATTTTGTCTTCATCAAGCTTACGTATTTTTACTGTTAAAGAGCTGATTGCACATAAAACTAGCTAGTAATTTTATCATTAACTCTCAAAGGTTTAATTGTTCCAAATATCGTAATTTTTACCGAACAAACTTTAAAATATTCCCTTGATTAAATTTTTGGTAAAAAAGAATTTTTTTGTATAGACGTTTCAAGAAATGATGCTTTAGTCTGGTAAGTAGAAAGTTGAACAAATCTCACTTTAGCTGAGTTTTAATCATTTTTCAATAACACAAAAGAAAAGAGCGACCAAGCAGTAACTGGTTGTTTGCAACTTCAGCATATAGATTCTGAAGTTAGTATCTGGTATTAAAAAAGGGTGCAATCTACTTATTGAAACAATGTTTTCGGTGGATTTAATTTACTTGCAAACACCGAAAAAAGTTTAAAAATGAGACTGATTTAGGAAAATACTATGTTTTTCTTGCCCCAATCTATTAATGACAAAAAATCTCTGATTTTACTGGGATTAGCTACACTAGGTTTATTGTTAGCACCCAATTCAGCCAGTGCTTTTGAATTAGTTAACAAAACTGGTTTTAAAGATTCGGATTTTGAAAACTTGAGACAACAAGGTCAATTTACGGAATTATTTGTAGCTGAAGGTCGAATTGGCGATAATAACCCAAGTGAGGGAATTCATGAAATTGATATTCTTAGAGATACCAAAATCAGTTTTACCCCTGTAGTTAAAGACGGTCGTACTTGGCAGAACAATAGCTTTGTAGACTTTAGTCTGGAATATACAGGAAGCGAAGTAACATATAAAGTTGGCGAAAAAACCTTAAAAACAAATAGTTTTAGCGGTCCAGTCACCGATATATTCCTTCGCACTTTTGCACAGCAAGATAAAATCAGTAAAAATAATAAAAATAACGCGGTTCAACTGACTGACCTTCTGTTTTATGAATCGGCAAACAGTCAAGGTAAGGCAATTGGTAATTTATCCTCTTTTGGTACAGCCACTAGTAGTGACACAGACTATATCCAACTTAGTAAAATATCTGCAGGGTTTAAACTGACTGGTAAAGTGGCTATGAGCTGGGAAGGTGGAATGCTCAGTCAGTCGAATCTCGCCTATCAAATTAAAGTTGGGAATTCTCCAAAAACAACAAGCGTACCTGAACCCGGTACACTTGGTGCGATCGCATTAGCAGCATTTGCGGGGATAGGTTACAAACGACGTAAAAGCAGTTAGTTAATAGCTGAAGCACAATCAACTTGAAATTTACCAACACGGTTTCTTTAAGAAGCCGTGTTTTTGAAATAGAAAAATTTTCATATTTTCATGAAAGAATTAAGTTTTTAGTAAAGGTTTCCAGCATTTGTACCAGTATTAAGAAGTTCTGTTAAAGTTTTATGTAAAAGCGGTGAGGACAGATGTAGTCATCAGTAATTTCTAGGAAACCCTATTTTTTATTGAGGCAAGCAAATGATTCAACGGAAACTGCTCTTGATTTTTGGTCTATTGACCCTTGGACTGTGTACAGTGCCAAACCCAGCAAAAGCCCTAACACTCAGCCAAAACCCTAATTTCACAGATACGGATTTTGAAAATCTCATCAAGCAAGGGCAATTTTCTGAAAAGTTTGTTGCTGAAGGTCGAATTGGAGATCTTGGAGGTCTTGCTACTTATGAACTTAGTATTAATGACGATATTCAGCAAGGCGGTCAGCCTGTTGAGCAACAACAGTATGCTTGGGTTAACAACCAGCCAGTAAACTTCAGTCTGGAATACACGGGTAACAGCGTTAAATATATTGTTGGCGGTCAGACTTTGTCCAGCACGGCTTTTAATGGTCCGGTGAGCGATATTTTCATCCGTACCTTTGCTTCACAGAATAGTGTTGTTAGTTTGAGTGACTTGGTGCTGAATGGTACAAGCCTTGGATCTCTAAATTCTTCTTCTTTGGGTCTTGCTTCAGATGTGGATTACCTAAGAATTAGCGACATTAGCGATCCTTTTGTGCTGACAGGTCAGACAACATTATTTTGGGCTGGTACAACTCCACCAAAGAATTCTCAACTAGCATACCAATTTAAGGTAGGGGGTTCGTCTAAGACCAGCGTACCCGAACCCGGTACAATTGGCGCGATCGCATTGGTCGCATTTGCAGGTTTGGGTTACAGCCGCAAAAAGCCAGCAGCTTAACGAGTGGTAAACTCGTTTCGTTCCAATTCGTAATTCGTAGTTGTACTTTTTATTACGAATTACGAATTATTTGGTTACAAGCTTTATTCTGCTTAATTGGGATTTTAATAATAAATTCAGTTCCCTGACCTAGTAGGGAATTGCAAGTTAAACTACCCTTATGTTTTTCTACTACAATTTGGTAACTGATTGATAACCCCAAACCAGTTCCACTTCCTATTGGCTTAGTTGTAAAAAACGGATCGAAGATTTTTTGTATAACTTCCGGAGCTATTCCAGAACCGTTGTCAGCAATCAGAATCTCTACAATATGTTTTTCTACAATCAATGTACGAATAATAATTGTGGGGATTAAAGATTTAAAATAGAGAGTTAGGGAGCTTATCTTTCTAATCCCTAGTTTCGAGTTCCCTGTTCCTAGTTCCAAAGCATCAATTGCATTTACCAGTATATTCATAAAAACTTGGTTCATTTGATTGACATAACATTCAACCTGGGGGAGTTTTCCGTATTCTTTTATAACTTTAATTTCCGGTCGCTCTACTTTGGCTTTAAGTTTATGATGTAATATCATTAAAGTACTGTTGATTTCCTCATGAATATCAACTGGCTTCATTTCGGCTTCATCTAAGCGAGAAAAGTTACGCAGACCTAACACGATATTCTTGATACGGTTGGTGCCAAGTTTCATGAAATGAAGAATTTTGGGTAAGTCTTCTTTCAGAAAATCTAGATCTATTTCTTGAATTTGATTTTGCAGTGAATACTGTCCAGTGAGGAGTTCAAAAAATGTAACTCCAAGAGAATAAAAATCGCTACGGTAGTCGATTCCTCGGTTCATCCTTCCGGTTTGTTCGGGGGAAATATAAGCTAATGTACCTTCTAAAATATTGGGAGCGAGCGGGTATTGAATTTCTTTTGGAAGTAGGGAGGCAATACTAAAATCTGCTAACTTCACCTCAAAGGTGTTGGGATTAATCAGGATATTTGCAGGTTTAATATCTTTATGAATTACGTGGTTTCGGTGCAGTTGGTGGAGAGTAGAAGCTATTTGAACAGCAATATGGAAAAACTCTTGTAGAGATATGGTATTTGATTCCTTAAAACGATCTAAGTAATCCCGCAAAGAAACACCACCGAAATCTTCCATGACCAAAGCATAGCTGTTATCAAAATTTTCTAAGCTATAGGTTTGGACAATACCTGAAAACTGAAGACTAACTGCGATCGCATATTGATTGCGAAACTGAGCAATTTGAGTAAAACTTGGATGTTTGCTCTGCATCGCTTTAATAATCACTGGTTTTTGGTCATGTTCTCTAATACCCCGGCAAACTAGAGTTTTACTGCCTGCATAAATTTTTTCCAAGATGCTATAGCCAGGAATACTAAAAATTTTGTTTATATGTACAGACATTTGAGCCAAGACTTCCAAGATTCATATCAGCTAGTATTCCCAAAAATATAAATAATCTCGCAAATTATATAGTTAAACTCACACTATTACGGTAGGAATTGCAAGGTAGCTTGAAAAAGAGAGTAGGGCTTGGGGAAGAGAGTTTGTTATGATAGGTTATGAACTTTTTTCATCAGCTACTAAAGTTTTTGCTATTATAGTAAAGTTATATTTTCTTTACACGGACATTTTAAGACTCCATCAGCGAACAGAGCGCTAACAAGTGATAACTGGTAGCTGACAATTGGTGAAACGGGGAATCGTTGTGCAAACTTTTGACTTTACGACTCTTACTGCTGTTTGTAGCGATATCCGCGCTAACTGGCTACCATCTCGCATAGAGCAAGTTTATCAGCGCAACAGCTACACTATTGCGATCGCACTCCGCACGATCAAACAACGGAGTTGGCTGGAAATTTCTTGGCATCCCCAAGCCGCCCGCCTTCACATCGGAGATCCACCACCAAGAATCCCAGATACTTTTACCTTCAGCCAACAACTGATACATCAGTTAGGTGGATTGGCATTAGTCTCCATAGACATAATCGACCCCTGGGAACGTGCTGTTGATTTACAGTTTGCTCGTCGTCCGGGCGAAAGCGCTTTATATCACGTGTATGTTGAAATCATGGGTAAGTACAGTAACGTTATTCTTACCGATGCTAGTAACACAATAATTACTGTTGCCCACCAAGTTAACCAACAACAATCCAGCGTCCGCCCGATTCTTACAGGACAATCCTATGAAAAACCACCCCGACTCACTGCTACCGTACCCAGTTTGACAGAATCTCAGGAACGCTGGCAAGAAAGAGTCAGTTTAATACCAGGAGCTATCAAAAAGCAGTTACTCAAAAACTACCGTGGCGTTTCTCCTTCGCTTATACAGTCAATGTTACAGGTATCCGGTATAGATCCGGAGAGTACAACCGATACCCTAAAATCAGAGGATTGGCAGCGTCTGTTTCAGCGATGGTGCGAATGGTTACAAAGATTGGAGAGCGAGAAATACGAACCTGTTTGGACAGCAGGAGGATACAACGTCCTGGGTTGGGGTGCATTGAAACCAGCTGAAGATATTCAAGAGCTACTCAATCGCTATTATACTGACCAATTCAATTTACAGACATTTTCTCAGCTGCGGCATCAGTTGAATCAAAAACTCAACAACACTTTAGAAAAATTGCGAGTCAAGGCTGCTGCGTTTGAGCACCGCTTACAGCAATCCGAACAAGCAGATGAGTACAGGCAAAAAGCCGATTTGTTAATGGCGCACTTGCATGAATGGCAAGTGGGAATGAAGGAGATTGTCTTACCTGACTTTGAAACTGGTAAACCTATCAAGATTTCCTTAGAACCGGACAAAAATGCAGTGCAAAATGCTCAAAATTTGTACAAACAGCACCAAAAACTCAAACGCGCCCGTACTGCTGTGGAACCGCTATTGATAGAAGTTAAGGCAGAGATTGAGTATTTGGAGCAAGTAGACGCAGCGATTTCTCAAATAGACAGCTACCAAACATCAGAAGATTTACAAGCTTTAGAGGAAATTCGCGAGGAACTGATTCAGCAGCAATATTTAGAAGACTCAGGGTATCGCCGTCGCAGTTCTACAGAATCCGCTAACATCAACTTTCATCATTTCCGCACCCCTAGTGGTTTTGAAGTTTTAATCGGTCGCAACAATCGTCAAAACGACCAGTTAACTTTTCGAGTTGCGAATGACTACGATTTATGGTTTCACGCACAAGAAATTCCGGGGAGTCACCTGCTTTTGCGTTTGGAAGCCGGTGCAGTTCCAGAGGAAAGCGATTTACAGTACGTTGCCAACCTAGCAGCATACTACAGTCGCAGCCGTCAAAGCGACCAAGTGCCAATAGTTTATACTCAACCAAAGTATGTCTACAAGCCCAAGGGAGCAAAACCTGGCATTGCTATCTACAAGCAGGAACGCGTTATTTGGGGACGACCGCAGTTAGCGAACAGCGAACAGTGATTGGAGGAACAACCGGGACAAGGGAGAAAAGGGAGAGTCATTGACGCTCAATACCTAGTGACAAGTAGAGTAATGAAAAATAATAAATTATTTTGATTTAAAAAGTTGATTTATTTTTACAAAGATATGCTTAAATTCTTCTTAAAGATAGAGGCTATTTTTTTATAAATGTGTTGTTTTTTTGATAAATTTCCATTAAAAATCTGTGTTGGCTGTTACAATATTGTGAAGAAAAGTTTCCCGGTGCGCTTTGAGAACGCGCAGTTTGGGTTTAACTCAGGAAACAAGACAACGCAAGAGATATTTATGAGACCAGCTGTGGTAGGCTGGTCTTTTTATATGTGATTAAAAACTCAACGTTGTTCTAATAGCACCAATTACAACATCGTCGTTGTTATTGTTATGGTCTGGTGCTGTCAGCCAAATCACTCCTGGGGTGATGGCTATGTTTTCAGTAACTTGATATTGGTAGAAGGCTTCAATGTGATAGGAAGTATCTCTATCTTTGGAGATTTCGTTGATGCTGGAACCCGTGACTTTTGGTTCCATACCAAAAATGATACCAGCTAAGTTGCCTTTTTTGCCAAGATCGGGAAATCCTAGGGTCACAGCCCAAGTCCAAATATCTAAATCTCCTCGATCGATTCTTCCTCCTTCTGTGGACAAGTTGCGAGCATTTGTGTATCCAACCCAACCTCCTAAGACAAATTTCTCGCTTAAGCCAATGGATGCTTGAAAACCGTAGGAATTACTGGAGAAGGGTACATTTAACTCGTCTGATTCTCCATCTAAGTCAAAGTCAAAGTTGGAGTTGAAGAATGAGATTGGATTTGCGCGAGTACTTCCTGCGCCTAATTCCTGGTTGTAAGCATTAATGTAGGTGAAAGCAAAACTAAAGCGATCGCTTGGTTTAATAGTCAGTTGTGCTAGAGCACTGGAGGGACCGTTAAATATACCATTACCAAGGGATGGATCGTTTGGTGAATTGCCTAAATATCCTAAAGAGACAGATACAGCATCCCCAAACCGTTGGGTGATACCCAAACCCGCGCCTTCTACCTGGTAATAAATTGCGTTCCGCGTACCAAAGGTCGATAAAGCACCTAGAGAACCATCTCCATCAAAGATGTTGATCGTATCCGTGATGTCATCTGCTGCACCTGCGTTAGCAAGAGCAATCACCTCTGTGCTTTTAGTCAGGGGGAATTTGTACCAGAGCGCATCTAGCAAGACATCGCTGTTACCGTCTTCACCTGCAAAGAAGAGGCTACCTTCTGGTGTCCCAAGTTCGGGGTTGACAATATTATTTGCTTGAAGTCTGGTAAACAAAGTGTCGTTTCCCGTGAAGCTAGTGACCAACTCCACGCGTAAGCGCGCCCCAAAGGTTGTATTGTTATCCCTAACGTCTACATCGTTGACTGTATTGCCTCCAAAGACATCAGTGATGGCTGCGACAGCTTCTCCTTGCAGTTTCGTCGTGGTGGAAAATTGATTGGCTTCCAACTCAGCAGTTTTTGCTTCAAGTGCATCTACACGCCCGCGAAGCGTCGCCAGTTCAGCCGCAAATTCCTCTTGCAGTTTTTGTAATGTGGCTAAATCTTGTTTGGTGACTAACTCGGATGTAGCGGTGGCAATGAGTTCGTTGACGCGATCGAGACAAGCATTTAAACCAGCCGCAAATTCGTATCTTGTTAGCGCCCGATTGCCTCTATAAGTCCCATTTGGATATCCAGCAATACAACCGTATCTTTCTACCAACGATTGCAGCGCTTGGAAAGCCCAGTCTGTTGGCTGTACGTCTGATAGCTGAGAAACTGACGTCACCTGTGCCATTGTTTTGTCTTTAGGGCGATTGTCAGTTACGTTGAGATTCTCATTGCTTGGTGTTTCCCCCGCAACGACAGTGGCATTCATGACTAGCATTATGCTCAAAAAGACTGGGCTAGCCAGCAACCATTTCCAAAATTTTGTCATCTCTTCCTCACACACATTTTCGATTAAAACCCACATCTCAAGCTTGGAAAATTTATACCATTTTGGTTTTGGATTGAGAAAGTGGTGTTGAGACTTAATCTCGCATAATTAACCGTGTTTTTTCAAATTGGTATTAGTTTATATGAAAAAGCCTCTCAAATAAGCTGTCGTCATGAATTACTTACATGAAGAGGGATAAAAATCGGTCAGGTAATCTCCAATACCTAATTCCTGATTTTCCACATAGGTTATTACAAACATTGCTACCATGCACGCTCTAGTATATGAAGGCAGAAGAAGGCAGAGGGCAGAAGGCTCAAACGCCTATGAATGAGACTTTTGTCTCAATACTAATGGTATGGTTATTTCCGCTACGCTGTACCAGTTTTTTGGTTTAATAATGAGTATCATTATGTTTTGCAGTACAATCTGTATGTCAATAAATAACAAGAAATCTTGTAAATAACTGTGCGAAGGAGAAAAAAGTGTATCAGCCTCAGAATAGTCCGAAAAAAAGCTTTTTTAGTATAATTGCTTTCTTAATGGTATTTTTAAGTCTTGGGTGTAATGGCTCCGACACAAGGCAGGTAACCAATTCCGAACAGCCTCCACAAACACGGGAAACAGCATCGACTCCATCACCACAATCAAACAAAATCAAAGTTGTAGCTACCTTTTTACCGATTTATTGGTTTACTCAGGCAGTTGCTGGAGATGCAGCAGATGTCAAGATATTAGTGCCACCCGGTACAGAAGTCCATGAATACCAGGCAACACCAGAGAATGTCAAGGAAATTGCTACGGCTAATGTATTGGTAAAAAATGGCATGGGGTTAGAGGGATTTCTGGATAGCACGATCGAGAATGCCCAAAATTCCAAACTTATTCAAGTGGATGCTAGCAAAGGAGTTCAAGCTCTCGATGAAATTTCACCTGTTGTGAAAACTCATAGTGCTCAAGAAGAACACAATCACGACCATGCAGAAGGAAACCCTCATGTATGGTTAGATCCCGTTTTGGCAAAACAGCAAGTTGAAAATATTCGGGATGGTCTTATTGCTGCTGACCCTGCTCGTAAAGCAACTTATGAAGCGAATGCAGCAGCATATATCAAGCAATTAGAGAGTTTGAACGGTGAATTTCAGCAAACTTTACAAAAGACTCCCAATTGTACCTTTGTCACTTTCCATGATGCTTACTCGTACTTAGCTAAACGCTACAATCTAAAGCAAGTTGCTGTTGTGGAAATTCCAGAAGACCAACTCTCACCAACAGACGTACAAAACGCAGTAAAAGCGGTCAAGCAGTATAAAGTGAAAGCGTTGTTTGGCGAACCAGGATCGGATAACAAATTGTTAACGAGTCTTTCTAAAGATTTGAATTTGACTTTGCGTCCTTTGGATTCATTGGAAACGGGAGAAATAGATCCTCAGTACTATTTTCAAGGAATGCGAGCTAATTTAGAAACTTTAAAATCTGCCTGTCAGTAGGTGTTATAAATAATGAGTCAGAAATTACGCGTACTACAGGGTACATTTCATCATAATTTCATAATTTATAACTCATAATGAGAATCTATGATTGTTTCCGGTTAACAACAAATGACGAATGATTAATGATTTTCCTATTTTAAAAGTAGAGGGATTGACGGTTTATCAGGGTAGCTATCTAGCTGTTCGGGATGTTTCTTTGGAAATACACAAGGGAACAAATACAGCTATAGTGGGACCAAATGGTGCCGGTAAAAGTACGCTGGTGCAAGGTATTTTAGATTTAATTCCTAGAAGTGCAGGTAGCATTGAAATATTTGGTCGTCCCATAGCTCGTTTGGGAAATTTGCGCCACCAGTTGGCTTACATGCCGCAAAATTTTATTTTCGATCGCAGCTTTCCTATTTCTGTAGGTGAACTCGTAGAATTGGGATGGGTTTCTAGTTCTTGTTCCAATTTCTTCAATGTCGGAGGTATAAGTCGCCGAAAAAAGGAAAAATCCGCAGCAGTCTCGGAAGCTCTGCGCCGAACTGATGCGTACCACCTGCGCCATCAAGCCATTGGAACTCTCAGTGGCGGTCAATTTAAACGTGTGTTGTTGGCATATTGTTTGGTTGTACCCCGCAAACTCTTGGTTCTGGATGAGGCTTTTGCTGGAGTGGATATTCAAGGTGCAGCAGATTTTTATACGTTGCTTAATGAACTCAAACAAGAAGAAGGTTGGACGGTTTTGCAAGTCTCCCATGATATTGATATGGTCAGCCATTACTGCGATCGCGTTATTTGTTTGAACCAAACCATTGTTTGTACGGGAGTCCCAGAAGTCGCTCTTTCACCACAAAATCTTTTAGCAACTTACGGTCCCGGCTTTAGCCGCTACCGACACAACCATGACTGAATTACGAATTATGAATTATGAATTATGAATTATGAATTTTTGAAGCTACACATAACTTTAGAAATGCCCAATGACAAATTTGAATGACTTGGTGAATTTACTACAGTTTCCCTTCATGCAACGAGCGATCGCAGGTGCGGTGTTGATGGGAATACTTGGCGGTTTGCTTGGTAGTTTTGTCACCTTGCGCCAATTGTCCTTCTTTAGCCATGCGGTAGGTCATGCTGCTTTAGTGGGTGTGGCGTTAGGTGTACTGCTACAGTTAAATCCCACCTGGATGTTACTACCCTTTACTTTACTGTTTGGGTTGGTTGTTCTTTACTTCATCGATCAAACAGATTTGGCTAGCGATAGTGTCCTCAGTATTGTCCTTTCCGGTGCGTTAGCCCTTGGAGTGCTGTTGACTAGTCTAATTAAAGGGTATCGTGGCAATTTAATGAGCATACTGTTCGGCGATATCTTAGCGATTGACATTACTGACCTAGTTTTAACTCTGCTTGTCCTTATAGGAGGTAGTGCATTTCTCTTATTAACTTTGCAGCAGCAAATTCTATTAACTCTTAATCCTGCGGTAGCAAAGGTTCAAGGGGTTCCAGTACAATTGTATCGTTATTGTTTTGTAGTCCTGCTATCACTGGCTGTTGCTGTAGCAATTAAAGCGGTCGGCGTTTTACTCGTGAACGCTTTCTTAGTGATTCCCGCCTCAACAGCCAAATTAATGAGCCATCACTTTAACTGGTTTCTCATTTTGTCCGTGATTGTCGGTTCCACTAGTAGCTTTGGCGGGATTATGGTATCGGGTTTGTTCAACTTTGCTTCCGGACCCAGTATCGTACTCGTACAATTTGTGCTATTTTTAGCGGTTTTCAGCTTGGTTCAGTTTAAGAAAAAATCTACCGCATAATTTTTTCCAAAAGTACTTGTCAAATCATTGAGCCTTCGCTACTATTAATAATCGTGGAAATAAACAAAAACACGAAAGAAATTTGCCGGGATAGCTCAGTTGGTAGAGCAGAGGACTGAAAATCCTCGTGTCACCAGTTCAAATCTGGTTCCTGGCATTACTCAAACAACCCCCGCAAACACTAGGTTTTTGGGGGTTTTGTTTTGAATGGATAAGGAGCTTGTCAAAACTAACATCCAGCGTCTCACCAAAAATAAGCAAATACTTCTGCAACAAGGGCGCAAGAGAAAAACTCAGACAAATGTATAATTTTTAACTTTTGTTAGAAACCTGAAAAATACTGGCTTAGTCAGTAACGATTTGTAGATGCGGACATTTGAAGTTGCGTTAAAAGTTGTACCGCAAATCGGTGATGAGAAAAAGCGTATACCTGAAGAAAAAACTTTGTTAGATTTATGGTTAGTGATGGATGAAATTAAAGCCAAAGTTAGCTATATGCAAACTGAGTTACTGTTAAATTATGGACAGATGAGTTTAGATTTATTTGGGAATCAAGAACCCATCTCCTAACTCCTTCCCGATGCGGGGAGGGGAATAAAATACTCCCCCTCTCTTAGAAACGGAAGGAGGCTCCGATCGAAATTAAACACCCATCATCTTATTATGTATAAATACAATCCCTTACATTGCCTACCTTCATCCGCCGAATTACCTGATTCAAACGACAAACCCGTGGATAGCGAGCTGCAAATCTTAATTCCTAACTTATTATTAGCCATATTAGCAACAATTTGGCAAAATCGTGAAGATTGGTTTTTTGGCATAAACATGGGAATTTATTATGCACCCTCAGAAGATGCTATTGTTCCCGATGGTTTTTTAAGTTTAGGTGTAGAACGATTTGTAGGTGAAAATGGACGTTCTAGTTATGTGTTATGGGAAGAAGATAATATTGCTCCTATATTAGCTTTAGAAATTGTTTCCCAAACCTATAACGGTGAGTACGAAAAGAAAAAAACGGATTACGCTCAATTAGGAATATTGTATTATGTTATTTATGCTCCTACACGACTAAGACGCAGACGCCAACGTTTAGAAGTATACCGTTTAGTTGATGGTGAATATATCTTACAACCTGGAGATAAAATTTGGATGCCAGAAATTGATTTAGGTATCGGGCGTGAAAGAGGAATTTATCAAGGAAGAACGCGTGAATGGCTTTACTGGTATGATGAAGATGGTAATAAATATCCAACACCAGAAGAACAATTGCAAAATATTTTAGCAAGATTACAACAGCAAGGAATTGACCCAAATACGCTAAAATAAATGTCAAAAATTAGAGATAAGCTATTCCATATTTTACTTGCATCAGCTTGAAACCTTTGGCTGGCTTAACTCGCTCTGAAAAATTAGATGTCGAGTAGCTCACCACAAAAATTAATACTCGATCGATACCTTTGCCAATTTCTCAAAAGCCCTACAGACTGGAAGTCTGTGGCTACATAAAGAAAGCCCACCTGCGTGGGCTAAAACCTAAAGCCCGCACAGGGGAGCTTTGTTTGTATAGCCGAGGCAGTGCGTTGCGGTGAATCTAGCCCTGATAGCGTAGCGTGGCGCGAATGCGCCATAGGAGGGTTTCCCTCTACAGGGGACTGGTGAACCCGAAGGGGGGTTCTCCCCGTTGATGCAACTGCTCTGGGTTCCCCCCTTTGAGGCGACTGCTCTGGGTTCCCCCCGTTGAAGCAACTGCTCTGGGTTTCCCCCAACCCCACTTCGTGAGGACCCCAAAGCCCCCCGTTGTAGCGCCTGTCGTTCACTTTTCTAGAGTGAAGGCGTTTTGGCAAAGGTATTGTTGATGATAGCGATTAATATTAAGCAACAAATTTTAGAGTATCTCGAAGTATTACTAGCACAGAGGAGTATCCCAATTTGGATAGCTGTGATTCGTCTGTTAGCAAAATAGGTTCAAGTATCAGCCCGATTTAAAACATCATTCTGGGGATTTTGAATTTTTTTATAAAAAACTGCTGTATTTTTCCAACTTTCCCAAAAATTTCTAACTAAAGCATGACAGTACGCGATTTTACTCTATCGATTTTGTATGAAGAATTAATGTAATATTAATGACATGACTTGTTAACGATCTTGTTTGTGGACGGTATACACATAACATTACAAATCTTCGATGATAGTGATCGCAGGTTATGAAATTACAAAAAAACTTTACGAAAGTAGCAAATCATTAGTTTATCGAGGATGCAGGCTTTCGGATCGATTTCCCGTTATCCTCAAAATACTCAAGCAAGAGTACCCGCCTCCTGAGGAAATTGCTCGTTTTAAACTAGAGTACGAGATTACCCGCCACCTAACCTTGGAGGGTACAGTCAGAGCTTATAGCCTGGAACAATATCGGCATAGTTTGGTAATGACTGTAGAGGATTTTGGTGGGGAAGCTTTGAATTTATTGATGAAGCACCAACAATTTTCCATAGAAACAGCTATTAAACTCGGCATCCAAATCACTGAAATACTAGGTGAAATTCACCTACAGAATGTCATCCATAAAGATATAAATCTCTCAAATATTGTTTTCAATCCGGTTACGGGACAGTTAAAAATTATTGACTTTGGCATTTCTACTATTTTTGCTCGCGAAAATCCCATCCTTACCAGTCCCCACATTTTAGAGGGGACTTTGGCCTATATGTCCCCGGAGCAAACGGGTAGAATGAACAGATCCCTCGACTACCGCAGCGATTTTTACTCTTTAGGTGTCACTCTCTACGAATTGTTTACCCAGCAAAGACCCTTCAATACCACCAACTTGCTGGAGTTAGTACACTGTCATCTTGCCAAACAACCAATACCACCCCACAAGCGCAAACCAGAAATTCCACTTGCCATATCTCAAATCATTCTCAAACTTATGGCAAAAATGGCAGAGGAAAGATACCAAAGTGCTAAAGGTATTAAAACAGATTTAGAAGAATGCCTGAGACAACTTCAGAATTCTGGTACTATCCAACCTTTCCCGCTTGCTAGCACAGATATATCAACTGCGCTGCAAATTCCGCAAAAGCTTTATGGTAGAGAGCAAGAAATTACCATGCTAATTGCGACATTTGAGCAAATTGTGCAAAAGGAGATGAGCGAGAGTTCTCAGCCTTCGATCGCATCCCCTAACAAAACCCAGATGGTGCTGGTATCTGGCTACTCCGGGATTGGCAAATCTGCTCTCGTGCAGGAACTTTATAAGTCCGTAACCCAGCAACAGAGTTATTTTATTGCGGGAAAGTTCGAGCAGTACCAGAGGAATATCCCTTACTTTGCGATCGTGAATGCTTTTGCCGATCTCGTGCGACAACTGTTATCAGAGCAGGAAGAACAGTTATGTCAGTGGCGCGAAAAGCTTTTGGGAGCGTTGCTTCCCAACGCTCAAGTCATTATAGATGTTATTCCTGAGATAGAGCTGATTATTGGTAGACAGCCAGAAGTCCCTGAGTTGGGTTCAGCAGAAGCACAAAACCGTTTCAACCTTGTTTTTCAAAGTTTTATTCGCGTATTTGCTCAGCCCGAACATCCGTTGGTACTGTTTTTAGATGATTTGCAGTGGGCAGATCTAGCCAGTTTAAAATTACTACAACTCTTACTAACAGCAACAGATAGCACTCATCTATTTGCCATTGGGGCTTACCGCGATAATGAGGTCAGTGCAGCCCATCCTTTACTGGTAACCGTAGAGGAAATTAGCCGTAGTGGAGGATCTATTCGGCAAATTGTCCTTTCTCCACTGGAACTATATCATGTGACAATGCTGATTTCTGAAACATTAAGCTGCACTACGGCAGAAGCTCAACCTCTTGCTCAACTTGTCATAGATAAAACAGGTGGCAATCCTTTCTTTGTCAAGGAGTTTCTGAAAACTCTGAATACAGAAAATCTTTTGCAATTTAACATGCAGTTATGCAAATGGCAGTGGAATATCGAGCAGATAAAAACTAGAGAGATTACAAGCAATGTAATAGAACTATTGGCTCTGAAAATTCAACAACTTAAATCCGAAACTCAAAATATTTTAAAATTAGCAGCTTGTATTGGCAATCAGTTTGAAATAGATATTTTGGCAATGGTTTACCATCGCTCGTCTCAAGAAACGGCGATCGTACTTCAAGACGCTGTTGCTATGGGTCTGGTGATGCCTCTCAACAATAATTATAAGTTGCTTGTACTGGGTATTCAAGAACAGGCAGTTGTTGAATGTAAGTTCGTACACGATAGAATTCAGCAAGCCGTCTACTCACTTATACCAGCAAGCGATCGCCAAAAGATTCATTACCAAATTGGACAATTGTTGCTTTTTAATAGCGATTCCCAACAGCAAGAGCAAAGATATTTTGATATTGTCAATCAACTGAATTTAGGGCAAGAATTGATCGAGCAGCAGCAGGACAGAAACAAACTGGCGCAACTCAATTTGATGGTAGGAGAAAAAGCGAAAGCCTCTGCTGCTTATGATTCAGCATTTAGTTACTTGCGAATGGGATTAAGGTTGCTAGCAGAAGACAGTTGGCAACAACAGTACAATCTCACACTAGAATTGTACCAAGCAGCAACTGAAGTTGCTTTTCTTAATAGTGAATTTGAGCGCATGGAACAGTTAGCTCAAAAGACACTACAGCAAGCACGAACGGTATTGCATAAAGTACGAGTTTACGAAGTTAAAATTCAAGCCCTACTCGTACAGGGATATCCAATAGAAGCGCTTAGGATCGCTTTAGAGATACTATCTTTGTTAGAAGTAAACTTTCCAACACCAGCAACTCAAGCAGATGTTGAAAAGGCGCTTACAGAAACTATCGCTCGATTGGCTGATGTCTCTATTGAATCATTAATCAATTTACCCCAAATGACGGAAGCTAGAGTCCTTGCAGCCATGCGAGTGTTATCTAGTGCTATTCCTGCAGCACACGTTAGCACCCCTGAATTATTCCCATTGATTGTCATTAAGCAAGTCAATCTATCGATTGAGTACGGAAATGCAGAGATTTCTCCTTTTCCTTACGCTGTATACGGTTTAATTCTTTGTGGAGTTGATATTGAAGCAGGCTGTCAATTTAGTGATTTGGCTCTAGCATTGTTGGAAAAGCTGAACTACAAACCAATTCGTTGTAGAACGCTCCTACCCGTCCATGCGGGAACCCGCTATTGGAAAACTCATCTGAGAGCAACTCTGAGTCCTTTACAAGACTGCTATCAAGCAGGTATCGAGAACGGAGACTTTGAATTTGCTGGTTATACGGCGCTTCATCATTGCGATCAAGCTTTCTTTGCTGGGGTGTTTCTCGCTGAAATAGAACAATTGGCATCCAATTATATTTATGACTTAACATCTCTAAAGCAAACAAGAAACGCTCATGCGATCGCAATGTTCAAACAAGCGATGTTGAACTTAACAGCAGGTTCTTCCCATACCCATCTCTTAATAGGGAATGCTTACAATGAAGTACAATCGCTACCTTTATTGCAACAAGCAAACGATCGCCAAGTTTTGTTTCTACTCTATCTAAATAAACTTATGCTTTGCTGCTGGTTTAACCTACCACAGCAAGCAGTGGAAAATGCGGATTTAGCAGCAGCTTATCTTGATGGAGTTGCAGGACAAGTCAGCATTGCATTCTTCCACTTTTATGATGCGTTAGCCCGATTGGCGATTTATGCTGAAGCATCACCTCCGGAGCAGATTGAGATTCTGAGCAAAGTGAAATTGGATCTCGAACAAATGGAACGATGGGCGCGACATGCTCCCATGAACTACCAGCACAAATTTTTTTTGATGCAAGCAGAACAGCATCGCGTATTGGGTGAAGAGTTTCAAGCAATGGAGTTATACGATCGCGCCATTACCCTTGCAGACGAACACGAGTACACTCAAGAGGCGGCTATTGCTTACGAGCGCTCTGCTATGGTTTATTCGGCTAGAGGAAAGGTTGTGTTTGCTAAAACCTGCATACAGGAAGCCCGTTACCGCTATCTCAGATGGGGGGCTATGGCAAAAGTTAGAGATTTGGAGACAAAGTTTCCAGAATTCTTCGAGCAACCTTTAGAAACCAGTGCCAAAATTTCTGTGACCGATTCCACAAGTAGCCGTTCCGAGACGCTAGATTTGGAAACTGTCATGAAAGCGTCTCAAGCAATTGCAAGCGAGCTTGTTCTCACCCGTCTGTTATCAACTCTTATGAAGGTAGCGATTGAAAATGCTGGAGCACAGATAGGAAGGTTGATTTTAGAAACAGATGGTCAGCTGTTAATGGAAGCAACAGGTATGGCGGATGGCGAGACAATTTATATAGGACAGCCCGTTCCCATTCAAAAGTGCCAAAATGTTTGTGTTGCTATTGTCAATTATGTTGCTCGCACTCAAAACAGCATAGTTCTAGACAATGCAACTCGCGACAATCAATTTGCATCCGATCCTTATATTCGCCAACAACAGCCCAAATCTATTCTCTGCACTCCAATGGTCAATCAGGGGAAATTATCTGGCGTGCTTTATTTGGAGAATAACTTAGCCACGGCTGCGTTTAAACCAGAACGAGTGGAATTATTGAATTTATTGTCTACACAGATGGCGATCGCAATTGAGAACGCACGGTTACTCAGAAATAGGGAAGAACTCAACCAATTTCTACAACTGAAAACAGAACAAACTTCTCGAATTTTAGAGCGAATTACAGATGGATTTATTGCTGTGAATCGGCAATGGCAGATTGTCTATGTCAATCAACAAGCCGAACGGCAATTGGGAAAAGCTGGTGAGGAACTTTTGGGACAAAACTTTTGGAAGACTTATCCAATCGTTATAAATACCGTGTTTTACCAGCGATATCATGAAGCTATGAAGAATAAAAACCACATTCAATTTGAAGAGTTTTATCCACCTAGCAAGAAGTGGTTGGAAGTCAATGTTTATCCTGATGATGAAGGCTTATCTATCTTTTTTCGCGATATTACAGAAAGAAAGCAAATGGAGGATAAACTGGTTTATGATGCCCTCCACGATACCTTGACTGGATTACCCAATCGGCTGCTATTTACCGAACGATTGGAGCAAGCTATTCGGCGAACGCAGAAGCACCGGGATTATCGATTTGCCGTGTTGTTTTTGGATGTAGATCGTTTTAAGGTAATTAATGATAGTTTGGGGCATATGGTTGGAGATGAGCTTTTAGTTGCTATTGCTCGAAGGTTAAAATCTTGCCTCAGCCCGATGGATATAATTGCGAGATTGGGAGGGGATGAATTTATTATTTTATTAGATTCTCCAGAAGATGAAGCCCTGATTGCCGATCGCATTCAGTTAGCGCTCAATGTACCGTTTGATTTAAATGGTTATAAGGTTTTCAATACCGTCAGTATTGGGATTGTTTCTAGTGTGACGGGGTACAATCGTGCGGAAGAATTGCTGCGTGCTGCGGATATTGCAATGTATCAAGCAAAAGCAGGCGGGAAATCTTGTTATGTTATTTTTAATACGAGTATGCAAGATAGAGCCACATTGCTGCTACAGCTAGAGACAGATTTGCGATGGGCGATCCAACACCAACAATTGCAAGTTTATTATCAACCGATTGTATCGCTGCAAACTGGGAGATTGGAAGGGTTTGAAGCGCTGGTGCGATGGTTGCATCCGGAGAAGGGGTTGATTTCGCCTTCTGAATTTGTTCCCTTAGCAGAAGAAACAGGGCTGATTGTTCCTATTGGGGAATGGGTGTTGCTAGAAGCATGTCGTCAGTTGCGCGTTTGGCAATTGCAATTTAGCGATCGCTTACCTCTGACAATGAGCGTTAACCTTTCGGTGAAGCAGCTCTCGCAATCAGATTTGATTGAACGTATCGATCGGGTTTTAAGTCACATGGATCTTCGGGGAGACAGTTTAAAGCTGGAAATTACAGAAAGCACTTTAATGACTTATTCAGAAGTGACAAGGGATGTGTTGCAGCAATTGAGCGATCGTAACATACAGCTTTGCATTGATGATTTTGGGACGGGGTATTCTTCATTAAGTTATCTGCACCAGTTTCCCGTTCATCTTTTGAAGATCGATCGCTCCTTTACTCAGAGGATTGGGGTTCAAAATCAGGATACTGAGATTGTCCGCACTATTTTGGCATTGGCACACAATTTATCAATGAATGTTATTGCGGAAGGAATCGAAACGGTTGAACAGCTGGCTGAATTGAGAAGACTGGGCTGTGAATACGGACAGGGTTATTGGTTTTCTAAACCTTTGGACAGTCAAGCAGCAGAAGTGTTGATTGCACAAAGACCTGATTGGCTAATGGCTAATGGCTAATTGCTAATGGCTAATGGCTAATGGCTAATTGTTAATGGCTATTGAAGTCTTATTTTAGCCAAGTGAAAAAAAGCCTCGATCCATTTGGTTATACTATCTCACCAACAATTTACCCTGGTTACCTGCTGCTGCGATCGCACCTGTATTGTATAGTTAACTAGCATCAAAGAGTGTTAGCCTGTTCGCCGATCGCTCGGTTTTTGAGCATAGTTACGAGCGGGAGCATCCCAAAGAGTGCCAATTGCCTTCAGAATAGAATTCTCAGGCTATATAAACGCTCGTCCCTTCGGACTCACCGCAAGACAAGGACTTCTTATTAAGTCCACGTAGGTGGTGAGTCCGGCGCTGCAGGCGGGTTTCCCGCCGTAGGCGACTGGCGAACCCGGAGGGACTTAGCTTGTATAGCGGCGATTTCAATCGCCAACGTGTTTTTTGCAAATTGGGATGCTCCCGTTACGATCGCCAATCTCAATTAAGGCGAGTCAAGAGAAAACTTCTTCAGTCGGAGAATGTGCAGCATGAATAAACCGAACACGCTACTGATAGAAATTGCAATCCATAAACCGTGAGCGATCGCTGGGGAACGATCCATTGCCCATCCGCCTAAAATTGGACCGACAAAATAGCCAATTGACCAACATTGATAGCCGATAGCAAGATAAACTGCTCGCAATGATTGCGGCGCTAACTCAGCTATTAGTGCTGGTGCAAATGGTTTGTAGATGGCACTTGCAATGGACAAGACAGAAAATGCAGCAATAGTTCCAAAGATGGCAATTGATGGCATCAGATGAGTTGCCCAAACTAAAATGAATCCAGCACTCCATAACAACATTGAGATTGTAAGAACTCGAACATTCAACAGTGAAGTTAATAGTTGTACTAGCGGTAATTGCAACACCGAACCAATGCCGACATAGCACCAAGTAAAGAGATTTGCCACACTGACTAATGACGAGCCTGCATCTGAATTCGTCTGTGAAATCCCAATAAAAACAAAGTTTGTAAAATACAGCGGTAATGTAGTGCTAACCAAAGCAATATAAGTTGTAAAAAGAACATTAACTAACATAAAGACTTGCAGGGAGCTATCTTTTAATGCCAAACTAAATCCTTGGAGTGGATTGGAATGTTCGTTCGCCTCTTGATGAGAGTCGGCGATCGCAACTTGGATTGTTACCAAAAACACCAAGAGAATCAACCCTGCCATTAAAAAGAGCGTTTGCGGTTGCGTGACTGTAGAAAGTACGAGCCCACCACTCAAGATTCCCAAACCACTGCCAATACTATCTGCCAGTACCAGAATGGCAAATGCTTTTTGATGTTCTTTTGGAGGAGTGACATCAATAACTGCAGCATCAGCTGCTGTCCAATAACATCCGGCGCTCAACCCCATCAGCAAATTTACGACAATCAGCATGGATAAATTGGGAAGCAATGCTAATGCGATCGCTGCTAAAATTGACAACAAAGCCGAAAATAACAGTGTTCGTTTGCGACCATATGCGGGAGAATCAGCTAAATAACCTCCCAAGAAATGCCCTACGACTCCAGCAAGCGCCCCACAGCCTACCGCAAACCCAACCACTGTTGCTGAAAAATTCAACTGATTGACAAAAATTAAAGGGATAAAGAATTGGATAGTCCCATATCCACCTTGATAGAGAAATCGAGCAATTGCCTGTGCCCAAACCTGATAACTTGATGGTTGGAGCAAGAAGGGTTTAGGATTTGCAAGACTTTGATTTTCCACAGAAACCTCATAAATAACGAGTGTGGCTGAATCGGTATGTAGAGACGTGCTGTTTGAAGCGTCTCTCCATTATCAATTTTTATCATCATTTTTGTAAAATGATATAACTACTAACTTGAAGCTTGAGGATTCAAACCAATGGTAATGCAAGCTAACGAGAAAAAAAACTATACAAGCGAAGAATATTTAGAATTAGAGCTTAACTCAGAACAACGTCATGAATACATTAACGGTGAAATTATTCCTATGACTGGTGGGACACCAAATCACAATCAAATTGCAGGAAACTTCTATGCTGCACTAAATTTTGCTCTCAAACGTCAACCCTATCGAGTTTTTGTCACCGATCAACGGTTGTGGATTCCTAAAAAACGAATTTACACCTATCCTGATGTTATGGTAGTTCGGGGCGAATTGCAATTACAAGAAGGAAGACGAGATACTCTTATTAATCCATTCATCATTGCTGAAGTCTTATCAGCCGCAACTAGAAGTTATGACAAAGATGAGAAATTTTTAGCTTATCGTACTATTCCAACTTTTCAGGAATATTTGTTAATTGACCAATATAAAGTCCATATAGAACATTTTTTTAAAACAGATAATAAACGCTGGTCTTTTCTTGAATATGATGAACTTAATGAAACATTGTCTCTAAATTCTATTTCTTTTGAAATCAGTCTTATGGATCTTTATGATAAAGTTGAATTTGAAAATCTATAGCAGTTCTCAATTATTAGCAATCCTATTTCATCGCTATAGAATTTTTCTCATGTAAACCAATTTACTTACTGAAATTCACGCACCAACACACAAACTTGCTGGCTCAAATGGGCTTTTTACTGACTTGGTAGAGAATCGGGATCGACGCCAATTGAACGTAAATACTGCGCTAACTGTTCTGCTCGTTCTTCTGCTGTTAAATAGCGATCGCCTTTTTTGTCATACCAAGACAATAGTTGTTGTTGAATACCAGCAACGGTAGCTTGGTATCGTCCAATCCCCAAACCTACTTCTGGCATCCAATAAGGTTCACCAATTTGCAATTGATAATTACCATCTATCAACTTATACACTTCAAACGGTTGATGTTGGTCGCGTTGCCAATATTCTGGGTTATAAATCACATAGTACAACACACCAAGTTTAGCGTAGATATCTAGTTTCTCATCGTATTCACCCCCTGGTGTTTGGGATACTATCTCCAAAGTCAAAATGGGAACTATCTCCTTTTCTTCCCAAACTGCATAACTTCTGCGAGATTTCCCCCCCTTTTTACGTTCCACTCCCAAGCTCAAAAAGCCATCAGGTACCACAGGCACTCTAGAATTGACTCCTGTGGTGTGATATATTGCCATATCTACACCAAAAAACCAATCCAGACGCTTTGCCCAAATTGAGTTCAGCAAAAACAGTAAAACATTGGGCAAGAAATTTTGGTCTTCGTTATCCACAGGTGTATCATCTGAGCAAGCTAGTTGATTGGTGCTTGGTAAGGCAACAGGGATTTCAGGTGACAGCATAACTGTTGTCAGGCTTGGCTTTAAGTTCTTCTATTATAGGTGGAGCGCACTATGAAGAGTGCAAGACGTTCAAAACAAGTGTACTATAAAAAACAAAGCATCCCTCTGTTTAGATGACATCAAAAGGTAAGGTGCTATGCCCAAACGCCTTCTAGTGGTTGAGTCCCCCGGTAAAGTCAAAAAACTCAGTCAAATCCTGGGAAGCGATTGGATCGTGCGTGCTAGTTGCGGTCACATTCGCGAACTCAGCAATGAAGGTGAGGATTCTTTGGGATTTGTGATGGAAGGCAACAGCGTACAATGTCGTTACATACCTCGCGACCAACAAGCACGGGAAACGATTCAACAGCTAAAGGCGGCTGTCAAGCAGGTTCAAGAAGTTGTCTTAGCGACAGATCCAGATAGAGAGGGAGAAACTATTGCTTGGCATCTTAAAGAAGCCTTGGGACTCAAAAACCCAAAACGGGTTGTGTATACAGAAATTACTGAGTCTGCGGTTCGGAGTGCCATTGCCCATCCTAGAGAACTTGACCTAGATTTAATAGGGGCGGGATTGTGCCGAGATTGTCTGGATAAGTTAGTTGGTTACAAGGGTAGCCCGTTAGTCTGGGCTTTGAATAATGGAGCAAAAAGTGTTGGTAGAGTCCAAAGCGCAACTTTACACTTGATTTGCCAGCGCGAAAGGGAAATTCAGTCTTTTGTTCCTCAAGATTATTGGAGTGTGTGGGTAGATTATGCTGAGGGCTTCCGCGCTTTTTATAAAGGAAAAGTGGGCGAACGCGCCGAGTCTTCAGAACCGGAAACGGAAGCACACGACGATGCAGCAAGTAACACCAAAAATGCCCCAGAGTCAACTCGCGTTCTTTCTGAAGCCGAAGCAGATCGTTTGGTAGAAGAGGCGCGGCGTCATCCACACCAAGTCGTTAAATTTGAAGGTAAGATTGCCAACCGCCAACCACCTCCACCGTTTATCACTTCTACCCTCCAACAAGCGGCGGGTTCAAGGCTGCGATTTGCTCCTGACCGGACTATGGTTTTAGCTCAAAAGTTGTATGAGGCGGGGTTAATTACATATATGCGGACGGACTCAGTGATGCTCAGCCCTGAGTTTTGCGCCGATGCTCGAAAATGGTTGGAGGAAAACGATCCGCAAAATGTACCGCCGAAAACTGCCAGACATCGGAGTAACAAAACGGCTCAAGAGGCTCATGAAGCAATCCGCCCGACTAACGTGTTTCGTCCTTCAGCCGAGTTGCGAGTAGAACTGCCTGCAGATGAGTTTAACCTGTACGTAATGATTTGGAAACGTGCGATCGCATCCCAATGTCGTCCCGCGCAATTGCGTAAAACCTTGATAATCGTTCAGTCTGGTGAAATTTTATGGCAAGCAAGAGGACAAGTTGTTGAATTTCTAGGTTACGCCCGATACTGGTCAAACCTCAGCAAAGATACCCTTTTGCCAACCTTACACGAGGGACAAATTCTAACTTTAGAAAATGCAGGACACGAGAAAAAGCAAACGCAACCACCACCACGCTACAGCGAACCAAAATTAGTCCAACTGATGGAACGCAAAGGGATTGGTCGTCCGAGTACCTATTCTCCCACAATTGCTACCCTCAAGAAACGAGATTACGTGCAGTTAACAAAAGATAGTTTACAACCAACTGCCTTGGGTTTGGAAGTGGACGCTTTTTTATTAAAAGCATTACCCGATTTGCTACAAACAGAATTTACTGCAAAGATGGAAGATGCTCTAGATGCGATAGCGTCTGGGAAACAGCCATGGCAGAACTACCTAACAAATTGGAACCAGAATTACTTTGCACCTGCACTGGTAAAAGCAAAAACTGTAGTTGTGAGTTCATCGAATGGAGTAAAAGCGCCCTCTGTTGATAAAAGTAAATTTGAGACTTCCAGAACTCGTTGTCCTCAGTGCAAGAATCACTTAGCCAAAATCAAGAGCAGTAAAGTTAAGAAGAAATACTTTCTGAAATGCGTGAGTGGGTGTGAAGATGTCGTTCTTTTTTGGAGTGAGTATAGCAAAACATGGGAAGCACCACGCTCAAAAGCAACCACAGGCGAAAGCCCCCAAAAGCCCCCTGCACAAATCACAGAATATCCCTGTCCGGTATGTAAAAAACCTTTAGAGGAGTATAGCTATGTAAAAGAAGGGCAAAGTAAAAAAATGCTCCGCTGTTCTGACCCCAAATCTCGAAATGACCAGAAACATAAAGATGTGGCTTTTTTTACTACCCAAAAAGGTTGGTGGAGCCCTAAATTCGGGGAATTGAAGTGTTAGCCTCCACAATATATACAACTCTGCTTGCTCGAGTTAAAGTTAAACTTTTGGCGAGCTTGCAGTAATTAATAGTAATAGCGACCAAGGTATATTGAGATTGGGCACCAGCCATGAATATTTTCGCAGTGCGGGTATGGCAAAGGGAATGAGAAACCTGAGCGATCGCAACGATACAGGGCGATCGCCATTTTGGTCTACCAATCCATAATATTGAGCTAGTTCAGCAACAATTTGCACTTTTCCCGTGCGACGCATTAAAGTTGGGTCTGCTGTAAGAGCGGCAATTACCCGTCCTGTAAGCAAAGGAGTTTCCCAATTGTATCCCTCCTTAAAGACAGCACTTTGTTGGTCTGCTGCCTCATTTTCCTTCATCTGAGCGGCTAAACGAGTGATATGTTCGGTACCAACAATTCCCGGCCAAATGGAAAGTGAGGTAATATTCTGTGGTTTCAATTCAATTGCCATATCTGCTGCTAAGCGATCGCAAGCAGCCTTTCCCACAGTATATGGCACCCCAAAAATATAAGACAAACCGCCCCAAGAAGAAATGGTGCAAATCAATCCCTGCTGGTACTGCGTCATCATCCGAGCCGCAAAAACACTCGCTACATAGTGGCTACGCAGTCCAACATTGTTGCAAGCATCCCAAAAATTCGGTTCGCACTCCCAAAAAGGTTTTCCATAAGCATCTGTTAATGCTTGAACTCCTGAATAAACGTTATTCACCAACACATCAAGCTTTCCTTGCTCATCTTGGATGCGCTCGAACAGCAAACGCACTTGCTCATCAGAGCTGTGGTCTACAGGAATGGGTATGCAAATTCCACCAGCTGCTCTCACGGCTGACTCAGTTTCCCGGAGACTTCCAGAACCATCGTTGGATTCTAAAGTACGACCTGTGATATATACAGTAGCGCCTGCTTCACCCAGTCCAACAGCAATTCCTTTGCCCAGACCTCGCGTTGCCCCCGTTACCAATGCTATTTTACCTTCAAGGTATTTGTTCATAACTGGTTATCACTCGCTCAACAAAATTAAGAAGACTTCCAATTAAAAAATCATCCCATCGTAAGGGCGCAAGTCCGCTGCTCCCCTGCACGTTAATTTCTGATTTGGGGTAATTTATTTTTGGTGTTCCCTTGTTCCAGGAACTTTTGGTGTTGATACTTAGACATTAGCAGCAATGGCGATAAGAAGGCTTAACGGCTTCAGCCGTATCCCATTTGAGGGAGTTGCACCAAGTATGAAGAGTTATTCATGAAGAATGAAATAACTTTAAGAAATAAAAATCAAGTCTTGTAGAGTAAATATAGTAAGTTAAAAAGAGAATTTTCTTAATCAAAAGGGCTTGAAGTGATGCTAAATTTATATTCCTTGAAATTCGCTAATGCAGAATTGCAAAAAATTATCGTTTTTCACTCAGATGCAGTTGGTGGGGGAATTTGGTCTTCCATCAAGCTAGTGGACCGAGATAACACGTGACTGGAAAATTAAGAAAATTCTTAGATATATTGCTGGGTTTTATTACCTATAATGAAACATTAGATGTTCGGGAATTAAGAATAAATGCACTGTAGTTGAGCCACAGAAAAAGGGAGCATCCCTATTTGGAAAAAACACGCTTGCGCTCGGAAATCACGGCTAAATAAACTAAGGGTGTGCTACGCAGGCTATACGTTATAGTCCACGTAGGTGGACGAGCGTTTATATAGTTTCAGAATTTCATTCTGAGGACAATCTGCACTCATTAGGATGCTCCCCAGAAAAAAGCAAAGAGCATCTTCGCAACGAACCGAAAAAGTAGATTTTAAACGATAACTAG
Source organism: Tolypothrix bouteillei VB521301 (assembly GCF_000760695.4). Taxonomy (GTDB): domain Bacteria; phylum Cyanobacteriota; class Cyanobacteriia; order Cyanobacteriales; family Nostocaceae; genus Scytonema; species Scytonema bouteillei_A. The sequence continues at coordinate 5,298,792 of NZ_JHEG04000001.1, read as the reverse complement.
CTAGAAGCACGATCGCTATGAAAGAACATCGTAACGGTATTATAGAACTGCAAATCGTGGAAGCAGCTTTGCTGGATTATCCGTTGATTGACGACTGTGTGGTACGGGTTCGGAAAGGAAAAACTTCCGCAACAGAGCTAGTCGCTTATATAGTTTTGGCAGGGACACTCTCGTTGGAGCAGTTACAGTCTCACCTGCAAGCCGTGCTACCTGCTGGTATAACTATTAGTGCTTGCGTTCCAGTATCTACCCTACCACTCAATAAACAGGGGCTGGTGGACGAGCAGGCTTTAATCGAGATGGAAGTCATCGACCCTGACTTAGCGCAACGTTGGGAAGAGCAACTGCTGTCTGTGCCAAAAGTTGAACAAGTAGCGGTTGTGGTTCAAGAGCACGTAGAAAAAATTCCTCCATTACATCTATCAGACGTGCTACCTGAATACAAAGGTACGAGTGAAGAAGAAAGTATAGATTCAGAGATACTGGGTGTAAAGCTTTTACCTACTACCCCGTCTGTTGAAAAGGCTTTGGGGTTAAAAGAAGAGTGGGGATCGAAAGCATTAGCTATAAGTTGTGGGGAGCCTTCACAGGAGGACGCGGGGCTTCCAACCACCCTATCAAAGGCTTTGCAAAGAACCGCATCTCAGGTACCAAAAAAAGGAATTATCTATCTACAGGCTGATGGCTCTGAAATTGTACAGTGTTATGAAGATTTATTGGATGAGGCAGAGCGAATTTTAGCAGGATTACGCAAGTTAGGTTTAAAGCCTCAAGATAAAGTGATTTTCCAGTTAAACCACAATTGGGACTTTATCCCTGCTTTCTGGGGTTGCATTTTGGGAGGCTTTGTACCCGTACCAATATCAACTGCTCCAACGTATGAGTCAGTCAACAGTACTGTTCAAAAGCTACACAATGCTTGGCAAATGTTGGAGCAACCGCTCGTTCTTACTAGTGCAGAACTAGCTCCAGCAATAGGTTTGCTGCCTAACCTTCTGGATTTGACAAACTTCCAAGTTGAAACTATCGATCGCTTGCGCTTGTGCCAACCGGACAAACATTGGTATGATGCCCAACCCGATGATTTGGCAGTACTCATCCTTACTTCTGGCAGTACGGGTTTTCCCAAGGGTGTAATGTTAAATCACAGTAACATTTTGAGTAATGTTTCTGCTAGCGCACAAATGAATAATTTCCAACGCGAAGATGTTTCATTGAACTGGCTAAACCTAGACCATGTAGGAAGCCTTGTACGCTGTTCTATTCGAGATATCTATGTAGGCTCGCAGCAGATCCATGCTCCTGCTGAGGTCATGTTAGAAGATCCACTGAGATGGTTGGATTGGATCGAGCAGTATCGGGTGACATTCGCTTGGGCTCCTAACTTTGCATTGGGACTCATTAATGCTAGGGCAGATGTTATTCAACAACGGAGTTGGGATTTATCTGGAGTGAAGTCTGTGTTGTCAGTCGCTGAGGCGATCGTACCCAAAACAGCAAAAAGGTTTTTAGATCTGCTAGCTCCTCACGGGTTGTCATCCCAAGCCATGCATTCGGCTTGGGGTATGACAGAAACCTGTGCAGGTGTTACATTCTCTCATCGGTATTTGTTGGACTTGTCAGATGACCAAACTTTTGTAGAAGTGGGCGCACCTATCCCTGGTTTTAAGATGCGTATTGTGGACGATCGAGAGCAGGTCGTTACTGAGGGTACAATTGGTCGTCTGCAAATTTATGGATCGATGATTGCTTGCGGATACTATAAGAATCCCGAACTTAACCGAGAAGCATTTACTGAAGATGGATGGCTGAGGACAGGAGATTTAGGATTTCTTCATCAAGGGCGTTTAACTATTACCGGTCGCCAGAAAGATATCATTATTGTCAACGGTCTCAATCACTACAGCCATGAAATAGAAGCGGTCGTTGAAGCAGTTAACTCAGTGGAGGTTTCTTATACTGCTGCTTGTGCAGTCCGAGATCCCCAAAGCGATACCGATCGATTAGTTATTTTTTTCCATACTCGTCTAACGGATAACAACCAATTAGCAGAACTGCTAAAGGAGATCCGGAAAAACGTTGTTCGAGAGATTGGGGTAGATCCAGCCTATTTGATTCCGGTTGAGAAGAAGGCTATTCCCAAAACTGCTATTGGGAAGATTCAGCGATCGCAACTGAAACAACGCTTTGAAGCAGGTGACTTTAACGAAATTATCAAACAAATCGACATCCTGACTGGCAATACCAACACCCTTCCAGACTGGTTTTACAAAAAGGTTTGGCATCGCAAAGAAGCAGTTACTTTAACTCCTCACTCAAAGACAGGTCTGTGTTTGCTCTTCCTCGATCGGTTGGGATTGGGTGTGCAAATATGTGCAAAATTGGAGCAGATGGAAGTACCATACGTGTGTGTTGAGCCCAGTTTGAATTTTGCTAGGCTTAGAGATAACTACTATGTTATCGATCCTACAAATCCCGATTGTTATCGGCAGATCTTCGAGAATCTTAAAGAAGCAAATCTTCAAATCGATCGAATTCTACACTTGTGGACTTATGGTGAGTATGAGGGAGATGTCTCCAGTTTAGAAGCATTAGAGCAAGCACAAGAAAGCGGAGCTTACAGTTTGCTGTTCTTAGTTCAAGCACTCTCGCAAGTCCAAGGCTCTCAAACGAAAGTACGCTTGTCTGTGATTTCTAGCTATACACAACCCATCAGAATAGAAGACGAAATTGCTTGCGAGAAAACACCGTTACTTGGTTTGATCAAAACAATTCCACAGGAAATGCCTTGGTTAGACTGCCGTCATATTGATTTACCTACAGAAAACATTGATGCTAATGCCACTTGTGTTCTTCGAGAACTTCAGGTTATTCAAAGAGAACGAGAAGTAGCCTACCGAAACGGACAACGTTTAGTCCCTGGTTTGGAGAAAGTTGACCCACAACAAGCGCCAAAGCGGGAGTTACCTTTTAAGCGTGGCGGAATGTATTTGCTTAGTGGAGGTTTAGGGGAGATTGGTGTAGAGATTGCCAAATATTTGTTACAACAACACGAAGCTAAACTCTTATTAGTAGGCAGAACTCCTCTACCAGAAAGAAGCACATGGGAAGAACACTTAAGGCAAGAAGATACCGTCTCCACACGCATTAAAGCTTACTTATCCTTGGAACAGCTTGGAGGACAGGTTCGTTACGAAGCCGTAGATATTTGCGACTTGATGCACTTACAGTTGGTGGTTGACCGGGTTAAGTCCGAATGGCAATGCGAGTTGGATGGAGTCATTCATCTAGCAGGTATTGCTCAAGAGCGTTTGTTAATTGAGGAAACGCGGGATAGTTTGGCTACAGCACTTCGTCCGAAAGTTTCAGGTACCTGGGTACTACATCAACTTCTCAAGACCCAACCAAACGGTGTCTTCATCAGCTTTTCTTCTGTAATTAGTTTTTTCGGGGTCTTTAACGTGGGTGCCTATGCCGCAGCTAATAGTTTCTTAGATGGCTTTTGGCACTACCAGAGATATAAGAGTGGGTTACAAAGTTATTGCTTTGGTTCAAGTACATGGGCTGGGCTTGGCATCAGCCGTGGTTATGAAAATCGGGATTCACGTCTTGCCCGAGGTCGTGCAGTCATGTCCAAAGAGCAGGGATTGAATTCGTTTCTGGTTAGCTTGCACCACCAGCCAGCTCATCTCCTTGTTGGATTAAATGGAACCAACCCTCATGTCCGACGCTATATACAGACAAAATGCCATCGCGTGCAGAAATTATCCGCCTATTTCACAGCCCCAGGCGATCGCGTTTCCATTGCCAGTTTACAAGAGTTGGATGTGCGCGATCGCTTTGGAACGCGCAGTCGCTGCGATTTTCACCAACTCCAAGAAATGCCATTAACAAATACAGGCAAAATTGATTTGAAAGGGCTCTCGGTTGAGGATTTAGGGACTCCTGCTAAATATGTTGCACCCAGAACCGCGATAGAAGAAGAACTCATCAGCATTTGGCAACAGGTATTGAATGTACCTCAGGTAGGAATTAACGATAACTTTTTTGAGTTAGGAGGAACTTCTTTACTAGCAGTACGTTTGTTCTCAAGTATCGAGCAGAGATTCGGTAAAAAGCTTCCTCTAGCCAGCCTCTTCCCCTCTGGTACTGTAGAAGCTCTTGCTAAAACTGTCTCTCAACAAGAGGAGTTAATCGATAGTTATGGGTTTTCGTCATCAAACACAGTTCCAAACCAGTCAAAAATCCTTTGGTCTTCCCTTGTAGAAATTCAGCCCAATGGATTTAAGCCTCCTTTATTCTGTATCCACCCTCTTGGTGGAGAAATTTTGTGTTATCGCCCTTTAGCTATTCATCTGGGACAGGATCAACCCGTATATGGGCTACAACCAGTAGGGCTTGATGGAGAACAAAGTTTTTATACTCGGGTTGAAGACATGGCGAAGCACTACATCAACGAAATACAAACCATTCAACCACAAGGACCTTATTATATAGCCGGATACTCCTTTGGAGGTATGGTTGCTTTTGAGATGGTACAGCAACTTTACAAGCAAGGTGAGAAAGTAGGTCTTCTGATTATGATTGATACCTGTCGTCCGGGTACAGAAAAGCGATTGCCTTTCATCTTAAGAATTTGGGAGCACATAAAAAATTTTGTACAACAAGGACCTGTGTACCTTCAGAAAAAGCTTATTGGTTGGCGTGAATGGGGTACATACCTGATCCGAGATAAATATAAGCGTTTTTTGGAACAGGCGGATATATTACCTGAGGGTGACAAGCACTTAGATGTTTTAGGTGCTAATTACCAAGCTTTATGCAACTATACTTATCAAACATACCCCGGTTCAATGACTCTAGTGCGGACTGAGGATGCAAATCGAACTGATGCTGTCGGCGAAATCTACGATCCGCTATTTGGTTGGGGCGATGTCGTAGCTGGAGGAATAGATGTTCATTATCTTCCCGGCTCTCACCTTTCTCTGTTTGACGAGCCTGATGTACAAGTGCTGGCAGAACAATTAAAGCATTGCTTGGAAAAAGCGTATGGTTTGGAAGTTTTAGAAGAAAACACCAAAAAATAAATTATCCCAAATCAGAAATTAACATCATCAGGGCGCAGCGACCTTGCGCCCTGATGATGCTACTAAGCGATCGCACATCACAATGTCATAGTTTATCTAATACCGTTGCTCCAAATTGTTAGCAACAAAGTCGAGGCTCTAAAGCCATTGAAATCTAGCGTCAAAGCAATATTGTTGAACGTGCTATCAACCGACTTAAGCAATTTCGCCGCATTGCTACCCGATATAAAAAACTTGCTGCAAATTCTACAGCTATGATAACGAGCACGCAGCGGCGGCTTCTGCATCGCCTCCATTATTCTATGGTTATAGTTTGAAAACACGCCCTAGCCCCCCGATCGATTGAGGGAATTTCTGAAAGTTAATGTGTAGCTTTAATTTAGAGAATCGGTAGGGATTGGTAGGAAAGTGAGAAAATATTTTTGGCAGTCATGGTTTACTTGTCCTTTGTTTAACTTTAGCAAGCTGGTCATAAAAAACAGAACTATCTAACGAAAGATGCTGTACATAGTTGAGCTTTAGCGCTAAAGCCCAACTACATACTAATTACAATCGTTTGTGCTGGCTTACTTAACAAATGACGATTGACCGATGACTCATGACAAATGACAAATTTGGTTAAAATAATGACAAAGGCTCGTATTGGAATTATTGGTGGCAGCGGTTTATACAAGATGGATGCCCTGAAAGACGTGGAAGAAGTACACATTCAAACGCCTTTTGGCTCGCCATCTGATGCTCTAATACTGGGAACATTGGATGCAACTCCAGTAGCTTTTTTAGCACGCCACGGACGCAATCATACGTTATTACCCTCAGAGTTACCATTTCGCGCCAATATCTATGCAATGAAGCAAATCGGCGTAGAGTATCTAATTTCTGCTTCAGCCGTTGGTTCTTTAAAGGAGGAAGTCAAACCTCTAGATATGGTGGTTCCCGATCAGTTTATCGATAGAACAAAAAATCGAGTTTCAACGTTTTTTGGGGAAGGAATTGTTGCTCACATCGCTTTTGGCGATCCAATTTGTAAGAATTTGGCAGGAGTTTTAGCAAGTGCGATCGCTGATTTAAATCTTCCCGATATCACCTTACATCGTGGTGGTACCTATGTATGTATGGAAGGTCCCGCATTTTCAACAAAGGCAGAATCAAATCTTTATCGTAGCTGGGGTGCAACGGTCATTGGGATGACAAATTTACCAGAGGCAAAGTTAGCCAGAGAAGCAGAAATTGCCTATGCAACCCTAGCGCTAGCGACAGATTACGATTGTTGGCACCCCGACCATGATAGCGTAACCGTAGAGATGGTAGTTGGTAATTTACAGAGAAATGCTCTCAATGCTCAAAAGGTGATTCAAGAAACAGTCAAACGTTTGAGCGACAACCCACCACCCAGCGATGCACACACAGCGTTGAAGTATGCAATTTTAACGAATTTGGCAAAAGCACCAGCAGCTACAAAGGAAAAATTGGAGTTGTTGCTGAAAAAATATTTTTAACAGCGATCCACAATCAGAAATCCCCGGTCGGTGGTAATTTTTTATTCCTTCTTTGCTGAAAAACCAGAGTACGGTCAACGCTCGCTTTTACCTTACTTGCTAAAGAATAGAAGGGTTTTGCTAAAGATTTTCTATTGTAGACAAGTCTGTAATGTGTAAATTTATATACTTATTCCCTGCTGTTCTTTTCTAAGTCTCTCAAAAGTCTTGGAGTTTGACAAACATCGCGTACAGACTATGAAAATCTCTCGCAAAACTATCAGAACACTTATTCTTTCTGGGCTGGTTGCAGTTACGATCGTATTTGGAACCCCAGCAATTTCTTATAATGCAGAGCCCCACAAGCACGAGCACGTGAGTATCAATAAGACACTCGCAGCACTTGATGTTAAGCAGAATAGTTCTGCTAGCATATATTCCGACAGTCTTCATCTTGCTCACACGCAGGCAGTCACTCAAAAAGTGAGAAAGAACGTTGTTGATTTGACTTCAGAAGAGAAACATGCATTTGTCAATGCCCTACAGACACTAAAGCATACCTTTCCAGAAGGTAGTCAGCTAAGTATCTACGACCAATTTGTCGCAGTGCATGTTGCAGCCATGGGTTTAATGTTTGACGGTGCTCGAGGTCCTGCAGCCGGACATGACGGTGCTCATGAAAGTGACCTCTTCTTACCCTGGCATCGCGAGTTTATACACAGATTTGAACAAGCTTTGCAATCGGTAAACCCCGATGTAACGCTTCCTTACTGGGATTGGACAAATGCTCAAGCATTATCAGTTATCTTTCAAGATGACTTTATGGGACCGAACGGTCAAGGGGTAACGCTCAGCATACCTCTAGATTTAGGGAATGCTTCAGGAGGTTCACCTACATCTTCAAACGGTTCTGCCAATGGCGCATCTGATGGCTCGACACAACCAAACGGTTCAGATTCGGGTTCTGGCGTGCCAAATTTGGTAGAGGTGCAAGGGGGACCAGTTGTATCTGGACCTTTCTCTCTAGCAAGCGGATGGGTTTTAAATCCAGACTTGCACTTTAAACCATCAGGAGAAACATTTGGCAACACAATCTTGCGGTTTTTACAAGTTCCTCCCACAAACAATTACCCCGTTCCTCAAGAAGATGTAGAGCAGCTCTTTCCCATTAACGACTATAAAACTTTTCGCCAAGCTTTAGAAGGTTTTATTAAACCCAGTTCTACAGGACAACCAACGCCCGGAGTTTTTCAACATAACTATTTCCATAGCTTTGTTGGTGGAGCTACGTTTGACCCTGCTGTAGGTCGTCCCGATCCTCTAGGCACAATGGCTGACCTTGCTGGTTCTATCAACGATCCGGTATTTTGGCTGATTCATTCCAACGTCGATCGCCTTTGGGCTGAGTGGCAAGAAAAAGGTCATGCGGGTAGCGCTTACTATCCTGCCTCTGGTAACAAATACGGAGAAAATCTCAATGACCGATTGTGGCCATGGGATGGAGGCGAATCAACTCCTGCTAACTGGGGTCCTGGAGATTTATTATCTCTACTGCCTAGTTTTTCTTCAGATGATATTGTTACACCGGCTGATACTTTAAATTACAAAAAGTATGGCTATACCTATGACACTCTTAAAGTTTCATCTTGGCGACGACCATATAAGCGTGAAAAAAAAGTAGCAGGTATTTGAAACTTTTAGCTCGATAAGATTCAGATAAGACTCGATCTCCCGAATCCCTCCCGTTCCCAGGCTCTACCTGGGAACGCAAAAAATTGAGTATGCGCTAAAGTACTACTCTCAACCAACGGCGATCGCTAAACCACTTGATAAACGAAACTGAAACTTGCCCAATGATTGACATCCAGTACATAAGAATCAGAAGCTGTACCATTCATATCGCTGACTGCACTGGCATTGTGCAAATCTTGCAGCAAAGCTTGTGCAACTTCTAGAGGGTTCATAGTAGGCTGAATGCGTTGCTGTTCTGCTTTCGGGTTTTTGTCAGTTTCTAGAGCAGCTAGAGTTTGAGTAAAGGGTGCAGTACTAAAAATAAGTTGGGTTTCAGCTAAAGATGCGGGTGCTTGTACGACCCATTCAAAACCGGAAGTAGTTTGCGGGAAAACGCGGGTTTCTCCAGGCGGAATCACTAAATCTACGAGATGTGGTTGACCTTCTGACACTTCGGTTTCAGCCACTTTATACCATGGAAATAACGCGATCGCTGTTTTACTACTACTAAGTCCCAACAGCATTAAATACACTGGGCGATCGCTTGTGTTTTCCACCCTATATTGTATCCTGTTACCAATGGTCACAGTAGGTATATCCCCAGTTTCAGGGCTAAATGTCTTTTTACTGGATGCTTCTGTATTTTGAGTTCGCAAGGTTTCTCGTTGCATTAACGTTCGCGGTGCTAAAGCGCCAAGCATCTCCAATGTTGCTTTCACACCCAATAGTGATGAACCCTCATTTACGGTGAGTCGCCATAGTTTTGCCGCTAGTAGGGTTTGCAGTTTTGGCACTAACCGTAAGGCTGCTAATTTTACGGCTTCTCCTGCTTCCCCAAAGGTACTGGGAATCTGTTCGCTACCTGGAGAGAATAAACCATAGCGGCTGAGAGAAACTACTGTTAGGTTAGTTGGGGCTGGTTCTTTACTCTTTGATTCTGGGAGTTTTCCAAACACGCAGTCAGCGAGTTGTTCTCCTGCTACCACAGTAGAAACGCGAGATACTGTTGAAAACGCGCTTGTCGCATCGACTCTTTCTATTCTTTCGAGTTTGGTGTCAAGAGCAACTGTTAAACCAACATTCTTAGGTAATACCCGCACTGCTTCTTGAATGAGTTGTCCGACTTTTGGTTCGCTCTCAGTATTGACAATTTGCGCTTTTGCTGTTAGTGCAGAGCGCGATCGCAGTACGATTTGGGAGTTGGGTGTCGATGGAACGAGAGTGAGGCGAGAATTAGATCCCAAGTACTCCAATACGTTTAAGGGTAAGCCTCCCAACCACAGATGAAGAGTTTTCCCATCTTCTTCAATTCCCATTATCACTCCTTCCGCCCCTAAGTTTGAATCGGGAAGAAAATGATTGGTAACAAATGCACGTGCTTGTGGATTATTTTTATCCGTTTTCTCAGCTAGTATTGCAGGTTGCTGTTTGGTACTACCCATCTGCTGTAAAGAACCTACCACATGAGAGATGCAAACTTGAACTGTTGTCGCTGGGGTAGTTTCCCATAGATACTGCGTGAGGGCGTATGTAAATAATCCCGCACTAAATCCAGATAATTGTATCTCTCGTGCTACTTGTTTGGAATGAGAGGTTGCTTTCAGTACAACCCCAGAGGAAGGCGTAGGAACCTTCTCCTTCAGTTGTTTGTGTAACTGAAGTTCCTTTGCTATCACAACAGCATCCTCTAGAACCGGACGGCTGCGAGTTTTTAACCCCGTAGGTAGCGATGTTTGGGGAACATAGTAACTAGTATCCAAAACTGCTGTTGCACGATGCGTGGGTAGCGATCGCACTAATAACAGCAATGTTTCCTCTAATATATAGTTTACATTTTTATTATCTTGTGTACTCTCATCTTTTTCCTGAACGGGAATCAGAGCGTTTTGCAGGGTATCTTGAGAACTTTCGAGATGAACGCGACTGCCATAACCGCTAAAGTGAAATACAACCGCATCATCGGGCTGAACTTGCTTGATAATATGTTCTGAAAAAGCGAGTTCAATATCTTCCCTAGTTGCTTTAGCGTCCGTCAAGCAAAGAACATCTGACGGTTGAAAACCAAAGCGGTGAATCAACAGTTCCTTTTGTAGTTCTACATCTGTCAAACAACCCGTCAGTGGTGATGAAAATTGTGGGTACTGATTAATGCCTACCAATAACGCCAACTTGCGCTGTTTTGGTTGTGCCAAAGCTTGAGAATAGCGGTTTCCCAAGGTCAACCACTCGTTGTCAGTGACACCCATTACCGCGAGTATGGAGCCAAACCTTTGTAAAAACGTCCGCCGCTTCATAATTAGCTATCAGCCCTCAGTCCGTTCGCCCTTTTAGTTTGCCAGATGCTTGTACGAAAAAAATTTCTTTTAGCACTGGATTCACTATCAGCTTAAGGGCTGAGGTCTGTAGTGTAAAGTAAAAGTTTATACTTGATTCTTTGTACCGAATGTGCCTTAGACTGGTAATGGCACTCGCATTGCTCTTGCCAATTCTGCAGCCACTTCTGGACGAGAAAATTCTGGTGGGGGTAACTCTCCGCGACGCAGCATTTCCCTCACTTTTGTTCCCGATAAGTGAATGCGCTCTTCAGGGCTACTTGGACTTGTTTTACTTGTCGCCATTTGCTGAGTGCGCGTGCAGTAGAAAGCGTGTTCAAACTTCATCGGTACAATGCCCAATTCTGCTGGTTGAAACTCATCAAAAATGTATTGAGCATCATAAGTTCCGTAGTAGTTTCCTACTCCAGCATGATCGCGACCCACAATAAAGTGAGTGCAGCCATAGTTTTTGCGAATTAAGGCATGGAAAATTGCTTCTCTAGGACCAGCATAGCGCATTGCTGAGGGATTAATTGCCAGAATGACCCTGTCTTTAGGGTAGTATCCATCCAGCAAAATTTCATAGCATCGCATCCGCACATCAGCTGGGATATCGTCTTCTTTTGTTGCACCCACTAAGGGGTGCAAAAACAAACCATCTACGATTTCCAGAGCGCACTTTTGAATGTACTCGTGAGCGCGGTGGATGGGATTGCGAGTTTGGAAGCCAACAATAGTTTTCCAACCCTTTTCCCTAAACATTTGTCGCGACGTTGCGGGATCGATTTGATAGTTTGGGAAGAAAGGATGGGGATCGCGTTGCAGCAACCAAACATCACCCGCAAGGTGTATTGGTCCTTGATTGTATAACACCTGTACGCCAGGATGTTTGGAATCGTCGGTACGGTAAACGTTAATCGCTTCGCGGCTCTTATCGTAGCGGTACTTCTGTGTGAGTTCTAACACACCAATAAACTCACCTGCGGGATTATCCAAGCGAATTAATCCACCTTCTTTCAAGGAGTTTGCGACTTCTTCTTCTACTGATAGGGTTACGGGAATTGCCCAAACATTACCGTTAGCTAACCGCATTTCTGTAACAACGCGATCGTAATCCTCCTGGTTCATAAAACCAGTGAGTGGACTAAAACCACCAATCGCTATCATCTGGAGATCGGAAACCGCCCGTTCATCCAGTTGTACTCGCGGTAAAAAGTCAGCTTTCGAGAGAAATTCTTGCCTTTGTTCGGGTGTAGCGATGCGATTCACTAACTGTCCGCCGTGGGGGGCAATAGCATCAAGATGATAACTCAAGGTTGTGCCTTCTGTGTAATAACTACATTTTTTTTTAGCTATTTAATTAAGTTACCAAATCATGGAACACTCGTTAAGGGTTGGGGGTTAGTTGTTAGTAGTTGGTCGCGGAGCGTTAATTACCGATATTCTTGTATACGTAGTAGCAATCCAAAAAGTGTCAAAACTGAGATAAGGATGGCTGCAACAGCAGCGGAAATTTCAAAGCCTTCTATATCCTTGAACCCCTGCTCAACTGCTTTGTTGAAAGCTTCTTGGTTGATATCTTGCATTTTATTGTGGGCTTTCTTGAATTCCTCAAACGCCCAGTTTGACTGACCTTTCTCATAACCCGTACACAAAGCGATCGCTTCTTGGTGTTTTCCACTTTGTTCTAACAGGCGTATTTGGCGATCGATTTTGAGATAGCGATCGAAAGTTAACAAAGTCGCCACAGCTGCTTCTCTCTCACCAGCAAATGTGATATCGTTAAAAGCCTCGCCTAATAAACCGGCTAAACGAGGCTTTTGATTGTTTGCTAAGAACCCTGCAACTGCAACTGTCTCCAACGTCTCACCATGTAACGGCTGAGCAATTATAGTTGATTTGCTCAAAAATGCCTTCTCATGTTTGACAGCATTTGCTTTATCTAACAAATAGCGGCTTTCATCAGCATTACTACTGTAAACCAAAGCACGGGCTTCTCTCAGTAAGCGCAGCGATTCAAAAGAATCTTTTGTGGCAATCTTTAGATGGTGGGAGATTGCGAGAAATGTTTGGGTTGTATGCACTAAAAAGAAAATTGCGATCGCTGTTGCGGCGATCAGCCAGGGATTGAGAATGCGTCGCATTCTCCAGTGCAGAAACAGTTGAATTGCTATAAGTACGCTAACGAGAAGTAGCGCGGGAACGATTGTCAGGAATAGAAAGTAAAAGGATGCAATTTGTTGCAGGTCGTAAGTTTCATCAAGTTTTTTTGCGTTTACCTTTTTTAGTTTTTCGGCTTCTGGTAGCAGCTTGTTATCCATAATTTCTGCTGCTTCTCGATAAGCCGTTAGTACCCCGTTTAAATCCCCACGTTCGTTAAAGTCTCTTGCTCGTTGAATTTTGGCTATATAATCCCCCAGCAACAGTTGCATCGTCTTAATAGGTTCGCGTTCTGCTTTGCCATAAGTAATGTTCTCAGCAGCAGCAATTATTCGTTCGGCGAAAGCTTTGCGCCTTTCTTCGTAATATTCAGTAGCACGAGGGTTAGCCCCAGGCTTGACAAGCAGTTCGTTAACAGCATTAGCATCCATACCCAGTAAGCTATCTTGAATCCTCTGGGCGAGAAGGACGCTTGGTGCTGCGTCTTTACCAATTGTTTGAATCATTTGGCGCTGTTGTTGAATACCAGAAATGGTGGCGATCGCAACTAAGAAACTGGTTACCCAAGTGGCGTACAAACCTGTTTTTAGAAGTCGGGGCGTGGTGAGTTTGATTTTTTGGCTGAAGGAGGGTGTCGTGCTTGTCATAAAACTGTAGAGGGAGAGGGGGTAGACCGGGGAGAAGGGGGTAGACCGGGGAGAAGGGGGTAGACTGGGGAGAAACTTCTACCTTGTCTACCTTGTCCTCCTTGTCCCCATTCCCCTACCCCCTAAACTTAATTCGAGTCCAGTGTCCGAGGGTGATTTCATCACCATCTTTTATCGGTACATCTACCATTGGGTTGATTTCTACGCCGTTTAATTTGGTACCATTGGTGGAACCAATGTCGCGCAAGATAAATGTGCCATCGGGATTGCGATTGAGGAGTGCATGGCGGTGGGAAACGGCGCTATCAAAATCAAGGGCTATTTCTGGGTAAACTCCCCGAAGCTCGCTGGAACGACCAATGAGATTGCTGTCTTTGTCTAGCTGGTAGGTTATGGGGGGTTGGTTTGGTGGTGCTGGGCTTTCTGGGCTTTGCAATGAGGGATCGATAGTGGCGGTAATTTCAGCACCGGATGTTGAAGCGGATGGTTGTTCTATGGGTTTTGCAGGTACATCATCTGTAACTTCTTTGGTCAAATTTGTTGTTGCTGCTATTGGTATTTCTCCATGAGCTTTGGTTATAAAGTTATAACCGCAAATCTCGCAGAAGTTACCGCTACTGGGGTCGTGTGGGGCTGTGCAATCGGGACAAGCGATAAGCCGGGTATGGCTTGAGCCAAAGGCGATCGCAGGTGGTGTTGTTTGAAGTACCTCCTGTTTTGGAGTTATTACCGTGACTGCGCTTTGGGTTATTCCGAGAATTTTAGTACCGCAGTCCGAACAATAATCTGATTCGGTTGAAGCGTGTCCTTTTGGACATTGATAGGTGGACATGGTGGGTTTAAAATTTTTCTCTCTTAAGATTTGGGAATGCGAGTTGTTTTGGTGGAGCGAGTTTCCAACATCATCGTGTCTTCTTTAGCAACTTCTCGCTTTAACCGCACTGTTCCTGTTGCAGCATCTTCGATATCAACGACTTTTTTCAGAAGCTTGGCTGTGGCTTCGTTACCCGATTCATGGGCGAGTTGTACGGCTTTTCCTAGCTTGGCTGTAGCTACTTCAATATTTCCGCGATCGCGTGCTTCTAATCCCTCTTGTATGGATTGGGCTAGTTCTGCTTGTCCGGTATAATGAGCTACACGTCTGTCAATTTTGGTAGATTTGGCATCATCGTCTGTCCATAATGCTAGAATACGAGCCTCAGCAATTTTTGTTTCCACGCCATTATCTGTATAAATTAAACTAGCTCTACCTGCTAACATCTCATCACCTACATTTCCCGGTTGTACTTGAATGCAGAAGTGGTAATCGCGGGACTCTCCATTGCTCCAAGCACCAGTTGGATAGTCACAAACTTGAGGTTTTACAACAGTTGCGCGGTGGGTTAAATCGACAATGTCGGGGCTGACTTGCTTGCAGAACAGTATTTTGGCACTTTGAGGAGTCCACAAACGCAAAGCTACGTCACTGACGTTCTTGCTCATAGCTTTCTCTAAAATTGCCCGAAAGTCAGCTTCAATCATTTCTGCTTTGGGGATAATGTCCGTAGTCCCTAATAATTTTCCAGATATTTCTTGGAGTTGTTTAACACGCCAAGTGGTACCCACACCCCGACAATCACACTGAAAAACGCCTTCACACTTATTGAGAACCGCTCTGAGTTTTTGTTCGTCTGATTCATCGTTTTGTCCATCCGTTAGAAGCAGTGCTTGACGCAAAGCATGGGGCATTTTTTGGAATTGTTTTAAAGCTTCATTGAGCCATGAAGAAATGATAGTACCACCATCAGCACGGACTTTTTTTATGGCTGCGATCGCTTTTTCTTTATTTTCAGAAGTTGCTTTCAATATGGGAACAGTTATACGAACATCATCCGTACCACTGATAATGAAAAAATATGAATTTCCAGGAAGTAAGTTTACGATTTTAACCATCGCCTCTCTTACTGCATGAATTTTATCACCTCCCATTGAGCCAGAGGTATCGCATATGATTCCAAAGACTCTGTTTCCCGTAGATGGTGCAGCGACTCCTTCACTACCTTCAGAGCTAACAGTCATAATTGCATGAACTTCTTTCGCCCCTTGGGGTAAATATTGGTTTTGAAATACTTCAGCTTTAAATTGAGTGGTCATAGTTTTGTTATTATTTAATTGATTTTTTGACTAGTTTAGACATTGTCTGGGTTTTCTGAATTTTCCAAATATAAATTTCGTGTAGGTGGACTTTGTTTGTACAGCCATAGAATTCTATTCCGTGGATAATTTACCAAAACAATATGCTCCCTACGATTCAGTTTTCTCATATTAAAAAACTTCCTTAAAATTATTTCCCCTAAAATCAAAATATTGATTTTCTTGAATAACTTCCTCCCGAAAAAACGCCATTTTTTGGCTAAATCCCATTAAATTCCAAAATTGACTGAGTAATTCTAAATTATTATCTTTCTGTAGCTTTTGAAAAACTCGCCTCTGAAATTCCCAATGATTTTCATTGTATTTTGTTTTTAAAGAAATTCCATTATTTTTACACCAATCCCAAGGATTAAAAGTAATGTGATAATTTCCCAATACAAGTGTAAAAATATTAACTTTTAATATCTTTATTTGATGTACGGTAATTACCTCAGATTCAGCATTTTCTTGAAAAGATGCCGTGAAATAAATAAAGGATTTTTTTCTCCATGAACTTCACAGTATTCTTCAGTTTCTGGGTTAAATGAATCGAGGCAATATTCAATATAATAGAATTCATCATTGTAACTAAGCGTTGACTCGTAAACACAGTAAACTTTATCTCCCTTTTTTAAAAGAATACCGTTGTTAATGGCTTGTTGAGCTTTGGTAGAATTTGAACTGTGCAAGAGTTTGTAAGCTGTTGCTCTTACAATGAATTCTTCATCGTTCATCGCTTCTATCAAAAAATCTACGCCTGTATCTTCATACTGAAGTGCATTAGCAAGATAAGCTGCTCTTTCTTCACCAGTCACACCAGCAAAACGTTTTTGTAAACCTTCAATTCCCCCCAGAACAATACCATCTGTTGGAAATGAGGTTTGTCCTCCTAAAACAGCCTCAGATTTTCCAGGTCTATTGCTACTTTCTGTCATCTTCTCACTTCCCATACATTAGCTTTCACTTTTTACGTTAAAAAGACAACACAGCAACGGTAATATTGTCATGTCCTCCACGCAAACAAGCAAACTCTACTAGCTTCTGGGCTAGTGTAATAGCATCTTCATTTGAGTTCATAAGTCTGTTTAAGTCTGAAACTTGAGGTGTGTAATTCCATAAGCCATCAGTACACAAAAGTAGATACCCGGAACCAGGAATTTCAAAATTGACAATAGAAGGTTCAACATGACCCGCATCTGCACCCACCCAACGAGTAATAGCATGAACCTGGGAAGATTGTTTGGCTTCAGATTCGGTCATTTCTCCTGACAAAACAACATCATTAAACCAGGAATGATCTATCGTTAGCTGTCGCGAACCATCAGAAGCAATCCAGTAGGCGCGGCTATCTCCCAACCAAGCAATTGTGGCTGTATTGTCAACAACAACAGCAGCAACTATTGTGGTTGATGGTGGATCGACATCTGTAGTTACACTGTATGAAATTTCGGATACCGCTCTCATGGCTTCAGCAATTGCCAATTTTATTGCTTGTTGTGAATCTACCCCTCCAACCCTTCTTTCCAAAGCTCTACACGCACTTTCTACAGCAACTTTAGCAGCTAAATCGGGTGAAGCAGAACTAGAAACTCCATCACAAACAACCAGAATATAAGTATTCGTATTTTCAACCTTCGCACAGGCAATATAATCTTCATTACGTTGATGTTTTAGTCCTCGGTGTGAAATTCCTGCAAAGTTAGGAGAAATCACAATCTCAAAGTTATCCGTCGGCTTTATTTCCTGACGAAAACCACATTGAGAACAAAAGCCATCTGGATCGATTTCTTCGACTGAAGCACCGCATTTTTCACATCCCCCTGTCGCTTTTGGGATAGCGGGGGTACCGCATTCTTCACAAAAGCGATCGCCAACCTGGAGCTTGCTACCACATTTGAAACATTGCATAGTTTGTTAATGGCTAATGGTGAGTCCAGCCCTGAAGGCGGGTTTCCCGCCGTAGGGGACTGGCGTTCGCGAAGCGTCTCCGTAAGGAGATACCCGAAGGGCTAATTGCTAACTGCTAATGGCTAATTGCTAATTGTGTTCCATTAGCCATTAGCTCTTTTTAAAATAACGTTCTCGGTCGTACACGATTTGCTTCATCAACTAGGCGAATTTTTTCTTCTCCTGTTGAGAGGTGCGCCATGTCTCGCAGTGCTTTTTCTAATCCTTTTCGTAAATAAAGTTCTTGAAGTGTTTGTCCTAAAATTTTGATGGATAAGTCTTGTGAAACTGCTTGAGAAGTGAGTAAATGTAAAGCGGTTTCTAAAACTTGCTTTGTCAGTTGACAGCGTTCTATACCACTGAGAGTTAGTGCTTCAATTGCTGCTGAAGCTTCTTGGAGTTCTTTGCTTCCTGGAGGAGAATGAGACGCATCAATCAGTGTTCGTGCAATTTCTACTCGCGCCCGTGTATGTAAGTTGGAGGTTTGTGGAACTCGTTCTAACGCCGACACTGCTTCTTTTCTGTTTGCTGTAGCGCACAAGCAACGTGCTAAGCCAAAGGCGGCGGCGGTATAACTGGGGTCGGTACGAGAGACTAAATCGTACATGTGAGTTGCTAGCTGGAAATTACCTGCACTTTCAGCCGCTAAAGCTAACCCCAATTTGGGTGCAAGTTCTCCGGGTAAGTCAAAGTAAACTTGGTCAAAAGCTGCTTGCGCTTCTTGTGCTTTGCCTTGCGCCATTAAACTGCGTCCTTTGTACCACAACACTCTCCAGTCCCAAGGGTCTTTTTCTTCTACTTGCGCCAACACTTGTTCAACTTTGTCATAATTACCAGTGTCAATGAGGCTGTTTGCTAAACGCAGCAATGGTTCCTTTGAATTGGGGAACTGTTGAACGGCTTGTGTTAAGCTAGTGACTCTCATTTTAGGATCGGCAAACGCTCCCGCATTCAGGACTGCGTTGAATCCTGGTTCCGTAGAATCTAGCATTGGCATTGGTAACTGGTGATGGTCGGCTTTAATAGGGCTTAACTCACCCGTGTTTATCAGTGAAAGCATATCGCCCCCAAAAACGTTACTGGAGGCTGGACGTGGAATCTTTGTTTCGGTTGCAACAACTTCTCGAAGTACGCCCAGCAATTGATCTGCCATTTCATCTGCTGATTGAAAGCGCTCATCAGGGTTCTGTGCAGTCGCTTTCAGTAAAAACCGATATAACGATTCTTGTTGGGCAAAGAGCGGTTCTTCTTGAGGGCTGGGGAGAGTGTAGAGATGTTCTTTTGTGAAACCCGAGATGCTGGTGAGGAGAACTGCAAGTGTCCTACCAATGGTAAATAAATCTGACACAACTGTTGGTCCTTCACCCGCTTCTGGCGCACTATAGCCAACAGTACCGTAAATGTCTCCATGAATGTCATCAATACGACGGACACCACCTAAGTCTATTAACTTGACATCGTGTCCTTCTAGCATCACGTTATCTGGTTTAAAGTCGCAGTAGACTAAACCTAGTGAATGTAGATACGCAAAAGCACCTAAAATCCGATGGATGTAGGCGATCGCTTCTGCAACTGGTAACGGTCCCCTTTCTTTGCGAATCTCCTTCAGTGTTTTGCCACCAACATACTCCATGACAATAAAGCCTTCACTGTCATAGTTGACAAAGTTATAAATACCAACAATGTTGGCGTGTTTTACAGCTGCCAAAAACTTTCGTTCAGCCACTGCTACAACTGCACTGGCTGCATCTTCAGTATTTAGCAACCCTTTCAGTACGACATAACGAGATAATATTTTGTCAAAACCCAAGTAAATCCAACCCAGACCACCAAAAGCGATTGCGCCTTTGACCTCATACTGTCCGGCTACCACATCACCCGGTTTGAGAGTCGCAATAAAAGAATACTTTTGTCCGCACTTGGGGCAAAAGCCTTTCTCTCTTCGCAGAGAATTATTGCAATGAGAGCAAACGCGTTTGTGGTCGGGAACCATGGCTTCCGCCATGATTGCTTTTTCCGGTTCCGTTGAAGGTAATTCGGGTACAGAGACAAGTCCAGCACCAAGCTGCTTGCGACTGCTCCTACTGGAGGTATTGCTAGTACGCCGCGAACCTTTGGAACGGTTGGTCAGAGGCGATGAACCCGTTCCTGTTGTAATTGAGCTGTGCTGAGTTGGCTGTGTTTGTTTGCGAATGCTGTCATGAAGAGATATGGATTGCAGTGGCTCCACTGGCGCAAGCCCACAGACATCACAATATCCATCTTCAATACTGCCAGTACACCCGTTGCGTTTGCAACTTTCGCCGTTCATCGAGAACTTTCCTCGCCTATTCACTCGATCGCTTGAATCTTTTCTAACTCAAATTTTTGAAATTGATAACCCTATTAACCCCATTATTTAAGTGTTTTTCATATTGAGATACTAACTGGGCTGCTTCATCTAAAGGTGTTGGTCGGGAGTATAAAAGTTGCTGAGCCTGCAAAGCGAGTTGATTCAAAATAGTATCTTCTGCTAATCCCCGCGCTAGTGCTTTGGCTTTAAGTGCATCCAACCGCCCGCGCAATTCAGATCTCATGTCTAAAGGTGCTCTGTTTGCTGCATAGACTTTTTCAGTGACTGCAATATATTCCTTCACCTTGGCGATCCAATTTTCCAGACCAACACGCACTGGATTTACCAGTCCTTCAGCAAATTTAGTTTCCAGTGTACTCAGCCAAGACACAAGCGCTTCTATCTGCTTATCTTCCAAAGGAATTTGCACTTCAGAACGATCGACAACTTTTAAAGTACTTTCCTTATGAGCCTCTACAGCTTGATGGTGAAGTTTGATTAACTGCGATCGCAACTGATGAGCGCGAGCAAAACTCTCTGCGAGAAACTGGTGCTGTTGTGCTAATTGTTCTAGAGTCGTTTTTACCCGTGTGATTTGTGGTTGAAGATCTCTTGTGAAATCGTCTGTCACTCCTAAAGGATCGCTTTCCACGCAGCCACGCAACAAGTGAATTTTTTGACTCACTGCGGAAAGTTCTGTCAAGGGCTCTACACCTAATGAAACAGCTAGCGCTTGCAGTTTCTCAATCTCTGCTTGTGCTTGAGTTAGCATGGGTTCCAAACGCGCCCACGCTAAATCAACAGCTAATACAACTTCTTTAGCATTATCAAAGGCATTTGTCATCAGACGCAGTAACTCTTGGGGGGCGATAGAGTCAGTTGTCACAGGAGCACTTAAAAGACTTCTTTCTGCTAGAGGAATTTGTACAACAGACAATTCAATGGACGGTGCTGTCAGTATGTTCTCTATTTCTTCCAGTTTTTGTGGCGACACCAAAAATCGAGAGACTGAGGAACGCAGTTGATTCGCTTTATTAACGACATTTACAATTAAATCAAAATATCCAAACAAATCGTTCATTGCGCTTAATGCTGAAGTGACGCGTGTTTGGGTAACGCCTGTGAGGTTTGCTTTAGGAAATCCAGAAACTCCAGCAAGGATCTGGTAAGTAGAAAGACTGTGTAAATCAATAAGATTTTGACCGATAATGTCAATCTTCACTTTCCAGTCGGCTAGCAACTGGTCAATTTCTTCGAGGGTCATTAGTTAGTTGTTTAGTGGTTAGCGGTGTAGGACAGACGTCTCGCCTGTGATCGTTAGGTGGGCTTTTTGAGTATCCTAGCCCCCTTTATAACTACAGTGTACATAGATCTTTAGATAAGAGATGAAACATCATGAAAAGGGGGGGATTGAAATTAACTTCTCCCCTTTTTAAAGAGGGCTAGGGGGGATCGAAAAGGAGCATCCCAAAGAGTGCCAATTGCCCTCAGAATAGAATTCTGGGGCTATACAAACAAAGTCCACCTACGTGGACTTTTTATTAAGTCCGCCTTCGCGGACTTAGTTTGCATAGACGCGATTTTCAATCGCTCCAGTATTTTTCCAAATTGGGATGCTCCCCCTCAATTATGCTTAACATAAAGAGTCAGAAGAATTTAGAGATGATTTATAAAGTAAACATTAAGAAGAAGTAGGTTGGGTTGAGGAACGAAACCCAACAATGAGGGTTCAATGTTACATTCAGAGGTAGGTTGGGTTGAAGAACGAAACCCAACAATAAAGGTTTGATGTTGCATTCAGCTTTATAAATGACCTCTTAGTGCATTATCAGAAAAACACGACAGAAGGACATAAAAAATACCTAAAAAATTGTTAATCTATATAATCTCTCTGATTTTCTTATTCTTCCCAGTCTTTTGTTTATCCAGTCTTTCATAAAGATAAAAAACTTGAGGTAAACTTTCATATGTTACAAAATATTTTTGGCTCCAAGGTTCTATCAAATTATGGAACCAAACCTTTGAAGGAATTAAATCGTGAGCATCAGAAAACCCATTATTATGGCTTAAATGAATTTCACCTACTTCATAAGAATTGAGAATTTCTAAGCAAGTTTCTTTAGTTAAACTTTGGTTACCTTGAAACCAAATAAGTACATGAGAGACATCCAGTAACAATGGATATTCTACTAGTGTTGGCAAACTAGAACACCAATACTCGCTTGAAGGCATGACTTCTAAATAAACTGGAACATTTAAAGTTTTTTGAAGTTTAAATAAAGCTTTTTCCAATTCTTGCTTCGTACAATCGCGTTGTAGCGTTGGATGAATGGATACTGCTCTAACATCAGAATTAGCAATAAATTCCGAGTAGGGTTGCCAAGTTCTCGGATTGAGTATTTCTAATCTCAAACGCATGCCTTCTTTATAAAGACAAGAATTATGCAAAATGAGTGGAACTGATAAATAATGAAAATCCACTGGACAAATGCTTCCTATGGCTATTTCCAAAAACTCTAATTTTAATAGATGAGCGAGTGTTTGAAAAATTTCCATACACTCGTCAATAGACCTCATTCCAATAGCTGTAATACTAAGACCTAACATTAAAAAACTTCCTTAAAATTCTTTCCTCTAAAATCGAAATTGCATTCTTCTTTGACAACTTCCTCATGAACAAATACCAATCGCTGAGTATAACCCAACAATTCATAAAGTTG